>NZ_JBQBLX010000005.1:0-400273 GCF_051917725.1 Halomicrococcus pelagicus
TGGGCGTCGAAGGTGCCGGGGGCCCGCGCCGTCATGGAGAAAGCAGTCGGCGTCGCCCGCGAGCGCTCGCTGCCCACGTTCCACCGCGAGAGCCTGGAGGACTGGTTCGACGCCCGCGGGGGCTGTCGGGTTCAGGCCGGCGACGCCGACCGCCGCGTCCTGCTCTTTCCCGACACGTACACGAACTACAACCACCCCGACGCGGGCAAGGCCGCGGTTCGCGTGCTCGAGGCCGCGAACGTCCACGTCGCGATTCCCGACGGGGTCACCGCCAGCGGTCGTCCGGCCCACTCGAAGGGCTTTCTCGACGTGTCCCGCGAGCGCGCCCGGCGGAACGTCGAGGCGCTCGTCCCCCGCGTCCGGGACGGCTGGGACGTGGTCGTGGTCGAACCCTCCGACGCCGTCATGCTCCAGTCGGACTACCTCGACCTCCTGGGCGCGTCGGAGCCGTCGGGTCGGTCCAGCGGGCAGTACGACGAACCGCGAAGCGCCGACCCCGACGCCGGCGGGATTCGGACCGCTGCGGAACGCCTCGCCGCGAACACCTACGGCGTCTGCGAGTACCTCGACGCCTTCGAGTTCGACCTCTCGCTCGACGGCCGGGGGTCGCTGACCTACCACGGCCACTGCCACCAGAAGGCGACGAAGAAGGACCACCACGCGGTCCGCGTCCTCCGGACGGCGGGCTACGACGTGGACGAACTCGACTCCGGGTGCTGTGGCATGGCGGGCAGTTTCGGGTACGAGGCCGAACACTACTCGATGAGCCGCGCCGTCGGCTCGATACTGTTCGACCAGGTCGCGGCCAGCGACGGCGAGGAAGTCGTCGCGCCCGGCGCGTCCTGTCGGACGCAACTGGACGACAGCGAGGTGGTCGGCGAGGAGCCACCACATCCCATCGAGAAGGTCGCCGCGGCGCTGGAGTAGCCGTCCTCGACGGCCGACCAGGACCCGAAGTACGACGTCGACGCCCACGTCGACCCGAGCGACCTGGAGGTGTACGCCTGCGGAATCAACGTGATGGTCGGGACGCTCGTCGACACGGTCGCTGGGAGTGCCCGACGAGCACGTCGAGTTCGAGGGGGTCGGGTAGTCGGCGGTCCGGCCTCGACGTGGGAACGCATATCCCCTCACGGACCGTAGCGCGTTCCATGCCGACAGTCCACTTCCGCGGGCGCGAACTCGACTGCGAGGAGGGAATGATACTCCGGGACGTGCTGCTCGAAGCGGGCGAGTCGCCACACAACGGGACGTCGAACTACCTCAACTGCCGCGGCCACGCGACCTGCGGCACGTGCGCGGTCGAGGTCGACGGCGAGGTGGGCGAACCGACGAGCGACGAACGGCGCCGCCTCCAGATGCCGCCCCACGACCCCGACGCCGGCCTGCGACTGGCCTGCCAGACCGCCGTGTACGGCGACGTCTCCGTCGAGAAACACGACGGATTCTGGGGCCAGAAGGTGAACCGCTGAGCGCCGGCGCCGGCCGCGCCGTCGGGTCGCCGGCGACGACCCGGCGTCAGTCGCTCTCGGCCCACTCGATGGCCCGTTCGACGGCGTCCGCCTTCGAGTCCGTCTCGGCGACGGTGGTCCACTCGTCCGCGCTCACGTCGTACTGGTAGACGGCGTACCCCTCGTCGCGGTACGTGAGGTTCTCGACGTACAGTTCCACGTCATCGTCCTCGCCGAGCCAGACGCGAATCTGCTTGCCGCCTTCGAGGTCCTCGCGGCGTCGCCACCCCGAGACGCTCACGTGCTGGACCCCCAGTCCGAGATTCCCAGGACCGAGTCACAGTCCGGGCAGGTCCACACCTTCGGCGTGCTCGCCGCGGACGCCTGTTCGAGTCGCTCCGCCCACTCCGTGATGTTCGATTCGCAGTGCGGGCACGTGGCCATGGGACGGTGTGACGAGGGGACGGAGTTTGTAGTTTCGGGCCATCCCCCTGCCGGCCGGCGACGGGTCCCTACAGCCAGCCCGACTCGCGGAAGTACGCCACGAGGACGACGGTCACGCAGAGCATCCCCAGCATCACCGCGGGATAGCCGAACTGCCAGCCGAGCTCCGGCATGTTGTACGGGCTCCCCTCGAAGTTCATCCCGTACACGCCGGCGACGAAGGTCAGCGGAAGGACGATGGTGGCGACGACGGTCAGCCTCTTCATCACCTCGTTGGTCGACATCGACAGGGAGTTGAGGTAGATGTCGCGCGCGCCGCTGGCCAGGTCCCGGTACGTCTCGGTCAGGTCGACGAGCTGGACGACGTGGTCGTACGCGTCCCGGAAGTACTTCTCCGTCTCGGTCCGCACCTGGTCGGGGTCGCCGCGAGCGAGGACGCCGACCGCCTCCCGCGTCGGCCACAGGAGCTTCCGGAACGACAGCAGCTCCCGACGGACCCCGTTTATCGCCTCCAGGGTGGCGACGTCGATGTCGTCGATGATGGAGTCCTCGACCTCCTCGATTCGGGTCTCGATCTGGTCCAGTTCCTCGAAGTACGCGTCGACGATTCCGTCGACGATGCGGTAGGCGGCGAAGTCCGGGCCGTACGAACGCAGACGACCGTCCCGTTCGACCGCGTTCCACGCCCGGTCGACCGTCGCTATCTCGTGCTTCGAGAGGGTGACCAGCCAGTCGTCGCCCACGAACAGGCCGACCGATTCGGTGCGTATCTCCTCGTCGAACGTCGTTTCGCCCAGTACCAGGTCGGCGGTCTTCAGCAGGACGAACGCGTGGTCGTCGAACTCCTCGGTCTTCGCCCGGACGCCGTTGCGCACGTCCTCGACGGAGAGGGGGTGGATGCCGAAGACGTCTGCGACGCGGTCGAGTTCCTCCGGGGTCGCCTTGGTCGCGCGCACCCACGCGGTCCCGGGCGCGTCGCGGGCCGCCGCCGGGTCGTCGAACCGCCGGACCTCGTCGGCGGTGTACGTCAACGCCGTTATCATCGCTTGCCGCTCCCGACGGCGACGAGCGTGACGCCGACCATGACGCCGGTGACGGACAGCGCGCGGCCCGAGTACGGTGCGACGATTCCCGCGACGTAGCCCGCCAGCCCCGCGAGCGTGAGCGCGAGACCGGCGGCGAGCGTGCGATTCATACGGGACCTGCGGCGGGGGCGAGAAATAAACGTTGGTGCGCTCGCGAGCGTTCCGCGGTCGACGACGCCATCGTCGCTCAGGACCCGTGCTGGACGCCCTCTATCAGGCGGAAGACGTCGTCTTCCATGTCGGCGAGCGACGGGTAGACGCCCATCGCCACGACCACGTCGTCACCGTGTTCGACCTTGGCGACGTGGATGGTCACGTCGACCTCGCGGCCGGCGACGGTCGCGGTCGCCTCGAACTTCGAGACGGAGGTCTCCTTGCCGAGCATCGTCGCGTTGCGTCCCCCGACCTTCCGGACGTCCTTGACGCCGTCGTACCGCTGGACGAACTTCTCGACGAGCTTTCGGTCGCTGTACCGGGCCAGCGGGTTCACGGACTCGCCGGCGATCTCGAACCGCGGGCTGCTGAGCGTGGCGAACGAGGCGACCGTCTTCTGTCCGGTGCCCTCGACGCTGAGCCCCTTCTCGTACTCGGCGACCCAGTTCGTCACCTTCACCTTCCGCGACTGGCCGCCGGCCTCGAACGTCCGGTTCTCGACCACCTTGTCGACCCGCTTCTGTTCGTACCCGGCGTCCGAGAGCGCCGCGTCGCTCACCGTCGCCTTCGACGCGCTGAACGCGAGCGTGTCGCCGAGCAGAAAGCCGACGCAACCGCTCGTGAGGACGACGACGAGCACCGCGACCGTGAGGGACTTCCGTCGCATACAGCCCCCCGGTTTACCCCGCCAAGGGATAAAAGCGACGGCCCGGAGCGACGAAAACGAGTGGGGCCGCGCCCGGAAGAAAACGGCAGCGCGACGACCGGAACGGAGACCGCGCTACGGCAGGCGGAACTCCGGTCCGGAGTCGGTGTCCTGGACGTCGACGCCGACGGCCTCGAGTTCGTCCCGGAGTTCGTCGGCCCGCTCGTAGTTCCCCGCCTCGCGCTCCCGTTCGCGCACGTCGAGGACGAGTTCGACGAGGTTCTCGGCGAGGCGCACGTCGCCCTCCGTCTCCCCGCCGAACGCGAACCCGAGGACGCCACTGCCGAACGCGTCGAACGTCTCCACGGTCCGCCGGAGGCCGACGTAGTCGAACGCCTCGCGGTCGTCGAGGTGACGGTTGGCCGCGGTCACGAGGTCGAGCAGCGCGGCGAGTGCCCGGCGCGTGTTGAAGTTGTCGTTCATGGCGTCCGCGAACGCCTCGCGGGCGTCCTCGACCGCCGCCCGGAGGTCGGTGTCCTCGACCTTCGTGCCGGCGTCGGGGCCGTCGAGCGCGTCCACCGCCCGGTCGTAGCCGGCCGAGAGGCGCTGCCAGCGGTCCTCGGCCTCCGCCACGGTGTCGTCGCTGTACGTCTGGCGGTTGTCGTAGGCGGTCGACAGCAGGAACATCCGGACGACGTTCGCGCCGAGTTCGGCGACTGCGTCCCGGACCGTGAAGAAGTTCTGCAGGCTGGAGGACATCTTCTCGCCCTCCGTCTCGAGCAGGCGGACGTGCAACCAGTAGCGGACGAACTGCTGGCCGGTCGCGGCCTCGCTCTGGGCCACCTCGTTCTCGTGGTGCGGGAAGACGAGGTCCTGGCCGCCGACGTGGACGTCGATGGTCTCGTCCAGGTGCGTCATGCTCATCGCCGAGCACTCGATGTGCCATCCGGGGCGGCCCTCGCCCCAGGGCGAGTCCCACGTCTCGCCCTCCGGGTGGTCGACGGCGTAGTCGGTGTCCGGGTCGCGGTGCTCCTCGACGGACCCTTCGTCCACGCCGTCGGCCTTCCAGAGCGCGAAGTCCGCGGGGTGGCGCTTCTCGGCCAGTTCGCCGTCCGCGCCCTGGGCCTCCATCTCCTCGACGTCCTGGTTCGATAGCTTGCCGTAGTCGTCGAACGCCGTCACGTCGAAGTACACCGAACCGTTCGACTCGTAGGCGTAGCCCTTCTCGACGAGCGTCTCCACGAGGTCGATTATCTCGGGGACGTGCTCGCTGACCCGGGGGTACACCTCGGCGCGCCTGAGGTTCAGCGACCGCATGTCCCGGATGGTCTCGGTGACGAAGCTACGGGCGACCTCGCTCTCGCTGTCACCGAGGTCGTCCTCGCCGACCCGGGCGGTTATCTTCTCGTTCACGTCCGTGATGTTCTCGACGTGGTGGACGTCGTAGCCCAGGTGTTCCAGCCAGCGATGCATCACGTCGACGTGCACCCAGCCGCGAGCGTGGCCGAGGTGGGCGAAATCGGAGACCGTCAATCCGCAGTAGTAGAGCAGGACCGAGTCGGGGTCCTGGGGCTCGAACGGTTCCCGCTCGCCCGTGAGCGTGTTCGTCACCGAGAGTGTCATGGACAAGGGTAGTAGCACCGGCTGTTTTAAACCGTCGGAAGCGTCACTCGTCGCCTCCGACGGGGCGAGCTACCCCGTCGCCGGCACTGCCGAGAGCGCGTCCTCGACCACGCGGACGGCGTCCGCCCCGTCCCGGCGCTCGACCACCACGACCAGCGCGTCGCCGCCGACCGCCGCCGCGACGACGGCGACGCCCGCGGCGTCGAGCCGCGAGAGCGCGTGGGAGAGCGCCACCGCGTCCACCTCGCCCGTGGCGACGACGCCCGTGAGCGATCCGGCCCCGGGTTCGAACGCCGCGTCACCGACCGCGAGCAGGGCGTCACCGGCGCGCTCGGACGTCCCGTCGACCGCCCCCAGGCCGCTCTCCATGGCGACCCGGACCGACCGCGACTCGGAGTCTTCGTCCGGAAGCTCCTCGGCGTACCGCCGGAGGGCAGTCGCGATGGCCTCGGTGTCCCCCGTCAGGTCGGTCGTCGACTCGAGATATCGGGCGGCGGCGGTGTAGTTCACCACGCCGGCGCGCAGCGCCGCGAGCAGGAACGGCCTGCTGTCCGCCGCCTCACGGGTGACTGCTGCGAGTGACATCACCCGGGGAGACGGCGAGTCGCGTGAAAAGGGATGCGGTTACTCCAGGAGGAAGTAGGCCGCGACGCCGACCCCCACGAGGACGACGAGCGTCCCGAACAGGGCGGCGAGACCGTTCACGAGCAGACCGGCGGTGACGGCCAGCGCCAGGGCCGCGACGCCGAGCGCGACGAGCGGGAGGTTGCGCCGGAGTTCGCCGGGGTCGTCGTTCCGTTCGGTCGTCCGTCGCCGTGGCGTGGTGAGGTCGTCGTCCACCGGGATGGCGTCGCTGCGTTCCTCGGGTTCGACGACGTTCACGTCGACGTACGCGCTCTCGGCGCCGTACCCCGTGACGACCTTGAGCCGGCCGCTCGCCGGCAGGTCCCCGTGGAGTTCGACCCCGACCGACCGAGTCGAGCCCTCCTCGACGTAGTGGTTGCTCGCCTCGAGCGTGGCGACCTCGCCCAGTTCGTCGTCTAACCGGAGGTGGACGTGAACCGGTGCGCCGTGGTTCTCCAGCGTGACTGCGAACGAGCCGTCGGCCTCGAACGACGCCGGCACGTCGACGTCGTGGAGGCCGTCGCGGTTGAGGTCGACGGGAAGGGTCTCCGACACGGTGTCCTCCTGTCAGTGTCTACCGTCAGGCCTCACGCATGTCCGGCGGCAGGAGGTTCGGGATGCCGTCCTCGATGGGGTAGCGCTCGCCGCACTCCGTGCAGGTGAGCGTACCTTCGAGGACCTCCTCGTCGTCTTCGACGTCAACGTCGAGTTCGAGTTCCTGCTTGTCCAGCGGACAGCAGACGATGTCCATCAGGGACTGCTTCATGTCCGGGGGGACGGAATCGGAGGGCAAAAGCCTACGGATTCGACGCCGCCGTTCGCGCCACACGCGCCCTTCCGGCCGTTCGCACCGTCCGCGTCGACCGCCGGGACGGTAGTGCGACCGCTTTCGCGCCGACCGAACCGGCCGCCGGCGGCCGACGTTCCGTCGCGGCCACAGCGTTGATGCGCGCAGTGACGGAACAACGGGTGTGCGGATGACAGAACAGACGACCACCAGGAGGGACGGATGAGCCAGATCGGCTACACGCTGTCCAGCGAGGAGCACGGCCCGATGGAACTCGCGGACTACGCCGCCCACGCCGAGGAGGTCGGCTTCGACTTCGCGTCCATCTCGGACCACTTCCACCCCTGGACCAGCCAGCAGGGGGAAGCGCCGTTCGTCTGGTCGACGCTCGGGGCGGTGGCGCGCGCGACCGACGACCTGCCGGTCGGCGTCGGCGTCAACTGCCCGATCATGCGCATCCATCCGGTCAACGTCGCGCAGGCCGCCGCGACGACCGCGGAGATGTTCGACGGGCAGTTCTTCTTCGGCGTCGGCACCGGCGAACGCCTGAACGAGCACGTCACCGGCGAGCACTGGCCGGAACACAGCGTTCGCATGGAGATGCTCGAAGAGGCGGTCGAGATAATCCGGAAGCTCTGGCAGGGCGGCCAGCAGAGCTACTACGGCGACCACTTCACCGTCGAGAACGCGCGGCTGTTCACCCTGCCCGACGAACTGCCACCCATCGTCGTCTCGGCGTTCGGCGAGAAGGCGGCGAAGGCGGCGGCCGACATCGGCGACGGCTTCTGGAGCGTCGGCCCGCAGGACGTGGTCGAGACGTACGAGGAAGCCGGCGGCGAGGGGCCGCGCTACAGCCAGATGACGGTGTGCTACGCCGAGGACGAGGAGGAGGCCATCGACACCGCCCACGAGTGGTGGCCGAACTCGGCGCTGTCCGGCGAACTCAACTCCCAGTTGCCGACGACGACCCACTTCGAGCAGGCCTGCGAGATGGTCTCCCGAGAGGACATCGCCGAGGGCAGCATCGTCACCGACCCCGACCCACAGACCCACGTCGAGAACCTCCGCGAGTTCGTCGACGCGGGCTACGACCACGTCTACGTCCACCAGATCGGTCCCGACCAGGAGTCGTTCTTCGACTTCTACGAGGAGAACGTTCTGCCCGCGTTCGACTGAACTCGCGGAGTTCGCCGACGACGCGACGCTTCGCGTCGGACGACCCGCCACGAAGCTATCCCACTCACGGCGTCCGCGCGACCGCGACCGGACGTCGGTCCGTCGGCCTCTCTCGGCGGACCCACGGTCGAACGCCCGCGTCTCCCGCCCCGGAAGGGTGAAACGATTCTTTCATCCTACCGAACAATTTTGTCATCTGTCGTACCAGATGGCTGCATGCCGACTCGCAACCGACGACTCCTTCTCGCGCTCGCGCTGGCGAGCCTCGTCGTCCTGGCGGGCTGTTCGGGCGGGAGCAACGACGCGGCGGCCCCGGCGAACGGCGACGGGGCCGCAACCGATGGGGCCGGCGCACCGCAGAACGAGGACGACCGGGCCGGCGACGAGACGCGGTCGGCGCTCGACGTACGGCAGCGCGCGCTCGTCCGGACGGGGAACGTGACGCTCCGAGTCCAGTCGTTCGACGCCGCCCACGACAATCTGACGGAGGTGGCACGCTCGCGAGGTGGCTTCGTGAGCGACTCCAGCGAACAGGTTCACCAGCGCGAGAACCGGACCTGGACCTCCGGGACGCTCGTCCTCCGGGTGCCGTCGGAGAACTTCTCGACCGCGTTCCGACGGGTCGAACGCGAGGGGAACGTGACGAAGTCGAACACGGCGACGACGGACGTGACCGACAGGCTGGTCGACCTGAACGCGAGACTGAAGAACCTGCGCTCCCAGCGCGAGCGCCTCCGAGCCCTCTACGAGAACGCGAGCGACACCGGAGCGGTGCTCGAAGTCCAGAAGCGCCTCTCGACGGTCCAGTCCGACATCGAACGCCTCGAAGCGAAAAAGCAGTCCCTGGAGCGGCGGGTCGCCTACTCGACGATAACGGTAGAACTCGCGGAGCCGAAACCCGATCCCGAGCCGACCGCGACCGGCGACGAGCGAGCGTGGTACGAGACGGATGTCGTCGCCGCGTTCGTCGACTCCGCAGGGGGAACGCTGGTCGTTCTCCGGGCACTCGTCGTCGGCGGTGCGTACCTCCTGCCGTACGCCGTCGTGTTCGGCGTCCCGGTCGCTGGCACGGTGGTCCTGTGGCGGCGACGGCGGACGGCCACCGAGGCGGCGACGGAAGAGAACTGACTCACAGACGCTCGTCGACGTGGTCCGCGGCCTTCAGCGCGAGCGCGGCGATGGTGAGCGTGGGGTTCAACGCGCCGCTCGTGACGAAGACGCTGCTCGAGGCCACCGAGAGGTTCTGCAGGTCGTGCGTCCGGAGTTGGGGATTCACGACGCTAGACGTCGGGTCGGTGCCCATCCGGGTCGTGCCCATGTGGTGGAACGCCGGCCCCGTGTTCCCGGGACCGACCCGCCAGGTCACGTCGGCCCCGAGTTCGTCCAGTATCGCGCGTTGAATCTCGTTCGCGCGTCGCAGGGTGGCCAGCGTCCGGTCGTCGACGCGCCAGTGAATCGCCGGAACGGGGTTGCCGTGGTCGTCCGTGGTCGAGGGGTCGAGTTCCACGCGGTTCTCCTTCCGGGGACGCTGTCCCGCGAGTGCGCCCATGCCGACGCTGTTGCCGTACGCCTCTCGCATCGACGCCAGCAACGAGTCGCCCCACTCGTCGGCGTCGAGCGCGAGGCCGACCGGCGTCGGGCCGGCGTAGTTCAGGAACTCCAGTTTCAGCGATCCCGGTTCCGGCCCGTCGCCGGACCACGCCGGGATTCCGCCCTCGGTGCCCGAAGTGGCCCGCGTCGGGTCCTCGTAGAACTGGTGGCACTCGCTGGTCATGAACCCGACGTGGTGCTGGCGCGTCCGCCGGTCGACGGTGCCGCCCATCCCCGCGAACAGGTGGTCCATGAAGTAGCGTCCCACGGCACCGCTCCGGTTGGCGAGACCGTCCGGATACCGCTCGGAGCGCGAGAGGAGGAGGAGGCGAGGAATCTCGACGCCGCCGGCGGCGAGCACGAACTCGCGGGCCGTCTGGCGGTGCGTCCGGCCGTCCGGCGTGGCGTAGACCGCCGCCGTCACGCGGTCGCCCGCGTCGTCGTGGACGAGTCGCTGTACCGGGGCGCGGTCGACGACCCGTGCCCCCTCCGCCTCGGCCTTGCGGACGTGGACGTCGGCGCTGTACTTCGCGCCGGAGGGACAGACCGGTTTGCAGGTGCCGTAGCCGACGCACTGGCCCCGGCCGTCGTTCGGTTCCGAGTTGCGAGCGTTCGGCACCGAGTGCATCGCGACGCCGAGGCGCTCGCACGCGTCTGCGAAGACGGAGTCGCTGTGCGAGGGCGGAAACGCGGGGAGGGGAAACGGCTCCTCGCGCGGCGGTGCGAAGGGGTTGTCGTCCGCGCCCGCGACGCCCATCTCCCGTTCCGCCTTGCCGTAGTACGGCCGGAGGTCGGCGTAGTCGAGCGGCCACGACGCGAAGTCCGACTCGTGGAACCGGAACACCATCCCCTGCCAGTGCAGCGTCGTCCCGCCGACGCCCTTGACCCGGGCGGCGTTGAGCGGGTAGTGGCGCTCCCCCGGAGCCGTGTAGGCGTCTCGCGGCCCGCCCATGTCCCAGACGGAGAGCGGACCGTAGCCCGGCCGGAGGTGGCGTTCCATGCGTCGCTCCTCGCTCGCGGGGTCGAACCGCTCGCCCGCTTCGAGGACGACGACGTCGTGTCCGCGGCGCGCCAGCGAGTGAGCGACCAGCGCGCCCGCCGGCCCGGCCCCGACGACGCAGACGTCCGCGCGTTCGCCGGGCGTGCGGTCGGTCGTCGCGCTCTCGCTCACGACTCCGGCCCCCGCTGGTAGCTGTCGAGTCCGCCGGGGTGGCCGGGCGGGTTCTCGGTTCCGACGAGTTTCCCGCCCGTCGGAGACGTGTAGAGGGCGTACAGCAGGTCGTCGACGAGGAAATGACGGATTCGCTCGGCGTCGGTGCCCTCGGGGTCCGGGTCGGCGGTGTGGACCGCCATGTCGTGCAGGAGGTCGTCGCGTCCGCCGGGCGAGAGCGCCGCGAACTCGGCGTCCTCCCACGTGGTCGCGTAGTCGTCGAGCGTGGCGAGCGCGTCGCTCATCCCGCGACGGTACGCCTCGCGGTTCTCGACGCGACCGACGGAGTAGGTCTGGACGAACGCCGGGATTCCAGTCACGTCGGAGGGGTAGAGGACCCCCGCGAGCGCGACGAGCGTCTCGACGTCGGCGTCGCCCAGCGGTGGTTCCTCCGCGTTCCAGGGTGCGCGATCGAGCAAGGCGGTCCCCGCGCCGGCCCCCGCCGCGGCCCCGACGGTGGCGAGCGCGGCCAGCGCGTCCCGGCGCGTCAACTCCCTTTCGCCCATCTCGACGATGGTTAGGCAAGCCTAAAACTTCAGGCTTGCCTTCATCGCCGAGCCGGAACCACCGGACGACCGCTTCTCACAATCTATTTGGGTGCACGGACAGTCGCTCCGGGTATGTTCGTCCTTGTCAACCTGAAAGCGTACCCCTGTGACCCCGTGGAAATCGCCGAGGCCGCCCGCGACGTGAGCGAGAACAGCGACGCGGACGTCGCCGTCGCACCGCAGGCCGCCCACCTCCAGCGCGTCGCCGAGACGGGAGTCGAGACCTGGGGACAACACGTCTCCCCCGTCGAGCACGGCAGCCACACCGGGTCGACGCTCGCGGAGGCGGTCGCGGACGCTGGCGCGACCGGAACGCTACTGAACCACTCCGAGCGCCGCCTCAAGCTCGCGGACATCGACGCTGCGCTCGATGCCGCCGAGCGCGCCGGCCTGGGAACGACCGTCTGTGCGAACAACCCCGACCAGATAGCGTCGGCCGCCGCGCTCGGTCCGGACGCCGTCGCCGTGGAACCGCCGGAGCTCATCGGCACCGGGACGCCGGTCTGCGAGGCCGATCCGGACGTGGTGACGGACGCCGTCGACGCGGCCGCCGGCGTCGACGACGACGTGGACGTCTTCTGTGGCGCAGGCATCAGCACCGGGGAGGACCTGGTCGCCGCACGGGAACTCGGTGCGGACGGCGTCCTGCTCGCCAGCGGCGTCGCCAAGGCCGACGACCCTCGCGCCGCCCTCGAAGCGCTCGTCGAACCGCTGTAGCTCACTCCGGAACGACGACGAAGTGGTCCTCGTCCTGGGCTTCGAGCACCGAGCGTTCGCGCATGCTGAGAACGTAGCCCGTCACCGTGTGCTCCTGCTCGTGGTCCGCGCGAACGCGGACGAGATTCCCGATTAACTGCGCCGACGGCGACTTCTGGGCGGCCCCGCAGTCGTAGATGGTGAGTAGTTCGTCGCCCCGCCCGGACTCGTAGACGACGACGTGCGCGTGTCGGGGGAGGTGCCAGCGACCCTCGCCGGCCTCGGCGAGCTTGTTCATGCTCGACGGTCGGGGTGGCGGTCTCTTAGCGGTTGTGGGGCGGCAGGGACGACGCCCTGGTCGACGCGTTCGCCGGATACGGAAGAGCGAACAGGCGACGCCCGGGTGTGATTCGGTCGCGAGGGGGTGCGTCGCGCTCCAGCCTCGGCCCCGTCGCGACGGTCGGTCAGGTCACGGCGGGAGGTGGCCGCGTCCTCCGTTTTAAATGCTCGCGTCGACGGGCCGTCGGGAGGGACCCGCGTCGTGCGAGGGGGACGACGGGCGTCGACTGGCTGGCCGTTCGTCGGTCTCAGAAGTCGGAGAGCGACACCTGCCCCGAGGGGTCCGGGTCGTCTCCGGCGCTCCCCTGCCTCGCGTCGTCCGGTTCGGTCGCCGCGTCGGCGTCGCCGGCCCCGTCCGTCCTGCTCGCGTCGAACCCGTCCAGACTGGCCTGATCGTTCTCGGTGAACTGGAGGTTCGAGACGCGCACCCCGACCTTCCGGACGGGGTCGTCCCGGAACTCTTCGAGCAGTTCGAGCGCGACGTCCTCGACGAGGTCGGGGTCGTCGACGGGGCCGGGAAGGGAGCGCTCCCGGGTGTTCACGTCGTACGGCGGCGTCACGACCTTGATGCCGATGGTGCGGTACATCGCGTCCTTGCTCTTCGCGCGCTCGGCGACCGCCGCGGCGAGCGTCGTCACGCGCTGGCGCGTCTCCGCCGCGTCGGTCGTGGGGTCGGTGAACGCGGATTCCCGGGAGAGGCTCTTCGGGCGGCCCCTCGGGGTCACGTCGCGCTCGTCTGCGCCGCGAGCGCGCCGGTGGAGCTCGCGGCCGCGCTCGCCGAACTCGTCCTCGAGTTCCCGGGGGTCGGCGTCGGCGAGGTCGCCGGCCGTCTCGACGCCCATCTCGCGGAGCGTCCGGGCGGTGACGGGGCCGACGCCGTGGACCTCCTCAACGTCGAGCGGCGCGAGAAACGTCTGGACCTCGTCGGGGTCGACGACGACTAGTCCGTCGGGCTTGTCGTAGTCGCTGGCGATCTTCGCGGCGCTCATGTTCGGCGCGACGCCGACGCTGGCGGTGACGCCCACCTCGCGGTCGATGCGCTGCTTGACGTGGCGGGCGAACCCCTCCGCGACCTCCCACGCGGTGCGGTCGGTGACGTCCAGGTACGCCTCGTCGACGCTCACCTCCCGGACCGTCCCGGCCGAGTCGTGGAGTATCTCGCGAACGTCCTCGCTGACCGACTGGTAGTACTCCATGTCGACCGGGCGGTAGTAGCCCGCCTCCGCCGGGTCGTGGTCGGTGTCGGGGACGTCGGCGGTCGCCTTGCGCGGGAGACGCTCCAGCGCGGTCGAGATGGCCTGGGCGCTCTCGACGCCGTACTCGCGGGCCTCGTAGCTCGCGGTTGCGACGGCACCGTGGGTCGCACCGTCCTCGTAGCCCATACCGACGACGACCGGTTCGCCCCGCAGTTCGGGCTCTCGCAGGCGCTCGCAGGCAGCGTAGAAACAGTCGACGTCGACGTGGAGGACGATGCGGTCCTCCTCGTCCTCGTCGTCGAGCCCCGGCAGATTCGAACCGCCGTGGTCCGTCATCGTCCGTACCTGTCGCGCCGGGCGGATTAAACTGTCCGAACCGCGGTGAAAGTGACGTCGGCGTCAGACGTTGTTTTCTCTCCGTGAAAAGTTTGAAATAGATGGTGTGTGAACGGTCGGCCATGAGCCGCTTCAATCGGCGGTGGGTCTGTGCGGACTGCGGGAAGAAGTACAAGACGCGCCGAACCCGGTGCAAGATGTGCGGCAGCACCGACTTCGAACGGCCCCACATGCGGAGTTGACCGCGGCGCTGGTACGCGATGGCTCGGCGCTGGACTGCCACCGCCGACGCGGCGCTTCCGTTCGTCTCGGCGGAGTCACTGCCGACGGAGCGCCGTCTCGGCGAAAACGCCGGTCGGGAGTCGGGTGCTCGGCCGTACTCGTCGGACGAGGTATGCGACATCGTTCGACATATTTATTTGAGGAGGTGTGAAAGAGCCGGGTGAGATGGGCTCACACGTCTCGGGCGGCGACCGGCTCAGCATCGCCGTGATCGAAGCCGTCGCCGAGTTCGAAGGGACAAGTCCGACCGACGTTCGGCCCGTGCTGTACGAACTCGTCGACCCCGACGCGCTCGACGCGCTGTTCGGGCCGACTCGTTGCGGGACGCCGCGAGCGGAGGGTCACGTCGCCTTCGACTACGGTGAACACGAGGTCACCGTCTACAGCGACGGACGAGTCGAGATAGAGGGCGTCGGCGAGTCGCAGGTCGACGCCGGCAGCGACTGACCGGACGAGATTCCTCCGGCCCGCTTCCGGAAGTGCGTTCGACCGACGCGGGTGCGCTCGCGAGCGGACCGGTTCGTCACGAGCCCTCGCTGGGGAGGTCGAAACCGTGCGACCGTCGTACCATCGGGTTGTACTTCCAGCTTGCGACAGCTATATGAATCTCTCCCTCTGAATGAGAGTAGCAATCACCGGAATCGTCCGGGCTGATACCGAATGGACATCGAAATCGAATCCCAGAGCGACGAAAACCCAGCGGAGTCAACGAAGACGTACGTGTTCGACATCGAGCGAGAGATGCGCAACGGGCAGACCTGCGCGGGCGTCGTCCGAGCGCTTTCCACCGTGATGGACGCCGCCCCGAACGAGATGAAACCACTGCACTCCGTCGTCAACTGTGACGCTCTCGACGCCCTGTTCCGCGCTCGCCGGTACGGGGAGTCGCGCGACAACGTCTCGGTCACCTTCACCTACGAGATTTACGACGTGACGGTCGACGCCAGCGGACAGGTCGTCGTCAGCGAAGAGTAACGAGCGTCGACGGTTTCCTTTTCCGCAGCGTTCGCGAGACCGTGCGAGCAGGGCGACGTGGCGACGAGCGGTTGCCGTGATCTCTCTCCCGGCCATGCACCGCGAGCATAGATGGTCCGACTGGCATAATCGCCGACAAAGCATTACTCCGTTTGGCTCCTACAGCGGTCCATGACGAAGCCAGGCGAGGTGTTCGAAGACTCCCGCGTGTACGACCCCGGCATCGAGGCCATCGTCCCGCGGTACGACGAACTCCACGACGCCATCCTGAACGCACCTCCGCAGGAGCGCTCGGCCTCGGTTCGCGTTCTCGAACTCGGCGCGGGCACGGGGGAACTCACGGCGAAGCTCCTGACGCGGTTCCCCGAGAGCACGGTGCTCGCGGTCGACCACAGCGAGAACATGCTGACGGAAGCCGAACGCAAACTGGAGACGTTCGGCGACCGTTTCGAGATCGCCCGGGGCGCGTTCCCGGACGACTACCCGACCGAGCGTGCGGAGTACGACCTCGTCGTCTCCTCGCTGGCGGTTCACCACCTCGACGGCGAGGAGAAGCGGGCGCTGTTCGACGCGGTCTACGACGCGCTCGTTCCCGGCGGCTGGTTCGTCAACGGTGACGTGGTGCGGTTCGACGCCGACCACCTGGAGACGCTCGCCGACACCATGATACAGAACTGGGTGCGCTCGAAGGGGTGGGAGGAAGAGGAGTTCATGGACCGCTGGGAGGCGAGCGACGACTACGACGACCCCGACACGCTGACCGACCAGCTGGTCTGGCTGCGGGAGGCCGGCTTCGAGTCCGTCACCCCCGTCTGGCAGTACTACAACTTCGCGGTGTTCGGCGGCGGCAAGCCGCAGTAGGAAGCGCGAGAACGGAGTTACTCGAAGGGGTCTTCGAGCACGACGGTCTGCTCGCGGCCCGGCCCGACGCCGACGGCGTAGACGTCCGTGTCGAGCTGGTCGCTCACGTAGTCGAGATAGCGTCGGGCGTTCGCCGGGATGGCGTCGTACCCTTGCTCGGCGACCGCGTCCCAGTCGACGTCCTCCCAGCCGTCGAAGCTGCGGAGGTTGGGTTCACAGCGTCCCCAGCGCTCGGTGGTCGCGGGCATCGTGAACAGTTCCTCGCCGTCGAGGTCGTAGCTGTGGCCGACCTTCACCTCGTCGAGGCCGGCCAGCACGTCGACGTGGTTGACGGCGAGGCCGGTGAAGCCGTTGGTGCGCGCGGCGTGACGCAGCATCGGGACGTCGAGCCAGCCGACTCGCCGTGGGCGACCGGTGACGGTGCCGTACTCCCCGCCCTCCTCGCGGATGTACTCGGCGAGTTCCTCGTTCTCGCCCTCTCCCTGCTCGTCGTAGCCGGGCGTGTCGCCGGCGACGCCGCCGAGTTCGGTCGGCAGCGGGCCGCTGCCGACCCGAGTGAGGTAGGCCTTGACGATGCCGATGACCTCGCCGCCGCCGACGACGCCGGGGCTGACGCCGGTTCCCGTGGCGGCCCCGCCCGCGGTGGGGTTCGAGGACGTTACGTAGGGGTAGTTGCCGTGGTCGATGTCGATGACGGTGCCCTGTGCGCCCTCGAACATGACGTTCTTTCCTGAATCGATGCGGTCGCCGAGGAAGTCGCCGGCGTCGACGGTCATGTCCTCCTCGGCCAGGCGCTCGCCGTACTCGCGGTACTGCTCGTAGAGGGCGTCGACGTCGAACTCCTCGCCCGTCTCGACGCCGTACACCTCCTCGGCGAGCGCGCGCTTCTGCGGGACGACGTACTCCAGTTTCTCCCGGAGGACGTCCGGGTCGAGGAGGTCGCCGACGCGGACGCCGCGCCGGCCGACCTTGTCCTCGTAGGTCGGGCCGATGCCTCGTCCGGTCGTCCCGACTTCGGCGTCCGAGTCGCTCTTGGCCTCCTCCTCGATGCCGTCGAGCGCGCGGTGATAGGGAAAGATGACGTGCGCGCGACGGGCGAGACGGACGTCGGGGTCCAGCCCCCGCTCGCGGAGCGCGTCCATCTCGTCGAACAGCGTCTCGGGATTGACGACGCAGCCGTTGCCGAGCACGCCGACCTTGTCGCGGACGGCCCCGCTCGGAACGAGCGAGAGCTTGTACTCCTCGTCGCCTTCGACGACGGTGTGGCCGGCGTTGTCGCCGCCCTGGTACCGGACGACGACGTCGGCGGCGTCGCCGTAGAGATCGACGACGCCCCCCTTGCCCTCGTCGCCGAGTTGCGAACCGACGATGGTTACGGTCATACCGACGGTGGATTCTCCCGCACTTCCTAAACCGGTTACGGTATCTCGCCCCGAATGATGCACGGACGTGTACAACTTCGGAACGTCGCCGACGGAATACCGACACGGCCGAGGATATTCCGGCGCTCTGACGACCGGCGCTTCTCCGGTGACTCCGTCCGCCAGCCGCAAGTGTTAACCCGTCCCACTTCGAAAGCTCGACTCACTGTCGATTTTGAGCCCGGACAATAACATTTAAAAGCCTCTAAGACAAGTTAACAAGTGCCATGATAGACCGACTTGAAAAGGAAGTCGATATGCTCGAACGGCACTTGCAGGTGCTGAAGATGGTCATCGAGAACGAACCCATCGGCATCGTGAAGATGTCGAACGAGACCGGCTACCCGCACCACAAGGTCCGGTACTCCCTCCGCGTCCTCGAAGAAGAGAACCTCATCTCCCCCTCCAACCAGGGCGCTATCACCACCGACCGCACCCAGGAGTTCGTCGCCGAACTCGACGAGAAGCTCTCCGAGATCACCGACAAGCTCGACTCGATGAAAATCGGCGACATGGCGGAAGCCGAAAGCTAGAGTTCGGGAACGTTCAGGTGGAACTCGCCGTCGCGCGACTCCACGAGGCAGAGATGATACCCTCGTTTGCGCGATAGTTTCACGAAGCTCTTGCGCTTTTCTCTGGTCAACAGACCGCCGCTCGTCACGTCTTCCGTCGTCTCCAGCGCCGCCGGTTCGAAGAAGCTTCGCGTGACCTCGAACGCCCCGCAGAGTTCGTCGTTGGCCTGGCCGACCGCGGACGCGGCGTCGACGAGCGACCCCAGCATCTCGCCGGTGGCCGGGTCGCGGGAGTCGTTGAGGTTCGCCACCGCGAGCGGATTCCCCATCCGGTCGCGGAACACCACGTCGAACGTCTCCTCGTAGACCTCGCCGTCGTCGTCGGCCGCTTCGACCATGCCGCGAAGCTCCACGCGGTCCACGTCCGGGATGGCCTCGAAGACGTCGTTCATGCCACGTTCGTTCCCCGTATCGACGATCTCGTACAGGAGGTCGGACACCAGCCAGTTCGCGAACTCGTACTCCATGGAGTCGGAGAGGAACTCCTCGAACGGTTCGCCGTCGACCGTGACCGAGTCCGCGTCGAACTGGGTGTGGTGTTCGAGTTTCAGGTTGGCGGCGACCTCCTCGCGACTCGCTTCGCCGACCGCCGCGTCCTCGAGCGTCCCCTTGCCTTTCGAGCCGTACCGGACGAACAGGTTCGTCCCGTCGAGCGCCTGCTGGCGCGTCAGGTCGCGGTCGGCGGTCGGTGCGCTCTCGCCCGCCGCCCGCGCTGTCTCGAGTTGCTCGCGGAGACGCTCGACCTCCGCCTGGAGGTCGTCGCGCTCCTCGCGGAGGCTGTCGCGCTCGTCTTCGACCGTCGAGAGGCGCTCGCGCAACTGCTGTATCTTCTCGCCGCGCGACTCCAGTTCCGCCTTCAGTTCCTGCGGGCTCGGGCCGTCGCCGCCCTGACTCTCGGAACTGGCCGCCTTCGACGGCTGCCGCTTGGACCCCCGAGGCTGGCGCTGAGACGCCGGTCGGGACTGTCCCTTCGACCGCGACCCGGCCTGCTTGCCCGCGGTCCTCGCTCCCTTCGGGTGTTCGCTGCTCCGTTCGGGGTCGAGCGAGGGGATGGTGGTGGTCTCGCGCCACTGCTGTTCGTCGGCGAGCGGCCCCTCCTGGTCCGCTCCGTCGGCCTCCTGGGACGCCGCCGGTCCGCCCTCGTCGGGAACCTGGCGCTGCTTTCCGGCCGTCTCCCCGGCTGCGTCTCGGGTCCGCTGGCCGTCCGGCCGGTCGCGGTCGACGTCCGCCGACGCGGACTCGCCGGGTGACCGTCCAGTGTCGACTCCACCCGCCGCGGCGTCGGACGGGGGCGTCTCCGACGGCTGGGACGCCGCCGCGTCGGTCGCTCCGGCGTCCGGACCGCCACCAGCCTCCGCCGCTCCCGCGTCGGTCGCGGCCGTCCCGGTCGCTTCCGGAGAGCCGCCGTCGTCGCCCGCGTCGCGAGACGCCGGCGTCGACTCCTGGCGGTCCCGGAACCCGGAGTCGTCTCGCGCGTCGGCGGCCGCCCCCGCGGCGGCCCCGCCGTCGTCCGTCGACGATTCGGGTTCCGGAATCTCGGTCACCTCCACGTCCACGTCGACGACCTCGTAGATGCCGACCTCGTCGTTGGCGCGCTCGAAGGCCTCCTCGCCAGCGATGAGTTGTTCGCTCTCGCCGACGAAGGCGACGCTCATGGAGCGTCCGCCGTGGTAGACGACGTAGTAGTCCCCGCTCAGGACGTTCTCGCTGAGTTCGACGTAGCCGGTGAACCCCTTCTCGGAGAGGGTGTCACTGGCCTCCGAGAGCGGCGTGTCGTTCGTGTAGTACTTCGCCTGCGTCCGCCCGCCCCGTTCCTGCATCGCGTAGAGCAGCGGCAGCGACGGATGGGGTGCCTCGAACGCCGTTCCGTCCGCGGCGTCGAAGTCGGCGAGTTCGCCGTCGAAGACGCCGACGACTCGACCGTTGAGCATGAACAGCCACGACCCGCCGGCGCGAACCGCCCCGGCGAACTCCGAGTCGGCCAGGTCCCGGAGTGCGTCGAAACCTCCCGAGAACGGGCGGGAATCCCAATCTTTCACCTGTTCGACTGTACGCGCATCCATGTTACGTCAAAGCCGCAACCCATTCAAATACTTTCGGGTTGGC
The DNA here is from genome assembly GCF_051917725.1 of Halomicrococcus pelagicus. Taxonomy (GTDB): domain Archaea; phylum Halobacteriota; class Halobacteria; order Halobacteriales; family Haladaptataceae; genus Halomicrococcus. The sequence continues at coordinate 20,122 of NZ_JBQBLX010000005.1, forward strand.
GTAATCGAATGCGAGAGCGCCGTCGAGTCGCGCTGACTCCCCGCGGGCGCGACGTTGCCGGACCGGAACCGGGTGTGAGATATTTTATACGTCGGGGTGTCTGTCGACGCCGACGTCCGTCACTGCGTGTGAAACGACGGGGAGTCGAACAGTGTCGGATTGACCTCCTTCCGCGTCAAAAGACGCGGGAGTCCCACCACGGGATGTTAGGCCGAGCGTTTACCCGACCCTGTGGTTTCAAGACGCATACGTTCCACGCGTCTCCTGCTGGATTTCAGCATCGGCGTGGCTGTCTTGTGGCGCGGTCAAACGCGCCCCATCCGCAGCCGAGTCATCGTCGTTCTCGTGTTCTCTGGAACGACTCTCTCCGCTACGGTAGCGGTCTGCAATGTTTATTGCCCCGTTCACGTCCGCCTGGTATTCGCCCATCCAGCAAGCGTCGTTCGAGCATTTGAACGTTGCCTGTCGCGGACGATACCCTACCTCACCGCAAACATGACACTCCTTCGACGTGTTATGCGGGTTCACCGTCTCGACGGGAATCCCTTTCTCGACGGCCTTGTAGCGTATCTGAGCGTGGAGTTTGGCGAAACCCCACCCGTGGAGACGGCGGTTCATATACTCCCCATAGTCTATCGATTCTCGGATGTACGTCAGGTCTTCCAAAACTAGCACTGGGTTCTCGACGGACTCAGCGTATTCCACTACTTCACGAGTCACACGGTGGAAGACATCGTCAATCTGTGTCCACAAGTCATCTCCGAACGACTCTGCGATACGCTCGCCTCTGCGTCTCTGGAGTCGCCGTTTGGCGGTGAAATAGGTCTTGCGGAGCCGACGAACGGTCTTGCCGTCGTCGGCCCACAGTTCGGGAGCGGTCGGGCAACCGTAGTCGTCGCGGTGACACACCGTGACGAGCGACGCTTCCCCGATATCGACACCGATGGGTGTCCGTTCCTCGGCGGACACCTCGGAACCGTCCTCCACGTTGCGGGTCGCGGTGACGTGGAGATACCACGTCCCATTCCGCTTGAACAGCCGACTCTCGCCCATTTCCGCGTCACCAGCATGTAACGCTTCCAGCCAGTCCCGCTGTTCGGGATTCGGTTGTGCTGGCATCCAGAGGTGGTAGTCCTCATGGTGCGGAATTTTGATGTACCACTCGATTTCGTTCTCGGGCTTGTGATCGAGACGTAGCCCCTCGTTCGTGAAGCGGACGGGGTGGTCGTCGTGAAGCTCGTCCGCGTCGTAGGTCGTCGTCAACTGCGGAATGTACTTCTTGAGTGCGTTTTTTGCGTACCCGCTCAAGTCGTAGTTGACCACCACGTCGTTCGCTTCAGTTTGACTTGTACAGCCAGCGTCGAAGGCGTCGTGAAGGGCGTGCTGGTACGCCTCTCGCGTTTCTCGGAGTTTCTGTCGCTTGTGGGCGTTCGGCGCGACCAGTTTCAGTTCTAGTGTCTTCGTGAATTCGGTCACGATCCGCTCTCCCTTCCGTGTTGTACACTATATTGTTCACGTATTTTAATACTATTGGTGTGGTGTAAGGAATCTATCAATGCCGAGATTAGCGGGACATCACACCATTTTACTGCTAGACCTCCGCCTGAAGACGGAAGTATACGCTACTGGTCTGTATCAGAACCCCTAAATTCCGACCGTGGAAACGAGATATCGTGACCGCGCGTGACGAGTTCCGGGTCGACATGCACGTGAAAGTGCTCGACGAGCGCGCAGTCGAGCGCGCGAAGGCCCGCGGCATCGACGTCCTGGTGTACGCCCCCCACTTCGTTCCCTACCCGGAGATAGAGCGACGAGCCGACGAGTTCTCCGACGACGACCTGCTCGTCGTGCCGGCCCGGGAGGTGTTCACGGGGACCTGGCGCAACCGCAAACACCTGCTCGCGGTCGGTCTCGACGACCCGATTCCCGACTTCATCTCCCTGGCCGGCGCGATGGCCGAACTGAAGCGACAGGACGCCGCCGTGCTCGTTCCGCATCCCGAGTTCATCAACGTCGGCGTTTCGGAGGCCGACATCAGGGTGCACGCCGACGTGGTCGACGCCGTCGAGACGTACAACCTGAAGAACCTCGAACGACACAACCGCCGGGCGAAGGAGATCGCCCGCGACACGCGCAAGCCGACGTTCGCCTCGTCGTACGCCCACACGCGGTGGGCCATCGGGGAGGCCTGGACGGAGCTGGCCGAGCCGGTCGCGTCGACGGACGAATTCGTGGACAGCATCCAGTCCGGCGACCTCGGGCGGGTCGTCCACCGGACGGGCCGCTCGCACGAACTGCTCCGCAAGTCCGAGTTCGCCCACATCGGCTGGGAGAACACGTGGAAGAAACTCGACCGCATCGTCCTCTCGGGGACGGAACCCACCCATCCCGACGCCGAGACGTACGACGGGCGGTTCGACGACGTGAGCGTCTACTGACGCGGTCGACGCGGTCGAACTGATTACTGGATTCCGAGCGCCGCGAGCCCCGCGTCGACGACGAGTCCGCGATAGACGACGAGCGCTGCGACGGCCAGTTCGACGCCCGTCACCACGAGCGTGACCGTCGTCGCCAGGGAGCTACTGACGGAGACACCGAGGGGCGCGCCGAACTCCTTCTCGTAGGGGTAGAACAGCGCGAGTCCGCGCTTGCTCCCGAGCATGTCCAGCGCGTAGTGGGTCAGCACGCCGATCCAGACGAACTGGAGGTTGCCGAAGTAGAAGGGGAAGACGTAGAACAGCGCCAGCACGGGCAGGTTGTGCAGCGTCTTCCGATGTTTGCCGAAGGCGGTGTCGACGTCCGGAAACAGCGCGCCCAGCACGACGGGGACGCCGACCTCGACGATGCTGACGAACGTTTCGACGTCGCCCGAGGGGTGGAGGACGTACCCCAGGCCGATGCTCAGAAGTGCCGCGTTGAGGACGTGTTCCTTCCGATTCATCCGGTCGGAACTCACACCGTCGCGTATCAAGGCTTTCCTTTTCTGTCGAGCGACGGTCAGATGGAGCCCGGCCGTGGTGCGCGTCCGGAGCGCCGCGGGCGGACGCATCGCTCGGCGGTGGTCGCGAATCGACAGGAGGAACTCCGCGTTAGGCTTCCGCGAGCTCGTCGTCGTACTCGCCGTCGTCGACCTTCTTCTTGAACTCGCGGGGGTCTTCGCCCTCGATGGTGACCCCGAGCGAGGTGCAGGTGCCGACGACTTCCTTCGCGGCGTTCTTCGTGTCGTAGGCCAGCAGGTCCGGCTTCTTCTGTTCGGCTATCTTCTTGATCTGGTCGACCGAGAGGTCGGCGACGAACTCCTCGTGGGGTTCGCCGCTGCCCGTGTCGAACCCGGCCTCGTCCTTGACGAGCGCCGCCGTCGGCGGAACGCCGACCTCGATCTCGAAGCCACCGTCGTCTTCGACGGTGATGGTGACGGGCACCTCGGTGCCGTCGAACGCCTCGGTCTGGTCGTTGATCTCGGTGACGACCTCCTGTACGTTGACCGCGGTCGGCCCGAGTTCGGGGCCGAGCGGCGGCCCGGGGTTCGCCTCTCCACCCGGAACCAGCACTTCTATCGTATCAGCCATAGGTGAACGAAGTCCCGCGGCAGTTTTAAGGATTTTCTTTTGGTGCCTCGCCGTAGACCCGCCGGGACCGCGGACCGGCGAAACGTCGCGACTTCGACGAGTCGAGGGTCGACTACCGCCTCGTCCGGGCCCGCGACGACCGGGCGTCGCCGGCGAGGAGGTCTCGGCGGAGGCATCGGCGTCGTCGGCGAGGGCGTCGACAGCGGGCGTCGCCACCGACCGTCGGGTCACCTCGGCGGCGACGCGGTCACGTCACGGCAGGTTGACGCCGTGTCGTCCGAGAAACTGGCTGACGTCCTGTATCTCCACCGGGCTGCCGACGATGCGGAGATACTCCTCCTCGACCGGCACGATGGTCACCGTGAACTGTCGTTCGAGCTCCTCTCGTACCCCAGCGAGCGCCTCGTCTGGAAGGACGATCTGTGTGCTGTCACGTAACGTCGCGGGGTCCGGCATCTCTCGTCGTCCGTTCGAAGGCCAGTAACTATTAACGTATCGAAACCGGAGGACCGCCCCGCTCGAACGAAGGAAAGGCTTTTTCGGCAGTCGTAGCGGAGTTTCCCGTGATGGGACTGGAGGAGGAGATAGAGGACCTCCGCGAGGAGATCGCCGAGACGCCGTACAACAAGTCGACCGAGGAGCACGTCGGACGGCTGAAGGCGAAGCTCGCGGAGAAAAAGGAGAAGCTGGAGAACCAGTCCTCCGCTGGCGGCGGTCAGGGCTACGCCGTCGAGAAGACCGGCGACGCGACCGTGGCGTTCGTCGGGTTCCCCAGCGTCGGGAAGTCCACGCTGCTGAACGCCCTGACCGCCGCGGAGAGCGAGGTCGGGGAGTACGAGTTCACGACGCTCGACGTCAACCCCGGCATGCTGCAGTACAACGGCGCGAACATCCAGGTGCTCGACGTGCCGGGGCTCATCGAGGGCGCGGCCAGCGGACGCGGCGGCGGCCAGGAGGTGCTGTCGGTCGTCCGCGCGGCCGACCTCGTAGTCTTCGTCCTCTCGGTGTTCGAGATCGACCAGTACGACCGCCTCAAGGAGGAACTGTACAAGAACAAGATTCGACTCGACCAGGAGCCGCCGAGCATCCACATCTCCAAGAAGGGGAAAGGCGGTATCAGGGTCACCTCCAGCGTCGACCAGGACCTCTCGGAGAACGTCATCAAGGAAGTGCTGCGCGAGCAGGGGTACGTCAACGCCGACGTCACCCTCCGGGAGCAGATCGACATCGACCGCCTCGTCGATGGCGTGATGGACAACCGGGAGTACCTCCCCTCGATGGTCACCGTGAACAAGGTCGACCTCATCGAACCGGACTACGCAGAGAAGGTGCGCGATGAACTGCGCGACCGCGACATCGACCCCGACGAGGCCGTGTTCATCAGCGCCGAGAAGGAGAAGGGCCTGGAGTCGCTGAAGGAGAGGATCTGGTCGGAACTCGGCATGATGCGGATATACATGGACAAGCCGGGTCGCGGCGTCGACTACGAGGAACCGCTCGTCGTCCCACAGGGCAGCACCATCGAGGACGCCTGCGAGCGACTCGGCGGCGACCTCAAGCAGCGGTTCCGGTTCGCGCGCGTCTCCGGCTCGAGCGCGAAACACGACGAACAGCAGGTCGGCATGGACCACGAACTCGCGGACGAGGACGTGCTCCGGCTCATCGTCCGGAAGTGAGACGACTCGCGCTGCTGGCGCTACTCGCCGTCCCGTGGACCGTCCTCCTCGCGCCCGGCGGGACGACGCTCGTCTTCCCCTGGGGGCTGGTGAACCCCGCGACGGGCCACGTCACGACCCTCGCCGACTACCTCCTCGTCTACACCGCCGGCCTCCCGCAACGACTGCTGGCGTGGCCCGTCTCCGTCCTGCTGTACCTCGCCGGCGTGGTCAGCGCGTTCGCCGGCCGGTTCGAGGACCGCCGGGTGACGGGCGGCCTGCTCGTCATCGCCGGCGCGAGCAACGCCGTCTTCGCCTCCGGGTTCGTGCGCCGCGGCGGCCCGGTGGTGCCGCTCGGAACCCTGCTGCTCTGGGCCGCCGCCTGGTGGTTCTACCGGTCGGACCTTCGCGAGTCACTCGACAGAAGGTAGTGTAGTTTCGCTCGTTTCACAGCGCACGCACGCAACGCGTGCATAATGTGAAGTACCTCGGGGACAAGCCCCCGAGGCTTCACCGTTTTGTCCGTGTCGTCCAAAAATGGACGAACGGACGCAGGCGAATTCAATTCCCCTCGACCTCTCTCTTGCGAGGTCGGCTGGAAGTAACACCCGAACACCTCGCTGGTGTCCGTGAGGGTCGGTCGCTCCACCACGACCCGACAACTCCCGTCTCACCACGCCACGGACGCGGATTTTGAGAGGAGTCGCATTTCCAAACCTTCGAACGACCACTTCGGGTTAAGGTCTTTAACCCGCGTCACGGTCGTTAAACCACGATACGAAACGTGGAATGTTAAGCCTTTTCACGGGCTTCACCCTCGGGGTCGAGCCCCGAGGCACTCACCCTGCTCCGCCTGTAGACTAAACTACGGCAGGGACGTCAGGCCGGTTCGACGATTCGTTCGAGGTCGAACAACTGTAGGTCGTCGCGATCGGTCGCCGCTTCACGAACCGACTGCGTAAACCCGTTGCGAGCGAAAAGTGCGTACTCATGCGTCACCTCATTGCCGTCTGGTGACCACCGAATCTCTTCCGTGTGCTTCTCGAGCGAGTCGAGGGCACTGTAATCGAGTGGGGCCGTCGTGAACTTGCACTCGCCAGTTACCATCGTTCCATCTGCGGTGAATCCGACGACGTCCACCTCGTACTCGTTGTACCACCACCGACCGATATCGACGAACGTCTTGTCGGGATACAGGTCGGGAAGGACATCCTGACACCGGGTTTCGAACTCCTGGCTCACAAAGTCAGCCATCTCCGGTTGAATAACAGTCTCATAGGCGTCGTCACCCAATCGCTCGTACCGGTCTTCGTTTCCGTAGACGAACCGGAACCAGAACCGAAACAGTGGATCGAGGATTCGGTACCGACCCCGGCGCGACTTCGTCTTGTCCTCCGTGATCGGCACCTCACGTTCGACCAGTCGCAGTCGCTCTAGCTTCTGCGTATACGTCGAGATCTGCTTTCCGTCGATTCCGACCGTTTGCGCAATTTCGTTCGCGGTGGTGTTTCCGGCAGCAATTGCTTTCAGGATGCCGAAGTACCTGTTCGGCTCGGTTAGCTCGGTGCGGAGGACGTACTCCGGTTCGTCGTGCAGAAACCCTTGTCGTGATAGAATCGATTGCTGAACGACTCGTCCCAGATCGCCGTCCAGATCGATACCGTCCAGATAGTATGGTGTCCCCCCGAACACGCCCCACGCGAATATCAGCTGTTCGGGCGAGTAGGAATCGGGGAAGAACTTGCGCGCAGCGTCAAAGTCTAGCTGTCGAAGGTCGATTTGCTCGGTGAACCGGCCGTAGAGCGGACTGTTCCCGAGGAGGGTCGCCTCCTCCATCATACTGATCGAGGAGCCAACGAGCACGAGCGTTACCGCAGTGTCGCGTAGCTCCTGGTCCCAGAGTCGCTGAATGACCGAGGGGAGACTGCTATCTGCATCGATGAGGTACGGGAACTCGTCCAGTACGATGATTGCATCTTGTTCGGCGAGATACCCCAGGACCGACTCCCACTCGGTTTCGATTCGGTCGATACCGGGAAACGATTCCGACGCGACCTCGACGAACTCGTTCAGTTGTATCTGTCGCGTGGTTTCGGTCGCCTGGTACAGCACAGCGTCATCAGGGTCGGACAACGACTCTCGGACGAGTTCGGTTTTCCCAAGCCGTCGACGTCCGAAGACGACGACTATTTCGGCGGTACTCGACCCGTAACAGTCCCGGAGCCGCCCAATCTCGTCCGCACGGTTCACGAATCGCTCCATAGTCCGTAGCTATCGCGAATCCAGATAAAACTCCCGAGTAGTAAAATCTGAAATAGGCTAATTCAGAATTGGCTATTTTGAGGTAGTCTCGTAGACCGAGTGTCCGTGAGGAGGCCTTGCCTTTGAAGCGTCACCAATGGACGAATCACTCGGAAAGGAAGTTCACGGCCTGAAGCCGTGGGAGGAAGTCACCTCGTCGCCCAGTCTCGGCGTTCCGCGAGCGGTAGCCTTAACGCTCCGGAGGGGATGCCCTAGAACGCAATGAGCGGGACACTCGACCACGTCATGATGCGCGTGGAGGACCTGGAGGAGACGCTGGACTGGTACCAGGGACACCTGGACTACGAGGAGACGGGTCGGTGGGAGGCGGACACCTTCACCAACGTCTACCTCGGCCCCGAGGACCTCCACGAGGAGGGGGCGGTCCTCGAGATCACCTACAACCACGACGACCGCTCGTACGACCTGGGCGACGGCTGGGGGCACATCGCCGTGCGCGTCGACGACGTGTACGACGCCTACGAGCAGTTGATGGACGAGGGCGTGGAGGACTACCGCGACCCCGACTCCTGCGGCGGTAGCTACGCCTTCGTGAAGGACCCCGACGGTCACGAGGTCGAGATCGTCGAGCGCGACCACGGCGCGCCGTGGAGCCTCGACCACACGATGATCCGCGTCGAGGACGCCGACGAGGCGCTCGGCTTCTGGACGCGGAAGTTCGAGTACCAGCACACCGGCCGCTGGGAGTCGGACACGTTCGCCAACTACTTCGTGAAGCCCGAGGACGCCGCCGAGGAGGCGATGGCGGTCGAGCTGACCTACAACTACGACGGGCGCTCCTACGACCTGGGCGACGCCTGGGGGCACCTCGCCGTGCGCGCGGACGACCTCCACGACTACTGGGAGACGCTGCTGGAGCGCGAGGCCGAGGACTACCGCGACCCCGAATCCTGCGACGACCGCTACGCCTTCACCAAGGACCAGGACGGCCACGAGATAGAGATCATCTCGCGGGACTGACCGCGCTCGCCCACCCACTGTTCTTCACGCGCGAATCGACCGTCGCGTCTCACGCGAGCTGACCAGTTGCGTCTCGCGCGAACGGACCGCCGTTTTCTCGTTCGAACCGACCTCCGGCTCGCGCGCTAATCGCCCGTAACGTCTCAACCAGATTGACTCTTTCAATTACAATTCCCTGCCGAGATAGCGCGGCCGAGGTCGAACTACCACTTTATAATCATACCTGAACGCATCCTCCCATAACCTATCTTAGAACTTCGGGGCGGAGAGAACTACTTAAAGGCTGTCGATGTGAACCGGCGTCTTGAAGCCCCGAACGAAATTTCCGTCCCGGGAGGGTTCGGCGGTAGTGGTCCGTAGGATTACGTATCACCTATACGCCACTGAATCCAGGATTAGCTGTATTTCGGCGATTGAGGCCGTGAGATGGCGTTTCAGACCACAAAGCATATATAACGAGGGCATAACGTTTTCAGTGTACCCCTACCCATGGTGGCAGGACGAGTACCGCTTCCCTGCTCGGTCGGTCCGAGTTACACAAAGTATTCAAAGGGTCGTGGGAAAGATGCTGTCGCCGAACAACAACCAAAGAAAGACAAACTATGACAGGAAACGCAGACAAAATCCGCAGCCTGTTCCTGACAGCGCTGATGGTCATGTCGGTTTTCGCCGGCGCGACCGCATTCGCAGGGTCGTCCGTCGCAGCTAGCGACGACCCCGCGTCCAGCGTTGCCCAGGGACCTGTGGAATACTACAACGGTAGCAGCGACACTAACAATATCAGCGTGGTATTCGCCAATAAGATTGATACCCCGGGTGACTACAGTTTCAAGGTTTATAATCGATCTGGGTCGCCTGACGGTAACTACGTAGTGAAGTCTCACAACGTTGACGCCGACTCGGGGACGACACAGTTCAACCTCGCAGGTGGCGCCGACCTGAGTGGTGAGGCAACTCTCGCAGTCTACAACGGGACTGCCAGTGAGGACAACCACGTCAAGAACTTCACGGTGACGACGACGTCCACGACCATCTCCGGTAGCACGACTGCGTACGCCGGTGAGAAGGTCGCTGTGCTTGCTGACAGTACCGACACGGACTACGACATCAACGGTGTCGATAGCGACTACTCCCGCTCGTTCAGTACGGGCGCTAACAGCAAGGTCGCAGTCTTCGACACTGCGGACCTCAACTCCGATGTCGACTACAACTTCACCATTGGCACTAACGACCCGGTGACGCTCGACATCAAGGACCTTGGTCTGGACATCAGCGCCGGGAACGTCTCGAACGCAGAGAACGCCACGGCAACGGCCACGGCGTTCAAAAGCAGTCGCACTGTCGACGTGACGCTGTTCGACAGCAGTGGTAGCGAAGTCGAGACGAAGAGCGGTGTTGAACTCAACAGTCAGGGTGAACTGACTGTCGACTTCGGCGAACTGGACACCGGTTCCTACACCGTCGAAGTGACTGACGTCAACACGGGTATCACCGCCGAGACGTCCATCGACGTCGAGGATGCTGCCGATAGCACGTCCTCGTTCACGGACAGCGTGTACAACGTCGAGCGCGGTGACATCGCCGCTATCACGGTGAACCTCGACAACAGCAAGGAAGCGGAAGTCGAAATCGGTACGAAGTCGTCCGACTTCTTCCAGGTCAACGCGACCGTTTCGGACGATGACGAAGACGGTCAGGTTACGGTTTACCTGAACACCTACCGCACGGACCAGGACAGCATCAGCGCTGACGATAGCGAGGTCGTGTACGCCTCCGAGGGTGACTCCATCAGCCTCGACAGCGACAACGAGAAGATCTCCGGCCCGCTCGGTCAGGGCGACTACGAGATTCGTACGTGGGTGAACAACGAGAACGACAAGGCAGTCTCCGCACTGTCCGTCGGTCCGCGTAGCCTCGACAGCGCCCAGACGTGGGTCCAGTCGGGTGACGTCGACTCCGGGGGCAACCTCGCCGACCTCACCGACTCGATCAACCAGCGCAACACCGTCGCGAAGGGCGACGACAAGGTCGTCGTGCAGGTCAAAGGTAACGGCATCTTCGGCGCACTGTACGACGGCAGTGACGTTCCGATCGATTCCGTGCCTAGCGAAACTAACGCTAGCGGCATGACGATGACGGTCACCGAGACCGGCTCCAACGTCGAAGCCAACACCGACGCCGACTCGTTCAACTCGAGCGAGTTCGACCTCGTGAAGGACGGCGAGAACGGTACGTTCTACGCCGTCATCCCGGTCGATACGCTCGAACAGATGGACGACCACGGCGATGCCACTGGTGAGTGGGAAGTCGCCTTCACGCTCTCCGAGGACTACGCTCTCGTTGACGAAGAGCAGTCCGTCTCGACCACCGTCACGGTCGAAGAGGCAGAGACCGAGCTGAACGGTGGAGACAGCGTTCAGGTCTCGGGTGAAGAAGGCACCATCTCCGGCGAGACGAACCTCGCCCCCGGCACCGAGCTGACTGTGGTTGCCAAGAGTACTGGTGTCTTCTACATGAACCAGGACGTTACGGTTCAGGAAGACGGTACGTTCTCGGCCACCTTCGACTTCACCGACTACGAGGAAGGCACTGAGTTCAAGGCCAGCCTTCAGAACTCCGACATCTCTGTCGACGGTGTCGTGAAGGCCCAGGACGACGACCCGACGACGACGACGACGTCGACCACGACGACGACGACGTCGACCACCTCGACGACATCGACCACGTCGACCACCTCGACGACGTCGACCACGTCGACCACGTCCTCGGACCCGTCCGAGACGAGCACGACGTCGACCACCAGCACGACCACCAGTGACGGTCAGCCTGGCTTCGGCGTCGCCGTCGCCCTCGTCGCGCTGATGGCCGCCGCGCTCCTCGCACTCCGCCGCGAGAACTAAATCGGAGTAGCTGACTCCGATTCCACACGATACTGACTTTTCTTTCGCGCTCGACCGGTGAGCGACAGCTGTAGCGATACGGACTACTCCGCGTACCGCAACGGACTGTTCTAACCCGAGCGGAGACAGAACCGCTTGACCCACGACGTGACAGAACCGTTCTACCCCGCGACGAGACGAACCGTTCTAATCCGAGACGGAACTGCTCCGCGCTGAGAAAGAGCAAGACACGTCCCACCGCTGCACCGAGTACTGCAGAGAAGGAGCGGACGCGGACGATTCTACTCGACGACGACCTATCGAGAGCCGCGGGCTACGCCAGCTTCTCGTCGAGCAGGTCCGGCGGCGCGTCGGCGAGCGTCGCCAACGCGTCGCGTTCGACGTGATGCAGGTCGCCGGGGACGACGAGCAGGTGGAGCGGGTCGCCGAAGTCCCGCGTCGCCAGTTCCGACACCGGGGCGGCCTCGACCACCGGACTCGGACTGCCAGCGCGCACGACGGCAACGGCGAGGACGTCCTCATAGCCGGACGCGAGCATGTCGGCGGCGGTGCTGGCGGTCATGTAGTCGCCGCGGTCTTCCTTGATGTCGAGGTAGACGAGCGTGTGGAGGCCGCGCTCACGGTTCTGGTCGAGCGTGTCGGTGACGCTGGCCGGGAGGCCGTCCGCGCCGTGGGCGTAGTCGAATGGAAGCGTCGTCGCCTTACCGAACCGGTAGTTCTGGAGGCCGGTCAGGCCGGCGGCTGCGGACTGGGCGGTCGGCGCGTGGACGACCCGGGTGTCGATGCCGCGCTCCTCCCCGCGCAGTCGCAGGTCGACGTGGGTCGTCGATATCATGCTGTCCCCAGCGGTGACGAACGCGGCATCGCCGTCCTCCGCGGCCGCGAGGATCTCCTCGGGGTCCTGCTCGACGCCGGCACGGTCCCGGACCTCGATGTCGGCGTCGTGATACCGTTCGAGGTCGTCGACAGTCGCGCCGACGAGATGGCTGGTGTAGAACTCCGCGAAGACGCGGTCGGCCGACCGGAGCGCGTCGCGGCCCTCGACCGTGATCGAGCGCTCGTCGTACAGGCCGAGCCCGATGAAGGTGAGCATACCCGCCTCTCGTCACGCACGGGAGTTAAGCGGCGCGCTTGACCTCCTCCCGCGCTTGAAGACACGGGAATCCCGCCACGGGATTGCAGTCCGAACTACCGACCCGTTGCGGTTCCAAGACCAATACGGGCCACGTGTCCGCTGCTGGGTATCAGCATCGGCCAGACTGTCTCGAGGTCCGGTCAACGAGGCCCCGTCCTCAACAGAGTCATCGCCACCCTTTCCGACCGGAATCTCCGACCGGAATCCCGGTCGCTTCGGGACCGACGCTCTCCACGACGGTAGCGACCGTCGATGCCGGCTCGGTTCATAATCGAAACCGCGGGACGAGAACCGATTATGAGAGCTCTCCCCCGACATCGGGGCGTCGAACCGGGTTCATAATCGGCCCAGATGCCCGGTAATAGATTGTGAGAAGAGGGTGAAAAACGGAGTTAGGGAAAGGAATGAGAGGCGTCGCGAATCGGTTGAAGCCGCGCGTATCGCGGGATAGACCGCCGTTCTACGGGTTCAGCGCCCACCGGATGTGAGCGGACCGCCTCCGATTTAGCCCGTCTCATTCTTCATAATCGGTTCCCGTCTGGCGATTACGCGGTCGTAAACTCCCTATCACTCGGAGCGACTACTCCCCACGGAAATCACCAGACGCAACTGCATTCGCTCGCTCCGAATCGCTCGTCCACCCTGCTCGCAGACTCCTTTCGCGTACTCTCGCCTCATACTCCGCTCACGAACACCACTCTCACTCCTCCTTGCGGGCTTTGACGCCGATTATGAACCGGAATCGAGGCCCGCTCGCCGCTGGACGGGCGCTTTCGTCGCACGAGCAACCGTCTTCGCGATCATGATTCGGACTCCGCGTCGAGGCGGTCACGCGACCACTCGGCCGGATACGTCGCAGTCATCCCGGGCGTATCGGGACGGAACTGCTGTGGTGGCGTCGTCTTGCAATCGGTCCTCTCAACGCGTGGCCCGCTCTCGCTGTCGGCACCTGGTTCCCGAACCCAATCGGAAAACTCCTGGCACGGATGCTCGGGTTGCGCTTCGGCGGTGATTTCGACAGCGCGGACCGGGTGGACCAGAATTCTGTCGGCCCGAACCGAGAGCTCGATTCGTCTCTCGACGCTCTGTGCCCGAGCGGTCATCTCGATCAGCTATCCGGTCGCCGCGGTCCCCAAAGCGTCAGGGTTAACGCCCGCTCGGGGGAACAGGGAACCATGGAGACGCCGTGCGTGCGCGTCGAGCGCGAACGCGGGGAGGCGACGCGCCGCGAACTCGCGGACGCCAACCTGGTGGCCGAGAACCGCGAGATAGTGGTCGAGGACGGATGGCTGTACGTCCCCGTAACGGATCCTGAGGCGGTCCCCGACGGATTCGAGGTGGTCGAACGCGACGTCCCCGCTCGCGAGACCCAGACGATGCCCGCGGATCTGCTCGGCGAGGAGCCGAGCTACGAGCGCCTGGGGGACATCGTCATCGTCGACGAGGACGACCCGGAGCGCGCCCGCGAGGTCGCCGACGCAATCGCGAACTCCGACCTGCCGGTGAAGACGGTGCTCGACCGGGCGTCGAAGGTGAAAGGCGACCGGCGCGTTCGCGACTGGACCGTGCTCGCGGGCGACGGCACCGAGACGGTCCACCGCGAGTACGGCTGTGAGTTCCTGCTCGACGTCGCGCAGGTGTACTTCTCCCCCAGGCTCGCCACGGAACGCCACCGCGTCGCGGAACAGGTCGGGGCGGACGAACGCACGTTCGACATGTTCGCGGGCGTCGGCCCGTTCGTCGTCCCGTTCGCGAAGCGGGGAGCCGAAGCCGTCGGCGTCGACATCAACGAGGCGGCCATCGAGTACCTCCGGGAGAACGCACGCCGGAACGGTGTTGCGGACCGCGTGACCGCGATTCACGGGGACGTCCGAGACGTCGCGTCGGACTACGGGAACTGGGCTGACCGCATCGTCATGAACCTCCCACACAGCGCCGACGAGTTCCTCGACACCGCGGTCCTGCTCGCGAGCGACGACTGCACACTCCACTACTACGACATCCAGCACGAGGACGACCCGTTCGGTCCGGGCGAGGACGCGATTCGCGCAGCGGCGGAGTCGGGAGACCACGCGTACGACGTGACGGTCGAGAACCGCCGCGTCGTGCGCTCGTACGCACCCCACGAACTGAACGTCTGTCTCGACGTTCGCCTCTCGCGGTAGCTCTCCCTCTGGTTTCGCGTAGCCCGGCGGCGATTCCGCAACCCTTAAGCCGTTTCTGGCGAGAACATTCGAGTGCAGAGAGCGCAGGTGACCCTGAGCGTGCCGGTGTAGCTCAGACTGGCTAGAGCGATTCCTTCGTAAGGAATAGGCCGAGGGTTCAAATCCCTCCACCGGCTTTTCCTTCGCAATAGTCCAACTGGACAGATTTCTTCAACCGACGTTACTGCACACATCTCATAACCAGACAACAAGAAAGGACAGCCGGCCGTGGTGAGTGGGCCTGATATCGGTGTAATCGAGGAGCAACACCGTGTCATTCGCCGGTGATACTCTCGGTAACAGTCAGGCTGGCGAAAGCACCGGCGAGACGACTGACGACCGAGATGATGTGGTGACGCGTTGGAAAGAGACGGGTCTTCTCGACTCACGGCGAAGGCCGACTGTCGTCTCTCCCGACAGCAAGTGCGGTGATACGATATTGCGGGCCATCTCGTCTCTGCAGTAGGTTTATACTGCTCGATCGGCTTTCTTCATGTATGAGCCTCGAAGAGACCGTTGACCATCTCGCTGAGGAGCTTGATCTTGAGCGCAGTGAGCATGTGCGCGAGGTTGGCCACTCGGTTGCGAAGCTTCGCGACTGATTAGAGTTCACTGAAGTCCCGTTCGACGAGACCTGTCTCTAAATATTCGACGAAGGCGGCTTTTGACGGGCCAGGCTGTTCTGTGAAATCCGCCTGATCTGTACGGCTGAGTACTGCCTGGGCAAAGTCAATACAGTGTTGTTCATGCCGTATCACATACGTCGAGAGAGCGTCTCGCCAATGCATATCCAACTCAAACTCGGCTAGCGCGATCTGGATCCCATCCTTCCGTTCAACGATATCAACATCAAGCTCTCGAAGCTGCTTGAATCGGACGTTGTTGCGGCGGACCGTGATCAAGCGCTTTGAGTCAACAATGTATGGGTCAACCCAGTCACGCCACGTATGGTCGTCAACGTGAGTGCGTGGCATTTCGAAGTCTGGAGCGACACTTTCGATACAGAACTGCAGCATTGCAATCGCCGTCCGATGATTTGCATTCGGAAGTGAATGGCGCAGAATCAGGTTCGACATCAACTCACCAGCAACCTGCGATAGCCCTGTCCCCCACGAGACGTGATCAAGCGCCTGCTGGATTTTCTGCGGTTCGAACTCTTTGTATAGACGAAACTCTTCGTTATCGTGTGCGTCAACGGCCGCCTCAAGCAACTCGACTAATCGGAAGGCAGTCACTTGTCCAGCACGCGGAAGATCGCTAATCCGCTCGCTAAGCCACTCACTATTGAATTCGACATCACTTGTAGCTTCGATTCCCGTCTCCCCTTCATAGAGAATGTAGACTGGTTCATCAAATGGATAGCCGATGAACTTCGTAGCCCCCTCTACCTCTTCTTGGCGGGAAAGAAGGTCTGCTGGAGAGACTGAGCTATATTTGAGCGAGAACTGCTCAGCCTGGGGATGATGGTAGTGGACGACACGAGCCATTTGCAAATACTATTCGCTTAGCAGGGTTAAAACCCGCTTTTCGTGACTCGTGTAACTGCTCTTTCTATACTTTCATTACGTCCGCTACACGCACATGGCTGCTGTTGAATCGCGTCCGCTGACGGCTCGACTGGGGCCTTCCCCGCTGACGACACTGAGAGCGACGACGCCGCTGAGACGCACGTGACTTGGCCGCACGTCGGCCAGGACAAGTACGGCAAGGTTGACCATAGTTGCTGGCGATGTGAGCACTGTGGGGCGGAGACGACCGTCAAACGCGCTCAATCACTGCTGCTAACCTCGCCCTCCTCTAGTTATGGCTCGTCAACAGACCCTAACGCAAGTCGCCGAACAGGCCACGCTCGCGACCGCCGGCCGATGTCCGCACTGCAAAACGGCGGTTACGGCGACGACTGTCCGGGGTCCCTCAACGATGGTGTTGCATTCGTGCAGACGTGCAATCGCGTCAGAACCGCTGCTGCTCGAATTCGGCGTCCTCTCGCCCAACGCCCGACGAGTGGCTTATGGCCTTCCTCCGATACTGCCTACGACTGACGGCCGCTGATGCATTTGACTCTCCATCTTTGCTCTCTTGAAACCTTCAATCAGTGATGATTTGGCGAGGGCGTGCTGAATACAGGGCGCGAATCCATCACCGTCGAGAGTTCATAGATTAATAAGAATATTTCGGATATAGCGAAGCTTCATCGCTGGATTAGAAAAACTTAATATGCGAAAGTGGCAACTGCCCGTAGATGAACGGGTCCAACCAAGACTGGTGGCCGAATCGATTGAACCTGGAAATTCTCGACCAGAACGCTCGCCACGCCGATCCGATGGGCGAGGAGTTCGACTACGCGGAGGAGTTCGAGACACTCGACTTCGAAGCCGTAAAGGCGGACATCGAAGAGGTGATGACGACGTCGCAGGAGTGGTGGCCGGCTGACTACGGCCACTACGGGCCGCTCTTCATTCGGATGGCGTGGCACAGCGCCGGCACGTACCGCACCAGCGACGGCCGCGGCGGCGCGTCCGGCGGCACGCAACGCTTCGCGCCCCTCAACAGCTGGCCCGACAACGCGAACCTCGACAAGGCGCGCCGGCTGCTCTGGCCGGTCAAGCAGAAGTACGGCCGCAAACTCTCGTGGGCCGATCTGATAGTCCTGGCCGGGAACGTCGCCCTGGAGTCGATGGGATTCGAGACGTTCGGGTTCGCCGGCGGACGCGAGGACGACTTCGAGCCCGACGAGGCCGTCGACTGGGGTCCCGAGGACGAGTGGGAAGCGTCCGAGCGCTTCGACGAGGACGAGGAACTCGAGAATCCGCTCGCCGCCACCGTGATGGGGCTCATCTACGTGAACCCAGAGGGACCGGACAGCGAGCCGGACCCGATGGGGTCGGCGGAACGAATTCGAGAGTCGTTCAGCCGGATGGCGATGAACGACGAGGAGACGGCCGCGCTCATCGCCGGCGGACACACCTTCGGGAAGGTCCACGGCGCCGACGACCCCGACGAGCACGTCGGTCCCGAGCCCGAGGCGGCCCCCATCGACCAGCAGGGTCTCGGCTGGGAGAGCAGCCACGGCTCCGGCAAAGGGTCCGACGCGATCACCAGCGGGATAGAGGGGCCGTGGAACGCCACGCCGACCCAGTGGGACATGGGCTACCTCGACAACCTGCTCGAGCACGAGTGGGAGCCCGAGAAGGGTCCCGGCGGTGCGTGGCAGTGGACCACGAAGGACGACGCGCTCGATGGCGTCGCACCCGGCACCGAGGACCCGTCGGAGAAGGAAGACGTGATGATGTTGACGACGGACGTCGCCCTGAAGCGTGACCCGGACTACCGGGAGATCATCGAGCGCTTCCAGGAGAACCCACGCGAGTTCCAGGAAGCCTTCGCGAAGGCGTGGTACAAGCTGATCCACCGCGACATGGGCCCGCCGTCCCGATTCCTCGGCCCGGAGGTTCCGGACGAGGAGATGCTGTGGCAGGACCCCATCCCCGACGTCGACCACGGACTGATCGGGGACGAGGAAATCGCCATGCTGAAAGAGGAGATTCTCGCTTCGGACCTCTCCGTCTCCCAGCTGGTCAAGACCGCCTGGGCGTCCGCGTCGACGTACCGCGACAGCGACAAGCGCGGCGGAGCGAACGGAGCCCGCGTTCGCCTCGAACCGCAGAAGAGCTGGGAGGTGAACGAGCCGGAGCAGCTGGAGACGGTGCTTTCGACCCTCGAAGAGATTCAGGAGGAGTTCAACGGCTCGCGATCCGACGGGACGAGAGTCTCGCTGGCCGACCTGATCGTTCTGGGCGGCAACGCGGCCATCGAGAAGGCCGCGGCGGACGCCGGGTACGACGTGGAGGTTCCGTTCGAGCCGGGCCGTACCGACGCCTCGCAGGCACAGACCGACGTCGAGTCCTTCGAGGCGCTCGAACCGGAAGCCGACGGGTTCCGTAACTACCTCGGGGACGGTCACGACCAATCGGCGGAGGAGCTGTTGGTCGACAAGGCCGACCTCCTGGATCTGACGGCCGACGAGATGACGGTTCTGGTCGGCGGCATGCGCGCGCTGAACGCGAACTACCAGGATACCGATCTCGGCGTCTTCACCGACCGGCCGGAGACGCTGACCAACGATTTCTTCGTCAACCTCCTCGACATGGACTACGAGTGGGAAGCGTCCTCGGAGTCCAAGGACATCCTGGAGCAGGAAGCGTCCTCGGAAGCCCACGATATCTACGACCTGCGCGACCGTGAGACGGGCGAAATCGAGTGGACGGGTACCCGCGTCGATCTCGTCTTCGGTTCGAACGCCCGGCTTCGAGCCATCGCGGAAGTCTACGGCAGTGACGACGCGGAGGAGACGTTCGTGCGTGACTTCGTGGACGCGTGGCACAAAGTGATGACCCTCGATCGCTTCGACCTCGAGTGATCTGAGCCGAGAGTCCGGGCCGGTGACCGTGTCCGACGTCTCGACGGCGTGTGGCCACGGTCCCCGTCCGGTCTCGCAAACGTGTCGCGAAGAAGTGCCGAACGCAGTGGGGTACGACTGTTTCCTTGGCGACTCGCGCTACTACAGGTGAGTCCCGCTCTGGAGCTTCTTCGGCAGATTGGCGAAGAAGACGCCGGCGATGACGAGCATCAGCCCCGGTACGCCGGCGGCGATTCCGTTCTGGAGAAGGATAGAGAGCGGATGGCCCTTCGGCAGTGCTATCGGTATCGAGACGAGGAACAGCACCACGGAGATGGCGCACAGCCCTGCTCCGGCGGCGTACAGCCCTCTGACGATCTGATACCTGGACACCGAGCGAAGCGACACCCGTCGATGCGTCCCCGATTTGAGCGATGTCCTGTTGCGGTCAAGCATACCGCACGTCGTCCTCCGGTTCACGTAATAGTATCTGATAAAAGATGATACTTCGACCGGCCTCGACGACCTCACCTGTCGAGTCCGGTCCAAATGCCCCTCGCCCTCGGAGGTCCTTCCGTCACGATTCCGCGGTCCTTGCATCACGATTCCACGGCCCTTCCTTTCGGCGAACGACCGACTGCACCCGCCGAAACCGTTCTGGGGTCGCCGGGCGAACGTCCGGACATGGAGCGAACGCAGGCGTCCTCCGACCGCTGGTTCGACGTGGTGCTGACGAACGACGACGCGCAGGCGGCGGTGATGACGCTCGACCCCGGGGAGTCGACCGGCGGGCCGGACAACTACCACGCGGACAGCGACCAGTGGTGCTACGTCGTCGACGGCGAGGGCCGGGCGACGGTCGACGACCGCGACGTCACCCTCGCGGCGGGCGACCTGGTTCTCATCGAGGCGGGCGAGACCCACGAGATAGAGTGTACCGGCGAGCGAGCGCTGGAGACGCTGAACCTCTACGTGCCGCCCGAGTACTGACCGACGGGGACGGCGCGTCCGACCGTCGGGACGTCGGCTCTCGGGGTCACGCCCCCGTCAGCGGAGCCGAGCGCCCTCGGACGCGACCCGCGTTCGCTCGTCGAGCACGCCCTCGACGCCGACGGCGAACACCGTCTCGCCGAGCATCGCCATGCTGGCGGCCCCGCCCGCGGCCTCCACCTCGGCGACGGCGTCGCGGACCCGGTCCGTCGGCAGGCCGATCTCCCGGGCGAACTCCCAGGCGCGGGTGGTGAGATAGGGGAGCGACGGGTCGGCGGGCAGGTCGTCGAGCACCGTCCCGCCGACGCGTTCGACGTCGGCCATCAGGTCGGCGTCGCCGAGCGCGTCGCTCGTCGCCATCCCGCCGAACGAGACGTACTCGACGGGGTCGTCGCGGTCGTGACGCTCGATACCGTCGCCGTAACTCGTCACCAGTCCGCCCATCGACTGGATGAACACGTCGCCGAGACCGGTGCCCGCTGCGACCTCCGCTCGGTGGGCGGCCTCGACGAGTTCCTCGCGCGCGTGTCCGAGACCGAACCGCTCGTCGACGGCGAGCGCGGTGGCGAGCGTCGCGGCCCCGCTCGCGCCGAAGCCGCAGCCGACCGGTACCTGAGCGGTGAGGTCGACCCGCGCCGTCACGTCGAGGTCCTCTAGCAGCAACTCGACCGGTTCGAACGACGTCTCGTCGCCGTCGAGGGTGACGACCCGTCGGTCGGCCGACGCCACGCTGGCGACGACGCCGTCCTCGATTGCCACGCTCGCACCCCTCGACTCGTCGCCGGACTCCGCGGGCGCGAAGACGGCGGTCACGCTTCCCGGAGCGTACGCCTCCATGCGGGAAACCAGACGCGAGACGACCTTCAATGCTGGGAGACGGCATCAGTACTCGACGACAGACGCAGATGTATCGAGTCCAACGGGCCGTCCCTGCTCCCACTCGACGCCCAATACTACCTCTTGGAGAGATGCGAGTCTGCGTTCGACGACGTCGAGCGGATGCGAGTCGATGAACTTGGCTGGCTGATGGTCGATAGCCGTCGAGCCATCGTTCACTTGCAGATGTACCGGGCCGAGATCGCCGTGCGTATCGTCTCGATGCCACCCGACGAGCAGACTGCGGTCTGGCTCGATCCAATTGAACCAGTAATACTCGTACGGATCACTCGTTCGCAGTTGGAAGCCGATCTCAACCCGGGCAGTCGTCACTGAGTACTCGTCGTCGCCAAGGAACTGTCGCGGGTTCACGTCACCAACGACCCGGTGTGAGCCGGCTTCGCGCGGCTCGGCACGCCGTCGACGGACGTCGTTGAACTCAGCGCTGAGTTTGTTCTGGATGCGGTCGTGGAGCCGTTTGCTCTGCAAGTTCGTCCGGTTAGCGAGAAAGACGACCATCAGGCGAGCGTCGAGTGCGAGTCAGTCCGTGGTGAGGAGAGTTCCACCACATCCCTGTACAGCTGAAGAGCATGCTTCACGAGTCCGAGTTCCGTGTTGATCGCCTCCCACGTGGCGATCACGTTGCGACGCTCGCGGAGTTCTTTCGCCGATAACTCGTCTTCGACGAGTCGTTCTCGGAACTCGTCGAGCGAACTGACGTCGTACTCCGCAGCCAGTTCCTCTTGTTCCTCCTTTAGCTCCGTGAGCCGGTTCTCTAACTCGTCGCGTGAATGCTCCTCAATTAGGTCAGTCACTTCGTCGAAGAGCATCCGCACCGGATTCAGATCGTACGCTTTCGTCCCGTCGACGGTCGTCTCGGTGACCCAGTCGTCACTCTGCAGTCGCTGGAGCTCATCGTCGGCCGTTGCGCGCGAGACATCTGCCCGGTCTGCGATATCCTGCACCGGCGTGGGCTCCTCCAGCAACTCCACGACGTGTCGGACACGCTCACGCCCGCTCATACTCTCCGTCCACGATCCCGAATTCGATTCAGCCATCGTACTAGCTCTTGCACTGCGTGGTTCAAATAATTTGGTCTCGTTCAAATATTCAAACAGCAGTAGCGGTAGCAGGGCGACGTGTCGTTCAGGAGACAGGGTAGAAACACGGCTTGAGAAGATGTAACCCCAAAGGATAGCCGGACGTGGTTCAATGCCGGGGTTCGGCAATTCAGCGCCCCCGTCCGACGACATCGCCGTCACAGGACGAGAGAGTCGTCGTTCCCCCGACCCGGATTGCCGTCCCCCTCGCCGTTGCCGAGACCCTCGTCGTCGTCCTCGTCATCGCTTTCGTCGTCGTTCTCCCCTTCGTCTTCGTCCTCACCCTCGCCGCCGTTCTCGTCGTCACCCTCGGAGTCCTCCTCGCTCTCATCTCCCTCGTCTTCGTCCCCGTCACCCGCCTCGCCTTCGCCCTCGCTCTCGCCTCCCTCGTCTTCGCCGGCGTCACCGTCGTTTCCTCCACCGTCGTCCGAACTCGCCGATTCGGCGGTCGCCCGCCCGGCGTCACCGTCTTCGGAGTCAGTTGCGCCGCCGTCCTCCGGGACGACCGTGGTCGAGAGCTGGTCGGACGACGGAGTCGTCGATTCCACGCCGGTGTCGAACACGCCCGCGATAGTCGACATGCCGAGGAGGAAGAACACGATCCCGACGACGACCAGCGTCCGCTGCAACTGCTCCATTGCAGCCGCCAGTTCACCCGGTAGGGCCTTAATTAGTAAGCGATTAAACCGCGAGACGAACCCCGATTGACGGCACAGGTCAGGTCTGACTGGAGTCGAACTCCAGGGTCACGTCGAGCAGCTTCTCGAAGACGTCGGGAAACTCCGCCGTCTCGACGCGCTCCTCGTCCTCGTCGTACCGTATCAGCCCCGCGGCGGACAGTTTCGGGACGTCGGTGTGGTGGAGGTCGGTGTAGATTCGGACGTGTCTCTCGGCGGGGAGCGGCTCCGACCGGTCCGCGTTCATCCAGCCGGCGACGTTGTCCGCCAGCCGCGTGACCGTCGCCGTCTCGTGGCGGCGGAGGTGGTAGAGCGCGTACCGACGGCGAGGCTCGGCGAGTATTTCGAGGAGGATGCGCAACGAGTCTGGAGCCGTATCGGCCATCGTGGGGGACTGCGAGAGCGTTGGCATTCTGCTGTCTTAAAACGACTGATTGGCGGCTGCGAGCCGCTTCTCGTCTCTCCGTCGACCGGCGCGACGCTCGGCCGTGGCGTCGAGAACGCGCCAACATCGGGCAATTCTGGCGTCGCCCGAACCGGTCGTTCGGGTCCCGGTAGCGTCGGCGACGTCGAGGGAGAGGTTTATGTTCTCCGTCCGGTATGTTCGGGCATGGTCGACTTTCTGCCCTCCAGCGTCGACCCGGGGGACGCGGCGGACCGCGACCCGCGGGTGGTCGGTGTCGACAGCGAGGACGCCGACGACCTGATGGCCGCGCTGTCCTCGGACACCAGCCGCGAGGTCCTCGCCGCGCTGTACGAGGAGCCGGCGTCGCCCGCCGCACTCGCCGACCGCGTCGACACCTCGCTCCAGAACGTCCAGTATCACCTCGGAAAACTGGAGGACGGCGACCTCGTCGAGGTCGTCGACACGGTGTACTCCGAGAAGGGCCGCGAGATGGACGTGTACGGTCCGGCGGCGGAGCCGCTGGTCCTGTTCGCCGGCAACGAGGAGCGGACGGTCGGTCTCCGGTCCGCGCTGACGAACCTCCTCGGCGGCGTCGGCGTGCTCGGCCTCGCCAGCCTCGTCGTCCAGCGCCTCTCGACGGGCGAACTGCTCCCGTTCGGCGCGACGTCGAACGGGGGCGGTGACGGTGCGCCGGTCGACTACGACGGAGGCTCGAACGCGGCCGACGGCGGCGCGAACTCGACGACCGAATCTCCCAGTACCGCGCTCGGCGGCAACGACTCGGGCGGAACGGAGGTGAGCACGACGGTCGACTCGTCTCGACCGAGCGAGACCGTCACCGCGTCCGTCGACACCGCGGAGAGCACGACGTCGGCGGCGTCGACCACGACGGCCGAGCAGGTCCGGACGACCGCCGACGCGGCGTCGACCGCGGCGACCGACGTCGCGCGGACCACCACGGAGGCCGTCACGACGGTCGGTTCGGACGGAGCGGCGGCCGTCGCGGGGCTGCCGCCCGGCCTGGTCTTCTTCGCCGGGGGTGCGCTGGTGCTCCTCCTCGGGTTCGCGGTCTGGTACGCCCGGGCGCGGCCCGGACAGGTCTAAGGTCCGGGCTGCCGAACCTCGACGGGAATGGAGCCCGGACGACTCCACGCGCTCGGGACGGCCTCGCTCGCGGCCGGAACGACGCTGCTCGTCCTCTCGCTGCCGGTCATCGTCGCCAGCGTCGCGGGAATCGCCGACGGCGCGCCGACCGTCGACAGCGCGATCCGGACGCTGACGAGCGTGCTGTCGACCGAGTACGCCGGGCTGGACGGAACGAAGCGACTGCTGTACCTCGGCGTCGTCGGCGTCGGCGTCTCGCTGTGGCTGCTCGGGGCGGGACTCCTGTTGCAGGCCCGGGCCGAACGCCGGGAACGATAGCGGAGAGCGGGGACGTGGCGTGTGCTCTGACTGGCGGTCGAGGGACGGCCGACACTGCGGTGGCGTCGCCGGTTCGCACGCCGCGTGCCCGACGAGCGTCCGAACCGTGAAAAGCGGTGCTAATCGCGGTACGGAGGTCTCAAGAGCGCTCCCCCGACTCCGCGACGTCCACCGGCAACGCGTCCAGTCGCGGTTCGACCCGCGGCGTCTCGCCCACGACGTCGGTGACGATGTCGGGCCACTTGCTGCCGGGACCGGTCGCGACGGCGACGACCGTCTCGTCTGGGGCGACGACGCCGTCGGCGACCGCCGGCGGGACGGCCGCCGCGGAGAGCGCCCCGGCGGGTTCGACGAAGACCCCGTCGCGGCCGCAGCATTTGAGCGCCCGCTCGACGCCGGACTGTTCGACGGCGTACGCCGCCCCGCCCGAGGCGCGAACGGCGTCCAGCGCGTGGGACCCCGACCACGACCCCTTCGTGGAGACGCTGATGGGCATCGGACCGTCGTCCCGGCCGACCGTCTCCGCGCCGGACTCGTAGGCTCGCGTCAGCGGCGCGCGCTCGGCCGTCTCGCCCGCGACCATCGCCGGCAGACCGTCTATGACGCCGGCCTCGCGGAGTTCGCGGAAGCCCTTCCAGATGCCGTAGAGGCCGTCGCCGGACCCGACCGGCACAGCGACGGCGTCCGGGACGCCGTGGCGTTCGACGACCTCGAACGCGATGGTCTTGTACGCCTCGTAGACGTACGGCTGGGCGGCGTAGGCGTCCGCGACCTGGTAGGTCGGGAACCAGCCGCGGTCGGCGAGGGCCGCCAGCAGGTCGAGGCGGCGGTCCTCGGTCAGCGTCACCGCCTCGGCCCCGTGAGCGCGAATCTGGGCGAGATGCGGGCGGTCGCTCTCGTCGGCGACGAGCACGAGCGTCTCCTCGACGTCCGCGGCGCTGGCGTAGGCGGCGACGCTCGCGCCGTGATTGCCCGTGCTCGAACAGGCGATACGGTCGTGGCCGAACGCGGCGACGTGCGAGAGCACGACCGCGTTCAGGCGGTCCTTCCACGACCACGTCGGGGCGACCGTCTCGTTCTTCAGGAGGACGGTCGGTCCGGACGCCCCGTCGGCGGCGGCCGCCGAGCAGTGCTCGCCCTCGACCAACGGCGTCCACCCCTCGCCGAGCGTGAGCGGTTCGAACGCCGCGTCTTCGGGCGCGTCGGTCGGCAACCAGTCGCCGTACCGCCAGACGTCGTATCGGTCGGCGTCGGTCGGCAGGTCGGCCGGCGAACCGACGTCGGTCGGCGGGTCCAGCGCGACTTCGAGGCGGCCGTCGCAGGCGGGACACCTCGGCGGCTGTCGGGCCGGCGAGACGCGCTCGCCGCAGTTCCGGCAGACGAACTCGTGGTCCATGTCGCCCGGTTCGTTCGACCACCGAAAAGTCGTTGGGGAACCGGCTCGGACCGCTGGAATCCGGGGAGTAGGTCCCCGAAGGACTTTACGCGGCGTCGTCGTCGGTCGGCCCATGGACGCCATCGAGCAGTTCGAGGACCTCGTCGAACGGCTTCGCCAGAGCGCGACCGTCGAGACGGTGTACGGCGAACAGATAGAACGCGAGGGGAAGACGGTCGTCCCCGTGGCGACCGTGGGCTACGGCTTCGGCGGCGGCTGGGAGATGGAGGAGGACGAGACCGGCGGCGGCCTGGGCGGTGGCGTCAGGGCGACGCCCGTCGGCGCGCTCGAGGTCACCGACGAGGAGACGCAGTTCGTCCGCTTCGACGAGGACTCGCGCGCCGGGGCGGGACTCGTCCTGTTCGCCGGCCTCGTGCTGGGATTCCTCCTCGGCCGTCGATGACAGCCGTCCCGACTTTCTCGCGCTCCAACGATTTATGCGCCCCCGCGTCGTAAGGGTATGGAAGCGTCGGGCGATTCACGAATGGTCACCGAACGGCAACTCTCCACCAGCAAGACGATTCAGCGGCAGACGGGGCGGACGTTCTACGTAGCCACGCGGCTGCTGCCGGAGCGAGTCCGTCACCCGACGTACGTGCTCTACGGGTTCTTCCGGGTCTGCGACGACGTGGTCGACCACCCGGGCGAGGCGACGCCCACCGAACAGCGCGAGCGCCTCGCCGCGTTGCAGGCGCAGGCGCTGGGCGAGCAACCGGCGGACGGTCCAGTACTCTCGGCGTTCCGGGAGGTGGCCGACCGACACGGCATCGCCGACGCGGAGGTCGAGACGTTCGTAGCGGCGATGGCGACCGACGTCGACAAGCGCCGGTACGCCGATTACGCCGAACTGGAGGCGTACATGGACGGGTCGGCCGCCGCCGTCGGTCGGATGATGCTCGCGGTGATGGGCGGCGACGACCCCGAGCGTGCCCGGCCGCACGCGACGGCGCTGGGGGAGGCGTTCCAGCTGACGAACTTCCTGCGGGACGTCCGCGAGGACGTCGTCGACCGCGACCGCATCTACCTCCCCGCGACCACCCTCGCCCGTCACGGCGTCACCCACGACCAGATAATCCGGTTGGAGTTCTCGGAGGGGTTCGCGGCGGCGATGCGCGAGGAACTCCGGCGCGCGGAGACCCTGTATCGCGAGGGCGTCGCCGGCATCCGATATCTCCCCGAGGACTGCCAGTTCGCCGTCCTGCTCGCCGCCGTCCTCTACGCCGAGCACCACCGGCTGATTCGGGCGGTGGACTACGACGTGCTGTCGACGACGCCCGAACTGGGGACGCTCCGGAAGCTACGGCTGGTCGCCCGGACGTGGTGGGAGTGGCGGCGGACCCGCGACCCCGAGACGGTGTTCCGGCGCGTCAGTGCCGTCGGCGAGGGCGACCGCGCGCCCGCCGGCGCGGGAACGCCGGCACCGACGCAGTCGGACTAGCGTTCGGCCGCGCCGGCCGGCCCGAACACGTCGAAGTCGAAGCGGTCGGTCCACAGCAGGCCGCCGCCGAGCAGTCCGGCGACCGCCACCGGCACCCAGTTGCCGAAGTAGGCGTTCATCGCGCCCCAGAGGAGGACGAAGCTCACCATGTCGTCGAGCATGAACTCACAGCGCCGGAGTCTGGTCCGGAGCGTCCGCCAGTCGAACCCGAGTTCCACGAGGGAGACGGCGACCGCGCCGCTGAGAATCCAGCCGAGGAAGTTAGAGAGCGGCACGCCGTAGTACGCGCCGCCGTCGGCGTACGCCCAGAACCCCAGCGCGACGGCGGCCGGGTCGAGCACGAGGTCGACGACGAGCACGACGGCGAGCGACGCCAGCAGGCGCGCCGGCAGCGAGTCGGTCCGGGGGCCGAGCAACAGCAGACAGAGCAGGTAGCTGTTCAGCACGAGCGGGAAGAAGAAGACGGGCAGGCCGATGGGGACGGTCCCGAACAGCATCGGCCCGAGCTCCAGCAGGTAGCGAAACTCGCCGTAGGGGAAGCCGGTCGTCACGCCGACGAACTCGACGGCGTACGTGTAGGCCGTCAGCGCGAGCAGGGCGATGCCGGCCCGCCGGTCGACGAGCGGCGCGAGTCCGGCGACCAGCGGCGACCGCATCACCAGCGTCCCGAAGAGGATGAGAGCGGGATTGCGCGCCAGCCACGCCGGTAGCCAGGCCTCGTGGCCCGCGACGAACAGCAGCGCGCCGACGAGCGGGAAGACGACGGCGATGGTGAACCGGTTCTCGCGGACGACCCGCGACAGGGTCGCCTCCACCTCGCGGCGGGAGACGGCAGGGAGGGGACTACCCACGGACGACCCTCCAGAGGCCGCCCAGGGTCAGCACCATCCCGACGACGGCGTTGATGGCGGGATACCACCAGTACGCGCGGTCGACGGCCACGCCGGTCGCGCGCCAGACGACGACGAGCGCGGGATAGACCAGCAGGAGCGCACCTGCCCGCGGGTCGAGCAGTCCGAAGGTCGCCGCGGCGAGCAACCAGACGACGCCGCAGTACGCGAGCGTCCTGCCCTCGCCGAGCACGGTCGCCGTGGTCCGGATGCCCGCCTCGCGGTCCGGTTCGACGTCGGGGATGGCGGAGAAGGTGTGCATCGCCATCGCCCAGAGCCAGCCGCCGGCGACGGCGAGCGCCGGAGGGTGGCCGCCGGCGAGCGTGGCGTAGGCGGCCGCCCCCGGCAGGACGTACAGGCCGTTCGACGCGGAGTCGAGTAGCGGCGTCGTCTTGAACCGCAGGGGCGGCGCGCTGTACGCCGCGCCGAGCAGCAGGAAGCCGACCAGCCACGGCCACGCGACGCGCGGGGTGACGGCCACGAGCGCGACCCCGAGCAGCGCCGCGACCGCGACCGCGACCGGAACGAGGCGGTCGCCGCCGTACCGCACCTCTCGCCGTTCCTTCTTCGGGTTCTCCTCGTCCACGTCGGCGTCGAACACGTCGTTGATGCCGTAGAGGAAGACGTTCGCCGGGAGGAGGAAGTACGCGAACAGCGCGAGCGCGAGCGGGGAGAACAGCTCCGCTACCGACGACGCGCCGTAGGCGACGCCGACGACCACCGGCCCCGCGAGGTAGAGCCAGAACCGCGGGCGCGACAGCTTCAGGAGGTACCGCAACGTCGTCGGTCGTCGGCTCTGGCCGGTCGTCGTCATTCCTGGTAGTCTTCGATCATCGCGTCGGCGGTGTGCTGGCCGCTGATGAGACACATCGGGACGCCGATGCCGGGCGTGGTGTACGACCCGGTGAAGTAGAGACCGTCGACGGCGGGCGAGCGACGCGCCGGTCGCAGCGGACCGGTCTGGCGCAGCGTGTGCGCCAGTCCGAGCGCCGTCCCCCTCTTGCTGTTGTAACGGTCCGCGAACTCCGAGACGGCGAACTGCTCCTCGAAGACGATGCGGTCGCGCAACTCGACGCCCGTGTTCGCCGCCACGTCGTCGAGAATCCGCTCGCGGTACCGTTCGCGCCGCTCCGGGCCGTCGTCCAGGCCGGGCGCGACGGGGACGAGCACGAACAGGTTGCTGTGTCCCTCGGGTGCGACCCCGTCGTCCGTCTCGCTGGGGACGCAGAGGTAGTACGCCGGGTCGTCGGGCCACTCTCCCTCCTCGAAGATCTGGCGGAAGTGGCGGTCCCAGTCGGTCGGCAGGACGAGCGTGTGGTGGGCCAGCGGTTCCACGTCGCCCTCGACGCCGAGGTACAGGAGGAACGCGGACGGGGCGTAGGTGCGAGAGTCCCAGTAGTCGGCGTCGTACGCGCGGTGTTCGGGCGGGAGGAGTTCCTGCTCGGTGTGGGCGTAGTCGGCGTCGCTGACGACGAGGTCAGCCGGCATCGTCCGCTCGCCGGCGTGGACGAGGAAGTCGCTCTCGTGGCCGGTGATGGCCGTCACCTCGTGGTCCGTACGGTACTCGACGCCGAGTTCGGCTCCGAGTTCGGCGATGCCGTCGACGACGCCGCCCAGTCCACCCTCCGGATAGTGGACGCCGAGGTTGAAGTCGACGTGGCTCATCAGGTTGTAGAGCGCGGGCGTGTTGTGCGGCGACCCTCCGAGGAAGACGAGGGTGTACTGCATTATCTGCTGGAGCTTCGGGTGGTCGAAGAACCGCTCGACGTGGTCCTGCATCGTCCCGAGCAGGCTCAGCCCGCGGGCGTTCTTCGCCACGTCCCACGAGACGTAGTCGCGGAACCGACTCCGGTCGGTGTAGACGAACTTCGACATGCCGACGCCGTAGTTCGTCTCGGAGCGCCGGAGGTAGTCGTCGAGCGCGTCGCCCGCCCCGTCCTCGTAGGATTCGAAGACGGCGCGGTTGTGCGCCATGTCCGGTCGGATATCGACTTCGTCGCCGTCCTTGAAGAAGATGCGGTAGTGGGGGTCGAGCTGTTGCAGTCCGTAGTAGTCGGTCGGCTCGCGGTCGAAGTGGCCGAAGAACCGCTCGAACACGTCGGGCATGAGATACCACGACGGCCCCATGTCGAACTCGAACCCGTCGGCCTCCAGCCGGCTGGCTCGCCCGCCCAGCTGTTCGTTCTTCTCCAGTACCGTCACGTCGGCCCCGGCGTCGGCGAGGTAACACGCCGTCGACAGGCCGCCGAATCCGCTCCCGACCACGGCGACGGACTGGTCAGCGAGGTCCATACCGATTTCTGGGGCGCAACCCCAATAAAAGCGCTACACTGGGGCGTCCTCGGCGCTATCGCTGGGAATTTGCCAGTGGTATCGGTTCCGGGACCGGTCGTTTAGCAGGTGTATAACAAAGGGCTTGCCTCTCCAACGTCGAAGTGCGCCCACCCTGACTCGGGCGCGACAACGTGCCAGTGTGAACGCGTATCCCGGCGGCGCCAGGGGCTCTGGCGATGGGCTGGCCTCCCATCACTGTGTCACCAACCCCCTCACGAAAGTTCTCATCCCGGGGTACCACAGACCCCGCACGGCACATCTCTACTCTCTGACCTGTCCTCCGGTAGACTTATGTCTTCGTGCCGCCCGCTCACGGGCAAGGAGTTCATGCGCGTCGTACCGTTCGTCCTGCTCGTCGGCGTCGCCGTGCTCTCCCTTCTCGTCGTCATCACGTTGTACGTCGTCTGGTCGCGACTCGTCGGCCTCGACCCGACCGTCGCCAGGGAGTTCACGTCGCTGTCGGGTCTGCGACGGACGCTGCTCGCGCTCGTCTCCGGGGCGGTGCTCGGCGGCGGTGCCCTCATTGCCCCGTCCGTGCCGGTCGGGATAGCCGCAATCGTCATGCTCGCAGCGAGCACGTTCGCGGCGCTGATGGCGTTCGAACTCGTCAACGGCCGCCAGCGGACCGACGGGTAGGTTTCTCCCGTCTACACCGCGTCCTCGACGGCGGCGAGCAGGTCGTCGGAGTCGACGACGGTGCCGCGCTCGCAGAGTTCCCGGTAGGTCGCGGCCGCCTCGCTGCCGGCGTAGTTGCGCTCCGCGAACGGTCGCTCCTCCACGACGACCACGTCGTCGGCGGCGCGGGCCGCGTCGAGGTTCGGAAGGTTGCCCGCGCCCACCTCGACGTCGGCGAGCACGGTCACGTCGGCGTCCCGGACGTACCGCTCGACCACCTCGCGGGACTCGCCCGCGATGGGGGCGAACGGCTCCTCGGTCACGACGTCGAGGCCGAGCGTGCGGGCGGTTTCGAGGTCGGAGTCGCCCTCGTTGAGCACGCCGACCGACACCTCGTACCCCGCCGCCGACAGCAGGTAGAGGAGTCGCGAGACCGTGCCGCCCCCGCCGACGACGTGGACCCGACCCTCCCGGGGGTCGGGGCGGTCGGGGAGCGCGGTGACGTACGTCGACCCCGTCACGGGGTGGCGGGAGACGACGGCGTTCGCGTCGAACGCCGCCTGGAGCGTCTCCTCGGCGAGGACGTCCCCGGGCGGTCCCTGGGCGACGAGTTCGCCGTCGGAGAGCAGGAGGAGTTCGTCGCAGTAGTGGGCCGCGAGGTTGAGGTCGTGGATGGCCGCGACGACCGTCTTGCCGTCGGCGACGAGGTCGTCGACGAGTTCGAGCGTCCGGACCTGGTGGTTGATGTCGAGGCTGGCCGTCGGTTCGTCCAGCAGGAGGACGGGGGCGTTCTGGGCGAGCGCCCGGGCGAGCAGGACGCGCTGGCGCTCGCCGCCGCTGACGGCGGTGATGGGGCGGTCGGCGAACTCGGCGACCGCCGTGCGCTCCATCGCGTCCGCCACGGCGTCGCGACCCTCGCGGTCCTCACCGCCGAACCGCGACCGGTGGGGGTGGCGGCCCATCGCGACCACGTCGCGCACGGCGAAGTCGAACGAGAGGGAAGTCTCCTGTGGCACCGTCGCGACCAGCCGACTGGCCGCCTTCGAGGAGAGGTCGTGGACGTTCCGGCCGCCGACCGTGACGCGGCCCGACTCGGGGGCGAGCACGCCGGCGACGGTCCGGAGCAGGGTCGTCTTCCCCGCGCCGTTCGGGCCGACGAGGCCGACGAACTGCCCGTCGTCGACGGTGGCGTTCACGTTCCGGAGGACGGCCGCGTCGCCGAGCCTGACCGTGACGTCCTCGACGGCGATCGCCGCGTCGCCGCCTCCAGTGCCGTCGCTCTCGTCCTCGTCCGCCACACCGCGCGCGTCGGCGTACCGGCTCACAGGGCCGTCACCTCCCGGTTCCGGAGCAGGTAGAGGAAGAAGGGCGCGCCGAGGAAGGCGGTGACGACGCCGACGGGGAGTTCCGCGCCGCCGACGGCCGAGCGGGCGACGGTGTCGGTCGCGACGAGGAAGGTCGCGCCGGCCAGCGCGCTCGTCGGCAGCAGGATGCGGTGGTCGGGGCCGACGAGCAGGCGCATGACGTGTGGGACGACGAGACCGACGAACCCGATGACGCCGGAGACGGCGACCGCGGCGGCGGTGACGACGCTGGCGACCGCGAGCAGGAGTCGCTTCGTGCGCTCTACCTCGACGCCGAGCGTCTGGGCGTCCTCCTCGCCGAGGAGGAGGACGTTCAGGTCCTCGGCGTACGCGAACAGGACGACGAACCCGACCAGCGACACCGGGAGTGCGACGAGTATCTTGTCCCACGAGGAGTAGTTGAGGTGTCCCATGAGCCAGAAGACCGCCTCGCGGAGGCTCTCGCCGCTGTGCAGCAGCAGGAAGGAGACGACCGCGCCGAGCAGCGTCTGGACCGCGACGCCGGCCAGGAGCAGCGTGGCGACGGGCGTCCGGCCGTTCTCCGTGGCGAGCAGGTAGACGCCGAACGCGGCCACCAGCGCGCCGACGAACGCGAAGAGGGGGAGCGCGAACGGGACGGCGACGGAGAAGGCGATGGTCGTCACCGCGCCGACGGCCGCGCCGGCGGAGACGCCGATGATGGAGGGGTCCGCCATCGGGTTGCGGAAGAACCCCTGCATCACGACGCCCGCGGTGGCGAGGGCGAACCCGACCACGGCGGCGAGCGCGATGCGGGGCAGTCGGAGGACGACGACGATGCGCCGGGCGACGTCCGGGACCTCGTACGAGAGGACGGGAAGCGCGTTCAGCACCGCCTTCCCGACGACCACGTAGTCGATGCTGACCGGCCCCGTCGCGGCGCTCGCCAGCATCGTGACCGCCAGGGAAAACAGCAACCCCCCGCACCACAGCGTCGTCCGCGCACCCAGTCGCATGTAAGCAACTCTACTTGCTTTAGGTAAGTATTTATTGAATCCCTCCGATACGTCGACGTGCATGAGACGCGCGACATTTCTGGCGACGATACTCATCGTCGCCGTCGTCGCACCCGTCGCGTCGGCGGGTGCCGTGGAGGACGTATCGACGAACGGACCGAGCACAGTACAGCAGACCTGTTCGTTCCCGGTCACCGAGACCGACGCGACGGGAACCGAAGTGACGGTGGAGGGGGAACCGCAGCGAATCGTCACGCTCTCGCCGAGCGCGGCACAGACGATGTGGGAAATCGGGGGTAAGAGCAAGGTCGTCGGAGTGACGAAGTACGCAACCTACCTCGACGGCGCGGAGGCGAAGACGAACGTCTCCGGTTCCGGGATGACCACCGTCGTCGCCGAGAAGGTCGTCTCCCTGAAACCGGACCTCGTGCTCGCCCCGAACGTCGTCCCCGACCAGACCGTGAAGCAACTCCGGTCGGCCGGACTGACGGTCTACAAGTTCGAGGAAGCGAAGTCCCTCGACGACGTCTACGCGAAGACGAACCTCACCGGTCGGCTCACCGGCGAGTGCGGCGGCGCGAGCGAGACCGTCGCGTGGATGCAAGACCGGGTCTCGACCGTTCGCGAGGCGGTGAAGGGCGAAGATAACCCGCGCGTCCTGTACACCATGGGCGGCGGCTACACCGCCGGCGAGGGGACGTTTATCAACCAGATAATCGAGACGGCCGGCGGCGAGAACGTCGCCGCCGAGGCCGGCATCCAGGGCTACAAGAAGATCAGCAACGAGGTCGTCGTCGAACGGAATCCGCAGTGGATTCTCACCCCCACCGGCATCGAAATTCCCGACGCCTACGGTTCGACCGCGGCCGTGAAGAACAACCAGGCGGTGACGCTCGACACCAACTACGTCAATCAGCCGGCGCCGCGCGTCGTCTACCCCATCACGAAGCTGGCGAAGACGTTCCACTCCGAGGCGTACCAGCAGGCGAACGTGACGACCACCACGACCTCGTCGACCGGAAGTGACGGAACGACCACCGACACCACGACCGCCACGACGGAGTCGACCGGCCAACCCGGGTTCGGTCCCGGCGTCGCCGCCGCCGCGGCCGCCGCCGTCGCGCTGCTCGCCCGGCGCGAGTAGCGACTCTTTTCACGGGGACTCCAGCGGGTCGGGCGGTCGCTCGCCCGCTTTCTCGTTCAGGAACGACTCCTCCCGCTCGGAGAGGTCGCGGTCCCGGAACACGTCGAGGCCGGCCTGGTACGTCTCCCTCGTGCGCTCTCCCGGCCGTTCGAGCACGAGTTCCGCGATGCCCGTCTCCTCGCCCGTGAATCCGAACCCGGCCTTCGAGAGCGCGTGGAACGCGAAGGGGTTGTTGACCGCGATGCGGACGCGGTCGTACCCCCGGTCGCGGAGTCGCTCGGTCGCGAACGCCGCGAGGCGTGCGCCCACGCCCTCGCCGCGCCGGTCCGCCCGGACGGTGACGTACCGGAGCCACGCCGTCGTCGGGTCCGTCCGGTCCTCGTTGAACGCGACGGCGGCGACGGGGCGGTCGTACTCTTCGTCGGCGTC
Source organism: Halomicrococcus pelagicus (assembly GCF_051917725.1). Classification (GTDB taxonomy): domain Archaea; phylum Halobacteriota; class Halobacteria; order Halobacteriales; family Haladaptataceae; genus Halomicrococcus. The sequence goes on from NZ_JBQBLX010000005.1 coordinate 55,360, forward strand.
CGCGCCGCCCGTATCGCCGGCACCGCCAGGCTCCTCGCGTGCGACGGCCTTCCCCGTGTTCGACATCACGAACTTGCCGGCGTAGCTGAACCGCTCGTGGTCGAGACGGAGCGTCGGCCCCTCGTCGGGCCAGCCCAGCAGCGCGTACTCCATGCCTCTGCTTCGCACGCCGGAGCCAAGACGCTTGTTACGGACGTCGGACCACTCGCCGGACTTTTGCTCGCGCGGCGCGTCGGTCGGTGCATGACTCACGCCGGAGACGTGGCCATCTTCGACCGATTCGCCCGATTCTACGACTACCTCACCCCGGACGCGGACGCCGACCTGCTCGCGGAGGGACTCGCGCAGGCCGAGCGCCCGGTCGAACGCGTCGTCGACCTGGCCGGCGGGACCGGGAGAGCGGTGCGAGCCATCGACGCGCCGGAACGCATCGTCCTCGACGCTTCCCTGGAGATGCTCCGGCAGGCCAGGAAGAACGGCCTCGACTGCGTCCAGGGGGACGCCGCCCGGCTTCCGCTCGCCGACGAGTCCGTCGACGCGCTCGTCATCTCGGACGCGCTCCACCACGTCGGAGACGTGGACGGCGCACTCGCGGAGGCGGCGCGGGTGCTGCGACCCGACGGCGTGCTCGTGGTCCGGGAGTACAACCCGGCGACGCTGCGCGGCCGGTTACTGGTCCGGGGCGAGCACGCGGTCGGCTTCGACTCGTCGTTTCTCACGCCCGACGACCTCGCTCGGCGCCTCCACGACGCCGGACTCACGCCCCGCGTGCGGAACCGCGGATTCGACTACACCGCGGCGGGAATCAGGTGAGCGGTCGTCCGAACCGGGAACGACTTGACCCCGGCGAGCCGAGTGGGGGTATGAGCAGTGCGTTCGGCGCTCGACGATTCGACCGCTCGCCCGCTACCGCGGCGCTCGCGCTCGGAGACCTGGCCGTCCTGACCGGACTCCTCGCCGCCGGGTTCCTCCGGCACAACGAGAGCCTGGTCGAGGCTCCCGTCCGCTTCGCGGACACGCTCGCCCCGTTCCTCGTCGGCTGGGTTGCCGCATCGCTGGTGGTCGGCGCGTACAGCTTGCGGGCCCGAAGCTCCGTCCGCAGTGCGGTGCTGGTCGGCGGCGCGACGTGGCTGGTCGCCGTCGTCGTCGGGGCGACGCTCCGGGCGACCGACCTCTTCCACGGCGACGCGCCGCTGTCGTTCGTCGCCGTCGTCGGCGGTCTGGGGCTCGTCGCGTTCGTCACCTGGCGGAGCGTCTTCGCCGTGGTCAGCGGCTAGACGGTCGTCCGGCGATACTCGACGTAGGAGTACGCGACGAGGTACAGCGACGCGACGACCGCGGGTGCGACGACGAAGAGGATGGCGTGCTGCGGGACGAGCACGCCGACGAGCGCGGCGACGGCCGCGAGTCTGAACAGCGTTCCGGCGCGCTCGTGCGTCCGCTCCCAGACCGTCTCGCTGGTGAGCGTCCACGGCGTCCGGACGCCGAGAAACCAGTTCCGCTCGACGTGGTCCATCGTCGTCCCGAGGAGGTAGTACAGCGCGGCGAACGCCGGGACGAGGACGGTCGTGAACGCGAACCGGTAGCCGAGATTCCACAGCAGCACCAGCGCGTGGACGTACAGCATGAACGCCGTGAACGCGACGACGAACAGCCCGTACTGGCGGTCGAACGCCCGGACGTTCTCGCCGAAGGGGTCTATCTTCGGCAACCCCACGAACAGCCCGAGGATGGCGGCGCTGACGGCCGGAAGCAGGAACGCGCCCCAGCGCTTGGGCATCGTTCCGTCGGCCTGACCGCTGGCGTTCCAGTGGGTCGCTATCGTCTCCGGCAACTGCGGGTAGTAGTACGCGCTCGATGCGAGCGCGACGACGACCAGCGCCAGCGCGACCAGATACTGGTTCCGGAGCTTCATGTCCGATATTCGAGCGCTTTCGCTCATAAATCTGTGCGTCAGCCCGCCGGCGGCGGTCGAGACGCCCCCACGGCGGGCGAACGCGCCGTCCGTCGTCCGCGGCGTACCTTTTTGTACGGGGACGGGACCATGCACCGCCGCCGTGGGACACCGAGCACTCGTCGCCTACGAGCGACCCGATGGCCGCTACGACTGCCACTACGCCCACTGGGGTGCGGCCGACCTCGTACTCCGCCGGGACGTCGCACCCGGGACGCCGTTCGCCGGGGGAGACGACGACCGCTGGCGGCCCCGCGTCGACCCCGCCCCGCGAGCGCGTGCCGTCCCGTTCGAGGACCTGACCGACCACCTCGATTTCGAGCAGGTCGAGGCGCTGTACGTGGTTACGCTGGCCTGGGTCGTCACGACCTACCTGCCGCTGTGGTTCGGCCCGACGCCGGACAGCGACCGGCACGCCGGCGCGCTCGTCACCGTCGAAGACACCGACGACGCCAGACGAGTCCGCCGCTGGTTCCGTGCCACCCGCGCCGTCGTCCGCGACATGGTCGCTCGCGACGCCCTCGCCGAAGACGACGCGACCGACTATCTCGCCGCCCGTGTGACCGAGTGGGCCGGCGACCGACGGGCGGTGATACTCGCCGACTGAACGGAACCGTTCGGCTCCGCGGCCGTCCGCACGTCCGCGGACGGTCGGCTTAACTGTCCGCGTCGCCTATCGCCGCCAGTGACATCGACGGACAGCGGGGACGCTCCCGCCACGTTGCTCTCGCCGACGCACGAGGAGGCGCTGGTCCAGGTCGAGGCCGCAGTCGAACGGGGCGACCTCGTGACCGTCTTCGGTCGCTGTACCGTCGAGTACGACGGTCGGGCGAGCAGCCACCTCGGTCCGGGCGACCGACTCGTCGTCCTCAAGCCGGACGGGACGGCGCTCGTCCACACCGAGGAGGGTCACCAGCCCGTCAACTGGCAACCGCCTGGAGCGACGGCCACCCCGCGTCTCCGCGACGACCGGCTCTGCATCCGGAGCGAGCGGACGAACCCCGACGAAACGCTGTCGGTCGAGTTCGAGAGCGTCGTCCAGACGTCGGCGTTCGACGTGACCGACGCGAACGACCTGTCGCTGGCGGGTACGGAGGAGGACCTCCGCCGGCGCATCCTGGACGACCCCGACCTCGTCGAACCCGGATTCACGCCGCTCGCGACGGAGCGGGAGACGCCCGCTGGCGCGGTCGACATCTACGGCGAAGACGCCACCGGAACGACCGTCGTCGTCGAACTCAAGCGTCGGCGCGTCGGTCCGGACGCGGTCGGACAGCTCTCGCGCTACGTCGACGCGCTCGGACGCGACCTCCACGCCGCGGCGACGGTGCGCGGGATACTGGTCGCGCCCTCGGTCACCGAGCGCGCGCGCCGCCTGCTCGCGGAGAAGGGACTGGAGTTCGTCTCGCTCGAACCGCCGGCGGAAGCGGGCGAGTAACCCGGGGCTGGTGCGGCGGTGGCGCTCGGGGACCGAAGCGAGTCCGTTCCGGCGTTACGGGATGTACCAGCTGTAGACGTGGTTGAGGAGGACGTACGTGACGACGCCGAGGGTGAGCGAGAGAATCCACGCGGACGCGGCGATGCGGCCGACTCTCCTGTGGACCGTGTCACGCAGTTCGGTCGGGGTGTGGGTCAGGCCGAGCACGAGCGCGTAGAGCACGACCGGGACGGAGACCACTGACAGCAGGATGTGGACCGCGAGCATGAGCAGGTACGCGTAGTAGACGATACCCTCGACCCGGATGTGTTTCTCGCCGCCGCTCCCGCCGACCTTCAGGAGGTACATCGCGAGGAAGACGAGGATGAGCGCGAACGCGGTTATCATCGCCGTGCGGTGCTTTCGCACCTCGCCGTTGCGAATCCAGTACCACCCGAGCACGAGCGTGACGGTGGCGACGCTGTTGACGACCGCGATGGCGTCCGACAGGAGGTTCACGGTCCCGACGTCGATGGAGGGGTAGATGGGCAACACCCCGGCGAACGTCCCGAGCACCAGCACGTAGCCGACGACCGATAGCAGGGCGGTGACCTTCAACGGGTTCTCGCGGGCGCGTTCGCGGGCGTTCGCCGTGGCCATGTCCGGCGCTTGGAACCGGTGCCCCAAGTGCGTTCGCTTTCGTCCCGTCGTCCACCACCGACCGGACGTCCGTGCCGACCGTGCGGCGGCGGAACGCTCCGCGAGCGGTCGAAGTCCCGGTTCCGTCGCTCGGTTCCGAGGGGTATTTCGGGCAGCGGAACCAGACGCTACCTATGGACGCGGCGCTGGGGCCACCGGAGAAGATGGCCGAGCGGAGCGACGAACTGACGCCGATGATGGCGCAGTACTTCGAACTCTGCGAGCGATACGAGGACTCGCTCGTCCTCTTCCAGGTGGGGGACTTCTACGAGACGTTCTGCGAGGCCGCCGAGACGACGGCGCGACTGCTGGAGATAACGCTCACGCAGCGCGAGGACAGCACCGGCGAGTACCCGATGGCGGGCATTCCCATCGACAACGCCGAGTCGTACATCGAGACGCTGCTCGACGCGGGCTACCGCGTCGCGGTCGCCGACCAGGTGCAGGAACCCGAGGAGACGACGGGCGTCGTCGACCGCGCCGTCACCCGGGTCGTCACGCCCGGCACCCTCACGGAGGACGAACTGCTCGACACCGAGGACAACAACTTCGTCGCCTGCCTGACGCACGAGGCGAGCGACGGGGGGAGCTACGGTCTCGCGGTGCTCGACGTCTCGACCGGCGACTTCTACGCCACGACGGTCGAGAGCGAGAGCGCAGCCCGCGACGAACTCAGCCGGTTCGCCCCGGCGGAGGCCGTCGTCGGCCCGGACGCCTCCGCCGACCCCTTCGACGCCGGCTGCGTGGTGTCGACGTACGACGAGGACGCCTTCGAGCGCGACGCCGCCAGCGACCTCGTCGCGGACTACTTCGGCCCGCCGGAGCGCCTGCTCGCCACCGACGCCGAGGTGCGGGCCTGCGGCGCGCTGCTGGCGTACGCCGAGTACGCCCGGGGCGGGGCCGACGAGGACGCGGACGTGGGGGGCGAGCACGGCCACCTCGACTACCTCAACCACCTCACCCGCTACGACCCGCGGTCGTACGTCCTGCTAGACGCCGTCGCGCTCCAGAGCCTCGAACTGTTCGAACCGCGTGCGGTCCACGGCCACGAGGACGCGACGCTGGTCGGCGTCCTTGACGAGACGGCCTGCGCGCTCGGTAGCCGGAAGCTCAAGGACTGGCTGCGCAGACCGCTGCTCGACCCCGAGCGCATCGATGCCCGCCTCGACGCGGTCGAGGAGTGGACCGAGCGGGTCCGCGCCCGCGAGGAGATTCACGACCTGCTCCGTGACGTCTACGACGTCGAACGGCTCATCTCGCGGGTTGCCCGCGGCCGGGCGAACGCTCGCGACCTCCGGTCGCTGAAGGACACCCTCGACGTGGTTCCGGCTGTCGCCGACGCGATGGACGGCGTCGAGTCCGAGAAGCTCCGGGACCTGCGCGCCGACCTCGACGAGATGGCCGACGTACGCGACCTGATCGGCCGGGCCGTCCGCGAGGAACCGCCCATCGAGGTCACGGACGGCGGCGTCATCAGGGAGGGGTACGACGACGAACTGGACGACCTCCGCGAGACCGAGCGCGCGGGCAAGGCGTGGATAGACGACCTGGAACAGTCCGAGCGCGAGCGCACCGGCATCGACTCGCTGAAGGTCGGGTACAACCAGGTCCACGGCTACTACATCGAGGTGACCGACCCCAATCTCGACCGCGTGCCGGACGACTACACCCGCCGCCAGACGCTGAAGAACTCGGAGCGGTACGTCACGCCCGAACTGAAGGAGCGGGAGGACGAGATCGTTCGCGCCGAACAGCGCGCCGACGACCTGGAGTACGACCTCTTCCGCGAGGTCCGGAGCGCCGTCGCCGAGGAGTCCGAGCGCGTGCAGTCGCTCGCGGACGCCCTCGCGGAACTGGACGTGCTCGTCGCGCTCGCCGAGGTCGCGGCCAGGCACGGCTACTCCCGCCCCGAGGTCGGCGGCGAGGGCGTCCACGTCCGGAACGGCCGCCATCCGGTGGTCGAGCGCACCGAGTCGTCGTTCGTGCCGAACGACACGCAACTCGACGACGACGCGCTCGCGGTCATCACCGGCCCGAACATGAGCGGGAAGTCGACGTACATGCGCCAGGTCGCGCTCATCGTCATCCTCGCGCAGGTGGGGTGCTTCGTCCCCGCCGACGAGGCGCGGGTCGGCCTCGTCGACCGTGTGTTCACCCGCGTCGGCGCGAGCGACGACATCGCGGGCGGCCGTTCGACCTTCATGGTCGAGATGACGGAACTCTCCGACATCCTCCGGAGTGCGACCGAGGACTCGCTGATTCTGCTCGACGAGGTCGGCCGAGGCACCAGCACGGCGGACGGGTTCGCCATCGCGCGCGCCGTCACCGAGTACGTCCACGACGAAATCGGCGCGAAGACCCTCTTCGCGACCCACCACCACGACCTCACCGACGTCGCCGCGGAGCTGGACGACGCGGTCAACCTGCACTTCTCGGCCACCCAGCGCGACGACGGCGTCGTCTTCGAACACGAGGTCGCGCCCGGCGCGACCACCGCCTCCTACGGCGTCGAGGTCGCGAAGACCGCCGGCGTCCCCGAGCGCGTCATCCGGCGGTCGCGCGAACTGCTGGACGCGGAGGAGAAGCCGGCCGACCGCGACCGCTCCGACGGTGACGGGAGCGGCGAGGCCGGGGCGACAGCAGGCGAGCGGACGGCCGACGACGCGGCGAGAGACGAGACGCCGACCGACGACGCGACGGCGGAACTTCCGGCGGCGGTCGCCGACGAACTCCGGCGGACGAGCGTCGCCGACACGACGCCGCTGGAGGCGCTCCAGCTTCTCGACCGACTGAAGCGACGGCTGGACGAGTGAGGCGACGGGAGAACCGGTGTGACACGACGGGTCGGCTCGGGCGACGGCGCGGGTCCGTCGAGTGGGGAGCCGCGGCCCGTCCGGACCGAGAGAACCGCTGGACGGAGACGACCGACTACGAGACCGCGGTCTCGTCGGCGCGCCGGACGATTTCGAGGGCCTCGGCGTCGATGGACTCGGTGTCGAGGAAATGCGGAACGTAGTTACGCCGCTCGAAGTCGTCGCGTTCGTCTTCCGTGCCGATGACGCACCAGAGCTGGGGCTCGTCGGGGCCGTGCCAGTCGCCCTGGCGGTTGATCGAGAAGCAGACGCGCTCGCCGCCGTCGTAGTCGATGACCGCGTTCTTCCGGATGCCCGGGTCCCCGTGAATGATGAGCCGCTTCATACCCGGCGATTCGGAAGGCGGTCAATTAAGCGCTTCGAAGGGTACTACGCGAGCGCTCGCCTCGGGACGGTCGGAACTCGAGTCCGTCCGGACGACGGGGTTTCCACGGAGAGCGAGGACGCCCGAAACCAAACGGGTTTTAAGCCCCGAAGCGCAACCTCTCCGTAAGGTCGATACTCTATGCAGATGCCACGCCGATTTAACACGTACTGTCCGAACTGTCACGAGCACAACGAACACGAGGTCGAGAAGGTCCGCAGCGGTCGCCAGACGGGCATGAAGTGGAACGCCCGCCAGCAGAAGCGCGGCACGAGCGTCATCGGGAACGCCGGTGGCTTCTCGAAGGTGCCCAGTGGGAACAAGCCGACGAAGAAGACCCACCTGAAGTACCGCTGCAGCGACTGCGGCAAGGCCCACATGCGCGAGGGATGGCGCGCCGGTCGACTGGAGTTCCAGGAGTAACCATGGCGGGGAGCTTCTACCGGGTCCAGTGTCCGGACTGCGAGAACGAACAGACCCTCTTCGGCAAGGCCGCGGACGAGGTCAACTGCGTGGTCTGTGGACATCGACTCGCCTCGCCGACCGGCGGCAAGGCCGCAATCGACGGTGACATCGTCGAAACAGTAGAGTCCCGATGAAATACAGTGGCTGGCCCGACACCGGCGAACTCGTCGTCGGCAAGATCGACGAGATAGAGGACTTCGGCGTCTTCGTCGACCTCGAGGAGTACGAGGACAAGCGCGGCCTGGTCCACGTCAGCGAAGTCGCCAGCGGGTGGATCAAGAACGTCCGCGACCACGTCAGCGAGGGCCAGACGGTCGTCTGCAAGGTGCTCGACGTGGACACGTCGTCCCAGCAGATCGACCTCTCGCTGAAGGACGTCAACGAGCACCAGCGCAGCGACAAGATACAGGACTGGAAGAACGAGCAGAAGGCCGACAAGTGGATGACCCTCGCGTTCGGCGAGGACATGAGCGACGACCTGTACGGCCGCGTCGCGAACGAACTCCTCTCCGAGTTCGGGAGCATCTACGACGGGTTCGAACAGGCGGCCATCCACGGCCCGGAAGCGCTCACGGCCACCGACCTCGACGACGAGGAAGTCGAGTCGTTGGTCGCCACCGCCCGCGAGAACGTCTCGGTCCCGTACGTCACCGTCACGGGGTACGTCGACCTCCAGAGCTCCGCGAGCGACGGCGTCGACGCCATCAAGGAGGCCCTGCAGGCGGCCGAGGGCAACGGCGAGATTCCCGACGAGGTCGAACTCGACGTCACCTACGTCGGCGCGCCCGAGTACCGCATCCGGGTGAAAGCGCCGAACTACAAGACCGCCGAGGCGCAACTCGAGGAGAGCGCCGCTCGTGCCGAGTCGGCCATCTCGGAGGCCGGCGGCACCGCCGACTTCCACCGCAGCCGACGCACCGACGAGGAATGAAATCCGACATCCGGGTGTGTTCCGACTGGAAGACGGAACACGACCGTCCCGTCTACACTCTTGCCGATTCCTGTCCCGACTGCGGAGCGCCCGCCGTCAACAGCGCGCCCGCTCCGTTCGACCCCGAGGACCCGTACGGAGAGTACCGACGCGCTCTTAAGCGGCGCACCCACGAGTAGTTCCTATGGACGAAGTAGATATCGAGACCGTCGCCGACCCGGAGCTACAGGACCCGGTACTGATAGAGGGACTGCCGGGCGTCGGCCACGTCGGGAAGCTGGTCGTCGAACATCTCCTCGAAGAGAACGAGAGCGAACTCGTCCGTCGCGTCTACTCCGAGTATCTGCCGCCGCAGGTGAGCGTCGCGGACGACGGCATCGCCGACCTCGTCTCCGCGGAACTGTACGCCCTCTCGCTCGGCGGGCAGGACGTGCTGGTGCTCACCGGCGACCACCAGGCCCAGGACACCCGAGGTCACTACCGGCTGACGGACGCCTTCCTCGACGTGGCCGAGTCGTTCGGCGTCGAGCGCGTGTTCGCGCTCGGCGGCGTCCCGACCGGCGAACTCATCGAGGAGTACTCCGTGCTCGGCGCGGCGACGACCGAGGAGTTCGTCTCGGAACTGGAGTCCGTCGGCGTCGAGTTCCGCGGGGACGAACCCGCGGGCGGCATCGTCGGCACGAGCGGTCTCCTGCTCGGCCTCGGTGACCGACGCGGCCTCGAAGCGACCTGCCTGATGGGCGAGACGAGCGGCTACCTCGTCGACCCCAAGAGCGCCCAGGCGGTACTCGAGGTGCTCCAGTCGGTGCTCGAGTTCGAGGTCGACTTCGAGTCGCTGGAGGAACGCGCCGACGAGATGGAGGAGGTCGTCAGCAAGATCGAGGAGATGGAGTCCCAGCAGGTCGGCGGCATCGGTGCGGACGAGGACCTCCGGTACATCGGATAGGGCAGACCGTTCAGGGAGCCAGCCCCTTCTCGCGGCCGCGATAGACGTGGTAGCTCGCCGAGACGATGAAGAGCGCGAGGAAGAACCAGGCCCAGACTCGAACGGTCAGCGCCTCGACCGAGAACAGTCGGAGTTCCGTGGCCACCAGCGCCACCAGTTCCAGGACGCCGAGTCCGAGGTAGTACGTCGCCCACGACACGTCGTATTCGGGGACGACCTCCATATACACCTCGACCTCCCGGGCGCGGTCGGTGAGTTGCAGTTCCTTCGACCGCTGGTCGTACTCGACGATGTCGAGGTCGTCGAGTTTCGGCAGGTGCGTCTGGTGGAGCGAGACGTAGACGCTCTTCCGGACGTTCCGGGGCGGCGGCGACTCGTCCGTCTCCAGCGTGGCGATGTGTTCGGCGAGTTCGTCGACGGTCAGCGTCCCGTCGATCTCCCGGAGATGCTCGATGGTGCGCCGTCGCCGCTCGTTACGCAGAACGTTGTGTATCTCGCTCTCGTCGAGCGTCGACGGACTTTCGCTCTCCGGGTCGCTTAATTTCATGGATTGGCCGGGGCGGCAGTGTGAAACACATCTGAAGCTGTAAGTATTAAGTTTATCATTGGTTCGGTGGTACCAGCGACTGAACAATCAAAGCATCGGTGAACGAGAAGGTATCCGCGATTCCGACGTCGGAGCGGCCGGCCGCCGGTGGGACGCGGTGCTTCGTCACGCCGGCGATTCGGTCGACACTTGCGTTCGGACCGCCCGGTATGCGCCGGCCAGCGCCACGGCGACGGGGTACGCGCCGGCGAGGAAGGGCACCCAGAACACCCACAGTTCCAGCGTCGGGAATAGTCGGCTGCCGACGGCGCTGCCGAGCGTGAACGCGACGTACCCCGGCAGCGCCAGCGGCGTCATCAGTCGAGCGTCGACGGCACCGGCGGCCAGCGGCCCGACCAGGAGGACGTAGACGGCCCAGACGGCGCGCCCGGCCAGCACCCGCCGCAGGTCCGACCGCGAGACGCGGCCGGTACTCATCGTTTGCCTCCCGCCGGTTCGACGCCGTGGCGCGCCAGCAGGTCGGCGGCGGCCCGCTTCGTCCACCTGACCTGGGTCCCCTCGTCGAGCAGGAAGTCGGTCGTCTCGACGATGTACCCCGGCCTGTCGAGGTCGCCGGCGACCTTGTGGACCAGCATCGGACTGCCGCCGGTGAGTCGCCCGCCGACCCGGTAGTCGTGGTACGGCATCGACCACGGGACGACGGCGTCGTTGAGGTACGCGGCGGTCCGGTCGGCGTACGTCGCTGCCTTCCCGTCGTCGGTCGGCCATAGCATCTGTCCGACGGAGTCCGTGTGGAGGCGGTAGATGCCGACGGAACTGTGCAGGTCGAGCACGACGTCGGGGTCGTGGCGCTCGACGACGCTCCAGATGGCGCGAGCGAGCTTCGTCGTCGGACGCTCGCCGGTCGGGAACGTCCGGTTCAGGTCGCCGTGTGCGCCCTCGCGCCGGTCGTTGCGGATGGCCACCTGGTTGGCCCGCGGAATCGCGACGAGCGTTCCGGACCGCAGGGGCCACTGAGCGACGTCGCCGGCCGCGCGGTAGCCGCTCTCCTCGTCGCCGTGCATCCCGCCGACGACGAGCGCGGTCGGACTCGCCGGGTCGGCCCTCCGGACGAACACCTTCGTCGCGTACCTCGTTCCGGAGAGGACGGTGTACGACGAGGTTTCGTCGTCGCCCTCGGTCGCCGCCGAGACGTCGTCGCCGGACTGCGACGCCGCCAGCAGTCCCGTCGCTCCGAGCGCGGCCGCGCCGCCCGCACGGGCGAGGAACCGTCGCCGTTGCATGGCCGAACCACCACACCCGGCCCACATCAATTTTGTCGCCAACCGCGAGGAGGAGTCCGGACCGGTCGATTCCGCGACCGACGCGCCGCAATCCGTGACTATTTACGCGACGCCGTGCCCAACTCCGGGTAATGCTCACCGGAGTGAACGTTGCGCTGGGGGTGACGGGCAGCATCGCGGCGGTGAAGGTCGTGGAACTCGCCCACGAACTGCGACGCCGCGGTGCCTCGGTCAGGGCCGTGATGACCGGGAGCGCGCGAGGCATAGTCCACCCCTGGGCGGTCGAGTTCGCCACGGAGAACCCGGTCGTCACCGAGATAACCGGGTCGGTCGAACACGTCGAACTCTGCGGACGCGACGGCTGGGCGGACGTGCTCCTGGTCGCCCCGGCCACCGCGAACACGGTCGGGAAGATGGCCGCCGCGGTCGACGACACGCCGGTGACGACCTGCGCGACGACCGCACTGGGGGCCGACGTGCCGGTCGTCGTCGCGCCGGCGATGCACGAACCGATGTACGACCACCCCGGCGTGCTCGACGCCATCGACCGCGTCGAGGAGTGGGGCGTCGAGTTCGTCGACCCGCGCGTCGAGGAGGGGAAAGCGAAGATAGCGACCGCGGACGACATCGCGCTCGAACTGGCCCGGGTCGCCACGCCCTCCCCCCTCGACGGCGAGTACGTCGTCGTCACCAGCGGCGCGACGAGCGAACCGCTCGACCCCGTGCGCGTGCTGACCAGCCGGGCCTCCGGGAAGACGGGGCGGGCGGTCGCCCGCGCGTGCTACGCGTACGGCGCGAACGTCGCGCTCGTCCACGACGCGCCCGACACGAGATACTCCACCGGTCGGCGCGTCGAGACCGCGGAGGAGATGCTCCACGAGGTGCAGGACCTCATCACCGCGCTTCCCATAGACGCGCTGATCTCCGCGGCCGCCATCAGCGACTACACCACCGACGCCGCCGACGAGAAGATTCGCTCCGGTCAGGACCTCACGCTCGACCTGGAGCGGACACCGAAGCTCATCGAAACCGTCCGCGAGGACAATCCCGACCTCCCTATCGTCGGGTTCAAGGCCGAGACGAGCGGCGACGACGACGCGATGGTCGCGGCCGCCCGGGAGACGCTGCACCGGGCCGACCTCTCCTTCGTCGTGGCCAACGACGCGAGCGTGATGGGCGAAGACGAGACCCGGGCGCTGTTCGTCCACGAGGGGAGCGTCCGCGAACATCGCGGAACGAAAGCGGACCTGGGATTCGCGGTCGCCGACGAACTCGTCGAGGAACTCGCGACCGAGGCGTAAGAGCGGCGTCTGGGTCGACGTTTCCCCTACTCCTCGTCGGCCAGTTTGATGTCGAACGACGCGATTTGCTCCGGGTCGGGGCCGAAATCGTCGCCTTCCGGAAGCGACCGCATCGTCTCGAAGAACCGTTCGGTGACGAGGTCGCGGACGACGTTCGACAGCGACTCCTCGGCTTCCTCCTCGACCTCGCCGAGCAGTCCGAGCGGAATCTGTGCGCCGGCCATGTCCGCGTGACCGCCCGCGCTCCCGATGCGGCCGAACGCGGCGCGCATCGTCTCGCCGAGGTCCACGTCGGTCCCGCGAGCGCGTGCCGAGACGTAGACGGTCTGGTCCATGAACCCGAACACGAGCGTGGTCGTGACGTCCTCCAGGTCGAGCAGTCGGTCGGCCGCCTGCGCGAGCGCGTCCCGGTCGGAGAGCGCGCCGACGCAACTGGCGAGCACGCTCCCGTCGAGTTGCCGGTTCCGGATGGCCCGGGCGATGGTGTCTATCGTGTCGTGACTGATCGAGGGGCTCTCGACGCGCTCCAGGACGTCGGTGTCGGCGTGGGGAAGCAGGAACGCGGCCGCCTCGAAGTCGGCCGTCGACGCCTCCCGCGTGAAGTCTTTCGTGTCCACGCGGATGCCGTACAGCAGCCCCGTCGCCACCGACTCGGCGGGTTCGACCCCGAGCTGCTGGAGGTGGTCGGCCATGAGCGTGCTCGTCGCGCCGACTGCGCTCCGGAGGTCGACGAAGGTAGCTTCGACCGGCATCTTCGGGGGATGGTGGTCGACGACTATCTCGATGGGCGTGTCCTCGGGCAACTGGTCGTTGACGCCCGGTCGGGAGTGGTCCACGAGCGCGATGGCGTCGAACTCCGAGAGGTCCGCGCCCGGTTCGAAGTTCCGCAGTTCGAGGTCGAGCAGGTTGACGAACGCGCGGTTCTCCTGGTGGGAGATGGCGCCGAAGTAGCAGACCTCGGCCTCGGTACCGACCGCCTCGGCGATGCGTTCGAGCGCGATTCCGCCTGCGATGGCGTCCGGGTCGGGGTTGTCGTGCATGAAGATGCCGAGCTTTCCGTCGACGCGTCGGAGGACGCGCTGGAGGTTCCGGGTCCGGAGTGCGCCCTCGCTCTGGATAGTCGACAGCAGGTGCTGGGCGACCGTCCTCCCGGGATCGATGACGTCGTCCGCGAGCGCCCGGAGGTCGTCGCGGTCCTCGGGCGACGGGGACTCGCCCGCGTACACGACCAGATGGACGTCCGGGTGGACCGACCGGAGCGCCTTCGCCGCGGCCAGGTTACGGTCGGCGTCGTCGCTGGCAACGAGCGCCAGGTCGGCCCGGAGGTCGGCGAGCAGGTCCGGGTCGGTAGGGTCGCCCTGCCGCGCCGACACGTTCTCCGTGCGGAGCGTATCGACCCGGCCGCCGTTGTCGTCCACGACGACGACGCTGCCGGGCCAGTCGGCGAGCTCCTCCACGAGAGCGTGGCCGACCGACCCGCACCCGAGTACGAGCCGGGATACCATTCTACCCGCGATTGCTGTCGCGGGGCCTAAAACCTACCGGGACCACTCGTCACTAAATTCCCGGAGATAAGCGCTCTGAAACGCCGCTAGAGGCCGATACCGTTTCGACCGGGGACGTTCGAACCGCGTTCCAGAGATTTTAAACCCCGCTCTCGCCCCCTTCACGGTATGAAAGCGACCGCGAAGGCCCACCCGATACAGGGACTCGTCAAGTACCACGGGATGCGCGACGAGGAGCGTCGCTTCCCGTATCACGACAGCATCAGCGTCTGTACCGCGCCGAGCCACACGAAGACCACCGTCGAGTTCGACGCGGACCGCGACGAGGACGCGTACGTCGTCGACGGGGAGGAACTCTCGGGCCACGGCGCCGACAGGGTTCGCGCGGTCGTCGACCGCGTTCGAGACCTCGCGGACGTCGACGACCGCGTCCGACTCGAGAGCCGGAACAGCTTCCCGTCGAACGTCGGGCTCGGGTCGTCGTCGTCGGGCTTCGCGGCTGCGGCGATGGCCTGCGTCGCCGCCGCCGGACTCGACCTCTCCCGTCCCAAGATATCGACGATTGCCCGCCTCGGTTCGTCGTCCGCGGCGCGGGCCGTCACCGGCGGCTTCTCGGACCTCCACACCGGACTGAACGACGACGACTGTCGCTCCGAACGCATCGAGTCGCCACTCGAAGACGACGTGCGCGTCGTCGCCGGGCTCGTCCCGTCGTACAAGGAGACCGAGCAGGCTCACCGCGAGGCCGCGGACAGCCACATGTTCGAGGCGCGACTCGCGCACGTCCACGACCAGCTGGTCGAGATGCGCGACGCGCTCCGGGAAGGGAGCTTCGAGCGCGTGTTCGAGACGGCGGAACACGACTCGCTGTCGCTCGCCGCGACCACGATGACGGGGCCCGCAGGCTGGGTGTACTGGCAGCCGGACACGCTGGAGATATTCAACGCCGTCCGTCGGCTCCGCCGCGAAGAGTCGGTTCCGGTCTACTTCTCGACCGACACGGGCGCGAGCGTCTACGTCAACACCACCGACGAGTACGTCGACCGCGTCGAGGAACTCGTCGCCGACTGCGGCGTCGAGACCAGCGTCTGGGAGGTCGGCGGCCCGGCGACGGTGCTGTCCGAGGACGAGGCACTGTTCTAGTTCTCCGCGACGGACGACGCGGCTGCCGACGGCGGTTCGCGAACGCCCGTCGGTCCCGCACTGGATTCTGCCGAGTTTCGTGGTCGTGGAGAGCGACGGCCGAACCGGAAGGTCACATGCAAGGTCGCGCCGGACCGCGCGCGAGTTAAGTTCTAAAGTTATGTGGCGAAATCAACCCCTCGAGCACCGACTTGTAAACACTCGAGCAACTACCGTCAAAGGGCGTATAAGGAATTAAATCACTGATGGGGTCGACGATGTCTGGCGATTTTCCGAACGTGACAGCCGACAGAGTGGTCCGGACGAGTGAGAGTACCTGTCTCACCACCACGCTTAAATAGGAGGTCGGCACTGGGACCGAGTGTAATGTCTGACCACGACGCACGCTCCTCCGAAAGGGGGGGTCGAGTTCTTCCAGGGCACGTTAGCTCACTCCCACGAAATCGATAACGTTCGGATTTTCGACACGACGCTGCGAGACGGCGAGCAGACGCCACGAACATCGTTCTCGCCAGCCGAGAAGCGCGAGATAGCGGCGACGCTGGACGAGATGGGGACCCACGTCATCGAAGCCGGGTTCCCCGTCAACGGCGACGCCGAGTTCGAGGCCGTCCGCGACATCGCCGAATCGACCGACGCGACCACCTGCGGGCTCGCGCGCGTCGTCGACGGCGACGTCGAAGCAGCACTCGACGCGGGCGTGGAGATGGTCCACGTCTTCGTCTCGACAAGCGACGTACAGATCGAAGACTCGATGCACGCCACCCGCGAGGAGGTGAAAGCGAACGCGGTCGAGGCCGTCGAGCGCGTGAACGAGGCGGGCGCGATACCGATGTTCTCGCCGATGGACGCGACCCGCACCGACGACGACTACCTCGTCGAGGTGGTCGAAGCGGTCACCGAGGCGGGCGTCGAGTGGATAAACGTCCCCGACACCTGCGGAGTCGCCACGCCCGCCAGGTTCGCCGACCTCATCGCTCGGATCAACGAACACACCGACGCCCGCATCGACGTGCACACGCACGACGACTTCGGGATGGCCACCGCGAACGCGATGGCCGGTCTCGAAGCGGGCGCGGAGCAGGTCCAGGTGAGCGTCAACGGCATCGGCGAGCGCGCCGGCAACGCGGCGTTCGAGGAGGTCGTCATGGCCGCCGAGAGCGTCTACGGCGTCGACACCGGCGTCGACACGCGAGGCATCGCCGACCTCTCGGAGATGATAGAAGCCTGGAGCGACGTCACCGTCCCCGTCAACAAGCCGGTGGTCGGCGACAACGCCTTCGCCCACGAGAGCGGCATCCACGCCGCCGGCGTCATCGAGAACAGCGACACGTTCGAGACGGGCGTGATGACGCCCGAGATGGTCGGCGCAGACCGGGAGTTCGTCCTCGGCAAACACACCGGGACCCACGCCGTCCGCAAGCACCTCGAACAGTCCGGGTTCACCCCCACCGACGCCGAGGTGCGCAAGGTCACCCGACGGGTGAAAGACCGCGGCGCGGAGAAAGAGCGCGTCACGGTCGCCGACCTGCGCCGGATGGCCCGCGAGATGGACGTCGACAGCGAGGAGGTCCGGGCGTAACCATGCCCGCCTGCCGCCGTTCACCCCCTCGCCAGCCGCAGGTGGTGCGAGCGAACCGCCGAACGACGCGCAGGACGCGACCCACGGGTCGCCGCAAGAATTACCCGGCGCGCAAGAGCTATGTGCGTGGATGTGCGAAGAGCACCCACACGAATGCGACAGCTACTCGCCGTCGACGGTTCGCAGGCAGGGTGCCGGCGTACCGCGAGGACTGTCGAGAGCGCGCGTATCGTAGGGGCGTAGCCCCTGCACATTCCTTCTCCACCGACTCCGCCGCACCGTCTCCGACCAGCACCGACAACGCGCTCCAACCGATGTCCCAGTCACGACCCGACGACCACGAAAACGACCAGCAACGACACGACCGAACAGTTCGCCAGCCGACTCCGACGGAGGTGGGTCGCCGATGAGCGAACCCGCCGTCTCCGGCTCCCGCGAACCCCGTCCGGACGACGCCGAGGAGACGCCGGACGCCGCCGACTCGGAAACCGACGCCGAATCGGCCGACGCGGCGGACGCCGCCGGCTCCGAGGCCGCGACGAAGACGACCGGCGCGGCGGCCGTCGTCGCCGCGCTCGAATCGAACGGGGTGGAGACCCTGTTCGGCGTGCAGGGCGGTGCCATCATGCCCGTCTACGACGCGCTCGGGCGGTCCAGTCTCCACCACGTCACGATGGCCCACGAACAGGGTGCCGCTCACGCCGCCGACGCGTACGGCGTCGTCGCCGGCGAACCGGGCGTCTGTCTCGCCACGTCCGGTCCCGGCGCGACGAACCTCGTCACGGGAATCGCCGACGCGGACATGGACTCTGACCCCGTCGTCGCCCTGACGGGCCAGGTGCCGACGGAGTTCGTCGGCAACGACGCCTTTCAGGAGACGGACACGACGGGCATCACCACGCCCGTGACGAAGGAGAACTACTTCGCGGGTGACCCGGACACCGTCGGCGACACGGTCGGCGAAGCGTTCGCCCTGGCCGGCGCGGGCCGCCCCGGGCCGACGCTCGTCGACCTGCCGAAGGACGTGACGCTCTCGGAGACCGAGGCGCGCGAAGCGACCTCCGAGACGCCCGAGCACTACGACCCGCAGGAGGTCCCCGACGCCGACGCGGTCGAGGCGGCGGCGCGCACGCTGGAGGACGCGGACCGTCCGCTCGTCCTGGCCGGCGGCGGCGTCGTCAAGGGCGAAGCGAGCGACGAACTCCGTGCGTTCGCCACCGAGCACGACGTTCCCGTCGCCACCTCGATGCCGGCCGTCGGGACGTTCCCCGAGGACCACGACAACTCGGTCGGCATGATCGGCATGCACGGCACGGGACCGGCGAACATGGCCGTCACGCACTGTGACACCCTGTTCGCGGTCGGGTGCCGGTTCGACGACCGCCTGACGGGCGGCGTCGAGACCTTCGCCCCCGAGGCCGAGGTCGTCCACGTCGACATCGACCCGGCGGAGATATCGAAGAACGTCCACGCCGACGTGCCGGTCGTCGGCGACGCCGGCACCGCAATCGCGGCCATCGCCGACGAGATGGACGAGTCGCCAGACGCGGACGACTGGCGCGAGCAGGTCGACGACTGGCAGGCGGAGTACCCGATGACCTACCACGCCTCCGAGGACGGGCCCATCAAGCCCCAGTTCGTCGTCGAGGCGTTCGACGAGGCGACGGACGACGACGCCATCGTCACGACCGGGGTCGGCCAGCACCAGATGTGGGCGGTGCAGTTCTGGACGTTCACCGAGCCCCGGACCTGGGTCTCCTCGCACGGACTCGGCGCGATGGGGTACGGCCTCCCGGCAGCCATCGGCGCGCGACTGGCGGCCGACGACGACCAGGAGGTCGTCTGCTTCGACGGCGACGGCTCCTTCCTGATGACCGTCCAGGAGCTGTCGGTGGCGGTCCGTGAGAGCCTCGACATCACGGTGGCGGTCCTCAACAACGAGTACATCGGCATGGTCCGCCAGTGGCAGGACGCGTTCTTCGACCGGAACCGGGTCGCCTCGGAGTACGACTGGTGTCCCGACTTCGCGACGCTGGCGGAGGCGTTCGGCGCGAAGGGGTTCACCGTCGACCACCCCGACGACGTGGCCGACACGGTCGAGGCCGCCATGGCGTACGACGGCCCCTCGGTCGTCGACTTCCACATCGACCCCGACGAGAACGTCTACCCGATGGTGCCGAGCGGCGGCGCGAACGGGAAGTTCGCCCTCTCGGAGGGCCAGCTATGAGCGGGGAGGACGACCAGCCGGTCGATGCCACCCCGCCCGGGATGCCCGGGTCAGCGCCCGAGGAGCGACCCCATCCCGAGGGGCGGCGCGACGCCCAGGGCGTCCGCGTCGGAGCGGGCGACGACGAACCCAGACAGCGGACCGCGGTCGTCTCCGCGCTCGTCGAGCACGAACCGGGCGTCCTGTCGAGCGTCTCCGGGCTGTTCTCCCGGCGGCAGTTCAACATCGAGAGCCTGACGGTCGGCCCGACGACGGTCGACGGTCACGCCCGCATCACGCTCGTCGTCGAGGAGACGGACCACGGCATCGACCAGGTGAAAAAGCAACTGGCGAAGCTCACCAACGTCATCCAGGTGGGCGAACTGGGCGACGACGCCGTCCGCGCGGAGCTCGTCCTCCTGAAGGTTCGGGGGGACAGGCCGGACGAGGTCCACGCCATCACCCAGATGTACGAGGGCCAGACGCTCGACGCCGGGCCGCGGACCATCACGGTCCAGATAACGGGCGACCAGCAGAAGATCGACGACGCGGTCGACGCCTTCCGGCAGTTCGGCATCATCGAGATAGCACGGACCGGCCAGACCGCGCTCGCCCGCGGCGACACGCCGACCACGCCCGGCGAGGAGCCGGGCCACTCCAGCGAACCGGCCGACGACCACGACGGAGCACAGAGCGAAACGACAGCCGCGAACGACTGAGATTTCCATGACAGACGAAACTGCGACGATACACTACGACGACGACGCGGACGACGGACAGCTAGCAGAGAAGACGGTCGCGGTCCTGGGATACGGCAGCCAGGGTCACGCCCACGCCCAGAACCTCCACGACAGCGGGGTCGACGTGGTCGTCGGCCTCCGGGAGGAGTCTTCGTCCCGCGACGCCGCCCGCGAGGACGGACTGCGCGTAGCGACCCCGGCAGAGGCGGCGGGCGAGGCGGACGTCGTCTCGGTGCTCGTCCCGGACACCGTCCAGCCCGCGGTGTACGCCGACATCGAGTCGGAACTCGACGCGGGCGACACGCTCCAGTTCGCACACGGGTTCAACGTCCACTACGGCCAGATAGAGCCGCCCGAGGACGTGGACGTGACGATGGTCGCGCCGAAGTCGCCGGGCCACCTCGTCCGCCGGAACTACCGGAACGACGAGGGGACGCCGGGGCTGCTCGCCGTGTACCAAGACGCGACCGGGGACGCGAAAGACGAGGCGCTGGCGTACGCGAAGGCCATCGGCTGCACCCGCGCCGGCGTCGTCGAGACGACGTTCCGCGAGGAGACCGAGACCGACCTGTTCGGCGAGCAGGCCGTCCTCTGTGGCGGCGTCACCGAACTCATCAAGGCCGGGTACGAGACGCTGGTCGACGCCGGATACTCCGAGGAGATGGCGTACTTCGAGTGTCTCAACGAGATGAAGCTCATCGTCGACCTGATGTACGAGGGTGGCCTCGGCGAGATGTGGGATTCGGTCTCCGACACCGCCGAGTTCGGCGGGCTGACCCGCGGAGAGGTCGTCGTCGACGACCACGCCCGCGAGCAGATGGAGCAGGTCCTGGAGGAGGTCCAGAACGGTACGTTCGCCCGCGAGTGGATAACCGAGAACCAGGCCGGCCGGCCGTCGTACCGCCAGCGCCGGCAGGCCGAGAAGAACCACGAGATAGAGGCAGTCGGCGAGGAACTGCGCGACCTGTTCGCGTGGGCCGACGACGCCGACGGCGAGGGCAACGAGAAGGAGGAGGTGCCCGCCGATGACTAGCGAGGAGTCGAACGGCGTCGACGGCGAGACGATGGCCGACGTGAGCCACACCCACCCGTACGTCGACCGGGGAACGGTCAACCGGCCGTTCGAGCGTGGCCCGACGATAGCGGCCGACGGCGGTCGGCGAGGGGCCGCGGAGCGTCCGTCGAACGAGCGCGCTCCCGGGGAAGACGCCGACGAGGAGTCGAGCGGCGTAGACGACGAGACGATGGCCGACGTCGACCACACGCCGCCCGTGGGCGCTCCGAGCGCGGACGGCGTCTTCGAGCGTGGCAACGAACACGGGGAGCCATGAGCGAGGGCACGCTGTACGACAAGGTGTGGGACCGCCACGCGGTCACCGAACTGCCGACCGGCCAGACCCAGCTGTTCGTCGGCCTCCACCTCATCCACGAGGTGACGAGCCCGCAGGCGTTCGGGATGCTGCGCGAGCGCGACCTCGAGGTGGCGTACCCCGAGCGAACGCACGCCACGGTCGACCACATCGTGCCGACCGCCGACCAGTCCCGGCCCTACGGCGACGAGGCGGCCGAGGAGATGATGTCCGAACTGGAGCAGAACGTCCGGGACGCGGGCATCGAGTTCTCCTCGCCGGAGACGGGCGACCAGGGCATCGTTCACGTCGTCGGCCCGGAGCAGGGGCGCACCCAGCCCGGGATGACGGTCGTCTGCGGCGACAGCCACACCGCGACACACGGTGCGTTCGGCGCGCTGGCGTTCGGCATCGGGACGAGCCAGATACGGGACGTGCTGGCCACCGGGACGGTAGCGATGGAGAAACAGAAGGTGCGCCAGGTCCGCGTCACCGGCGAACTCGGCGCGGGCGTCACAGCCAAGGACGTCATCCTCGAGATAATCCGTCGGCTCGGTACCGACGGCGGCGTCGGGTACGTCTACGAGTACGCCGGCGAGGCCATCGAGTCGCTGGACATGGAGGGTCGGATGAGCATCTGCAACATGTCCATCGAGGGCGGCGCGCGAGCGGGCTACGTCGAACCGGACGAGACGACCATCGAGTACCTCCGGGGTCGCGACGCCGTGCCCGAGGGCGAGGCGTTCGAGGAACTCGCGGAGTACTGGCGCTCCGTGCGGAGCGACGACGACGCCGAGTACGACGACGTGGTCGAGATAGACGGCAGCGCGCTCGAACCGATGGTGACCTGGGGGACGACGCCCGGCCAGGGCGTCGGCATCACCGAGCCGATACCCCATCCGGACGAGCTCCCCGAGGACAAGCGCGAGACGGCCCGCCAGGCCCAGGAGCACATGCGCGTCGAACCGGGCGAGACGATGGAGGGGTACGAGGTCGACGTCGCCTTCCTCGGCTCCTGCACGAACGCGCGCCTGCCGGACCTCCGGCGGGCCGCCGAGGTCGTCGCCGGCCACGAGGTCCACGACGACGTGCGCGCCATGGTCGTGCCGGGCAGTCAGCGCGTGAAGGCCGCCGCCGAACGCGAGGGTCTCGACGAGCAGTTCCGCGAGGCCGGCTTCGACTGGCGCGGCGCGGGCTGTTCGATGTGCCTCGGGATGAACCCCGACCAGCTCGAGGGCGACGAGGCCTGCGCGTCCTCCTCGAACCGCAACTTCGTCGGCCGCCAGGGGAGCAAGGAGGGCCGGACCGTCCTGATGAGCCCCGAGATGGTCGCCGCCGCGGCGGTCCGCGGCGAAGTGACCGACGTGCGCGAGATAGCGGAGGTGGCGACGGCATGAGCGAGATAGAGACGGTCGAGCACGTCTCCGGCAGCGGCGTCCCGGTCCGGGGCAACGACATCGACACCGACCAGATAATCCCGGCGCGGTTCATGAAGGTCGTCACCTTCGACGGCCTGGGCGAGTACGCCTTCTTCGACCAGCGGTTCACGGACGACGACGAGCCCAAGGACCACCCCTTCAACGAGGAGCGGTTCCGGAACGCGTCAGTGCTGGTCGTCAACGCCAACTTCGGCTGCGGTTCCTCGCGCGAACACGCCCCGCAGGCGCTCGCGCGCTGGGGCATCGACGCCATCGTCGGCGAGAGCTTCGCGGAGATATTCGCGGGCAACTGCCTCGCGCTCGGCATCCCCACCGTCACCGCCGACCACGAGCAGATCACCGCGCTCCAGGAGTACGTCGACGAGCACCCGGACGCCGAGATAGCGGTGGACGTGGCCGAGGAAACCGTGCGCTACGGGGACCGCGAGATCGACGCGACGGTCGACGACGCCCAGCGGAAGGCGCTCGTCGAGGGCGTCTGGGACACGACCGCCCTGATGAAGTCGAACGAGGCGGCGGTCGCGGAGACCGCTGCCGACCTGCCGTACGTCGAGAGCAGCGAGCACGTCTAGCTCTGACGTGACGCGGCCGGCGTCGTCGGACGCTGTCCCGGTCGTTCGTCGAGACTCTTCCCGATTCCGTTCTCACGCGGCGATTCGCACTGCGACCGGCCGGTCTCCCGCGTCGAGTCGTCACTTCGGCACCCAGACCGACGGGACGTGGTCCCACGCCCACCGCTCGTCCGGCCTGTCCGTGAACTCCCAGAAGCTCCGCGGCCAGGTGCCGAGCGCGTCGTGGATTGACCTGTACGAGAGCGTGCTCTCGCCCTCTACGACCAGCCGGAATCGCTCTTCGAAGCGCTCGGGGTCGAACGACTCGTCGGGATGGTCGTCGGGTGCGTCGAGCCATCCCTGGTAGGTCGCCCGTCCCTGGTCGTTGACGTACCCTAGAACGAGGTACCCACCGGGGGCGACGGCCCCGTACAGGTTCCGGAGCGCCGGCGCGGACTCGGCGACGTAGCAGAGCGTCCCGTAGCAGAACACGACGTCGAACTGCCGGTCCGGGTCGAACTCGGGCAGCACGGCGCGCTCGAACTCGGCGTTCTCGACGTTCTCCTCGCGTGCCCGCTCGCGGTTCTCCGCGAGTATCGACTCCGCGGCGTCGTAGCCGACCACCGTGGTGTCGGGGTGGCGCTCGGCGACGTCGAACGCGACGACGCCGGGACCGCAGCCGACGGACGTAAAGGAGTCGGGCACCCCCTTCGCTTCGAAGAGGTCGGCGAGCAGGTCGCGCATGTGGTGTGCGCTGGGGGTCGCGCTAGCGCGAGCCTCCGCGTCCGCCTCGGACCAGTAACGGTTCCAATCGACGGTCTCCGGATGGGTCTGGTCTGGCATTCGTAGGGTGAACTGTCACAGTCGCGACGACGTGAGGGCCGTCGCGATGCAGTCGTGCGTGGCGAACGTCGAGTAGTCGGTCGCCCTCATTCGAGGAACAGTCGAGCGTCGTCGACGGCGGGGCCGCCGCAGGCGCCGAACCCCTCCGGGAGGGCGTCGAACCAGTCGACGGACCAGTCGTCGGCGTCGTCGGGGTCTCCGACCTCCGTGGCGTCGCCGGCCGGTGCGGCCCGGAACACGACGTGGGTGGTCGTCTGGAACGGCGTCTCCTCGCCGTCGACGACGTGCTCGGCTCGCCGGACGCGTTCGACGCCCTCGACGTCGACGTCGAGACCGGTCTTCTCCGCTACCGCCCGCTCGGCTCCGGCGACCCAGTCGTCGCCCTGGTGGACCGTGGCGTTCGGCAGGACCAGCATCTCCTCCTCGTCGTGGACGCGGAGGAGGAGTTCGTCCGCGTCGTTCACGACGCCGACGATGGCCCTGCCGGCCACCCCGGCCTCGCAGTGGTCCTCGCTCTCGTGGGGAAACTCGCTCGTGCAGTGGTCGACGTCGTCTTCGTCCGCGAGTCGGGCGGGGTCGGTCAGCGAGTCGATCGCGGTCGATTCGGCCGGGTCGGAAGTCGTGTTTTCTGTCATGATCGTCGTCGTCGCGGCGTTCGGAAGCGATGCGACTTCGGGTGGTCGTCCGGTACCGGCGGGGTCGGCGACTCGTGTCCGTTCGACCGGAGTCCGTGGGGACACCGGTGGCTGGTCGCGTCGCTGTTCGGGCCGATTCGAACGCGTGAGCCGCCAAACCGCCGGTGTTCGAGCGCCGGAGAAGTATCTATGGGAAACTGATACAAGAAAGCAACGATTTAATTTCTGCTACTTTCTATACTTAATAATTCGTTGCCAGGGGACAAAAACCTTTGGGTGCAGGTAGATCCACGGTGGCCGGGCGCGTCACCCGTCGGCGGCGGTGCCGACCACCAGAACACCTGCCGTAACCGAATCCCTTTCCACCCATTACGCCCTCTGGGGAGACGATGACCGACCAGATCGCAGTTATCCCGGGCGACGGCATCGGACAGGAAGTCGTCCCCGCCGCGGTGCAGGTGCTCGACGCGGTCGACCCAGAGTTCGCGTTCGTCGAAGCCGACGCCGGCGACGCCGTGAAGGAGTCGACGGGCAGCGCGCTCCCCGAGGAGACGCGGGAACTCGCGGCCGACGCGGACGCCACGCTGTTCGGCGCGGCGGGCGAGACGGCCGCCGAGGTCATCCTGCCGCTCCGACGCGCGGTCGACTCGTTCGTCAACGTGCGGCCGGCGCGGGCCTACCCCGGGACCGACGCACTGCGCCCGGAGACGGATCTCGTCTTCCTCCGGGAGAACACCGAGGGCGTCTACACCGGCCACGAGTCGCGGCTGAGCGACGACGTGAGCACGCTCACCCGGGTCGTCACCGAGTCCGCCTCGGAGCGCCTCGCCGAGTTCGCCTGCGAGTACGTCCGGGACAGGGGCGAAGACCGGTTCACCGTCGCCCACAAGGCCAACGTGATGAAGGAGACGGACGGGCGGTTCCGGGACGCCGTCGTCCGCGTGGCCGACGAGCGCGGCGTCGAGACCGACGAGGCGCTGATGGACGCGCTGGCGACCCACCTCTGTCTCCGCCCCGAGGAGTACGACGTGGTCGTCTGCCCGAACCTCGCCGGCGACGTGCTCTCGGACCTCGCCGCCGGCCTCGTCGGCGGCCTCGGTCTGCTGCCCAGCGCCAACGTCGGCCCGGAACGCGCCCTGTTCGAACCCGTCCACGGCACCGCCCCGGACATCGCCGGCCAGGGCGTCGCCAACCCCAGCGCGACGATACTCTCGGCCGCGATGCTGCTCGAATATCTGGGCCACGACGCCGAGGGCCAGCGCGTCCGCGACGCGGTCGAGGCGACGCTGGAATCGGGTCCGTGCACGCCCGACCTCGGCGGGTCGGCGTCGACCGCGGACGTGACCGAGGCGGTCATCTCGCGGCTCTAACCGACCTTTTTACTTCGTCGGGTATCCCTCCGACCTTTTTACTTCGTCGGGTGTCCTCGCTCGCGTCGCTCGCTGCGGGCACCCTCCTCGCAAAAACGTCGATGAAAAACGTCCCGCTCGCTCCCTGCGGTCGCTCACGGGGAAACGGCGCGCCCCGCGCGCCGTACGTTCCGCGACCACCGCCCCGCCACCGCACCGCCTCCGTCACTGCACTGTCTCGGCTACCGCATCGACTCCGCCACTGCATTGCCTCCGTACCACCGACTCGAACGTCGCGCCGAAGAGAAGGGGTCCTGCGACCGTCGACGGGCCGCGTGGCTGGCGTCAGCGGTTCCTTTCTCCGCGAGTCAGAGGTCCGCCAGCACGTCGTCCGCGTCGTCGAGGTACGACGAGAGGTGCTCGTCGTCGTGCGCGAACGAGAGGTGGTGGCGCTTGTACGGATTCGGCGTGAAGAAGTGGCCGCGCTCGCGCATCCCGGCGGCGAACGCGCGGAACCGCTCCTCGTCCAGACCGAGCACGTCAGCGTACGACTTCGGCTCGCCGGTCACGCCGAACTGCGGGCTGAAGATGGACCGGTGGCCGACGACCCGCCCCTCGACGCCGTGGTCGGCCATGAGGTCGCGGAGACCGTCGCGGTAGCGGTCGCCGAGGTCGGTGAGATAGCCCTGAACGTCCTCCTCGACGATGGTGTCCAGCGTCTCCCTGGCGGCCGCCAGTCCGGGCAGGTTCCCGGAGTAGGTCCCGCTGATGACAACGCCGGACTCGTTGTCGCCGCCGGCCTGCGCGAGCAGGTCCTCGCGTCCGCCGACGGCCGCGACGGGGTAGCCGTTGCCGAGCGCCTTGGCGACGCAGGTGAGGTCCGGTTCGACGCCGAACTCGCCCTGCGCACCGTGCGGCGAGTGCCGGAAGCCGGTGATGACCTCGTCGAAGACGAGCGGGACGTCGCGCTCGCGGGTCTCCTCCCGGAGCGTTTCGAGGAACTCCTGGTCGGGAAGCAGACAGCCGACGGAGTGTGGGACGGGTTCGAGGATGACCGCCGCGAGGTCGTCGCCGTGTTCGCGGAGCACCTTCCGGACCGCGTCGGCGTCGTTGAACGGGGCGACGAGCGTGTTCTCGACGGCGGCCGAGAGCATCCCGTCCGACTCGGGATACTGCTCGCCGAGGCGTTCCTCCGGCGGGTAGACGCTCACGTCGACGTAGTCGTGCCAGCCGTGGTAACACCCCTCGAACTTCAGTATCTTCTCGTTGCCCGTGAACGCGCGGGCGAGCCGGATGGCGTGGTACGTCGCCTCGGAGCCGGAGTTACAGAAGTTGACCATCTCGACGCTCGGCAGGAGGTCGACGAGGCGCTCGGCCACCTCGACCTCCAGTGGTGCAGTGCCGGCGCCGTAGAGGACGCCGTCGTCGATGGCCCCGTGGGCCGCCGCGTCGACGTCCTCGTGGGCGTGCCCGAGGACGATGGGACCGAACCCGAGGTGGTAGTCGACGAACGTCTCGCCGTCGACAGTGGTCAGGGTCGCCCCCGATGCCGACTCGAAAGCCACGTCGCCGGTGTCGTACGCCTGCGCTCGCAGGCCGGTCTGGGCCCCGCCCGGAACGACGTTCCGGGCGCGGTCGACGAGTTCGCTACTTCGCTCCGTAGTGTCACGTTCGCTCATTGTCGAAAATCTCCAGCTTGGACCTCAATCGTCGCCCGTCGTGCTCGACGGGATGTCGCGTAGCGATTCTGTCTCGCCCGCCCAGACGCCCGTGGTGAAGTCGATGGCGTCGTTCCACTTCGCGACGAGCGTCGTCACCGCCAGGTCGCCCGTCACGTTGTTCATCGTGCGCATGCGGTCCAGCAGCGGGTCGATACCGATGACGAGCGCGATGGCTTGGATGGGGAGGCCGACCTGCGTGAACACGACCGTCATCATGACGATGCTCGCCCCGGGAACGCCGGCGGTCCCGATGCTGGCGATGAGCGCGGTGACGAGGACGCTCACCTGCTGGGTGATCGTCAGCGGTTCGCCGACGACGTTGGCGGTGAAGATGGCGGCGATTCCGAGGTACATCGCCGTGCCGTCCATGTTGATGGTCGCACCGAGCGGCAGCGAGAAGCTGTAGACGCCCTCGTCGACGCCGAGATTCTCGTCCGCGTTCGACATGGTCACCGGCAGCGTCCCGCTCGACGAACGGATGCTGAGTGCCGTCACCATCGCCTCACGGCCGCCGCGCAGGAAGTCGATCGGCGACCGACCGACCAGCCCCTTGACGATGACGAGCAGGTAGACGAGGGTTATCTGGAGCGTTATCGCGATAGCGAGCGTAGCGAACAGCTTGACGAGCGAGAGAATCGCTTCCGGGCCGGTCTTCGCGAACAGCGCGGCCATCAGCGCGAACACGCCGATGACGCCGAACTCCATCACGCCCCAGACTATCTTGAACATCACTTCCGCGCCGGCTTCGACGATGTCGAAGGTGGTCTGGACGCCGTTGTACACCGCCGATCCTTCCTCGGCCTCGTCGCGGACCACCGTCAGTCCGATACCGAACGCCAGCGCGAAGAAGATGACGCCGAGTATCTTCCCCTCGGCCATCGCGCTGAACGGGTTCTCGGGAACGATGCCGAGCAGGACCTGCGTGAGGCCGGGCGACTGCTTGCTCTCGACGGCCTGTTTCTTCATGGCGTCTTCGAGCAGCAGTCCGGTTCCGGGGTCGATGAGGTTGCTCACGCCCAGTCCGATGGCGATGGCCACCATCGTGGTGAAGATGTACAGCAGGACGACCTGCCCTCCGACCTTTCCAAGGTCCTTCGGCGCGAGGGTTCGCGCCGCCATCACCAGGGTGAAGACGACGATGGGGACGATGACCATCTTCAGCAGTCGAACGAACAGGTCACCGAGCGGTTGTAGGTTCGTCGCCGGTTCCCCGACGACCAGTCCGACGACGGAGCCGAGAACGAACGCGGCCGCGATACGGTAGACGATTGGGACGGAACGGTACCGCTGCCACGTTTCTCTAATGGTGTTCGACATACCCTAACACAGACGAGGAAATAGTAACTAAAAATCTTTCCGGAATTTCGGCAAATGTATATTCTGAATCCAATAATATGGAATACTATAGGATATCTATGTATGGTTTCCCGTGTCGCGTTATAGATTGTCATAATGAAGCTTTCTGACCAGTTAGCGAACGTCGACCCTCTCCCCGAACCGGATTCGCGTCGCTAACCGTTCGGAGCAGGTTGTTCGGCCGATTAAACAACGTAGCGCCGTCGCTCTCCCCGGAAGCACCCGCGATGCCCCACGCCCCAAAGCGTCGTCCGGAACAGCCGTCAAACGGCACTCTCCCGCCGGCTCCGGATGCTACTGCTCTTTCGCGCCGGGATTGGTGACAGCGCCGTTGGCGGCCGAGCCGAACGCGGCCCCGTACTTCGCCAGCACGCCGGTCTCGTAGGCCGGTCCGTCTGGATCGCGCTCGTCGAGACGCCGCTGGAGTTCGTCCTCGGAGAGGTCCACTTCGAGCGTCCGTTCGGGGATGTCGACGGTCACCTCGTCGCCGTCCGCCAGCGCCGCGATGGGACCGCCGCCGCGGGCCTCCGGCGCGACGTGGCCGATCATCGGGCCGCGGGTCGCCCCCGAGAACCGGCCGTCGGTGATGAGCGCCACGTCGTCCTCGTGTCCCTGGCCGACGACGGCCGCAGTGACGCCGAGCATCTCTCGCATCCCGGGCCCACCCCGCGGTCCCTCGTTGCGGATGACGATGACGTCGCCGCTCTCTATGTGGCCCTCCTGGACGTACTGCATCGCGTCCTCCTCGTTCTCGAAGACGCGGGCCGGTCCCTGATGGTGGAACTTGTCGTCACCGGTCACCTTCAGCACCGCACCGTCAGGCGCGAGGTTACCGGTGAGAATCTTGATAGCGCCCTCCTCGCTGAACGGGTCGTCGACGGGCCGGATGAAGTCCGCGTCGATCTCCTCGTCTGCGGGCAGCTCGAGGTGGTCCAGTTCCTCGGCGAGCGTGCGCCCGGTGACGGTCGCGGCGTCGCCGTCCACGAGGCCGGCGTCGAGCAGTCGCCGGAGGACGACCGGGACGCCGCCCACGTCGTAGAGGTCCTTCATCACCCTCGTCCCGCCGGGCTGAAGGTTGACTATCTTCGGCGTCCGGCGCGCTATCTCGTCGAACTCCTCGATGTGGAGGTCGATGCCGGCCTCGGCGGCGAGCGCGAGCAGGTGGAGGACGGCGTTCGTCGACCCACCCATGGCGACCTGAAGCGCGATGGCGTTCTCGAACGACGCCTTCGAGAGCACGTCCGAGGGCCGGCGGTCGTTCTCGACGCAGTCGAGGACGAGTTCGCCCGCGCGCTCGGCGACCTCGTAGCGCTCATCGGATTCCGCGGGCGCGCCGGCCGACCCCAGCGGGGCGAGACCGAGCGCCTCGCTGATGGAGGCCATCGTGTTCGCGGTGAACATCCCGCCACAGGAGCCCGCGCCGGGGCAGGCGTCGCGTTCGAGGCTCTCCAGTTCGTCCTCGCTCATCTCGCCCTGGGCGTAGGTGCCGACGCCCTCGAACACGTCCTGGACGGTGACGTCGCGGCCCTCGTGTCGTCCCGGGAGGATGGAGCCGCCGTAGAGGAAGACGGTCGGCAGGTCGGTGCGGATGGCGGCCATCATCATCCCCGGGAGGTTCTTGTCACAGCCCGCGACCGTGACGAGGGCGTCCATGCGCTCGCCGAACGCGACCAGTTCGACGCTGTCGGCGATGACCTCCCGCGATATCAGCGAGGCCTTCATCCCCTCGGTCCCCATCGAGATGGCGTCGGAGATGGTGATGGTCCCGAACTCGATGGGCATCCCGCCGTCGGCGTCGATGCCCTCGATGGTCGCCGCGGCCACGTCGTCCAAGTGGACGTTGCACGGCGTGATGTCGGCGGCGGGGTTGGCGACGCCGACCATCGGCGAGGAGAGGTCCGCGTCGTCGTACCCCATCGCCCTGAACATCGCCCTGTGCGGCGCGCGCTCCGGTCCCTCGGTGACCTCGCTACTTCGCAGCTTCTCGTCTTTCCGTGGCGGGTTTCCCATGACCACCTGTATCGGGGACGCGCTCGGTTAAAACCACCTGAAGTGACAGAGCTTGCTGTCGCCCCGTCAGCCGTCGTCCAGCCGTTCCAGCACGCGCTCTACCAGGTCGCGCGCCGCGTCGACGTGCTCGTCGGCCTCGTCGCTTCCCGTCGCCTCGACGTGCGAGAGCAGATCCCGGGCCTGTTCGACCCGCTTCGCGACGACCGACGCCGGCGGGTCGCCCCTCCTCGCGTCGCCGACGACCGCCTCGGCTTCGCCCAGCCAGCGACTCGCCTCGGTCGTCACCGGGAGTTCCGCCGTCGCTTCGAGGTGACCGTGCAGTTCGGCGACCATGTCGCGGCTCTCGGCGTCGACCATGCGTCAGGTTGGTCGCCCGGCGAGTATAACCGTTCGGCCGCCGCGACGGGGACTCGGACCCCCGGAACGTCCCCGGGTCTGAAGTTCCGTGCAGGGGTCCGCAGTGCGAGACGTCCTGCGACAACGATGTCGCGGGCGCGGCTCGACTCCGCTGGAGCGAATTCGTAGCTGTGTCTGGTGACGGATCGGCTCGGCACGGGAGTTCGTCACGCGTTCGCCTCGACTCCTCGTGCGGTAGTTCTCAGGTCACGCCGGGGTTGGCTTCGCTTCGATACTTGAACGTTCGCACCGACACGCCGCGGGACGACAGCGCCCACCGCCCTCGACTCCGGCGCGGCTACAGTCGCGGAGGGGCGGATGCAGGTCTCGGTTGCGGTCGCGACAACTGAACCGTGCGACCGCTACTGTCCACAGTCGCAGCCGTCCTGTGCCGCCCGAATCTCGATGCTCGGTCGGATTTCCGTCAGGCTCTCGACGGTCGGCCCGTTCACGATCGTGACCCTCTTCCCGTCGCGGACCACGTGGAAGGCGTCCTCGAACCCGCCCTGCCGAACCACCCACGTGTTCCGCCCGACGCGGGTCGCGTTCTGGCCGGCGAGCAGTTCGCGGTACGCCCGCTCGAACTCCACGGCGTCCTCGTCGGTGTCCCACGTAGTCCGCCAGACGTACCCCCGCTTCTCACCGTCGTGATACGGCCAGAGGCGGTCGTTCCCCCAGCCGTCGGAGGGCTCGCTCGTGTAGTTGAACTCGTCGAGCGGGCCGTCGGCGGTGTCGAACTCTCGCCAGGGGATGACCTGGTTGTCGTACGCCCGGCCCTGGTACCAGAACATCGTGTAGATGCCCGCCTCGCCGACGGTCTGGGAGCCGTTCTCGCCCCGCTTGCCGTACAGTCGCCATCCGTCGGTCGCCTGTTCTCCGAGTCTGAGCGTCGGCGGCGGGTCGGCGTCCGTCGCCGGGTCGATGACCTGCTCGGACCCGAACGGCGGACGACGGTAGTCGAGTCCCGACCAGTTCTTCTCCGACGCGTTACCGTCCGTACCGTCGGTTTCGTTCGCTCCTATCCGGGCGGCGACGTACGGCGGTCCGTCGGAGTACGGCTGGATGGTCGCCACCTGCATCGCGAGGTTGTAGTCCGGGAGCGGGCCGCCCTCGTAGGGGGCTTCCGGCGGGTCCGGACCGGGCGTCGTCACGCACTCCCACCCGGACCGACAGCGGTGCTCGTACAGTTTCTCGACGTACATCGCCTCGCCCTCGACCAGGCCGTCGACGCCGCGCCGCCCGTCCATCGTCTGCGCTCGCAGCGACGGCGAAGCCAGGCCGACCTGCTGGTCCTGGAGCGCGTGGGTGAGTTCGTGAATCAGCGTCGCGTTGTCGACGACGGGCTGGTCTTCGGACTCGGCGACGACGTAGATGTCGTTCGTTCCGGGAAGGTAGAAGCCGGCGATGCGCTCCTGGCGCAACTGGACCATTTCGGCGGCGGCGTCGGTCGATTCGTTCACGGCGAACAGCGCCTCCCAGACCTGGTTCTCCCAGGCGCGCTGAGCGGGGCCGAACTCCGCGTCCGCCTGCGCCCGGACGATGCGCCGGTACTGCTGGCGCGACAGCACCTTCAGTTCGACCCGCTCCTGGAACTCCTGGCCGCGCAACCGCTCGACGCGGGCCATGGCGCGGCCGACGTACGCCCGGCGCTCGGCCTCGGTCAGGCCGTCGCTCTGGTCGACGGCGATGGGTTCGTCGTACCAGTATCCGTCTTCCCAGCCGACGACGTCGTTCTTCGGGTCGGCCTGTTTCTTCGCGTCCTGCGCGCCGGTCGCGTCGGACCCTCCCGTCCCGACGACGCCCCCCGGCGCGACGAGCACGACCGCGACCGCGACCAGCAACACCCCCAGTTTGCGTGCGCCGACTCCGTGCATACCACTGGCACGGACCTGACGACAATAACGGTTGGCCGTTCCGTACCGCGACCGCAGCCGTCGATTTTGGCCCGCACGGCGCGAAACCGCCGCGGGTAGTCGTCGCCGTCGACCGGAACACTGTACTGAGGCGGATTCCGGGAGCGACCGCCGTCGCTCGCTACCGCGCCCGGAAGCGGAACCCGTTCGCGTCGCCCTCGTCGTCGAACACGCTCGCGACGCCGGCACCGAACGAGTACGCCACCGAGCGCACGCCCGTCTGGAGTCGTTCGCGCAGACCGCGCTGGGGCTGGAACTCCTCGACGGTGACCGACTCGACGCCGAGGCGGTCGGCCAGTCGCGCTTTCACCTCCTCGCGAGTGCCGAGTTCGTCGACGAGGCCGATCTCGCGGGCCCGGTCGCCGAGGTAGACGCGCGCCTCCGTCTCCCGGACCGACTCCGCGTCCATCTCCCGGCCCTCTGCTACGCGGTCGACGAACGTCTCGTAGTAGCCGTCGATGATGCCCTGGAGGTACTCGCGTTCGTCTTCGGTCATCTCCTTCAGCGAGACGCCAGCGTCCTTGTACTCGCCCGCTGCGAGGCGTTCGTACGAGAGGCCGAGCTTGTCCGCCAGTCCCGTGGCGTTCACCCGCGAACCGATGACGCCGATGCTCCCGACCAGACTCCCCTCGCGGGCGTACAGTTCGTCGCAGCCGCTGGCTATCCAGTATCCGCCGCTGGCGCAGACGTCGGTCGCGTACGCCACCGTCGGCCCGTCGAAGCGCTCGGCGGCGAGGCGGATGTCGTCGCTCGGCACTACCTCGCCGCCGGGCGTGTTCAGGCGAAGCAACAGCGCCTCCGCCGCGTCGTCGTCGTCCGCGCGCCGAATCTGCTCGACGATGTCGTCCGTCGGCGTCCCGGTCGGCGTCGGAACCCGGCCACCGTCGCGGCGGGTTATCGGCCCCTCGACGGCCACCTCGGCCACGTCGTAGTCGGGGAAGAGTCCGCGCGCCACGCGACCAGCGACCCGCGCACCGACCACGCCCACGAGCAGGACGGCGACGACGCCGAGCAGTTCCGCGAGGTCGGTGGGCAGTTCGACGAACAACAGCCAGCCGAGCGCGACCGCGACGATCGCGCCGACCAGTACGACGACCCGGCGTGCGAGCCGCGAACTATCGTCAGCCATACGGACACCTCGTCATGCGCTATCCGTGTGCGGGCGTCGGCGTTAAAACTTCGGCAGAGAGAACAGTCCGTCTACAGGAGCCCCGTCTTCTGGAGCTTCATCAGGTCCTCGGTGTCGAGGGTTTCGCCTTCCTTGAACTGCTGGTAGATCTCCTCGGCCTCCTCTTTGGCCTTCTCGCGCTCTTTCTCCTTCTCGGACTTGCGCTCTTTCTCCTCTTTCTTGTCGAGTTCGCGCAGGCGCTTCTGGACGCGCACGAAGTCCTCGTGGTGCTGGTCGGCCGACTCCTGGGCCTCCACGAACTTCTCGTGCATCTCGTCGGCCTCGTCGCGGATGTCGTCGGCCTCGCGGTAGGCCTCGATCATCTGATTGTGGTGCTGCTGGGCCTTGTCGGCGAGTTCGGTCACCTTCTCGTGGTGACGGCTGGCCTCGGCGCGGACCTCCTCGGCCTCCTCGACG
Organism: Halomicrococcus pelagicus; assembly: GCF_051917725.1. Taxonomy (GTDB): domain Archaea; phylum Halobacteriota; class Halobacteria; order Halobacteriales; family Haladaptataceae; genus Halomicrococcus. Next base: position 90,463 of record NZ_JBQBLX010000005.1, read on the forward strand.
AGGTCCTCGAGTTCGTCGCTCTGGTCGAGTTTCTCCTTTCGCTGCTGGTACTCCTCGCGCTTGGCCTCGATCTTCTCGATGAGCTCCCGCTCTTCCTCGGTGGAGAGAACTTCGGTCTGCTGTTTGAACTCCAGGTCCTCGATCTCGTCTTCGAGCTCCTCGAGGTCCTTGCCCTCGTCGAGTTCCAGGTCCTCTTTCATCTCCTCGACGCGGTCGAACAGCTCGTTAGCCTTCGCGTTGAGCTCGTTGCGCTGCTCTTTGTGTTCCTGGACCTGCTCGTTGAGCTCGTCGCGCTTCTCGCGGTGTTCCTGGGCTTCGTCGACCTTCTCGCGCGTCTTCGCGTTTAGGTCGTCGCGCTTGGATGCGCGCTTGCTAGCCTTCTGGTTCAGCTCGTTTCGTCGGTCTCGAAGCTGTCCCGCGAGTTTGATGAGTTCGCCTTTCGACTTGTTCTGGAGTTCCTCTTCTGTTACACTTACCATGCGTAGTTAAACCTCGGTGCCTTCCGCCCCGATCGTCGGGTAGCGTCGTCACTTTGCATCTTCGTATCAACCAGCCGGTTACAATATTCCCGTATCATCGGTTGACGCGCTGTTCTCCCGTGACGCCGGAGGCGTTCAGGTACTACTTCATATTCGGCATAGCTATTTAAAGTTTGTCCCTCCAATCATGTGGAAACCGTTGTCACGCGCCCCAGAACGCGTGGAAACGCTTCACACGCTCTCCGGGAGTGGATATAAAAGTCACCTGTCCTCCCGGGCGCGTCTGCAGGCCGCCGTCGCCACTTTCACTTTCACTCCGCGGACGGCGCGCTTTGACGGTGGTGGGGGCGAGAGAACTCGTATGAAAGAACAGCTCCGCTGTGCCTGTGAGGCCGCCGGCTGTGACCGCGAACTCGGCCCGGACCAGTTGATGCTGGCGATGACGGTGGACGCCGGCACCCGCCGCGCCTACGAGTGCGATTGCGGAGCCGTGACGGTGACCGTCTCGCGGTGAGCGCCGCCCCGAAGTGAACTCCTGAAGTACGTCCGCTCGAAAGCGACCCACGATGAGAGAGACGATTCGCGCACGCGGCCACGAGAACGTGAGCGCGGCGCACGGAAGCACCTTCGAGGTGACGACCGACGACTTCCTCACCCCGGCGGGCGACTGCATCCTCGGCATCGAGGCCGACCGCGCGCCCGCGGACTTCGACTCCGAGTTCGTCGCCGCCTGTCGAGACGCCGACGCGGTCGTCACCGCGACGTTCGCGGCGGGCGACCACGAGGAGACGGTGACCGGCCGCGGCCATCCGGACCTCACCTTCGACAGCGACCGAAGCGCCGTTGGTCGGACCAGCGACTACGTGGACGACCGCACGGTTCTGGTCGGTGCCGAGTTCGCCGCGGAGGGGTTCGACCGGGAACTGGTCGCGGCGCTCGCCGACGGGGCCGAACTGACGGTGACGCTGACGGTGGAGCACGACGACTGACCGACCGAACACCTTTATCAGTAGAACGTCACGTCCCGGGAGTGAACGTGGCCGACTCCCTCCTCGCGGCACTCGTCCTCGGGGGAGTGTGGCTGTTCGTCGTGCCGGTGCTGACGCTCGTTCACGAACTGGGGCACGCGGCCGCGACTCTCGCGTTTACCGATGGAAGCGCCACGGTCGTCGTCGGTGGCGAACGCTGGCGGTGGGCGCGCGGCCGCCTGGCGGTCGTGTTCGACCTCTCGGGGTGGCGTCGATGGTGGTACGGATTCTGTCGATACGAGACCCTTCCGGACGGACGGTGGCGGGAACTCGCCGTCCACGCCGGGGGGCCCGCGGCGACCGGGCTCGCTGCTCTCCTCGTCGGTCTCGTCGTCGGCCTCGCCGACGGACGGTGGACGCGGTTGAGTCTCTACGCCGCGTTCTGGAACTGCCTGTTCACGCTGGCGGTGACGGTCTCGCCGATTCGCTACCCCTCGTCGTGGGGGGCGTACGGAGGGCACCCCAGCGACGGGCTGCAGGCGTGGCGGGCGCTCGCGGACGAGTAGCCGACCGTTTTTATCCGCTCCGGCCCCAACGGCGTCACATGAGCGACGACCCGGAACCCGCGGAGAACATCAGCGGCGGTAGCGCCGGCGGCGGGGTGGCGACCACGTTCGACCCCGGCGACGCCGACACGCGCGCCGAGGCGGTGGTCGACCGCCTCGGAGAGCTCTACTGGCAGAAGACGTACGGCGGCCAGGACGCCTTCGAGTGTCTCGTCCGCACTATCCTGAGCCAGAACACGAGCGACGTGGCCAGCCAGCCGGCCCACGACGCGCTGATGGAGAGGTACGGGCCGGAGAATCTCGCGGACGCACTGGCGCACGCCGACCGCGCGGAACTCGCGGACACCATCCGCCCGGCCGGCCTCTACAACCAGAAGGCCGAGGTCATCGTCGCCGCCGCCGAGCGCGTGCTCGCGGAGTACGGCAGCGCCGACGCGTTCGACGAGTTCGTCCGGGAGCGCGACCCCGCGGACGTGCGAACGGAACTGCTGGACATGAACGGCGTCGGGCCAAAGACGGCGGACTGCGTCCTCCTCTTCTCGGGCGGGCGCGGCGGCGTCTTCCCGGTCGACACCCACGTCCACCGCATCTACCGCCGCCTCGGCGTCGCACCGCCGGACGCCGACCACGAGGACGTCCGGGCCGTGCTGGAGCGCGACGTACCAGCCGAGAAGTGCGGGTTCGGACACACCGCCAGCATCCAGTTCGGCAGGGAGTACTGCTCGGCTCGCAGGCCGGCGTGTCTCGACGGCCCCGAGGCCTGTCCGCTGTACGGCGTCTGCGACAGGGTGGGCGTCGACCCGGAGAGCGGTGCGGTCGTCGACCCCGCGGACGCTGAGTAGGCTACTCGTCGGTCGAGACCGACTCCGTAACGTCGTTCACCGTCTCCGTCATCTCCTCGGTGGCCTCGCCGGCGGCGAGTTCCGTTCGCCGCTCGATGCGGTCCCACCAGACGAACGCCGCGACCGAGACGACGAACAGGCCGACCCAGGCGAGCAGTTGTTTGCTCACTTCGCCGGCGAACGCGACCACGACGGTCTTCTCGGTCGCCTGCGTCGCGGCCGTCCCGACGAAGACGGCTCCGAGCATCTTGCGGCTGAACACCTTGTCGATGCGACGCCGGACGAACGGCTCGCCGAGTCCGGGAACGAGGTCTTCCAGTCGGACCATACCACCGCTACGACCCGAACCCGCCTAAGAGTGGACGACGTGCCGGATTTCCGCACCGTTCGGACGTGCTGATTCTCCGGCCGAACGGACCGAATCGCCGCACCGTTTCCGGGGTTGATGGACGGGGACGCCGTACGTCTCCGCATGTGGCAGTTCGAATCCGAGACGAGCGTGCGGACCTGGCGCCCGGTCGACGTACCGGCGTCGGGCACGCTCTACGACGTGACCGACACGGCCGCGGGGCCGTGCGCGGTCGGGGACGCCGGCGCGGTCGTCGGGCGCGCCAGCGACGGGACGTGGGGCGTCGTCCTCGATAACGGTCCGGCGGGCAGGGGCGAGACGCTCCGGGCCGTCGCCGCCACCGACGACGGGGAGCGGGTCTGGTTCGCGGGGTCGAACGGCGCGCTCGGGTACTACGACCCGGCGTCGGGGGACCGGGGTAACTGCTCCGCGCCGGTCGGCGTCGAGAACACCTTCCGCGCGCTCGTCGTCGCCGGGTCCCGGGGGAACGAGCGGGTGCTGGTCGCCGACGGGAGCGGGAACATGCTCGTCGGAAACGGTGCCGGCACCGCGGTGGAGTGGGACCGCTGGAGCGCCCCCGGCGGCGCACCGACCGCGCTGGCGACCGACGCGGGCGAGACCTGGTACGCGGTGGACGGGAGCGGTGGCGCGTGGATGACGACGGACGACGAGTGGGAGCGCGTCGGCGTCGCACCGGCCAGCGGCAGCCTCTACGCCGTCTGCGTCGCCGAGTCGCCGTGGGTCGGCGGCGACAACGGGCGCGTCTTCGAGTCGACCAGAACCGGGCTGAAACCGGGCCGCAGTGCGTCGTGGACGCCGTTCGCGCTCGGCGACGGAGCGGTGCGCGCGCTCGACGCGAGCGGTAACCGCCTGCTGGCGGGGGGCGAGAGCGGCGGCCTGTTCGTCCGGAACGGCGACTGGACGGCGCTCGACTGGAGTGGAAGCGCGACGATTCACGGCGTGCTCGCGGGCGTCGGCGTCGCCGTCGGCGCGAACGCGACGGTGCTCGAAGCGCGAAAGAAAAGCGAGTGAAGCGGCGGCGCACGCCCCCGTAAAGTCGGGAGCGAGGACCGGTCAGCTACCGGTCGTCCCGTCGCTCGACGTGGTGTCGTCGGTGGATTCGTCGGCGGAAGAGCCGTCGCCGGAAGAGCCGTCATTCGTGGACCCGTCGCTCGTAGACCCGCCGTCCGTCGACCCACCGTCGGAGGAGCCGCCATCGGAGCCGCCGTCGGCGGAGCCGTCGTCCGTCGGATTCGGGTCGCCGTCGTAGTGCTCGCCACGGCCGTCGAACTGGTCGTCGTCGGGGCTGGTGCCCGCGTGGCGCGTCTCGCCGCGGAGTCGCTGGAGGATGGTCCCGGACGCACCGACGGCCACGTCGGGGTCACCGAGCGCGATGTCGTACAGCGTGTTCCCCGTCGGGGAGTGGACGGCCTCCCACCGTTCCTCGCCGGAGCGTTGGAAGATGCTACCGCCGTTGCCGAGCACGACCATCTGGTCGCCGTGGACGTCGAACGACCGGAGCGAACTCTTGTCGGTGATTCCGATGGGCGTCCAGTCGTGGTAGGAGTCGTCGTACCGGTAGATGCGTCCGTCGCCGGCCGCGACGTAGACGCGCTTGCCCTTGCCGGCGTAGATGTCGTAGAACTTCACCTGCGCGTTGACGATGCCGATGTCCTCCCAGCCGTCGTCTTTCGTCGTCTTGAACGCGTTCCCGCTGGTGTCGATGGCGTACCCGTACCCGTCGGGCGACGCGGCCAGCGCCGCCACCTTCGAGCCCTTCTTCGCCGGCTTGCTGACGACGCCCCAGTTCTCGTCGAACCCGTCGACCGTGAAGGGCTTGATCTCGCCGGAGCCGTTGGCCACGAGCACCTTCTCGGAGCCGCGCTGACCGGAGACGGCGATGCCCTCCCAGGTGCTGGTCATCTCGTTGGGGTTGGAGTAGTCGAACTTCCGGCGGGACTCCACGTCGTAACAGCCCAGCGCGCCCGAGGAGCCGGCGAACCAGACCCGCTCCCCGTCGTCGGTGACGGCCAGCCCGCGGAGCTGGTTGTCGCGAGTGCGCGGGCCGTCGTCGAGGACGACCTCCCACTCGCCGTCGCGGTTCGCCAGCAGCGTCCCGCCGTCACCGATGGCGTACGGTCCGGCGGCCGTACTCACTACCTCGTAGATGGACTTCTCGAACGGACTCTCGACTTCGTACCACTCCGGTTCGTCTGCGTCGGGACCGAGTTCCCACATGCACCCCGACGTAGGGCCGGAAGTGACATCAAACCGAGAGAAATGTCGGAGATACAGTCCGAGTCGTCGGACTATTCGACGCCGCTATCGCGTTTCTCCGAGGGGAAGTCCGCCAGCCAGGTCATCTTCCGGTTGACGAACTCCCGGATGCCGTGTCTCGACAGTTCGCGGCCGTAGCCGGAGTCCTTGACGCCGCCGAACGGGACGCGCGGGTCGGACTTGACGAGTTCGTTGACGAACACGAGACCGGCTTCGATTTCGCCCGCGATGCGGCTCCCCCGTTCGCGGTCCTGCGTCCAGATGCTCGCGCCGAGACCGAACCTGATGTCGTTGGCGCGCTCAATGGCCGACTCCTCGTCTTCGACCTCGAAGACGGCCGCCGCGGGGCCGAACACCTCCTCGTTCGCCGCGGGGGCGTCGTCCGGCACGTCCGTGAGGACGGTGGGCGGGTAGTAGTTGCCCTCGCGGTCGAGCGGTTCGCCGCCGAGTTCGAGCGTCGCGCCCGCGTCGACGCTGTCCCGAACCTGCTCGTGGACGTCCTCCATCAGGTCCTCGCGGGCCTGCGGACCGACGTCGGTGTCGTCGTCGGTCGGGTCGCCGACCTGCAGGGACTCCATCTCCGCGAGGAACGCGTCCAGGAACTCGTCGTACACGTCGGTGTGCACGATGAAGCGCTTCGCGGCGATGCAGGACTGCCCGGAGTTGACGGTCCGCGACTGCGCTGCGGTCTCCGCGGCGTCCTGGACGTCCGCGTCCGGCATGACGACGAACGGGTCGCTGCCGCCGAGTTCGAGCACGGTCTTCTTGAGTTCGCTTCCGGCCGTCTCGGCGACGGCGCGCCCGGCGCGGTCGCTGCCGGTCAGCGTCACTCCGGCCACGCGGTCGTCCCGGATGACGTCGTCGGCCTTGTCGGAACCGATGAGTAGCGTCGTGAACGCCCCCTCGGGGAAGCCGGCCTCCTCGAACACCTCCTGGATGGCCGTGGCGCAGCCAGGGACGTTCGAGGCGTGTTTCAGCAGGCCGACGTTGCCCGCTGCGAGGTTCGGCGCGGCGAAGCGGAACACCTGCCAGAACGGGAAGTTCCACGGCATCACAGCCAGGACCGTCCCGAGCGGCTCGTAGGAGACGTACGAGTCGACGCCCGGTTCGGAGCCGATGCGTTCGTCCTGGAGGTGTTCGCCCGCGTGCTCGGCGTAGTAGTCACAGACCCACGCGCACTTCTCGACCTCCGAGACGGCGCTGTCGATGGGTTTCCCCATCTCCTTCGTCATCGTCTCGGCGTACTCCTCCTTGTTCTCCCGGAGCACCTCGGCCGCCGACGCCATGAGTTGCTGTCGGTCCTCGACCGACCGTCGGTGCCACTCCTCGTAGGTCTCGCTCGCCCGCTGGAGCTTCTCGTCGACGGACGCCTCGTCGTCCGTCTCGTACGTTTCCAGCACCTCCCCAGTCGCAGGATTGCGACTCTCCATGGTCTCAACCAGGTCGCGAGTACTGATGTAATCTCTGGCGGCTTCGCCCCGACCGTCGTCGCGCCGGCGGCGACTCGACCGGTTACTCCTCGCCCTCTCCGCCAGGGTCGTAGCGCTCGGCGGCGGACTCGAAGGCGGCCTCGCGCCGTTCGCGGCTCCGCCGCCCCTCCTTCTCCGCGATGGCTTCGGGGACCGGGTTGGCGTCGTCGTCGATGCGCGCCCACGACCCGTGGACCTTGGCGTGACACCACCGGCAGAGGTAGACGGTTATCTCGTGGCCGAGCGTCTCGCCCCGGTCGGCGTACGAGAGATGGTGTTCCTCCAGGAGCGGGCGCTCGTCGGAGTGTGCCATCCGGCGCTCTTCGAGGCCACAGCGCACGCACTCGCGGTCGCGGTTCCGGCACCGGTAGTGCGGGCAGTCCTCCCAGTCCCACTCGCCCTGCGGGTCCGCCGCGGGACAGCGGAACTCGTCTTCGCGGCGCTCTCGCGCGAACTCGAGGTCCTGCTCGGGGTGTTCGAAGGCGTACCGACACTTGCCCTCGTCCGTCAGGTGGTCGCAGAGCCCGGCGTGGTCGTAGGGGTCGTCCACGCCGACGGAGGTGCCCGACGGGGTCTTCTCCATGCCCTTCTCCTGGGCGCGCCATCGCACAAAAGTTTTGCCTCCCCGATGCGCACCGCCGAGCGTGCGCGTCGTACACGAAGACCGGTCGAAGACGCTGGCAGCCGACGTCGAGACGGCGGACTCGTTCCTCTCGCGGGCGCGGGGACTGATGTTCCGGCGGTCGATTCCGGACGACTACGCGCTCGCGTTCCGGTTCGACGAGGCCGCGCCACGGGACGTCCACATGGTGTTCGTGCCGTTCCCCCTCGACGCCGTCTGGACGGTCGAGGACGAGGTCCAGCGCGTCGAACGCCTGTCGGCGTGGACCGGGACGGCGAAGGCGGCGGCCGACACCCTGTTCGAACTCCCGGCCGGGAGCGCGGGCGACGTGTCGGTCGGCGACACCGTTCGGCTGGTCGATTAGCTCGGCTCAGCCAGCGGCCCGAAGCTGTCCACGGGAATCACGGAGTAGTCGACCGTGAGCGTGTTCTTCGTGGCGCGAATCTTCCCGACGAACGAGGATATCTCCTCGAGCGTCCCCTCCAGCACGAACAGTTCCATGCAGTAGTGGTTGCCCACGTGGTTGTGGAAGTTCGACGCGACCAGCCCCTCGTGTTCGTGACGCAGATGCATCATCCGTTCCTCGACGTTCGTCGTCTCGAAGTCGAACAGGACCGTGACGACGCCCATCAGCTCCCGGTCCTCCAGTCGCTTGTCCTCGAACTCGCCGAGCAGGTTCCGGGCGGCCTCCCTGACGACCTCGCTCCGACCGGTGTACCCGTGGTCGTCGGAGAACTCGTCGATTCGCTCCAGCAGTTCGTCGGGCATGGAGACGCTGACGACAGTCATATATTAATCGAAGGGGCCTGAGTTATTAGAACCTTATTATAATTCCGCCAGCGGCGGTCCGTCGGTAGCGGTCCGACGAACGACCGGACCGGGACCCTCCTCGTCCAACGGCCCACAAGAACCGCCGAACGCCGCCCGCGAACCAGACAGAAAACCTAAGTTAGCTTTCACGCTATACGGGACTGTGGACCTGGATAACGCCCGCCCCATCGCAGTGGCCCTCCTCTGCGTGTTAGCGATCGCGCTCGCCGCCGCGACGCTGAACACGGCCGTCACGACCGAGAACTCCGGTGGAAGCGGTCTCGGGTGGGGCGACGGCGGAGCCGGTGTCAGCGAGTCGACCGGCAACGAGTCGGGGTCTCTCGGGGACGGGAAGCCGATAGGGGTACCCATCGACATCCCCTGCTTCCCGGTTTTGAACACGCTTCCGGCGGTCCTGTCCATCCTGTTCGGGTTCGCGGCCCTCGTCGGAGTCGCCTACCGGTGGAGGGGGTGGCTCGGAGCGTTCGCGGTCATCGGCCCCGTCGGCGTGCCGACGCTGTTCCTGCACGCGATCCTGTCCGCGTGTTCGGCGCCACCGTTCGACCGGCCCGGTAGCTTGCTGCCCAACGGGTCGAACGGCACCTCCCTCCCGTCGGGCGGAACCGGCGGGATGGGCGACGGCGGTGCGACGACGGTCACGCCGTCGACCGTCCTCCTGCTCGTGCTCGGCGTGGCGCTCGTCGGCGCGCTCGCCCTGCTCGTCCGGACCTCCGGCGGGAACGAACTCGACGAATCGGAGGCCGAGACCCCGCCGGACGACCCCGACGTGGCCGCCGTCGGTCGCGCCGCCGGCGACGCGGCCGACCGCATCGAGTCGAACGCGTCGGTCGAGAACGAGGTGTACCGCGCCTGGCGCGAGATGACCGAGCACCTCGACGTGGCAGCTCCGCAGTCGAGCACGCCCCGCGAGTTCGCCACCGCGGCCGTCGAGGCGGGGATGGACCGGTCGGACGTCGACGAACTGACGAACGTCTTCGAGGTGGTGCGCTACGGCGGCGAGTCGCCGACCGGCGAGCGCGAGCGGCGCGCCGTCGAGGCTCTCCGGCGCATCGAACGCGAGTACGCCGACGCCGATTCCGACGGCGACGCGACCGGGGGCGAGGGGAGTCCCGTCGGAGGGGAGCGATGAGCGACCGTCCGTTGCTCACCGCCGCCGGCGTCCTCGCGGCCGCGTGGGGAATCGCCGCCCTGTTCGCACCCCAGCTCGCGGCGGTCGTCAGCACGGACTACCTGTTCGTCAGGCTGGTCGGGGTGCTGGCACTGCTCCAGGGCGTCCGGGTCGTCCAGGAGCGCCGCCGGGGTTCCATCGACCAGGCCGAGACGGGCGACCCCGAGACGACCGTCTCCGTCCCGACGCCCGGCGGGGAGTTCGACGAGTCCCTTCGGCGCGTCCACGACGGCGCGCGCAAGTCGCGGTTCGAGTCGCGCAAGCGCATCCGGAAGCGACTCCAATCGACCGTCGTCGACGCCATCGCCCAGCGCGAGGGCTGCTCGTCCGACGAAGCCCGGGAGGTCGTAGAGAGCGGGGAGTGGACCGACGACCCGTACGCCGCGTCGTTCGTCGGCGGGCCGGACCCGCCCCGACGCCCGCTGCGCAAGCTGTTCCATCGGTCGTTCGACGGCGAGACGAAGTACCAGCGCCGCGCGCGCCGAACCGCCGACGCCGTCGCCCGCTACGTCGAGGAGGGACGATGACGCCGTACGAGACCAACCGCTGGCAGGGCGTCAGCGCCGTCGCCCTGCTGGCCGGCGGTGTCGGCGTCGTCGCCGGGAGTCCGGTGGTGCTGCTCGTCGGCGTCGTCGGCGTCGCGTTCGCCGCGTACGCCCGGTCCGGGTCGCCGCCGTCGACCGACGTGACCCTCTCGCGGTCGGTCAGCGACCTCGACCCGGCCCCGGGCGACGAGATTCGCGTCGAGGTGACCGTCGAGAACGCCGGCGACAGGACCCTGCCCGACCTCCGGGTCGTCGACGGCGTCCCCGGGGCGCTCCGGGTGGTGGACGGGTCGCCGCGGCTCGGCACCGCGCTCCGGCCCGGCAAGCAGGCGATGTTCGCCTACACCGTCGAGGCCGTCCGTGGCGAGCACGCGTTCGACCCGGCGACGGTCATCGCCCGCGACTTCAGCGGCGCGAGGGAACGGGAGTTCGAGGTGAAAAACGACACGACCGTCGCGTGCACGCCGGAGCTGTCCGCGACCGCCGAGGACGTTCCGCTCCGCGAGCAGACGACCCGCCACACCGGTCGAGTGACGACGAGCGAGGGCGGGGCCGGCGTGGAGTTCTACGCGACGAGGGAGTACCGGCGCGGCGACCCCGTCTCGCGCATCGACTGGAACCGTCGGGCGAAGACCGGCGAGTTGACCACCGTCGACTTCCGCCAGGAGCGGGTCGCGACCGTCGTCCTGCTCGTCGACGCCAGAGAGCAGGCGTATCTCGCCGCCGCCCCCGAATCGCCCAGCGCCGTCGAGTTCGCCGTCCGGGCCGCCGGCAAGACGTTCGCCGCGCTGCTCGACGGCGGCGACCGGGTCGGCCTCGCCGCGCTCGCCCCCGAGAACCTCTGGCTCGCGCCGGGCGCGGGCGACCACCACCGGGCCGAGGCGCGCGAACTGCTCGCGCGCTCGGAGACGCTGTCGCGCACACCTCCCGAGGAGCCGTTCTACTCGACCATCACGATGCGGTGGCTCCGGCGGCGACTCCCGACGAACGCGCAGGTGGTGTTCTTCTCGCCGCTCTGTGACGCCTACGCGCCGGAGGTCGCGCGCCGCCTCGCCGCCGCCGGCCACGCGGTCACCGTCGTCAGTCCGGACCCGACCACCGACGACTCGCCGGGCGCGCGCCTGGCGGCCGCCGAGCGCACGCGACACCTCCGGTCGCTTCGCGCCGGCGGAGTTCGGGCGGTCGACTGGGACACCGACGACGACCTCGGCGTCGTGCTGGCCCACGCAGACAGGAGGTGGCGGTCGTGAGCGGAGCGACCGTCGACCGCTCGCCGGCGCGCACGAGCCGGTTGCTCTCGCTGGTCGCGGCGTCGGTCGCCGTCGGGGCGGCCGCGCTGGCGAGTTCGACCGGCGCGCTCGCCGCGGTCGGCGGCGTCTTCCTCGTCGCCGTCGGCCTCGTTCTCGGCTCGCGCCGGTTCGTCACCGTCGGCAGCTTCGTGGCCCTGCTGGGCGTCCTCTACGGGGGTCTCTTCGCCGCGCCGCCGGAGTTCCTCATCCTCGGGACCGCGGCGGTCGTGCTCGTGTGGGACTTCGCCGAGCAGGCCATCAACGTCGGCGAGCAACTCGGCCGCGAGGCGGACACGGAGCGCCTGGAGCTGATGCACGCCGCCGGGAGCACCGCCGTCGCCGCGTCGGCCAGCGGGGTCGGCTACGGCATCTACCTGCTCGGTGCCGGTGGCCAGCCCGTGACCGCGCTCGTGTTCCTGCTCGTCGCCGCCGTGGCGCTCACCTCCGCACTCCGGCGCTGACTCGGGGACTCGCCGGTTCCCGGGCGCGAGCCGGCGCTCGCGCGGTCGGAACCGGCCGCGTCCGCGAGGGACCGGTCCAGGGGCCGGTTCCGGTGACGCTCTGGTTCGATACGGCCCCTGTCGTGACAAGATTGATTAACGTCCCGCCGCCTCGTTCGGTCGTGACGGACCCCGACACGGTCGCCACCTACCAGTCGGTCGCCGACGAGTACCGCGAGCGCCACGCCGACCGCTCCGCCGTCGCGGACCTGGTCGACCGGTTCCTCGACGCCGTCGAACCGCCCGAGGGGCGCGCGACAGCCCGGGTCGCGGACGTGGGCTGCGGCCCCGGCTGGGAGTCGGCCACGTTCGCCGAGCGCGGCCACGACGCGGTCGGCGTGGACCTCACCCCCGCCTTCCTCCGAACCGCGCGCGAGCGCGCCGGCGGCGCCGCGTTCGCCCGGATGGACATGCGACGGCTCGGCCTCGCGGCTGCGGCGTTCGACGGCCTCTGGGCCTGCGCCTCGTTCCTGCACGTGCCGCGGGGGGACGCTCCCGGAACGCTCGCGGAGTTCCGCCGCGTCCTCCGGCCGGACGGCGTCCTCTGCCTGTCGGTCAAGCGCGGCGAGGGGACGGTGGAGGGCGACACCTACGACGGGGACGCCCGGCGGTTCACGCTCTACCCGCCCGACGAACTGCGAGCGATGGTCGAGAACGCGGGCTTCGCGGTCGAGTGGCTCGGAGACGGTTCGTGGGTGCAGGTGGTCGCGCGGGCCTGACGCCGACCTCACGAGTTACTCGTCGGCTTCGGCGTCGGCGGTGAGATACCATCCGAGGCCGAGGCCGACGCCGATGGCGGCCCCGAGGGCGAGCGCGCGCGGGAGGGGGACGTCGAAGAGGAACAGTTCCACCGCGGTCGCGACGAGGAAGCCGACGACGAACTGGCCGACCGCCCTCGCGCGGCGGGACGCCACGCTACTCCACGGTCGGTACCGGCACGCTGTCCAGCACCGCCTCGACCACGTCGTCTTTGTTCACGTTGTTCACCTTCGCGTCGGGCGTGAGGACGACCCGGTGGGAGAGCACTGGGTAGGCGACGCGTTTCACGTCGTCCGGGGTGACGAACTCGCGTCCGACCATGGCGGCGCGAGCGCGGGACGCCTCGAAGAGGCGCTGGGTGCCCCGCGGCGAGACACCGACCTCCACGCGGCGGTCCTCCCGGGTCTCGCGGGCGACGGCGGCCATGTACGAGAGCAGGTCCTCCTCGACCCGGACCGTCTCGGGGACGGACTGTAGCTCCTCGACCTCGCCGTCGTCGAGGACCCGTCCGGCGGACGGGCTCTGGCTGTGGCGGTCGCCCCGGCGGCGCAGCAGTTCGACCTCGCCCTCCTCGTCGGGGTAGCCGAGGCTGGTCTTGACGACGAAGCGGTCGACCTGCGCCTCCGGCAGGGGGAAGGTCCCCTCCTGCTCGACGGGGTTCTGGGTGGCGATGACGAAGAACGGCTTCGGAAGCTCGTGGGTGTCGCCGTCTACCGTGACCTGTCGCTCCTCCATCGCCTCCAGCAGGGCGGCCTGGGTCTTCGGCGGCGCGCGGTTTATCTCGTCGGCGAGTACGACGTTGGCGAAGATGGGGCCCTCGTTGAACTCGAACTCGCGGTCCTGTTCGTTGAACACGTGCGTCCCGGTCACGTCCGCCGGGAGGAGGTCGGGCGTGAACTGTACGCGGGAGAAAGAGAGGCCGAGCGCGGCGGCGAAACTCCGTGCGGTGAGGGTCTTGCCGGTACCGGGAACGTCCTCCAGCAGGACGTGTCCCTGGGCCATGATACCCAGCAGGACGGTTTCGAGGAACTCGCGGTCGGCGATGACGGCCGTGCCGACGGCGTCGAGGACGGAATCGGACCGGGCGCTCGCGTCTGTAACGTCCATGAAATATTCGGCGACGGCCAACGGTTTTAATTTGGTGGTCAGATAGGTTCGAGTTCGGCGAATCGAAACGCATAAAATGACGACTGCAGTAGTTAGACCTGAGCCGAGGTAGCCTAGCCCGGCCAAGGCGGTTGCTTCGAGAGCAACTGTCCGTCAGGACTCAGGAGTTCAAATCTCCTCCTCGGCGCTTCTACCACTCTCACCCCCATGAGCGGCCCGCATACCTCTCGACGGACGTGAGCGGTCGCCGCGTCGAGGAGAGTCGAGTAGCCGGGTCGCGGACCCGGACAGCGCGCGAAGCGAGCGAGCAGCCCGGGGTCTCGAGGAGGGACCCCCTCTGGGGCGTCCGCTCTCGGAATCGACCGTCCGGGACCCCGCCGGACCCTCCAGTGCTCGACAGTGGAGACCGAACGCCGACTCCACGCCGTCGCTTCGACCCCGTCGAGCGCTTCGAGCGGGCGTCCCTGGCGGGAGGTAGTTCGCTGACGACAATTCTTATACCGAGCGCGACACTACAGTACCCCATGGATATCTCAGTTGCGCGACTCATGACGTCCGACCTCCAGACGGTCTCCCCCGACACCCTCGTCGAGGACGCGGCGGAGACGATGCTCGAACACGACATCGGGTCGGTCATCGTCGTCGACGACGACAACCGGCTACGGGGCATCCTGACGTCCACGGACTTCACCCAGATAGTCGCGGAGCGGTCCCCGAAGGACGAGACGCCGGTCTCCCGCTACATGAGCGAGGACGTGCTGACGGCGTCGGCGCAGGACGACATCCGCGACGTCGCCGACGCGATGATCGAACACACGATTCACCACGTGCCGGTCGTCGACGACACCGAGGGGGTCATCGGCATCATCACGACGACCGACCTCGCGGCCTACCTGTCGCGCGTCCAGACGCCGAGTCCGTCGTAACCCCGACGCCGAGACGAGGCCGCCGGGCTACAACAGCAGCGAGAAGTTGTTGACCCCGAGGTACGCGTACCAGACGCTGGCCGCGAGGTACGTCGTCGTCCGGAACGCCGCGGGGTAGCCGTCCGGCGTCCAGTCGTCGGGCGTGACGCGCCGGATGAGCAGGCCGCTCTCCGCGAGCAACGCCACCCCGACCACTGCCACCACGACCGTAATCAGCGACCCGCCGACCGTCCCGAACTTCGCCATCAACGTCCGGGTGAGCCACACGGATTCGAACACGTCGTCGCGGAGTCCGAGGACGACGACGGTGCTCACGGCGTCGAGCAACTTCCCCCCGACGAGGAGAGCGAGCAACTGGAGTCGGGTCGGCGCGAGTCGGGGCAGCCCCACGCCGGACCAGAGGTCCCCCACTGAACTGTTCGACATACGCGGGTTAACGGCAGAGCCTGTCTTTGTTATGGTACGGTTAACCACTGCGCAGCGACCCGCTGTCCGGCGCAGGGACGGCTTAACGGTTCGTTAGCCGGGGCGAGCGTCGACGGACGGCCCACGACGCGGCGGACGAAAAGGTACTTCAGGTGACCGGACGACGCCACGGACATGAGCGAGTGGGTCGTCCCGCCGAGCCTCGAACCGGGCGATAAAGTGGCCGTCGTCTCCCCGGGCACGAGTCTGGCGGAGAAGTACCCGCACGTGTACGAACTCGGTCTCGAACGTCTCGAGGAGCGGTTCGGCCTCGACCCCGTCGAGTTTCCGACCGCGACGGCGGACCCCGAGTGGCTGTACGACAACCCCGAGGCGCGCGCGAGAGACGTGATGGACGCCTTCGCCGACCCCGACATCCGGGGCGTCGTCACCACCATCGGAGGATACGACCAGGTCCGCATCCTGAAACACCTCGACCCCGAGGTGCTCGCCGAGAACCCCACGAGATTCTACGGGATAAGCGACAACACGAACGTCGAGACCGTCCTGTGGAACGAGGGCGTGGTCTCGTTCTACGGCGGCACCCTCTTCACGGAGTTCGCGATGCAGGGGTCGATGCACGACTACACCGTGGAGTACCTCGAACGAGCGCTGTTCTCGGACTCGCTCGGGGAACTCCGACCGGCCGAGCGGTTCACCGACGAGGACCTGGACTGGGCGGACCCGGAGACGCTCGACGAGCGTCGCGAGATGGAGCCGAATCCGGGCTGGACGTGGCGCGGCGGCGACGAACGCGTCACCGGCCGAACGTGGGGTGGCTGCCTGTCGGTGGTCGACCAGCAGCTCTCCGTGAACCGCTACGTGCCCGACCCCGACGCCCTGGACGGTGCGGTGCTCCTGCTCGAGACCTCGGAGGAGCTACCGAGCGCCATGGACGTGCGCTGGACGATGACGGCGATGGGCGAGCGCGGCCTGCTGGAGCGGTTCGACGCCGTCCTCGTCGGCCGCGCGAAGGCCCGTTCTCTCGACGTCGAGCGGTCGCCAGAGGAGCGGGCAGCGTACCGCGAGCGCCAGCGTGAGACCGTCGCGGAGGTCGTCGCGGAGTACAACTCCGACGCGCCGGTCGTGTTCGACCTCGACTTCGGCCACACCGCGCCCGTCGCACCGGTGCCGGTGGGCGGCGAGGTGACCGTCGACCCGGGCGACGAGCGCATCGAGTTCGCCTGACTGCGGGCCGGTCGGGCTCGCCAGCCGGGTCAGTTCGGGCGGAACTGCGCCGATTCGAACCTCCGCTGGCTCCGGAGTTTGAGAACTGTTAAGTCAGGTCCGCGGTTCACTCTCGAACGTGCAACCGACATCGGAACCGGCAGCCGTGGTTGTACTCGCGCTGGTCGTGCTCCCGTTCGCGGCGGCGGCGGTGACGCCGCTCGTCTACCGCGTTCTCGGCGAGCGCACCGCCTACTACGCGGCGGCGGTGGCGCTGGCCTGCTTCGGGCTGGTCGCCAGCCAGTACGGTACTCACGGGTCGGTCTCGTTCGACTGGATTCCCGCGCTCGGCGTCTCCCTGCGGTTCTACGTCGACGGCCTGTCGCTGCTCATCGGCTTCCTGGCCAGCGGCGTCGGCGTACTCATCCTCACCTACTCCAGGGGGTACATGCACGACGAACCGGGCAAGGCGAAGTACTACACCGCGCTCCTGGCGTTCATGGGGTCGATGCTCGGCGTCGCGTTCGCCGCCGACCTCGTCGCGCTGTTCGTCTTCTGGGAGCTGACGAGCCTGTCGTCGTTCATCCTCATCGGCCACTACAGCGACCAGGCGTCCTCGCAGTACGCCGCCCGGAAGTCGATGCTCATCACCGTCTCCGGCGGCCTGTTCATGCTCGTCGGCTTCCTGCTGCTCGCGAACGTGACGGGCACGTTCGACCTGTCGTGGATAGTGAACCACCCCGAGCAGGTGCGTGAGTCGCTCCACTCGGCCGGGCTGTTCGTCCCCGTGCTCGGTCTCGTCGCTATCGGCGCGGCGGCCAAGTCCGCGCAGGTGCCGCTCCACGTCTGGCTGCCGAACGCGATGGAGGCCCCGACGCCCGTCTCGGCGTTCCTCCACTCCGCGACGATGGTGAAAGCCGGCGTCTACCTCGTCGGCCGTTTCCGGCCCGTCTTCCTGCCGGAGGGCGTCCACGGGATTCCGGAGTGGTCCGCGGTCTTCACCGTGCTCGGCCTCGCGACGATGACGATAGCCGCCATCCTCGCCGTCGCCGCCACCGACATCAAGGAACTGCTGGCGTACTCGACGGCGAGCCACCTCGGCCTCATCGTCGCCGGGTTCGGGTTCGCCTCCGACCTCGGCGCGGAGACGGGTGCCTTCCACATCCTCAACCACGCGCTGTTCAAGGCTGCGCTGTTCCTCGTCGCCGGCATCATCGCCCACGAGGCGGGCACCCGGAAGATAGCCGAACTCGGCGGCCTCTGGGACGACCTGCCCGTGACCGGTGCCATCACGGTCGTCGCCGCGCTCGGGATGGCCGGCGTCCCGCCGTTCAACGGCTTCTACTCCAAGGAGTTCCTGTTCGACGCGGCCTACCACGCCGCGGAACTGCAGGGCGGCCTGGCGTGGCTCTACCCCGTCGTCGCCGTCTTCGGGAGCGTCTTCACCTTCCTCTACTCGATTCGGTTCCTGATGCTCTTCTTCGGCGACAAGCCCGACCGACTGCACGTCCACAGCCCGCCGAAGGCGATGCTCGTCCCGCCGGCGATCCTCGGCGTGCTCGCCGCGCTCGTCGGTCTCGGCGGGGTCACCGCCACGTTCGGCGTCGCTCCCGCGGCGCTCGACCACTTCGTCGCCGAGGTGATGGGGAGCGTCTCCCCGCCGGGTACCGAGGTGCACTTCAGTTACTACCTGCCGGACCACGTCACGCCGCCGGTGCTCATGAGCGCGATAACCATCGCGGTCGGGGCGGCGGCCTACCCCTTCTACGACGACCTCCACCGGGGCATCAACCGCCTCCTGTCGGTGGACCCGCTCCGGGCGAACTGGTGGTACGACGGCACCGTTGACGGACTGAACGAGGCGAGCGCGACCGCCGTTCCCCGGATCCAGACCGGTCTGCTCCGGACCTACGCGACGTGGACGCTGGCGGGCGTCGTCGCGCTCGCGCTCGGGGGCTACCTCGCCGCGAGCGTCGCGCTGCCGGCGTTCGAGTTCGCGCCGGACATGACGCTGCCGCTCGCGCTCGTGCTCGGCGTCGCCGTCGTCGGCGCGACGGCGGTCGCCCTCGCACCATCCCACATCTCGGGCGTGCTCACCCTCTCCATCCTCGGGTTCATGGTCGCCATCTTCTACGTGCTGGCGGACGCGCCGGACCTCGCGCTCACCCAGCTCGTCGTCGAGACGCTGACGCTGGTCATCTTCCTGCTCGTGCTCGACCGCCTGCCGGCGTTCTACGGCGAACTGAAGCGGTCCAGGGCGGTCAGGGACGGCGCGCTCTCGCTCGCGGTCGGCGCGACGGTGGCCGTCACCGTGCTCGTCTCGACGGCCGCCCAGCCCGACCTCATCGCGTCGTACTTCATCGACTCGCACAACACCGTCGACGTGGCCGGCGGTCACAACATCGTCAACGTCATCCTGGTGGACTACCGAGCGTTCGACACGATGGGCGAGATATCCGTCGTCGCGATGGCCGCTCTCTCTGTACTGACCCTCGTCGCCATGCGGGAGCGAGGTGGGACGCAATGACGACGGTCATCTCGCGCACCGTCACGCGCACGGTGGTACCGATAATCCTCGTCACCGCCATCGCGCTGATGCTCCAGGGACACAACCTCCCCGGCGGCGGCTTCATCGCGGGCGTGCTGACGACGACAGCGTTCGCGCTCATCTACATCGTCTACGGGCTGAACTACCTGGAGGAGGAACTGTTCGAGCGGGTCGTCCGCGGACCCATCGAACACCTACAGTACGGCATCGTCGAGAACTACCGCGCCCTGTTCGCCGTCGGCCTCGCGCTGGCGGCGGGGAGCGGCATCGTCGCCGTCGCGTTCGGCGACGCGTTCCTCTACCAGACGTTCTGGGTGCTGCACCACGTCCCCGTCTACGGCGAACTGCACGTCGCAAGCGCGCTGGCGTTCGACACGGGGGTCTACCTCGTCGTCGTCGGGGCGCTCCTGACCATCCTCTCGGTGGTGGGAGCCGAATGACCCAGCTCGTCCTCGCCGGCGTCATCGGCGCGCTGTTCGCGCTCGGGACGTTCCTCGTCCTGCGCCGGGACGTCGTCCGGGTCGTCTGGGGCGTCGTCATCATCAGCCAGGCGGCGAACGTCTACCTCGTGACCATGGGCGGCCTCGGCGGGGGCGTCCCGTTCCTGCCGGACGCGCACGGCGGCGGTCACGGCGGGGCGGTGAACGTCACCGACCCACTCGTCCAGGCGCTCGTGCTGACCGCCATCGTCATCAGCTTCGGGACGACGGCGTTCGCGCTCGTGCTGTCGTACCGCGTCTACGAGGAACACGGCACCATCGACATGAACGAACTGGGTGATTCGGCATGAACCAACTCGTCGTCGCGCCGCTGGTCGTGGCGCTCGTGACGGCCATCGGAACGTTGCTCGTGCGCAAACTCCCCCGCCTCCAGCGCGGGGTAAGTCTGCTCGGCGGCGTCGGGTACGCCGTCGCGGTCGCGCTGCTGTGGGGCGAGGTCGACCCTCTCGGGGCGGCCGAGACGATACCGTACCAGCTCTCGGGCTGGCCGGCGCCGTACGGCATCTCCATCGTCGCCGACCCGCTGTCGGCGTTCATGCTCGCGCTGGCGGCGACCGTGTCGCTCGCCGCGCTCGTGTTCTCCGTCCAGTACGTCGACGCGTTCGGCCAGCGGCTCTCGTACCATCCGCTGTACCACTTCATGATGGTCGGCGTCACCGGCTCGTTCCTCACCGGCGACGTGTTCAACCTGTTCGTCTGGTTCGAGGTGATGCTGATGTCGAGCTACGTGCTCGTCGTCTTCTACTCCGGGCCGGAACACACCCGCGCCGCGCTCCACTACGTCGTCCTCAACCTCGTCGGGAGCGCCGTCATGCTCCTGGCCATCGGGGGGCTCTACTCCACGGTCGGCACGCTGAACATGGCCGACCTCGCGCGACGACTGGCGGCTCCCGCGCAGTACGGGGTCGACACGCTGCCCGTCCTCGGCCTGTCGGCGCTCCTCTTCGCGGTCTTCGCGCTCAAGGCCGGCCTCGTTCCGTTCCAGTTCTGGGTGCCGGCGGCGTACCGCGCCGCTCCCGCGCCGGTGTCCGCGATGCTCGCGGGCGTCGTGAAGAAGGTCGGCGTCTACGCCATCGTCCGACTGTACTTCACCGTCTTCTCGGCGCTGTCGCTACAGGGCCTCTCGCTGCCCGGACTCACCGACCCGGTGGGGGTCCCCTCGGCGCTCGCGTTCTTCGGTCCCGTCCTGTTCGTCATGGCGGCCGCGAGCATCCTCGTCGGGGGCCTCGGCGCGGTGAGCCGGGCCGACGTGGACGGCCTGCTGGCGTACTCGTCCATCGGCCAGATCGGGTTCATCGTCCTGCCGCTGGCCATCGGCGCGACCGTCCCGGACGTGCGCGTGCTGGCCGTGACGGCGGCGCTCGTCTACGCGCTCAACCACGCGCTGGCCAAGGGCCTGCTCTTCCTCGTCTCCGGGTCGGTGTACTCCGCGGCGGGGACGATACAGTTCGACGAACTCGGGGGACTGACCCGCGAGAACCCCGTGCTCTCCGGCACCTTCTTCGTCGGAGCGCTGTCGCTCATCGGCATCCCGCCGCTGTCGGGCTTCTTCGGAAAGATGCTCGTGTTCGACGTGGCGGGGCAGGCCCGGGCGACGGCGGCGGTCGCGCTGGCGCTCGTCGGTGCGATGCTCACCATCGCGTACTTATCGCTGGCGTGGAACCGCGGCTTCTGGGGGTCGAAGAGCCTGGCGGTCCGACACGGCAACCCGGCGACGGGCGTCGCCGTCGCCGTCGCGATGGCGGCCGTCGTCGTGGTGGTCGGCGTCGGGTTCGACCCGGTCTTCCGCGCGGCCGAGGCGGCGGCGAACGCGGCCATCGACCGCCAGGGCTACGTCCAGGCCGTCGGTCCGGGAGGTGGGCACGCGTGAGAGTCCGCAAGTGGCCGGTCGTCGGCGTCGTTCTCGCCCTGCTGTGGCTGTTCGTCCGCGGCGTCGACGGCCTCGACACCGTGGTCGGCGAGTTCCTCATCGGCCTCGCCGTCGGCCTCCCCATCGCCTTCGCCTTCCGCCGGTTCTACACGCAGGACACCCAACTCGGCCGGAACGTCCGGGCCGCGCCGTACGCCGGACTGTACGTCGCCGTCTTCCTGAAGGAACTCGCGACGGCGAACGTCGACGTGGCGTACCGCGTGCTCGCTCCCGGGATGCCGATTCGCCCCGGCGTCGTCGTCGTCCCGCTGCGCGTCGAGACGGACGGCGCGATAACCACCATCGCCAACAGCATCACGCTCACGCCGGGAACGCTGACCATGGATTACGACGAGGAGACCAACGTGCTCTACGTGCACAGCATCGACGCCCGCGACCGACAGTCCATCGTCGACCCCATCCGGACGTGGGAGGACTACGCCCTCGTCCTGTTCGACGAGGAGAGCAAACCCCGCGACCCGGTGCCGGAGATGCCCGCCCGCTATCGTGGTCAGGGGGCGGACGAGCGCGAGCCACGTCGCGTGGAACGACGAAACGACGGAGGTGAGCGCGATGCGAAGTGAGCGCGAGCCGCGTCGTGCAGGAGCGCGGAACGACGGAGGTGAGAAGCGTGGCGTCTGACCCGGAACTCCTCCGTCTCGCCGTGAACGGCGGCCTGATTCTGGCCAGCGCG
Source organism: Halomicrococcus pelagicus (assembly GCF_051917725.1). Classification (GTDB taxonomy): domain Archaea; phylum Halobacteriota; class Halobacteria; order Halobacteriales; family Haladaptataceae; genus Halomicrococcus. The sequence continues at coordinate 112,443 of NZ_JBQBLX010000005.1, forward strand.
CTCACGCTGCTGGCCGGCTACCGGGTCATCCGCGGACCGACGGTCCCCGACCGGGTCGTCGCGCTCGACACCATCGCGACGAACGTCGTCGCCATCGCGGTCCTGTTCGCGCTCCAGACGGGCGAGGGCCTGTTCGTCACGGTGAGCCTCGTGCTCGCTATCATCGGGTTCATCAGCACCATCGCGGTCAGCCAGTACGTCATCGAGGGGGACATCATCAAATGAATCTCCAGCACATCGTCGTCGTCGCGCTCGTCGTCGTCGGGAGCTTCTTCCTCGCGGTCGGTACCATCGGCCTCCTGCGACTCCCCGACGTGTACAACCGGTTGCACGCCACCAGCAAGTCCACCACGCTCGGGGCGGCCTCGCTCTTCCTGGCGGGGTTCGTCTACTACGGCGGTGCGGGGGCGGGCCTGACCTCGCTCGTCGGCATCGCCTTCCTGTTCATCACCGCGCCGACCGGCGCGCACATGATATCGCGGTCCGCCCACCGGATGGGCATCGATTTCCACGGCCAGGACGCCGAGTGGCCCGAGGAGGAGTAGCGACGCGAACGGTCGCCGCCCGGTTCCGACGTGCCGACGGGCGGGGCCAGCACACTTACGCACGCCCGTCGCGTGAGTTCGTGACCATGGCATCGTTCACCGAAACGCTGGACGAACTCCTGCCGGGCCACGACCTCACGATAACGCTCGACGACGGAACGACGATGGAGGGACGCGCCAGTCCGGTCCGCTACGTTCCCGACGACCGGTTCCGCATCGAGATCGACCCTGCGGACGAGTCCATCCGCCGCTGCGAGGTCAGTTCCGAGTACGTCGACGGCGCGTGGGAGCCCCCGCAGGTTCGCCACTACGCCCTCGGGGACGACGACTGGACGGTCGTCGGCGAGGCAGAGAACCTGCAGATAAGCCGGTAGTCAGCGTCCGTCGATCTCGGCCGCGCGCTCGACCCCGATTCGCTGGGCCTCGTTCAGGCGTTCCTCCGTCGCGCCCGGCGAGCACCACACGGCCTCTACGTGCTCGTCGCTGAGCGTCACGACCCGCGATTCGACGTGACACCGGTAGACGACGGAGTATCGCCCGTCGTCGTCGTGATTCTGCCACGCGGCCGTGTACACCGGCCACCCCACCTCCGCGTCCAGCCCCGTCTCCTCCCGTATCTCGCGGCGGAGCGCGTCTTCGGTCACCTCGCCGCGTTCGATGCGACCGCCGGGGAGCTCCCAGCTCTCGTCGTCCGTCCGGAGCACGAGCACGTCGCCCTCCGGTTCGAACAGCGCCGCTTTCTGGCTGATGGTCGCCCGGAGATGCGGGTCGGTCATCGGTCCCCCGCTCCGCGTTCGTCGGCGAGTCGCTCCTGCCACTCGTTGACCCGTTCCATCAGCTCCAGCGGCGACGTGTCGGCAACCTCGACGTCCGCGAGTTCGTCCAGCACGTCCGCGGTGGCCGGGTCGAGCGACGCCGAACCGCTCCCGTCGCCCGCCGTCTCGGCCGTCGCCGGTGCGCTCGCCGTGCGTTCGCCCGCCTCGGGCGACGACGCGTCGGGCGACGCGCCGTTCTGGAAGCTCTCCGACCCGAGGTCGAAGACGGCCTGGACCGTCTCGTCGGACTCAGAACCGCGAGCCTCGATGGCCTTCTCGTCGCGCAGTCGCTCCAGCACCTCGCGCGACCGGTCGACGACAGGGGCGGGCACTCCCGCGAGGTCCGCGACGTGGATGCCGTACGAGCGGTCCGTCGGCCCGTCCCGAACGGTGCGGAGGAAGGTCACGTCGCCGTCCGACTCGTCCGCCGCGACGTGGACGTTCTCGACGCGGGGCAGGTGGTCCGCGAGCGTCGTGAGTTCGTGGTAGTGGGTGGCGAAGAGCGTCTTCGCCCGCACCTCGTTGTGGAGGTACTCCGTGGCGGCCCAGGCGATGGAGATACCGTCGTACGTCGCGGTGCCGCGGCCGACCTCGTCGAGGACGACCAGCGAGTCCTCAGTCGCGGAGTGGAGGATGTTGCTCAGTTCCTGCATCTCGACCATGAAGGTCGAGCGGCCCTGCGCGAGTTCGTCGAGCGCGCCGACGCGGGTGAAGACGGCGTCCACGAGGCCCACCCGCGCCTCGTCGGCGGGGACGAAGCTCCCCACCTGCGCCAGCAGGACGACGAGCGCGGCCTGGCGCATGTACGTCGACTTCCCGCTCATGTTCGGCCCCGTCACGACGAGGAACTCGCGACCGGCGTCGGAACCGGACGTCCCCATCCGCAGGTCGTTCGGCACGAACTCGGTGGTCTGCTCGACGACCGGGTGGCGACCCTGCCGGATTTCGAGCCCGGAGTCCGCGAGTTCGGGGCGCACCCACCCGTTCTCGACGGCGTGGACCGCGAAGCTGGCGAGCACGTCGAGTTCCGCGAGCGCCCGACCGACGTCCTGGAGAAGTTCCGCGCGGGCGGCGACGCGAGCGCGGAGTTCTTCGAACAGTTCGTACTCCAGGTCGCCGCGCCGCTCTTCGAGGCGCAGAATCTCGCGCTCGCGCTCCTGGAGTTCGTCGGTGACGTACCGCTCGGAGTTCTTCAGCGTCTTGATGGCCTCGTACTCCTCGGGCACCTCGTCCGTCTCGGACTGGCCGACCTGGACGTAGTAGCCGTCGGTCTTGTTGCGGTCGACCTGGAGGTGGGTGATGCCGGTGCGGCGCTTCTCTCGCTCCGCCAGGGTGTCTATCCACTCGACGTCCTCCTCGTACTGCTCGACGAGGGCGTCCAGTTCGTCGTCGTACCCCGTCCGGAAGAGGCCGCCCTGCGTGACGGTGCCCGGCGGGTCCTCGGCCAGCGCGTCGGCGAGTTCCGCCCTGAGCGCGTCGGCCGCCTCGCGGTCCGGTCGCTCGACCACGTCGACGAGCGGGGAGTCAGCGAGCGTCGGGTCGGACGCGACGGCGTCGGCGACGTCGGGGAGCACGGCGAGGGCGTCCCGTACCCGGAGCAGGTCGCGGGCGTCGGCGCTTCCGTGGGCCGCCTTGCTCGCCAGCCGTTCGAGGTCGTAGGCGTCGTCCAGGCGCTCCCGCACGCGCTCGCGGGCCAGCGCGGCCTCCGCGAACGCGGCGACGCCGTCCTGGCGCTCGGTGAGCAGGTCCGGCGAGCGACGGGGGCGCTGGAGCCACTCCTTCAGCAGGCGCTTTCCCGGACTGGTGACGGTGTGGTCGACCGTGGCGAACAGCGACCCCTCGCGGTCGCCCTGCATCGTCTCGGTGAGTTCGAGGTTGCGCTGGGTCGTCGCGTCGAGTTCGACGTGGTCCCCCCGCCGGTACTGCTGGAGCCGGGTCATCGACTCCCGCACCCCGGTGCCGGTCGTCTCGACGTAGTCCAGGACCGCGCCCGCCGCCCGGACGGCCGGGGAGTCCCCGGCGTTCGCGTCGAGGCCGACGCTCGACAGCGCCGCTTCGCCGAACTGCTCGCGGGCGACGTGGCGGGCCTTGCCGGGCGCGAAGGCGTTGGCCTCGTGGAGCGACAGCGAGGCGTCCACTCGCTCCCGGAGACGGGAGAGGAACTCGTCGTCGTTGCGCACGTCCGGACCCGGCAGCACCTCCGCGGGCGCGAAGCGGTAGAGTTCCGTCAGCGCGGCGTCCGCGTCCTCGACGTCGGTCACGAGGAACCGACCGGTCGTCACGTCGGCGAACGCGAGGCCGACGTCCTCGTCGCACACGACGGCGGCGAGGTACCGGGCGTCCGTGTCGGTCGTCTCCAGCAGCGTCCCGGGCGTGACCACGCGCGTCACCTCCCGGGCGTGGCCGTCGTCAGTCTCGTGCTGGTCGGCGACGGCGACCCGGTAACCGCGCTCGACGAGGCTCTTGAGATACGGCGTCAGGTCGTCGACGGGAACGCCGGCCATCGGATAGCTGCTCCCGTGGCTCGACTTCTGGGAGACCTTCAGGTCAAGCGCGTCCGCGACGAGTTCCGCGTCCTCGCCGAAGAACTCGTAGAAGTCGCCCACCTGCATCGTCAGCACGTCCGCGTCCGCCTCCTCCTTGAGCGAGAGGAACTCCCCCACGATGCCGCCCTCGCTCACGGTGACATCACCTCGAAGCGGGACCGCAAGCGTGCGAATCGCGTCTGCAGAGTCATACTCTCTTCCAGTCCCGGCGCGACCAAAACGGTGTGGGTTCTCCGCCAACGTCGGCCGATTTCGGGGTTCCGAACAGTTTCCGCGAGCGACGGTTCCGGTGCCGGCGACCCGCCGACCGGGACGGCTCTCTCGGCGTCCGTCTCGCGGCGGTTGCCCCCGGAGTCCGGCGACAGCACCTGACGCTGCTCGCCCGGACGAGGCCGGTGCTTTTTCTGAGCGTGAAAGAGAGCGTCAGGTCTATATTTCGGCGTGCCGAGAGTTAATTCGTGACTGCAGTCGTCCCCGAGTTCCTCCCCGACGTGCTGGCGTGGGTGGTCGTCGCGGCGTTCGTCGCCACGGCGGCCCTCGAACGGTACGACCGCCGGCGGGCCAGGGCCGTCGGTGCGGGCGCGTGGGTCGCCTTCGGCGCGTTCTGGGGCGTCCTCTTCCCGCAGTTCGCCTTCGGCATGAAGAGCTTCGTCGAGGGCGCGCTCAGCCTCGCGGCGGTCCCGCTCTGTCTCTACGCCGGCTACCAGCTGTACGCCGGGCGGGACTCGCTGTTCCTCCTCTCGCGGGCCGTCGGCGCGATGGGACTCATCTACCTTCCGTTCACGACCGTCGAACCCGCCCGGGAGTTCCTCGTGGAGGCGGTGAGCTACCAGACCTACCTCGTCATCGAGGCGCTGGGCTACGACCCCGCGTTCACCGTCGCGAAGGAGAACGGCTACCACAGCGCGTTCATCTTCACCGACGAGACCGGCCACCAGTACTACACCTACCTCGTGCTCGCCTGCACGGGCATCGGGAGCATGAGCATCTTCGGCGGCCTCATCGCCGCGGTCGACGCGTCGCTCGGGCGCAAGCTTCGGGCGTTCGCGCTCGCCGTCGGCGTCATCTGGCTGCTCAACGTCGCCCGGAACGTGTTCATCGCGCTCGCGTTCGGCAACCAGTGGTTCCAGTTCTTCGTCGACCCCATCACGACCCTCGTGGGGTACAGCCAGCCCGGGATGGTCTCCTTCTTCATCGCCGACCGCGTGCTGAGCCAGTTGCTCGCGCTCGTCGCGCTCGTCGGCATCCTGTGGCTCGTCGTCCGCGACGTACCGGAGGTCCTGACCATCGTCGAGGACGTCGCGTACCTCGTCACCGGCAACGAGTACGACCTCCGGCGCACCGTCGTGGCGGACGGCGGAACCAGGCGGGACGATGCCGGTCGGTGACGAGGGGACCGAGGCGCCCGGTCCGGCAGCGAACGCCGAGTTCCGCGACCGGGCGGTCTACCTTCCGGCCGCCGACGCGCTCGTCCTCGCGGACCTCCACGTCGGACGGGACGCCGTCGCGAACGTCGAACTCCCTCTCGGCGAGCGCGCGGACCTGACAGGTCGGCTCGACGCCCTGCTGGACCGGTTCGCCCCCGCCGAAGTCGTCTTCGCCGGCGACGTGCTCCAGGCGTTCGACCACGTTCCGGACGGCGTCGAAGCGACGGTGGCGGCACTCCGTCGACTGGTCGCGGACGCCGGCGCGGACCTCACGGTCGTCCGGGGGAACCACGACGCGATGCTCGGAACGGTCGTCAACCACCGCGACGAGTACCGCCTCGCCGACGACACGCTCGTCTGCCACGGTCACGAGACGCCCGACGGGACGGCGCCGCGCTACGTCGTCGGCCACGACCACCCGGCCATCGAGATAGAGGGCAGGAAGCGGCCGTGCTACCTCTGGGGACCGGACGTCTACGCCGGCAGCGACGTGCTCGTCCTTCCGGCGTTCACCCGCCTCGCCGCCGGCGTGGTCGTGAACCGGCTGTCCGGGAGCGACTTCGACTCGCCGCTCGTCACCCGAACGAACGACTTCCGGCCCATCGTCCGCGACGAGGACGGCGACGAGACGTACCGGTTCCCGCCGCTCGGCGAGTTCCGGCGACTGCTGTAGGGTTACAGGTCCTCGTACACCGCCCGGGCCACCTTTCGACCGCTCTCCATCGCCGCGTTGAGCGACGACGCCTCGGTGTAGTCGCCCGCGAGGTAGACGCCCTCTTCGTCCGGCGCCCGGTTGTCCGGCAGCGCGTCGAAGATGTTGGGTGGCTGGGCAAACTGCGCGAACGGCATCCGGGCGGTGTGCAGGAGTTCGAGGTCCCCGAACCGGCGCTCGGGATACCACGCCGCGAGCGTCTCCCGGACCGACTCGGCGAGGTCGTCGTCGGTCTCGTCCGGCGCGCCGAGGAACGTCGCGCTCAGCAGTTCGCGGTCGTCGGGCGCGTACTCCGGCGCGACGGTCGAGAGGGGGACGACCTCGTTCGGCGCGGTACCGGGTTCGCCGCCCGGCCCGTCCCTCCGGTCGCCCGCGTTCAGCAGGATGCGCTTGCCGGCTCCCAGGGGTTCGTCGACCGCGAAGTACTGGGTGACACAGCCGCGCTCGCCGGTCGGTATCGCGAAGACGTCGGTCAGGTCGCGGGCCGACTTCGGGTCGGTCGCGACGACGACCGCGTCCGCCGACAGCGTCTCGCCGCCGAGCGAGAGTCCGGGGTCGTCGCCGCCCGCGACCGCCGTCACCGTCTCGCCGAGACGGATCTCCGCTCCCGCGTCGCGGGCCGCGTCGGCGAGCTGTTCGGGAATCGCCCCCATCCCGTCGGCCGGCACGGCGATGCGCCCGCGCGTCAGCATCTTGAACGTGAACTCGAACACCTTCTTCGAGGTCGACAGCGTCCGGTCGAGCGTGATGCCGCCGTAGAACGGCGCGGCGAAGTTCTGGACGAACTTCGCGGAGAACCCCAGGTCGTCGAGGTACTCAGCGATGGACGCGTCCTCGCCCGCGAAGATGTCGCGGTTCGGCTTGTCGGCGAGTTCCCGTCGGAGCCTGAGCGTCCGGAGTTTGTCGCCCACCGTCACGTCGCGGTTCGCCGCGGACTCCAGCAGGGCCGTCGGGTCGCGCAGCGGGTCGGCGAGCACGGAGCGGTGGTTCTCCCGGGCGACGACCGCGCCGGGTTTGAAGTACCGCAGGTCGAGGGCGTCGTAGTCGAGTTCTCGTTGCGCCGCGGGGTAGGCGGTGAACAGCACCTGGAATCCGCGGTCGAAGACGAATCCGTCCTCTCGCGTCGAGCGCACGCGACCGCCGACCGCCTCCTCGCGCTCGAACACTGCCACGTCGACGCCCAGGTCGGCGAGACGCCGGGCGGCCACGAGGCCGGCGACACCGGCCCCCACGACGGCGACGGTCACGACCGTCCTCCCGCCGGTCGCCGCGGGTCGCCCGTCGATTCGGCGTCGCTCCCGGAGTCGGCGAGGGCTGACAGCGCTGACTCGGAGTTCATGACCGACAGTTCGGTCGGTAGACATATGAAAGAACGGGGACGGCGAGACCGCCGAGCCTGCTGGTACTCCGTCGCCGGACGCCCCAATCCGGGGCGAGCGGTGCGAGGCGCTACGCGCCGGGAAACGCGCGGACGGTGAAACCGTGAGAGAGGAGAGAGAGAGCGCGCGGCGGCCAAGCGGACCGACGCCCGAACGGAACGAAGTGGTGCGAAAGAGAGATGCTTTCGATGAACCCCTTATAAGGGGTCGTCGTCAGTACGTGCTGACGACCGTGGGCGTCCTAACGGGTTCTACATGTAGCCGAGGTCGCGCAGGCGCTCCATCAGGTCCTCTTTGTCCTGGGCGCGGCCCGCGCGCTCGGTCGTGTTCTCCATGTCCTGCAGCCACGCCGGTTCCTGGGCGCTCTTCTCGGTGGAGACCTCGCTACCGAGCGAGCGGAAGCCGGCGAAGTACTTCGGCGAAACCGGGATGTCGTCCTGCGTGAGGTCGTTCGGCAGGTCGTCGGCGGACTCGGGGACGTAGCCGTCGTCGGGGTACTCGTCGACGGTGTCCGGAACGACGAAGTTCCAGAAGGCGTCCCAGACGGCGGCCTCGTCGAACTGGAGGATCGGCTGAATGCGGTCGTGGGGCGGGTAGATGTCGGGGTCGTGACGCGGGCTGAAGAACGTCTCGTCGGCGCGAGCCTCCTGTTCGTCCCAGCGGACGCCGGAGATGACGCCGTCGACGTCGTACTCTTCGAGCGCGTCGTTCAGCGCGACCGTCTTCAGCAGGTGGTTGCCGACGTAGGTGTCGAGCAGGAACGGGAACGTGTCCTCCTCGTACTCCAGCAGGTCGCGGATGTGGTGCTGGTTGTGCTCGTCGAGCTCCGAGACGGGGATGTCGTCGCCGGGTTCGAGGTCGTGTTCCTCGGCGTACTCGCCCACGTCCTCGTTGCGGGCGTAGATGACCTCCAGGTCCCACTCGTCGGCCCACTTCTCGACGAAGTCGTGGATGGCGTCGAAGTGCTGGTAGTGGTCGATGAACACCGCAGGCGGGACTTCGAGGTCGAACCGCTCGGCGACCTCCTTGATGAAGTACAGCGTGAGCGTGGAGTCCTTGCCGCCGGTCCACATGACGGCCGGGTTCTCGTACTGTTCGAGGCCCTCGCGCGTGACCTCGATGGCCTTCTCGATCTTGTCCTCGAGCGAAGGGTAGTCGGCCGGATCTTCGCCTTCGCCGGCGTCGTAGTCGACGTCCAGGTAGTCGGGGAAGTTCTGCGGCATGAGTCGTAATTAGATATAATTATGGGAGTGAAGTGCTTTTCGGCTTCGATAGACCGCGGTACGGTATCACGTGGTCACGAGTCGAGTCGCCGGGAGTCACGCGAGCATCGCGAGCGTGACGTCGGCGAGGGAACGAACGACTGCCGGGAACGAAGCGACCGGCAGGAAGTGAGTGGACTCGCCGGGAGTCGACGAGTCGTCTCTCCTGCCCGGCGGGGCCGGTTCCGACCAGAGACGTCGCGTCGGCCGCTCTGGCGCCGGTCCCGCGCCGGTCGACCGCCCGGCGGAGGCGCGAACGGGCGACGCGCCATCGCGGGGACGCGACGAGCGTCTTCGGAAGGTGCAAATAACCCGGACGCCGAACCCCGGAACGATGACGCTGTCCGAGGAGGTCCGGGAACGACTCGCCGACCTGGTCGAACTGCAACCGACGAAGAACAGCGAACTCCAGGAGCGGTGGGGGTTAGAGAGCGGCAGCGAGGTCCACCAGTATCTCGAGAACGAACTCGGGGAGTACTACTACCGCGACGAGGACAGCTACATCCGCGCGACCGCGGAGGCAAACGACCTCGTCGACGTCGAACCCGGCGTGGAGGCCGAAGAGGGCGAGGACGTGCCGAGCGTCGTCCGCGTCCCGGACCTCCAGCGCCGCGTGTTCGAGGTGCTGGCCGGTCCCGACGAGCGCTCCCAGAGCGTCGTCTCGGTCCTGCACGACCTCCGCGAGGCGTTCGATATCGACCCGAGCGCCGACGAGGTGCGGTCGGCGCTCCAGGCGCTCAAGCGGAAGGGCGTCGTCGAGGTCGTCTACCGGACCGTACCGACGTTCAAACTCGCCGCTCCGCGCGAGGACATCGAGGTCGAGACGGCACAGAAGAACTAGGGTCGCTCGCGCTCGCGCCGCCGCTCCAGCAGTCGCCGGATGCCCTTCCCTGGGCCGCCCTCGATGGGCCAGCCGCGCTGTCGCCAGGTCGGCGGTTCGGGCTCGAACTGCGAACAGGACTGCGAGCACTCAGCGGCGGTCTGACACCGTCCCTTCGCCGCACAGTACGGCAGCATCGTCGCGCCCTCGTGGCGCAGTTCGAAGTGTCGGCAGTCGGGCCGCATCGTCTCCGCGTACGACCGCCAGCCGCGCTCGTAGGCGCGCTCGGCGATGGCGAGGCGCTTCTCGCGCTTCCACTCGGTGTCGGCGTACTCGAAGCGCGCCGCCGACCGGTCGTACGTTCCGCCCTCCGGTCGTTCGAGGATGCGCGTACCGGGTGCGTCCACGTCCAGCGACCGGGGGAACCACGCCACTTCGGCGTCGTCGTCTTCGAAGGTGAGGATGCCGACCTCGACGGGCATGGCCTCCAGCAGCGCGGGTTCGACCCGGTCGCCCGTCGCGCGCGTCGCGACCCAGACCTCGTCCGCGAGCGCCAGCGCGACGTCCCGTTCGACCTGGCCGCGGAGGGCGCGGGCCGCGCTCGCGTCGAGGTCGGGCTTGTTCTCCACGGCGACGATGCGTTCGACCCAGTCCGGATACCGGTAGCGTCGCCGTACCTGGAGGCGGTTCCGCCGCTTGCGAACGTCGAGGATTCCGCGGTCGTCCGCACGGTGGATGGTCTCGCGGACGTACCGCCACGGGTATCCGGGGTCGGGGAGCGCGTTCTGGTACCACGCCCACTCTTCGGGCGCGTTGCGGACGACGTGGAGCAGGTCCGAGTCGAGTCGACGGCGACCGAACTGCTCGCGTCGCGCCAGCGCGTCGGCGTCCACCTCGACGACGACGGTGTCCCAGCGGCGGCGCTTCGTCCCGAGTTGTCGGGCGACGAGGGCATCGCAGTCGCCGTCGGGATGCCACGCTCGCTCGGCCCACCGACACGTCCGTAGTTCGAAGACGAACTCGGGCTCCATAGTCGTCCCAGCAGTCCCGCCCCGGTAAACCATTCGAATACGCTTAGATATCAGAAAACATTTACAACCAGCTGTCAGATTTTACGTGCGGAGTTTTGTCAATCCAAACTGCGAACTACCATGAACGTACGTACTATACTCGTCGCACTGGTGCTTACCTCGCTAGTGGTCGGATCCGCAGTCGCACAGCCCCCCAACGCAGTGAACGCGGACGCAGAGCCCGAGGCGGTGTCGCCCGCTTCCATGCAGCCGGCGCCTAACGGAAGCGCGACGCTCGGGTCGTCCATCGTCGACGTACAGAACGGTGAGAAAGCGACGATCAACCTCAGCCTCGACGGTACGAGCGAGGCCCACGTCCTGATCGGCGGCGGCGCCGCGAAGTACAGGGTCAACACCTCCGTCGTGGACGAGAACGGTGACGGCCAGATATCCCTCGTGTTCGACACGTCGAAGGCGAGCGACCCCAGCTCGGCGATGAGCGCGAAGGGCGACGACTCGGTCAGCGTCCTGTCGTCGACGTCGACCGACTCGTTCGAACCTCGGATGTACGGCATCGACGTCCGCCTCTACAACGGATCTGCGTGGCTTTCGCAGGTCAAGGGTGGGATGAACGTGCAGGGTGAGACGACGACCACGACGACCACGACCGACGGTTCCTCGGACGACGGCACGACGACGACGACGTCCGACACGACGACCCACTCCGGGACGACGACCGACAGCGGCGGTCAACCCGGCTTCGGCGCGGGCGTCGCGGCGGTCGCGCTCGCGGCGGTCGCGCTGCTGGCCCGTCGTTCGTAATCGGTCGAAGAACTTTTTCGAGTCAGTTCTCGTCGCGGTCCTGCAGGAACTCGTGTGCGTCCCGGAGGATGTTGCGGGGACCGTCCTGCGTGATGGTGTTGATAGCCTGTTCGTAGTCGCGCCACTGGAGGTCCCTGTGCTCGTGGGACAGTTCCGCACTCGCCTCGAACGACTTCGCGACGAACAGGTGGACGGTCTTGTGAATCGTCTTGCCGTTCGCTTCGAAGACGTAGCTGTAATCGTCACGGAACCCGTCGAGGAGGCGGAAGTCGTCGATGCCCGCCTCCTCTTTCACCTCCCTGATAGCGGTTTGCTGTAGCTCTTCGTCCCCCTCCACGCCGCCCTTCGGAAACTCCCAGTCGCCCGGGCGACTTTTGAGGAGGAGGTATTCCTTGCGACCGCGGGTATCCCTGTACAGGATAGCACCCGCGCTCGTAGCTTGAACTGCCATTGCGTTCACGTATGCGGCCGGCCATTAAATGGATGTCGGAGCGCTACAGATTATCTTCGGCGCGCTCCGCCGGCGACGTTGAATCCGTCGGCGGAGGAGGGGATTGAACGCCGTTCTCGGCCGGAAACTACGGTCGGCGTCCGGCAAAACACGCCCTTTACGTACCAGGACGGTATACCTCCATCAGAACCAGCCATGACCTTCGTGACGAAGATACTTCTCCAGAGCGGCGATCGACACGCCCTCGACGGCGTCGTCTCGAACATCCGGTCGATAGCCGAGCGAAAGGGAGCGGAGTTGAAAGGTCCCCACTCCGACCCGCCGGACCACAAACGCGTCCCCCAGTACAAGTCGGTCTCCGGCGAGGAGAACCGTCAGTTCAAGAGCTGGGAGTACACCGTCTACACGCGAAAGATGGAGATAGTCGGCCACAACGAGGTCGCCCGGCGCGTCGCCGACCTGGAGTTCCCGCAAGGCGTCCGCGTCGAGGTCGAACTCGAACAGATAGAGGGGATGGGCCTGGCCTGACTCCGCAGTCGCGACTCCGCCCGTCGGGCCGAAGAAAGCGAGTCCTCACGCTGAGCGGTCTACTTCTGGGTCAAAAAATAGCCGAGTCCTCGTTCGAGGCGGATTTATCCGCCGCCGCCTCCGCCACCGCCGCCACCCTGGCTGGCGGACGTGCTAACGAGGCTGAGTTGGCTGCTGAACACGTTCGCGCTCGTCCCGAACCGGAACTGGTTGTCGGTGTTGAGCGATGAGCGGGTGAACAGGTACGTGGCTCCCGCCGCCCTGTCGTTCTGGCCGGTCGTGGGCCGGATGACGTAGGCGTTGTAGTCGTCGGGCTGGCTGATCTCCGGCACCGTATTGCCGTTTGGGAGCGAGAGCAGGGTCACCGTGATGTCCTGCGGTAGCTGGGCGATTGCCCGGAACGACTGGCCCGGCTGGTAGTCGTCGAAGTACGTCAGCACGTCCTGTTGCTGCTGTGCCGCGGCGGTGTTCGATCCCGAGACGCCGAGCGCGACCGCGCCGGTCGCCAGCGCGCCCTTCTTGAGGAACGTACGCCTCGATTCGTCCGTCGGTTCGTCGGTTGTCTGTTCGCTGGTCGGTTGTTCTCTCTCCATGGTCAACACCCCATCTGGTGCGTTCGAAGCAACGACGATTCCACCTATAAATGTGGGCTATTGTGAAAGTTACCTGGTTACCTGTCGAACAGTTCGTCGGCGGCTCTATTCCAGATTTCGAGCCAGTAACCGCCGATACCTCCGATAAGAAGAAGTTGTGAATTCGGTTATCGCATTCCTACCTGCACGACTCGCGGGGGCGAGTCGAGGGGCCGACGCCGTCAGAACGTCTGGTCGCCGACGACTTCGAGCAACGACGCCTGACCGTCGTGGTCGTTGTCGTCGAACTCCTCGACCCGCAGGCGAACTCGCTTGTCGAGCGCGTCCCGCGGTGCATCCGGTATCCGGAGGACAGTGTCGCCGACGCGAGCGACGGCGGCGTCGCCCTCGTACCCGGTGACGTACACCTCTATCTCCTCCCCCGGTTCGAACACGGGGCGGTTGGTTCGGAATCCGACTCCCTTGAGGAACTGCTCCATCATACGCGAGCCACCTCCTCGGAGCGGCGGTCGGAGGTGTACTCCAGTCCGAACCCGGTCAGCGCGGCGACGACGAACACGCCGAACAGGAACCAGCCGTGGAAGACGAATGGCCACACCTGAACCGGACTGACGACCATCTCCGGCGTGAACCAGTCGAACTGCTGGGGCATCTGTTCGATCTGGGCGTACCCGACGAGGACGCCGCCGCCCCACGGGAAGATGTAGCCCATCGCGGAGGTGTTGGCGTCGAGGATGTTCGCCCGACGGTAGCCGTTGACGTTGAAACGCTTGCCGATGCGGGAGATGTACGGCGCGATGGCGATCTCGGCCGCGGTGTTGATCGTAATCATCGCGTTGACCATCGCCGTACCGAACACCATCGTCGTCTCGGCGCGCCGGACGGACGTCGCGACCTTGGACAGCAGGAACTCCTGGATGGCCTCGAATCCGCCGCCGCGAATCATGATGCGGGCACCCGAGACGATGAGCAGCGTGAGCACGATGAGCGGGAAGAAGCCCGACGCACCGGTGTAGAGGCTCCCGGAGACGCCGACCTGGTCGGCGTTCTGGACGATCTCGACGAACGGCAGGAACGAGAGTCCGGACAGCGGCGCGTCCGGCGGTGCCTTGAACAACAGCATCGTTCCCACCGAGGCGAGACCGAAGACGAGGTTGAACACCATGGCCGCTATCAACCCCCACGAGATGGCCTCGACGATGTGACGGCCTCGTATCGCCGTCGCGATGACGATACCCATCGATACGAGGTGGACCAGTCCGAGCGGGTCGCCCTGCAGGACGTTCTGGCTCGAAACCGGATTGCCACTCATCGACGACCCGGCGAGGATGTAGCCGGCGAACGCGAGCACTGCCGCGACGATGGCGTACTTGAACCGGGAGGAGACGACGCCGCCGATGTCCGAGTCCTGCGTGACCGCGCTGACGATGGTCGTGTCGCTGACCGGTGCGAGGTTGTCCCCGAACACCGCGCCCGAGAGGATGGACCCGAACATCAGTACGGGGCTCGCGCCGATGAGCACGCCCGCCGGGAAGAACAGACCGGCGAACGCGACCGTCGTCCCGTACCCGGTACCGATGCCGGTCGCCAGCAGCGCCGCGAGGATGAACGTGGCGGCGGGGAACAGCGCCGCACCCACGCTCAGCGCGTCCGCGGCCCAGACGAGTCCGGTGACGAACCCGCCGTCCTGGAGCACCTGCGCGAACATGCCGGCCCACAGCCAGGCGACGATGGCCGTCGCGGCGACGCGCTGTGTCATCCCTTCGAAGATGGTGTTGGCGTACCGCTTCCAGTCGCCCTTCGCGAAGAACATCCCCACGACGAGCGCGACGAGCATGCCGATGGCGAGCCCGGTCGTGTCGCTGATTCGAAGCAGCGCGCTCTGGACGATCGCCCAGACGATGAAGAACAGGATCGGTATCGTGCTCATCCACTTGCCGCCGTGGAATTGGATGTGGCTCTCGCTACGAGCACGCTCCGCTTCGGCCAGTTCCTCAGATACCTCGTCGTGTTCGTCCCCTGACGAACTCATTTAGGTCACCTCTGGCATGGATTGGCATGTGTGTGGGAGGAATATAAATCATCGTTTATCTAAATTGATGCCTAGGTATAAGTTCGGCCGAGCTGCCATTTCCGGCGACGACGCACGTGAGCCTTGGACGTTCTGAGACGAGACGTCCGTCGGTCGAGGACCGAGCCCCGGCCTGTCTCGGCATCGCCGGTTCTCGAGCACTTAAGACGGGTCGCTCCGTCTCCCCGGCCATGAGCCAGCAGACTCACCGCGACCGACTGGTCGAACTACGACGGGCGTTCCACCGCCACCCGGAGCCGGCGTGGCGCGAGTTCTGGACCACCTGCCGCATCGTCGACGAACTCGAAACCATCGGCGTCGACGGACTGTACGTCGGCCCGGAGGTGCTCGCCGACGGGGAGCGCATGGCGGTCCCCGACGACGACGAACTCGACCGCTGGTACGAGCAGGCCCGCGAAGCGGGCGCGCGCGAGGACGTCCTCGAGCGACTGGACGGCGGCTACACCGGCGCGATGGCGGTGCTCGACCGCGGCGAGGGACCGACGGTCGCACTGCGCGTCGACATCGACGGGCTGCTGCGAGAGGAGTCGACCGACGAGGACCACGTTCCCGCCGCCGAGGGGTTCCGTTCGGAGACCGACGCGATGCACGCCTGCGGTCACGACGCCCACGCGACCGTCGGCCTCGGCGTCCTCGAAGCCGTCGCGGACAGCGACTTCGAGGGGACCTTGAAGGTCCTCTTCCAGCCCGGCGAGGAGATGATAGCCGGCGGCAAACCGATGGCGAAGAGCGGCCACCTGGACGACGTGGACTACCTGCTCGCGCTCCACGTCGGTCTCGACCACCCCACGGGCGAGGTGGTCGCGGGCATCGACGGCTTCCTCGCCGTGAGCCACTTCCGCGCGGAGTTCTCCGGGTCGCCCTCCCACGCCGGCGGGAAGCCGAACGCGGGAGACAACGCGGTCCACGCGATGGCGACCGCGGTCGAGAACCTCTACGGCATCGCCCGTCACGAGGACGGCGCGACCCGCGTCAACGCCGGCAAGGTCGGCGGCGGCACCGCGACGAACATCATCCCCGAGGAGGCGTTCGTCGAGGGCGAGGTGCGCGGCGAGACGACCGAGCTGAAAGATTACATGAAAGAGCGCGCCGGCGAGGTCGTAGACAGCGCAGCGTCGATGCACGGTTGCGAGGTCGAGCGGTCGACCGAGGGCGAGGCCCCGAGCGCCGAGAGCGACGAGGAACTCGTCGCCGTCGTCCACGACGTCGCCACCGAAACGCGGGGCGTCGACGAACCGCTCCGGCGCGACGAACTCGGCGGCAGCGAGGACGCGACCTTCCTGATGCGGGAAGTCCAGCGCAACGGCGGCCTGGCCGCCTACGTCGGCGTCGGCACCGACCACCCGGGCGGCCATCACACCGCGACGTTCGACGTGGACGAGGACACGCTCCCCATCGCCGTGAACCTGCTCTCCCGGTCGATTCGGGAAATCGCGGAGAAACGCCCCTGAGACGCCACTCGCCCTGTCGATAGCGGCGACCGAGACGCGCTCGCCCTGTCGATAGCGGCGACCGAGACGCGCTCGCCCGCTCCTCGTCAGCGACGTTTCTCGACCGTTCGACGCTCTGGCGGTCGCCGCTCGACTGGTCACCCGGCGCTCGCAGTAGCGACTGGGCGGTCGTCAGCGAAAGAAAGAACGGAACTGTTGGACCGACTTAGCCGAAGAGTTCGCCGAGGCCTTCGCCGCTGGCGTCGTCTTCTTCGTCGTCGTCGCCGGCTTCCTCTTCTTCGGCGGCCTCCTCCTCTTCGGCCGCTTCCTCTTCGCCGCCTTCCTCGGCGCCGCCCTCTGCGGCACCGGCAGCACCGCCGGCACCGCCGGCGGGGACTGCAGCGGCCTGCTCGACGGCCTCTTCGATGTCGACGTCCTCCAGCGCGGCGACGAGCGCCTTGACGCGGGATTCCTCGACGTCGACGCCCGCAGCGTCGAGCACGTCCGTCAGGTTGTCTTCGTTGATCTCTTCGCCCGATTCGTTCAGGATGAGTGCAGCGTAAACGTATTCCATTGTTGTAATCCTCCGTTATCCGAACATCTCTCCGAGACCCTCGCCGGCGCTGTCGTCGTCATCGTCCTCGTCTTCGTCGGCGTCTTCGGGCTCGGCTTCGGTGTCTTCTTCGTCGCTCGATTCGTCGTCGGCGTCTTCCTCGGTCGCGCCGCCGGCCACCGGAGCTTCGACGTCACGAAGCTCCTCCGGGAGCGCGTCCTCGTCGTCGATCTGGGCCGCGAGGGCGCGCACCTGCGCGTCGGCCTTGCTCACGAGGTCGTCCGCGAGGTCCGGGCTCTCGACGGCGGCCTGGAGACCGAGGCTCTTGGCCTCGCCGGTCGCCTTCGAGAGCAGCGTGGTCGCGGTCCGGTCGGTCGGGAACACCGCGTTGACCGAGAGGTTCCGGGCACGTGCCACGGCCGTCTCGACGTCGGTGCGGTACTCCTCGACGTCCAGTTCGAGCTCGTCGGGCTCGAACATCACGCCGTCGGCGAAGACGGCGCGGAGGTCGAGACCGACCTCCTTGGGCTCCATGCCGAGTTCGCCGAGCACGTTGGCGAGGTCGGCGGAGACCTCCTCGCCCTCCTCGGCGACGACGCTGTCGTCGGTGACGTGGATGGAGCCGTCCTGGATACGCGCGGCGGCACCGACCTGCTGGAGTTCGCCGACGAACGGACCCGGGTCGACGCCGGTGTCGCCCTCGGGGATGACGATGTCGTTCGGGGCGACCTCGCCGGCCGAAATCGGGGCCGGGCTCTTCGAGGCCTCCAGTTCCTTGAACAGTCCGAACGGGTTGTCGTTCGTGCCGATGAGGCCGACCTGACCCTCGATGTAGTCGGTCAGCTCCTCGAAGCCGGCGTCGACCGCTTCCAGCGCGCGGTGCAGCAGCGTGTTCCGGCTGACGCGGAGTTCCGCGTTCCCGTGCAGGTTGCGCCGCATCGTCTGGAGCTGCCGGCTCGGGATGCCGGCGATGCTGACGACGCCGACGCTCTCGTACTTGTCGATGAAGTCGGTCAGCTCGCCGACCTCCTCCTCTTTCCACTCGGGGAGGTTCTCGGTCTTGCGCTCTGCTTCTGCGGACATGTCAGGCCACCTCCACCGACGGGCCCATCGTCGTCTTCACGTACACCGAGTCGACGTTGAGCGGGCCCTTCTCCAGGTCCGTGTGAAGTCGCCGGAGGATGACGTCGATGTTGCTGGCGATGTCGTCGGCCGTCATGTCCTCCGCGCCGACGCGCGTGTGGAACGTCCGACGGTCGCCACTCCGGAGCTGGACCGTGTTCTTCATCCGGTTGACGACCTCGACGACGTCGTCGTCCGGCTGGAGCGGTTCGGGCATCTTCCCGCGCGGACCGAGGACGGTACCGAGATACCGACCGATGTCTTGCATCATCGACGCTTCGGCGATGAAGAAGTCGGTTTCGCCGGCGAGGTCCTTGGCCGCGTCGTCGTCGTCGCCCAGGTCCTCCAGGTCGTCGCCGTCGAGGACCTCGTCCGCGACGTCCTCTGCACGCAGGGCGGTTTCGCC
Source organism: Halomicrococcus pelagicus (assembly GCF_051917725.1). GTDB lineage: Archaea > Halobacteriota > Halobacteria > Halobacteriales > Haladaptataceae > Halomicrococcus. The sequence continues at coordinate 130,956 of NZ_JBQBLX010000005.1, forward strand.
CTCCGCGAACACGACGATCTTGGTGTCCTGGCCGGTGCCAGACGGGAGTACGATACTTTCGTCGACCCGGTTCGACGGGTCGTTCAAATCAAGGTCGCGCAGGTTTATCGCGAGGTCCACCGTCTCACGGAAGTTCCGCTCCGGTGAGTCCTCGAGTGCGCGAGAGACTGCTTCCTCTATCTCATTATCTGCCATCGTTCACCTCCGTAGTACGCAGGAATGCTCCTACGGGTCAGTGAAACAGGCGATGCCTGTCTCACCGGAGATTGTCCGATGTCGAACTTAAACCCGTCGAACTGGAACCAGTCGACGACCCACGACGGCGCGACGACCGCGTGTCCCGGGCGCGAGCCATCAGCGATTTTCGGCTCGCCGCTCGAAGGTCGGCCATGACCGTCCTCGCGGGAACGCTCGCGGTCGCGCTCGCCGGCATTCACGTCTTCGCGGGTCGCCTCCGGGGGCTGAGCGGCGTCCCCCGTAGCGTCTGGCTCTCGATGGCCGGCGGCGCGTCGGTCGCCTACGTCTTCGTCCACATCCTCCCCGAACTCCACCACCGCGGCGCGGTACTCCAGCGGGTCGGGAACCGGGCCTTCGGGTCCCTGGAACACCACGTCTATCTCGTCGCCCTCCTCGGGTTCACGTTCTTCTACGGCGTCGAGCAGTTCGCGCGCCAGTCCCAGGAGTCGGACGAACACAGCGAAGTCGGCGGTGCGAAGACGAAGACGAAGACGGGCGCTGGCGTCTTCTGGATCCACATCGGCTCCTTTACGGCGTACAACGCGCTCATCGGCTACCTCCTGGTTCACCGCGAACGGCCGGGCGTCGAGAGCCTCCTCCTGTTCGCCACGGCCATGGCGCTGCACTTCGTCGTCAACGACTTCGGCCTCCGGGACCACCACCACGAGGCCTACGACCGCCTCGGTCGCTGGATGCTCGCCGTCGGCGTCGTGGCTGGCTGGGCGCTCGGAAGCGCGACGGCGGTGGGGGAACTCGCCGTGAACACCCTGTTCGCGTTCCTCGCCGGCTCCGTCGTCCTCAACGTCATCAAGGAGGAACTCCCGGAGGACCGCGACAGCCGGGTCTGGTCGTTCGCGCTCGGTGCCGGCGCGTACACCGCCGTGTTGCTCGCCGGCTAGCTCACGGACTCGTCGCCGTCCGCCGACCGAGGCGGCGCTCGCTCCACCGCGTCGAGCAGGTCGGCGAGCGCCCGACGGGCTATCTGTTCCTTTATCTCGATACGGCTGCCGTCGAACTCGTAGCGCTCGACGTCGGCCCAGGTGTCGCCGCCGCCCCACTCGCCGGCGTGGGCGACGCCGACGAACACGGTGCCGACCGGTTTCTCCTCGGTGCCCCCCGTCGGTCCCGCGATGCCCGTCGTCGCGACGCCCCACTGCGTTCCGGCGACGTCGCGGACCCCGCGGGCCATCCGGCGCGCGACCGGTTCGCTGACCGCGCCGTGGTCGTCCAGCGTCTCGCGCGCGACGCCGACGTGCTCCATCTTCGCCTCGTAGGAGTAGGTGACGAACGAGCGGTCGAAGTAGTCGCTCGACCCCGGAACGTCGGTCAGCAGCGAACCGACGAGACCGCCCGTGCAGGACTCGGCGGTGGCGAGCGTGGCGTCGGCCTCCCTGAGCGCGTCGCCCAGTCGCTCCTCTACCGGCGGGTCTTCGGCGAACGTGCGCATACGGAGGGCACGCGGGCGTCGAGCAAGAAGGTAGGGGTCCTCGCGCACCGAAACCGGTTTTCGAGGCCGCTTCCTACTCCGGCGCATGCATGTCGTCGTCAACGCCGCGACGAGCGCGGACGGGAAGCTCTCGACGCGGCGACGCGAACAGGTCGCCATCAGCGGCCCGGAGGACTTCGCGCGCGTGGACGACCTCAGGGTCGAGAGCGACGCCATCGCGGTCGGCGTCGGGACGGTGCTCGCCGACGACCCGTCGCTCACCGCGGACGGGGGAGAGAACCCGCTCCGGGTCGTCGCGGACTCGCGGGCGCGGACGCCGCCCGACGCGGCGGTGCTGGACGACCGCGCGCCGACCGTCGTCTTCGTCGCCGAGCGAGCGCCCGACGAGCGCGCGGCCGCCCTCGAATCGGCCGGGGCCGACGTCGTCGTCGCGGGCGACGAACGCGTCGCGCTCGAGGAGGCGTTCGCGGCGCTCGAAGCCCGGGGGACAGAGCAGGTGATGGTCGAGGGCGGCGGCGAACTCATCTTCTCGCTGTTCGAGGCCGGACTCGTGGACGAACTCCGACTGTTCGTCGGGTCCGTCGTCGTCGGCGGGCGGGACGCGCCGACGCTGGCCGACGGCGACGGGTTCGTCGAGCGCGAGTCGTTCCCCGACCTGTCGCTCGAGAGCGTCGACCGGCTCGACGACGGGGCGTTGCTCCGGTACGCGGTCGGCTGACCCACGGCCCGAGCCGTCGAGAGTCGGGGGCGGGAGCGACCCGACGGCGGAACGACGAGTCCTGACCGTTTAGTCAGTCGAGTCCGTAGTCGCGGGGGTGAGCTCCACTGACCCGCAGGGACTGCAGGCGTTTCCCGACGAGCTAACGACCCGCGAAGAGTGGCTCGAACCGTTCGACTGGTACCGGGAGATGCGCGACGAAGCGCCCGTGCGGTACGACCCCGGCCGGCGGTCCTGGGACGTGTTCCGGTACGACGACGTCAAGACCATCCTCGACGACGACGAGACGTTCTCGGCGAACCCGCGGAAGGCCGACGACTTCGAGGAACCCGAGGGGATGGGACAGGGACTCATCTTCGACACGATGCTGTTCCAGGACCCGCCCCGGCACGACGAACTCCGCGACGTCGTCGACGACGCGTTCCAGCCGCGCGCCCTCGCCGACCTCGAACCGGAGATTCGAGGACTGGCGACCGACCTCCTCGACGACGCCGTCGCCGGCGGCGCCGACCGGATGGACGTCGTCGACGAGTTCGCGTACCCGCTTCCCGTAATCGTCATCGCCCAGCTACTCGGCGTCCCCGCGGACGAGCGCGACCAGTTCAAGGAGTGGTCCGACACGCTCGTCGAGGCTTCGAGCGCCGACGAGGGCGCTCGGGAGTTCGTGGAGCGCCAGCAGGAGACCCAGCAGGAGATGGCGACGTACTTCCTGGAGATGATAGCGGACCGCCGCGAGAACCCGCAGGACGACCTCATGTCCCGCATCGTCACCGCGGAACTGGACGACGGCAGTCGCCTCTCCCAGGAGGAGGTGCTCGGGATGTGCATCCTGCTGCTCATCGCGGGTAACATCACGACGACGAACCTCGTCACGAACGCCGTCCGCTGTTTCGCCGACGCCGACTGCTTCGACGCCCTCCGGGGTGACGAGCGCGCGCTCACGACGGCCATCGAGGAGGTCCTGCGCTACCGCTCGCCCGTCCAGGCGATGACGCGCATCGCCACCGAGGACGTGACGCTGCGGGGCGAGACCATCGAGGCCGGCGACCGCATCGTCGTCTGGATGGGGTCGGCGAACCGCGACGAACGACGGTTCGACGACCCGGACACCTTCCGCCCGGACCGGTCCCCCAACCAGCATCTCGGGTTCGGCCACGGCACCCACTACTGTCTCGGCGCGCCGCTGGCTCGCCTCGAGGCGAAGGTCGCCCTCTCGGAACTGCTCGACCGTCTCGACGGCATCGAACTCGCCGACGCGGAGCTGGAGCCGACGCGGAGTTCGTTCATCTACGGCGTCGAGTCGCTGCCGATAGCGTTCGACGCTGGCGAGTGAGACGGCTCGCTTCGCGGACGACGAGTTCGCGGCAAAGAGGGTAGTCAGCAGTCCACGACCGCACACTGGACGCCTGCCGGCGTCGGCGACTCGGTGAGCATCGAAAACTGCTGCGGTGCGAGGGCCAGCGCTATCGCGGCGCTGGACTGGAACCTGTGCTGGAAGACGACGTGGAGAAACGCCTCGGAAAAGGTGGCGATCAGCGGGAACCGCTGACGGATCGCCGCGAGCTTCCCGTCTTCCCGCCCGTCGAGGAGATGAAATCGCAGTCGACGCTCTCGGAATCCAGGGTCTTCCTGACTGACCCGTGCGAACCGTCGTACGCGCTAGAGGTCCCTCGCTGCACGTTCGCCCTCGTGAATCGCCTCCTTGATCGTACGGGGTGCCATCGCGTCGCCGACGACCGCCATCTCGGAGACGGCGTCGCGAAGCGGTTCCTCGAGGGGGTTCACCGCGCGGTGGAAGCCGGCCAGGACGATGCTGTCGACGTTCTCCAGTCTGACCGCCCGCCCGCGTCGTTCGAGGACCACCTCGGGCCAGCGCACCTCGTCGACCGTGGCGAACGTGTGAATCTCCACCGGATTCTCCGTCGAGAACAGGTCGCGGTGGAGTTTCGCCTTCGTCGGCCCCGTGAGATCGCCGCCGGGGTCGCCGCCAGGCTGTGCGAAGTGAACGCTTCGTCCCTCCTCGGCGAGATACTTCGCGGTGCCGATGCCCTTCCAGTGGTGCTCCCCGTCGTCGACGACGAGGACGCGTTCGCCCGGGTCCCTGTATCTGGCACCCTCGACCTCGTCGGCGAGTACCTCGACGCTCGTGAGGACCGTGGCGTCCTCCCACCCCGGAACGTCCTCCTCGCGGACGCCGAGGCCGTGGTACCCCCGGGGGAACGTCGGCTGTGCCGACCCCGTGGCGAGGACGACGGCGTCAGGAGACGCGTCCTCGACGTATCCCGGCGTCACCTCGACGCCAGTGCGGACGGTCACGTCCTCCCGGTCGAGGGCCTCGCGAAGCCAGAGAATCGACTTCTCGAACTCGTCTTTCTTCGGCACCTCGGTCGCGAAGCGGACCTGTCCGCCGAGGCGGTCGTCCCGCTCGCAGAGCGTGACGTCGTGGCCCGCACGCGAGGCGACTTCGGCGGCCTTCATGCCGGCTGGACCCCCACCGACGACCAGTACGTCCTTCCCGTCGTCGGCGACGTCGAGCGTTCCAGCGCCCAGTTCGTCCTCGAACCCGGTCGCGGGGTTGAGGACGCACCGACAGGCCGCGCCGTCGTAGATGCGGGAGATACAGCCCTGGTTGCAGCCCATACACTCGATGAGTTCGTCGAGACGACCCTCCTTCGCCTTCCGTGCGACGTGGGGGTCGGCGATGTGTCCGCGGGTCATCGAGACGAGGTCGGCGGCGTCCTCGCGGAGTACGCGGTCGGCGGTCCTCGGGTCGGTGATCCGCCCCGTCGTCGCGACGGTGACGTCCGGGTTCTCCTCCCTGACGGCGTTCCGGATGCGCCCGGCCATCGGTGCCAGCAGCGCGCGTTCGCGCTGCATGTCGGGGACGATGTAGTCCTGTTTCTCGTAGGTTCCCGCCTTGACGACGAGGTAGTCCACCTGGTCGGTGGCCGCCAGGCGGCGAGCGACCCCCTCGTACTCCTCGACGCCCATGCCGTGGGGTGCGTCGTCGGTGGCGTTGACCTGCAACCCGACGACGAACTCCTCGCCGACCGCGTCGCGGACCGCGTCGAGCGTCTCGTAGACGATTCGCAGGCGGTTCTCCAGGGACCCGCCGTACTCGTCGGAGCGCTCGTTGGCGTAGGGCGACAGGAACTGCGAGAGGAGGTAGCCGCCGTAGCCGGAGTGGATTTCGACGCCGTCGAAGCCGCCGCGCTGGACGATAGCGGCCGTGTTCGCGTACGCCTCGACGATTTCGCTAATCTCGTCGCGAGTCATCTGCCTGGGCATCTCGCGGTTCACGGGCCCCGGGACGTCGCTCGAGGAGAGCACCGGCTGCTCCGAGACGAGACTCGTGATCTGCCGGCCGTAGTGGAGGTTCTGGCAGATAATCTTCGCACCCGTCTCGTGGACCGCGTCGGTGAGTCGCCGGAGGCCGGGCACGATGTCGTCGTCCCAGCCGTGGATGGCGCTCCCGGAGACGGTCGACGGGTGGTTCGCGAGGTAGGCCATCACGATGAGACCGATGCCGCCCTCGCCGCGTTCGACGTAGTAGTCGATCAGCGTGTCCGTGATCTCTGCGCCCCGGGCGTAGTTCGTCGTGTGCCCGGTCATCATCAGGCGATTGCGGAGGTCGAGTTCGCCGATACTCGTCGGCTCGAACAGCTTCTGGAACTCGTAGTCGTTCGGGTCGTCGTCCTGGAGGATCGCGAAGTCCGTGTCGTCTTGCATTGGTTGAAACGATAGTAGTGATGCGTCGGTTACTCGTCGATACGGTCCGCCCAGTCGTCGGGGAGGTCGGAGTCGTCCGCCTCGGTACCGCCGTCGGCCGCGACCGTTCCCGGGAGGCGACCGCCCTTCAGTCGACCCGTGTCGAGGGCCGCACGAACCGACGGCGCGAGGTCGTCGTACTCGGCCGACGAGGTGACCCACGAGACGGCGACGAACACGACGAGTCCGACGACCTGGGCGACCTGGCCGCCGAAGAAGCCCATCGGCAGCGAGACGTCGAAGTACTGCCCGCCGTAGGCGAGCGCGAGCGTCAGCAGAAGGCCGACGCTACCACCCCAGAGGATACCCTCGGTGGTGGCACCCTTCCAGTTGTACGCGATGGCGACGCCGGGGAAGATGACCGTCGCGAAGATAGCCCACCCCGCTGCGCCGAGGACGAAGATGAGGCCCGGGAAGGTGGCGGCGATGACGCCCGCGACTACCAGTATGGCCGCGGTCGCCAGACGACCGTACAACACCTCCTGATCGTCGGTCATCTCCGCCTCGCGGTACTCCTTCAGGTAGTCGTGCGTGATCGCCGAGGCGCCGACGTTGAGGAAGGCGTTGCTCGACGACATGATGGCGGAGACGATGCCCGTCAGCACGAACGCCGTGACGATGTCGGGGGCGAAGTTGATGAGCGCGACCGGCAACACCGCGTCGGGGCTCTGGAGGCTGGCGACGTCGCCGCGGGCCACGGCCGCTTTGACGTACGGACCGGCCCACCAGTACAGCGTCGTCATCAGGTACGCCGCTCCCGTGATGAACGCTCCCCACTTCAGCAGGGAGACGCGCTTGATCATGTAGAACTTCGTGATGGCGTGGGGCTGTCCCGCGTGCGTCAGGTTGATGATGAGGATGGAGAGCAACACGCCGATGGGGATGCCCGCCTCGCCGAGTAGCGTGAAGTTGAAGAAAGACGGGAACTCCGACTGGACGGTGGTGACCATCTGCCCGACGCCGCCCGGACTCGACGTGACGATGAAGAAGAACGTCAGCACGCCCGACAGCGCCATGATTGCCCCCTGGATGGCGTCGGACCAGATGGCCGCGAGGATGCCGCCGACCACGGTGTAGACGCCGACGACCGCGAGACCGATAACCAGCCCCGTGATGAACCCGACGGGGAAGATGACGGACATGATGATTCCCAGTGCGGCGTACTGTGCGGCGAGATAGCCCATCGACCCGAGGAACACCGCCGTCGCACCGAGCAGGCGGACCCGTTCGTCCTCGAAGCGATGGTACATCGCGTCCGGGACCGTGATGGCGTCGATGGTCGTTCCCAGCACGCGCATCTTCCGACCGAGAAGCCAGTAGGAGATGACGAACGACATGATGATGACCGTCGTCGCGAACATCATGAACTCCATACCGAACGCGTAGACGGTTCCCGCCAGGCCCACGATACCCCATCCGCTCTGGGTCGAGGCGAAGATGGAGAGCGCGACCACGAAGATGCCCGCGCTCCGCCCTGCGACGTAGTAGTCCTCCTCCGACTGCATGTATCGGCTCGCAACGAAGCCGATTCCGAGCATCAGGACCGAAAAGAGGACGAAAAAGACCATCGCCATCGTCGAACTGTACTGTATGCCGAGGTCCTGTCCCCAGGACTGGAGGATGAACCAGTTCATCGGTCAGTCCTCCGTGGTGGCCCCCGGTTCGACGCGCTGTTCACGCCGGTCCTCTCCTTCGATGCCCTCGAAGGGTTCCATGTTTGCCGCGAGGTAGAGCGACGTGACGAGGAACAACAGAACACCGAACAGGAAGAACTCGACCACCGGACTGGGGAATCCCAGCAGCCACAACGGAGTTCCCACCACGTCATTCACCCCCCGTCGACGGTTTCCTGACGCAGTTCCGTGCTTGTACCATCCATGCCGGTTCGGTAAGTGATTGCATGGCGTGATAACGTTAGAATGTCTTTCATATAAATGTATGTACTTTTCCACTTCGCCAGACCGCATGCAAAGTGGCCGGTACGTACGACGACGGCGGTTTTGGGCTCGATTGGCGAGCCGACGGATGCGCTGGTGGCGGAAACGCGGTACCGAGGCCCCGTCCAGATTCCAGAAATCGACAGGTATTGCGGCTCCGCCGGAGGTAGGGAGAACGGGGCTGAACGGACGTCGTCTTCGTGGAGTTCAGTCGTCGAACCACAGCAGGGGCGTGTAGCTCCCCGCGAGCTGGCCGGAAACGGGGAGCGAGCCGGCGACGGTCCAGCCGTCGCGCCGTCGCATCAGTACCGTTCCGCGGTGGGTCGCCGCGACGACGGCTCCGTCGACGGCGGTCATCCCGGTGATCGTCTCGTCGGGGCGCGGATGCTCGACCTGCTCGACGGTCTCGCCGTCACGGAATACGAACAACGCCGGGTCAGCGTCGTCGTCCTCCCAGGTCGCCGTGTGGGCGAGCGCGCCGCCGGCGTAAATCTCGCCGTCGACCGGGAACACCGACCGGAAGTACCGCTGTTCGTGTCCCTGGTCGAGCGGCGTCCACGACCGTCCGGCGTCCGCCGTGCGGAACAGTCCGAATCCGGTCGCGGCGACGAACTCGTCCGGGCCGACCACCCGAAGTTCGTGGACGTCGTCGTCGACCCCCTCGCGGCGCTCCGTCCACGTCTCTCCTCTATCGTCGCTGACGTGGACGCCGCCAACCTCTACGCCGGCGACGACCCGGTCGGGTGCCGCGGGATGTACGTGGAGGTCCCGGACCTGCGCGAGGTTCTCGTGGCGGGGTAACCGCCACTCGTCGCGCGACGGCAGCTCCTGAAATCCGCGGAGTTCCTGCCACTCCAACTCGTGAAGGGAGTCGTCCTCCCCGCTCGCCTGCGCGACGTAGACGTGCGCGGGGCGCGTCCCCGCGTACAGCCTGCCATCGGGGCTCGCGCCGACTGCGTACACCTTCTCCCGAGGAACTGCCAGTTTCGTCCACTCGGTTCCGTCGGGCGAGTGATACAGCCCCGTTTCCGTGGCCGCGAACGCCCCCTCGAACGCTTCGAACTTCCGAACTCGCACGACGGAACCGGCGTCGAGAACGTTCCGTACGGTCGTGTCCCCGGGCCCTTCTATATCGGCTATCTGATGTATCCCGGCGTCGCTTCCTGCGATGAGCATACGTGACTCGTTCGTCGAACTGGGGTGTAAGTGTTTCCTGAAGGACACTATTGTAGCGTTGTTGACGTGCTGCTCTCGCCCCGAGTGGTGACTGCCCTGTACTCCGAGCGTCGACGAATCGGAGGTGAACGAGCCGGTTCGCCGAGTGCGCTGGGCACTACGACGGCGCGGGGTCGGCGGTGGGTTCCCGGACGGGGTGCGTCACGAGCCAGAGGAGTCCGCCGAGAGTTGCGACGGCCACGCCGGTCGCCGAGAGGAACGTCACCGGACCGACGACCGCCGCGACTCGGCCGGCGAGGACGTTCGCGGTGCCGGACGCGAGCGTGAGCGCCATCGAGACGCCCGACAGCACCGTCGCACGACCCACGTCCTCCAGTCGGTCGTTGACGTACTCGTTGCGGACCGGGCGGGTGACTCGCTGGATGCCGCGTCTGAGGAACAGCGCAGGGACCAACAGCAGCGGGACGACGGCGAAACTCGCGTACGCGACCCCGACGACGGGAACGAGCAACAGGAGCACCCCGCGGGTTCCGAGGCGGTCCTGCAACGGTCCGGCCGCACCCGAAGCGACCGCCGAGACCAGCTTGAATCCGGCGTAGAGAACCCCCAGCCCGGTAATGGGGACGCCGACGGCCCGCATAGCGGGCTGTTCGAACACCCGCGTCACCGAGAAGGCGAGGTTGAACAGCGCGGCGTAGACCACGATCCACCGAATCGATGGCTGTGTGAGCTTCGCGCGCAACACGCGGGCGGCCTCTCGGACGCCCATCCGTTCGCCGTCCTCGTCGCCGACTCCTCTCGTCTTCGGAAGCGTCGACAGCAGTGGGAGGCCGAGTGCCGCCAGTCCCGCATTCGCCAGGAACGGGATGGCCGGGTCGATGGTGTACAGAAGGCCGGCGGAAAGCGCCGTTATCGCAGAGACGACTCTCAGGGTCGAGTCGGCGCGGCCGCTGATCCGGGCGTGCTCGTCCTCGGCGTCCCGCTCGGCGAGTAGTTCGTACAGCCACGCGTCAGCCGTCCCCGTTCGGAAGGTCCATCCGACCGCCCACACCGCGTAGACGGCGGTGAACGCCGGCGTCGAGTCGGCGACGGTGAACCCGAGCATCACCGCGACCACGATGCCGTTACCGAGCGCAAGTGCGGTGCGGCGGCCGAGTCGGTCGGCGAGGTAGCCGGTCGGAAGCTCCGAGACGACCATCGAGAACAGGAATGCTCCCTGCACGAACCCGATGTCGGCGAGTCCGAGCCCCTGCGCCTCCATGTAGATCACGGAGACCGGGATGTAAAAGCCGGGAGAGAGCGTTCCACGGTAGAGGTAGTAGCGGCGGACCAGCGAGACCATACCGGCGTTACCTGCGAGGGACACAAATCCGTTCCCGAAAGAACGTTTTTGTAGGACTTCTTACTGTACTGGCTAAGTCGTATCAGGGGCACCGTGTTTCGACACGTCGACTACGTCGAACTCGTCGTCGACGGTCAGGCTGATCGCGTCGCTTTCGGCGGTGAACGTGAATCGTGCCTCGAACGGGTCGGTATCGAGAACGGACTCTTCGTAGTCCATCATCACCGACGAGTACCGGTCGTACGCTGGAGATACGAGATTGATTCCGTGACCGGTCAAGAAGGCTTGCACTTTCGTGTCGTCGAGAAGAGACAGACCGAACGGGACACGCTGGTCGAAAGTACAGTTAGTACAACTGGCGGAGTGCAGGACTGCGTACCGGTTCTCGCATTCGTCGCAACCGTCATCGGCACGCTGGTGGTCCTCACAGACGTTTGTCCACTCCTCGAGCGTTGCCGAACATCGAGGACACGTACCACCGGCAGCCATCAGACGGTCGGAGAGGCTCCACGTCTGTGCGGCCTCGTGTACTTCGGTCGGGGTGCGGTCCGTTATCCCCGCAGGTGGCAAATCCAGGTTGCCGAGAAAGCCGTACTCGTCCGGTATAGCTTCCACTCGATCGCGAATATTGCTGTTTCCGTACGTTCCGGCACACTCCGGACAGTAGGTAGCAACCCGTTCCTGACGGTAGGTCAACTCGATTCGAGCGCCACAGTACTGACAGGTCCGGTCGATCTGTGTCAGTTCCAAGACGGGGTCGTCGGTTACCGCCCCCGAGAGGATAGCCTCGGCCACGCGCTTTCCCGCTGGACGGAACCCGTAGCCGTCGTCGGTCCGCTCTACGAAGTGACCGACCAGTTTGTCGAGGTGGTAGTTGAACTGCGCCGAGTCGATAGTTCCGACGCGGTCACGGAGTTCCGAGAACGCCAGTGGTCTGTTGGCCCTGTCGGCCGCTGCAAGCGTTTCCAGAATTTGAATGCGGGTTTCGTGTCCAATTGCAGTGAACGCGTCGTCGGGCGAAAGGAACGTATCGTCCTCCTCGCTCGCCTCGTTTCCCATGCGAGCCCCTGCAAACGACAGACACATAATTCGTCTCGATTCGGTCAGCCGGGAATCTCGACGCGAGCAGTACCTGACGTTCGTGAAGCATTTCACGATCGACGACTGTTCTCGGTACTAGAATGCGTGAAGCAGAGATTCATATCCCGGATGAAGCGCTCGAGTCACTGGGACTCGGGGATTTCATCTCTCTGTGCCGCGAAGCCCGTCTTCGCGATCTCGTGGAGCTCCAGTGCCGGGGCGACGGTTGTCTGTGGGCCGTGACGGTCGCGTCGTCCATAAGCGAGGAGCGACTGGCAGAGTTGGATGTCGTCGAATGGTGGGAGGAACTCAACGCGTCGGGCGAAGATATCGTATATCTCTGCAAAGTCGGAAACCTAGCTGCCGAGAACTCCATGCAATCGCCTCACGAAATGGAGATTTCCCAGGACGATATCCAGGTCGGGTCAAATGGCATCGACGTCTCACTTATCGGTACACAGAACGACATCTCACGCAGCGTCGACGAACACGAGGATGCAGGCATGAACGTGTTTCTCCGGAGGATTACCGACTACACCGGTCCGGACCACCCCCTCGATTCGCTCACCGACCGCCAGCGAGGGGTGCTGACGACCGCATTCGACATGGGCTACTTCGCCGTTCCGCGGGAGGCGACGACCGAGGACGTTGCCGCCGCGGTTGAACTCGACCCCTCGACAGTCAGGGAACACCTCCAGCGGGCACAGCACAACGTTCTGACGGAACTTCTAGGGTCGGCATAGCGACAGCTACCCTCGAGCGTACGCTTAGAACGCAATATAAACGCACCCACGAATGTGGGGGACAGGCCTACTGCCACGACATGGTTACTGTGACACGCGATGAGCGACGAATCATCGACTGACGATCGAACGAATACCGAAACAGCGTCCTACACCCCCACAGTAGCAGAACAGGGCAGTCGCCCCGAGCGAGCCCGCAAGGATTCCTTCCCCCGGCATAGTAAAGGAAGAGCCCTCGATAGGGGCCTCTGCGCGGTTGTCAAAGATACGCAGAGTCCCCCAGAGCGAGTGATCGTCGAGGAATTCAACTCCGTCCGAGAGGAGGCCTGTGGATGAGTCGCGTAGAACTAGCACTCCTTGCCCTCCAGGGACTGCTCGGCGTCGCGATGGTCGGGGCAGGGGGAACGAAACTCGTCGGCACGGAAACGCACGTCGAGGATTTCGAACGGTTCGGTTATCCACAGTGGTTCCGGGTCGTGACTGGAAGCCTCGAATTTCTCGGAGCCCTCGGCCTGCTCGTGGCCTTCGTCACGACGGACACCTTCGCTCTCGCCGGGGGAATCCTCGTCGTCGTCGTACTGGTCGGAGCGATCGCCACGCACGTCAAAGCTAGCGACTCTCTTCCGGAGGCCCTGCCTGCCACTGCCCTGCTCGTCCTCGCACTCGTCGTCACCTGGAATTATGTCGGTATCGTGTCCTGACGACCCAACGGCCGGAGGGTCGTCAGAAGAGAAAGGCGATAGCGGTAAAATCACGATGTCTCCGCGTTCTAGACGACCCTTCCCCGTACAGAGCGTCTCGTTCGGTGCGCGGGACTCGCTTCCCGGTGATTCACTGCGAAGGTTCGTGTCAGGAGCATCACAGAGCGACTGAAACGAGTTATCTCTCTCCCTCGACCCCTATCTCCTTACTAAACTGTGCGAAGAAATCCTCCATGAAACTCCATCGGGACTTTCCAAGACGACGTCCCGGTGAAGTGTACAACGTATCCAGACGCTCCTTTGCCCAATCTCGAAGGAGAGTGATATCTGGGAGGTCCGATGTGGCCATTCCAGAAACTGATGAGTTATCGATGATAGCGTATTTTTCGCCTGTTCGACCCGATCTCTCGCCGACGATACAGGCCATACGAACGATACCACGTGCTCCAGCAGCTTCCAACTTGTCTGCGTCAAAGAGTAGTTTGGCCTCGGGCGTCGCTGGCTCTGGGGAGCTAGACCGAATGCTGTGTGTTCGGATACAGTGTTTGACGGAATCGATCCGGTCAACTGTCACCTCTTCGGTCTCGAGAAGATTCTCCGCTTCTCCTGCGGCCCACTCGTCGTGATGTTCGATCTCTCCCGACCTTTCCAGTGGACGACCAATGTCGTGTAGCCAGGTCGCTGCAGAAAGAACGTCTCTCTCGACGGTTCTACTCCACTCGTCTGCTAAACGAATCGATAGATTTCGGACTCGGTTGGCATGGAAACTGTCGTGTGCTGGGAGGGCGTCTTCGTAATACGGCAGCGACAGCTTTCGAGCAAGAGGACCTAATTCCTGCGTCATGAAACGTGTGAGAAATCAACTTCCGAGCCGATATAGTAGCTGTGGAGTTCTCTTCCAGCGACATGAAACGAGCGCATTACCTGGTCGAGTAGTCCTTTCGGGAGGGTTCTTGCGACCAGTTACACGGTCCGAATGTGTAGAACTGGGGAGGTGCGGATTTCCATCGGATACGGGTGAAACCGCCCACCCTTCGTGGCCAGCGTCACCGTGACGGCATCAGTCCCGGTGTAATCTGCTTCGGCTAGCGTCTCCCCCAGCGTCCAGCCGCCCCCATTTGTACGGCCCCATCACTGAGAGAACGGCTTAGCCCGGTCGCTCTCGAACGTAGCGATGCATGCAGACGAGACAGTCCGCAGATGGTACGGAGTTATCCTACGAACGACACGGCGACGGTCGGCCGCTGATCCTACTCCACGGGGGGATGGCCCCCCGGGAGTACTGGAACCCGGTCATCCCCCACTTCGAAGAGTACGCCGCTATCGTCCCCCAGCGGCCGGGGTTCGGCACCCGTCTCGACGATCCAGCGGAGACAAGCGCCGACGAGGTGCTGGAACGGGAGACCAGGGACGTACGAACGCTCGTCGACGCCGTTGACGGCGATCCGGTCCTGTTCGGCCACTCCTACGGCGCACTCACTGCAATCGAGGCCGCGACGGATGCAGCGGTCGAGGCGGTCGTCGCGTACGAACCGGCGGTCCTCCCCGACGACTTCCGGGAGGAGGCCGATCTTGCAGACCGCATGGAGGCACTCGTCGAGAAGGACGAACGCCGTGAGGCGGTGAAACGCTACATCGAGCAGGTCCTCCACCCCGAGGGAATCGACGATCTCGACGCGTGGTTGGCAGAGTGGCCAGTCTGGCCGGACTGCGTGGACCTCGCAGAGGAGGTCGTCCGGATGAACCGTGCCGTCGAGCGGTACCAGCTTCCTGACCGTCTCGACGTCGACGCCCCCGTGCTCGTGCTGACCGGTACCGACGGTCCAGACTTCCTCCGCGATAGCGCCCGCGCTGTCCACGAGGCGCTTCCGCATAGCCGACTGGTCGAGTTCGACGGTGTTAGCCACAGTGGCCCCGCCGAAGCGCCGGAGATGGTCTCGGCTGAAGTCGACTCCTTCCTTCGTGAGTAGTCGATAGAGAGCAGATCGACGGTTCCGGTCGACGCCTGAAAGCTGGACACCGACGACGAGGACAAAGACGCGTTGAGGAGCGGGCCGCGGACCCATCGTGCCTGTAACTGATGACCGACGCCTTTGCTGGAGAGGCCCAGTCGTATTCGATTACGTCGACCTCGTTGCCTCGTCGCGTTGCCCGCTCGAACCCCCTTCGGTGCCGTATAGGCAACCACGATTTGCCGGATTTTCCAGGAGGTTGCTAATCTAGAAATATGGTAGACCGCTGAGTATAGAGGGTCTGTTCACTATCGTGGACTTCTTCTACCCCTTGGTTGGTGGAACAAATTCGGACACTGGAGGCAAGGAAACGGGTACTGTCAAATAGAACTCCCAAAATAAATACCATCTTTAATCATGTTTATCTCGGTAGCAGTCGATGGTGTATCTGAAGGTGGGCAGAAGTGGCGCAAGTACACGAGTTCGACCGTGAAGCGGCAGCAGCCGATTGCCGTTCATCATTCGATCGGAAAACGAAAAAGGAGCGGTCGAATTGGCGAAAAACCACGCGCACGACGTCCACGGGAAGGACGACACGGACGAAGAACTCCGAAGTGAACACCTGAAACCCGTGTAGCAACAGAACCATGACAACTGACACCCGAGCGGAAGCAGACCCGATCGACGAAGAGAAACTGACCGAACTCGTGGAAACGTCGCTCGTCGACCTCGGCGCGACGGTCCACGCCGCGCTGGCCGTCATCGGCGACGAACTCGATCTCTATGCGGTACTAGACGACGCCGGGCCGCTCACATCCGTCGAACTGGCCGAGAAAACGGATACCTCGGAACGCTACGTTCGAGAGTGGCTGCGCTCGCAGGCCGCCGGCGGGTACGTGAACTACGATCCCGAACCCGACCGCTACGATCTCTCACCCGAGCAGGCGTACGTTTTAGCCGACAGGGAAAGCCCGGTGTTCATGCCGGGTGCGTTCCAGCTGGTCGCATCGGCGTCCAAGATCGAACCCGAACTCCGCGAGGCGTTTCGAACGGGTGAGGGCATCGGTTGGCACGAACACGACGAGGACGTGTTTCACGGTACTGAACGCTTCTTCGGACCGTCCTACGGGGCCTACCTGCTCGAATGGATCGCTGCACTCGACGGGATAGATGCCGCGCTGAAAGCCGGCGGTCGAATCGCGGACGTGGGCTGTGGGCACGGCGCACCGACGATCCGCATGGCCGAAGCGTACCTCAATTCGAAGGTCGTCGGTATCGACTACCACGAAGCATCGATTGCGGTGGCGCGCGAGCGAGCGGAAACGGCGGGCGTCGCCGACCGCGTCGACTTCGAGGTGGCGACCGCGAGGGAGTACAACGGAACCGACTACGACCTAGTAACCATGTTCAACTGCTTCCACGATATGGGTGATCCCGTCGGTGTGGCGGCCCACGTCCACGAGACGCTCACCGACGACGGGGCGTGGATGATCGTCGAACCCTATGCCGAGGACCGGGTCGAAGACAACCTCTCCCCGTTTGGCCGCCTCGCGTACTCGATCTCGACAGTAGCCTGTACACCGAATTCGCTCAGTCAGGACGTCGGCTACGGTCTCGGTGCACAAGCGGGAGAGGAACGAACCCATGAGGTCGTCACTGAGGGTGGATTTACCCGCTTTCGCCGCGCAGCAGAGACGTCGACCAGTCTGGTCTTCGAAGCGAAGCCATAGTTCGAATCCGAATACGTCCCGGCAGCACTCTTCGAAAAGACGAACAGAACGATGAAAGTGAACGAAGGAATCCCTGCAACTGTCCGACGAATCGAACCGGAGACGGAGTACGAGGATACGGTGTTCGACCAGACAGTTATCGTTGGCCTTCCCAATGGCTCTTCACCGCGCTTCGTATTTCTCGGACGTCGGTCCGGGCGCGACATTACCGACGAGCATGACACCACACGTGTCTTTGCCCTGTAACCGACAGTAGTACTCGTAAATCCCTTCCTGGTCGAATAAGGTGAGCAGGGTCTGTCGTCGAACTGTGGCTTGTCGGCATATCTATCTTCAACGGAGTCAATCGCAGAGAAATGCTCCTCGTCCGTCGTTTCGATATTACGATTCCAGTGTGCGATAATAACGGAATTCAATTGTCGGTGTCCATCAACACGTCTCTCTATGGGCAGTCTCTCTTTCCGACACTGGCCTACGTCGGCTTCCGGAAACGTTCTTAAATACTACCTGTACAAGTCGACGAAGGCAGTCGAGTTCTACCGACCGATTATGTACCTCTTCTTTCTTGCACAGGGACTCGACTTCACCCAGATTGCAATTCTGGAAGCAATCTATAATCTGACGACGGTGTTCGGCGAGATTCCGACGGGCTACATCGGCGACCGCATCGGTCGGCGAGACAGTCTGCTCGTCGGCACGGTACTCATCGCAGCGACCCTCGTCGGAATCGGCCTTGCAAATTCGTTTCACACGCTGGCCATCCTCTATGTCTTCTGGTCGACAGGTTACAATTTCCGGTCGGGAAGTGAGGACGCGTGGCTGTACGATACACTCACGGACGAACTCTCAGAGAGCGAATTTGCCCGCGTTCGAGGACGTGGGGAATCGGCCTCACTGGCGGTCGGCGCTATTGCAGCGGTCGTCGGTGGGTATCTCGGCAGTCTCGACCTCTCACTGCCGTGGTTCGTTGCTGCCGTAGTCACAGGAGTTGGGGCACTCGTTCTCCTCACACTCGACGAACCGGACACTTACGAAAGGGCGGACACCGAGGAACTCGGTCTCGAACGGACACTCGGCATCGTCAAGGAAGCACTCTCGCGACGGAATATTCGAGCACTCATCCTCTATTACTACGTTTTGTACGCTGCAGTGACGTACCTCGTCTTCGTGTTTCTCCAGCCGATATTCGAGACGGTCGTCGTTGATTTGGGCGTCTCTCCTGGACAGGTCGAGTCGCTCCTCGGGTGGTTCTATGCGGCGTACAGTCTCTTCGGCGCGGTTTTGAGTTACTACACCGGTACAATTAGGGAAACCATTGGAATCCGGATGTGGTTTCTAGTCCTGCCGTTCGTCGTCGGGACGGCGCTAATCGGGATGTATTTTGTACCGATTCTTGCATTACCGACGTTTCTGGTTGCTCGAGGATTGGCTGACGTAACGCGGTCGTTTGCCGGGCAGTACGTCAATGACCGCATCGGAACGGTCGGTCGAGCGACAGTGTTGAGTGCGATGGCGATGGTTAGCGGCGTGACTGTGGTTCCATTCCAGCTGGGGAGCGGTGTTATCTCGGACCTCGTATCGCCGCTTTTTGCATTGGCCGTTGCAGGAACCGTCCTCATCGTTGGGTCAGGGGCGATTCTCTTCTGGGAAGTCCCGATATCTGACCGAGTTTCAGAGGCTCGGTAGCCGCCACCTACGGTGAGTATCCCCGAGGCGGTTGACCGTGCGTTTGTTCGTTGACCGACGCCCACGTGCGCCGGATTCCGGTCGTTGACGACGAATCGTCGGCATCATCGCGTTCGACGACCTCGTTCTCCACCTCGCCGGGGAGTGTACGCACGTCTCGGCGCAACTCGATAGCCTCGCCGAGGTCGTCCACGCCGAATCACCACCGAACTGAGGCCCGACAGGAGGAACTCATGGCCGCACGTTCGTATCGAACGTCGTCAAGGCCCTGCGAATCGGCCTCGGATCCCTCTGGACCGCGAGTTGGGCCATCGTCGTGGGGCTGCTCATCACGAACTGGGTGCAGATCTACGTCTCGAAACCCCGGATGGCGCGTGTCCCTGGCGACGAAGATTCAGTGACGCCGAAACCGGCGTCGGGCCACTCGAGGCCGACTGGCCAGCCGGCTGCTCAAGCCCGCCGCGAGGTCAGTCTGGATTCTCCGGGTCGTCGATCCAGTTGTAACAGCGGTAGTGATCGCGGTCCTGCGTGAGCATCGAAAGCGGGACGAAGCCCCGGTCGCCACGGGAGCCGACCACGTCGCTTGCATCGTCGCCGACGAGCATAGCCTTCGCGGAGAGCCGGAACGTCACTTCCAAATCCCCCCGGTCGTCGTCATCCGGGTCGAACGTGACGTCCACGCGCTGGGGCCCGACGCCGAACGTGACGAAACCCTCCGGGGCGGCCACGCCGAGGTCGTGGCTCGCGAGCGCGCCTGCGAGGTCTTCGGCTATCTCGGCCATCTCGTCGTGATCGGTGGACGTCGAAAGATCGAACGCGCCGTCCTCGGCGATCTCGCCGTCATCGAACGTCAGCGTCGGGTAGTTGAGGTCGCTTTCAGGGAGCGAGTGACCTGGGTCGTCGCCCTCCGGGATGTCATCGTCTCCTGGGGCCGACGCGTCGCCGGCGTCGTCACTCACTCGCGTAGACCTCCTCCGCGAAGTGACACCGCGACTCGCCGTCGTCGACCTCGTGGCCGTCCGGGACCTCCCGGGTGCAGCGCTCTTCGGCTGCCGGACAGCGCGTGTGGAACACGCATCCTGACGGCGGGTTCACCGGGCTCGGTGGGTCCTCCTGGAGCACGATGCGGTCGTTCTGTCCCCCGGGCGTGATTTCGGGGATTGCCGAGAGCAGCGACTCGGTGTAGGGGTGACTCGGGTTCTCGAAGAGCTGTTCGGTTGGTGCGACCTCCATGATTTTCCCGAGATACATTACGGCGACGCGGTCCGCGATGTGTTCGACGACGTTGAGGTCGTGCGCGATGAACAGGTAGGTCAGATCGAGTTCATCCTGCAGCTTCATGAGGAGGTTCAGGATCTTCGCCTGGACGCTCACGTCGAGCGCGGACACCGGTTCGTCGAGCACGAGTAGCTTCGGGTCGAGCGCGACGGCCCGCGCGATGGCGACGCGCTGGGCCTGGCCGCCGGACAGTTCGTTGGGGTAGCGGCTGCCGAAGTTCGACTGGAGGTCCACGATGTCCATTAGCTCGTCGACGCGTTCCTCGCGGCGCTCGCGACTCCACCCCGCGGCGTGCATCGGTTCCTTGATGGCTTTCCGGACGGTCACGCGCGGGTCGAGGCTCCCTTTCGGATTCTGGAAGACCATGCCGATGTCGGCTAGGGTGTCCTGCGTGCGGCTGGTCGCCGTCTCGAGCGATTCGCCTTCGAACCGGACGTCGCCCGCCGTCGGTTCGTGGAGGCCCGTGACGAGATTCGCGAGTGTCGACTTGCCGCTGCCGGACTCCCCTACCAGCGCGAGCGTCTCGCCCTTGTCGATGGATAACGAGACGTCCTGAACGGCCTTCAGGTACCCTCGCGTGCCGAGCACGCCGGAGAGGAAGGAGTCGTCGGTCGGGAACTCCTTCGAGAGGCCGTCGATCTCGAGCAATGTGCGGTCTACGCTCACGACGCATCCCCCCTTTCGACGCCCGCGTCACCCTCGATGGCGTCGAGATGACAGCAGGCCACGGAGTGATCGTCACCGCAGTCGATGTGATCGATGTCGTGGCCCACGCAGGCGTCGGTCGCGTGCGGGCACCGTGGTGCGAACATGCAGCCCGGTTCGGGGTCGAGCAGGTTCGGCACCTGGCCGTCGATGATACGCAGCGGCTCCTTCCGAGGCGTGTTCTGTGGCATGCATTCCAGCAAGGCGCGCGTGTACGGGTGCTGTGGGTCGGTGAGCACCTGCTCGGTGCTGCCGGCCTCCATGATTTCGCCGCCGTACATCACGAGAACCTTGTCGCAGATTTCGGCGATGACGCCGAAGTCGTGTGAGATGAGCACGATCGACATTCCAAGGTTCTCGTTGAGTTCCTTGAGGCGGTCGAGGATGGCCGCCTGGATGGTGACGTCCAGCGCCGTCGTCGGCTCGTCGGCGATGAGCAGGTCGGGTTCTCGGGCCAGCGCGATGGCGAGCATCGCACGCTGGCGCATCCCCCCGGAGAACTCGTGGGGGTAGTCGTCGATGCGCTCGCCGGGGTACGGGATGCCCACCTGCTCCATCAGCTCAGTGACACGCTCGCGGCGCTCGGCGCGCTCCGAGCGGTCGCTGAACAGCGGCACGTGGAGGTAGTCGAGCAGCCGCTGGTCGGCCTGGTCGTCGTGGACTTTCAGCGACTCCTCGATCTGTTCGCCCACGGGGAACACGGGGTTCAGCGTCTCCATCGGGTCCTGAAACACCATCGCCATGCCGTCGCCGCGAATCCGCTGGATGGTGCGGTCGTCGGCTTCGGTCATCTCAGTGCCCTTGAATCGGATGGAGCCGTTAGTGATGTGGCCAGGGTCCTCAAGTCGGACGAGCGAGAGCGCGCTGACGGACTTGCCGCTGCCGGACTCCCCGACGATGCCGACGATTTCGCCTTCTTCGACGGTGAACGACACGCCGTCGACGGCGTGGACGGTTCCCTCGCGCGTGTCGAATTTCGTCTGTAGATCCGCGACGTTGAGGAGCGGGTCCGTGTCCGTCATAGACCCTTCCCCTCCACGTTACCGAGGTCGCGGGGGTCTAGCACGTCGCGGAGCCCGTCACCCAGGAGGTTGAATCCGAGTACGAGTATCATGATCGCGAGACCGGGGAAGTTCACGATCCACCACGCGGACGTGACGTAGTCCCGACCGCTGGCGAGCATCGTTCCCCATTCCGGCGTCGGCGGTTGCGCTCCGAGTCCGAGGAACGACAGGCCCGCTGTCCCCAGGATGACGTAGGCGAGGTCCATCGTCGCAAGCACGATGACCGGTGTGACGACGTTCGGGAGGACGTGGCGTACGAGCAGGCGTGGTTTGGACACGCCCATCAGTTGTGCCGCCTTGACGTACTCGTTCTCCTTTACGGATAGCGTCTCGCCTCGGATGACGCGTGCGTACTGGGTCCAGCCGACGACGGCGAGCGCGATCATGATGTTGTTCAGGTTCGGGCCGAGGATGCCAGCGACCACGAGCGCGAGCAGGAGCCCCGGGAAGGCGAGCAGGATGTCGACGATGCGCATCAGTGCTTCGTCAACCCAGCCGCCGACGTAGCCCGCGACGACGCCGACCGTCGTCCCGATCGCGAGGGTCACGGTGACGACGGTGATGGCGATGCGGAGCGAGATCCGGGCCCCGTAGAGGATTCGACTGAAGATGTCGCGCCCGAGTTGGTCGGTCCCCATCGGGTGTTTGAGTGACGGGGCCGCGAGTCGGTTGAACAGGTTCTGTTCGGTCGGCGAGTACGGTGCGAGCGAGAACGGCTGCACAGGCACGCCCATGATTTTGATCGGAGCCGCGAACACCGCGGCGAAGACCACCAGCGAGACGAAGAACAACCCGACGAGGTTCAGCCGGTGTGAGAGGAACTGCTGGGTCTTCCGGGAGTTCTTGAACGACCGCACCATCCCGGGAATTCTACGCGGACTCCACCGCCAGCCGTTTTCTACGTTGCTCATTGGGTATCACCTTCGAAGGAGATACGGGGGTCGACGAACCGGTACGCGATGTCGACAGCGAAGTTCGTCAGCACGAATATCGTGCCGATGACCAGCACCAGCCCTTGCACGACCGGATAATCCCGGCTGAAGATGGAGTCGATGAGGAGATTGCCGAGCCCAGGGCGCTGGAAGACGATTTCGATGACGACGGCACCGTTGAGCACGTAGCCAAACTGGAGGCCAACGATGGTGATGACGGGGATGAGTGCGTTGCGGAGCGCGTGCTTGTACACGACGATGCGTTCGCGCAAGCCCTTCGAGTGCGCCGTCTGGATGTATTCCTTGTCGAGGACTTCCAGCATCGACGACCGCATGAGTCTGGTGATGATGGCGGCCATCCCCGTCCCGAGCGTGATCGCCGGGAGGACCAAGTGGCTCAAGCCGCCGACACCGGCCACGGGGAACATGTCGAGGCGGACCGAGAAAACGATAATGAGCAGGTACCCGAGCCAGAAGTTCGGCATCGAGATACCCAGTAGTGCGCCGAACTGACTGAAGTAGTCGGGGAACTGGCCCTGGTGGACGGCGCTGATGATGCCGGCTGGAATCGAGATGACGAGCGCTACTGCCATGCCAGCGAAGGCGAGTTCGAGCGTCGGTATCGCCCTGTCTAGTATCATCGTGCTCACTTTCGTCTCCTGGAAGTACGATTGCCGGAGGTCGCCGTGTAGCACGTCGGCCACCCAGTTCACGTACTGGACGGGAACCGGCTTGTCGAGCCCGCGTGCTTCCCGGAACTGTTCCACTGCCTCCTGGGAGGGTGTTCGGCCCCCCATCTGCTTGCGGAGAATCGTCTCTGCGGGGTCGCCTGGCGTGACGAACATCAGGCCAAACGTGACGACCGACACCCCGAACAGGACGAGCAACATCGTTGCGGATCGACGAATGAGGAATTGTAACATGAAGAATGGAAGCCAGCGGGAGTTACTGTTTCACGTGCTTGGTGCCGGGCCAGCGCACCATCTCGTTGATGGGGCGAAGGTCGAGACCCTTCACGTCGGTGCGGGAGCCGACGACGTACTGCTGGTAGGTCAACGGTACCACGCAGGCCTCGTCTTTCATGATGATCTGCAGCGCTTTCTCGTACTTCTGTTCTTTCTCTGATTTATCACCCGTCTGGAAGCCATCGGAGATGAGCGTGTCGACTTTCCCACCGGGGTTGTACAGTCCGGTGCCGTTCTGTTTGTAGAGCCGCTCGTTGACGTCGCCCTTCGAGTGGAACGTCTCGTAGATGAGGTAGTCGGCGGCGCCACTGTTGGAACTGGAACTCTCTAGCACCAGGTGGCCGTCGCCCGCCCGGACCGCGTCAGCGAACGCCGCCTCCTCCCTCTGTGAAATCTTGACGTTGACCCCGATCTCGTCGTACCATCCCTGGAGTGCGGTCGCGATTGTTCGGCCACTGGTTGTCCCGTTGCTGACAAGGAACGTCAGTTCCTGACCATTGTAGGCGGACTTCTTGACGAGCTGTTTTGCCTTCCTGACATTCCGGTCGTACGTCGGTAGCTTCTCGTGGGCGGACCAGTAGATGGACTTCGCGATGGGTCCACGTGCAGGGAGGCCGACGCCGTTGAGGATGGACTTGACGAGCTTCGCCTGGGAGGTCCCGTAGTTGAGCGCCTTCCGGAGTTTGGGGTCGCTCGTCGGCTCCTTGTAGTTGTGGAGGCCGACGTACATCGCGCCGGGGGACGTCTGCTTGCTGACCTTCGTGCTATTGTTGTTGGACAGCGACTTGATTTTCGAGGTCGGTGGTGAGTATGCGACGTCGACGTTGTGGTTTTCGAGGGCGAGCGCGCGCGTCGTCGGGTCGGTGATAGCCCGGTACGTGAGTGACTTAATATTCGGCGCGCCCTTCCAGTAGTCCTCGAACGCCTTGGTCTCGACGCGCTGTCCCTTCTTTCGGTCCGTGACTTTGAACGGCCCCGTCCCGATGACTTCCTTGTTCTCGCGACTCCGTTCGGGGTGCTGGATGGCGACCATGTTGTGCGCGATGGTGCCGGGGAACGTCGGAAACACGTCCGTCGTGGTGAACTCGACGGTGCGGTCGTCGAGCACCTTGACGTTCTCTGGTTTGACGTGGAGCCACCCGGGCGCGTACGACCATTCGTTGAGCACGGTCTTGAACGACCAGGCGACGTGCTCGGCGGTGAGTGTGTCTCCATTGTGGAATTTCACGCCGTCGCGGATAGTGAATTCCCAAGTCTTCTCGCCAGTTGATGTCCAGTCGCTCGCGAGCCACGGGACGAGTTTCATGTCATCGCTGACCCAGATGAGGGGTTCTAGGACGTTAGTGTAGTACGGCATCACGCCGCCGTACACTGCCCAGACGCCAGCCGTGGGGTCGGTCGACAGTGCGACCGTCATCTCATCTTTCAGCTGGCTTTCACCGTAGGTCTTCGTTCCCGTACCATCGTTCGGTGACGTGTTCTCGTTAGAACTCCCGCCTGAACAGCCAGCAAGAGTAGCCGTCGTGCCGGCAGCCATGCCCGACAACAGCTGCCTGCGTGATAATCTCTCTCTCATTCTACTATCATGCTGAGAGTCCACATAAAACAATGTTTCTTAACCTTATGGAGGTGTTTTTATAAGTGACAAACCATACGTTTTATATGCTTACTATATTTCTTTATAATTATATCGGCCGCTACCCTGTTCAAGGCTGCCAGACGACCTCTGGCGCTCTTGAGCCAACCCCAACCAATACAATCACTGCGCCCACAGTAACGTAGCCGACCCCAACGACGGGCCTCCCGACCACCCCCCGCTTCGAAGCACACCAACCAGTGGACCTGGCGACACAGACGTTCGAATATAGAAGGGACTTACCCACGACGTGGCCGCACGGATGACCAACCCAGACAATCGTCACGACCGAGCCCTGCTTGGATAGTCGAGTGCATCGGGAGTGAGAGGTGCCTGCCAGTGTGCGCTGACACCACCATCACCTCCTGTGCCGATCTACCCAACAATGAACATCGTGGATGTTGCGACAGCAAAACTATGACCATCGTCCTGTCGCCGGAGCGGCACTACGCTTACTACACCCGAGCGAAAATGTCACGGACACATGCTCGAGGACGCCGACGCGGTTACGCTCACTCGCGACGCCGAAAAGCGCATCCACTCACTCCTGCAGGCCCAGGGATACGATACCGAATCCGCTGGGCTCCGCGTCTCCGTCGAGCGCGGCGGGTGTGCCGGACTCGCCTACCAGTTCGAACTGGCCGCGTCACCCGAACCCGAAGACGTCGTCTGCGAAGACGGCGACGTCGTGGTGTTCGTCGATGGCCCGAGCAAGCAGTACCTCCAGGGGACCGAAGTGACCGTCGAGGAGACTGCACACGGAACTGGGTTCTGTGTCGAGAACCCGAATGCCGACCAGCAGTGCGGTTGCGGACTGTCCTTCCAGTAAGCGGACGCGCGAACGACGATAAATCCACACCACAAGCCGTACAGCGACCGGAGTTCTGAAGGCCACAGACGATACCGGCCAACTCTCGCTGGTCCACTTGGTCATTCAGACTGATCGCCGTTCCCGACGCGGGCGCTGGCAGCAAACTCAACCAGGTCGGTGTCGTACCGGAGTCGAGACCTACGGCCTGACAATGTACAGGACTGGATACAGCTGCGTTCGATTCCAAAACTTTCCGGGGAGAGTATCTGTCTTTCGAAGGGAAAACCCACATAAAATAGGAGTTCTTTTCCTAGAGTGTATGACGACGACCATCACTGTCGAAGGAATGTCCTGTGGACACTGCGAACAGACTGTCGAAGACGCACTCCGCGACACGAACGGCGTAACCGACGCTACCGCCGACCACGAACGCGAAGAGGCCCGCGTCGAGGGTGACGCGGAGGTCACGGCACTCGTCGAAGCCGTCGAAGACGCTGGCTACGATGCCGAAGCCTAACGCGAAGTAGTTACCTCGTACTGGACGTATTTACGAATAATACAACATTTGGTCCTGTGTGGTACAAATATTTCAAATATCCATTGCTATGTGGCTTCTTCCGCACAATCTGGAGAGTGTGCTCAGCGTCAACAGTGGCTTCTAGTTCGATAAGGCGACAACAACCAGGCCTCACGAACCCAACAAACAACCGACCCAAACGAACCTCGGCTCCGCGCAATTGAACTAACGACGACTCGCGGGACGTCATAGTCGATGCGGGGAGTGATTGACTCAACGAAACGGCATCGACCAGCAGACCTGATTCGATCGCCTTCAGCGTGCGCCGGGTCGGATATTTCTGAGTGCCGAATCCGGCGAGTCTCCGTGCCGGACAACTGGCCGGAATCGCATGACTGCGTGACGATGCTGGAATCCGAGTTACGTGATTGCCCTGTGGCGACATGATGATTGTCCTGTGCCACAGCTCGAAACCGGAAGACGGCAGGAGGAGGAGTGCTCCGTCAGGGATTCGAACCCTGGTCCTTGCCGTGAGAGGGCAAGATGATTGGCCGGACTACACCAACGGAGCGTCCTTCGCACTTCCGGGTAGTTCCACTGAACGTTTAACAGTTGCGCTTCAGGGCCGCCCTGTCCCGGTTTGCCATATTAGTCGGGCGATATCTCTCCCCCGACCGAAGCGAGCGCGGGTGAAAAAGGAGGGTTATTCGTCGAGAGGTGACCCGGCAGCGTCGGGTTCGTGACCGTCGAGGCTGATGATGTTCTCCCGGCCGACCCGGAGCTTACTGATGTCGCCCTCGTCTTCCATCTCCGAGAGGAGCATGCTCACCTTGGACTTCGACCACCCCGTCTCCTCGACGATGTTCACCTGCTTCATCCGTCCCCCGTTGTCGTGCAGCAGCTTCTTCACCCGGGCCTCGTCGGTCAGGAGTTCCTCGTCGCTGACCGCGGGCTCTCCGCCGGTGCTACCACCGCTTTCGGGCTGGGTCGGGGGTGGACCGCCGGGGCCGGCGTCCGGTCCCTCGTCGTCGGTCGATAATCCGCCAAGCCCACCCTGTCGCCACGCGAACGCCGCGGCGAGACCGACGATGACGACGACCGCCGCGACGAACAGCATCATCGGCGAGTCTGACGTCGGTTCCTCGCCGTTCTGGCCGGGCGGGGTAGTCCCACTGCTGGTCGTGGTCGTCGTGGCCGAGACGTTCTGGTTCGGCGCTTTGAACTTCACGAGCGGGCGCTGGTCGTTGAACTTCTGCTCGCCGGACCAGGAGACGCTGTCGCTCTCTGCGAGCGTGTCGCCGGTCATGTTCCGCCCCTGGGCCGGTTTCGCAGAGGTGAACGTCATTCCTTTCTTGCCCGGTTCGACGACGAGCGTCTGGTTCTGCCCGAGATACAGTCCGTCCTGAAACACGTCGCCGATTGCGACGTGGCCGTTGTCGCCCATGTACGTGAACGAGGTCCACTTGAACGACATCTCGACGACGCCGAGATTCTTCTCCACTCCGACGCCCTCGAGTCTGGCGTTCTTCGAGAAGTTCTCGGCTCTCATCACGCGGCCAGTCTGGTTCGCTGCGTTCGAGGTGAGTCCGACCGCGTTCTCCTTGAAATTCGTGTACAGCGGAGTGCTGGAGCTGTTGAACTGCTTGGCGAACTGGCGGAACTGCTGTCGTTCACTGTCGTTCTCGAGCGTGCGCTCGTAGTGGAACGTCCACCGTGCGGAACTGTTGTCGTAGACGACGATCCGGAACTCCACGTTGTCGAACTCCTGGGAGGTCGTGATGGTCTGCTTCGTCGCCGTCGTCGATTGACTCCCGAATGCCGGAAGAGAGCCGGCGAGTAGCATGACGACGAGGCCGACAGCCAGGAGCCGTCTCATGTATATACTTGGTCCATGCCTGGATATAAAAGACCTTGTGACGTGGCTTTCTCACCGACAGATGGTCCCAGCTGCCAAGACCCGTGTTGTCGATTCCCACGCCGTCACGTCCTCGCGAGGATTCGAATCGAGGACGAGGAGGTCGGCGCGGTACCCTTCCTCGACCAGTCCCACGTCGTCCAGCCCCAGCAGGTCGGCAGCGTTGACCGTGGCCGCCTCCAGCGCGCTCTGCGGCGAGAGGCCGTACTCGACCATCAGCTGGAGTTCCTCGGGCGCGTCGGCGAGATGGTTGAACGGCGTGCCGGCGTCGGTGCCCATCGCCACGTCGACGCCCGCCTCCAGCGCGTGTTCGAACGCGTCCGCGAACGCGTCGCTCGCTGCCTCCGCCTTCTCGACGGCGAACTCGGGGATACCGCCCTCGGTACCCGCCTCGATGATACCGTCGAGTGCCTTCGCGGTCGGGACCCAGTACGTGCCTTCCTCGGCCATCAGTTCGGCCGCCTCGCGGTCCATGAACGTACCGTGTTCGACGCTGGAGATGCCGGCCCGGACGGCGTTCTTGATGCCCGCCGCGCCGTGGGCGTGCGCGGCGGTCGGCACGCGCTTCGCGTTGGCCGCGTCGACGAGCGCCGTCAGTTCCTCTTCGTCGAGTTCCGGCGCGCCGGTGAGCGCCCCCTCCGTCAGCACGCCCCCGGTCGCCATGCACTTCACCACGTCCGCACCGCGTTTGAGCTGTTCGCGGACCGCCTTCTTGACCTCCGCCGTCCCGTCCGCTTCCCGGCCGAACCAGTGGCCGTGTCCGCCGGTCATGACGACGTTTTCGCCACATGCGAGCACGCGCGGACCTTCCAGAACGCCCGCCTCGACCGCCCGTCCGGCGTCGAGCGCGAGCGTCGTCGGCGCGCCGAGGTCGCGGACAGTCGTCACGCCCGCGTCGAGCGCGTCCGCGAGGTTCGCTGCCGCGCGGTAGGCCAGCATCGTCTCGCTCTCGGCGTTGGTCTCGGCGGGGTCCGGCCGACCGTCCATCATCAGGTGGACGTGCGAGTCTATCAGTCCGGGCGCGACGTACCGGCCGCTGACGTCTATCTCCTCGTCGGCGTCGTCCGGCACGTCACCGACCGCCGCGATCTCGTCGCCGTCGACCGCCACGTCTGCCTCGCGGACGCCGTTCGCGTCCACGACCTCTGCACCGCGAAGTACGAGCATGTCCTTCCCCTCTGTGGCGGACAGCGTAAATCCCTGGGTTCCGGCAGGGGGGCGACCGCGAAGGACAAGAGTAACCTGCCGGGCCTCCGTCCAATCGGACATGACCGAGGAACGCGGAAACGACTCCGACGACGCCGAACCGTTCCGGTTCGAGACCCGGTCCATTCACGCCGGCCAGGAGCCGGACGAGGAGACGGGCGCGCTGATGACGCCCATCTACGCCAACTCGACGTACGTGCAGGACGGTCCGGGCGACCACCGGGGGTACGAGTACTCCCGCACGGGCAACCCGACCCGGACCGACCTGGAGGCGAACCTCGCCAGCCTCGAGGGCGGCGAGTTCGGGCGCGCGTTCTCCAGCGGGATGGGCTCCATCAACACGGTACTGAACCTGCTCGAATCGGGCGACCACGTCGTCGCCAGCGAGGACGTGTACGGGGGGACCCACCGGATCTTCACGCAGGTGTACGAGGACTACGACCTCGAGTTCTCCTTCGTGGACATGACCTCCCCCGACGAGGTCAGCGAGGCCGTCCGCGAGGAGACCGAACTGCTCTGGGTCGAGACGCCGACGAACCCCCTGTTGAACGTCGTCGACATCGCAGCTATGGCGGACCTCGCCGACGACGCCGACGCCATCTGCGCCGTGGACAACACCTTCGCCACGCCGTACCTCCAGCGCCCGCTCGACCTCGGCGCGGACGTCGTCTCCCACTCGCTGACGAAGTACCTCGGCGGCCACTCGGACGTGGTCGGCGGCGCGCTCGTCACCGACGACGCCGACCTCGACGAGCGGTTCGGCTTCTACCAGAACAGCGTCGGCGCGACGCCCGGTCCCCACGACTGCTTCCTCGTCCTCCGCGGGACGAAGACCCTGCCCGTCCGGATGGACCGCCACTGCGACAACGCCCGCGAGATAGCCCGCTGGCTCGACGGCCACGACCGCGTCGAGCGCGTCTACTACCCCGGACTCGAATCGCACCCCGACCACGACCTCGCAAGCGAGCAGATGGACGACTTCGGTGGGATGGTCAGCTTCGAACTCGACGCCTCGCTCGAAGAGACCGCCGACGTGGTGAGCGAGACGCGGGTGTTCACGCTCGCAGAGAGCCTCGGCGGCGTCGAGAGCCTCATCGAACAGCCCGCCACCATGACCCACGCCGCGATTCCGAAGGAAGAACGGGTCGCCGCCGGACTCCGCGACGGCCTGATTCGGGCGAGCGTCGGCATCGAGAACGTCGAGGACCTGAAGGCGGACCTGGAGCGGGCGTTCGACAGCGCGCTTCGATAGCCGTTCGCTCTCGGCGCGGGGTTCCGGGAGGAACAGGTCTAACAGTCCGCTCGCCGTACTCGGGATTATGACAGACGACCGCCGACCCGCCACCGAGTTCGACGTCACGGCAGACCGACCGGACAGCCCCGTCCAGGTCACGGGCACCGACCACATCACGCTGGTCGGCAGCAACGCCGAGGACACCGTCGCGTTCTACCGCGACCTGCTCGGGATGCCCCTCGTCCTCAGGCAACCGAACCTCGACGACCCGTCCCAGACGCACCTCTTCTTCGACACCGGCGACGGCCGCATCCTCACGTTCTTCGTGAGCGACGACCGGCAGTCGAACCCGAACCCGCAGCGCACCGGCGTCGGCGCGGTCCACCACCTCTCTTTCAGCGTCGACCCCGAGCGGTTCGTCGAGGTCCGCGAGGCGCTCGCGGACGCGGGACGAGGGTACAACGAGTTCGACCGGGGCATCTTCCACTCGCTGTACACCCGGGACCACAACGGTCTCGTCGTCGAACTGGCGACCGACAAGTTCGAGGTTCCCGACGACCGACGCGGCGAGGTGCTGGCGACCGCCCAGCGCCTCCGCGAGGAGGACGGCGCGGAATACGCCGAGGAGCGACACCTCGAAGCCGCCCTGGAGGAACTGGGAATCGAGACGACGCGCCACGAACTGCCGGACGCCGAGAGCGGCGTCGGGGAGTAGCGGTCCCGGCAAGCTATTTCATCCCCGCCGACCTGTTACAGGTATGAACGGTCGTCGGGGGCGACTCGTTCTGCTGGTCGCGCTGGTGCTGGTCAGCTGGGGGGCCGTCCCGCCGGGCGTCGCGACCGGAGCCTCCGGCGAAACGGCGAGCGTGGCGACTCCGGGGGCGGCGAACGTATCGACCGCGGGACCGGCGAACGCACAGACCGCGGGGACGACGGACATGGCGACCACCGGGGGAGCGACGGACGCGCCGACCGTCGGAGTCTCGACCGACGCCACGACGACCCGGACTGCGACCGAGTCGCGTCGACCCGGCGACGAGTCGGAGCGCACGACGGCGACCGACGTCGAGGTGACCGGCGGCACGCTGCCGGTCGACGCCGACCGCGTCTGGGAGCGCGTCGACGCCATGCACGGGACGAACGTCGTCCCGCCGGTCGTGTCCGTCGACGACTCGGACCCCAGTCCGACCGAGAAGATGCTGCCGCCGAAGTTCCTGCGGGTGCTCGGCGCGGAGCCGGCACGTCCCAATCCCCCGACGCCCGGCGTCAACGGGCGCGTCTCGCCGCGCGGCCGCGTCACGATGACGTTCGCCGACGCGCCACCGAAGGCGGTCGAACACGTCCTCGCTCACGAGTTCGCGCACGTCGTCCAGCAGTCGGCGGACGTTCTCGAACGCCTGCCGGACGGGAACTACCTGCTCGCCAAGAGCACGATAGAGGGCGGCGCGGAGTACGTCGAGGACGTCTACGCGCGGCGCTACCAGGACCACTCGTCGCTGGCGGCGACGCGCCGCGCGTACCGGAACGGGACCGCGTTCCAGAAGTGGGCCATCGCGCCGTACTACTTCGGCGCGCGGTACGTGCGCTCCCGGGTATCCTCGCCCCGGGAACTGTCGTCGGTGTACGCGAACCCGCCCACGACGACCGAGCAGGTGCTCCACGACTACCCGCCGGGAACGGAACCCGCGAAGTCGCTCTCCGTGACCGTGGGCGAGACCGGCGAGTGGCGAGCGCGCCCGCCCGGTCGGAAGGGCGAACTGTTCGTCCGGGTCGCGCTCACGACCGAACTGGACGAGACGCGCGCGGCCCGGGCCGCCGCCGGCTGGGGGAACGACGCGCTCGTCCAGTTCCGTCGGACGCCGCGGGGACGAGACTCCGGCTACGCCTGGGTGCTCCGGTGGGACGACCGCTCGAACGCCACCCAGTTTCGACGCGCCTTCGAGACGGTGCTCGACCGGCAGGCGACCCGGACGGACGCGGGGTGGCGGCGCGACGACACCGCCTACCGCGTCGAGCGCGTGAGCGACGAGACGGTGGCCGTGTTCGCCGGCCATCCCCAGTTCGTGGCGAACGTCGCCGCCGAAGGGAGCCGCGACGACGTCGGGATAACCGTCGGCTCGAACGAGCGACGGCCCGGCGACGCTCGCGGTGGCTCGGCGTTCGAGAACGACAGCGAGCGACGGCGGACGAAGTAAAAGCGCGGTCTATATGCGACCGACGTTCTCGACTTCGACGCTCTCGACGTCGTCGACGTTCGAGAACTGCTCCTCGACGGCTTCCGTCCCGCCGGTGTCGTCGGGGACGATGACGGTCGGCAGCAGGGCGACGAGACCGAACGCGACCTCGTCACGCTCGAAGCCGTTTATCTTGGCTCCCTCGGGGAGGGAGTTCTCGAGTCGCTCCTGGAGGTCGTCGAGGTCGACCTCGGGGCTCTCCGGCATGACCTTGATTTTGGCAGCTACTTTCCCCATCGTTACGGACCCATGAACCCACAGTCGGGGCACTCGTAGAGGTTGCTCTGTTTGCGACACTTCGCGCAGCGGTAGATGGTCTGCCCGCAGTCCGGACACTTGAACGACGCGGCGTTCGTGCCGGAGATGTTGATCCCGCACGAGACGCACTTGCGCCTCTGTTTCTGCGATTGACTCATACCCCAACGTTGCCCTGCGCGACTTTTATACGCTTCCCTTTCACCTCGGGGAACAGAAAGCGGCGAAGGAAGACGAATCGATGAGAACGACGGGGGCAGTCAGAACGCGCCGGTCTGGACGGAGGCGTCCGCGTGGAGACTGTCCTTGAGCGCGTCGTGGACCTTGCAGAGGTCGAACGCGCGGTCGACGACGCGCTCGGCGGTGTCGTCGTCCACGTCTGCCTCCCACTTGATGTCGAAGTCGACGGACTCCAGTTTGTCGTCGTCGTTGAGTTCGCCGTCGACGTCGATCTCGATCTTGCCGAGGTCGCCGGCGTCGCGCTGTTCGGCGCCGACGCGCAGGGCGGGGACGTAGCAGGAGCCGTACGCCGCCAGCAGCGTCTCGAGCGTGTCCGGCGCTTCCTCGCCCGTCGCGTCGACGGTGAGCGAGAAGTCGCGGACGTCGTTTTCTGCGTTCATTCCCTCGTCGGACGTGGTAGTGACTTGTGGCATTGCATTCGGGGCTGTCGTCGGCGACGCCCCTAAGTATTGTTCTTCCGGACGCTCTCGCCACTGAGAGCAACTGCATCGGCGGGGTGACAGGTCCCGTTCCGGGACGACGCCGACCCGCCGTCGCGGGGTGGGTCCGAACGTTCAAGCCCGTCGCGTTCCAACTTCCGTCGAATGCGGCTGGACGAGTACATCGACGGACTGCAGCAGGACGACGGCGAACGGCGGCGCCGGCTCGCCGAGGAGAAGTCCTACGAAATCCTCGACTACGTCGACGACTTCCAGGACCGCTTCGAGGAGGTGGCGCAGGGAGACACGCTGTTCGGCAGCACCTCCCCCTCCGTGTTCGTCGGGCGGTCGTCGTACCCGAACGTCTCGACCGGCATCCTCTCGCCGGTCGGGGCGGAAGAGAGCGCTTCGGAGTTCGCCACCAGCGGGGACTGGTACAGCCGCGGCCTCGACATCGACAACGTCCTCCAGTACCGGACCGGCCTGTTGAACTCCAATCGGTCCGCGCAGGTGAACGTCGAGGACACCTGGGACGGGTTCGTCGGCGTCCAGCGCGAGATAGCGATCGCCGACCGCCCCGTCGACGTGGAGATCGGTCTCTCCGAGTCGCTCGACCTCGACGTGGACGTGGACGACGTGGCGACCCCGACCGGCCCCTCCGCCCGCGCCGAGTCCGCCGCGCTCGCGGAGAACCCGCACGTCCCCCGGCCCGTGAAGAAGACGCTGGAGGACGACGACTGGCAGGCGCAGGGCGCGATGAACTACCTCTACCGCCGCGGATTCGACGTGTACGACATCAACACCATCCTCTCGGCGGGCGCGCTCGGCCAGGGCGAGAACCGCCGGCTGGTCCCGACGCGCTGGTCCATCACGGCCGTCGACGACACCGTCGGGCAGTATCTCCGGGGGCGCATCCGGGACGCCCCGAGCGTCGACGAGACGCAGGTCTGGGTGAACGAGTACATGGGCAACCGCTACTGGGTCGTGCTCTCGCCCGGCCAGTGGGAGTTCGAACTCGTCGAGATGAAAGCGCCGGGGAGCATCTGGAACCCGAACCCCGACGACGACCTCTGGATGGCGAGCGCCCACGAGGGGTACGAGGGCCGGACGGGGTACGTCGACGAGACGGCCGGCGCGTACTACGCCGCACGCCTCGGCGTCCTCGAACATCTCGCCGACGTCGGTCGGCAGGCGAAGGCGCTCGTCCTCCGGGAGGTCAGCGACGACTACTGGGCCCCTGTCGGCGTCTGGCAGGTCCGCGAGAGCGTCCGGAACGCCTTCGACGGCGTTCCCGGCGGCGCGTCGGACGCGGCACCGGAGAGTCGCGAGTCGCTGGCCGGCGAGTTCGGCGAGGCCGAGTCGTTCCACGACGCCGTCCGAACAATCGTCCCGCAGCTGCCCGTCTCGACGGCCGCCCTGCGCCGGAAGTCGAAGATGGTGTCCGGACTGCAGGTGCGGCTCTCGGACTTCGGATAGCCCGAAACCGCTCTCCTCCGCGGCTCACACCCCCAGCATCAGCGGGCCGAGGAGCACGCCCATCAGGTGGACGCGCCGACAGCCGACCCGGGTCGGTACCAGTCCGACGAGCGCGCTCCCGAAGAAGACGCCGACGCCGACGGCGCCCGCGAAGGCGAACGACACCGCGACCAGCAGCGCCAGCACGCCGACCGAGAGGTAGGTGTAGTCCAGCCGTCCCACGGTCCGCAGGTAGCGGTCGCCGAGCAGGAGGACGAGCGCGAACCCGGCGGCGCTGGCGATGCCGGCGCTGGCGAGCAGGAGGGGAAGCGCGACGGGCGCGTTCGCCTCCCGGAGCGCGACCATCACACCGGTCCGCGGGGAGCCGAGCGACGCGAGCGCGAACAGGGCGAACACGGTGTTGGCCGTGTTGACGCCGCTGGTCGCCACGACGAACCCCCGGGCCTCGGTGCGCCCCGGGACGGCTGCCAGCGCTATCACGGCCGCGACGGCGCTGGAGACGCCGGGGAGGTAGCCGACGACCGCCCCCGCGAACGCGCCCGCCAGCGCGGTGACCCCGACCGACCAGGGCGGCGCGGCGAGGGCGGGGTCGGCCTGTTCGGGGACGCCGGCACCGCCGACGGCCTCGACGAGCACGGGCGCACCGAACAGGCCGGCAAAGAGCGGCGCGAGCACGCCGTCCGCGGGCAGGGGCGCGGCCGGAGAGAGGTCCAGCGTCGCCCAGCCGAGCGCGGCGCTGACAGCGAACGCACCCAGTCCAGCGACGCGCCCGCGCCAGGTCGGCTCCGTGGCGACGAGGAAACACACGACCGCCCCGAGGACGACCGGCAGGTGTGCCCGGACCGTCGGATAGGCGGTCGTCATCGCCTTCGTCACCGGCACGGCGAGGGGGACGGCCAGGAGAACGGCGAGGCCGCTCCCGAGCGCCGAGAGCCGGACCGCCTCCCGGCCCCGCCCCTCGATGACGAGCCGGTGTCCGGGCAGCGCCGACGCGGCCATCGCCGGGTCGGGCACGCCGAGCGCGAGCGCGGGCACCACGTCGAGGAACGAGTGGACGACGCCGGCCGCTAAGATGGCCGCGCCGACGAGCCGCGGCGGACCGGGAATCGCGGGTGCGACAGACGCCAGCAGCAGCGCGAGGTTGTTGACGTGGAGGCCGGGCACCAGACCGCTGGTCGTCCCGAGCACGACGCCGCCGAGGACGAAGCCGAGCGCCGTCGCCGCGGCCGCCGGTGCGAGCACGACCTGGGTACCGAACGCCTCCATCGGGCGGGAGTGGTCCCGTCCTCCGGTTTAAACGTTCGCCGGGAGCGTCCTCCGCGACCCCCGGCGCGGGGCGGCAGCGACTTGCGTACGTTTAAGTGTTCGTCGGATAATCCTCGGGTATGGCTGGAATCGTACCCGAATCGTCGTCCGAGCGCGTCCTCCACGTCGGCCGCGACCGCCCGATTCGCATCAGCAGCGGGCATCGAATCCTGCACCACGACGGGAAATGCAGCCGTCCGCACGGACACAACTACGAGATAGCGGTGACGGTCGTCGGCGAGTTGACCGAGGAGGGCTGGGTCGTCGACAAAGGAGAGATTACCTCGGTAATATCGGAGTGGGACCACCGGTTCCTGCTCGAAGCCGACGACCCGCTGGTCGAGGCGTTCGAGGCGAGCGGCGACGGCGACGCCGTGGTCGTGCTCGACGCGCCCCCGACCGCGGAGGTGATGAGCGTCGAACTGGAGCGTCGCCTCGACGAACGACTGCCCGACACCGTCTCGGACGTTCGGGTCCAGGTGTCCGAGACGGCCGAGCTCTGCGGCGGGAGCCCGCTCTGAGATGCCGGTGAGCAGCGACGCAGTGGCGCGCGAGGGAGACGGGGACGGACCCGACGAGCCGACCCTCCCCGTGAACGAGCTGTTCTACTCGCTCCAGGGCGAGGGGACGCTCGCCGGCACGCCCAGCGTCTTCGTCCGGACCAGCGGCTGTAACCTCCGGTGCTGGTTCTGTGACTCCTATCACACCTCGTGGGAGCCGACCCACGCACGGATGACGGTCGACGAGGTCGTCGCAGAGGTCGCGTCGCACGACGCCGACCACGTCGTCGTCACCGGCGGCGAACCGCTGGTCCACGACGAGATAGCGGTGCTCCTCGACCGTCTCGACGCGGCCGGATACCACACGACCGTCGAGACGAACGGCACGGTGTACCGCGACGTTCCCATCGACCTCGCCAGCGTCAGCCCGAAACTCGCCGGGTCGACGCCGACCGCCGAGAAGGACCCGGCGGGCGAGGGCGAGTGGGCCGAGCGCCACGAGGAGCGACGCATCGACCTCGACGCGCTGGCGGCGCTCGTCGAGAACTACGACCACCAGTTGAAGTTCGTCGTCACCGACGAGGCTGACGTCCGCGAGGTCGAGGAGCTCCTGGGTCGAATCCGGGACGCGGCGAACGTCGCCGTCCCGGACGACGCCGTCCTGCTGATGCCGGAGGGCGCGACCCGCGAGCGACTCGACGAGACGCGCCCCCGCGTCGCCGAACTGGCGATGGAGTACGGCTACCGATACACGCCCCGACTGCACGTGAACCTCTGGAACGACGCCCCCGAAACCTGACGATGTCACCGACCGACACCCACGACGCATCCGACGCCGACGCATCGACCGAGAGACGAGCCGTCGTCCTCGCCTCCGGCGGGATGGACAGCGCGACCGCCGCCTGGGAGGCCCGCGAGCGCGGCTTCGCCCCCGTCTTCCTGCACACCTCCTACGGCCAGCGCACCGAGGACAGGGAGTTCGACTGCGCGAGACGGCAGGCCGACATCCTCGACGCGCCGTTCCTCCGCGTCGAGACGAGCCACCTCGCCGATATCGGCGGGTCGAGTCTCACCGACGACTCGATGGCGGTCGAGGACGCCGACATGGAGAGCGACGAGGTGCCGGACACGTACGTCCCGTTCCGGAACGCGAACCTCCTCTCGATGGCCGTCTCGGCCGCGGAAGCCAACGACTGCGACGCCGTGTTCGTCGGCGCGCACAGCGAGGACTTCTCCGGATACCCCGACTGCCGCCCCGCGTTCTTCGAGGCGTTCCAGTCCGTCGTCGACGTGGGGACGAAACCCGACACGGACATCGACGTGGTCGCGCCGTTCGTCGAGTGGTCGAAGACCGACATCGCCGAGCGCGGGACGGAACTCGGCGTCCCCTACGAGCACACCTGGAGCTGTTACCGCGAGGAATCGCCGGCCTGCGGCACCTGCGACGCCTGCGCGTACCGCCTCCAGGCGTTCCGGAACGTCGGCGTGCGAGACCCCGTCGACTACGAGCAACGACCGGAGTACTGACCCGTCGTTTCGACCGGCGGGCTAGCCGGCCCCCGACGCCGTCGAAGTGACGTAGATGCCCGCGAGCACGACCGCACCGCCGGCGACGGTCGCCGTGCCGGGCACCTGGCCGAGCAGGACGAGCGCGAGCAGGGTGCTGCCGACGGGTTCGCCTAGCAGCGAGACGCTGACGACGCTGGACTCGACGTACTTCAGCGCCCAGTTGATGACGGTGTGGCCGAAGATGCCCGGTCCGACAGCCATCCCGAGGAAGAGCAGCCACTCCACCGGCGGGTAGGCGGTGAGCGCGAGGTCGGCCGCGCCGACCTGGGCGAGCGCGACGCCGAACAGGACGACGGTGCAGACGCCGTAGACGACGGTGACGTAGGGGACGAGCGAGACGCGCTGGCGGATGGACCGCCCGGCGAGGACGTACCCGGCCGCCGCGATGGCACCCGCGACCGCCAGGGCGTTGCCGTACAGCGGTCTCGGGCTGGCGCCGGCGCTCGCCGACTCGCTGTCGAGTATCGCTCCCGTGAGCAGTTCGTCCCACAGTGCGCCCGAGAGCAACCCCTGGAGTTCCGCGCCCGAGAGCACGCCGCCGAGCGACATCGCCGCCATCCCGACGAACGCGACGAGGATGCCGGCGACGGTCCGGCGCGTGACGCGCTCGTCGAGCAGCGCCCACGCGCCGACGGCGACGAACAGCGGCTGGGACTGGACCAGCGTCACCGAGGCCGCCACCGTCGTCCACTCCAGGCTCTCGAACCACGTGATGAAGTGGACCGCCAGCGCCCCGCCCGTGACGACCGCGGCCAGCAGGTCCCGTCCGGCGAACGCCGCGAGGTCGCTCCGGTAGCGCGTCGCCGCGAACGGCGCGAGCAACAGGGTGGTGAAGAGGACGCGGTAGAACGCCTTGACGATGCTCGGCGCGTCGCTGAACTCGATGAGGATGGCGCTCGTGCTGACGGCGACGATGGCGACGGCGAGGGCGACCATCGGCGGCACCTCTCGTTCGGCCCAGTCGACGACGTGAAACATCGCTCTCGCTCGACGTTGGTTCCGGCACGCGATTCAAAGTTCGGGTCCCGGCGAAGGGCGACGTCCCGGGAGAGAGCGCGGACGATGGACGGCGAACCCCGCGAGAGCGCGTCGACGGACCGCGTGGCGACGCGGCCCTACAGACCCAGGGCGGTCGTGAGCGACAGTCCGCTGGCGAGCGCGCCGACGAGGTAGCCGCCGATGGCGCCGCCGTTGAGCAGCGGCAGGCCCGCGTGCGCTCGCCCCTTCAGCACCAGCCACAGCAGGACGACGAGGCCGCCCATCGTCCCGACCATCGACGTCAGCGCGGGGAGGTTCAGGGCGATGCCCGAGACGAGCGGTTCGACCGGCGCGAAGAAGGCGGCGCTGGCGACCATCACCGTCGGCATGACGGCGTCGCCGAGGCCGATGAAGAACACGTCGCGCTCGGACGCCCCCGGGCCGTGGCCGGACGCCGCCCCGTCGTTCGCGCCGCCGTCGCCCAGTCGCTCGTCCGCCGAGACGGCCCCCTCCGGCGTCGCCTGCGCCGTCTCCTCCAGGTAGGAGTACGACAGCGTCAGCGGGATGACGAGCACGACGGGAATCTTGAGGTCCATCACGCCCGACGCGAGCGTGAGCATGTGTTCGGTACCGTAGACGCTGATGGCGTCGTAGACGGCGAGCACGGAGAGCAGGACGATGGCCGGCAGCAGGCCGAAACTGATGCCGAAGAGGCCGGCCGCGCCGGCACCCATCACGACGCCCGCCGCGTCGATGACGTACCACTCGGGGTACACCGCGAGTGCGAGCGCGACGAGCGCGGCGGCGACCCACGCCAGCACGTTGAACTGCGCCCCGCCGAGCGTGACCACCAGGGCAGCCGGTATCACGACGCTGAAGACGTACAGCGAGAGCAGACCGCTCGTGGCGATGATGACGACCCGGAGAATCCACTCCACGCCGAGTTTCATCACTGCGAGCATCCCCGCCGTAAATACGAGGATGATGCCGATGTAGACCAGACTGTTGGTGGGGTCCGAGGGGTCCTCGACGGTCTGGAAACCGGCCGACTGGAACGGCTCGACCAGCGCCAGCGCGCCGAGCTGGACGAGGAGGAAGATGGCGACCGTCAGCCCGGCGGCCCCGAGAACGCGCGTTCGCTGTTCCATGTCCGGACCATCGAAGTCACAGGTCTTTGGGGTTTCGGGTTCCCACTCGGCGGACTGCGAGCGGTCCGGCGCTCCGCCCGGCGTCCGCGCCGGTCACTCCGGGCGCCGCCGGGCGTGGCCGGGATAGTCTCGCTCGAACCGCTCTTCTATCTCCCGTTCGCTGAACTCGACGACGACGGGCCGGCCGTGCGGGCAGGCGTACGGGTTCTCGCAGTCGTCCAGTTCGGCCAGCAGCGACACCACGTCGCCCTCCTTCAGCGACGTGTTACCGGTGATGGAGGGGTAACACGCCAGGTCGGAGATGAGCGCGTCCGCGGTCGTCGTCGCGGCGTCGTCGGTCTCGTCTCCGTCCGTCGAGACGAACTCGCTCAGCACGTCGCGGAGTAGCTCCGGGTCGAGCGTCTCGTCGAGCACCGCCGGAACGGTCGTCACCTCGACGCTGCGGCTCACCGCCGACGCGTCGCCCTCGTCGTCCGATTCGTTCCCCTCCGGGTCCTCCGGCACGCGCCCGGCGTGGAACCCGAGCTGGGCCAGCGCGTCGCGGTACTCGTCGAACAGCGCTGCCTCCCGCGCGGTGAGTTCGAGTTCGACCGGCTCCGCGAGGACCTGCGTCGTCGTCTCGCCCGCGAACTGCTCGCAGAGCCGCTCGTAGTTCACGCGCTCGTCGGCGGCGTGCTGGTCGACGAGAACGAGTCCGTCCCTCGTCTCCGCGACGACGTACGTGTCGTGCAACTGCCCGAGGACGGACATCGCCGGCAGGCGGTCGAACTCCCGCTCCGGGGCGTCCCCGAGCGTCCCCGCCTCCGTCGCCGGCCGGAACTTGCGCTCGGCGGACCTCGGAACCTCCGACCCGCCGGTCGTCGCTCCGCCGTCGTCCCCGTCCCGCGCGTCGTCCCTCGACGCGCTCGCCTCGTCGCCGCGGCGGCGTCCCGTCCGCCGGTTCGCCGGCGTTCGACTCCCTGTCGGGCTCGACCCGCCACTCTCGGCCCCGCGCGAGGACTCGCCGACCTCGGTCGCCGTACCGGCGTCGTCCGTCGAGGCGGGTGCCCGGCCGGAGCCCGGTGCGGAACCTGACTCGCGCCCGTCCGCCGACGACCGGGACGACTCTCGGGTCGCCCTCGACGCTTCGGACGGCTCCGTCGTCGAGGCGGACGACTGCCGCGTCGGGGCGTCGGTCCGCTGCGGGCCACCGTCGTCGGCGTCGTCGCCCGCGCCGACGTCCGCGGGGCCGCCCGAAGCGCCGAGTTCCGACTGCTCGCGTGGCGGTCCGTCGCGGTCGACGTCTCCCCGCACCGGGTCGACGTCGGTCTCCGCGGGGGTCGAGCGTCCCCGCGGCGCTGACGAGCGGACCAGTCCGTGGTCCAGCAGCGCCGACTCGACGGTCTCGCGGACCGTCTCCCTGACCGTCGCCTCGTCCCCGAACCGGACCTCCATCTTCCGCGGATGGGCGTTCACGTCCACCGCGTCCCCCGGCAGGTCGAGGAAGAGCACGGCGAAGGGGTAGCGGTCGGGCGCGAGCTGGTCGCCGTACGCGTCCAGCACGGCCTCCCGAACCGTCGACGAGCGCACGTAGCGCCCGTTGACGTAGGTCGAGACGTACTCGCGGCTGCTCCGCGTCGTCTCCGGATGGCTGACGTATCCCGAGACGTCGACCGAACTCTCCCCGTCCCCCGATGCAGCGGACTCGTCCCCGTCGCCCGGCTCTACAGATTCGTCCCCGTCTCTCGACCTCGCGGACTCCTCCCCACCACTCGACTCGACGGGAATCATCGCCTCGGCGACCTCGCGGCCGTACACCGAGAGGATGGCCGACCGGAGGTCGCCGCGGCCGGTCGTCGAGAACACCTCGCGGCCGTCGTGGGTCAGCGAGACGGCGACGTCCGGATTCGCCAGCGCGTAGCGCGTGACCACGCGGTTGACGTGCGAGAACTCGGTCGCCTCGGTCTTCAGGTACTTCTCGCGCGCCGGCGTGTTGAAGAAGAGGTCCGCGACCTCGACCGTCGTCCCCTCGGGACAGCCGGCGGGCCCGACGGCCTCGACCTCGCCGCCGACCAGTCGGAGTTCGGTCCCGCGGTCGCCGTCCCGTGGCTTCGTCCGGATGGTCGTCCGGGACACCGCGCCGATGGTGTACAGTGCCTCGCCGCGGAACCCGAGGGTCCCCACGCCCGATTCGAGGTCGTCGATGTCCCGTATCTTGCTCGTCGTGTGCTCCCGGACGGCGGCGCGAGCGTCCGCTTCCGTCATCCCGACGCCGTCGTCGCTGACGGCGATGCGCTCGGTGCCGCCCGCCTCCACCGTCACGTCGACGCGCGACGCGTCGGCGTCGAGGCTGTTCTCCACGAGCTCCTTGACGGCGCTCGCGGGCCGTTCGACCACCTCACCGGCCGCTATCTGCTGGACCGTCCGTTCGTCCAGTTCGCGGATGGTCGTGTCCCGGGCGTTCGCGTCGTCGTCCCCCTCGTTCATCCCTCTCACCGTGTCCTCGCGGCGCCTTCAACGTTGTCACCGCCGACGGACCGTCACCCCATCAGCCGCTGATGTTCGACCTTCATGCAGTGGTCCTGGACGACGCGCTTGCCGGCGTTCTCGGCGCGCTCGGCCGCCTCGTCGTCGCGGATGCCGAGTTGCGTCCAGATGACGCCCGCGTCGTCGCGCTCGACCGCGGCGTCGACGATACCTCCGACCTCGTCGCTCGGCCGGAACACGTCCACGACGTCGACGTCCTCCTCGACGTCGGCCAGCGAGTCGTACGCCCGACGGCCGAATATCTCGTCGGCGTACGGGTTCACCGGAATCACGTCGTAGCCGTGTTCCTGGAGGTACTTCGGAATCTCGTGGGCGTCTTTGCCTTCCGTCGTCGAACAGCCGACGACCGCGACGGTGTCGAGTTCGAGTATCTGACGGAGTTCGTCGTCGCTCTCGACTGGCATACCTGTGTATCACGGGGCGCGCCAGCAAAAACGTGCTGCCGAAGACCGACGTACTGCAGAGAAACGGCGTGCTGGAGAACGGCCCGCAGAAGCGGTCGACCGCTCGACTCCGCTCAGACGGTCTGCCACTCCGTCGTCTCGCCGACGCCTTTCAGTCGAAGCTCCGACCGGTCGGCGTCGCTCTCTCGCACCTCTATCTCGCCGTCGAACAGCTGTCGGAGCGTGCTCATCGTCTGGTCGTCGTGTGCCGTCGAGTCGACGACGAACAGGCCAAGGGCGTCTGCGCTCTGGACGCGACCCGTGAAGACGTGGAGGAACCGGAACACGGTCTGGAGGTTCGAGTACATCAGCAGCGTCGACAGCGA
Source organism: Halomicrococcus pelagicus (assembly GCF_051917725.1). Classification (GTDB taxonomy): domain Archaea; phylum Halobacteriota; class Halobacteria; order Halobacteriales; family Haladaptataceae; genus Halomicrococcus. The sequence goes on from NZ_JBQBLX010000005.1 coordinate 175,155, forward strand.
GTCGAGCAGGATGCGGTTCTCGCGGACGCCGCGCTCGTAGAACCGCTCCAGAAACTCCGAGAGTTCGATACCGATGCCGGTCATGTCGACCGGCGAGGACGCGTAGGCCACCCTGTCGGTGGGCGTCGGACTCCCTCCCTGCTGCTTGGAGACGCAGTCGACGACGCCCACTGTCGGAACGGCCCCGTCGAAGCGGTCCTCGTACGCCCGGAGGACCTCGTCGCCACTGTCCTGCGTCGTGACGACGATCGCACCGTCGCCCCGACGACTCCCGTGGGTCAGTACGTCGAGACCGAGGGCACGCTTGCCAGTCATCGGCGGGCCAGCGATCAGCAGGTTCGTCCCCGGTTCACATTCGGTGGCCGAGCACGCGTCACCGAGTTCATACATGACGTCCCTCACGGCGGTGTGGCGGGAGAACGCCAGCCGTCGACCACGGCCGACCCTCTCCTCTGTCTCATCGTAGATAAAGATAGGTACTTTTACTTATATTCTTTTTGATTGGTATCTGTTCCGTCACTTCGCTAGAGAAGGGTGGCGACGCGACCGACGACGAACGCCGCCGCGGCGAGGAACATGCCGTACTTGAGGTGTGACTGGCCCGCAGTCGGGTCCTCGAAACTCTCGTAGGCAGCGTACAGCATCACCGCGTCGGCGGGCGCGACCGCCGCGAGGTACACCGCGCCGAACGCCGTCCAGAAGTACGGGAGCGGACTGGCGGCGACTGCGATCACGAGCAACGCCGCCCCGACGGCGAGCGCCGGCCGCGCACCGATGGCCAGCGGGAGCGTGTTCAGCCCCTCCTCGCGGTCGCCCGCCATGTCCTCCACGTCTTTGACGATTTCGCGCGTCAGCGTCGACAGTGCGGCCAGCACGAAGAGGACGCCCGATTCGGCGATGCTGCCGACGGCCGCACCCCCGAACAGGAACGTGCTCCCGCCGAGGTAGGCGACGACGGCGTTACCGACGCCCGGCAGTCCCTTGAACCACTCCGTGTACAGGAGCAGCGCGAGGAGGTTCACCAGCGCGATGGCGATGGCCAACGGCGGCAGGGTGAGCGTCGCCAGGACCGCACCGACGAACAGCGCCGCGCTGAACCACAGCGCCTCCCGCGGCGTCACTGCTCCGCGGGGAATCGGTCTGCCCGGCGCGTTGATGGCGTCTATCTCCCGGTCGAAGTAGTCGTTGATGGAGTTGCCGGCGGCGGTAGCGAGCCACGTCGCCGCGACCGCGGCCGTGACGTTGCCGACCGGATCCGCGACCGACTGGTCGGTGATACCGGCGACGAACGCCCCGATGAGGGTCAGAACGCCAGCGGCGAACGTGTTCCCGGGCCGGGTGAGTTCGAACAGCCCCCGGGCACGTCCGTCGTCCATACCCCGGCTACTCGTCCGACCCGGTATAAATGAATCGGACGTGTCCCGGTCCGGGAGAAACCACGGCGCTTAAAAGGAGTCGTGCAGTACGTGTGACCGAGGGCGCTTAGCTCAGTCTGGACAGAGTACTTGGCTTCGGACCAAGCTGTCGCGGGTTCAAATCCTGCAGCGCCCATTCGTTTTCCGAACGATTAAAATCCGACAGATAGCGACGGGTTACTTATAAACCGCCTTTGGCTGCCGAATTTGATTTCGTTCGATGGTCCGGGGTACAGCGGCCGGTCCTTCTTGCTCTATGGGGGCTCGTGGTCGGTTTCGCAATCATCTTCACGTGGCTATACAACAGCACCGGCGGGAGCATCCTCCTATCGATGGTGCTTCACGACGGCATCAATGCAGCATCTGGTCTTGGGGGTGCCTTCGTCGATAATCCGTCGAGAATCGGTGTCCACGTCTTGGCCGCTTACGGGGTCCCGATTTCGATTCTTCCGGAGTGCTGATACTACGGTGCGGCCGTGAAACCCTTTCTGCCCTCCCAGCCCTCAACGAGCGTGCAGATGACGTCATTGAGTCTGATCGATCCACGTCAGCCACCAAGGAGACGCTCTGAAACATCCGAGTCGATGTGGTGAGTTCTACTGACTATGACCTCTCGGTCGGCCGAGAACTTCTGGCGGTGAACAGGGAGTTCGGTTAACCGCTAAACACAGGGCGCGTATCGGTCACGGGACGAGGTAGCGTTCGGGGGAGAGAAGGCACTCATCACCACGACAGGAAGGGTCAGAAGTGTATGGCGTCGGAAATTCGGAGGTGACTGGTTCGTGTGACTGATTTGTGGACCCTTGATGGGAGCTATTCGGTATTCTGCCACTCCGACCGGAGGAGCCCATACCAGAGCGTGTCGTAATACTCACCCTGGTACCATGCGGCCTCTCGTTGCGTCCCTTCGTGCTCGAATCCCAGCGATTCCAGCAGCGCGATGGAAGCATCGTTGAAATCTCCGACATGCGCACTCAACCGCCGAAGGTTTCGGTCTGTGAAGGCGTACTCGACTATCAAAGCGGCAGCGTCAGATCCGTATCCCTGACCGTGGTGTTCGGGTGCAATCCAGTACCCTAGTTCCGCAGATCGGGCCCTCGATGTCTCGGTGGGGCCGTACTGGGATTCCGATAACGAAACGTGACCAACCGGGTCGTCGTCGTGACAGACCAAACAGTGAACGTCCCCTTCGGTGGTCAGGACATCTTCGAAAAACTCTGCGGCCAGGTTGTCATTCATCGGATTGATATCGAGTGCTGGACGCCAGACGGTCGGGTCGTTCATCACTCCTTGAATGAACTCGATATCTTCCTCTTCGACTGGTCGAAGGGTTACCGTGTCGCCCTCCAGGAATACTGGTCCAGGCATACCGGAACGTGACGCGAGTATTATGAGTACTTTGGGGACCCATGAGTATTGATAGCGTTCAGGCTGGCTTCCCTGACCCTCCTGCTGACAAGATTGGACCGTCTGTGCGCAATACAGAGTATGGATTGAGCGATGGGCTATTGTCCTGTTGAGGCTCCTGTGAGAAATGTCCGATGTTCAGCGAGTCGGTCATACACACCGCCAAGCACGAACCCATATCCAAGATAGGCGATTAATGTCGCTAGGAGCAACGGGTATGCCTCAGCGGGTGTCTGCTCGCTGAACTCGACCCCGTAGATGATGGCGGTTGCATATCCCAGCCAGAGAACGAGACTAAATACGAGTCCGTGAATAATACCTGATTCACCCGGCAGTCCCCACGTGAATCCAGCGAAAAACAACGGCCATGCGACCACAAACAGCAGAACGTACATGAAATACGTGAGCAGGGTCGCCGTGGAACTCTCAGCGAGACACACCGGCGGTCCAATGGCACAGAGATTCTCTACGGTAGCGAAGACCAAGAGGTCGTACCCACCCAATAGCAGGTCGCCAATCAGTAAAAGAATAGTCAACACAGCAGTCGCAACGACACCACCCCCGAGACTACTCCTAACGGGTTCCATGACGGTACGACTACACCAGCACCAGCAATAAAACGGAAGGTGAGCAGAAGCAAGCGATAAGTTCGCACCACTAACTGAACAGGGTCGGATGACTGGTGCGCAATCTAGAGGATGAATTGCTCAAATGTGGTAGAACCCCCTCAGAGGAGACCATCCCACGTCTCGCTCACCGTGTTCGACGTTGTGAGAGGCCACTCCAACTCGCCACACGCAACCAACCAGTCCGTCGTAACTCCGCCCACCAATCACCGGCCTGTACCACCACGACCAACTCTGCACGGTCTTTGAAGACGAGCGAATAGTTCACCGTGTCGCTAGCGTACGCTCGGTGGTATGACCACTGAACGTACCGACATCGGGATGACTGCCCGACAACTCGCACGGACAGACGTGGTCAGCGTCACGCCAGACACGCCAATTACCGAAACTGCCCAGACGATGTAATCAGCAGGACAGTGCCGATTCCACGTCCAAACACTACTTGACTGAGACGAACGTATGTCCCGTTGTCCATGAGCGATTCTCATAGTGGTGGGATTTCAGCTCGACTCGGGTATTCGGATTCGTCGATTGCGGGATTCAACATGGTTCTGGCGGGATTCATCGCCTTCATGGGAATCATCACGGCAGAAGTCCTCTATCCGAATTATTCGACGAGACAGGAGATCAGTGATCTCGGGTCAACCGTGCCACCGAATCCGATTATCCACCAGCCTTCCGCAACGATCTTCAACAGCACGATGCTGATAACGGGGGCACTCGTACTGGTTTCAGCCTACTTTGTCTACCGCGCTCTGGATCGTCGTGGGTTCCCGCTCGCGCTCGCTATTTTTGGGTTCGGCGCATTTGCCGTCGGAGTTTTTCCAGGCAATGTGACACCCTGGCATGGGTTGTTCGCTCTCCTCACCTTCTTCAGTGGTGGTGTCACGGTTGTTCTCTCTTCCCGGGTTATCTCCCGACCGTTTTCCTTTCTTTGTGGCCTCTTCGGTGGAATCTCTCTTCTTGTCCTGATTAGCGTCTTTTTCTACGGACTAGTCGTCGGTGGCCCAAGCCCACTGGAGTTCCTCGGATCCGGTGGGATAGAGCGCTGGGTGGCCTATCCTCTCATCCTTTGGCTGCTCGCTTTTGGGGGCTATCTGCTGGGAAACACCGGTAAAGATAGTAGCCGCTCCGATTCGTGAACGATACGCGCCCTGTATTAAGCACGCCACTTCAGATACCCGTTCGGTAGGTGACTTCAAACCGTGCAAGGGACAGTGGTCGGATGCAGTACGCTGGACGAGTTCTGTTCGAAGGTGGAAAGCTACGAAGCGCTTCGGTGAGCGTCTATGTCGGAGGCTGGGTCACCCAGATCCTCGCACCACGGTGGTTCCGTGAATATCGCATCCTGTTAAGCATGTGGCGGTAGTAAGTGAGGTGTGCAAGAGACCTCACGTCGAACGTTCGGCAATACGTCTATCTCTGCCGGAAATCCCTGGCTGTTCTTTGGCGTGACGTACGCCATAACGTGGGGCTGTTGGCTGGCAGCGATCGCCCTCGAGGTGAGTTTCGACAGTGTTGAAGGACTCGTATTGCTATTACTGGGACTCCTCGGCCCCGGTGCCGCCGGTATCGGGTTCGTGTATCTCGTCTACGATGAACGAGGGCGGACGGATTTCTGGAATCGCATCAAGCAGGTTCGCCGAATCGGCGTTCGGTGGTTCCTCGTCATACTTCTGGTCCCCGTGGTCGTGACTATCGTCGCTGCGTTAGTAGATACGCTATTTGGTGGCCCAGGCGCAACGGTAGGCGAATGGGTGCAGGAAGTTGGCACTAATCCCCTTGCGTTCCTTCCGACGTTGTTCTTTGCAACGCTTCCGCCGATCCTCGAAGAGCTAGGATGGCGAGGGTATGCGTTGGACCGGCTTCAACTGAACTGGTCTGCGTTGGGTGCCAGCCTGATCTTGGGCGTCGTCTGGGCGGCCTGGCACCTCCCGTTGTTCTTTATCGAAGGGTCGTTTCAGCGCGAGGAAGTTGGGTTCGCCACGTCGGCGTTCTGGCTGTTCATGATCGGGACTGTCGCGCTCTCAGTGGTATTCACGTGGGTTTACAATCATACATCGCGCAGCATCCTCGGCATCATCCTGTTGCATGGGTGGGTGAACTTCGTCTCCCAATCCTTCGAGGTGGCGGACGCATCGTACTACGCTCACTGGGTGCTGCTGGCCATTCTAATTACGGCAATCTGGGGAGCGAAGACCCTGACGAAGGCCGAACGAGTCCCCCATCCACCCCTTCCTACTAAACAGTAGTTCAGCTGTAGATTATCTTACGTTCGTTCGCCACCTCCGAGATATCCACACAAGTACTCCGACGCTCCGGCGATTCGGTCAGTTCGAGCGAGTGACGTTCGTGAACTCGAATCGGGCACCGCCTTCGTCGCTCTCCCCGATGACGTAGTCCCATCCGTACGCGTCCGCGAGCTCGGCCACGAACGTCAGTCCGAGTCCGATTCCGTCGTCGTCCGTGGTGTAGCCTGCTTCCACCACCGCCTCGCGCTCGGCTTCGGGGATGCCTCGACCCGTATCTTCGACGTAGAAGCCGCCGTCGAGCGCGCCGACCCGTACCGTGACCGCTCCATCGTTGTGCCTGATCGCGTTTCGAAACAGGTTCTCGAACACGTGCCGGAGATGCGAAGGGTTCGCCGTGATCTGCTGTGTACCCACGAGCGTCAGGTCCACTTCGTCGGTCGCCGTCTCAGGCCACGCCTCCGCGGCGACGCTCTGCATCTCGACGGTCTCCAGGCCATCGACCTCGCTCTCGTCACGGGCCAACACTAGCAGTACCTCGATGATCTCGTCGATACGTTGGAGGGCGTCTGCAATCTGACTGATGGTCGCCGTGTTCTCTTCGTCGTCGATGAAATCGAGATAGGACTGAGCCACGTACAGCGGATTGCGGAGTTCGTGCGCGAGCATGCTGGCGAAGCGGTCGAGACGTTCGTTCTGCCGTTCGAGTTTCCGTTCGACGTCCTTGCGGACCGAGATATCGCGGAACGTCCCCACGAAATACTGTTCGCCATCCCGGGTGAAGTCGTTGAACGAGATAGCCAACGGTACCTCGTGACCGTCTTTGTGTTGTCCCGGCAGTTCGACGTACGTCCAGTCGATGTGTTTCTCGCCGGTTTCCAGATAGCGCTGAAAGGCCTCCATGTGGACTTCTCTGAGGCGTTCGGGAATGATCGTCATCTTCGACCCCCCGACGATCTCCTCGGAGGGATACCCGAGGATGCGCTCGACGGCGGGGTTGGCGTACTGGATGACGCTCTCCTCGTCGAGCATGATGATGCCGTCGGCGGACGCCTCCGCAAGCGCATCGAACGCTTGCCGCCGCGGTGATAGAGCGGCTGACGGGTCTCCCATAGCGATTTTTCCGACCCACGGGGCGTTAAAGATGCGGTTTGATACTGCAAGCTACCGAGGCAGGGACAGACGTCCCGACGGGCGGTGAACAAACCGCCACCGGCGAGCCGCGTCTTCGTGGACCTCCGAATCGACGGCACCGTTGGTTCTGTCTGGAGGGTTCTGTTGCACTTTTCGTTGGACCTCCTTCGAGAACGAACGGTTCTACCGAGCGCTCTCGGTATTCATGCTGGCGAGCGTGCGGGAGGTTCTTCACCGACGCCGGATAGAAGCCGCGGACGACTCAGGTTCGGCGAGGAGGAGCGCGGAAAAGCACCAGGGGGTGGTGCTAGGGGCTGTCGAACTGTTCGTGACGAGGCCGGACTGCTGATGGCGGCAGACCGGGTAGGTCAGAGGCAACCTCGTCAACAGGGTGGCTGACCGGATTCGATAAATGCTTTGTGGGTCCGTAGAGTCGATAATCCGGTCGAAACGAGTCCGTTCGGCCCGTACTGCCTGGAACGCCACGGTCACCGTCGGGCCGACGTCCGAATCGTCCCGGAGACGCTAGAGAGCGTCGACGAATCGGTCGAACGCACCGCTTTCGGCGTGGACGTGCGCGTAAGTGCCGAGCGTCCGGTACTCCGTGAGACCGTCGCGGTCACCGTCGATACCCGACCCCCGCTCTACGTCGAAGGCGAACCGGGCGTCGGAGCCGACGTCGGCGCTGGAGTAGTGGAACTCGTGGCCGCGGACGGAGTCGTTCGCCCCGGCGGTGAGCGTCGGTTCGCGAGCACGGAGTTCGACGTGGTCCAGGGCCTGATACCTGTCGTGCATCCGGACGTCGGCGGGCAGGACGCCCGCCATCTCGTACGAGTCCCCGTCGGCGGTCGTCAGCGACTCGCCTAGGACCATCATCCCACCGCACTCTCCCAGAACCGGGACGCCCTCGCTCGCGTACCGACGGAGCGACGAGAGTGCCGGTCCACCAGCGAGCGCGCCAGCGTGCAGTTCCGGATACCCGCCGGGAAGGTAGACGCCGTCGGCGTCCGGAACGTCGTCCCCGTCCGTCGGTGCGAACGTCACGACCTCGGCTCGCGACCGCAGTCGTTCGAGGACGCCCGGATAGACGAATCTAAAGGCGTCGTCGCGCGGTACGGCGACTCGCCGGTCACGGGTCGGCTTTCGGTCGTCAGGCTCGGGGCGCGGCGGTTCGCTGGCGGTCGCGACGAGTCGTTCGGTGTCGACGTGTTCGGCGACCTCGTCGAGCGTCTCCCGGTCGAGGGGAGCCTCGTCGCCCATGTGGAGGCCGAGGTGGCGATCCGGGATTTCGAGGTCGGAGTGGGGCGGAATGCGACCGAAGTACGTCAACTCGTCGGGAAGGGCGTCCGCTATCCCCGCTTCGTGGCGGCCGCCGTGAGCACGCTGTGCGATGACGCCAGCGACGTCGATGTCGCGTCCCGCGTCGGCGGCGTACTCGCGGAAGCCGACCGCGGTCGCAGCGACGCTCTCCATTCCGGCGCTCGCATCGACGACGAGCACTACTGGAAGGTCGAGAGCCTCGGCGACCATCGCCGTACTGGACCCGTCGCCGTCGTAGAGTCCCATGACGCCTTCGACGACACAGACGTCGCCGTCGCCGCGGTAGTAGTTCCGCCGCAGTCCGACTTCGCCTTCGAGCCAGACGTCGAGGGTACGCGATGGGCGGCCGGCGACGGTAGCGTGGTGGCTGGGGTCGATGAAGTCGGGGCCGGCCTTCGCGGGCTGGACCGAGTGGCCCGCCGCTTCGAGGGCCCGGAGTACGGCGAGCGTGGCGACCGTCTTTCCCACGCCCGAGCGCGTCCCGCCGACGACGACGCCCCTCACGGTTTCACCGCCGGTTCCGCTTCCGTGGTCCGTTCGTACACGTCGACGACGCGGTCGCGCACTGCCGCCATCGAAACCCCCGCCCGGTCGGCCAGCGCCAGTGCGCCACCCATCCCGACGCCCTCTTTCGCTTCGCCGGCGACGTACGCGTCCATCGCCGGGTAGTCTCCGTCGGCGAACTCCGGGTCGGTCACGGTCAACGTCAGGTCGAGGTCGGCGGCCGACTTCTCTATCGCGGCGGTCTCGTCGGTCGCGACGAACGAGGTCGTGGCGAGCGATATCGGGTCGTCGACGCCCGCGTGTCGAACGAGGGCCGCGGCGGCGGCCAGTTGGGTGCCGCCGGCCAGCGTCACGTCGGTGCCGGATTCGAGCGCTCCGATGGTCGTCCCCGCGACGCCGGCCAGAACCGGATCGCCGACGCGACTCACCGCCGCTATCGGTTCGCCCGCCGCATCGCCCTTCGACAGGTCGCTCGCCGTCAAGGCGTCGTTCACTACGTCTCGCTTGAGGGCGAGGGGGTTTTCGGGGAGCGACGAGGAGACGGTCGTTCGCTCGCCGAGCGCGGTCAGGACGCCGAGTGCGGTCGTCGTTCCGCCGGGAATCGTCTCGCCGACGACGATCTCGTCGTCGGGAAGCGCGCGTCCGAGACGTGTGGCGTTCTCGAACACCTCTTCGGCATCTGGTACGGGCCGTGACCGTCGGACGTCCTCGCCGCTCTCCTCGCCGACCGTGACCGTCGGCGCACACGTCGGACTGCCGAGGCCGGCGTCGACGCCAAGCGTCTCGAACCCGAGCAGTTCCCGCACGGCGCGAGAAACGACCGCCGGAGTCGGACAGCCCGTGGGACTGACGGGGACGACGGGAGACGAGGTCGGTTTCCCGTATTCGAGAATTTCGAGGTCGGCGCTCGGAGTGTGTACCATTACGTCCGTGTCGGCCCCGGCGGCGCTGATGCCGTCGATTTCGGCCGTGCGGGTGCATCCGGCGACGAGAACGAATCTCATCGTATCGGCGGCCCCCACGTCGAGTTTCCCTCCCGGCACCGTCGGTCGAAGTCACCTTGTCCCGTACTCATGCTCTGCGATTACCCATCTATTTTGTAGTTAGTGAAAGTAGGCTTTAATCGTTTGGTGCGGCCCGGTGGGCCACAGTGGAGGCAAGTGAGGTTGTCGTTCCCACCCATTTAATACAAGCAAGATTGAAGTATGACAACTGTGTTTGCGTTCGCATGGACGAAGATACGACCGAGCGTACCCGACCGGACTCCGGGGAGACGGACCGAATCGAGGAGTCGTCCGTCCCCTCTCGAGGGCCGCTTTCCGGGGAACGGGACGCGGCGAGTCGACGGACGCACGTTCGGGAACAGGCGACCGGGAACGGGCCGACGGACGACGAACGGACGAAAGGGGAAGAACAGTTCTCAGGCGACGTGTCGAAATCCGATAACCGAGGTCGGTCGGCAGAACGAACTGACCGAAAGGAAGAGACGGGCACGGTGTTCTTGGTCGGGTCCGGCCCGGGAGATCCGGAACTGCTCACGAGGCGGGCGTGGCGGCGGCTGCGGGAATCGGACGTCGTCCTCCACGACTCGTTGACCGGTGACCGAATCGTCGACCAACTCCCCGAATCGGCGGAGCTCATCGACGTCGGAAAACGCCCGCCACAGCGAACGACGCAGGACGATATCAACGATTTGATGGTCGAACGGGCCCGAAAAGCGGAGGACGTCGTTCGTCTCAAGGGCGGGGATCCGAACGTTTTCGGCCGGGGAGGGGAGGAGGCGGAACACCTGGCGTCCGAAGACGTCCCCTTCGAAATAGTCCCCGGGGTCTCGAGCGTCCTGGCCGCGCCGAGCGTGAGCGGAATCCCGCTGACGCACAGGGACCGTTCCTCCAGTCTCACCGTCGTAACGGGACACCAGACGCCAGACAAGGACGAAAGCGCCGTAGACTGGGGCGCGCTCGCCGATTCCGTCGAGGCGGGAGGGACGCTCGTCATCCTGATGGGCGTGAACCGGTTGCCGAACAACGTTCGGGCGCTCCGAAATCACGGGGTATCGTGCGAGACGCCCGCGGCGATGGTGCAGAAAGCGACGTGGTGCGACGAGAAGACCGTCTCGGGAACGGTCGGCGATATCGTCGCGAAGAGCCGAGATGCGGAGATAGAGTCCCCTGCGGTTACGATAATCGGTGACGTCGTCTCCGTGCGAGGCGACGTCGAAGAGTGGCTCCTCCGGTAGCGAAGGCGCAACTCGCCCGATTCCGCCTCTCCACGGTTCCGAGAGCGAGAAGGTGCTACTCGTCGACGGAGGAACCGTCGCCCTTCGGACCGCCCGCCGATTCGCCGACGTGGAGTCATCGCACCCACCGGCGAAGACGAGTGTTCTCTCCGGTCCTCTACGGTAGTCCTCGTATTCGCTGGAAATCGTGAAACCGTCGGACGCGGGTCCGGTTGGTAGAGTACCCGATGGTTACCGCCGTCGGAAGTTTTTCGCCAGCGTCCAAAACTTATTAGACGGTCGCTGCCCCAGGTGGAAATCAAGCAAGCTTGGTATAATTAAATCCAGCTTGTATATCGGCGGGATTCCAATAATGACAAACGAAGCAATCCTACTCGTCGGCCGGAAAGCCCCGCACGCTCGCGAAGTGTACGAGACCCACGCGAACCGGCTCGGACGCCGAGCCAGCGTCGGCGACGTGCACGTCGCGACGTACGGAAACGAACCGGTGCGCGAACTCCGCGAGACGTTCGCCGAAATCGAAGGCGACCGGGTCTACGCCGTACCCATGACCACGGCGCACACGTTCGATACGACCGACGGCGTTCCCGCCGCGCTCTCGTACGTCCCCGGCGAAGTGCGCTACTGCGAACCGGTCGGCCGGAGCCCTGCCGTCACCGACGTCCTCGTCCAACGAGCCTCGGAAGTACTGCGAGCGGACGACGACGCCTCGCTCGTACTCGTGGGGTTCGGAAGCAGTTCGAAACCGTACCAGCGCCAGACGACCGAGTACCACGCGGCACGCCTGAGCGACCAGTCGGACTACGGTGAGGTCCTCACCTGTTACCTCCTGCAGAATCCGACGGTCGAATGCGTGCGCTACAACACCTCGAACAGTCGTACCGTCGCCGTTCCGTTGTTTCTGACCCGGTCCGAAGCGACGACGGAGGAGATTCCGGCGAAACTCGAACTCGAGCGCGGCGGAATCGAGTACGCCGACCCGCTCGGCGACCACGCGCGAGTGACCGACGCGATTCACGCGGAGGTCGAAAAGCAACGCGTACTCGCAACGAGCGAAGACGACCCGGCGTCGTTCGAAACCCGACTCGCCCGGAATCGCCGCCCCGTTGCGACCGACGGGGAGGGAATACGGCGGTAGCAGCGTCGGTCAGTCCGCCCGAACGGCCAGCACGGACAGGTCCGAGAACGGCGTGTCTTCCGGTTTCGTCCCGCCCGCGTGCGTTCCGAGTTCGCCCAGCGTCGACCGGGTGACCTCCTCGTCGTCGTGCGTCAACCGTTCGAGGACGAGCGCGTCGCGCGACCGAGACGCACCCGCATCGAGGAGGTCGGCGGCGACGTCTCCCGGCATCCAGTCGTACGGTCGCGGTAGTACGAGCAGGTGACGGTCGCCGACGGCGTCGCGGAGGCGCTGGAGATTCGGAGCGACGTCGCCGCTCTTGTGGAGCGTCACGAACGTCGTCTCCTCCATGGGCGTTCGCGCACGACTGGCAGCCATCTGGAGCGACGAGATACCCGGAACCACGCGCACCGTTCGGTCGACTGCGGCCTGGACCTTGCCGACGAACTGGTAGCCCGAGTGGTTCGGGTCGCCCATCAGCACGGCAGTCCCGTCCGCACCGTCGCCGACCCGCCGGGCGAACGTCTCGAGCGCGTCGGCTTCGTCGGCGTAACCGCAGGACAGTAGTTCGGCGTCGGTCTTCTCGCGGACGAAGTCGACGACCGTCTCGAATCCGACGACGACGTCCGCCTCGCGAATCGCTCGCTCCCCCCGAGGGGTCAGGTACTCCGGATTTCCCGGACCGATTCCGACCGCGTACACCGGGTTCTCCGCGGGCGCTTCCGGTGCGGACGCCGCGACCGTCGCCGGGTCGGGACCGGCTTCCAAATCGTGTGGGTCGCTCATGTCGGGTCGGCGTCTCCTCGTCTCATCGGTCGCTCCGCTCTTCGTTCGGCTTTTCCGGGGGTTCCAGCGAAACCTCGCCGTCCCGTGCGTCGCTCGCGACGTGCACGAGTTCGTTCGTCAGCCCGGCCGCGAGTCCGCTTCCGCCGCGGCGACCGACGTTCGTGACGGCGGGGACGCCGTACTCGCGGGCGACTTCGCGGACGCGCTCGCGGCTCTCGGCGGCCTTCACGAACCCCACGGGGGTGGCGACGACGACAGCGGGACGGGTTCCGTCTTCGATGCAGTCGGCCAGGGCCAGCGCCGCGGTCGGTGCGTTCCCGACCACGGCGACCGCTCCGTCGTAGACGCCTCGACGGTCGAGTTCGAGCACGGACGCGGCGGTTCGCGTCATCCCCGTCCGCTCCGCGAGGTCGGTGCCGTTGCCGATGGCCTTGCGAACCGAACAGCCGTGGCCACGCCCGGTGATTCCCGACTTCACCATCGTGATGTCGGTGACGATGGGTCGCTCGTCGAGCACCGCCTTCGCGCCCGCCCGGACGGGGTCGCCCTCGAAGCGCATCAGATGCTGGAACTCCGGGTCGCCGGTGGCGTGGACCGACTTCTGGCGGATTCTGTCGCGGAGCGTCTCGTCGGGGACGAGTTCGCGTACGCGGTCCATGCTCGTCTCGGCGATGTGCATGGCGTTCTCGGTGGTCGCGCCGAGGTCGGCGTACGCTTCGGCTTCGTCGTCGCCTGCCGAGGCGTCGACGTCGGCGTCAGTCGTCATCGCTCGTCACCTCCGCGGCGTCCGTCCCGTCGGCGCGCGCTTCGATGTCACCGTCGACTCGGAGATTGACGTCGCGGATGCGGTCCGCCGTCTCGTCGTCGGCGTCCCACAGTCCGCGGTCGATGGCCTCGAGGAGCGTGTCGGTGATGCTCTCCAGCGCCCACGGGTTCACGTCTCGCATCCACTCCCGACGGTCCTCGTCGAACGCGTACTTCTCGGCGACGTCGTCCCAGAGCGCGTCGCTCACGACGCCGGTCGTGGCGTCCCACCCGAGGACGACGTCGACCGTCGTGGAGAGGTCGCCCGCGCCCTTGTACTCGTGGTCCTCCATGCTGTCGAGCCAGTCCGGGTTGAGAACCCGAGCGCGCATCGCCTTCCGGACCTTCTCCTCGTTGGTGTAGACGTCGACGTTGTCGGGGTCGGCAGAGTCGCCGACGTACGAGGCGGGTTCCTCGCCGGCGATTTCCGAGACGGCGGTGATGAAGCCGCCGTGGAACGCGTACCAGTCCGAGCTGTCGAACTCGTCCTGCTCGGCGGTGTCCTCGATCTTCACCGTAGCCTCGACGCTGCCGAGCCGGCGCTGGAAGGCGTCGCGTGCTTCGGAGACGCGACCGCGCTTGCCCAGCGCGTAGCCGCCCCACTGGACGTACACGTCCGCGAGGTCGGCGCGGTCGTCCCAGTTGCCCTCGTCGACGGCCTTGTTCGTCCCCGCGCCGTAGCCCCCCGGTCGCGTGGTGAACACGCGATGGGTCGCCGCGTTCCGCGCGTCGGACTCGTCCATCCCGTCCGATTTCAGGCGCTCGGTCTCCTCCTCGACGTGCTTCCTGACGTAGTTCCACTCCGGCGGCTCGTCGAGGTCGACCACGGCGTCGACGGCGTCGTGAACGACGCCGGCGGCCTGCGGAAACGCGTCGCGGAACAGACCGGAGACGCGCGTCGTCACGTCGATCCGCGGCCGCCCCAGTTCCTCCAACGGAATCGGGGTCACGTCGTCGACTCGTCCGGCGTCGGTCCACTCCGGCTCGACGCCCATCAGCGCCAGCACCTGCGCGACTGTCTCCCCGCGAGTACGCACCGTCGGCGTCCCCCACGCGACGACGCCGATCTCCTCCGGGTACTCGCCCCGTTCGTCACGATGACGGTCCGCGACGCCGTCGGCGACCTCCCGTCCGACCTGCCAGGCGCTCTTCGCCGGCACCTTCCGCGGGTCGAGGGTGTAGAAGTTGCGGGCGGTGGGGAGGAGGTCGACGCCGCCGCGAGTCGGAGCGCCGCTCCCGCCCGGCGGGACGTACTCGCCGGCCAGCGCGTCCGCAGTCCGGGGAATCTCGTCCTCGGCTCCCTCGACGCGCGGTGCCGCTTCCTCGCAGACGAACGCCAGCGCCTTGCGGAGTTCGTCGTGGGCACCCGCCTTCGCGCGGGCGTCGCCCAACGGGTCGACGTCGACGACGAGCAGATTCATGTTCACCTCCGCGTCCGAGTCGGTTTCCGCTTCGGACGCGGGGACGTCGAACCCCTGTTCGGCCAGCGTCTCCACGAGCGCGAGGCTCGTCTCGTACACCCCGTCGGCAGCCTCGGCGTAGGTCATCCCGAGCGTCTCGTCGTACGTCCCCGGTTCGTCGAGCATCCGCTGGTAGTCGACGCCGAGCACGCCGGCGACGCTCTCCCGGAGGCTCGGCGCGCCAGGGTTCTCCAGTCGGGTGAGCGCGACGAGGTACTCGACGAGGCGTTCGTCGGCGGGCGGTTCGCTCATCGTGTGGAGCCCCATCCGAATCTGGGTGGTCTTCACGTCGGTGAGGTACTCGTGAATCCGCTCGACGAGTTCGTCGACGGTGAGGTCGTCGCCCGCCACGCTCCCCTCGGCGAGCGTCGTCCCGGCCTCCTCTCGCGGCTCGCTTCGCTCGCCGCTCCGTCCTTCCGAGGCGTTTTGCGCCTCGCTCTCTGGGCCGCGGACGTCCACCTTCTCGTCGACGCGCCCATCGATGCCGAGTTCGACTGCGAGGTCGAGTTCGTCGACCGTCTGGCGGATGAGTCGTTCGAGGTGTTCGCCGTCGTCGGTCCGGGCGTCCTCCATGCCCGCCTCGCGATACCTGTCCGCGAGCTCCTCCAGTTCGGAGAGTTCGTCGTACGTCCCCGCGTTTCGCATCACCGGCGTGAGGTAGTCGACGATGGCCGCGTACGAACGACGCTTGGCCTGGGTCCCTTCCCCGGGGTTGTTGATGATGTACGGGTAGACGTTCGGGAGGTCGCCGATTAGCTGGTCCGGCGCGCTCTCGCCGTTCAACCCCACCGTCTTGCCAGGGAGCCACTCCAGGCTGCCGTGCGTGCCGAGGTGCACGACGGCGTCGGCCTCGAAGGCGTTCCGGAGCCACGAGTAGAACGCCACGTAGTCGTGGGGTGGCTGGAGGTCCGAGTCGTGGTACACCTTCGAGGGGTCCGCGCCGAATCCCCGCGGCGGTTGCACGGTCACGAGGACGTTCCCGAACTCGACGCCCGGGATGGCGAAGGGACGTTCCGGCGGTTCGCCCCACTCCGCCACGACGTTCTCGCGGAAGCGCTCGTCGGTGGCCTCGAACCACCGTCCGTACTGGTCCGGTGAGACCACGTCGACGCTCAAATCGCGTACGTCCCCGGGGGCCACCCAACGGTCGTCGAGCGTGAGTTGTGCGGTCAGTCGGTCGACGAGGGTCTGGCCGCTGTTCGGTAGTTCACCGCCGAGGTCGTAACCTCGACCCTGCAACTCTTCGAGGAGGTTGACGGTGCTCTCGGGGCTGTCGAGTCCGAAGGCCGTCCCGATGCCGTCGTCGCTCGGCGGGTAGTTGTGCAGGACGACCGCCACGCGCTTGTCCTCGTTGGGGAGGTGTCGGAGGCGCGCCCAGTTGACGGCGAGGCGTGCCGCGTGGTCGACCCGGTCGTC
Organism: Halomicrococcus pelagicus; assembly: GCF_051917725.1. Classification (GTDB taxonomy): domain Archaea; phylum Halobacteriota; class Halobacteria; order Halobacteriales; family Haladaptataceae; genus Halomicrococcus. The sequence goes on from NZ_JBQBLX010000005.1 coordinate 191,632, forward strand.
GATGGGGAAGTGCTGTTTCGGAGCGCTTCCGATGCCGGCGGCGTCCTCCGTGCGCTCTTTCCCGCTGATCGGGTGGGTGATGACGTTCCCGTCGAACTCCGGGAGCGCGACCGACAGCGCGAGTTCGAAGCCCATCACGCCGGTGTCGCTGCTCTCGTACCGCGAGCGCGACCGCATCGTCGTAATCGTCTGGAGGATCGGGACGCCCAGTCGGTCCAGAAACACGTCCTCCGCGCTCTCGCCCTCGTCGCTCGCGTCCCGCCCCCGCTCGTCCATCGACAGCGAGAACATGAACGACGAGAGGACGGCGTCCACGACCGGTTCGCCGTCCTCGTCGAGCAACCAGTTGTCGACGACCCACTCGGCGTCCTCCTGTTCGTCGGCGTCGGTCGCCGGGTTGCAGAAGATGGGGAGCGCGTCCGCGCCGTTCGCTTCGAGCGCTCGCACGAGAGCGTCCACGTACCGGGTGTTCTCGTGGGTCCAGTGGGACTCGTAGAACCACACCGCGACGGTCGGCGTCTCGTCACGCTCTGCGTTACGAGGCTCGTCGGCGCTTCGCTCCGGCGACGTTTCGGAGTCGATTCTGGCGCGCAGGTCTTCGTATTCGGCGCCTGGAACGTCGGGGTGATACACCCCCTCGGTCGGGAGCGCCACCGGACCGTCGTACTCGCGGTCCTCGTCGGCGTAGGCGTCGACCAGGAAGCGGACGCAGTTAGCGACGTTGGCGGTTCCCCCGCGGTCCAGGTACTCGTAGACTGCCTCGCGGTCCTCCGTGCCGACCGTCGTGTCTTCGAGGGCGTACGCGTCGCCGGTCGACTTCACGACGAGCGGGACCCCTTCCTCGGCGAGACGGTCGACGGCGCGTTCGTAGCCGGGCATGCTCTCCTCCGCACCGTGGAGCCAGAACACGGCCGCGGTCGCGTCGACCGCCTCCTCGAGGAACGCTTCGACGTCCGTCCGTTCGTCGAGGTCCCCCTCCGAGCGGACGACGAGGTCGACGTCGACGCGCTCAGCCGCGGCCTGGACGGCTCCGAGTTCGTTCTCCGTGGCTGTGTACAGGGCAACTTTAGGCATAACTCTATTAAACCTCTGTTGTACTATTGCAAGTATGATTGATTTAGGAGAGGCCAAAAAAGTGTCGCAGCCCTCCCGGTCGACGGTGCCGTTCCCCGCCGTCGTGGGCCAAGAGGAGCTGAAAGAAGCGCTTCTCGTCGCCGGGGCGAACGACGAACTCGACGGGCTACTGGTCCGCGGCGAGAAGGGAACGGCGAAATCGACGGCGGCACGCGCACTTACGGACCTGCTGCCCGACCAGCGCGTCGTCGCCGACTGTCCGTACGGCTGTCCCCCCGGCGACGAATCCGCGCAGTGCAGCGAGTGCCGGGCGCGGGACGATCCGCCCGTCGAAACCAGGTCGGTCCCCTTCGTGACGTTGCCGCTCGGCGCGTCCCGGGAGCGCGTCGTCGGCTCCCTGTCGGTTGCAAAAGCCCTGGACGGGGCGACGGAGTTCAACCCAGGTTTACTCGCCCGGGCGAACCGGGGCGTCCTCTACGTCGACGAGGTGAACCTCCTCGACGACCACCTCGTCGACGTCCTGCTCGACGCCGCAGCCAGCGGCGTCAATCGCGTCGAACGCGACGGCGTCAGCGTCACCCATCCTGCCGACTTCACGCTCGTCGGAACGATGAACCCCGAGGAGGGCGACCTCCGCCCGCAGTTCCGCGACCGATTCGCACTCCAGGTCGAAGTGACCGGCGTGCACGACCTCGACCAGCGGGTCGCGGTCGTCGAACGCGCCCTTTCGGGGTTCGACGACGACTACGACGACGAAACCGCGACCGTTCGCGAGCGCCTCCGCGAGGCGCGCGAGCGTCTCCCGGACGTGACGATTCCGGATTCGCTCGCCCGCGAGGTGGTGGAACTCTGCCGGGACGCGGGCGTCGAAGGGCATCGAGCGGACATCGCCACGGCGCGGGGTGCGCGTACCCTGGCCGCCCTCGACGCGAGAGACAGGGTCATCGAGACGGACGTTCGCCGCGCCGCCGAACTCGCACTGCCCCACCGTCTCCAGAGCCGACCCTTCGAAGACGCTCCCGATTCCGGGGACGTCGTCGCCGACCACTTTGCAGACGGAGGGGAGGACGTTCGAGATGGCGAGGATAGCGCCGAAGATGGCCGCGACCAGTCCGAACGCGACCACACGGAATCGGGGGACCCTCCCGAATCCGACGAGAGCGGTTCGGACGCGGGACGGGATGGCAATCACGGCGAATCCGAGGAGGGAGGCGACGACGGCGACGAGCCGGTCGACCCGCGAGAACCGCGGTCCGGCCCCCGTGACGGGTCCGAACGGGGAAGTACCGACGACGCGCCGACCGAAAGCGGCGGAGTCGACTCCTCGAACGGCGACGGGAGCGACGGCGACGAGGAAGCGACGCCGCTCGTTCCCGGTCAGCCACCCGCCGAAGCGGTCGAACCCGGTGACGGGATGGCTCCTGACCTGAGTGCGCCGACGGCAGAGCGTGCCGACGGGAGCGGACGGGCCGGGGCGCGTCCGAGCGAACGCGGTCGCGGAACGCGGATTCGGACGGAGCGTGCCGGACTGGACGACGCCGTCGACGCGGCGGCGTCCGTTCGCGCTGCCGCGGTTCGCGGCGGCGACCGCGTCGAGTCGCGGGACCTCCGTCGCTCAGTCCGCGAGGGCGAGAGTTCGACGCTCGTCGTGTTCGCGATGGACGCCAGTGCCTCGATGCGCGGCCCGATGCGGGCCGCGAAAGGCGTCGCCCTCGACCTCCTCCGGGACGCGTACGAATGCCGTGACGAAGTAGCGGTCGTCACGTTCGCCGGCGAGAGCGCCGACGTGGTCCTCCCGCCGACCGACAGCGTCGACCTCGCGGCGCGTCACCTCAAGTCGTTACCGACGGGCGAACGCACTCCGCTCCCGGACGGTCTTCGGGCTGCTGGCGAGGTACTCGCGCGGGCGGACCCCGGCGAGGCCGTGGTCGTCCTCGTCACGGACGGGCGGGCGAACGCCGGCAGCGACTCTCCGACGGCGGACACGCGGACGGCCGCGTCTGCCCTCGCCGAACGCGGAGCGCACGTCATGGTCGTCGACGCCAGTGACGGCGGGCGGACGAATCTGGTGGCGGACGTCGTTTCCGCCGCCGACGGTGAACGCGTCCCCCTCGCAGCTCTCACGCCGGAGCGCGTCGCGGACGCGCTCCAGCGGACCGATGGAGGAGACCGATGATAGACGTCTCCGGCGTCGGCGTTCTCGCCGCCGCAGCAGTACTCGGGATAACGCACGGATTCGAGCCGGACCACGCCGCCGGTATCTCCGCGATGACGACCGACGCCCACGGGCGGACCCACGCGGCGTTCGTCGGGGGCAGCTTCGCAGTGGGGCACGTCGTGGTCGTCCTCGCCTGGGTCGCGGTTCTCATCGCCATCGGTCGCGTCGCGACGGCACCGCCCGCCGTGTTCGACACCGTCGGGACGACTCTGGCGGGTCTCGTTCTCTTCGGCGTCGCGTGCGTGTTGGCCGCGAAAGGCACGCGCCGGGTTCGCGGACTCCCTGTTCACTCCGCCCCGGCCGCCATCTCCGGTCCGGTCGGGCAGACGGTGTCCCACGCCCACCTCCATCTGCATCACTCACACGACAGCTACGCGGACTACCTCCGGACGGGCGTCATCGGGTCGCTGTTCGCGCTGTCACCACCGGTGAGCATGCTCGCGCTCGTCTCGACGGTCGTTCCGACGAGCGGTCTCCGCGGTGCGCTCGTGGCCGTCGCGGTCTACGCGCTCGCCATCACCTCGACCATGTCGGTCATGGGCGGTGGCATCGGCGAGTTGTTCTCGGTCGTCCAGGGGCGAGGCAAGCGAGTCCACGCGGCGTTCGAACTCGTGACGAGCGTCGTCGTTCTCGGGTTCGCGCTTCGTCTCCTCCTCTGACTTCCGGGACGATTTCGGGAAGAAGGGAAAATCAGCGGTGGAGTCGGTACGAGCCCCGAACGTCGTCCCCGTCGTGGTAGGCGACGGGTTCCTCCACGGCCGCGAATCGACCGTCCTCGACTGCGGCCGCGGTGACGACGCCCGACGTCGGCCGCGTCGTCGTTCGGCCCTCGACGACGTCGAACCCGTGAAGCGCGTGCGCGTCAGGGTCCCGCTCCCGGAAGTGTTGCGCCGAAGGGACGGCGAGACCGTCGCCGTCGGTCGCCACCCCGTGGACGAACCCGCCGACCGACGACTCCCAGCGAACCTCGCCGCCCGGCCCGACCCCGACGGCCGCGTGTTCGGTCGGGTGGCGAGCGCTCGCCTCCCGTCCGTCCTGGGGATAGGTGTTTCCGGTGACGAAGACGACGCCATCGCCGGTGGCGTGTACGTGGTTCGGATAGGCGTAGACCGTCTCCTCGCCCCGTTCGACGGGTCGACCCAGGTCGACCGCCCAGCGGACGCCCTCGCCGTCGAGGAGGTAGCCCCGATAGTCGGCGTGGCTGGCCACCGCGATACCGTCCTCGGTGAGCGAGACGTCGCCGACGCGGCGCTCCCCACCGCCGGGCGGATTCCAGCGGCGACGCACCGCTCCGATGTCGGCGTCGAGGACGACGAGGCCGCCGGAATCGGTCCCCGGACAGCGGTTGCAGCCGACGGCGACGTTCCCGTTCCGGACGTCGAGGGAAATCGGCGAGGCGTCGGTCTCGTAGCGCCACGCCACGGCGCCGTCGGCCGCGAAGGCGTACACGACGCTCTCGAAGGCCCGGTCGCCGTCCGGTCCTCGGTGGTAGCGGCGAGCGGCCGCGTACGCCCGCCGGTCGTCCGCGACCGCGTCCACGACGAACGGCTGGAAGAAACGGGTCCGCTTCGTCGGGCCACCGACGTCGTCCGCGGAGCGATAGCCCCACCGTTCCGTCCCGGAGTCGGCGTCGAGCAGTCGGAGTGCGCCGCCGGGGCCGCGCTCACCGACGAGGACCCCGTCCGCGAACGGGGCCAGCGAGACGACACTTCCCGAGACGCCGTCGGACGGGGCGTCCGACGAGCCCCGGTTCGCTTCGCTCTCCGGGTCGCCGTCGTTCCGCCAGCGTTCGTCGAGGGAATCGGCGTCGAACGCGACGACCGACCCGTCGGCGAGGCCGGCGACGACGGCGTCGTCGTGGAGGCAGACGCTGGACCGGCGACCGAGTTGCCGGGACCCGGCGGGGTCGACGCTCCCCAGGTCGACCGTCCGGTTAGTCATCGACGGGGAACGCCTCGTGGAGGACGTCGTGGGACGTCCCGAAGTCGTCCAGCAGCGAGTCGCCGTGGTCGGTCAACCGGGCGAGCGACTGCTCGGCGTCGCGGACCGCGACGAGACGCCCCCTGAGGTAGTCGTACTCGGGGACGCTCTCGTCGGCGGTTGCGATCTGTTCCTCCAGGTCGACGAGGGCCGCGTCGAGGTGCCGCCGGAGTTCCGACAGGCTCTCGGCGTTCGCCAACCCCTCTATCGGACCCTCCAGGTGCCCCTCCAGTTCTTTCTCGGCGTGCTCCCGGACGCTCCGGTCGCTCGTGCCGAGGACGTTCATCAATCCGAGTCGCAGCGCTTCGATCTCGTGACAGCTCATGGTTACAGCGTTTGGTCGACGATGTCCGAAACGATTCGATCCCGGTCGAGGTGGGACGAGACGATACGCTCCGCGTCGTTTTCGTCGACGCCGCCGTACCAGACGCCGTCCGGGTAGACGGCGACCATCGGCCCGTCGCCGCACCGTCCGAGACACGACGAGCGCGTGACGCGCGCGTCGCACTCCTCGGAGTCCCGGACCGACTGGCGCAGGCGTTCGAGAATAGCCGGCGCGCCGTCCGCCGCGCAGGTCTGGTTCGTGCAGACGGCGACGTGCTTCTCCGGCGCGTCGTGGGCGTGCGGGTCGTCGTCCACGGAGTCGCGGTCGGCGTATGACTCCTGGTGAGTCAGCGCCCGCAGCATGGCCCGCGCACCGCCGACGTCCTCCTCGTACCCGTCGAGTTCGACCTTGTACTTGCAGGTGTCACACGACATGCGGACGCTGTCCGTGCGCGCCTCCTGCCATCTGTCGCCGAGTACGTCCAGGAGCCGTGAGTCCGTCCCGAGGGGGTCTCCGGCCGCGGCGTCCACGTACGGGTACTCGTCGTCGAACTCTGCGGTCCGGTCGCGGACGCGCCGGGTCAGTACGCCGTCGCCCAGCATGTACGGGAGCACGACGACGGCGTCCGGACGATGCTTCGCCACGTCGTGAAGCGCGTCCCGCAAGCGGGGTTCCGTGACCCCGACGAAACAGGATTCGGTGCGGTCGAACGCGCGGCCCTCGTACAGGAGCCGAGCCAGCTTGCGTACGTCGCCGTTGGCGTCCGGGTCGCTCGACCCGCGCGCACAGAGGACGACCGCGACGTCGTCCGCCTCGCGGTCGACGCCCAGTTCCGCCTCCACCGCGGCGGCGCGGTCGTCCAGCAGGTCGACGATTGCGGGGTGGACGCCGAGGTGGGACCCGTTGTGGAGCGTCAGGTCCGAACACTCCGACCGCGCCCGCTGGACGGCCAGCGGGACGTCGTTTTTGACGTGGCTCGCGGCGAACAGCGATAGCGGGACCACGGTTATCTCGGACACCGCGGGCGCGAGACTGCCGATGGCCTGCGATATCGTCGGTGCCGCGAGTTCGAGAAATCCCACGTCGACCGGGACGCCCAGTCGCTCCTCCAGGCCGGCGGCGAGTTCGCGGACCTGCTCGTTCGACTTCTCTCGGCGCGAACCGTGACCGACGAGCAACACCGCCTCGTCGTCGAACGCACCGCCCGCGTCCACCGAACGGGCCGCCTCGTCGCGGCCGGACTCGTCGCCGTCGGTACTCCGGCTCATCGCTCTCCGGCGCGTTCGAGACTCTTCAGTAACTTCCGTCTTCGCGTCGGGGCGAACAGTCCGCTCTCCTCGCAGTTCTCGTACAGCCACGGGCCGACCGTCGGGACTGCCTCGTCGCTCACGCCGAACCAGTGGCCGCCGGAGGACGTCTCCTCGATGCCGCCCGTGGGTGCGTCCGGTGGAACGCTCGCGAGGAGCGCCTGGACGCGTTCGAGGAGGTGTCTGTCCTCGTGGACGAACGAGACGCCGACGGAGCCGCCGGTCGAACCGTCCGCGGAGACGCCGGCCGTCTCGGAGGAACTCTTGAAACAGACCGTGCCGCACCCCTCGAGTAGTCCGCGGAGAAGCTGGCGCTCGTACCTGTCGAAGGCGTCCAGGCGATACCCGCCGGGGTCGCCGTTCAACGGAAGCCCGAACGCCGCGGCCGCCCGATGCGCCACGTCGCCGAAGAGCTGTATCGCGTACTCGTCCTCCGTGCGAGTGATAGCCGTGTCGTGGGCGTACTCGCGCTCGACGATGCGGTGGTCGACCCGTTCGTCGCCCGCGATGGCCGCGAGCCGGCGGGCGGCCGTCTCGTCGTTCGCGCGGACCGTCAGACAGCCCTCGTCCAGGTCGCCATCGCCGACGGCTCGCCCCCAGAAGTACGCCGTCTCCGGGTGGCTCGCGAGCAAATCCGTGGGGGCGCCGGTCTCTACCGACATCAGTACTCCTCCACGGTAATCGCGCCCGGCGGACAGGCGGCGGCCGCCTGCCGCGCCTCGTCGGCCCGGTCGTCTTCGAACTCGGCGACTATCCGCCCGTCATCCTCGCGGACGCGACCCTCGTCGCTCCCGCTCGGCGGGACCGGGTCCGCCGCCGGGTCGACCGTGGCCAGTCCGTCCTCGCCCTCGACGAAGCGCGGGTCGCGGGTGAGGCAGGCGAAGATGCCCTCGCAGGCGTCCTCGTCGACGATTACTCGGTAGCCTGTCATGGTTCAGTAGTCGTACTTGCTCTCGTAGCCGCGCGGAGTGACCATCCGGTCGTCCCAGACGTACGTGTCCTCGTTGCCGACGAGAATCGTGGTCGTCATGTCGACGAGGTCGGTCTCGCCGAGGGATTCGAGGTCGCCGAGTTCGACGATTTCGACCCGCTCGTCCTCGCGGCCGGCCCCGTGGACGATGCCGACCGGCGTCCCGGGGTCGCGATGCTCCAGCAGAATCTCACAGCACTTCTCGAAGTTGTCCCTGCGCTTGCGACTCCACGGGTTGTAGATGGTGATGGTGAACCCCTCCTTGGCGGCGGCGTGGAGGCGCGACTCGATGGTCGGCATCGGCGTCAGGTGGTCCGACAGGGAGATGCTGACCGTGTCGTTCACGAGCGGTGCGCCGACCCGCGCCGCGCAGGACTGGGCCGCGGGCACGCCCGGAACGACCTCGAAGTCGAGCGCGCTGGCGGTCGCGCCCTTCGACTCCACGATTTCGAGCGCGAGACCGCCGAGCGCGTACACGTTCGGGTCGCCGCTCCCGACGATGGCGACGTGATTTCCCGCGAGCGCGCGGTCGACGGCCTCCTCGGTACGGGAGACCTCGCCGCACATCGGGGTGTCGTACAGTTCGTCGGCAGCGTCGGTGATCTCGTCGGGCAGGAGGTCGATGTACGTCGTGTAGCCGACGATGTGTTCGGCCTCCTGCAGCGCCGCGTGGGCGCGTCGGGTCATCCCGTCCGCGTGGCCGGGACCCAACCCGACCGCGACGAGACGACCAGGGTCGGCGTCGAAGTCGTCGACGGTCGCGCCGACCTTCTCTTCGGTCGACGCGTCCGCCGACCCGCCGCAGTTCGAACTCGACGACGAACCGCTCGACGCGCCGCAGTTCGACTCGCTCGTCTCCGTCTTCGATGCTCCGCACTTGGATTCGGTGGTGTCGTCAGTGCTCATCGTTAGAAGTCGTCGACGTCACGCCCGCCGCGCGGGGTGACGAGATGCTTTCCGCGTTCGTTCTCCCAGACGTTCGTCTCGTGATTGCCGACGAGGATGGAGGTTCCCATCCCGCCGACCTCGTCGTCGTGGTCGTCGGCCGCCCGCAGCGTCGTGATGGTGTGGGTCTCGCCGTCCTGATTGCGACCGGTATCGCCGCGGCTGGCGTCGTTGAAGATGGCGACCGGGACGTCGTCGGCGCGCTCTTCGCGGACGACGTCTATCGCGCGCTGGTAGTCCCGCCAGCAGTTGTAGAGGACGATGACGAAGCCGCTGATCGCGGCCGCGCGCAACTTCTCCTCTATCTCGTCCCAGCCGCGCCACTTGTCCGACAGCGATATCGTACAGAAGTCGTTCGACAGCGGTGCGCCGAGGTTCGCCGCGCCGCCGAGCGCCGCGGTCACGCCGGGTACGACCTCGATGGGGACGTCGTACGCCTCGTCTTCCTCCGCCACGAGGAACAGGAGGTCGCTCTTCCCGTACACGTTCGGATCGCCGCCCGAGACGTGGGCGACGTCCTCCCCGTCGCGGACGCGTTCGAAGGCCTCGCGGGCGAGTTCGGTCTGTCGGCCCATCGTCGACCGGACGACGTCCTGTTCCGGTCGACCGCCGGCCGAGGCGGTGGCCGTCCCGCCGTCTGTCGCGGTCTCCGGCGGAAGCGTCCCGTCGCGCCGCAGGAACTCCTGGTAGAGGTTCGAGGCGATGACGCAGTCGGCGTTGGCGATGACGTCCTTCGCCCGCTGGGTCATCGCGTGGGGTAGCCCCGGACCGATACCGACGACGTGGAGGGTACCCGTGTCGCCCCTGGTCTGGTCGTCGCTCATCTTATCGCCCCACCGCGACCGTCACCGCGTCCTCGAACCGCTCTTTCTCCCGCGCCAGTTCGTGTTCGCGACCCCCTGCGATGGCCGACGCTTCCGCGATGCCCGGCCACCCGATGAGTTCCTTCGACCGCGACGGGGAGGGTCCCTCGAACCCCTCCAGGGTCTCCTTTTCGAAGAAGACCACGCCGACATCGGCTTCCCGTGCGGCCTCGTAGATGCCCTCCTCGCCCTCCTTCCTGGTGCCGGTGGCGACGAAGTCCACGTCCTCGAAGCCGAGTCCGAGGTCGCCCAGTGCGGCGTCCCACGCGTCGAGTACCCGCTCCGACTCCACGCCCGAGACGGTGCCCGTCCCGAGGACCACGCCGTCGTCCCCGTTCCGCTCGATAACGGTCACGTCGTCGTCGACGAGCACCGCCCGCGGCCCGTCGAGTCGGGTGACGGGACCGAGTTCGTCGTTCAGGACGGCGAGGTTGGTCGCGACCGTCGAGTCGCCGTTGACGACGTGGGCGTCGAGCGCCTTCGCCTTGCTCTCGACTCCCTGCTCGCCCGCGGCTTCGCTCGCCGTGGTCATCGTCGGGACCGCACCCATCTCCGAGAGGTCGTGGGCGACCTGGTTGGCCCCGTGGTGGCCGCCAGTGATGGGGATGGCCCACGTGAGTTCCTCGTCGACGACGACGATGGCGGGGTCGTCCCACTTGTCGTCGAGGAGGGGTGCCGTCTTCCGCATCGCGATGCCCGACGCCATCAGCCCGACGAAGCAGTCGTACTCGCCCCAGTGCTCCGCGAACACGTCGCCGTGATACTCGACGACGTCCACGCGGTCGTACTCGTCGCCGATACCGTCCTTTATCTCGCGGGCGGTGTCGAGCTTGCGCTCGAAGCTGACGATAGCTATCTCCTCGGCCACCTCTCCGTCGGAGTCCGGCGTGGAGCAGTGGCCGCCCGATTCGTCCGATTCCGTCTCGTCTGTTTCGGTACTCATGGTCAGTCGTCCGCCTCGCTTTCGTTCGAACTCCCGTTCGCCCAGTCGCCGTACAGGTAGGAGCGCTCGTACTCCGTCCCCTGCGCCGCGTCGCCGATGATGACGAGCGCGGAGGCGCGGTAACCGGCCGCCTCCACCTGCTCACCGATGGTGGCGATGGTCCCCTCGACGACGTCCTCGTCGGGCCAGGACGCGTGGTAGACCGCGGTGACCGGCGTGTCCGGGTCGTGTCCCGCGGCTAGCAACCGGTCCATCGTCTCCCCGACCGCGTGCGTCCCGAGGTAGATACAGGTCGTCACGTCGCCCATCTCGACGAACTCGCCGATGTGGTCGTCGTCGGGGTCGAGTGTCTTGCCCTGGGGCCGAGTGAAGGCGACGTGGTTCGCCACGCCGTTCAGGGTGAGTTGCGTTCGAAGCGTGGCGCTCGCCGCGAACGCCGCGGTCACGCCCGGTACGAGGTAGGTCGGAACGCCCTCGTGTTCCAGCGCGTCCATCTGCTCCAGCGCCGCACCGTACACCGCGGGGTCGCCGCTGTGGAGGCGAACGACGTCGCGTCCCTCCTCGTGGGCGTCCCGCAGCAGCGGAACCAGTTCCTCCAGGTCCTTGCCGACGCTCGACACCTGCTCGGCGTCCGCGCAGTACTCCTCGAGGAGTTCGCTGTTCACGAGCGACCCCGCGTGAACGACGAGGTCAGCCGCTTCGACCAGCTCGCGACCCGTGACCGTCAGCAGGCCCGGGTCTCCGGGGCCTGCGCCGATGAACGGAATCCCCTCCCGAACCTCGCCGGCGGTTCGTTCGGCGATTCGGGCGTCGCGCCGTCGTGTCCGGGCGTCCGCCTCCGCCTCGATGGCGTCCTGCGGGTCAGTCATCCGACGCCACCTCCGGGGGTTCGTCGCCGTGAGCCTCGCCTTCGGCGCGTTCCCGCATCGTCACGTCGTCCGTCGTTTCGAACCTCGCAGTGGCCGGTTCGTGCTCGACGTCGCGCTTCTCCGCGTAGGCCAGCGTGTAGTAGTCCCGCTGGGCAATTGCCTCCGGGTCCTCGGTCACGACGGTCTCGCCCTGCTCCATGAACAACCGGCGACCGTACAGCACGTCGTACCCGGCTTCGACGAGTTTCTCGTGCGTCGTCGGAGCGTCCGTGACCTTGAACAGGATCATCCGGTCCGGACCGGTCGGGGCCGCACCCCGGGCGGCCTCGTGGAGCGCGAGGCTCGCCCCCGACGAGATTTCGACGCCGAGGGCGGTCGCGAACGCGGTGACCGCGCTGACGCCGGGGACGATTTCGACGTCGACGTCCGGATGGAACGCGGATATCGTGCGTCGAAGGTGGCCGAACGTCGAGTAGACGTTCGGGTCGCCCAGGGTGACGAACGCCGCAGTTTCGTCACGCGCTCGCGGTGCGATTTCGTCGGCGGCCTCTCTCCAGGCCCGTCGAAGCTCGTCCTCGTCGCGCGTCATGGGGAAGTCGACGTCGCCGATGCGGTCTTCCGGTACGTGGTCGGTGGCGACCGACCGGGAGAGTCGCCCCGGCGAGTAAACGACGTCGGCCTCTTCGAGGACGCGTCGACCCCTGACGGTGACGAGGTCGGCGTCGCCCGGACCGAGGCCGACTCCGTACAGGCTCATCGTCGTCTCCCGTCGGAATCGCGTTCCGGCGACGTTCGAGGTTCACGCGACCCATCGCTCCCGTCGGAGTTCTGCTCCGACGACGTTCCCGGCCCGTCGGACCGATTGCTCCCGTCGGCGTCTCGCTTCGCGGACGTTCGCTTCACGTCGGTCGGCTCGCCGCCGTCCGCGGCAACTTCGTTCGGGCTCCCGACCAGCATGTACACCGGATTGTCCGAGTCGAAGCTGGTCGCACCGGCCAGCTGGTAGCCGTGGCTCACCTGGAACTGGACGACTTCGTCGAGGAGATTCCGCTCGCGGAACGCCTCGGTCGCCGCACCGGCGACTTCGAGCCTGGAGACGTTCATCACGACGCGGTCGACGCCGGTTTCGACCGCGTGGTCGAGCACCGACTCGTAGTTCCTGCTCCCGCCGATGAACAGCGCGTCGGCGTCCTCCGGCAGTCCGTCTGGCGCCTCCGCCTCCCGGAGCGTGACGTCCGTGGTGACGTCGTTCGCCGCCAGGTTCTTCCGACTGACCGCCAACCGTTCCGGTTTCCGTTCTATCGCAGTGACCCGCCCGGCGCGGCGCGCAGCCTCGATGGTGACCGCGCCCGTGCAGGGACCGACCTCGGCGAAGTGGTCGTTCGGCGCCAGGTCGAGTTTGCCGTGAAGGACGGCCCGAACCTCGGGTTTGGTCGGGCCCGCCTTCGCGTCGTGAGGAAGTGCTGTGCGTGCCATCACCGGAGACAACTTGCGTGGGGCCTAAAACAATTTTGGTTGATTTACTCCAAGTCAATTTTTACTACGGCGCTCGTTCCGGCTTCGAAGACAAGCTCATCGACACTAAGGCAAAGATACTTGAGTTGTCGGTGTTCACAGTCGCCAACGACAGAACAAATGGACACGTCCGACGATGCAGGTGTTCTGCGGAGCAAGCGGAACGCCACGAGATACCAGATCCTGGTTCAAATCGCGGAACGACAGCCGGCGGTGAGCCAGCAGGAAATCGCGGACGTGATCGGAATCACTTCGCAGGCCGTGAGCGATTATCTCCGGGACCTGATCGAGCACGGGTGCGTTCGGAAGCACGGCCGCGGACGCTACGAGATCACCAAGGAAGGCGTGGACTGGCTCATCTCTCAGACCGACGAACTCCGCGATTTCGTCCGACACGTCTCCGAGGACGTCATCGGCCAGGTCGAGATCGAAACCGCGTTCGCGACGACGGCAATCGACGAAGGGCAGACGGTGTCGCTCTCGATGCGGGACGGCGTTCTCCGAGCGACGCCGGGTGAAACCGCAAACGCAACTGCAGTTGCAGTCACGGACGCGGAGAAGGGACGGGACGTCGGCGTCACCGATTTCGAAGGCGTCCTCGACTACGAGGTGGGGAGAGTGACTGCAATCTCGGTTCCGCGGGTTCAGGACGGAGGAAGTACGGTGGTCGACTGTGCGACGGTTTCCGATTGCGCCGAAGCACACGACCTGCTCGTGACGTCCGGCACCGAAGCGCTGGCGGTGGTCGAGTCGACGGACCACGAGCCGGACGTTCGCTTCGGGACTCCCCTCGCGGTACAGGAAGCCGCCACGAAGGGGCTGGACGTGCTGTTGCTCGCGGTCGCGAACGAGCTTTCGACGCACACGGACGAACTCCGGGAACGGAACATCAGCTACGAGGTCGTCGACGCTGCCGAGTAGTCCGGTCGGAGACCTCCATCGAACGCGGTTCCACACGTGAAGGCGACGGCGTCCCTCCATACGACCGCCGAGTTCGCAGAGCGACGGCGGTCGAATCGTCGGGAATCGAATCCCGCATCTGGCGGGTCGGTGACGGTGTCGAAGGTACGCGGTCGCACCTGCTAGTCGCTCCCGTGACCGCTCGCTTCACCGCCGTCTCCGCTTCGAGTTGCTCCCTGCAGTCGAGGGACGACGGCTCAACCGTCCTCGAATCTCTCTCCGAGCACGTCGGAGTCGTAGAGCGATTCGATCTCCCGGCGATTGTAGCCGTGTTCCCGGAGGATTTCGTCGGTGTGCTCGCCGAGTCGAGGCGGATACCGGCGAACGCTCGCGGGGGTTCGCGAGAGATGCATCGGAGAGCCGGGCATCTCCACTTCCCCGGCGGTAGGGTGAGCGATGGAGGCACGCATACCACGCGCCCGGACCTGGTCGCTTTCGAACACCTCCTCCATATTCTTGACGTCGCTCGCCGGAACGTCGTGGTCGCCGAACGCGGAGAGCAGTTCCGCGGTCGTCCGCTCGGCGAACTCCGGTCGGAGTTCCGCGTCGAGGGCCTCGCGGTGCTCGACGCGTCGCGGATTCGTCTCGAACCGGTCGTCGGCGACGAGGTCGGGGCGGTCGAGCGCCTCGCAGAACCGGGGCCAGACGTGTTCCGACGCCACCGCGACGACGACGTAGCCGTCGGCGGTTTCGTAGGCCTGGTACGGGGCGATGGTCGGATGTTTGCTCCCCATCCGGCCGGGTGGGTCGCCGGTCGCGAAGTAGTTCGTCGCCATGTAGCTCATCCACGCGGCCTGGCCGTCGAGGAGGCTGACGTCGACTTTCTGTCCGACGCCATCGCCGAGTTCGCGCTCGAAGAGCGCCGCGAGAATCGCCTGCGTCGCGTACATGCCGGCACCGATGTCGGCGATGGCGACGCCGACGCGAACGGGACTCCCGTTCTCTTCGCCGGTGATGCTCATGAGTCCGCCCTCGGCCTGCATCATGACGTCGTAGGCCGGTCGGTCCCTGTCCGGCCCCCACTCGCCGTAGCCGGACAGCCCGCAGTACACGAGTTCAGGGTTGTCCTCTCGGAGTCGCTCGTAGCCGAGGTTCCACTCTTCCATCTTCCCGACGCGGAAGTTCTCGACGAGGACGTCCGCGTCGCGGGCGAGGTCCCGGAACACCTCCTGACCTGCTTGCGAGGCGAGGTCGAGCGTCATCGACCGCTTGTTGCGGTTGACGCTCATGTAGTAGGCGCTCTCCTCGGCGTCGCCGTACCGCGGCGGATGCCACTCGCGGGTCTGGTCTCCGGTCCCGGGCCGTTCGACTTTGAGTACGTCCGCGCCGAGGTCACCCAACTGCATGGTGCAGAACGGCCCGACGAGCACGCGGGAGGCGTCGAGCACCGTAACTCCGTCCAGCGGACCGGTATCGGTCTCGGGATTCTGCGCTTCACCAGTCATCGGTTTGCTCGTCGACGGGAAGACCAGTCAGGTCTTCGCTTGGCATCGGGGCGTAAATCGCGGTGCCCTCGCAGGCGTGACGGCCTCCACGCCGGCGGCGTGGCGCGTCGGGGGTATCGGTAGCGACGCCGTCGCCGCCGGACTCGCGCGTTCCGCGGGCGACGCGGGACCGGTCGCGGGCCGTCCGGACGCCGTCGTGTCCGGCCGTCGAGCCGTGCCGGATGCGCACGTCGCCGCGCTCTTCCGGTTCCGCGAACTGGTGGGCGAGCGACGAAGCGGCCGAACCGTTCGGTCGGGCACGGACCGATACTCCGGTAGCGTCACTCCGCGAGAGCGTCGAGCACCTCGTCGGCGAGATACTCCCCGAACGGAAGCGAGGACGTGAGTCCGGGCGAAACGGCGTTGAGCACGTGCAGCGAGTCGGGACCCCGTTCGAACACCGGCTCCTTCACGAGCCGACCGTCGTCGCGCACCACCTGTGCACGGATGCCGGCGTAGCTCCGGCGGAAGTCCGCTCCGCGGGCCTCGGGGACGAGTCGCCGGGCTGCTTCGACGAAGGCCCTCTTCCGGTACGACTTGTGGAGCTCCGCCAACGCTACGCGGACCATCTTCGGACTGCCGAGCAGTTTCCAGAGCCCGCCGTACCGCAGCGTCTCGGCCAGTTCCGAGAGGTCGAAGTCGGTGTTCCGGTAGGCCTCGCGCCCGAACGCGAGCACCGCGTTCGGTCCGACGATCACCTTGTCGTCCGTTCTGCGCGTGTAGTGGACGCCCAGGAACGGAAGACCGGGGTCCGGCGTCGGGTAAATCATCGACTCGCAGAGATGGCGGCGCTCGGGCGTGAGTTCGTAGTACTCGCCGCGGAAGGGGACGACCTGGTACTCCTCGCCGACGCCGACGTCGTGGGCGATCGTGTCCGCGTGGAGACCGGCGGCGTTCACGACGTAATCGGCTTCGATTCGACCCTTGTTCGTCTCGACGAGATAGCCGTCTCCGCTGCGATGGAGCCCCTCCACCTCGTATCCCATGTAGAAGTCGACGCCCATGTCCTCCGCGTCGGATGCGAGCGCGTAGACGTACTTCTGGGAGTCGATGGACGCGGCCTCCGGGCAGTAGAGCGCCGCTCGTCCGTCGGCGTGCGGCTCGCGTTCGGAGAGCTCCGCGGCGCCAATCACCTCCGTCTCGACACCGTTCGCGTCTGCCTGCGCCTTCAGGTCGTCGAGACGCGCTACCTCGGCGTCGTTCCGCGCGACGACGACGACGCCCGTCTCGTCCAGCGGTACGTCGTGGTCCGCGGCGAACGCCTTCATCCGCATCGTCCCCTCCGTGGCGAACCGCGCCTTGAGCGACCCCGGCGGGTAGTTGAACCCCGGATGGAGGACGCCCGAGTTGCGACCGCTCTGGTGGACCGCCAGGTGGTGCTCTTTCTCCAGGACGCACACGTCGAGGGCGGACCGTTCGACCAGGTGGGCCGCGACCGAACACCCGACGCATCCGCCGCCGACGACGGCGACGTCGTGGCGAACCATGCCGAAGGGTAAAAACGGGTCCACAAAGAGGCTGCTGTTCGTCGAGTACCGCCGCGGCTAGAGACCGGAGCACGACGACCGGCGAAACTCACATTCGCGCTCGCCGACTAGCTTCGACTAATGACGATCGAAATCCAGAGCTGACGGCGGCGTCTCCGCCGTCCCGGTAGCGGCGTTCGACGACTCGTTTTTCCTGGCAGACTGGGAGGCACCACAGAAGTCGAACGTCGGCGGCGATTTCGTCGCCATCGAAGGCCGTAACGAGGACGGGTGAAGGACGGGGGGAACTCGCCGGAAGCGCGTGAACGTTGGTTCCCGTTCGCGTGACGGCCGACGCCGACGGGAGGCGACCGGTCGCTTACAGCGCGTCGAGGACGCGCTCGAACCGTTCGGACACGTCCTCGGCGATGGGGTCGAGGTCGGCGTTGTCGGTGATGCCGACGAGCTGTTTCGGGTCGACGGCGCTCACGGCGACCTCGCCCTCGTCGGTCTCGTAGACGATGACGTTACACGGCAGGAGCGCGCCCAGTTCGATCTCGTCTTCGAGACCCTGGTACGCGAGCCCCGGATTACAGGCGCCGAGGATGCGGTACTGCCGGAACTCCTCGTCGAGTTTCTCCGCGAACGTCGCCTGGACGTCGATGTCACAGAGGACGCCGAACCCCTCGTCTTCGAGGGCGTTCGTCGTCTTCTCGACGACCGCGTCGAAGTCACCGTCGACGTCTGTCTGCATCGTATAGTCCATATTTCACAATCACGGTCCAGCCGCTTAGTACTATCGTGTCGGAGCGACGCGAGTACGACGGACGACGTCGCTGTCCCTCGGCGGTCGGGGACGCTCGACGTCGTCCCCTCGGCAGCGTTCTCCGACGCTCTTCCGCCCATCGCCGGCGTAGAATTGTGGGAAATCAGCAATACCACTCCGGCGGAGACGGGTGAGCACCGACCGTGGCGCTCGAACGCGATGTCCGGCGGACCGGGGAACGATTCGGCGAGTCGAACGTCGGTGTCGCCCGCGTCTCCTCGCCCCGGGAGCGCGTCGTCGCTGCCGTCGCGGCGATACGGACGGGTGCTCGACGCGAGTCGCGGAACACCCATCACCCTCGATACCGTACCCCGTCCAGGAGGAGGACGCCATGGACGACCATCGCCACTCGACCGACGACGACGGAACCGACGACCGCGGTCGGTCAGACGCGACGCGCGACGACGGAGCGACGGACAGCGCGGACGCGGAGGCCGAACCGCGAACCGAACAGTCGCTCCTCGAAGACGAGGCCGACGCCGACGAAGCCGAGGCACGCGTCGAACGGCACGGAAACCACGGGGGAGACGACCGCGACCACGGCGACCACGGAGGAATGCACGAGGGACACGAGGAGATGTTCCGCCGCCGATTCTTCGTCTCGACGCTCCTCTCGATTCCGGTGCTCCTCTACAGCGAGACGCTGCAGGACTGGCTCGGATTCTCGGTCCCGGCGTTCCCCGGGAGCGAGTGGATAAATCCCGTCTTCGCGGTTCTCGTCTTCGCGTACGGTGGCGTCCCGTTCCTTCGGATGGCCGTGCCCGAGGTCCGGAACCGCTCGCCGGGGATGATGACGCTCATCTCGATGGCCATCACCGTCGCCTTCGTCTACAGCCTGGCCAGCGTGGTCTTCCCGACGACATCGGCGTTCTTCTGGGAGCTCGTGACGCTCGTCGACGTCATGCTCCTCGGTCACTGGATCGAGATGCGGAGCGTCCGCCGGGCGTCCAGTGCCCTCGACGAACTCGCCGAGTTACTTCCCGACACCGCCGAGCGCATCACGGACGGGGGAGACACGGAGGAGGTACCGGTGAACGACCTCGAAGAGGACGACCTCGTCCTCGTTCGTCCCGGTGCCAACGTGCCCGCCGACGGCGTGGTCGAGGAGGGCGACTCGGACGTGAACGAGGCGATGATAACGGGGGAGTCCCGGCCGGTCTCGAAGGAGCCGGGCGACGAGGTCATCGGCGGCACCGTCAACGGCGACGGCAGCCTTCGGGTCCGCATCACCGCCACCGGCGACGAGACGGCCCTCGCCGGCATTATGCGACTCGTCGAAGAGGCCCAGCAGAGCAAATCCCAGACGCAGGTGCTGGCGGACCGCGCCGCGGGCTGGCTGTTCTACGTGGCGGTCGCGTCGGCCGCCGTCACCGCCGTCGCGTGGGCGGTCGCCACCTCGTCCGGCGCCGCCGTCATCGAGCGCGCGGTCACCGTGCTGGTCATCGCGTGCCCGCACGCGCTCGGACTCGCCATCCCGCTGGTCGTCGCCATCAACACGTCGCTTGCGGCCCAGAACGGGATGCTCGTCCGGGACCGCATCGGCATGGAGCAGGCCCGAGAAATCGACACGGTGATATTCGACAAGACGGGGACGCTGACGGAGGGCGAGCAAGGCGTCGTGGACGTGGCGACCGTCGACGGCCTCAACGAGGACGACGCGTTCGCGCTGGCCGCCGCCGTCGAGGGCGACTCCGAGCACATGATCGCCGAGGCCATCCGTGAGGCGGCCGACGAGCGCGGCGTAGCGGCGCGGGACGCCGCCGACTTCGAGGCGCTCAAGGGTCGCGGCGTGCGCGCGACCGTCGACGGGGAGACGACCTACGTCGGCGGACCGAACCTCCTCTCGCAACTCGACGGCGACACCCCGTCGGTGCTCGCGGACTTCGCGGAGCGAGCAGGAGAGAACGCCCGGACCGTCGTCTATCTCGTCCGGGACGACGAACCGGTGGCCGCCTTCGCGCTCGCCGACGTGATACGAGACGAGAGCTATCGGGTCGTCGACGCGCTCCACGAGTTGGACGTCGAGGTAGCGATGCTGACCGGCGACTCCGAGGACGTCGCCCGCGCGGTCGCGGAGGAACTCGGCATCGACACCGTCTTCGCCGAGGTGCTCCCGGAGGACAAAGACGAGAAGGTCACCGAGCTACAGAACCAGGGAAAGCTCGTGGCGATGGTCGGTGACGGCGTCAACGACGCCCCCGCGCTCACGCGCGCGGACATCGGTATCGCCATCGGGAGCGGGACGGACGTCGCCGTGCAGTCAGCGGACATCATCCTCGTGCAGAACAACCCGCTCGACGTGGTGCGGCTCGTCAAGCTGAGCCGGGCGAGCTACCGGAAGATGCAGGAGAATCTCGTCTGGGCCGCCGGGTACAACGTCTTCGCCATCCCGCTGGCCGCGGGCGTGCTCGCGCCGGTCGGAATCCTCCTCTCGCCAGCGGTCGGCGCGCTGTTGATGTCGCTGAGCACGGTCATCGTCGCCATCAACGCCCAGTTCCTGCGGCGGATAGACCTGGAACTCCCGACGTTACCCGGCCTCCCGTCGAGCGCCGAGCCCAGTCCGAGCGACTGATCGGCTTCGGGCTCGCTCCGACGTCGAACGCTTATCCGTGACGACGCCCTACGTCGGACGATGAGCGCTCCGAAACAGGACTTCCAGACCGCGGTCGACAAGACGCCGAGTCGCGACGAACGCGAAGACGCCATCGACGCGCTCGTCGACGCCGGCGAGTGCGAGAAACTCGCCATCCTCGTCCAGATGGACGGGCTGGACGGCCCCTTCCGGCGACGGGCGCTGAACGGGATGGCGCAGGCGGAGTGTTCCGACCTGCTTCGCACGATAGTCGAGAACGGCGGGCTGGAGGAGTCCCTGCAGTCCGACGGCCGGGAACTCCTCGAACGGTAGTCGGAAGGCCGTCGCACGACAGCCGCGAGGTCGGAGCCGACGCGCGCTACGGCCGGGACGGTCGCCCGGTGGAGCGTTCGCGCCGGTCGACCGGTCGCTCTACGCTCCACCCTCCTCGTCGGCGGTTCGTGGATGCTGCGGGACCGACACACCGAAGTACCGGGCAGTACGACCACCAGCCATGAGCGGACACGAACACCAACCGGGAGAGAGGGACCGCGTGACGGCACCGCAGCAGGAGTACTCGATGCGCGACGTGGGCATTGGCCTCGTCGTCTTCGTCGTCGGGCTCGTCGTCACGTTCGGCGTCCCCCTCGCACTGTTCTGACGTCTCTGGGGGTTCCGAGAACCCCGGACCGGCCTCGCAGTCCCCGAGAGACGCGTCTTCGCGACTCGTACCCGAAGCACGGGGGCGAGCGCGTGCGACCGAATCCCGTCGTTCGATACCGGCCAAACTTTTACTACGGGCAGAGTACCCCGGAGCATGGTGCGTAACTACGCGGAGTTGCACGATCCCAACGCGGAGTACACGATGCGCAATCTGTCCAGCGAGACGATGGGCCTCACCGGCGACCGCGGCGGCGGCCCACGCGACCTGGAGATAACGGACGTCCAGACGACGATGATAGACGGCAACTTCCCGTGGACGCTCGTCCGGATATACACCGACGCTGGTGTCGTCGGCACCGGCGAGGCCTACTGGGGCGCGGGCGTTCCGGAGCTCATCCAGCGCATGCGGCCGTTCCTCGTCGGCGAGAACCCGCTGGACATCGACCGCCTGTTCGAGCACCTCGTCCAGAAGATGTCCGGCGAGGGCTCCATCGAGGGCGTCACCGTTACCGCTATCTCCGGCATCGAGATAGCGCTCCACGACCTCGCGGGGAAGGTCATGGACGTACCGGCCTACCAGCTTCTCGGCGGCAAGTACCGCGACGAGGTTCGCGTGTACTGCGACTGCCACGCCGGCGACGAGGCGAATCCCGAGTCGAACGCCGACGAGGCCGAGCGCGTCGTCGAGGAACTGGGGTACGACGCCCTGAAGTTCGACCTCGACGTGCCCTCGGGCCACGAGAAGGACCGCGCGAACCGCCACCTCCGCAACCCCGAAATCCAGCACAAGGTCGACATCGTCGAGGCCGTCACGGAGCGCGTCGGCGACCGCGCGGACGTCTCCTTCGACTGTCACTGGACGTTCTCCGGCGGGAGCGCCAAGCGCCTGGCGCACGCGCTCGAAGAGTACGACGTCTGGTGGCTCGAAGACCCCGTCCCGCCGGAGAACCACGACGTGCAGCGCGAGGTCACCCAGAGCACCACGACGCCCATCGCGGCCGGCGAGAACGTCTATCGCAAGCACGGCCACCGCCGCCTCATCGAGGAGCAGGCCGTCGACGTCATCGCGCCCGACCTGCCGAAGGTCGGCGGCATGCGCGAGACCCGGAAGATAGCGGACATGGCCGACACCTACTACACGCCCGTCGCGATGCACAACGTCTCCTCGCCCGTGGCGACGATGGCGAGCGCCCACGTCGGCACCGCCATCCCGAACTCCCTCGCCGTCGAGTTCCACTCCTACCAGCTCGGCTGGTGGGAGGACCTCGTCGAAGAGGACGTCATCCAGGAGGGGTACATCGAGATCCCCGAGAAGCCCGGCCTCGGCATCACGCTCGACATGGACGTCGTCGAGGAGAAGATGGTCGCCGGCGAGACGCTGTTCGACGAGGCGTAAGTTCGCCGAGCGCGGGGGTCCGAGTCTTCCGCCGTTCGACGGGCCGTAGCCGGCGTCGAGCCGGCGGACCTCCCGCCCGTCCCGTTCGACTCGGGGCCACACCGAATCCGTCGCCCCTCCGTTCGACCGAGGAAAGCACCGATTTCGTACATGTCCAGCCCTAGCGATGTTTATTTCTCCTACAAAATTCTTATTTCACGCCGGCAACCGAATCTTAGTATGACTCGGCTCCGTCGACGAGATTTCCTGACGGCGGCGGTCGCCGGCACCACGGCCGCGGTCGTTCCCGTCGCTTCCCGGACGACGAACGACGCGGGAAGTCCTTCGGCGAGCGGCTGGACGACGCACCGCGGGAACGCGGGCCGGACCGGGGCGACGGACGCGGCCGGTCCGGGGCCCGACGTCGGGACCGAGTGGTCGACGGACCCTGGCGGCAGCGTGGCCGAACCGGCGGTCGCCGACGGCACGCTCTACCTCGGAATCACGACGGCGCACACCCCCTCGGCCAGCGAGGGGTACGTCGCCGCTTACGACCCGGCGACCGGCGAGGAGCGATGGCGGAAGGGGGGTATCTCCCGTCCGGGGACCCTCACGGTCGGCGACGGGACCGTCTACGTCGCCACCCACGGGACCGAGGACTCCGACGGGTCCGGATTCTTCGCGCTGGACGCCGGCACGGGCGAAACGAGGTGGCATCGGCCGGCCTCGTTCGGACTGGAGGATGTGGTGTTCGCCGACGGCCGACTGTACGGCGAAGCGGGTAGCGACGCCTGCGCGCTCGACGCCGGGACGGGCGAGGTTCGCTGGCGGACCGAAGGCGTCGGCGGCGGCACCTGCTACGCCGACGGCACCGTGTACTACGGTACGGGGGTCGCGCTGGACGCCGCCGACGGGAACAGCCGCTGGAACGTCTCCGGCGACGTCGGTAACCAGTGGAGCGACGACGTGGTGCAGACGGTCGGCGGCGGCACCACGTACGGTACCCTGTCCGGACAGGACGTGCCGACCGAGGTCCAGGCGCGGTCGGCGGCCGACGGGTCGCTCCGGTGGTCCTACTCGCCCGGTTCCGGGAGCTACTGGCGGTTCGACCGGCTCGCGGTCGCAAACGGTCGGGTCGTCTGCCTGTTCGACGACACGGTACACGCGCTCGACGCCGCGACGGGCGAGGAGGCGTGGACGTACGAGGCCGACGTACAGCTCACCAGCAGCCCGACGATGGCGAGCGGGACGGTCTACGTCGGCGGGCGGACGGACCCCGAGTCCGAATCCGGCGACGCGGCCGTGGTCGCGCTCGACGCGACCTCCGGCGAGCGCGCGTGGCGGCACGTCTTCGGAAGCTGGGAGTTCGAGGACTACGGCCCCGCCGCCGCGACCCCCGTCGTCGTCGGTGGGAACGTCTTCGCGGCGACGTATCCGGAGGGGTCGGCGATAGATTACGAGTACACCGAGCACGCCGACTTCCACGTCCTCGGCTCCGGCGGCGGAGGGGACGGCGAGACGACCACGACCACGTCCGAGCCATCGACCACCACCTCCGAGGGAACCACGACCACTTCCGGGACCACGACTGGCTCCCGAACCACGACCGGTCCCCGGACGACAACCGGCTCCCGGACGACAACCGGCTCCCGGACCACGACGGAACCGCCGGCGACCACCTCCGAGACGGCGACCGCGACCGATTCGACGTCGTCCGCGTCGAAACCGACCGCGACGACCACGAACGCGAAGACCGGGGCGGCGCAGTCCACGACGACCGACGGACTGCAGACGACGACCACGGCCGGTTCGACGAGTTCCGGAACCGGAACGACCGCCACCGACGGCCAGACGGGGTTCGGCGTGCTGTCCGCGCTCGGCGGTCTGGCCGGCGTCGGTGCCTACATCCGGTCGCGCCTCGACGAGGAGGACTGAATCGCCCGCGCTGACGGTCGAACCGGGCGACGTGCTCGAAGTCGGACCACCGCTACACTGCGCCGGGGTCGACCTGCCGGCCGACCCACAGCAGGCTGGCGACGAGGAGGACCGCGGCGAGCGGGACCAGGGCGGAGAAAGCCGTCAGCAGGACGCCGGAGGCCTGGACGCCGAGTACGACGAGCACGACGGGACCGCAGCACGCAGCACCCGACAACAGGGCGGGAACGGCGGCGAGCGCACCGGACGAGGAGCGCGCTAACCCGCACGCTTTCGGCTGTCGCCAGGCGAGGTAGGTGACGGCGAGGTTCGCCCCCACCAGCACCGCGAGACCCAGGCCGACAAGGAGGTCCAGCGGCGAGACGAGCAGCGTGGCGAACGGGAGTCCGAGCCGGGCGACCGGTTCCCAGGTGAGCGTCCCGGTCGGCTCGACCATCCGGGAGAGGGGGTCGCTCACGACGAGCAGTTCGACTCCGTCTCCGCCCGGCGTCAGGTGGCCGAGGGCGTAGAGGTAGGCCAGCAGGTAGCCCAGGGTCACCCCGAGGAGCATGAGGCGGGCGTCGGTCCGGGCGAGCACGGCCCGGACCGCGAACGCCGTCCGCGAGACCGTCCTCCCGACCGACCCCAGGCGTGCGCCCTCGGCGGTCGGCTCGCCGTCCGTCTCACTCATGGACGGACGTCTCCGGGTAGATACCCGCCCACGCGAACCACATCGCGTCGTAGGCGTACTGGCGCTCCAGCGGCAGGTCGGCGGGCGCGCTGGGAGTTCCGTCCGGACCGACGACATCGCCGTCGCGGAACGCGAACGACCGCTCGTCCGGGTTGCGATAGACGTACGCGGTGTCGAGGTCGGGGTCGTAGGCCGCGAGCAGCGGCGTGCCCGCGAGTTCGCCGTCGAGGAGCTTCTCCGTCCGGAGCGCGTCCTTCGGGAACGCGGCGGCCCCCTCGGACGACCGCGTCCCGACGACGACC
Organism: Halomicrococcus pelagicus; assembly: GCF_051917725.1. Lineage (GTDB taxonomy): Archaea > Halobacteriota > Halobacteria > Halobacteriales > Haladaptataceae > Halomicrococcus. The sequence goes on from NZ_JBQBLX010000005.1 coordinate 216,894, forward strand.
GCCTTGCCGTCCAGGCGGTCGTCAGTTCGGAGCGGCGGGAACAGCGGGTCGCCGCCGGCGTAGTAGCCGTCTCTCGGATTGTACGAGCCGTAGGGGTCGTCGTCGTAGTCGCGGACGTACCCGGTCTCCTCCGAGAGCACCCGGGTGTCGGGGTGGGTGTCGCGCCAGCGCGCCCACGTCGTCCAGACGAGGCGGAACTCGCGGAGCGAGCGTTCGGCAAACCGCCCCTCTATGGCGGTGGCGAGCATCTGGGGCCACCGACTGTCGGTCGCCCGGTCGTACATCACGAGGTTGTCGTTGAGCAGGTCGCCGGAGACGCCGAACGTCGTCGCGCCGCGGTCGAACCCCATCGCCGTCCCCGTCAGCGGGCAGTAGGTGACGCTGACCGGCGTGCCGTCCAGCGTGTCGTTGCATATCTCGTGCCAGACGAGCACGTTCTGCGGGTACGCTTTCGCGTCGCTCCCGCGGACGACCCCGAACACGACGTCGCCGTCGTCGAGGTGGTCGTTCGCTGCGCTCGCGTCCGTAAAGGTCGGTTCGTCGATGGACGGGATACCGTCCTTCGGCGGGCCACCGGAGACGACCCCGGACCGGAGTCGTTCGAACGGGTACTGGACCGTCAGCGCGGCGTCGGCGAGCGGCGGTTCCCCGTCGGACGCGGTCGCGGACTCCGAGGGCGACCCGGTGGTCGTCTCGGTCGTCGTCGTGCCGTCGCCGTCCTGCCCCCCGCGGACGCTACCGCCGAGACAGCCGGCCGTCGCCGCCGTCCCCCCGACGGCCGACGCCGCCAGAAACGCGCGTCGTGAACAGCGCTGCATACCTCCGCTAGGTCTCCAGCGTGGATAACGGTTCCACGGGCGTGCACGCGAGGTGCACGACCGGACGGCACCGCGAGAGAATCAGACCGTCGCTTACGCGCTGTCGGTGTCCTCGTCGACGTCGACGTGGCGCTCGTCGGCGCGCTCGGTCGACTCCTCGTCGTCGGGCAGCCCCTCGGCGTCGGACTGTTCGAGTTCCGCGGAGTCCATCTCCTCGTCGACCCGTTCGAGTTCCTTCTCGACCTCCTGTTCGCGCTCGCTCTGCATCTCCCGTTCTCGATCGCGGTCGTCTTCGGCCATGGGGCGGACTTGTTCGCACTCGCACTTGGCAATGATGGCCCCCTCACCGTCCGCCGGGGACCACCGACGCGTGGCCGCCGGGACGTCGCGCCTCGAAGACGCGCACCGCTGGAATTTTTACACCGCCCGCCGACGGTCCCCACATGGCCGACGTGCTGGAGGACAAACGCGCCGCGACCCGCTTTCGCATCCTCGCCGAGATAGCCGACCGCCAGCCGGCGGTGAGCCAGGGCGAGATAGCGGACGCCGTCGGCGTCACGAGCCAGGCCGTCAGCGAGTACATCCGGGGGCTCGTCGACGACGGCCTCGTCGAGAAGGAGGGTCGTTCGCGCTACAGCGTCACCAAGGAGGGCGTTGACTGGCTGCTCCGGGAGGCGACCGACGTCCGGCGGTTCGCCGACCGCATCACCGAGGACATCCTCGGAAGCGTCGGCGAGGACGCCGCGATAGCGACCGCCGACGTCGAGGAGGGCGAGGAGGTCATCCTCACCGTCCGGGACGGACTGTTGCACGCCTCGCCCGAGGGCGACGGCCCCGCGACCGGGGTCGCCACGACCGACGCGGACGAAGGCGAGGACGTCGGCGTCACCGGCTTCGAGGGCATCATCGACCTCGACCCCGGTTCGGTGACCGTCTACCAGGTACCGCCCGTCCGCTCCGGCGGGAGTCGCGCCGTCGACGTGGACGCCCTCGGTGACGCCGCCCGGGACGCGGCGGTGCTCGCCGCCACGGGCGTCGAGGCGGTCGTCGCGCTCCGCTCGGCGAACGTCGAACCGGACACCACGTTCGCGACCGGCGAGGTGGCCGCCGACGCCGCGACGCGCGGACTGGACGCGGTCGTCGTCGCCACCGCCGACAGCGTCGGTCGGGTGACCGACGCGCTCCGCGAGGCCGGCGTCGCCTACGAGGTCGCCGACGTGAGCTGAACTAGTTCGCGTGCTTTTTCGCCGTGGTGTAGGCCTCGCGGACCCGCTGGAACTCCTCCCGACTCCCGCCGTGGTCCGGATGGACGTCCTTGACCCGGTCGCGGTACGCCGATTTCACGTCCGAGAGGGTCGCGCCCGTCGACAGTCCGAGGATGGCGAACGCGGCCTGGGTCGTGTCGACTCCCTCGCCGTCGTCGAGTTCCGGCGTCTCGAACGGGAGGCGGTCGCCGAGGTGGATGCCCGGCATCTCGTGTTCGACGAGGACGCCGTACGTCGGCGACTTCTCGATGCGGAAGAACGCCCTCGCGTCGAAGGTTATCGCCACGTCGCGCTCGGGCAGGTAGAAGGCGACGTGTTGCCCCTCGACGAAGTGGTCCTCTGCGAACTCCTCGCCGATGCTCCGGAGGTACTGGCGAATCTCGACGCGCCGCTTGCTCTCGCCGAGGACGTAGGACGCCTTGCTCGCCTCCGGGGTCGGAAACAGGCGAGCGCCGACGAGGAAGATGCCGGCGATGACGACCGCCGTCGCGACGGACAGCAAGAGGCCGAGGACCAGCCAGTCGGCCATGATGTGCCGTAAGTGTCCCACGATTATCAAACTCCCGCCGGGACGACGAACGGGCACTGAGCGCCCGTTCGCCCACGACGGACGCCGTCCACAGGGTCGGTGCGCCGACGGGGTCCCGGGGGCGGCCCCGGAGGCTTTTGGGTGCATTTTTAGTGGTCGGACAGTAACGTCCGGGTATGACAGTAGCGGACGACTCGAACGAGGAGCACGGCCATCACCTGCCGGCCGTCGAAGATTGGCCGAGGGGTTTCGGCGAGGCGTCGTGGTGGCCGTTCATCACCGCGTTCGGCGCAGCCGGATTCTACGTCGGTGCCGCGCTGTACGTGCTCGCCCAGGGCGACCAGCCGCTCGTCGGACCGATGATCGGGCCGTCGGTGTTCATCGCCAGCGCCCTCGTCTTCCTCGTCGGGCTGTACGGCTGGGTGTACCACGCCTTCGTCAAACACTTCTGGTCGCGCGACCCTAACGAGAGTAGCGCGAACGCGCTCCGGTGGGGGATGGTCACGTTCCTCGGGTCCGAGATAGCGACGTTCGGTGCGGGGTTCGTCTACTACTTCTTCATCCGGACGAACACGTGGCCCCCGGCGGGCGACGAACTGCCCGAACTGCTGCCGATGGGCGGTATCTCGGAGATGCTGGGGTCGCTCGTGCTCATCAACACCACCATCCTGGTCATCAGCAGTGGGACGCTCCACTGGGCGCACGTCGAACTCCGGAAGAACAACCACCAGCGCTTCATCGCCGGGGTCGCAGCGACGCTCCTGCTCGGCCTGATATTCATCGGCGGGCAGGTGCTAGAGTACTACGAGTTCATCGTCCACCACGGCTTCACGTTCACCGGCGGCGTGTACAACAGCGCCTTCTTCGGGCTGACCGGCCTGCACGGTCTGCACGTCAGTCTCGGCGCGGTGCTCATCGGCATCGTCTTCATCCGTGCGCTGTACGGGCAGTACTCCGCCGATCGGCACGTCTCCGTGACGACCGTCTCGATGTACTGGCACTTCGTGGACGCCGTCTGGATATTCCTCGTCGTCGTGCTGTACGCCGGCGCGGAACTGCACGCCTGATTCGCCGTCACCTTTCTCGCGCTCTCGCCGTCGACCAGCCTCGCGCTCGCCCACCTCTCCGATAGCGGTCCGTTCGACGCCGTTTTCGGCTTCCGAGACGGAGGTCGCGGGACAAGACAGCACATATTTATGGGCTACTTCCTAACGGCTAGGTAGCATGGATTCCAAGCGGCCAGCGTTCGTCGCGCTACTGGGTGCAGCGCTGCTCGCGCTCGCCGTCGACCCCGCGCTCGCGCAGGGGTACGACTCGGCGACCGAGGACCTGATTCGGACGCTGAACACCCAGCTTCTGTACGCGGCGATCCCCATCACGGTGCTCGTCGAGGGTATCCTCATCTACACGGTGTGGAAGTACCGGAACAACGAGGATCCGCTCCCGACGAAGGAGAACCGGCGGCTCGAGATCACCTGGACCGTGGCCACGGCCATCGTCCTGCTGTTCGTCGGCTACGCGTCGTACGGCGTGATGGCAGACCCGTACGTCACGACGACGCAGCAGGACGTGGAGAGCATGTCCGACGACGCCGTCGAAATCGAGGTCATCGGCCAGCGCTACAACTGGAAGTACACCTACTCCGATCAGAACATCACGAACCGCACCACGAACGTCGTCGTGCCGGCGAACACGAACATATACTTCAAAGTCACGTCGACCGACTGGATACACGCGTTCCACGTCCCCGAACTCGGGCTGAAACAGGACGCCCTCCCGAACCAGCACAACACCATCAAGACGAAGATAAACGAGCAGGGGACCTACCAGGTCTACTGTGCGGAGTACTGCGGCTCCGGCCACTCCGCGATGCTGAGCGAGATCAAGGTCGTCTCACAGCAGGAGTACCAGCAGTTCCTGAAGGAGAACGGCGGCGGTAGCGCCGGCGGCAACAGTAGTTCGAACAACTCGACGGCGTCTGCCTGACGCGGTCGCTTCCTCTCGACTCCCTTTTCGGACCGACGCTCGCCCGGAAGCGGTTGGTCTAAGTGCCGCGGGTCGAAAGTACCGATAACGGTGTCATTCGACAGTTCATCGACCGGTTTCGAGCGCGCGCTCGCGGCGACAGCGGTCGGCGTCTACCTGCTGGTGGTCGTCGGTGCGACCACGGCGCTGACGAACGCCGCGACCGCGTGTCCGACGTGGCCGGCGTGCAACGGAAGGTGGGTCGTCCCCTTGGACGACCCGCAACTGGCGGTCGCGTGGGGTCACCGCGTCGTCGCGCTCGCGGTGGGGCTGTTGCTCACCGGGACCGCGGTTCTCTCGCTGCGGCGCGACGTCCGGCGTCGCGTGCGCGAGGCGCTCGCGTTCGCCGCGGTCCTCTACCCGGCGCAGGTCGTCCTCGGCGCGCTCGCGGCGACGACGACGACGCCCGCGTGGTTCGCCGGCGTCCACCTCGCTGCGGGGATGGCCATCTTCGTCGGCGTCGTGCTCGCGCTCGCGTGGACGCTCGAACCGGAGACCAAGGACGGTCCGGTCGAGATGGGCGTCGTCGGCCCGGACGGGCCGACCGACTCGCCGCCCGTCCGCTCCGCGCCCGACGGCCTCGCCGAGCGCGCGAAACGGACCGGCTTCGCCTACTTCCGTCTGATGAAACCGCGGCTGATGTGGCTACTCTGTCTCGTCGCCTCCGCCGGTATGGCGCTGGCGGCGGGGCCGAACCTGCGCGTCGGGACGGTCGTCGCCACGCTGACCGGCGGCGTCCTCTCCATCGGGGCGAGCGGGACGTTCAACCACGTCCTCGAACGCGACAAGGACAAGAAGATGAACCGGACCGCCGACCGCCCCGCCGCCACCGACCAGATTCCGATTCGGAACGCGGTGGCGTTCGGTCTGCTGCTGGCCGCGCTCTCGCTCGCGGTCTTCCTCTCGGTGAACCTGCTCGTCGCCGCGCTCGGACTGACCGCCATCGTCTTCTACAGCGTGGTCTACACGCTGCTGCTGAAGCCGAACACGGTCCAGAACACGGTCATCGGCGGGTTCGCCGGGTCGCTGCCCGCACTCATCGGTTGGGCCGCGGTCACGGACGGCGTGGGACTGCCGGCGCTGGTGCTCGCCGGCGTCATCTTCCTCTGGACGCCCGCCCACTTCTACAACCTCGCGCTGGCGTACAAGGACGACTACGCCCGCGGGGGCTTCCCGATGATGCCCGTCGTGCGGGGCGAGGCCGAAACCCGGAAGCACGTCCTGCTGTACCTGGGTGCGACGCTGCTGGCGTCTAGCGTGCTCGTCGCCGTGACGAACCTCGGCTGGCTGTACGCGGCGACGAGCGTCGCGTTCGGCGCGGTCTTCCTCTGGACGGTCGTCCGCCTCCACCGCGAACGGGACCGGGCGGCGGCGTTCCGCTCGTTCCACGCCTCCAACGCCTATCTCGGTGCGGTCCTGATCGCCGTCGTCGTCGACGCCATCGCACTGTGACCATGAGCACGAAGATAGCTCGCTTCAGACCGAACGGCACGTCGCTTGCGGTGGGAGTAGCGGTGTTGAACGCCGAGTTCCTGTTGCTCGCGCTCTACCTGGTCATGTCGAACCGCACCGGGGGCGAGATACGCTACCTGCTCTACCCGTTCGTCTGGATGAACGTCGCCGGCTACGCCGTCCTGAAGACGAAGCCGGTCGCCGAGACCGACCGCCAGCGCTACCTCGCGGCGGCGGTCGGCGTCGCCTACTTCCTCGTCCTCGGGTACTTCGGCGGGCTGTACGGCCCCGGCATGGACATGGCCGGGATACCGGCCGGCGGTGCGAGCGTCGCGTGGCTGCCTCCGGGCTGGGGGCCGGCGCTGCTGTACCACGGCGAGTGGCTCCGCCTCTCGCTGCTCCCGTTCAAGGTCGTCGGCTACCTCGGGCTGGCGTATCTCGTCTACGCGACCGTGCTCGACGCCGCGAGTTCGGCCCTCTCGGGCGTCCTCGGGCTGTTCTCCTGCGTGAGCTGTGCGTGGCCGGTCGTCGCCACCCTGATGACCGGCGTCGCCGGCGCGGGGTCGGGACTGGCGGCGACCGTCGCGTCCGGGTCCTACGACATCTCGACCGCCGTGTTCGTCGTCACCGTCGCCCTCCTGTACTGGCGGCCGACGGTGCGGTGACGCCAGCGGGACGACCGACGCCGACTACGTCACGCCGACGTCGTCCAGGAAGGACCGGTGCTCGTCGGCGCGTGCGTCCACCGCTCTCTCGGGCCGACCGGCCATCTCCTCGCGGAGGTTCCGCATCAACCGCACCCGGGCGAGTACGCGGTACGTCCGGCGTCGCTCCTCGAACCCCTCGTCGCGAGCGAGCGCGTTCGTCGTCTCGTAGCCGGCGTACAGCCGTTCGCGACATCTCGCCCGCTCGTCGGCGTCCAGTTCGGGCCAGTCGACGAGGAGGGCCTCGGTGACCGCGAGTTCGTACCGGGCGGTGGTCGCCACCGGCGACTCCCAGTCGAGGACGGCGGCAGTCACGTCCCCGCCCTCGCTCACCGTCGCGTCTCCACTCTCACCCACCGTCGCGTCTCCGTCCCCGTTCGCGTCCGTCGTCGCGTCCAGTCGGTCGTCCCGCTCCTCGCCCTCGGTCACTGCGGGGTCCAGCAGGAGGTTCCCGAGCCGGTAGTCGTTGTGCGTGACGACCGGTTCGAAGGAGTGGGGTGACGCGGCGAGGCGGTCGGCGGCGTCCTCGAAGTACGACGTCAACGCCGGAACCAGGTCCGCGAACCGGCCGTCTTCGAGCCGCTCGACCTGCATCGCCGCCCACTCGCCGAACATCGACGGCCAGTCCTCGAACGCGCGGGCGACCGCCAGTCCGCCGTCGCCGGACCGGAGCGCCCCGAACTCCTCGACCGCTACCGCTCCGTGGAGGTCGCCGAGGTTCCGACCGGCCTCGAAGCAGACGCGCTCGAACGCGCCCGGAGCGAGGCGGGTGGGCGACGCCTCGACGTTGCGGCCGTCGACGCCCTCGGTGACGAAGAAGGGGTCGCCGACCGTCTCGCCCGGGTCGCTGCCGAGCACGGCCGGGACCGGAATCTCCGTCCGCTCGGCGACCAGCGAGAGCAGGTGCGACTCCGCGCGGAAGCCGTCGTCGCCGAACCGCGTGCCGACCTTCAGCACGACCGTTCGCGTCTCCCCTCCCGGCTCCGCGACGGTGACGAACCGGACCGCGTTCTTGCCGTGGTCGGCCGGTTCGACGGCACGAACCGTCGCCTCCGGGAGTACCGTCTCGACCGCGCGTCGAGCGTCGTCCTCCGACAGCGAGTCGTCCGTGGCGTCGTCGGCGCGGGATTCGTCGGTCACGTGCTCGTCGTGGACGGCCGCCGTGAAAGGCGTTCGGCGAACCGGAGTTCTGTTAGATGTCCAACCGTTCCCTCCGCCGACGGGGAGCGACGAGCGGAGTCCCGCTGGAGACCCGTCGCGCCGCACCGTCCGTCCGACCGGCGAGGGAGGCGTCGGCGGTCCGACCGCCGGGCGTCCTCGACCGGCCCCTCGCCGAATCGAACCCCTTACCTGCCGACGACGGCAACCGTCCGGTATGGCAGACGCACTCGTCGCCGAGGAGGTCCGCAAGTCCTACGGCGACGTCACGGCGCTCGACGGCGTCTCCCTCTCGGTCGGCACGGGCGAGGTGTTCTCGCTCATCGGGCCGAACGGCGCGGGAAAGACCACGCTCGTCCGGGCGCTCACGGGGACGACGACGCCCGACGACGGCCGCGTCCGGATTCACGGCGACGCGCCCGCCGAGGCGGACCGCTCGCGGGTCGGCCTGCTCCCGCAGTCGTTCGACCCGCCGGGCAGGCTGACGGCGCGCGAACTGCTCTCCTACTACGCCGGACTGTACGACGACGCCCGCGACGTGGACGCCGTGCTGGGGGAGGTCGGCCTCGCCGCCGCCGCCGGCACGTGGTACGAGAAGCTCTCCGGCGGCCAGCAGCGCCGGGTCTGCGTCGGCGCGACGCTCGTCAACGACCCCGACGTGCTCTTCCTCGACGAACCGACGACCGGCATCGACCCGGCCGGGCGACGCTCGCTCTGGTCGCTCGTCGACGAACTGGCCGAGAGCGGGACGACAGTCTTCCTGACCACCCACTCCATGGCGGAGGCCGAACGCCTCGCCGACCGCGTGGGCCTGCTCGCCGACGGCGACCTCGTGGCCGTCGGCTCCCCCGAGGCGCTGGTCGCCGAACACGGCGGTCGGAGCCGCCTCGTCGTCGAGACCGACGCCGCCCCGTCCGCGGTCGACGACCGGTTCGCCGTCGAGGCGACCGACGCCGGCCTCGTCTTCGACGGCGTCGGCCCCGCCGAGATCGGCGACGTGGTCGGACTGCTGAACGACCGCGGGGTGACCTACGAGGCGCTGACGTGGACCGAACCGGACCTCGAAGACGTCTACCTGCGACTGACGGGCGAGTCGCTGGGGGCGGACGCGACGCCGACGGCCGGTCGACCGGTTCCGGCGGGAGGTGACCGATGACGACCGTCGGGCGCGTCGTCGCCGAGGGCGGCGCGGCGTGGCGGTCGTTCGTCCGTCGCCGGACGGCCGTCTTCTTCACGTTCTTCTTCCCCGTCATCCTCATCCTCATCTTCGGCGTGCTCGTCCGGACGGGCGGCGGGGGCGGCGGCCTCTTCTCGAAGCCGGCGGGCTACTACGTCCCGGGTTATCTCGCCGTCGTCGTGTTGTTCACGCCGCTGTCGCGCGTCGGCCACACCGTCGCCCGTCACCGCGAGTCGAACCGGTTCGAGAAGTTGGCGACGACGCCGCTGAGCCGCGCGGAGTGGCTGCTGGCGCACGCGCTCGTCAACGTGGTCATCATCGGTCTCGCGGGACTCATCATCCTCGGACTGGTCGCGGTGCTCACCCCCGCGGACGTCGCCCTCGCCGCGCTCCCGACGGTCGCCGTCTTCGTCGCGGTGGCCGTGGCGCTGTTCTGCGGCTTCGGCGCGCTACTCGGCAGTCTCGCCGACTCGCAGGACGGCGTCGTCGCCGCGAGCAACGGCGTCGCGCTCCCGCTGCTCTTCCTCTCGGAGACGTTCGTCCCGCCGTCGATGCTGCCGGCGTGGTTCCGGCCCGCGATGAACCTCTCGCCGCTGACCTACTTCGCGCGCGGCGTCCGGGACGTGACGTACGCCGGCGCGGGAGCGGGCGCGGACCTGCTCGTGCTCGCGGTGCTCGCGGTGGCCTTCTTCGTCGCCGGCGCGTACGCCATCCCCCGCACGGACTAGTCGTCTGTACTCCGTCGCCCGTCCTCCACCGGTCGGAGGAACCTGGGACGACAGGAGTTCGACCGGGCAAACGTCGAAGACAGAAGCGGTGACGTCGGCGCTCGGTCGCTACCTCGATTACTCCTCGCCGGACTCGTAGTGGTCGCCGGCCGCGTCCGGAGTGCGGGTGCGGCCGACCAGCGCGAGGACGACGATGACGATGACGTACGGCACGAGGCGAATCAGGGTCTGGGAGATGGAGAACCCGAGCGTCTGGAGCCGTATCTCCAGCGCCGAGAGCGCCGCAAAGAGCAGCGACGCGCCGAACGCGCCCACCGGGTTGTAGTTCCCGAACAGGTACGCGGTGATGCCGATCCACCCGCGTCCGTCGACCATCGTCGCGCCGCTACCGATGAACTGGCCGAGCGACAGCGACAGTCCGGCCCCGCCGATGCCGGCTAGGACGCCCGACAGCAGGACGCTCGCGTAGCGCACCTTGCGCACGTCCACGCCGGCGGTGTCGAGCGCCCGCGGGTTCTCGCCGCTGGCGCGGACCCACCGGCCGAACGGGGTGTTCCGGAGGACGTACCACGAGAGCGGGACGGCCGCCAGGAGCATGTACACCGTCGGGTTGGCGTTGAAGAACACTGGACCGACCACCGGAATCTCGGCGAGTCCGGGGACGACCCAGTTCGACAGCGTCGGCACCGTGCTGCTGGTGGTGCTCCCCCAGAGGACCCGGGTGGCGAACGGCGCGAACCCGAGCGCGATGAGCCACACCGCCAGCCCCGCGATGACCTGGTCGGCTTTCAGGTCGATGGTGACGACCGCGAACAGGAGCGCGAGCAGCGTGCTCGCGGCGACCGCCGCCAGGAAGCCGAGCCAGGCGGCCGTCGCCGGCGAGGCGAGCGAGGACGACCAGCCGCTGACGGCGATGCCGGTGAACGCGGAGATGATGAGCAGCCCCTCCAGACCGATGTTGATGACGCCGCTGCGCTCGGCGAAGATACCGCCCAGCGCCGCGAAGGCTATCGGGACGGTGACCCGGAGCGACGCCTGGAGGTAGCCGACGTCGACGACGCCGATGACGGCCGCGGTCGGACTCGCCGGGAAGAACACCTCGACGACGAGCGCGCCGGCGACGGCCAGCGCGGCGAACGCGGCGAGCAGGACGTGTTTCCTACGCATCGTCACCACCCCCCGAGTCGGCCTCGGCGCCGTCCGATTCGCCGCCGTCGGTGGCGACGGGGTCGCGGTCCGCGACGCCCGCCCAGCCGCCGAGCATGCGGAAGAACTCCGGCATGGCGACGAACAGGATGATGAGACCGCGGAGCACGCCGATGAGTTCCGGCGGGACGTCCGTCTCGAAGCCGACCGTGAGCCCTCCGCTCTTCAGCACGCCGAAAAGCAGCGCCGCCGGGACGACGCCGAGCGGGTTGTTGCCGGCGAGGATGGAGACGGTGATGCCGTCGAAGCCGAGCGACGGCGGGGCGATGTACCGCCCCTCGACCATCAGCACGTAGACGGCACCGGCGAGTCCGCCGATGGCACCCGAGAGCGTCATGCTCGCAACCGTCATCCGCTCGGCGTCGACGCCGGCGTAGGACGCCGCCGCCGGCTGGAGCCCGCTGGTCCGCAGTTCGTAGCCGAAGGACGTGTTCTTGAACATGTAGTAGACGCCGAGCGCGAGCGCGAGCGTCGCCACGAACACGAGCAGCGAGAAGCTCGAACTCGGGTGGAACAGAATCGGCTGCAGTTTCGCGTACCCGGGCACGTTCTCGGTGGCGACCGTCGAACTCACCCGGAAGTAGTTGTTGACCAGGTAGAACGCTATCCCGGTGGCGATGAAGTTGAGCATGATGGTGGTGATGACCTCGTTGGCGTCGGCGTACGCCTTCAGCGCGCCGGGAATCGCCCCGTACGCACCGCCGACGACCGCACCGACGAGCAGGCCGAGCGGGATCAGGACGAGACCGCCGACGAGGCCGCCCGGGACCAGCGGCGCGACGGCGAGCACGGTCAGTGCGGTCGCCAGCGCGCCGAGCACGAGCTGGCCCTGCGTTCCGATGTTGAAGAGGCCGGCCCGGAACGACACCGCGACGGCAAGGCCGGTGAGCAACAGCAGCGTCATCTGCTGGAGCGTGAGCGCGACGTTGAACGGCGTGCCGACCGCGCCGTAGAACAGGTAGTAGTACACGAACATCGGGTCGTACCCGGACGCCAGGAGCAGGAGTGCGCCGACCAGTAGCGACGCGAACAGCGCCGTCACGCTCAGTGCGAGTCGCTCCAGGACCGACGCGCCGACCAGGCGTTCCAGTCCGGCCGTCGCCCTCGCCCGCAACCCGTCGCTCATCGGCGCTCACCTCCGGCGGGCGTACCGCCGTCGGCCGCGCGCGCGGCCATCCGGGGGACCGACGCGGGTTCCTCGCCGGCCATCAGCATCCCCAGTTGCTCCTCGGTGACCGACTCGGGGTCGACCACGTCGGCGACCTCCCCGCCGTGGAGGACGCCCAGGCGGTCCGAGAGCGTCCGGACCTCGTCGAGCTTCGACGAGACGAGGAGGACGGCCTTGCCCTGCTGGCGGAGTTCCAGCAGGCGGTCGTGGATGAACTCGATGCTACCGATGTCCACGCCGCGAGTCGGATGGGAGGCGACGACCAGCGAGGGGTCGCGGCGGAACTCCCGGCCGACGACGAACTTCTGCTGGTTCCCGCCGGACAGCGAGTGCGCCTCGGCGTCCACGTTCCGCGGACGTACGTCGTACTCCTCGACGAGGTCGTCGACGTGGTCGCGGGTCGTCTCCCAGTCGATTCGGTCGTTTTCGGCGTACGGCTCGGTGTGCTGGTTGCCGAGCAGGCTGTTCTCGACGAGGTCGAACTCCATGACCAGCCCCTCGTCCTGGCGGTCCTCGGGGATGTACGCCATCCCGCGCTCGATGTGCTCGCGGCGCGAGCGGGCGGTTACGTCCTCCCCGTCGAAGACGACGTGCCCCCCGTCCGGTGACTGCATCCCGGTGATGGCCTCGACCAGTTCGGTCTGGCCGTTGCCGTCCACGCCCGCGATTCCGAACACTTCGCCCTCGCGAACGTCGAAGCTCACGTCCGAGACGCGCTCGTGTCCCGTCTCGTCGGTGACGGTGAGGTCCTCGACGGAGAGGACGACGTCGCCGGGCGTGCGCTCCTCTTTGTCCGCTTCGAGGATGACCTCGCGACCGACCATCAGTTCGGCGAGGTTCTCCCGGGTCGCGTCGGCGGCGGCCACGCTGCCGACGTTCTCGCCGTCCCGGAGGACGGTTATCTCGTCGGCCGCGTGCATCGCCTCGCCGAGCTTGTGGGTGATGAAGATTATCGTCTTGCCCTGGTCGGTCAGTTCCTCGAGGACGGCGAACAGGTCCTCGACCTCCTGGGGCGTGAGCACTGCCGTCGGTTCGTCGAGAATCAGTACGTCTGCGCCACGGTACAGCGCCTTCAGTATCTCGACGCGCTGCTGAACGCCGACGCCGACGTCCTCGACCTTGGCGTCGGGAGACACGTCGAAGCCGTAGCGCTCGCTCAGTTCGACGACCTGTTCGCGGGCCCGGTCGTGGTCGACCGCCAGCCCGCCCCACTTCCGTGGTTCGTTGCCGAGGACGATGTTCTCCGTGACGGTCATCGTGTCCACGAGCATGAAGTGCTGGTGGATCATTCCGATGCCGGCGTCGATGGCGTCCCGGGGCGATTCGAACGTGCGCGGTTCGCCGTCCACCCGGACCGTCCCCTCGGTGGGCCGGTAGAGCCCGTAGAGGACGTTCATCAGGGTGGTCTTCCCCGCGCCGTTCTCGCCGAGCAGTGCGTGGACGGTACCGCGTTCGACGACGAGGTCGACGTCGTCGTTGGCGACGACTCCGGGGAACCGCTTCGTGATTCCGTCTAGATGTACGGTAGGAGTGTTCATTGGATCAGGACGACGCGGTCCTCGCCGGTCGGCGCAGCGCGCCCGACTCGGCCGCCGTCTCCCGGCGTCGGCGAGTCAGTGGCAGGGGCGACGCGTGCCGACGATGGTCGCACTGCCGACCGCGAGTCCGCGTCGAAATCGCTTGTCAGACGTTCTTCGGGTCCGTCGGGACCGAGATGTCGCCGTCGATGATGGCCTGCTTCGACTTCTTCAGTTGCGAGTTAATCTGTTTCGGAATCTCGCCGCTGTACTTCTGTCCGATGACGGCCTCGACGCCGTCCTTCTCCAGGCCGAGGGCGTGCGTCGTCCCGCCATCGAAGTTGTCGTTGGCGACCCGCTTGACCGAGTTGTACACGGCCGTGTCCACGTGTTTGACCATGCTGGCGACGATCCAGTTCGCGTAGGAACTGGCGCTCTGGGACTGGTCGGAGTCGACGCCGATGGCGTAGCGACTCTCCTGCTTGGCCGCCTTGAACACGCCGTTGCCGGTCCCGCCGGCGGCGTGGTAGACGATGTCCGCGCCCTCGTTGTACATCGAGAGTGCTATCTCCTTGCCGCGCTGGACGTCGCTCCAGGAGCCGGCGTACGCCGACTTGACCGAGATGCCGTCGTCGGCGTGCTTCGCGCCGGCCTTGAAACCGGCCTCGAACTTCTTGATGAGCGGGTTCTTCTTCCCGCCGACGAAGCCGACCATCTTGTCGCCGTTCGTCGACCCGCCGCCCTTGCTGAAGTCGGTGGTCGTGAGCAGGCCGGCCAGGTGACCGACCTGGAACGACCCCTCGTGTTCCTTGAACACGTAGCTGGAGACGTTGTCCCGCTTGACCTCGCCGTCGACCAGCATGAAGTTCTGCTTCGAGAAGTTCTTCGACGTCTTCTTCAGCGCGTCCGTCTGTACGAACCCGATGCAGCAGACGAGGTCGTACTTGGGGTCCTTCGACGACGCGAACTTTCGCTGGAGCGCCTGGAACTCGCTCGCTCCGCCCGGTTCGACCTCGTCGTAGGCGACGCTCATCTCCTCTTTGGCCTTCTTGACGCCGTTGAACGCCATCTCGTTGAACGAGTCGTCGCCCTTGCCGCCGAGGGCGTACACCATCCCGACGTTCGTCTTGTCGCTACCGCCGCCGCCGTTCCCGCCGCCCCCGCCGGGGCTGCTGAGACAGCCCGCGAGACCGCCGATGCCCAGTGCGCCACCCGTTTTTACCAGTCGCCGCCTCTGTTTGTCAACGTCCGTCATCTGTTCGTTATTCAGTTCGATTGTTCCTGATAAACGCTCCGCTTCGCGTTCAGAACATCGAAAATACGGACATTCGACTTGGCGGGCCGCATCTATCGAACCTCCGATATCGCGGCGTCGACGGCGTCCCTCGTTTTCGCGACGAGGGCGTCCACGTCGTCGCTCTCGGCGTAGATGCGGACGTAGGGTTCGGTCCCGCTCGGTCGGACGAGCACCCACGAACCGTCCGGCCGTTCCGCCCGGACGCCGTACTCGGTGTCGGCCGACGCGTCCGGGAACGTCTCGGGAATCGCCGTCTCCAGTCGTGCCATGGCCGCCGTCTTCGCGTCGTCCGGACAGGGGACGCTCACCTTCCGGTAGGGGCGTTCGCTCACCGCTTCCCGGAGCGACGCGACGCCGTCGGCCGCCGCGACCAGACGCGCGAGTACCGCCGCGCTCGCGACGCCGTCTATCCAGCCGCCGAACTGCGTGTGGACGTGCTTCCACGGTTCCGCCGCGAAGACGACGTCCGTGTCCTCGCCGCCCGCGTTCCGCGCCGAAGCGATGCCCTCGTGGAGCGCGCCGAGGCGCACTCGCTCGACTCGCCCGCCGGCCGCGCGGACGCGCTCGTCGATGCGCGCGGAGGCGTTCGGCGTGGTCACCACCACGGGGTCGTCCGCGTCGCTGGCCGCCACGTAGTGTTCCGAGAGAATCGCGACGACCGTGTCCTCGTGGACGATAGCGCCGTCGCCGTCCACCAGTACGATGCGGTCGGCGTCGCCGTCGTGTGCGAGTCCGAACGCGAAGTCGCCGCTCCGGGTGAACTCCTGCAGGTCGGTCAGCGTCTCCGGGGTCGGTTTGCTCTCACGGCCGGGGAAGTGGCCGTCGACGTTGGCGTTCAGCGTGACCACCTTCGCGCCGAGCGCCCGGAGCACCTGCGGCGTGGCGACGCTCGCCATCCCGTTACCGCAGTCGACCGCGACGCGAACGCCGTCCAGCGGCGCGCCGTGCCGGCGGGCGTACGCGACGACGGCCTCGAGGTAGTCGTCGAGCACGCTCTCGCGGTCACACTCGCCCCATTCGTCCCACGCGACCGGCCCGGGGTCGTCCGCGACCCGCTCTTCGACCGAGCGCTCCGCCTCGCGGTCGTACTCCTCGCCGTCGACGAACAGTTTGATGCCGTTGTCGGTCGGCGGGTTGTGACTCGCGGTCAGCATCACGCCCCGTCGCCCCTGCGAGGCGAACGCGAGCGCCGGCGTCGGGAGCTGCCCGGCGCGACGGACGTCAGCCCCCGCGCTCTCCAGGCCCGCCTCCATCGCGGCGGCGAGCGCCGCTCCCGTCTCGCGCCCGTCCCGGGCCAGCACGAACTCCGCGCCCGACTCCCCCGCGGCGCGTCCGACGGCGAGTGCGAGTTCGGGTGTCACTCGCTCGACAGCGTCTCCGCGGATACCCGCGGTTCCGAAGAGGTCCATGTTCGAGAGTTCTACCCGGGACACTTAGGTCCCCTCGATTCTTCGCCGACCATCTCACAAAAGATAAGCCCCGGTCCTGCGTAGGCGGGAGTATGAGCCTGCCAAGCCTGACGACACCACAAGGCGCGTTCGACTACCTGATCGGCCTCATCATCTTCCTCTCCGGAGTCATCACCCTGTACATGGTCGCCATCACGTTCGGCGTCATCAATCCGCTGTTCTGAGAGCGACTGCGACGGGTCGTGCCGCGTCGAATCGCCGCACTTCGTTGAAACTACCGCTCGACAGTACGTTCCTCGGTGAGACGACGTCGACTCGCGAACTTCCGTGCCGACGCCTCGAAGTGAGAAGAGCGAACGATGGAGCGTGCTGTCCGCTCAGAGTTCGACGCCGCTGGGGATGAGACTGTGCTGGCGGAGGAGGTTCCCTTCGTCGTTGTAGACGAGGAACGTACTCTTGTCGTACTCGACCTCGTCGTCGCCGTTGATGGCGATTTCGACGTGATAGCGGCCGTCCGTGTCGCTCGTCTTCTGTCCGTAGGTGCGGGCGGCACGGATGAACTTGAGGACGTCCTCGGCCTCCTCGTTCAGTTCGAGGATGAAATCGCCCGTCGTCCGGTTCGTGACGCTGACCACTCCGGTCGCGTCCGGTTCGTCCACGCTCTCCTGGAGACGAAAGGTGACGTCGGTCTCGTCAGCGGTGAGCAAGTCGCCGTCGGGACCGGAGAGGCGCTCGCGAAGGGTCGAGGACGGCCCCTCGAAATCGATGATTACCGTCGGCTTGCTGGGGGAACCGTCCTCGTCGACCCAATCGATGTTTTCGACGTCCAGTGTGAAGTAGTCGCGCCTCATTCCGTGCTACCGTCTACGTTCTCGCGTGTCATGAACGTAACGCCACGGTACGAGACGAGAGACTTTTCCGACCGGGTCCTCCGGGCCGACGACGTATCATCGAACTGTCGTCTCGCGGTTCCGGCGACCCCGGCGCGCGGGGTCCGGAACCACCGTCGAACTCACCGCGGAACGGACCGTCCTCGCGTCGGGCCGACACGTCCAGGCGTCGCGGCAAGCGTCCGTCCAATCAGACGGCTTTTGACGACAGGTCACCAAGGTTCAGTCACCGAATGACCCTCACGAAGCGCATCATCCCGTGCATCGACGTGGACGTGGACGAGAACGGCGACGCGGCGGTGTACACGGGCGTCAACTTCGAAAACCTCCGGCACACGGGCGACCCCGTGGAGATGGCCCGCGAGTACAACGAGGCGGGGGCAGACGAGTTCGTCTTCCTCGACATCACGGCCAGCGCCGAGGGTCGGGAGACGATGCTCGACACCGTCTCGGCGGTTGCGGACGAGGTGTTCATCCCCCTGACGGTCGGCGGCGGCATTCGAACGCGCGAGGACATCAAGGAGACGCTGCGGGCCGGCGCGGACAAGGTCTCCATCAACACCGGCGCGCTGGAACGCCCCGAACTCATCACGGAAGGCGCGGCGGCGTTCGGCAGCCAGTGCATCGTCATCAGCATCGACGCCAAACGCCGCTTCGGCGAGGGCGGCGAACACTACGTCCAGGTCGACGGCGAGTCCTGCTGGTTCGAGTGCACCGTCAAGGGCGGCCGCGAGGGGACCGGGGTCGACGTGGTCGAGTGGGCGCAGGAGGCCGAGCGCCGCGGTGCGGGGGAACTGTTCGTCAACTCCATCGACGCCGACGGCACCGAGGAGGGCTACGACGTCCCGCTGACGAAGGCGGTCTGCGACGCCGTCTCGACGCCGGTCATCGCCTCCTCCGGCTGTGGCGGCCCCGAGGACATGCACGAGGTGTTCACCGACGCGGGCGCGGACGCCGCGCTCGCGGCCTCCATCTTCCACTTCGACGAGTACTCCATCCGCGAGGTCAAGGAGTACCTCGACGAGCAGGGACTGCCCATCCGGCTGTAACCCTTCGACCGGTAACTGAAGCCAAAATTTCGAACGACTCTGGATTTTTCGTACGTCCGATGTAGACGAGCGGTGACGTTCCGTCGAAACCGGGCGTTCGCTCTCAGGCGCGATACGTTTCGTACAGCGCCGCGAGTCCGCCGGCGGCGAGCACGAACCAGTAGCTCGCGACGCGGTAGACGAGCGCGATGACGCCCGCAGTGCCCCAGGAGACGGCGGTTCCGCCGGCAGTCAGGGCGACGATCAGCGCCACGATGGCGAACTCGACGCCGCCGAGACCACCCGGGGTCGGGGTGAGTCCGGCGATGGTGCTCGCGGGAACGACGAAGAAGACGACGAAGGGGTCCAGGTGAACCCCGAACGTGAGGCCGGCGAAGTACAGCGGGAGCGCGAAGAAGAGCCAGCCGAGGAACGCGTACGGGAGCGTCCGCTTGACGGCGTCCGGGTGGGTCGCTATCTCCTCGACGCCCTGGAAGAACTCCCGGACGCGGCCGCGAATCGAGGTCACCTCGACGCGGGAGGTGCGGGCCGCGACGGGCGAGACGACCGTGACGACGAGCGTCTCGACGAACCCCTGGTTGCGCCAGCCGGCGTACACGAGCGCCGGGACGAGGATTGCCATCCCGGCCAGCCCCCAGACGAGGTACCGCGCCTGGCCGGTGATGTCGCTCCGGAACGCGAGCGCGAGGCCGCCGATGGCGGCGAACGCGAAGAAGGGGACGAGGTTCAGGAGTTCGGCCATCAGCACGCCCGCCAGACTCTCCTCGTAGGTCGCCCGGTCGTCCGTCGAGAGCACGAACGCGACGAACGGGCTGCCGCCCGCCTTCCCGAACGGCGTCACGTAGTCGCCGAACGTCGCCGCGAAGTAGGTGACGACGAGCGACCGCAGCGGGATGTCGATGCCGAACACCGAGAGGATGACGTCCCAGGCCTTCGACCAGAAGACGAGGCTGACGACCGTCGAGGCGCAGGCGACGACGACCCACTTCGGGTCCGCGTCGGCGAGCGCGGCCTGGAGTTCGCTCCAGCCGATGACGCGCCCGAACAGGTACAGTATCGCGCCGGCGACGGCGAACCCGACGAGTACCTTCGCGACTGTGCTACGGTCGACCCCCTCGCTACGTTTCTCGGTCGTTGACATGGCTCGTTCGCGCGAAACGGCAGTGGTGGTTCGTCGTTGCAGACCCTGGTAGCCGATAACTGGTAGCAGGTCGCCGGTTCGGCACACCGACCGTTCGTCTTGCGAGGGGTACGTCCCGCTGACTGTTGTGTCTGCTGGCGGGCGTCGGCGAGAGAATCAGGCCGCGGTCGCGAACGCGTCGCGGAAGTTGGACGTCTTCTCCTTGACGCGACCGACGGCGGCTTCGAGCGCGTCGAGGGGGTCGTCGCCGTCCGTCTTGACCGTGAGGATGGGGTCGGTCTGGCCGCCCGACTGCTCGGGGTTCACGTCGTAGGTCGCGGCCGCGACGCTCTCGGTCTCCAGGAGCGCGCCCTTCAGCACGTTCATGAACGTGTGGTCCTCGCCCCCGATCTCTATCTCGAGTTCGGTATCCGTCTTGTCGATGACCCGCAGTTCCATACCCCCGGATTCGCCACTCTCGCGTTTCAATCTTGCGAAGCGTACGTTTTCGCGACGCGTCGACTCATCACGGCAGTGCCAGGAAGACGACGTAGGCGACGGTCACGAGAACGGCGGCGTGTTTCGCGCCGTCGCGGACGCTCCCCTCGCCCATCTTCCCGGCGACCACGCCCGAGAACAGCCCCTGTATCAGTGCAGTGTGGAAGAAGACGAGGGTGTAAGCGTCGACGGACACCGACGAGACGCCGCCGGTGCCGGGGACGGCGGCCGAAACGCTTCCCCCGGTTTCGGTCTGCGGGACCTGCTCCAGCGCCGGGATGAGGATGCTGTTCAGCGCCGCGACGATTATCAGGAAGACGAGGAAGGCGAGGTAGACGATGACGAGGTAGGTCAGCATCTCCTGGCGGCGCTGTCGGCGCAGTCGCCGGGTCGCCTGGGCGTCGTCGGCGGCGATGCGGAGCACGCGACCGATGTCGTCGCTGGCGTGCATCGCGTTCGTCACGAGCGTGACGATTCGCGTGATGGTGGGGCTGTCGATGCGGTCTTCGAAGCGGTAGAGCGCGGTCGCGGCGTCCGTCCCCCACTCGATGTCGCGCCACGTTCGCCGTATCTCCGCGTCGAGCACGCCGAGGTCGCTGTCTGCCACCTGCTCGATGCTCTCGACGACCGTCATCCCGGCCTCGTTGACGCTGGCGAGGCGGTCGAGCAGGTCCGGGGCCGCCGCCTCGATGGACATCAGTCGCCGTCGCCGCAGTTCCCGGACGACGGCGAACGTCGCGAGCACGAACAGCGCTGCCTGGACGACGGCGTCGTCGACGGCGCGGGGGGTGGCGGTGCCGGCCGCGACGGCGGGGCCGACGCGCACGACCAGCGAGACGACCGCCAGCGGCACCGTCGCGTACAGGACGACGACCGGGTCGGCGAGCACGGTCCGGACGGGGTTCTCCAGCCCCGACCGGAGGTCCCGGAAGCGGTCGTACAGCGCCAGTCGTTCGGCGTTGGCGAGACGGTCGTCCCGGGACGCGCTCGCCGCGACGCCGCCGTCGCCGAGCACGGACCGGGTCGCGTCGGGGTCGCTGACCCGCCGGACGTCGGCGATGGTCGGGTCGTCGACGTCGCGGTCCCGTCCCCCGGCGGTGAGAGACTCGGTGATGCTGTCGAGGTAGACGACGAAGCCGACGTTGCCCAGCGGGACGAGCAGGTACGTCATCAGGTGCAGGAACTCCAGCGTCTCGGCGATGCCCATCAGGCCGACGATGACCAGCAGGGTGACGAGTAGCAGGGGACCGACGACGAACAGCGAGACGTACCCCTCCGCCAGCGTCGCGAGCAGTTCGAGGAACGCCTCCTGTTCCGCCTCCGCGTCCTCCTGGTACCGCTCGTACTGGTCGTGGAGGTACGAGGGGAGGCTCTGGCCGCTCTGGAGAACGCTCGTGAGGTTCTCGGCGAGATCCTCGAACTTCTCGCTGGGCGACTGCTGGGCCATCTGCTGGATGGCGGTCAGCATGTCCAGTCCGAACAGGTCCATCGCCTTCACCGCGACTTCGACCTCCTCGGCCGCCTCGCCGTAGACCGCCCGGTTTCGCGCCAGCGTCCGCAGTATCTCCGGAAACGCCATCCCGCTCCGGGAGAGGGCGTAGACGAACGCGACCGTCCGCGCGAGGCTCGCGTCTATCCGGCGCTCCCGGGCGTCCGCGCGGTGGGACAGCGTCGCCCACCGCAGCCAGTAGGTGAGCCCGCCGGCGGCGAGGCCGAGCGTCGCGCTGCTGAACAGGAGGGTGACGAACAGCTCCGACATCGACAGCGTCGGTACGGCGTGGAGGTTCGCGAGGAAGCCGAGCCGCGAGGGCAGGGTCTCCCGGAGCGTCGCCGACGAGACGGAGAGGACCGCGAGCACGAGACCGACGAGGTAGACCCCGACGACGCTGCCGGCGACGGCGGCCAGCCCGGCGTACACCCACGTCTTCGAAGCGTACAGCCGGTAGGTCTCGCCGACGTGCGCGGCCCGGAGGAGGCGCCGTCGACGGGCCTGCCGCCGGCCGCTCTCGCGGACGTACCGGCCGAACACCGACAGGGAGACGCGCGTGACGACCCGGTTCGCCCTCGTGCTGACCGGCGACAGCGCGACCGGCGCGAGCAGCGCCAGCGCACACAGGAGCGGCAGGAAGTTCAGCAGGGACATCAGTCGAACTCCGAGACGGTCGACTCGATGTCGTCGGACACCCGCTCGACGACGCGCTCGGGGTCGGCGTAGTACTCGTTGACCATCGCGGTGAACCGGCGGTAGTCGGTGACGTCGTTCTCCCGGAGGTACTGGAGGACGAGCTTGCGGTCCCGCAACTCTTCGAGCAGTTCCGACCGCGACCAGCCGTGACTCTCCCGAATCTCGTCGAGCACCTCGCTGTCGCGCTTGCGGAACGTGTCCTCGCCGGGGTTCCACGAGAACGTCGTCGAGTAGTCCAGGTCGCCCGTCCGCTGGTCGATGCCCTCTATCTCGGCGATCACCTTGTTCCGGCGCACCCGCTCGTCGCCGACGTGGGTGAGCGTCTGGATGGAGAGGATGTCGAGGCTCTGTATCATCGCCCGCGGCACGTTGATGGGGTCGTTCTCCAGGCGGTTGATGACCGTCTGCACGCTGTCCGCGTGCATGGTCGAGTACGTCGTGTGACCGGTGTTCATCGCCTGGAACAGCGTCATCGCCTCCTCGCCGCGCACCTCGCCGACGGCGATGTACTCGGGGCGGTGGCGCAGCGCCGACCGCAGCAGGTCGTACATCGTGATGTCCGCGCCATCGTCGAGGCGGTCCCGGGTGACCGACGAGAGCCAGTTGTCGTGATAGAGGGTCAGCTCGCGGGTGTCCTCGATGGTGAGTATCTTCGAGCGCGGCGGGACGAACATCGAGATGGCGTTCAGGGACGTGGTCTTGCCGGACGCCGTCCCGCCGGCGAAGATGAGCGACTTGTTGTTCTCGATGGCGAGCCAGAGGTACGCCATCTGGTCGAGCGAGAAGGTGCCGTAGTCGACGAGGTCGACCGGCGTGAACGGTTCGTCGGCGTACTTCCGGATGGTGAACGCCGACCCGCGCGGCGTGACCTCCCGGCCGAGCGCGAGTTCCGCCCGGGAACCGTCGGGCAGCGTCGCCTCGACGACGGGTTCGCCGACGCTGACGTGCTGGCCGGACCGCTGGGCGAGCCGCACGACGAGGTTGTCGAGTTCGTCCTCGCCGTAGACGACGTTCGTCTCCACGTCGTCGTACTCGTCGTGGTAGACGAAGATGGGCAGGTCGTACCCGTCGCAGGAGACGTCCTCGATGCGCGGGTCGCACATCAGCGGGTCGAGTTTCCCGTACCCGCGGAAGGCCCGGTAGAGGTAGTAGAACAGCCGGTAGAACGTCGCCATGTCGACCTCCACGCCGTACACCTCGAGCAGTTCGCGCAGCTCGTCTTTCAGCACTCCCTCGGGCGGTTCGTCGCCCATCTCGCGGCGGTAGATGAGCGACTGGCGGATGTCGGCGAACAGCTTGTCGAGCAGTTCGCTCTCCAGTTCGTCGAGTTCCGGCTCGACGACGTAGTAGAGGTGTTGGTTCGCCGACGGGTCGTAGTTGACCGAGACGAAGGCGAAGGGGGCGTTCACCCAGTAGCGGTCCACCTCGCGGTAGTCCGACAGCCCCGTGAAGCTGATGAGCGAGCCGTGCTCGTCGGGGTCGTAGTTCTCGACCGATATCGTCGACCCCCGGAGCATCTCGGCGGCGCGGCTGAGCGTCCGCCGGAACTCCCGGATGCGGATAGAGACGTCGTCGGCTAGCTCGTCTATCTGGAGACTCGACATGGGTCGTGTCGTCGTACCGCCGCGGTGCGCCCGGCCGCCGGTCCTCCGGCCGCGACGGCGTTCCTCGTCCCGGCAATTGCAGTCAGGATACTTAAATCAATGGCTGGACAGTTTCACGGAGCGCGGTCGGCCCCGACCGGCACGGTTTAGTTCGGCCCCGCCGTCGATTTTCGCAGATGCTCTCCGGTCTCGACGTCTCCCGCAGGTCCCTCGGAGCGGCGCTGATGACCGGCTCGGTCCTCGTCGTCGCGGTCGCGCTCGTCGCCAGCGCGGCCCTGGCCCCTCCCATCGCGTCCACGCCGGCGTCGAACGGTTCGGCGACGACGCTGGTCGGCGTCCAGTCCACGACGACCGACGGCCGACTCGCCGCGCTCGGCCCCCGGGGCGGGGAACGCTGGTCGTACGCCAACGCCGCGAGCTACCACGACGTGACGCCGCTCCCGAACGGCACCGTGCTGGCGACGTTCGTCGCCCACGACGACCGGCCCTGCGGCCCCTACGAGGCGCCCTGCTCGCGGACCGGCGTTCGCATCGTCGACCCGAAGCCGGAACCGCACGTCGTCTTCGAGTGGGCGTTCCCCGTCCGGACCAGCAAGAACAGCGAGGTCCACGACGCCGAACTGCTGCCGTCCGGCGAACTGCTCGTCGCGGACATGGACCGCGAGCGCGTGTTCACGGTCGCACCGAACGGCACCGTCACGTGGCAGTGGTCGGCGAGTTCGTTCTACGACGCGCCGCCCGACCCCACGAAGACCGACTGGCTCCACATCAACGACGTGGACCGCCTGGCGGAGGGCCGATACCTCGTCAGCGTCAGGAACGCGAACCAGCTGGTAATCGTCGAGCGCGGCGAGGGCGTCGTCGACGTCATCAACGAGGACGGCGACCCGCGCGTGCTGAACAAGCAGCACAACCCCCAGATGCTCGGATCGGACGCCGTCCTGGTCGCGGACAGCGAGAACGACCGCGTGGTCGAACTACACGAGCGGAACGGCGAGTGGGAGGTCGCCTGGCAGGTCGACTCGGCGGGCGGCGTCCGGTTCGACTGGCCGCGGGACGCCGACCGCCTGCCGAACGGCAACACGCTCGTCACCGACAGCCGGAACAACCGGGTCGTGGAGCTGAACGCCTCCGGCGACGTGGTCTGGAGCGCGCGCGTGCCGACGGTCCCCTACGAGGCCGACCGACCGCCCGGCGAGTACCCCGCAGGCGACCCCTACGAGAGCGACGGCGCGACCGGCGTCGGCGCGGAGGGTGCCGGCTCCGCCGGAGGCCCGCTCGGAAGCGGCGACCTCCCCGTGTTCTCCTACCTCGTCGACAGCGCGCGCCACGTCGTCGCGCTCCCGTACTGGCTCTCGGGGTGGCACCTCGCGCTCGGGTCGGGAGCCTCCGTGGCGTTTCTCGCGGGACTGGTGCTGTTCGTCCGGAGCGAGTGACCGGGCGGCCGCCCGGTCCCGGTAACCTGATGGTCCCGGGGTTTCCTGTCCGAACTATGACTGGCGGCAGCGACGCGGGTGCCGGAGACGACCCCGACGGAGAGGACGAGAGCGACGTTCACGACGGGGCTGACTGTGGAGAGGGCGACCACGACGCGGGCGTCGAGGAGAGCGGTCACGCCGAGGAGGACGGCCACGGCGACGACGAGGACGCCGGAGGCCACGGCGCGCTCCCGCCGGAGGACCTCCGGTATCCGGAGTTCGTCTTCGAGTCGGGCGACGTCGCGTCGGACGGAGCGTTCGACCTCCGGCGGGACCTCGACCGGGAGGAGATGGCGGACTGGCTCGAGGACCTCGCGGGCGGACTGGCCAGCCACGACGTGGCGGTCGAGTCGCCGGACGGGTACGTCACGTTCGGCGTCGGTGCCGGGGACGTGGCGATGTCGTTCGACCCGGGCGAGGACGTCGGCGAACTGTCGGTAACGTTCTCCCTCCGCGCGAAGCCGATGTTCGTGGCGGACGACCCCGACGGTCGGAAGGTCGGCGCGCGCGGCGGTCGCGGGTTCGTCCCAGTCGAGATGCTGACGGGCGAGCGCGAGACGTACCGCTGTTACAACTGGATAGACGACCCCGACGCCGAGGGTGACGAGGACTGACCGGGGAGCCGGCGTCGAAGGTGCGACCTACTCCAGGCAGGCGGCGACGACGCGCAGCATGGCTTCGCCGCGGACCTCCTCGGCGAAGAGGGGGACGCGCTTGATGTCGTGGCCGCGGAACACGTCCTGGGCCTCCCGGAGGGCGGACTGCTGGACCTCCCAGCGCTGCTGGCAGAACTCGCAGGCGTCGAGGTTCGGGGTGACGAACTGGTCGGAGTCGACGGCCGGCGTCACGTCCGCGAGGTCCTCCATCACCTTGTTGACGACGACGGTGCCGACCGGGATGTCGAACTCCGAGAGCTGTGCGAGCAGGCGCTTCGACTCGAAGACGCTCATCTCCTCGGGGACCATCACGACCCGGAAGTCGGTCTTGCCGGGGTCGCGCAGGGTGGCTCGCAGGCGTTCGATGCGCTCGCGGAGCACGTCGAGGTCGTCGACGCCCTCCTCGGCACCGTCGTCGTCGCCGCCGAACACGCCCTTCACGCCGTCCATCATGCCCTGGAAGCGCTGGCGAAGGGTGGCGATGCGACCGACCATCGTGTCCATGATTTCGGGGAGTTCGAGCAACCGGAGGGTGTGGCCCGTCGGCGCGGTGTCGACGACGACGCGGTCGAAGCGGTCGTCGTCCAGGAACTCCAGCAGCTTCTGCATCGCCGCGGCCTCGTCGGCGCCCGGCATCGCGCCGCCGAGCAGCGACGACATCGGCCCCTCTCCGTCCTCGCCGAGCATGGCTCCGAGGCCGCCCAGCGGGTTCTCGCCGCCCTGGCCGAAGACGCCTGCCTGCGCCTCCAGTTCGGCGTCGGGGTCTATCTCGGACCCGAACAGCGGGACGTCCCCGCGGATGCGGGTCGGCTCCGCCGGCACGTCGGTCTCGAAGGTGTCGGACAGCGAGTGGGCGGGGTCGGTCGAGACGACCAGCGTCGCCGTGCCGTCTCGGGCGCTCGCCAGCGCCGTCGCGGCCGCCATCGTCGTCTTCCCCACGCCGCCTTTGCCGCCGTAGAGGACGTACTCCGGCGCGTCGACGCCCGTCGGAACCGCCGCCTCGTCGATGCTCTCGACAGTCTCCACGTCCAGTTCGGTCATGCCCCTGGGTTGCCGACGGGCGCTTGTGTACCCGTCGGTCCCGCGTTACGCGGTCGCCGTCGATGACGGGTTCCACCGCCGCCGACGGTGAACGACCGCATCGCGCCGGGAGCCGTCACCGTTCGAGCGCGTCGAGCACGGCGAAAGTGCGGTCGCGGAGCGTCGCTCCGTCCGCGGCGAGCAGTTTCACGATGGCCTCCTTGCCGACCTCCCCCCGGTCGACGACGGCGGCGGGCGTCTCGCCCGCGGACTCGAACGCCCGCTTCGCACCCCACTGCATCGTACTGCCTTCCTCGGCCTTCACGCTCTCCGGTTCGGCCGCCCGGTCGAACTCCGCGACCGGACCGTCGAGCGCCGCGAGGGCGTCCTCCACGCTCCCGTCGAACCGGCAGTTCACCGCGAACCGGAGGGCCGGGTCGAACTCGCGTGTGGCGAGCAGGAAGCGCGCGACGTGGCTCGACGCGCCGAAGCGCACGCCCCGGTTCGGCTGGGCACCCGACATGGTGCGGGTGATGCGTCCCTCGACGGCGGCCGTCTCGCCGACGCGCTCCGCGTAGGTGGTCGCGCCGACGACGTTCATCCCGACCTCCGGGACGAGGGGGCTCACGTCGCGCTCGACGAACGACCGGACGACGGACTCGACGGCCTCCTGGGTCGGCTGGCGGTCCGCCCGCTCCCGGAGCGCGACCAGGTGGTGGACCGCGCCCGGCCCCTCCCCCACGTCCAGCGAGTAGCGCACCGCCCGCTCCATGAACGCCGTGCTCGCTTCCACCGCGTCCCGGAGGTCGTCGCCCCAGGCGAGTCGGGCCGCGACGGCGCTGGCGAGCGTGCACCCCGACCCGTGAGTCGCCTCGGTGTCGATCCGGGGATGCTCGAAGGTCACCGCGTCGTCGCCGGCCACGAGCACGTCCCGGACCGTCTCGCCGCCGACGTGGCCGCCCTTCACGAGCGCGGCGTCCGCACCCATCTCGACCAGTTTCTCGCCGGCCTCCCGGGCGCTCTCCACGTCGGTGGGTTCGACGCCCGTCAGCACCGCGGCCTCGTCGGCGTTCGGCGTCACGAGCGCGGCGCGGGCGACCAGGTCCTCGTAGGCCTCCTCGCCGTCGGGGCTGAGCAGGCGGTCCCCGGACGCCGCGACCATCACGGGGTCGACGACGACCGGCGCGTCCAGTCCGGCGACCCGCTCCGCCACCGCCTCGACGACCGGTGCTTCCGCGAGCATCCCCGTCTTTGCGGCGCGCACGTCGAAGTCGTCGGTGACCGCGTCGTACTGCGCCTCGATCTCCTCGACGGGGAGCGTGAACGCGCGCTCGACGCCCCGGGTGTTCTGGGCGGTGACGCTGGTGACGACGCTGGTCCCGAACGCGCCGTGGGCCTCCATCGTCTTCAGGTCGGCCTGGACGCCCGCGCCCCCGCCGGAGTCGCTGCCGGCGACGGTCAGCGCGACCGGGCGTTCGACCGGCGCTGCCTCGCGGGTCATGCGTCCAGCCTCCCCATGTACTCCTCGAACGTCCCCCAGAACGGGTCCTCCTCGGGGTGTTCGACGCGGTCGCCGTCGACGTAGACGCCCTCGCCCTCGCCGACCTCGCCCACGTCGGCGGCCGGAATCCCGGCCTCGGACAGCGCCGCCAGCACGTCGGACGCGTCCTCCGGCGCGACCGTGGCGAGGAGGGTACCTTCGCTGATGGCCGACCACGGGTCCACGTCGAAGAACTCGCAGGCTTCGCGCACCCCCGGCTGCACCGGAATCGCGTCGCGGTCCACGTCGAGACGGACGCCTGCGGCGCGGGCCATCTCGACGAGCGCGCCGTGGACGCCCCCCTCCGTCGCGTCGTGCATCGCCGACACCTCGCCCGCCCGGGCCGCCACGAGCGCGTCCTCGACCGGGCTCATGTCGTAGAACCGCTCCTGGGCCGCCTCGACGGTCGCTTCCGGGAGGTCCAGCAGTTCCTCGAACTGGATGGAGAGCAGTCCGGTCGTCTCGATGGCCGGTCCCTTCGTGATAAGGAGGCGGTTACCGGGGCGAGCGCCGTCCGGCCGCACGACGTCGTCGAGGTCTCCCACGGCCATCGCGGTCGCGCCGCCCACCATCGGGTACGTACAGCCAGCGTAGCGGGCGGTGTGACCCGTGACGACGCTCACGCCGAGGTCGCGGGCCTCCGCGTCGAAGGTCTCCCAGACGGTGGCGAACTCCTCGTCGGTTATCTCCGGCGGCAGGTTGAGGTCCACCGCGAGATGGGTGGGTGCCAGGCCGCTGACCGCCACGTCGCTCATCAGTATGTGGAACGCGAACCACGCCGCACGTTCGAACCCCAGCGACGGCATGACGAACACGGGGTCGGACGCCAGCACGAGCGCCTGCCGGTCCGCGTCGGCGCCGTCGGACTCGCCCCGACCGGCCGCCCCGAGGTCGATGACGCCGAAGTCGACGCCGTGTTGCGGGCCCAGCGCCACGTCCGCGCGCTCGGCCCCGAGGTTCGGGTAGATGTACTCCTCGAAGAACTCGCGGTCCACCTTGCCCAGGTCGCTCATACCCGGAGGTACAATCGAGTGGTATTTGTCGATGTTGGTCGCGGGACGGCGAGAACGGACTCGGCCGTCGGCGGACCGACGAACCGTCCTCACGAAAAAGGACCGCTCTTCGCCCCTGCGAACAGGGGGGCTCGTTCTTGCCGATACCTATTAGATTGTTTTCATTATGGTCGCGAGGGTCATCGTAACGGTGATGCCCGTGACGGAGATGATGGTCGTCAGGGCGGTCCACGTCATCAGCGTCTCCTCCTGGGTCAGACCGCCGATCTCCTTGACCAGCCAGAAACCGCTGTCGTTGTACCACGAGAAGATGTTACCGCCCGCGCCGATCGCCATCACCATGAACGCCGGGTGGACGGACAGTTCCGGCACCTGCGGCGCCATGATGCCGGCGGTGGTGAGCATGGCGGCCGTCGCCGACCCCTGGGCGATGCGGACGATGGCGGCGATCAACCACGCGCTGAGCAGGAGCGGGATACCGACCTGCGCCATCGCTCCGGTGATGTAGTCGCCGATACCGGAGGCGGCGAGTAGCGCACCGAACGCGCCGCCGGCCGCGGTGATCGCCGCGATGTTGCCGCCGCTCTTCAGGGCCTCGGTCATCTCCTCGGTCCACTCCTCCTGCGTCATGTCGTTGTGCTGGTAGAACGTCCACGCGGCCGCCAGTGCGGCGATGGTCAGCGCGACGTTCTTGTCGCCGATGAAGGCGACGTACGGCCTGAGCGCCGACAGCGCCGGGACGACTTCCTGGAAGGTGTCGACGACGGTGAAGGAGGCGACCAGCACGACGGCGAGGATGACTGGTGCCGCGGATTCGAGGACGCCGGGCAGGTTGCTCGTGTCGCGGTCCGCGACCTCCTCCAGTTCCTCGGTGGACGTGGCCATCGCGTCGCGAAGTGGAATGTCCAACCGACGGTTCAGCCAGCGTCCGTACACGATACCGGCCACGAGCGCCGCCGGGATAGCCGTCGCGACACCGAGCAGGATGGTCATGCCGAGGTTGACGCCGATCTCGTCGGCGACGGCGAGCGGCCCGGGCGTCGGTGGCACGAACACGTGCGTCGTCGCCGCACCTGCGCCGACGACGACGATGAAGAGCGTGTAGTCGCGACCGACGCGTGCCCGCATCGAGCGCGCCAGCGGTGCCATCAGGTAGAAGACGCTGTCGAAGAACACCGGAATCGACAGCACGGAACTGCTCCCCCACAACGCGTAATCGGAGTTGCCCTTGCCGAGGATGTTCTGGAACCAGCGGACGATCCGTTGCGCCGCGCCACTTTCGAGCATTCCCTTCCCGATGACCGCGGCCATCAGAATCGGTATCCCGATGCCGGCCATCCCTTCGCCGAACGCCGTCGCGACCTCATCTGCGGCCTGCGACGCGCCGAAATCCGGCACGAACACCGTATTTATCGCTCCGACGAAGAACGCCGAGATTATCAATCCGACGAACGCCGGCAGGTCCAACACGACCAGTAGCAGTATCACTACCGCCAGTGCGAGTACGAACGTCACCAGCGGACTGTGTGCGAATTCGATTGCCATTGTTTTACAAACGCCTACCCCAGGCTTACCAAGATAGGGCTTAAATATTTAATGTTTATTCGTGGTTTCTACTATGATTATCCGATATAGTACGGTGAAAGACGATGATATAAATATCCATTAAAGTATCTTGTCTAGTATGTTTCAACGGTCGAGTGCCTCCAACGCGGGTTACATAACTGCGGGTCCGCCAGTTCGTACGGAGGTCGGCGAAAGAAGTGTTCGTGCGGAGTTCGGTGAGAAGAGACGGGATACGGGCGAGTGTCGAACGCTCGAACGGACGGCGACGGTCGGAGCGACCGCCGTGCGTCTCACTCCCGGCGTGACATGAACTCGGCGAAGACTTCCCAGGAGGGGTCGACTTCGGGGTGTTCGACGCGGTCGCCGTCGACGTAGACGCCCTCGCCCTCGCCGACCTCGCCCACGTCGGCGGCCGGAATCCCGGCCTCGGACAGCGCCGCCAGCACGTCGGCCGCGTCATCCGGCGCGACCGTCGCCAGCAGCGTCCCCTCGCTCGTCGACGCCCAGGGGTCGATGTCGAAGAACTCGCAGGCTTCGAGCACTCCGGGGAGGACGGGAATCGCGTCGCGGTCGACGTCGAGGCGCACGCCCGCGGCGCGGGCCATCTCGACGAGCGCGCCGTGGACGCCGCCCTCCGTCGCGTCGTGCATCGCCGACACCTCGCCCGCCGCGGCGGCGACCAGAGCGTCCTCGACCGGGCTCATGTCGTAGAACCGCTCCTTCGCGGTCTCGACGGTCTCCGCGGGAAGGTCGACCTGGTCCTCGAACAGGGTGACCATGAACCCCGCCGCCTCGACCGCCGGTCCCTTCGTGACCAGGACGCGGTCGCCGGGGCGAGCGCCGTCCGGCCGCACGACGTCGTCCGCGTCGCCGACCGCGAGCGTCGTCGCACCGCCGACCCAGGGATACCGACAGTCGGCGTAGCGGGCGGTGTGGCCCGTGACGACGCTCACGTCGAACCGCCGGAGTTCCCGGTCGAAGGTCTCCCAGACGGTGGCGAACTCCTCGTCGGTTATCTCCGGCGGCAGGTTGAAGTCCACCGCGAGATGGGTGGGTGCCAGGCCGCTGACCGCCACGTCGCTCAGGACGACGTGGACCGCGAACCAGGCCGCGCGCTCGAAGCCGAGGCCGGGGGTCAGCGAGAGCGGGTCGGTCGCCAGCGCGACGACCGGTCCGCCCGGGTCGGTGGCACCGTCCGACTCGGACCGAGCGGCCGCCCCGAGATCGCTGACGCCGCCAGACTCGGTCTGACGAGCCATCGCCCCGAGGTCGATGACGCCGAAGTCGACGCCGTGCTGGGGCCCCAGCGCCACGTCCGCGCGCTCGGCCCCGAGGTTCGGGTAGATGTACTCCTCGAAGAACTCGCGGTCCACCTTGCCCAGGTCGGCCATACCCGGGGTATCTCCGGGGCGTACTAAGCGGTGGTGGTTCCGCCCGGTCCTGGGAGGTATCGACCTTCCGTCGGCCGGGCCCGGCCACGAACTATACGGCCCGAGAGCGTTCACACCCACCCATGACGAGGATAGCAGTCACCGGCGCGGCAGGCAACGTCGGACGGCAGGCGCTCCGGGCACTCGACGACCACGAGGTGACGCCACTGGTCCACCACGAACAGGAGGACATCGACGGCGTCGTCACCGACGTGACCGACTACGAGTCGCTCGCGGACGCGTTCGCCGGCCACGACGTCGTCGTCCACCTCGCGGCGAACCCATCGCCAGAGGCCGACTGGAGCAGCGTCGTCGACGTGAACATCGAGGGCACGCACAACGTCTACGAGGCGGCCCGGGGGCAGGACGTCGACCGCGTGGTCTTCGCCTCCTCGAACCACGCGGTCGGGATGTACAACGCCGACGACCCGATGGAGACCGAGTCGATGACCACCGGGGTCGCCGCCCCCGTCGACCCCGACGACCCGCCACGCGCCGACTCCTTCTACGGCGTGAGCAAGGTGACCGGCGAGGCCGTCGGCAACCTGTACGCCGACCGTCACGGCATCGAGGTCGTGAACCTCCGCATCGGTTGGCTGTTGGACGAGGAGGAACTCGCCGAGGAGCAGGACGCCGACCCCGGCCACGCCCGGTTCGCGCGGGCGATGTGGCTCAGCCCCCGGGACTGCCGGAACGTCGTCGAGGCCGCCGCGACCGCCGACCTCCCCGAGACGAGCGTCACCGCCCACGCCATCTCGCGCAACCACGACCGATTCCTCGCCCTGTCGTGGACCGAGCAGGCGCTGGGCTACCGACCGCGCGACGACGCCAGCGAAGTGCTCGCCGACGACTCCTGAGCGCCGGGCGACTGCCGCCGGCGAAACAACGATGTGGTACGAATACGCAGGGAAAGCATGGACACTGAAGTCGTCGCCGAGTTCGAGTCGTCGCTCCGTCGACTCGACGTCGGTCGGACGAAGACCACGACCGACGGGTTCGACGACGCGCTGGCGGACGTCGTCTCCCGACCGGCGGTCGGCGCGCCGCTCCCGTTCGACGGCGTCTCGCTGCCGGACGAAGTGACCGTCTCTCCGACGCCCGCCGAACTGGAGGCGTCCGCGACGGGCGTCACCGCGGCGAGTTTCGCCATCGCCTCGTACGGGAGCGTCGTCATCCGGGCCACGCCGGAGGGGACGGAACCGGTGAGCCTCTTCCCGGACCGGCACGTCGCCGTGGTCCGCGAGAGCGACATCGTGCCGGGGATGACCGAGGCGTTCGAGCGACTCGGCGAGGAGATCCGGGCCGGGCGGGACAGTGCCGTCATCGCCACGGGGCCGAGCGCGACCGCCGACATGGGCTCGCTCGTCCGCGGTGCACACGGGCCGAAGGACGTCCAGGTCGTCGTCCTCACCGACCGATGAGTTCGGAATCGCGCGAAGTCAAGGCGGAGAAGATTCGCCGCCTCATGGCGGCGGAGGGCGACGCCGTCGGCGAGAACACCCGCGGGTTCAACCAGGGTCGCTACGAGGCGGTCGCCCGCCTCGACGACTACGAGGAGCTGAAAGACGAGGCGCGCGCCATCAAGGAGGACGCCATCGAGCGCCTGCCCGACCTCGTCGAGCAACTGCGCGAGACCGTCGAGGCGAACGGTGGAACCGTGTACCTCGCCGACGACGCGGCGGACGCGAACCGGTACATCGCCGACCTCGCCGCGGAACAGGACGCCGACACCGTCGTCAAGAGCAAGTCGATGACCACCGAGGAGATCGAGGTCAACGACAGCCTCGAAGCGACGGGGGTGGACGTCGTCGAGACGGACCTCGGGGAGTGGGTGCTCCAGGTCGCCGACGACGCCCCCTCTCATCTCGTCGCGCCGGCCATCCACAAGTCCCGGGAGGGCATCGCGGAACTGTTCAACGAGCAGTTCGACCCGGAGGAGCCGCTGGAGACGGCGGAAGAGCTGACGGCGTTCGCCCGCGAGCGACTCGGCGAACGAATCGAGGACGCCGACGTGGGGATGACGGGCGCGAACTTCGTCACGGCCGACACGGGGACCGTCGCACTGGTCACCAGCGAGGGGAACGCGCGCAAGTCCACCGTCGTCCCGGACACCCACGTCGCAGTCGCGGGCGTCGAGAAGGTAGTTCCGAGCGTCGAGGACCTCCAGCCGTTCGTCGAACTCGTCGGTCGCTCGGGGACGGGGCAGGACATCACCTCGTACATCTCCCTGTTCACGCCGCCGGTCGACTCGCCGACCGTCGACTTCGACGACCGCGACGAACCCGGGTTCGGCCACGGCGACGACGACGGCGCGGCCGACCGCGAGTTCCACCTCGTGCTCGTCGACAACGGTCGGATGGACATGCGCGAGGACGACCAGCTCCGGGAGACGCTGTACTGTATCCGGTGTTCCGCCTGCGCGAACTCGTGTGCGAACTTCCAGCACGTCGGCGGTCACGCGTTCGGCGGCGAGACGTACACCGGCGGCATCGCCACCGGCTGGGAGGCCGGCGTCGAGGGGCTGGACACCGCCGCCGAGTTCAACGACCTCTGTACGGGCTGTTCGCGGTGCGTGAACGCCTGCCCGGTGAAGATAGACATCCCCTGGATAAACACCGTCGTCCGGGACCGGGTCAACCGCGGCGAGGACGGCGAACTGGACTGGCTGGTCGAAGGGTTGACGCCGGACGAGGAACCCGGCGGCGTCGACCTCCAGAAGCGCCTGTTCGGCAACTTCGAGACGCTGGCGGAACTGGGCAGCGCGTTCGCCCCCGTCTCGAACTGGCTGGCCGATTCCGGGCCGGCCCGCGCCCTGCTGGAGCGCGCCGCGGGCGTCGACCGGCGGCGCGACCTCCCCCGGTTCCGGCGCGAGACCCTCGTGGACTGGTTCGAGGGGCGCGACGCCGAGGTGCGGGACCCGACCCGCGAGGCCGTCCTCTACCCCGACGTCTACACGAATCACGTCCAGGTCGAACGCGGGAAAGCCGCCGTTAGGGCGCTCGAAGCGCTCGACGTTCGGGTCAGGATTCCCGACGTGCGTTCCAGCGGGCGTGCCCCGCTCTCGCAGGGGATGATAGCGACCGCCGAGGAGCACGCCCACGACGTGTACGCCGCCCTCGCGGAACACGTCGACGCGGGCCGCGACGTCGTCGTCGTCGAACCGAGCGACCTCGCCATGTTCGACCGCGAGTACGAGAAGTTCCTCCCCGAGCGCTCCTACGAACGCCTCTCGGGCAACAGCTACGAGGTCGTGGAGTACGTCTTCGGCCTGCTGGACGAGGGAGCCGACCCCGGAGCGCTCTCGTCCGGCGACGGCGAGGAGGTCGCGTACCACAGCCACTGCCAGCAGCGGACGATGGGCCTGGACGCCCACACCGTCGCCGTGCTCGAAGACCTGGGATACGACGTGCTCCTCTCGGAGGTCGAGTGTTGCGGCATGGCCGGGAGCTTCGGCTACAAGCAGGAGTACTACGAGCTGAGCATGGACGTCGGCGACGACCTCCGCGAGCAGTTCACGACCCCCGACGCCAGCGGCCGAATCGTCGTCGCGAGCGGAACGTCCTGTCTCGAACAGCTCGACGCCCTGCTCCGGCGACCGACGCGCCATCCGGTCGAACTCGTCGCTCCGGAGTGACGGCCGTGTCAGCGCCCGACGAGGAAGCGGCACGGACGTTTTCGAACTGTCCGCGACCCCGCGGAGGCGGCTATCCTCTCGAGGGCATCCCGTTATCGTCGAACCGCGATACCAAGGGGAACATTCATATCACCCCCTCGACTGGAATCAGAGTATGGCACGCGGGACGAGTCAGGGAGGCCTCGTGGACGCGATCCGATACGACCTGCGTCGACTGCACGACGGGTGGATGGCGCTGTACTTTCCCCGACAGCGGACGGGCGAGCACTCGGTCCTCGGCAAGTGGACGCCACAGAGCACGGCCGGGACGGTCGCCTACCGCTCGCTGGGGGCACTCGGCGCGCTGGTCGTCGGCCTGCTGTACCCGTTCGTCCTCTTCGGGTTCGCGATACGCTACCAGACCCGGCGCATCGACCGCACCGCGGCGAGCCTCGGCGTCCTCGGCGTCGTCGTCCTCTCGCTGGTCGTCTGGGGCGCTCTGACCGCCGTCGCGTGGCGGCGCTTCTCCGACGCAGGGGTCATCGCCGTCGCCGCGTCCGGGGGCGTCGCAACCGTCGCGGCGGCGCTGGCCTACCTCACCAGTCGGTTCGGCGGTCGGTTCACGACCGTGCTCTTCGCGTACCCGTTCGGCATGACGGCCATCTTCCTCCCGCCGGTCGTCGCCGCGCTGTACTCGCCGGCCCTCTCGGTGGTCGTCTTCCCGAACAGCGAGTCCATCGCGGTGTGGCTCCTCGACAACGTCCTCACGTACCGGAACGTCGACGAGTATCTTCGGTCGCGTTACGACCTCGAAGGACTGGCGTACGTGGGCATGTGGTTCGGTATCGCCGTCCCGGTCGGCTGGGTCGTCGGCCTCTTCGTCTCGCTGGCGAATCTCGTCCGCCCGAAATCGGAGTAACCCTTAATCTGGTTCCGTCCTACCCTCCCCGCATGGAGTTCGACATCGCAACGACGGCGGTCGGCTTTCTCGTCCTGTTCGGTATCATCGCGGTCGGGACGTTGATGAGTCCGATGACGACCAGTACGGTGATGATGGTGCTCGGCGGCCTGGCCGTGTTCGGCGTCCTGACCCTGCTGCTCGGCGTGAAACACGGCGAGTACCGTGCGGCGCGCTGACCCACCGGTCGCCGACCCCGACGCCCGTACTCGAACCGCCTCCGCGCTCCGACATCTCTTTGCCTCCGGACGCGCGAGTACCGCCCGATGCCGGACCGCGACGCCCGCGACACCCGCGACGTACGCGAGACGTACGACCGCATCGCGGACCACTTCGCGAAGACGCGCGAGTACCCCTGGCCGGAGGTCGAGTCCTTTCTCGCCGACCGTGACGCCGACGTGGCGCTCGACGTCGGCTGTGCGAACGGACGCCACGCCGAACTGCTGGCCAAGCGCGCCGGGCGCGTCGTCGGTCTCGACGTGAGCCGCGAGTTACTGGCGGAGGCGCGGGCGCGCGCCACCGACCGGGCGTTCGACCTCGAGTTGGTACAGGGGGACGCTGCGGCGCTCCCCCTCGCCGACGCCGCGGTCGGGCTGGCGGTGTACGTCGCGACGCTCCACCACCTGCCGACTCGCGAGGCTCGCGTCGCCAGCCTGGACGAACTCGCGCGGGTGCTCGGCCCCGGCGGCGCGGCGCTCGTCAGCGCCTGGAGCACGGCCCACGACCGCTTCGACCGCGAGGAGGGGTTCGACACCCGGGTCGACTGGACGCTCCCCGGCGGCGAGACGGTCCCCCGGTTCTACCACATCTACTCGCCGGACGAGTTCCGGGCGGACGTGGACGCCAGCGCGCTGGTCCCCGCCGAGGTGTTCGTCTCCAGCGGGAACTGCTACGCCGTCGTCCGCGCCGAGAAACAGTAACACCCTTAAGCCGGGGACCGCAACGTCGGAGTGCGAATCGGGCGACCGAAGTGAGCGAACCGCGCCGATGGTCTAGTGGTAGGACCTGAGCCTTCCAAGCTCATGGCCCGGGTTCAAATCCCGGTCGGCGCACTTCTGCGACGAACGGACGTGAGGAGCGAGCGCCTCGGACGGATTCGAACCCTGCCAGTCCCAACGCGAGCGAAGCGAGTGTCCGTCCGGCTCCGGTCCGGATTCCGGTCGGCGCGTTCTGCGAGAACCCCGTTCGTAGTTCTGGTGCTCGGTTCCACGCGACGGATTGCCGCACGCTACCGTTCACCGTCGGAGCGAAGGAACGGCAGATTCTCGAAGGCCACGGGGTTCCACGACCGAAGGTTGACAACCGAGAACGGGGAAGTCTGGACGAGATGGTTGGCCCGGCCACCGATTCGCTACTCGCGCTCGTCTTCCGCGTCTTCGTTGCGTTCGGTATCGGTGCGCTCGTCGGGCTAGAGCGAGAACAGAGCGAATCGGGCGGCACGTTCGCTGGAAGTCGTACGTTCCCGCTGTTCGGTCTCTTCGGTGCACTCGTCCAGGCGTTCTTCCCGGCGATGCTACCCGTCGCACTGATCGCCCTCACTATCCCGCTGACCGTCGCGTACGGAGGGAAAATCCTGGTCGAACGCGACATCGGACTCACGACGCTGACTGCAGCCCTCCTCACCGTCCTCCTCGGTGCGTTGACGACCCATTCGGAGCGCGGGACCGTACTCGCTATCGTCGTCGGCGGCGTCGTCACGATCCTCCTCTCCGCCAAGCGGACCATTCACGGGTTCGTCGGCCGAATCGACGAGGACGAACGACGTGCGTCCATCAAATTCATCCTCGTCGTGGTAGTCGTCCTCCCGCTCCTGCCCGACAGGGAACTCGACGCCCTGTACGGGCTCAACCCGCAGTTCGTCTGGCTCATGGTGGTGTTCGTCACCGGGCTGAGTTTCGTCGCCTACGCCTCGAGTCGCGTCGTCGGGGCCAGGCGAGGAATCGCCCTGACCGGCGTACTGGGCGGGTTCGTCTCGTCGACGGCGACCACGGTCTCGATGGCCGAACGGGCGACGGAAGACCCACCGCTCTACGAGATTTGTACGTTCTCGACGGTCGTCGCTTCGACCGTGATGTTTCCGCGAGCGCTCGTCGAGATAGCCGTCGTCAATCCAGCACTGTTGCCCTACGCCGTCGTCCCGCTCGGGGCGATGACGGTCACGGGAGCACTCGCCGCCGGCGTCGTGTACTGGCGGTCGACCAGGGAGGACGAGGTCGAAGCCGACATCAGGAATCCGTTCCGGCTACGACCGGCGCTGTTCTTCGGTGCCGTCTTCGCCGTGGTCCTCCTCGTGTCCGAGTCCGCCAACTCGCGGTTAGGTGCGTCGGGCGTGTACGCGACGGCATTCGTCTCCGGTCTCGCCGACGTGGACGCGATCACGCTCACGCTGAGCACGCTCGCAGCCGACGGCGCGATTCCTCCGGAGGTCGCGACGACCGGTATCGTCATCGGTGCCATCGCGAACACCCTCGTGAAGGTCGGGCTCGCGTGGCTTCTGGGGACGCGACGACTCGGGCGACTGGTGACGGCAGGACTCGGAATCGTCTCGGTCGTCGGCGTGGTGTTCGTCGCGATGTGAGCGGCGGTCGAACGTCGTGACCCTCCGCGTGACAACGTTCGACGCTTCGGCACTGTCGATTCGCGTCGCGTCGACGTTCGGGCACAGCCTTCACTACGGTACGGCCAGTAGCAATCGGACCACGATGCCCGTTCAGGAATTTTTCGACGAGTTGTTCGTCGACTCGGCGCGCCTCCTTCGCTCGGCGCTCAAGTTCGGAATCGGCTTCCTGGTCGTGTACGTCGTCGGCCGGGTGGTCGTCCGACCTGCCGTCGAGCGAGTGCTGGCGCTCCGGAAGATCGAACCGACGCTTGAACGGGCGCTACAGAAGGTCGTGGGACTGGCGGTCGTCCTCCTC
This sequence comes from Halomicrococcus pelagicus, assembly GCF_051917725.1. Lineage (GTDB taxonomy): Archaea > Halobacteriota > Halobacteria > Halobacteriales > Haladaptataceae > Halomicrococcus. The sequence goes on from NZ_JBQBLX010000005.1 coordinate 256,882, forward strand.
GCGGTCGTCGTCGGACTGGCGTTCGCCGGGTTCACTCGATTCCTGAGCGCGTCGGCGACGATAGTCGCGGCGGTCACGCTCGCGGTCGGCATCGCGGCCCAGGACCTGATAGGGAACCTGGTCAGCGGCGTGTTCATCGTCGGCGACAACCGGTTCAACATCGGCGACTGGATAGAGTGGGACGACAGGGCGGGAACCATCGACGACATCGGGTTCCGAACCACGCAGATTCGAACCGCCGACAACGGCATCGTCACCGTCCCCAACTCCGAACTGACCTCGACGGCGGTGACGAACACCGTCCTCGCGGACAGGCGTCGACTCACCTACTCCGTCGAAATCGGCTACGGCGACGACATCGAAGCGGCGAGCGAAATCCTGCACGACTGCGCCGACGAGCGCTCCGCCGTTCTCGCGGACCCCGCACCCGAGATACGGCTGACGAACCTCGGGGACTCGGGCATCGAACTGACGGCCATCTTCTGGATTTCCGACCCGGACGAAACGGACATTCTCGAACTCCGCTCGGAGTACGGCCGCGACGTCAAAGAGCGGTTCGACGCCGCGGGCGTGGAACTGAGCCCGCCGTCCCAGCACGACCTCTCCGGACGGGTACAGGTAGACGACGCGTCGTCGGAGTACGGACGGTAGTATCCGCGGCTCACCCGCGGTCGCCGGCGTCCTCGATGGCCGACTGGTTCACCGCGTAGATGCGGACCGCGTCGAAGTGGCCGACCTTCCGGACGTGGGGGTACTTCTCGAAGTTGGTGTCCCCGTACCGGTCGCGCTCGCGGGGGCCGAGGTAGACGTAGCGCACGTCGTAGCGGTCGAGCAGACGCTTGCGCGTCTCCCAGCCGGCGGTGTACATCAGCTCCACGTCTCGCTTGCGCTCGCGATAGGCGTCCCGGCCGCGATAGATGCCTTCCTGGTACCAGCCGACGACCGTCGGGAGTCCGGTCAGCGAGGCGACGGGGCTCCCCCACTGGTAGGGTTTGCCCGGCGCGGAGACGACGTGCGGTCGCCCCTCGCGCGCGTCCATCCACGCGATGGCCTCCGCCTCGGTGGGGTGGTGCGTCCAGACGAACGCCTTCCCGTCGAGCGTCGGGTCGTCGGCGCGGTTGCGCTCCGAGCCGACGTGCTGGCCGAGGGCGAACGCGCCGTACACCGAGGTGGTGAGCAGGAGGACGACCGCGAGCACCGCACTGACCTGCCGGCGGGACACCGGGACGGCGGGGACCGACCACTTCGGCCCGCGGGCGGAGAGGAGGCGGGCGAGCGCGATTCCGGCGGCGGTCCCCCAGAGCACCCACACCTGCATGTACACCTTGAACACCGTGTTGAACCGGCTCGCGACGGCGTTGTCCTTCACGTAGACGAACTCGACGAGGAGCACCAGCCCCGCGCCGCCGACGATCAGGACCGTCTCGAAGTCGAGGTCGGCCCCGGAACGCAACAGCGCCCACCCGCCGACGAGCAGTGGACCGACGAGGACGACGGCGGCGACGTTCCCCTGCCAGCCGACCGCGAGGAGCGCGGCGCCCGCGACGCCGACCGCCGTGGCCCGCTCCGTCACGGGACGTTTCGCGTGCGAGCCGAGATACAGCGCGAACACGGCGAGGAACGCGCCGTGGACGACGAGCAGTCCCACGAAGCTGCTCCGGTCCGGCAGGAACCCGATGCCGCGGGAACTCGCCGCACCCAGCAGGATGTTCACCACGAACGGACCCGCCCAGACGAGCGCCAGCGCACCGACGACAGCGGTGACTGCCGCGGCGCTCGCGGTCCGGTCGAGTTCCCGCCCCAGCTGGTCGTCCGACTCCCGTGCGGAACGGCCCGGGACGAGCGTTCGCGGATGTCCGTCCGCGAACGTCAGCGCGAGCCACGTGACGCCGAGCGTCGTCGGAAAGCTCCAGAAGCTGATGGTGGCGACGAGACCGCACGCGACGGGGAGCGCCCCGAAGACGAGCGCCCGCCGACGGCGGCGGTTCTCGGGCGGCGTCCGGTAGACCGCGCACGCCAGCGCGGCGACGACGAGCAGGAACGGCTGGCTCGTCATGTGAGCGTGGAGGTCGCCGTTGACGTACGCGAACAGCGGAAACTCGTTGATGGTGCCGGGGATGACGCGGCTGGCGTCCCAGTAGTGAAACTCCCTCGGGGCGAGCGCGAGCGGTTCGTCCATCTCCAGCGCGCCGGCGACGGAGGCAGCCAGCGATTCGGGGAGGACGTTCGCGACGAGTCGGGTCACCGTGAACAGGTTGCTGGCGAACGCGACGAAGAACGCGGCGAGGCCGCCCGCGAGCCGAGGAGACGCACCGCGACGGTCGGCGACGGCACCGGCGAGGCCGTAGACCGTCACGACGAGCATCCCGTAGAACCCCGCCAGCGCGAGGTTGAAGGCGAATCGCGGGGCCGTCGCGGTCAGCTTCGTGAGCACCGTCGCCATGAGGATACCGCCGTAGTAGTACAGGACCGGTTCGCCGGCCCACCACATGTCCTCCGGCGGGAGCGCCGGCGCGCGCATGAGCGACTTCATCAGTCCGAAATCGAGGAACTTCTCGCCGCCGCCGGGGACGATGCCCGGGTCGACGGCCCGCACCGCGACGAGGAAGAGAAACGCCAGCGTGAACACGGCCATCGACTCGGCGTAGGCTCCGACGTCGAGGTCGTAGTCGCGTGCGAGGAACACCGACACGGCGGCGAAGACGGCGACCGCGACGGCGACGGTCAGCGTGGTGAACGCGACCTGTCCGAGCCAGTAGGTGAGAAGCGTCACGAAGCCCAGCGCGACGGGGAGCGCGTAGGTCGCCCCCCGGCCGGGGAAGCGAGCGAAGAGCGCGGCAGCGACCGGCAGTCCGACGAACGCGAGGACGTAGTAGGCCGCCAGCCACAGAGCGACGAGCGCGTACTCCATTCTGTTGGGCGTGGAGCGCCCGAGCGGTAAACGTCTTTGGGTCGTGAAACGTTACAGCGAAGTGACGAGCGGACAGGGAGATGAACTCCCACGCGGTCTTCGAATCACAACCCTTAACTGCAAAACCGCGCTACGGTGTAGTAGCGGGATGGGATAGCCAGGAGATTCCGGCGGGCTCATAACCCGCAGATCGGTAGTTCAAATCTACCTCCCGCTACTCCTGCCGCGAACGTTTTCACGCTCTCGAAACTTCCCCGTTACTCGTTCCTGTGTATCGGCTCGGACCCTCGTTACCCGTTCTCGTCCGGCGGTTCGGTCGGTACCCGGTTGCGAGCGACGCGACTGTGGCCACGCGCCTTATTGACTGTGGGGGAGTAGCCGGAAGCGATGACATCCGTACTGTTCGTCGTGAGCGAGGAAGGGTACTGGGGAGAGGAGTGCGTCGACCCGCTGGAGACGCTGTCCGAGGAGGACGTCGACGTAACGGTGGCGACGCCCACCGGGGAGAAGCCGGTTCTCGACGAACGCTCCGTCGACCCCGACAGCGTCGGCGAGGAGACGGCCGAGCGGGTCCGCGACGTTCACGAGAACGACCAGCGGTTGCAGAACCCGACACAGATCGCGAGGACGTCCGCGGACATGTACGACGCGGTCGTGTTCCCCGGCGGCCACGGCACGGTGTGGGACATCAACCAGGACCGTCACGCCCGTCGACTGCTCCGGAACGTCGTCGAGGGCGACGACGGCAAGGCGCTCGTCATCTGTCACGCCGTCGGTCTGCTCGCGTTCGCCCGCGATAGCGACGGCGAGTTCCTGGTCGACGACCGCGACGTCACGGGGTTCCCCAACGAGTGGGAAGCGGACATCGTCGACGAGAACGACATGATGCCCGACGGGCGAAAGCTCCCGTACTACGTCGAAGACGAGGTGAAGGCGGCGGGCGGGAACTGGGACGCGGAACTCGACGCCGACACGAGCGTGCGGATGGACGGCGACCTCCTGACGGGGCGGGGTCCGGAGTCGTCGCACGATGCAGCGGTGACGCTGCTCGAAGCGCTCGGCGTTCAGACGCCCGCGTAGACCCGGGACGCCGCCCGGACCTCCGTCGAATCGCGGACGAGGGCGGCCGTCGTCGGAGGGAAGCGTTTGATTTATTCGATTGGTCCTCTCACGGACGAGAGAGGTATCCACAGTGCTAGGAACTCGCGGCGTGCTCGCGATACTGGCCGGCATCGTAATGACGTTCGGCGTCGTCGCGCTACGCACCGGACGAAAACCGCTCGGACTGTGGCTGTTGACGGCAGGATTCGGGACTGCGAGCCTGTGGTCGGGGTTGAGCATCTTCTGGGCGAGAGACAACGCGAGCATGCTGTCCGCCGAGTCGCACCTCATGCTGGGAACGATGGCGGGCGCTGGGACCATCTACTACGGCGTCCTGGCTCGGGAAGCGGTTAGCGAAAGCGAATAACGCTTCTTACGAGAGGACGGCTCGTTTCGAGTACGCGCTCGAAATTGGTCTATATCTACTCTCGCCTTCTATGAACTCACAAAAATAAAAACCTTCTGTCAATCAGTAGTTTTAAATACATCTTGGCCAAGTCTTTGGTATGCCACGGCGACGCAATGGAAGTGGTGCAGACGACAGCCGACGGAAGTTCCTGAAAGCGAGCGGTGCTGGTGCGGTGGCGCTCTCGCTCGCTGGTTGTTCCGGCAACAACAATAACAACAACGACAACGACGGGACTGACGGTACCAGTGACGGCCCGGGCGGGACCGAGACGACGGAAGTGTCCGGGTACGACATCGGTCCGGACCAGATCGAGGCCGGCGGTACGCTTCGGTACGGGATGGCCACGCCGCCGGACAGCCCGAACTACATGCTCGCAGGCAGCGTGTACTCCGCGGTCGCCCTGGACCCGATCTACGACTTCGGTCTGACCCAGGACCCGGTCACCTTCGAGTACAAGCCGGGCGTGTTCACCGACTGGACGGCGAAGAACACCGACTCGGAGAACCCGGACATCTACGCCAACGTTCGGAAGGACGGCCTGGAGTGGAACGACGGCGAGAAGTGGAAGCCGATAGAGGACACCCTGTTCTCCTACCAGTTCCAGCTCGACAATCAGCCGGGCGAGTGGTCCGTCTGGAACTACTTCAACAAGGTCGAAGAGGCCAGCAACGACTGGGACCTCCACATCAAGATGGCCGGGAAGATCGGAACGTGGGAGTCCTCCATCCTCGCCGGCGCCCCCATCATCCCGAAGCACATCTGGTCGAACGTCGACTACCAGAAGTACAACCCGGTCGAAGAACAGGACGAGGGTCCCGTCGGGACCGGTCCGGCCAAACTGGTCAAGTACAAGCCGGACACGGCGATGCAGCTCGAGACGCGACGTGACTACGTGGAGAACACGTACGCCCTCAACAGCCTCGAATGGAAGAAGAACCACGACGCGGTCATCCACGGAGGTCCCTTCCTCGACAAGGTGAACTTCAAGGTGTACGGCGGGAAGACCCCGATGACCCAGGCCTACCTGAACGGTGAGATCGACACCCACTACGGGAGCCTCAGCGTGGAGAAGATACCCCAGGCCCGGAACAAGTCCGGTATGGGTCTCGTGAAAGGGTTCGACAGCGGGTTCACCTACCTCGGGTACAACTGCCGCCGCCAGCCGCTCGACGACGTGGCGCTCCGCCAGGCGATGGCGTTCCTCTTCGACGACAAGTTCTGGGTGCAGAAACAGAAGAACAACTTCGTCATCAAGGGCGACTACGCCCAGGCGCCCGGGTACAAGGCCGTCCGGCCGGAATCGGTCTGGGACGGCAAACTGCTCGAAGCTCCCGAGACGGAGGCGTTCAACTTCCGCAGAAAGCAGGGCAAAGAGCCCGACGTGCAGGGCATCCGGAACTTCCTGACGAACGGAAACGTCATCAGCGGGTCCGGCGACTACGTCGGACAGCAGTTCCCCGGCACGTTCTCGGGCGTCGAGGCGAGCAGGTCGAGCGCCAAACACAACTACAGCTTCGGCTCGCCCCAGACCCAGGTCATCAGGGACCAGCAGGGAGCCGACAAGGAGATTCGCGTGAACGGCCAGACCATCCCGGAGATGATGGACGGCGACGCGATTACCGTCCTCATCGACCCGCCGGGCGACAAGCCCAAGGAGGCGAAGGCCATCAACCAGTGGGTCACGAACCTCAAGAAGGTCGGTATTCCGGCCAAGACCAAGCCGATCGCCTTCAACACGATGAAGGCGAAGGCGTACGTTCAGGAGGACTTCGACATCTACCCGATGGGCTGGGGCGGCACCAGTCCGCTCGGGACGTCGATGCGCGTGTTCTTCCACTCGGAGAACGCGGGCGGCGACACGGACAAGACCGCCTACAACTCCACCGGCTACGGCGTCTCCGGCGGCAGCGCCGACGACCTGCTCGACTCCGCGCAGAAGGAGATGGAACCGAAAAAGCGCAACAAGAAGTGGGCGAAGGCCATCGAGAAGGTCTACCTGGACCAGCCGTACATGGTCTGGGACTACGCGAAGTACCGCTGGCCGATGAACACCCAGAAGTTCGACGGCTACATCGAGGGCATCGTCGACCCCGGCTACGCGACCTGGAGTGACCAGCTCAACAACATCTACCTGAAGAAGAACGTGAAGAAGTAACGTCGCCGTCTCCGCTCGGCGCTCGTCTTTTTTCGCCCGGCTGCGGCTGGTGACACTGCGTGAGAATCACTACATTGATAACGAATGTGTACCATGCACGGCATGGACACTCAAAAGTAAGCGATATGGAAATCAAGACAATGGAACTAATCGACGCCGAACCATGACACGCATTAGCGCACGGTATCTAGGAAAGCGGCTGGTCGTCTCCTACCTGACCCTGCTCGTGATCATGACGATCCTGTTCGTGCTCATCAGGAGCATGCCGGGGTCGATAATCACGAACATGATTACGCCGGAGATGGAACCCGCCCAGATCGACCGGCTACGGGAGCAGTGGGGACTCAACGAACCACTGTGGCGCCAGTACATCGAGTTCATGATAAACTACCAGACCGGGGACTTCGGACGGTCGCACATCTACAAGCAGTCGGTCTGGAGCGTCATCGTCCGGCGGTTCCCGCGGACGATTATCCTGTTCGGCGCGGGGTTCGTCATCGCGTACACCGTCGGTCCGCTCGTGGGCATGTATCTCGGCTGGTGGCGCGGGACCTTCAAGGACAAGAGCGTCTTCGCTACCGGTCTGACGATGTACTCCATGCCGGCGTTCTGGATCGCGTGGCTGTTCATCTGGCTGTTCAAGTTCGAACTGGGGTGGCTCAAGAGCACGTACATGCTCGACCAGTTCCCCAACTTCGAGTGGACGGCGGTAACAGCGATGACGAACATCTTGCACCACATCGCGTTACCGCTCTTGAGCATCTCGTTCGTCGGCTGGGTCGGCGCGATGCTGATCATGCGACCGTCGATGAACAACGTCACCAGCCAGGATTACGTGTTCCTGGCGCAGGCGAAAGGGCTCAGCGAACGGACGGTGATGATGAAACACGCGGCTCGGAACGCTCTCATTCCGGTAACGACGCAGGCCATCGTCGGTCTGGCGTTCCTCATCGACGGCAGCGTCCTCATCGAACAGGTCTTCAGCTGGCCCGGTATCGGACAGCTGATCGTCAGTGCCGTCTTCCGGCAGGACTACGCCGTCGCACAGGCGGCGTTCTTCATGCTGGCCGTGCTCATCGTCGCGGCCCGCCTGCTGACCGACATCGTGTACACGTATCTGGATCCGCGGATCAAGTTCGGGGAGGAATCATAGATGTCAACGCAATCCGAGCAGGCTTCGAGCTTCAGTTCGATAAAGGAACGCTGGGAACCGCGCATAGAACGATTCCGCCGAGGATGGGACCGGTACACCCGTCACAAGATGGGCGTCATCGGGCTGGCCATCATGGTGATGTACATCCTCTGGGCGCTGTTCCCGTCCGTCTTCGCCCCCCACCGGACCGAGTGGCAGGCGTACATCGGGTACACCAACGGATACATGCCGTCCGACGCAGTGCTGCCCCACCCGCCGGCGTTCGGGGACCCGTTCTTCGCTCCGCTCGGGACGAACGAGGCCGGACAGGGGGTCTTCACGCTCATCGTGTACGCCACCAAGGACGCGCTGTACATCGGGTTCGCGGCGGGTCTGCTCTCCAGTCTGGTCGGCGTCCCGCTCGGACTCATCAGCGGATTCTACGGCGACACCTGGATCGACGAGGCGATCCAGCGCATCGTCGACGTGATGTACGGCATGCCGTTCCTGCCGTTCCTCATCGTCCTCGTCGCCATCCGGGGCATCAGTACGACCAACATCATCCTCGGCATCGCCATCACCTCCTGGCTGAACAACTGCATCCTCATCCGCGGAGAGACGCTCTCGCTGAAGGAACGGGCCTACGTCGAGTCCGCGCAGGTCGCGGGCGCGAGCGACACGCGCATCGTGTTCAGACACATCATGCCGAACGTCGTGCCGCTGGCGTTCGTCTACCTCGCCCAGGACGCGGCAGCGGCGATCATCGCGCAGGCGTCGCTGGCGTATCTCGGACTTGCCGATTTCACCAAGATCTCCTGGGGTACCATGATCGAGAGCGTCAAGGCACACAACATGATCTACTCCGCGCCGTGGTGGCTCATCCCGCCGGGGCTGGCGATTACGGCCCTCGCAGCGGCGTTCTACTTCATCGGGTTCTCTATCGAGGACGTCGTCAATCCACAGGACTAACCATGACACTGCTAGAGGTAAACGACCTTCACGTTCGGTACGACGCGGGCGAAAAACAGGTCCACGCCGTCGACGGCGTCGAGTTCGGCGTCGATTACGGCGAGACGTACGGTCTCGTCGGCGAGTCGGGGTGTGGAAAGACCACGCTGGCGAAATCGCTGATGCATCTCCTCGACTCGAACGGGTACGTCGAGAGCGGCGAGATCTGGTTCGACGCGACGCTTCCGCAGTGGGAGAACGACCGCGGCGAACCGCGTCAGGAGATAATCGACGGCGACCGGTATCCGGTGCGCGAGGACGGGATGACCGACCTCGCCAAACTCGACGACCAGCAGATACGCGACCTCCGGTGGCGGAACATCGCGTTAATTCCCCAGAGCGCGATGAACGCCCTCAACCCGGTGTACAAGGTCGGCGACCAGATCGTCGAAGCCATCCTGCGACACGAACCGGAGACGACGCGCGAGGAGGCCGACGCCCGGGCGCGCGACCTGCTCGAACGGGTCGGCATCGAACCCGAGCGCGCGGACGACTACGCCCACCAGTTCAGCGGCGGCATGAAACAGCGGGCCGTCATCGCCATGTCGATGGCGTGCAATCCGGACCTGCTCATCGCTGACGAGCCGACGACCGCGCTGGACGTCATCATCCAGGACCGCATCCTCGAAGAACTCGAGGAACTGCAGGAGGAGTTCGGCGTCTCCATCCTCGTCGTCAGCCACGACATCAGCGTCATGGCCGAAATCTGTGACAAACTCGCCGTGATGTACGGGGGGAAAATAATGGAGAGCGGTCCGAAGGAGGCGGTGCTGGAAGAGACCGCGAACCCCTACACGCTGGGGTTGAAGAACTCCTTCCCGACGGTGGCACAGGCGGACCAGGACCTCATCTCGATTCCGGGGACGCCGCCGACGCTGCTCGACCCGAGCGACGGCTGCCGGTTCGCGAACCGGTGTCCGTTCGTCGTCGACGAGTGCCACACGGCCCATCCACCGATGTACGACGTCGAGCGGGCCGAAGCCGGAAGACGCAGCGAATCGGACGAAGTACGCGCGCATCGCTCGGCCTGCTACCGGGTCGACGAACTCGACGAGATGCGAACTGACGCAGGAAAGGAGGAAACATGGGAACGAGTGACTCAGAGCCACTGATAGAAGTCGAGAACGTTTCGAAGCTGTTCGGCCTGTCCCAGGGCGTCGTCGACCAACTGCTCGGTCGCGAGCCGAATCCCGTCCGGGCGGTCGAGGACGTCGACCTCACCATCAACGAGGGAGACATCATGGGCATCGCCGGCGAGTCCGGGTGTGGGAAGACCACCCTCGGCAAACTGCTGGTGAAACTGTACGAACCCACGAAGGGGTCGGTGCGGTTCGACGGTCGGGACATCACGGAGCTGTCGAGCGAGGACGAGAAGGTGTTCCGCCAGCGGGTCCAGATGATATTCCAGGACCCCTTCGAGAGCCTGAACCCGCGGATGACGGTGTTCCAGTCGGTGGTCGAACCGCTGAAGATCAACGACATGGGCGACTCCTACCAGGGCCGCCGGGAGCGCGTCATCGAGGTGCTCAACGACGTGGGGCTCGCGCCGGCGGAGGCGTACTTGAACGAGTTCCCGAAGGAGCTGTCGGGCGGCGAGCGACAGCGGGTCGCCATCGCCCGGGCGCTCGTCGTCAACCCGGACTTCGTCGTCTGCGACGAACCGGTCTCGATGCTCGACGTGTCCATCCGGGCGGGCGTGCTGAACCTGATGAAGGAACTCCAGGACGAGTACGGCCTGACCTACGTGTTCATCAGCCACGACCTCTCGCTCATCCGGTACATGTGCAACCGGACGGCCATCATGTACCTCGGCGACATCATCGAGCAGGGACCGACCGACGACGTGGTGACGAACCCGAAACACCCCTACACGGAGGCGCTGTTCGACGCCGTCCCGGAGGTCGACGCGTACGCGGAGCGCCAGCGGGCGAACGTCACCGGGGAGGTCCCCGACCCGCGGAACCCGCCGAGTGGCTGTCGGTTCCATCCGCGGTGTGCGAAGATAATCCCGCCGGACGACTGGACCGGGAGCCAGGAGGCGTTCCGCCGCGCGTTCCAGTTCAAGCGCAAGGTCCAGACCGGACAGCTCACGGTCGAGGACGTCGACCCCGACCCCGAGACGGCCGACCAGCGGACGGTCGTCGACGAGTTGCTCTCACACGGTCTCGCGCTGGAGGTCCCCGAGGAACACCGCGTCGCGACGGAGACGTCGACGACCATCGACGTGGACAGCCTCGAACTCCCCCGACAGGCCGAGAACGCGGTCCGGTCGGCTGCCCGCGACCTCGTCGAGGGGAACGACGAGGACGCAGAACAGCAGCTCGACCGCGAGTTCCAGACGATCTGCGAACAGGAACACCCGGACCTCCGAGAGGCGGGCACCCAGCGCACCGCCTGCCACCTCTACGGTGAGTCCGCGTCGAGCGCCGAGCGCGTAGCCCCCGACCCGTCCGACTGACGGCTTCCCGGAATTTTTCGGCGGACGAAACGTGGGAACGCCGCGCGCTCGACGGAGTTTCTCCCGACGCCCGTTGTCGCCGCTGCCAGGTTCGACCCGACGGTCCCGAACTCGACGGCGACGGGAGCGGACTCTCCACTCGCCGGTTGCGGCGGACGAATCGCCCGAAGGAAAGCCTTACCTTGTTGATAGACAAACGTTGGCTCGACCCTATGTCAGCGAGCACTGCCCGTTCGGTCCTCCGCCCCGAGCGACCTCTCCTCGTTTTCGTCTTCGTCCTCGTGAGCCTCGTCACGGTCTGGTTGTTCGTGCCGACCATGCTGGGCCACGCAGCGGTGACGAACGCGGACAACGTCGACGTGACCGCGACCGACGCTCGGGTCACCGACGACGGTCGGACGCTCGCCGTCGCGTTCCAGATTCACAATCCGACCCACCGCGCTATCAGCGTCTCGGCCGCCCTGGTGCACGTCTACGACGGCGACGCGCGCGTCTCCGACGGAACGACGACGCCGTTCCAGCGGACGGTCGTTCCCGCCGGCGAAACGAGGACCGTCACCCTCGGAATCGGCATTCGGGACGGGTACGAAGAGCGCGTCCGGCAGGGTACCGACGACCGCGGATTCCGGTACAGCGGTAAGCTCCGCGGAACCATCGCCGACCGAACGGTAGACGTAGACGTCGACAGTGGCGGGGGGAAACGATGACAGAGAGCGCGACCGAGTGGTCTGGAGAGCACACCGGTCGGCGGTCCTGGAGCGTCGCCGCCAGCCTGCTGAAAGGCGTCGGGACGGGCCTCGTCGCCGGGATGTCGTCGTTCGTCTACAACATGTCCGACCTGATGGCCGTGAGCGTCGACCCGACGCTGCTTCTCGTCATCACGATGCTGTCCGGCGTGTTCGCCCATCTCCTGTCGAAGACCTTGCGCGAGAGCATCCGCATCGGCCTCGTCGGCTACTTCTCCGGCGGAGCCACCATCGTCGCGGCGTGGATCACCCCCCTGTGGATGGCGCCGTACTCGTCGGGCGCCCGTGAGATACTGCTCCCGAAACTCGCCGGCGAGGCCGTGACTGCAGCGTTCCTCGTCTTCACCGCGACGTTCTTCGGGGCGTACCTCGCCGCGGTCACCGTCGAAGCGTACCTGTGAGACCGTGAACGTTTTATCTCGGTCCTGCTAAGCTTCCCTCGTGGCGAAAGACACTCCCCGGCGCGAGCGGTCGGTTCGCGAGCGCGGCACGTACGCGAATCACGGCGACGACCCGACGCTCGCCAGTTACGTCTCTTCGCTGTTCTACGTCCTCTCGGTCCCGACGTTGATTCTGGCGGCGTACGGCGGACACTGGTACGGCCTCTACGGAGAGACGACCATCGTCCCCGTGTTCGGCGGCCTGCTCGTCGCGAGCATCGCGGCGGCGTTCGTGGTGATGCACCTGCTCACGCGCTAAAAGGAGCTACTGCGGAGCGTGGCGTAGAAGACGACGAACATCGCCGCGACGAGGAGCACGAACTCCAGCCGCGTCGGCGATCCCGTTCCGCCCTGGAGGAACATCGCGAGGCTTCCGCCCCCGAAGAGGACGGCGACGACGAACAGTATCACGGTTCGGGTCGACTCGTCTGCGAGCCACTCGTACAGTCGCCGACGGAAATCCTCCATGCTGGAACTCAGTACAGAACCTCTTCCCAGACGCACTCGACGGGGTCGACCGCGAGCCGCTGGGCGAGGGCGAACGTCGTCAGCGCCAGTTTCGCGTCGGCGGTGAACGACGCGTCCTCGTCGCGCCACTCGGCGACGCTCGCGCCGAGGCGGACGTGCGTGTCGTAGACGGTCATGAGCCACTCGTCGGGAATCTCTGCCTGGTCGCCCCGGTGGGTGGCTCGCAGGAGGTATTTGAACGTGTCGTCGGTTCGCCAGCTGATGTCCCCGCCGGCTTCGTACTCCGGGAACTGGGGCGTTCCGAAAAGCTGGACGAGTCGGTACAGCGCGACCCCGATGTTTTCGCTCTCGCTGGCGTCGGGCCGGCCGCTCAACTGGGCGACGACGTTCAGGTCCTCGCGCTCGCGGACGTCGTCTTCGACGAGCACCTCACCGTCCGCGCGGCGGGACCGGATCTCCTCACGCGCCACCGGTTCGACGACGATATCCTGGAGCGCGTCCCGGTCGGGAGCGTCGGGGTGGTTCCGTACGTCCATGTCAGTAGGCGAAGTGGTTGAATCCGCGCCAGCCGACGTAGCCGACGAGCAGCGAGAGAAGGCCAGTTCCGATGACGATGAAGGACTCGGTCGGGGTAATCGCTGACTTCGGCAGCGCGTTCATGTCGAAGTACAGCGTGATGCCGAACATCACGAAGATGTAACCGACGACGATACCCAGAATCGCGACGATTATCGACGCGAACCCTATTGGACCCCGTAGCCGTTTCGGAACGGAGTTTCGAAGCGCCATGGTTTGTGGTACAATGGTGCAAGCTTAAAACTTCTGCAACGTTCCCCGGACGACGGTCGCAGACCGACCGTCGGCAGCGGTCTCACTCCTCGTCTCGTCGCTGCAGGTTGTCGAGACCCTCGTCGTCCAGCGGCGACATCCGCTCGTCGAACTCCGCCTCGGACCCGCCGGACTCGTCCCGGCCGGAGAAGTGCTCCTCGACGAACGCGTCGTTGTGCGCCTTGAGTCGATAGCCGACCCCGATGAGCGCGAGACCGGGGAAAAACCGGAGGACGGCTCCGGGCGACGTGACGCCGTACTGCTGCGTGACGATGGACCCGTGGAGCGCGTCGCCGACGAGAAGCGCGCCGGCGACGAGCGTCGTCGTCGAGAGCATCGCCAGGAACTGTCTCGACAGCATCGTTCAGCCGTCGCCCTGGTCGTCCACGATGACGACCTCGCCGTCGACCACGTCGACGTTGACGAGCGTCTTCACGTCGTAGTCGGAGTCGTCGAGTTCGTTCTCGCCGACCTTCTTGATGACGGCGACGATGTCGACCACGTCGGCACCGATGTACTCCAGTGCCTCGGTGACGGCCTTCATCGTCCCGCCGGTGCTGAGCACGTCGTCGAGCACGAGCACGCGGTCGCCCTCGTTGACGTTGTTGATGTACATCTCGTTCTCGGAGTAGCCGGTCTGCTGGGAGAGCGCCACCTCGCCCTCCAGTCCGTACTTTCGCTTGCGGATGACGACCAGCGGGATGTCGGTCATCAGCGAGACGGCGGTGGAGATGTGGATGCCCATCGCCGCGGGCGTCACTATCTTGTCGACGTTCTCCAGGTCGACCTTGCGGATGATCTTGATGACTATCTCGCGCAGGAGACTGGGTTCGAGAACGGGGATTCCGTCGCTGATAGGATGGACGAAGTAGTGGTAGCCGTCTTTCTCGATGATGGGAGCTTCGAGCAGGGACTGCTTCAGTTGGTCCATGTTGGGGGTATTCGACCCACAGGAAAAAGATGCCGGTATCGCGATTCACCCACCGTCGCCGGCGTCGCCCCCCTCGACCGGTCAGCCCTCGACGCGCGTCCCCGGCGACTCGCCCGAGAGGAACGCGCCGAGGTCGTCCGGGCCGAATATCGCGGCCGGCGTCTCCAGCGCGAGCAGCGCCCGTACCTTCCCGGCCATGCCGCCGGTCACGTCCGTCGCGTCGCTGTCGCCGAGCACGTCGGCGACCTCGTCGTAGTCGTCGATGCTCGGGACGACGGCGTCGTTCGCGTCGAGCACGCCAGGCACCGTCGAGCAGAACCCGACGCGGTCGGCGTCGAGCCGTCGGGCGAGCGAGACGGAGAGTTCGTCGCCGCTGACGACGGTGACTCCCTCGCCCGCGTGGGCGACCACGTCGCCGTGGAGCACGGGAACGAACCCCTCGTCGAGCATCGTCGCGACCTGTCCGGTGGGGAGCGTAAGCGTCCCGTCGGCATCGCGGTGGGCCGCCGAGAAGGGATGCACCGGCACCGCCGGCACCCCTCGGTCGTGCAGGCGCGCGAGCACGAACTCGTTCAGCGTCTTCATCGCGCCGTGGACGTCGACCACGGCCCCGGCGTCGCTGCTCCCCTCGGTCTTCGAGACGCCGTGCTGGCTGGCGTGGTGGTGGCCGAAGCTTCCGCCGCCGTGGACGACGACGAGGTCGGCGAGGTCGGCGTCCGCGATGGCGTCCGCCGCGCGGTCCAGCGCCTCGCCGTCCAGAGTGTCCGCCCGGTCCTTCTCGGTGATGACGCTGCCGCCGAGCTTGAGGACGTTCATGGTTCCTCCGCGCGCACGCCCTCCGTGTCGAGTTCGGCGCGGAACGCCTCCTCGCAGCCGGGCGTGAACTGCAGCGCCGTCTTCGTCTCGTCCGTCGGGTCGAGCGCGACGATGCAGCCGCCGCCGCCCGCCCCCGTCAGCTTCGCGCCGAGCGCGCCGGCGTCGCGGGCCGCCCAGACCATGTTGTCCAGCGAGCGCGACGAGACGCCGAGCGCCTCAAGCAGGCCGTGGTTGAAGCTCATCAGGCGACCGAGCTCCTCGAGGTCGCCGTCCGCGAGCACGTCCTCGCCGCGGCGCACGACGTCGCCGATGCTCTCGACCGTGTCGGCGGCGAAGTCGTACTCCTCGCGGAGCGCGCGCACGCCGGCGACGAGTTCGCCGGTGTCGCCCGCGCCACCGTCGAAGCCGACGACGATGGGAAGGTCGGGAGCCTCGATGGCCCGGCAGTCGTCGCCCTCGACGCGGACCGCGCCGCCCGTCGCGGAGCAGAACGTGTCGGCGCGGGACGCCTCGCCGTCCTGGACCGCGAGCTCCGCCCGGTAGGCGCGGTCGGCCAACTCCGTCGCGGGAAGCTCCACGCCGAGTTCGCGCGTCGCCGCGTCGATGCCGGCGACGGTCACCGCCGCCGAGGAGCCGAGTCCCGCGCCGAGCGGGATGGCGCTCTCGATGGTGATGTCGAAGCCGGCGTCGGGAGCGTCGGCCGCCTCTCGCGCCTGCGAGACCGCGGCGTCGACGTACCCCACTCCCGCCCGCACCAGCGACTCCGACGCGTCCACGTCCGGCGTCGCGTCGGCGTCGCTACTGTACTCGACCGTGAAGCCGTCGAGACTCAGGTCCTCGGCGTGGACGCGCAGTCGGTCGTCGTCGCGCTGTTCGACCGACACCGTCGCCCGGCGTTCGATGGCACAGGGGACCGCTGGCTCGCCGTAGACGACGGCGTGTTCCCCGAAGAGGTACACCTTCCCCGGGGCGCTGGAGACTGTCATGTCCTACTCTCGGTGAGCCGGGGGTATCACTTTTTTCGAACGACTCGCGGTCGACTACCGTCTCGCCGGCGTGAGAAAATCGAAAACAGCCCGAATACAGGCGTTAAATTCCGCTCTCGAAGTCGTCGAGCGAGTAGGCGGGTTCGGCTCCGCGGCGGTCGAGCGTCTCGTTGGCCAGCAGCCAGTAGACGACCGACAGCGCCTTGCGCCCCTTGTTGTTCGTCGGGACGACGAGGTCGACGTTGCTCGTGTTGTTGTTGGAGTCGCACATCGCGATGACGGGGATGCCGACCGTGATGGCCTCCTTGACCGCCTGGGCGTCGCCGATGGGGTCGGTGACGACCAGGACGTCCGGCTCGATGTAGCCGTCGTACTTCGGGTTCGTCAGCGTGCCGGGGATGAACCGGCCCGTGCGAGCGCGCGCGCCGACCGCGTCCGCGAACTTCTCCGCCGGGAAGCGACCGTACTGGCGCGAACTCGTGACGAGAATCTGCTCGGGGTCGTAGTTCGCCAGGAAGTCGGCCGCCGTGCGGATGCGGCCGTCCGTCCTGCTCACGTCGAGGACGTAGAGGCCGTCGGTCCGGACGCGGTGGATGAACCGCTCCATGTCCTGGGTCTTCTGCTGGGTGCCGATGTGGACACCGGCGCCGAGGTAGTCCTCGACGGGGATGAGGAGGTCGGCCTCCTCGTCGCCGAGCACGTCCTCGTCCAGTCGGGGGCCGTCGTCGGCCTCTTCTGTCTCGGTCTCTTCGTCCGCCTGCGCGCCGACGTCCTCGTCGGGGTCGACTTCGGGCTCCGCGCCCGACTCGCCCGTAGGCTCGGCGTCGATCTCCTCCTCGGCGGCGTCGAGATCGTCCGATTCGTCTACCTGTTCGGATTCGTTGTCGCTCATAATCGTGATGCGTTCTGCTCGATGCGGATGAGTTCGTTCAGTTTGGCTGTTCGTTCACCGCCGACCGCACCCGTCTTGATGAACGGCGCGTCGGTGGCGACGGCGAGGTGTGCGATGGTCGTATCCTCCGTCTCGCCGCTGCGATGGGAGATGACCGGGTCGTACCCGTTCTCGACCGCGAGTTCGACGGCGTCGACGGCGTCCGACAGCGTCCCGATCTGGTTCGGCTTGATCAGGATGGAGTTGGCCGCGCCCTGCTCGATGCCGTCCGAGAGGCGCTCGGTGTTGGTGACGAACAGGTCGTCGCCGCAGATCAGCGTCCGGTCGCCCACCCGGTCGGTGAGTTCGGCGAACCCCTCGTAGTCGTTCTCGTCGAGGGGGTCCTCGACGTACGCGAGGTCGTACTCGTCGACCAGGTCGGCGACGTACTCGATCTGCTCGTCGGTCGACCGCGTCTCGCCGTCGTAGTGGTACTCGCCGTCCTCGTAGAGTTCCGCTGCGGCCACGTCGAGGCCGAATCGGATGTCGAAGCCGAACTCCTCGGAGACGGCGTCGACGGCCTCCTCCATCAGTTCGAACGCGTCGGCGTCGTCGATGGACGGTGCCCACGCGCCTTCGTCGCCCTTGCCGGCGGCGACGCCGCGCTCGTCCAGGAGGTCCGCGACCTCCTGGTGAACCGCGGCGTTGGCGAACACGGCGTCCTTGACGTTCGGTGCGCCGACCGGCGCGGCGAGGAACTCCTGGATGGACGTCGCGTCCGCCGCGTGCTCGCCACCGCCGATGACGTTGCCGAGCGGGACGGGGAAGTTCTCGCCCCGGAACGCGCCGCCGAGATGCTGGTACAGTGGTGCACCGAGCACGTCGGCAGCCGCCTTCGCGGCCGCCATGCTGATGGCGACGGCGCTGTTCGCGCCTATCTCGGAGAAGTTGTCCGTTCCGTCGGCCGCGCGCAGGGTGCGGTCCACGTCGCGCTGGTCGCCGACGTACACCGTCCCTTCGAGTCGTGGCACCGCGCGTTCGCGCGCGGCGGCGATGGCCTCGCCGGGGTCGAGTTCGATGGCCTCGTACTCGCCCGTGCTGGCACCGCTCGGTGCGGCCGCGCGGCCGAACCCGCCGCTCTGGGTGACGACGTCGGCCTCGACGGTCGCGTTGCCACGCGAGTCGAGCACCTGCCGGAGACGGACGCTCTCGACGAGGGTCATTTCCCCTCCCGCCGCACGGTGAACGGTAGGACGCCGGCGTCGTACTCCTCGGCCGCGATGAGGATGGGCTGTGACTCGTCCGTGTCGATGAGCACCGGTGCGCCGTACGACACTTGCAGGGCTCGTGCCCCGATGATGCGCGCCTTCTCGTACCGGGAGTAACGTTGCTGGGCCATCACTGATAGGGTGCCACGATGTCGACGAGGTCCTTGTGCGAGACGAGCATCCGCCGACAGCACTGGCGCTCGACGCCGAGGTCGTCGAGTACCTTCTCGGGGTCCTCGTTGCCTTCCTTCGTCTCGGCGCGCGCCTTGTACTCCTGCCAGTGTTCACCGACGACCTTGCCGCACGTGAAACACCGAACTGGTACCATCATGTTTGAATCACCTTAGCGGTAGGACTTCTGGTAGCGGGCCCGAGCGCCGGGACCGCCCCACTTCTTGGGTTCGGACTGGCGAACGTCGTTCACCAGCAGCGACCGGTCGAACTCCATGAACGCGTCGCGGAGTTCGGCGTCGCCGGAGTGCTGGACGATACCGCGGGCGATGGCGGTCCGGACCGCGTCGGCCTGACCGCTGATGCCGCCACCGGAGACGTCGACGTCGACGTCGACGCTCTCGCGCTCGTCTTCGGCGATGCGGAACGGTTCCAGCATCTTCAGGCGAGCCATCTCCGGTTCGACCAGTTCCACTGGCTGGGAGTTGATGCGCACCCGACCCTCGCCCTCGGTAACCGTCGCGCGGGCGATGGCCGTCTTCTTCTTGCCGCTCGTGTTCGTTACCATGTGACGTTAGCACCCAGGTTTTCGCTGACTTCGCCCAGCTGGACGAAGCGGATGTTCGAGAGTCGGTCCAGCGACGTGTCGTCGAGGACGTCGGCGTCCTCGTCGAACGGATTGCCGACGTAGACCCGGACGTTCTCGAAGGCCTCTCGCCCGCGGTCCTGCTTGTACGGAAGCATGCCGCGAATCGAGCGCTTGAATATCATGTCCGGTCGCTTCGGGTAGTACGGTCCGCTGTCGGAGCCGAGGTCGACTCGCTTGCGGAACGTGGACATCACGTCTTCTTCGCTGCCCGTGATGACCGCGTCCTCGGCGTTGACGACGGCGACCTTCTGGCCGTCCATCGCCTTCTGTGCGACCTGACTCGCCACGCGTCCGAGAATACAGTCCCGGGCGTCGACGACGACGTCCGCGTCGAATTCCGCGATACTCATCGAATCACCCGTACGTTCGCGCCGCTGGGGTTCTGTTCGACTGCCTGTTCGAGTTCGATGGGCTCACCGTTCGCCTGCTCGATCTTCGTCTCCGCGCTCGAAGAGAAGTCGACTGCGGCGACCGTGACGTCCTTCTGGAGCGCACCGCTTCCGAGAACCTTGCCGGGCACGACGACGGTCTCGTCCTCCTGGGCGTATCGCTCGATGCGACCCAGGTTGACCTCTGCGTGCGTGCTCCGTGGTTTCTCGAGGCGCTCTGCAACGTCGCTCCACACGTCGGCCTCCGAATCGCGGGAAACCGACTTGAGTTCGGCGATAAGACTAGTGAGCCTCGGATTCGTCTTGCTCATGCTACTTCCTCCTTGTAATAAGAGCTGAAGTGCAGGGAGCAGGATTTGAACCTGCGGACTCCTACGAGACAGCGCCCTGAACGCTGCGCCGTTGGCCTGACTTGGCTATCCCTGCACGCTGAGAACACGTGCGCACCCTCGCGGGTATCACACTGTTGCAGGCGACCCTTCAAACCACTTTCGGTCTGCCGATTTCCGCCGTCGAGAGTTCCGGTCCGACGACGGTCGGCAGTTGCCACTTCGCGAGTGGCGGACGCGTCAGGGAGGTTCGAAGGGCCAGTCATTGCTATAGTTGAATTGCTTCTTCCAGTTCGTCTGCGCGCGCTTCTATCGTGTCGACCGCTTCCAGCACGAGGTCCTCGATGGACAGCGACCCGTCCGTCTCGACGTCGAACACGAACGCGCTCGGCACGTCGTGGACCTCGACCTCCTTGCCGGGATACCGGTTCGTGAGGTCGTGGTCGAACTCCTCCGTCGGGACGAGTTCGCCGTCGTCTTCGATGACGCCGCGAAGAATCTGGGTCTCCTCTTCCTCGTACTCCTCGCGGTCGCCGACGACTTCGACGCGCTGCAGGTGGCGGTAGCCGACCGCGATGCCACCCTGGTGCTTGGCGTGGTCCTTGCCGGTCGAGAGCACGGCGTCGGCCTCGAGCTCGAGGCGCTGGTCGTCCTTGAGGTCGATGATGGGGACGTTGTCGTCCGCGGGCTGGACCATCTCGTCGGAACTGATGAGATCGCCCGAGAACGCGGTGCCCGGCCCCGACACGTCGAGACTCAGGGTCACCGTGTCACCCTCCTCGAACTCGCCGACCGGCGTGGTCAGCGGCACGAGACCGAGGCGGAGTCCAATCTGCTCGTCGAACATGACCGACGAGTTCTCGATGACCCGGATGGTGTCGATGGCCATCGTCGGCACGTCCGCGATGATCGCCCGCCGGATGCCGTTGGCGAACGCCGGCGAGACGTTGCGGACGAGGAACCGCGCCTCGCGGTCGCCGCGGTCGATGAACTCTACGTCGAAGTCTTCGCTCATGGGTTAGAACCCACTACCTTTCGGTGCGCGGGTACCGTCGTGCGGAATCGGGGTCACGTCCTCGATGCGACCGATCTCCAGGCCGGCGCGCGCCAGCGCCCGGATGGTCGCCTGCGCGCCCGGACCGGGGTTCTGCTGCTGGTTCCCGCCGGGGCCTCGCACGCGAACGTGGACGCCGTCGATGCCGGCGGCCTGGACCTCTTCGGCGACCGTCTCGGCCATCTGCATGGCCGCGTACGGCGAGGACTCGTCGCGGTTCTGCTTGACGACCGTCCCGCCGGAGGACTTCGCGATGGTCTCTGCACCGGTGAGGTCCGTGACGGTGATGATAGTGTTGTTGAACGATGCGTGCACGTGGGCGATGCCCCACTTCTCGTCGTCGTTTGCGCTCATTCGTTATCCCCCGCGCGTTCGGGATGGAGTTCGTCCGAAAGCGGGCTGTTCTCGTCGAACTCGACGGTCGCTTCCTCGTCGACTTCGACCTTGTAGGAGGGTATCGACACGCGACGGCCGTCCACGCGGACGTGTCCGTGCGTGATGAACTGTCGCGCCTGCTCGGGCGTGTTCGCCAGACCCTTGCGGTAGGCGACCGTCTGGAGGCGACGCTCGAGCACGTCGGTGAGCTCCAGCAGCAGCACGTCGCCGAGCTCGTCGCCCTCGTCGAGGACGCCGATGCGCTTCAGCCGGGAGACGAACTCCTCGCCCTCGCCGGACTCCTCGCCGGTCATGCCGCCGAGCAGCTGACGGGCCTCGCGTCGGAAGTTACGGAGCTGACTCTGGGACCGCCAGAGTTCCTCCTTGTTCGCGAGCCCGTAGCGGTCCATCAGGCTCTGCTCCTCGGCGATGCGCTCGCCCTGGAACGGGTGGTTCGGCGTCTCGTAGAACTTCGTGTTCTCGCCAGGTAGCGACATTACTCCTCACCAGCCTCCTCTTCGGCGGCCTGTTCTTCCTTGATCTCTTCGACGTTCACGCCGATGGTCCCCTCGGTACGACCCGTGGACTTGGTTCGCTGACCGCGAACCTTCTGCCCGCGCTTGTGGCGAGCGCCCTTGTACGAGTCGATCATCTTCATCCGGTTGATGTCCTGCCGACGCGTCATCTGCAGGTCGTTACCGGTCTCGTGGGTGGTCTCACCGGAGAAGTACCCGTTGCGGTGGTTCGCGAGCCACTCGGGAATTTCGTCGGCGTACGTCTCGACGGCCTCGACGACGCGTTCGATCTCCTCGTCCTCGAGTCGACCGAACGTCGCCATCCGGTCGATGTCCGCCTTGTCGGCGATGATTCTTGCGGTCCGACGACCGATCCCGTTCATCTCGCTCAGGGATCGCTCCACCGTCTTCGTCCCATCGAGGTCGGTCTGCCCGATGCGGACGAAGTATCGGAGGTCGTCGTCGTCCTCCTCGTCCTGTGGTTGTTCCGTACTCATGGTTGGTCTTTTCGAGCGATGTCGGAGCGTCGAGGGAGGGATTCGAACCCTCGAGGCTTGACGCCACAGAGTTAGCAACCCTGCGCCGTGGGCCAGACTAGGCTACCTCGACACACACTTACGTTCGCCCTCTCGGACTCGGGACGTCACGTCCCTACAGTTCACTGCACTCGTACGTTGGACGAGGGGTTATTTAAGCCCAACGAATCCACTGGAGGAGAACGGTTCCCCGGACCCCGGTGGCCGGCGTCTCGACCGGAGTCAGTCCCCGCTGACCTCGGCGAGGTTCGCGGCGTCGGTCACCTCGATGCCGCCGGCCAGCGTCCGGTGGGGGTAGGGGATGTCGATGCCCTCCTCGTCGAAGCGTCGCTTGACCGCCGAGACGTACTCCGCGCGCGTCCGGACGAAGTCGCTCCGCGCGGGGTCTGCGATCCAGAACCGCGACCGGAGCCCGACCGCGGAGTCGCCCAGTTCGGTCAATCGCACCGACGGTTCGGGGTCGTTCAGGACCTCGGGGTGCTCTCGCGCCTCGTCGACGATTACCTCCGTCGCGCGCTCGACGTCGTCGTCGTAACCGATGCCGAAGTCGAAGGTCACCCGGAGCCTGTCGTACGCCACCGGGTTCTTGATGACGCCGTCCGTGAGCACGGAGTTCGGCACGGTCAGCAGTTCGTTGTCGAACGTCCGCACCCGGGTCACCCGGAGGCTGATGTCCTCGACGATGCCCTTGTAGTTCCCGTCGTCCCACTCTATCCAGTCGCCGATCTTGAACGGCTTGTCCGTGAAGATGAACACGCCGGCAACGAAGTTGGCGATGATGTCCTGGAGCGCGAAGCCGACGGCCAGCGTCGCGGCCGCGGCGACGGTGGCGAGCGCCGTGAGGATGTTGCCGTAGTCCGCGAAGCCGAAGGCGAGCGCGACGGCCGCGAACAGGACGCCGAAGTGAGCGAGCTTCGCCAGCGGCTTCGTCACGCTCTGGTCGTAGTCCCGGCTGTCGAGGACGCGTCGCACGACCGGTAACACGGCCAGCCGACCGACGAGGTACAGCGCGACGAACGAGCCGACGAAGTACAGCGACTGCGTGACCGCTATCGCGTACTCGGTTTCTAGAATCCTGTCGAGGAACGGCAGGGGGGTCACCATCAGTGGTACACTGCAGTGTTCCCCCGCGTCTCCACGAGGTCGGCGCCGACGCGCTCGGCGAGGTCCGCGGCGAGTTCGTCCGTCGACGTGCCGCCGCGCGCCGCCCGGAGGAACTTCACCTTCACGAGTTCGCGGTCGGACAACTGGTCGTCGAGTTCGCCGGTCACCGATTCGAGGCCGCTCTTGCCGACCCAGACGGTCACGTCGAGGTCGTGTGCCTTCTTCCGGAGATCCTGGTCGGTCATGACGAACGGACCTTGGCGGCGGTCCCGTTTAAAAGTTCTACTCCCGACGAAGGGCCTTTACTCCGCGCGCCCCACGCTCGAACGATGGCCACGTATCAGCGGGAGGTCCGGGTCGACGCACCGCTCGACGAGGTCTGGGCGTTCCACTCCGCGATAGACGGCCTGGAGGCGCTCACGCCCGACTGGATGAACCTCCGCGTCGAGGCGATGCGGGGACCGGACGGCGACCCCGACCCAGAGGTGCTCTCCCCCGGCACCAGAATCAGGCTCGCGGCGCGGCCGTTCGGCGTCGGCCCGCCCCAGCGGTGGGTGTCGGAGATAACGCGCCGGGAGCGCGAGGACGGCGCGGCCATCTTCGAGGACGTGATGCACGACGGTCCGTTCGAGACGTGGCGACACACCCACCAGTTCTTCGCCGCAGACGGCGGAACGCTGGTGCGAGACCGCGTGGAGTACGAGTTCCCGGGCGGTCCGGTCGGCCGGGCGGTCGGCCCGCTCGGATGGGTGGGCTTCGAGCCGATGTTCCGGTACCGCCACCGGAAGACGAAGGAACTGCTCGAACGACGCTGACCGACCGCGTCGAAGCCACGAGGGCGGAGACTGCGAGGCTACCGGAACGCGGAGGTCAGGCGTGTCGGAACGCAGTCGTCTCGGGGTCGAAACGACAACTGCCGGGAAGCGAGAACCGACGACGGGTTCGCGACGCCGGGATGGACGACGCCGAGTCGGTTACTCGTACTCGCCGAGCTCGCCGTAGTCGCCGCCGAACTTCATGAAGAAGTACGCCAGTCCGAGCGTGGTCATCAGCGCGCCGGAGGTGGCGACGCCGAGCGTCTTCGCGCCCTTGGGCACCGCCGGCTTGGAGGACCCGCTCGAAGAGGCCCCGCCCTCCTGGACCGTGACGGTACCGGTCATCCCCATCGCCTTGTGGGGGGCACAGTAGTACTCGTAGGAACCAGTAGACTCGAACGTGTGCTCGTGGGTGTGGCCCTTGTCGTACAGCTTCGACTCGCCGCCCTTCGTCCCCTCCCAGTTGGAGCCGTCGGGCTGGTTCTCGACGACGATGTTGTGGCCGTTCCCTTCCCAGACCCACTTCACCGTCGTGCCGGGCGCGACGGTGACTTCGTCCGAATCGAACTCGTTGTCGACGACCTTCACCGTCTTCGTGCCGCCACCGCCGCCGCTTTCGCCGCCGCCTTCCTGGGCGCTCACGCCCCCGACCGCGCCGGTAGCCGCCGCACCGGCCGTCCCGAGCATGAACCCGCGTCGCGTCACCGAACCAGTCGTTTCCCCATCTGTCATGGCCGGGGCTTTGGACCGACGGTTACTGAATACTTTGGTTTGCACCCACCGTTTTGCTTCGTCGGATGCGCTCCCGTCCTTCGTACACTACTCGAAACGCTGGATCGAAAACGTGTCCGCTCCCTGCGGTCGTTCGCCGGACGGCGCGCTACAGCCGGTAGTCGTGCTCGCCGGTCTCCGTGTCGAGGAACGCCGCGAGCAGGTCGATGGCTGTCGCGACGTCGTCGCCGTGGACGCTCTCGGTGACGGTGTGGAGGTAGCGCGTCGGAACCGAGATGGCACCGACAGGCTTCGCGCCGTGGGTGTTCTGGAATCCGGCGGTGTCCGTGCCGCCGGAGGGGAGAATCTCGGTCTGATGTGGAATCTCTCGTCGCTCGGCGACCGACCGCATCCGGCGGTGGACCTTCGGCGTCGTCACGACGCTGCCGTCCTTGAGCTTCACCGCGGCACCCTCGCCGAGTTCGGTCACGTAGTCGGCCTCCTTCTCCACCGCCGGCACGTCCTGGGCGACGGTCACGTCGAGCGCGACGGCGAGGTCCGGGTCGAGGTCGACGCCGAGCGCGGACGCACCGCGGATGCCGAGTTCCTCCTGGACGGTCGCACAGAAGTGGACCGTCACGTCGGGGTCGTCGACGCGCTTCGCGGCTTCCAGCATCGCGAACAGGCAGACGCGGTCGTCGAGCGCCTTGCCCGTGACGTGCTCGCCGACCCGGGTCGTCGTCTGCTCCATCGTGACGAGGTCCCCGACGGCGACGCGCTCGTTCGCTTCCTCGGCGGGCAGTCCGAGGTCGACGTGAACGTCCTCGACGCCCCGTTCGTCCTCGTCGTCGTCGTCCAGCAGGTGCGGCGGCACCGAGCCGATGACGCCCGTCAGGTCGTCCGCCTCGGCGTGGACCGTGACGCGCTGTGCTTTCAGGACCCGCGGGTCCCATCCGCCGAGAGCGTCGAGCGCGAGGAACCCGTCCTCGTCGACGTGCCGGACCATGAACCCTATCTCGTCCATGTGCGCCGCGACGGCGACCTCGTAGTCGGCGTCGCCGTGGACCGTCCCGACGACGTTGCCCATCGCGTCCGTTCGCACTTCGTCCACTATCCCGTCGAACTCCCGCCGAACGACCGCCCGCACGCGGTCCTCGTACCCCGGCGCGCCGCTCGTCTCGGTGAGTTCCCGAAGCAGGTCGTAGTCGAACGCGAACTCGTTCGTCATCCCCAGGTCATCTGGTGGCAAGTGGCATAAACCCACGCGAACGGGGGATAAACTCACAACCTATTTAGTGTTGTTCCGGAACGTTTTTGCCACGTAATCACGCAATTGCCGTACATGGTAGACAAGGAAGCCGAATTCCGACAGCAGTTCCACGACGCATTCGAGGGCGCGGACTACCCCGTCAGCAACCCGATGGACCTCGTGCCGGCGCTCCCGAACGGACCCGGAACCCGGTTCGAGGCTGGCGACACGAGTTTCACGGCGATGGAACTGTCGACGAAGATGTCCGATGCACAGGACTTCCCCTACGACGACGTCGACACGCTCGTCGACGACCTCATCGAGGGGCTCAGAGAAAAGGACATGCTGTAGTCAGTCGTCGTCCTCTTCTTCGGTCGGCATCGCGACGAGCAGTACCTCCCAGACGTCGTGTTGCTCGTTGAATCGGCTGTTCAGGACGCGGTCTTGCTCTCCGATGGGAATCGGTTGCTGGGGCCGAGACAGTTCGAGCCACGTCAGCGTCGGTTCCGTAATCTCCATCTCGGCGATGTCCTCGGAGGGTATCGGCTCCGCTCCCGACTCCTCTACCCCCATCTGTGGATCGTGACGTTCCATGATGAACCCCACAGTCGGTTCTACAGCGGCTCACATAACTATGCTGGCGCGAACGCCGACTCGGACCGTGGCGGACCGCCCGCCGGCGGTCTCAGCGCTCGACCTGCGGGTCGTCGGGCACCGTCTCGCGCTGGTCGGGATGGCGGGGGTGTTCGTCGGCGTAGACGTGGTCGAACATCGCGTCGGTGTCGAAGCCGTCGTGAGCCTCCGCTGCGTCGACCGCTTCGGCGACCCGGGCCTCGCAGTCCTCGCGGAGGGCCGCTTCGTCTTCGTCGGTCCACCCGTGCTCGGCCTGGAGGTACTCCCGGGTGCGCTCGATGGGGTCTTTCTCGACCCACTCCTCGACCTCGGCCTCCTCGCGGTACTTCGAGGGGTCGTCGGTCGTCGTGTGTGCGCCCTGCCGGTAGGTGACCGCCTCGATGAGCACCGGTTCGCCCCGGCGTGCGCGTTCGAGCGCCTCGGTGACCGCGCGGTAGACGGCGAACACGTCGTTGCCGTCGATTCGCATCCCGTCGAAGCCGTAGGCGTCGGCCTTCTGGGCGATGGTCGCGCTCGCCGTCTGGCGCTCGCGCGGGACCGAGATGGCGTACTGGTTGTTCTGGCAGAAGAAGACGACGGGCGCGTCGAACACGCCCGCGAAGTTCATCGCCTCGTGGAAGTCGCCCTCGCTGGTCGCGCCGTCGCCGAAACTCGCCAGCGCGGCCGCGTCGTCGCCGTCGTAGTCCGCCGCCATCCCGACGCCGACGGCGTGCGGAAGCTGGGTGGCGATGGGAATGGTGGGAGTGAACGTCCGCAGTCCGTCGGGGTCCTCGCGGTCGACGTAGTTGCCCGCACCGAGCAGGTGCAGGAGGACGTCGCGCATCGAGTGTCCCCGCGTGAGATACATCGCGTGGTCGCGGTACGTCGGGAAGCAGTAATCGTCGGTCGAGAGCGCGTAGGCCGCCCCGACCTGCGCCGCCTCCTGCCCCTTGAGGGGTGCGTACGTCCCGATGCGTCCCTGGCGGTGTAGCGACACGGCCTTCTCGTCGAACGTCCGTGCGAGCACCTGGAGGCGGTAGACGTTCCGCGTGTCCTCCGCCGACAGTTCGACCTCGCCGTCGACGGTTCCGTCCGGTGCGACGACCTGCGTCACGTCAGGAGCCTGTGAAGCCATTCTTGGAAAACACCGACTGTCTATCGATAGAACACGCTCTTTCGTTATAAAACATCGCCGAGGTCCGTATATATCTCTGAATCACAATGGAGTATTTGTACCCCGACGACGACATTTCGAATCCTCCCCCGGTACGAACCGTCTTTTTCGACGATTCTTCGGGATGTTCCGATTCGAAACACTTAGGCGGCGACCCGGAGACACGATGGCGTATGACACAGTGGATCGGGACGACGTTCGAAAGCGACGCCGGGTGGGACCACCTCGAAACGCTCGTCGACGTCGGCGACCGGATGGCCGGCAGCGAGGGCGAACGACGGGCGGCGGAGGCGACGCGAGACGCGCTCGCGGAGGTCGGCGCACGCGACGCTCGCATCGAGGAGTTCGACGTGCAGGGGTGGACGCGGGGCGGTAGCGAGATTCGTGCGGGCCAAACGAGCCAGGACTGTATCGCGCTCCCCCGGAGTCCGGACGCGTCCGCGACGGGGGAACTCGTCGATCTCGGGTACGGCCTGCCCTCGGACTTCGAGGACACCGACGTGGAGGGGAAGGTCGTGATGGTCGCGACGAACGTTCCCGACTACTTCGACCGGTTCGTCCACCGACGCGAGAAGTACTACTACGCCGTCGAGGGCGGTGCGGCCGCGTTCGTGTTCAAGAACCACGTCGAGGGCTGTCTCCCACCGACGGGCAGCGTCGGCACCGCGGACGACCCCATCGGTGACGTCCCCGCAGTCGGGGTGAGCAAGGAGGTCGGCGCGCGCCTCTCCCGGCGCTGGGAGGGCGAGACGGTCACCGTCGCGGTCGACGCGGACGTCCACGACGCGACGAGCGGGAACGTCCACGCCGAACTCGGTCCCGACACCGACGAGGAACTGCTCGTCACCAGCCACGTCGACGCCCACGACATCGCCGAGGGAGCGATGGACAACGGCGCCGGAACCGCGATGGTCGTCGAGATGGCGCGGGCGCTCGCGGACCGCGAGGACGAACTCGACGCGCGCGTCCACTTCGTCGCGTTCGGCGCGGAGGAGGTCGGCCTCGAAGGGTCCGGACGCATGGCCGAACGGGCGAACTTCGACGACGTCAAGGCCATCGTGAACAACGACGGCGTCGTCCGCGGACGCACGCTCTCGTTCTACACCCACGGGTTCGACGCGCTCGACGAGGCGGCCCACGCCGTCGCCGACCGCTTCGACCATCCCGTGAAGACCATCCCGGAGCAGGGACCGCACAGCGACCACTGGCCGTTCGTCGAGTGGGGCGTGCCGGGCTACCACGTCATGAGCGAGACGGGCGACGAGGGTCGCGGCTGGGGGCACACCCACGCCGACACGCTGGACAAACTCGAGGTCCGGGACCTCCGCGAGCAGGCCATCCTCCTGACGGAACTGACGGTCCATCTCGCCAGCGACGAGTTCTCGGTCGCGCACAAGGCGCCCGAAGAGATCGCCGAGGCGCTGGAAGCGGAGAACAAGGCGAAGGGTATGAAGATAACCGGCGACTGGCCCTACGACGAGTAGGCGTCTGTCGCCGTCTAGCCCGCCGGAAACCCCCGCGACACTGCGCGAGTCTCGGAGGGAACGGACGTCGCCGACCGCAGCGGTCCGCATGCTTTTCAAGCCCCGGCGAGCAACGTCCAGTGATGAGCGACACGTGGCATCCGGGAGAGGAGCGATGACCGTCGGCGTCGTCGGCGAGTCCGACCTGGCGACCCGGGTCGCCGATGCGGTCCGCGACGCGGACGGGACGGTCGAACGCGGCACGGCCGCGACGGTGCTCGACGCGGACCCCTCGGTCGTCGTCGCGCCCGGCGAACCGGCGGTGCTCGACGCGGTTCGCGCCGGGACGTCCGTCCCCGTGCTCGCCGTCGCGGCAGGACCGGAACTGGCCAGCGTCCCGGAGTCCGACGTCGAGGAGGCGGTGGCGGACCTGCTCGCCGACGAGTGGTCGACCACCGAGCGCCCGTTACTCTCGGTGCGTATCGACGGCGAACGCGTCGCACGTGCGCTGTACGACGCGATGCTGGTGACGAGCGAGGCCGCCCGCATCTCGGAGTACGCGGTCCGGACAAGTCACAGCGACGTCGACCAGTTCCGCGCCGACGGCGTCGTCGTCGCGACGCCGACCGGGAGCACCGGGTACGCATACGATGCCGGCGGGCCGGCAGTAGAGCCGGAAACGGACGTCCTCTCGGTCGTTCCCGTCGCCCCCTTCGCCATCCATCTCGGGAACTGGGTGCTGTCGGGGCCGGTGACGCTGTCCGTCGAGCGAGACGATGGCGAAGTGTCGCTGTACGCCGACGACCGCAAAGTCGCGGAAGTGCCGCCGCGGACCCCGGTGGAACTGGCGTACGACGGCGCGGTCGAACTGGTGACCGTCGAGGGGAGCCGGCGGTTCTTCGAGTAGCGCTCGCGACTCGGAACCCCCTTTTTCGAGCGGGACCGGCCAGGCGAATTGGAAAGAATATAATATGCTACCGCACTCAGTTCCGGACATGCAACTGCTATCGCTGCTCGGGCCCATCGACGTGCTCGAACCCGTGGCCGGCTACCTCGTGGTCGTGCTCGTGCTGGTCAACATGGGCACGCGGTGGCTCGCGTTCGGGAAATACCGCGAACAGGCGAAAGACGACGACCGAGAGGAGGTCGACCGCTGGATTCCCCACGAACTGACGAACGTCCTGCTCGTGCTCGCGTCGTTCTACTACCTGACGCTGCACCACCACGGCGGCATCGTGCTCTCGTCGCTCGTCATCGGCCTGTTCATCGCCGACTTCTTCGAGGTCGAGGCCCGGGGCGTCGAGATGCGTCGGGACGTTCCCCTCGACCGCCCGAAGGCGGCCATAGCTGCGTCCGTGCTCGTGTTCCTCTACGCGGCGTACAACACGCTGTTCTTCCTCGTGAAGCCCTGGTGGAGCGCCATCGTCTGACGACGGCTCCTCCCTCTAGCTTCGAACGCCTTCGAACACCTTCGAACGTCGCTTTCGTCGAGCTACGGCCGGCGCTCGCCGGTGGGTCGACGAGGCAGCGAAAGAGAGAGAGAGAGAGCAGCCGAAGGGACGATTCGCGGCGAAGGAAAGAGAGCCGGCGCGGTTACAGCGACTCCCAGGCGTCGAGTGCGCGACCGATGGAACTCACGTCGGCGATCCAGCGCGCGGCGGCGGCCTTCTTCAGGAACTCGGCGGCCGAGGAGTTGAACGTGTCGACGGGAACCAGGGGGATGTCGTGGGCGACTGCCGCGTCGCCGATGGAGATGAGCGTCCCCTTGTCGTCGTAGGTCCAGGTCGCGAGCGGCTGCCCCCGGATGCTGCGGGCGATGTTCTCGCCGGCGACCTCGGCGGCCTGCCAGGCGGCCTGCGCGGTCGGCGGTGCGGGGTCGTTGCCCTGGTCGACGATGGCGCAGTCGCCGATGGCGAACACGCGGTCGTCGCTGGTCTGGAAGTTCGCCTCGGTCGTGACGCGGTTGTGCTCGTTGTCGAGTCCGCAGTCGTTCATCGCAGCGCGGCCCGTGATGCCGCCGGTCCAGAGGAACACGTCGTACTCCAGCGGGTCGCCCTCGTCGAACTGGATGTCGTCCTCGGTGGCCTCCGTGATGGGGTCGCCCGTCAGAATCTCGATGTCTTTCTCCAGCAGGTACTTCTTGACCGTCCCCTGGAGTTCGGGGTCCTGGCCGGGCATGATCTCGTCCAGCGCCTCGACGAGGTAGATGTCGATGGGTGCGCGGTGTTTGTCGCGGTACTCGGCGATCTCGCCCGCGCTCTGGATGCCCGACAGGCCCGCACCGCCGACGACGACCGTCGCGGGGTCGTTGCGCGTGGCCTCGCCTGCGGCCTCCTTGACCGACTCGTGAATCTCCAGCGCGTCGTCGAGGCTCTTCAGCGTCAGGGAGTTCTCGTCGAGGCCGGGGATGCCGTAGTAGGCGGTCTGGCTTCCGAGTCCGACGAGGAGGTAGTCGTACTCTATCTCGTCGCCGGAGTCGA
This sequence comes from Halomicrococcus pelagicus, assembly GCF_051917725.1. Lineage (GTDB taxonomy): Archaea > Halobacteriota > Halobacteria > Halobacteriales > Haladaptataceae > Halomicrococcus. The sequence goes on from NZ_JBQBLX010000005.1 coordinate 289,036, forward strand.
GTTCGACGTTTCGCTCGTCGGTGTCGACGCCGGTCACGGTCCCTTCGACGAACTGCGTGCTCGGGGACTTGATGTCGTGGACGGGCAGCGTTATCTTGTCCTTGACCCGGGGGTCGCGGATGACCCGGTGGGCCTCGTGGAGAACGAGATGATAGTCGTTGTCGGAAACCCAGGTGATGTCGGCGCTGTCGAGTTCTGCTTCGAGCTGCTGAATCGCGCCAGCGCCGGCATACCCGGCTCCGAGCACGACGACCTTCGCAGTCATACGCGCAACTCAGGAGGCATTCGATACAAAGGCTTTGAAACCCCGATGCGATGGGAGAGATTCTCAATCGCAGAGGGCGACCCCGGTCGCCCGGCCGTTTCGAGGAACGCCGGACGGGAAGACCCGGCGCCGCCGAACGCTACCGGATGGTGAGAGCGAAAACGGTGACCGACGGACGAGCACTCACTTGAGTCGTTCCTGGAGAAACGAGGGATGGGCGGCCGTGACGCCGTCGATGGCGAGGACGTCCTCGCTGATGACCTCGCCGACGGCGTCGCCGTCCGGCGCGCGAACTTCCGCCATCAGCATGTGGTCACCGCTGCAGGTGTACAGCGTCTCGATGTCGTCGAGTTCCTTGAGCGCGCGCGTAGCTTCGACGTACTGCTCGCTCGCGACGTCGATGCCGACCAGAGCGATGCTCTGGCTGGAGAGCTTCTTCGGGTCCACCTCCGCCGAGTAGCCGACGATGACGCCTTCGTCTTCCAGTTTCTCGATGTACTTGCGGACGGTCGGCTTCGATACGTCGGCGCGCTCGGCAATCTCGGCGTACGACGCCTGGGCGTCGTTCTCCAGAACGGTGAGAATTCGGTCTTCCGTCGACTCCGTGCTCATTGCTACTGGAATGTTTCCCGTACAGTGAAAAATATCTTCCGAACTCGAAAACAGTTTGCTGGCTGTAAGAATGTTCGTCGAACTACCGTCGGAACTTGGTCGAAAAAGCGTCGACGGCGAACGTAGCCGGGTTACTTGTGCCGGTCGAGCAGGTCGTAGCTCCGCTCCCAGTCGTACTCCTCGTCGAAGTACCGCTCTGCGAGCGGCGTCTCCGGCATGTCGCCGGTCGACTGCTTCTCCTGCTGGTAGGACGGTCGGTCCTCGTCCACGTAGAACCGGCCGGTCAGCACCGTTCCCTCGTACAGTTTGTCCTCGACCTCGTGCATCATCTCCGACGCCTCGCGGCGGTCGTTGACGTCGAAGTCGTAATCGTCGCTGTCCTGCACGTCGACGTAGGGGACGTACTGCTTGGCGTCCTTGTTCCACGTCGGGCACTGCGTGAGGAAGTCGACGTGTGCGAACCCGTCGTGTTCCATCGCCTCGGCCAGGATGTTCTTCGCCTGGTTCGGATTGACCGCCGCGGTCCGGGCGACGTACGACGCGCCGGACGTCAGCGCGAGCGACAGCGGTCGAATCGGGCTCTTGGCGTTGCCGTGGGGCTGGGTCTTGGACTTGTGCCCCTTCGGCGACGTGGGCGACGTCTGGCCCTTCGTCAGCCCGAAGATCTCGTTGTTGAAGACGATGTACGTCATGTCGTGGTTCTCACGGGCGGTGTGCATGAAGTGGTTCCCGCCGATGCCGTACCCGTCACCGTCACCGCCAGCCGCGACGACCTCGAGACCGGGGTTGGCCATCTTGGCCGCTCGCGCGACCGGCAGGGAGCGCCCGTGGATGGAGTGGAAGCCGTAGCTCTGGAAGTAGCTCGAGAGCTTCCCCGAACAGCCGATGCCCGTGACGAGCAGCGTCTCGTCCGGCGTGCGGCCGACCTCTGGCATCGCCTGTTTCAGCGCCTTCAGGACACCGAAGTCACCGCAGCCCGGACACCACGTCGCCTGCGGTTCCAGGCTCGGCGTGAACTCGTCTTTCTCGATATCTCGTTCCTCTCCGATGGCGTTGAATGCACTCATTTTAATCACCTGTCGCGGATTCGATACGGGTGTTGTAGCCACCCGTCTCCACGCTGTCTTCGAGCCGGGACTCGAAGCCGTCGACGACTTCCGCCGGCTCGAAGGGGTTACCGTCGTACTTCAGCAGACTGTACAGCTTCTCGCCGTACATGCCGAGTTCACCCTGGATGTGACGGCGGAACTGTGCCGACGCGTTCATCTCGACGACCAGCGCCTCGTTGACGCTCTCGAGGAACTCGCGGACCTCCTCTCGCGGGAACGGGAGCAGGTCGCTGACGTTCATCGCCTTCACCGAGTGGCCGTCGTCGTTCAGGCGGTCGACCGACTCCTCGACGACGCCCTTCGTGCTCCCGAAGCCGAGGATAGCGTAGTCGGCGTCCTCGGGACCGTAGACGGTCTGGTTCGACTGGTCCATCGAGTCCAGTTCCTCGCGGATGGCGTCGAGCTTGCCCATCCGACGGTTCATCTGGAGAACGCGGTTGTCGGGGTCCTCGCTGATGTGACCGGCCTCGTTGTGCTCGTTGCCCGACGCGAGGAAGTTTCCACCCTTCTGCCCCGGGATGGAGCGCGGACTGACGCCGTCCTCGCCGTCGTAGCGGTACCGCTTGAACCGACCGGCGAGCCGCTCCGCGTCCTCGAGTTCGTCTTCGGTTACGACGTCGCCGATGTCCGGGTTGGGCTCCTCGTCGAACGTCGACTCCGGGACGGTCTGGTGGCCGCCCGACAGCTTCTGGTCGTAGAGGACGACGACGGGAATCTGGTAGCCGTACGCGATCTGGAACGCTTTTCGAGCCTGTTCGTAGGACTCCTGAGCGTCACCCGGTGCCATTACGACCCGGTTGGAGTCGCCCTGGCTGGTGTACAGGACGTGTTCGAGGTCGCCCTGCTCCGGCTTGGTCGGCATCCCCGTCGACGGTCCCGCGCGCATCGCCTCGACGAGCACGAGGGGCGTCTCGGTTATCTCGGCCAGCCCGAGCGGCTCCGACATGAGCGCGAACCCACCGCCGGACGAACCGCTCATGGCCTTCGCGCCGGCGTGGCTGGCTCCGATGGCGAGCGACGCCGCGGCGATCTCGTCTTCGACCTGCTCGGAGATGCCGCCCATGTCCGAGAGGTTCTGGGTCATGATGGTGAACACGTCGGTCCAGGGCGTCATCGGATAGCCCGAGATGAACCGACAGCCCTCGTCGAGAGCCCCGTACGCGATACCGTGACTACCGGAGACGAGTACCTGGTCTTCGTCGTGTTCGCCCGTCGGCAGCGAGATACCGACGTCCGTCTCGTAGTCCTCCTGGACGGATTCGTAGGCTTCGTGGAGAATCTCGAGGTTCGGCTCCAGTATCTTCTCGGGCATCGCGTCTTCCATCAACTTCTCGATGGGTTCGAGGTCGAGGTCGACGATGGCACACGTCGCACCGACGCCGGCCGTGTTCCGCATGACCTCCCTGCCGTGCTCCTTCGCGAGTCCACGCAGGTCGAGGTCGTAGACGTGCCAGTCGTTCTCCTCGACGCGCTCCTCGAAGTTCGGGATCTCGTCCGTGTCGAGCAGCCCCGAGTCGTAGACGATGACGCCTCCCTCACGGAGTTCGTCCAGGTTCTCCGAGAGTGGTTTGATCTCCTCGTTGCCGTAGTAGGCTTCGTCCTGGGGGTTGCGAGCGAAGCTGTCCCCGAGCGCGAGGAGGAAGTTGTAGTTGTCGCCCCTCGATTTCACGTCGTGGTCGCTCGCGCGAATCTCCACGTACGTGTGACCGCCACGGATGCGAGAGGGGTAGTGCCGATGCGTAAATACGTTCAGCCCCGAGCGCATCAGGGCCTTTGCGAAGTTCTGGCTCGTCGAGTCGATTCCGTCTCCGGAACCGCCTGCGATTCGCCAGATGAGTTCATCGTCTGTCATAAGTGGACTCCTGGCCTCCCTGGCCTTGACTTACAGTTTCTCGGCTCAGAGGTAAAGCCTTTGCTATCGATTACCAAGGAACTATTGTGATAGATAGCTTCTAAGGCCCGGTTTCGGTGTTTTCGGGGAATGTGAGACGGTTCGTTAGCGAGAACTCACAGGGTACTTCGCAGGAACTGGTCCTATTGCCAAATCACGACGCTCTCCATCTTCGATAGTCGTCGTATTAATCTCTTACTGAGAAAAATTATGGATGATAGTAATTACGTAATTTTATAAAAAGAAAGGATATTAAACTCGTCCGACACGATGAGGAAAGCAGGAACGAACGCCATAACGCTACTGCTCCTGACAGCATCGTTCGGCCCGGCAATCGTAGTGGCCAATGAAGCGCCGCTCGCCGACGCCGGACTCGATCAGCAAGTCACCCGCGGGTCGACCGTTCTCCTCGACGCGACCGGGTCGCGAGACCCGGACGGTCGAATCGAACGGTACGAATGGAGTGTAGAGACTCCGTCCGGACGGACGGTAACCCCCGACTGCTCCGACTGCGCCCGGACACGGTTTGAACCCGGCGCAGTCGGCACCTACACCGTCACGGTGACCGTCACCGACGACGACGGCGCGACGAGCAGCGACACGCTCTACGTCACGGTTTCCCCGGGTGAATCACCGAAACTCGACCTCGAGGGGCCAGGTGACACCACCGCTGGCAAGCAGACGTCCTACTCCGCAACGATCGACGCCGGAACTGCGTCGCTCGACCACGTCGTCTGGTCTGTCGACGGGACCGAGGCCGTCAATCGAACTCTGTCGGGACGGCACGGTGCTGACACGCTCGTACGCACGTTCCCGACCGATGGCACCAGAACGATCACGGCTACCGTCGTCGACGCCGACGGCCAGCGCACTACCGAAACGCTCTCCGTGTCGGTCCACGCTCCGCGGAACCACGACCCGCCGTCGGACACCCGGACCATTTCCGAACGGCACGATCCTACCGTGAGCGGAGATAACCTCGTGACGGGCACGACGCCGCTTCGCGGAACGTACCAGGTCTCATTCGACGACGCAACTGAAAACGTTCGCACGATCGAATGGATGGCCGACTCCCAACCGTTCGGCTCCGGCCAATCCGCGAACAAGACGTGGGAACCCGGTGATCACACGCTCTACGCGGTCGTGACCTACTCCGACGGTTCGACTGACGTCGCTCGGTTCGACGACGGGTCGACGAAAGTCGTAGCAGACCCGAAACCCACCGCTTCTCTGTCCGGATTTGACGAGATCGACGCCATCTCCGGTACCGGTGTCGGCACAGACACCTATGGAAACTTGCTATCGGTTACGGTCAAAATAGACGGAAATATCGTCGGCGTTTCGGAGATGGACCTCCGTGGTGCTAATCCGTCTCAGCGTCAGGAGGCTCGATTCACACACCGGGATTTCGAACCCGGTGAAACGTACAACCTGACCGTCGTCTCGGTCGACGACAGAGGGCAGCGGTCGACCACGACGAAAACCATTGAACCAGTGAAACGCCCGGAAGTCGTGGAAGCAGGTTTCGTGAATGGGCCCGTGGATTCCTATCACGAGCGGATCGACTCGGATCGATACACCGCACACCACGTCATGAAAGTGGATTTGAACGGCGTGGATGCCTCTAAGGTTTCCTCCAGTTATTTAGGGAAATCTTCAAACATGCAGAGGTTGTCAAGCTCAAAGGAGGTCAAAGACGGAGTTGTTACATTTCATACCTACTGGTCAGGAAATATCCCAGGTGAATATTCTCTAATACCAAGAGTAAGGGTGTCCCAGAGTGTGGAAGTAAGGAATAATCTAGAAGATCAATCATCGTTTCGGGTAACACCTAGTCCTCCAGAACTACATTTTGAAGTTATTGCGCCTGGGGCCCATACACGCTATCCGAAACATTGGGGAATGGTTGTTGATGCCAGTAGATCTTTCGATCCTGATGGAACAGAAATATCGTATATTTGGAAAAAGGGCTCAAATCCTATTACGAAAGACAACGCTACCGCAAAATTTGATTCTGTAAGGTTTGCTGAGCTAACTATAGAAGACGGTTACAAGTTAAAGTCTACAAGAAAGGTAGAATATCTAAAACATTACACACCAACAGTAACAAGACCTAAAATGAAAACCAGCGGCCCGTATAAACCGGATGAGGAAGTCACGGTCAGTATCGCAACAGAACCATATAGATTCTCGAAAAACAGGTATCATCTCGACTTCGAGCTAGAGGCGAGTGTTACTAGCTCCGACGGGGAAGTGATAAAGTGGAAGAAGAGGCGAGTCGATAACGATTCCTCTTCCCCTAGTGATGACCATCGGCAGTACGTCGGTACTGTTAAGATACCGGCATCGGAGCTCGCCAAAGATACCGAAAATCCAGAGGTGCGTATATTCAATGCTGAACATTCGAAGACGGAAGAGAGGATTTCACTTCCTGACGTTCGTGTCCTTCGACGATACGGACAAGTGTGGAAGAATGTTTCCGTAGAAAACGTCAGATACCTCGTTGAGCGTCCGAAATATGATTGGGTGACCGTGCGGTCGACGTCGGACCGAGATAAATATCTTAACGAAGGCTACTCAGTAGCCGACAAAGAACAGGAAGGGTTCCAGTACACAGTCGAAGAGCGCGTGAAGGTAAGGGATGCGAAGTTCCGACAATTACAGAAAATTTTCTCCAGTCGATGGGAACGATCGGCCTTCGTACAGAATTTCCCGAGCTGGTCAGTTGCAGGAACGGACGTGACGACGAAGACGAAGACGGTGACGAGGTCCGAGTGGAGAGACTCAAAGTCCGGACGAGGGAGATTCACCGGTGAGACGAGACGTGTCAAGACTCAGCGTGCGAAGTATCGAACGTTGAAACAGTACGCATACAGCTACGACGTCCAGAAAACCGGTACGAGAACGGTAACCAAAACACGACGGGTGATTCGGTGTCCTCGCCGATACCTCTGCTACGATGATACTCGAACCTATACCACGACAGAAACGTACACGTACACTGTTACACGGACAGAAACTTACTGGGCGCATCGGAAAATGGGACGGGACCACTGGTCGACGGGTGAGCACAGGCAAGAGAAAGTAAGGGACGCCGAGTACGAGACTCAGTACCGCTTCGAATACTCCACCGAAAAGACGGAAGTCGTTCGCCGGTACATTGCTGAACGACGGAAGAAAATCCGCGATGCAAAGTACGAGTGGCGGATCAAGATAACGACTAAGGACAGATTACTGACCGAATCGTACCTCTCTTCCGATAACTATCGCATCGGCTCTGCTGAGCCGATCACGAGTTGGACTCTTTCCAAACCGGACGGTAACCGTACGATTCGGGTATCAGATTACCGGGAGAGTGACACAGTCCTCAGAACCTCCGCAACCGTATCGGGGGACGTCAAGAAGAAGTTCATCTACGTGGGTGAAGATAAGTCAAAGCTTGTCGAGGCAGGTCACCGACGGGTGGACGTGAGTCTCTTCGGAAAAGCGTCCGAGGAGGATCTCCGGAAGGAGGCAGTTAGTGCCAAGGAGGAAAACGATGGTGACTGTCGAATCGGGGACAACTGTATAGCTAGCTAGAAGATTTTATATCCTGGTATTATTAAGTTATCTTATGAGAAAAAATACAATGATATTACTGTTGGCATTTTTGGCAGTCACTGGAGTAGGAATTAGTTCTACAGTTGCAAAAGAAGGAACAGATTGTACCAAGTATGCAGAAAAAGAGTCAGAGATAATACAATCTGGAAGAGGACTTTGCGTTATCAGTACAATCAACAAGTCGTCTTACGATCTTGCAGTAACAGCATATACTAAGAGGTCAATTAACATTGAAAATACTGGTGTAATAGTCAATGTGGACGGACAAAGAGTCGCTGACTACTCTTTTGATCTCGCGGGAAATGAACAGTGGACCCATAATATTAACCTTTCTACCTATATGGATGTCAACCGAAATAATCATACCGTCACTATTTCTACCTATGGGGATTACACCAAAATTAATATTACAAAGAAAATTGACTCATCTAATACCGATATACCCCATCCTTACATCACTAATGTGGCAGTTGCAGAAGGGACAGTCGATGGCAAACCCTCATCAGTCGCTTACGTCACTGTCGTAAACCCATCAATCCAATTATACAGCTCGAAACTAATGGTGCACACTCAGAAAACGAGTGGAAGTTTCTATGCTGCCTCTGTTCCACCGGGCGAATCCCGGACTATCAAAGTAGAACTTCGTGACGACCTAAGCGAAAAAATAGCGGGGGAGGCCCGTCTCTACACGAAGAACGTAAGTGAACGAGAGGGCGCTCTCGACCAGGTCGAGTTCGTCGGTCGCGTCAACGGTACGACGTCGCTGTGGAACGAGTCGTACGAACCGATTCGCGGGCCCTGGCGAGAGAATTCCTACGAGTACGAGAACGAGAGCTACTCGAAGAGCTACGGTGAGAAAATCAGCGGTGGTCACGAAATCGAAGGCGTTCCGCTGGTCTATCCCGCCGTCGGAATCATCCTGGTACTGTTGGTCGTCCGCAGACTCCGTTAGGGCTCACTCCTCTTTCGTCCGGACGATTTCGCGCATGTTGAGGTAGATGTCGCGCGGCGACGTCTCCTCGTCGGGGTCGTACAGGTCGCTCACCCGGTACAGCAGCGCGGCGACCTGCTTGCTCTCGCTGCTCTCCCCGCGAACGTCGTCGGCGACGTTCCGGAGGAGTTCCACGCGCTCGGGGTCGGAGTCGAACGAGTTCGTCTCGGGGGACATGGTTCAGCGCTGTTTCCGGCGGTTGAGAATCCCGACGTTGTTGGCGACGTTCTCCGTGAGGATGCGGAACGCGTCGCCGGTCTCGCTGTCCTCGTCCAGGACGATGGGTTGCCCGTCGTCGCTGCCGGTGCGGACGGCGGGGTCGATCGGAATGGAGCCGAGGAACGGCATGTCGTGCTCGTCGGCGAACTTCGCACCGCCGCCGCGGCCGAAGATGTCGTGTTCGCTGCCGCAGTCCGGACAGCGGAACGTGCTCATGTTCTCGGCGATGCCGAGAACGGGCGTGTCGTGTTTACCGAACATCTCGAGCCCTTTTCGCGCGTCGTCGAGCGCGACCTCCTGGGGCGTCGTGACGATGACGGCACCGGTGACGGGGACGCTCTGGAGGAGTGTCAACTGCGTGTCGCCGGTGCCCGGCGGTAGGTCGACGACCATGTAGTCGAGTTGGCCCCATTCGACGTCCTCCCAGAGCTGGGTGAGAACCTTGTGCACCATCGGGCCCCGCCAGATGACCGGGTCGTCCTCGCCGACGAGGAAGGCCATGCTCATCAGTTTCAGACCGAACTGTTCGGGCGGAACGAGCTTCTCGTCTTCGGTCGCCCGCGGATGTTCGTCGGCGGCGACCATCCGGGGGACGTTCGGGCCGTAGATGTCGGCGTCGAACAGCCCGACGCGTGCACCGAGTTTCGACAGTCCGGCGGCGAGGTTGACGGCGATGGTGCTCTTGCCGACGCCGCCTTTGCCGGACGCGACGGCGATGACGTTCTTGACGCCGGGCAGTATCTGCTCGTCGTGAGAGAGGTCGTCGTCGACCCTGGCGGACAGCTCCGCGTCGAGTCCGTCGTCGGCGAGCACCTCGCGGACGCGGTCGGCTATCTGCGTCTCGTGTGGCGCGTACGGTGCTCCGAGAGCGAGCGAGACGTGAGCGGTCTCTCCGTCGACGGTGACGTCGTTTACGAGCCCGAGGGAGACGATGTCCTCGCCCAAGTCGGGGTCCTCGACCGTCCGGAGACGGTCGCGTACGTCGGCTTCGTCCATGAAAACACCTAGGGAGGGACCCGTCGATAAGGCTTGTGAACCGGTCGACCCGACGAGCAGAGCGAACGTCGAGACACCGGTGGGCTGGCGAGCCAGTGGAACTCGTCCTCCTTTCTCTCCCTGCACCTCGTAACCGAATTCGGTTACGTCCGCGGGCGTTCCTCCCGCGAGTTTATGAAGTTTCGTCCGGAAGGTGGGAGTAATGCTGGAAGACTCGTTCGGGCGCGAGGTCACCGGCGTCCGGGTTTCGCTCACCGACCGGTGTAACTTCGACTGCGTGTACTGTCACAACGAGGGACTGGGAGACACGCGCGGTCCGATGGAAGCCCAGGACGACGAGATGAGCGCGGACGACGTGGTCCGGTTTCTCGAAGTCGCACGCGAGTTCGACGTCGGCAAGGTGAAGTTCACGGGGGGCGAGCCGATGCTCCGTGAGGACCTCGAAGAGATAATCCGACGGACGCCCGACGAGATGGAGGTTTCGTTGACGACGAACGGGACCTTCCTCCCCGGGCGCGCCGAGGCCCTCCGCGACGCCGGACTCGAACGAGTGAACGTCTCGCAGGACGCACTCGACCCGGACGACTTCGCGAAGGTGACCGAAACCGGTGCGTACGAACAGGTCCTCGCCGGCGTCCGGGCCGCCGTAGAAGCGGGGCTGTCTCCCGTGAAGCTGAACATGGTCGTGTTCGAGGCCACGGCGGGGTACGTCCCGGAGATGGTCGAACACGTGGCGGACAACGACGGCCTTCGCCTCCAGTTGATCGAGTACATGCCCGAACTGACGGGCAACCCCGAGTGGGCCATCGACATCCAGCGCGTCCACGACTGGCTCGAAGAGAAGGCCGACGACATCGAGATTCGGGAGATGCACGGCCGGCGACGCTACTGGGTGGACGGCGGCATGGTCGAGATCGTCGACCCCGTCGAGAACCCCGAGTTCTGTTCGAACTGCCACCGCGTGCGCGTGACCCACGAAGGCTACCTCAAGGGCTGTCTGAACCGCAACGACGACCTCCGCTCGATGGGCGAGATGACGAAGGCCGAGATTCGCGAGACGTTCCGCGAGACCGTCGCGAACCGGGTTCCGTACTACGGCGAGTACATGGTCCGGGGCGACGACGGCGAGTGGGAAGTCAACGACGAATACATCGACGCATAGAGCCGCTTCTGCGAGAGTAGGGTGCGTCTACGCGTCGTCGCGCGCCGCGCTCGCTCGCCTGGCGGCCTCCCGGACGAACTCGTCGGAGAGGTCGTCGACCTCGCCGGCCTGCACTCGCCAGAGGTCCGCGTACAGACCGTCCTCCTCCAGCAGTTCCTCGTGAGACCCCCGCTCGACGATTTCGCCGTCGTCGACCGAGAGGATCGTGTCGGCTCCCTTCACGGTCGAGAGGCGGTGGGCGATGACGAACGTGGTGCGGTCCTCGGTGAGTCGGTCCAGACTGCGCTGGATGAGCATCTCCGTCTCCGTGTCCACGTCGCTGGTCGCCTCGTCCAGGACGAGGATGTCGGGGTCGGCGAGCACGGTCCGGGCGATGGAGATGCGCTGGCGCTGGCCACCGGACAGTTTCACGCCGCGCTCGCCGACGCGCGTGTCGTATCCCTCCGGCAGGTTGGTGATGAACTCGTGGGCTTCCGCGGCTTTCGCCGCCGCCTCTATCTCCTCGTCGCTCGCGTCGAAGCTCCCGTAGGCGACGTTCTCACGGACGCTCCCGTCGAAGAGGAACGTGTCCTGGCCGACGTAGCCGACGTGGCTCCGCAGGCTCTCGACGGTCACGTCGCGCACGTCGTGGCCGTCGACCCGTATTGCGCCGTCGGTCACGTCGTAGAGCCGGACGAGGAGCTTGCAGATGGTGGATTTCCCCGCGCCCGTGGGTCCGACGAGACCCACCGTCTCGCCGGGGTCGGCGGTGAAGGTCACGTCCCGGAGGACGACTTCGCTGTCGGAGGAGCGCCCGTCCGACGACTCTCCCTCGACTCCGTACGCGAAGTCGACGTGGTCGTACTCGACCCGGCCCGCCACGTCGTCCAGTTTGACCGCGTCCGGGTCGCTCGTGATGGAGGGCTCGATGGCCATCAGACCGAAGATGCGCCGCGTCGACGCCTTGGCGTCCTCGTAGCGGTCGACGATTTCGCTCATCTGGGTCAGCGGCTCGACCATCCGCTGGGCGAGCAGCAGGAAGGTGACGAGGGTGCCGACCGAGAGGTCCCCGCCGAACCACAGCGGCGGCTCGCCGATGAGCCAGAGTCCGCCGACGACGAAGGTCGTGACGAACGCGATGGAGGTCAGAAGCTGCATTCCCGGCCGGTAGATGAAGTTCATCCGGAGCGCCTTCCAGTCGCGCTGGAAGTACTCGTAGGACGCCTCGCGGACCCGCTCGCTCTCGTACGCCTCGGTCCCGGCGGTCTTGATGACGCCCACGCCGGCGAGGTTGTTCTCCAGGCGCGTGTTCAGGTCGCCGACGGACGAGCGGATGTCGGCGTACTGCTGTTCGACGATACGCATGAACCACCAGGTGAACACCGCCGCGACCGGGATGACCGCCAGCGTGACGACCGCGAGTTCGGGGTTGATAGAGAAGAGGACGCCCCCGATACCGAGGACGAGCACGCCGAGCTGGATGGCGCTGCTCATCATGTTGTCGAGGAACAGTTCGAGGCGATTCGTGTCGTTGCTGAGGATGCTCATCAGCTCGCCGGTCCGTCGGTCGTCGAAGAAGGCCGTGTCGAGCCGCTGCATTGCCCGGTAGGTGTCGGTCCGCACCTCGTGTTTGACCCGGTGGGAGAAGAGGTTCAGGCTCGACTGGCGCGCGAAGTTACAGACTGCACCGAGCGTCATCGCGACGCCCATGATGCCGACCGAGAGCCAGAACTGGTCGAGCGTCGCCGTCGGGAGCCAGGCGTCGGGCACGCCCGGAAGCGAGTACGGTCGGTTGTCGTAGAACACCGCGTCGATGGCGACCCCGAGGACGACCGGCGGGACGAGTGCGAGGAAACGCGCCGCCGTACTGGTCAGCAGTCCGACTGCGAACCACGCCCAGTGGTCGCGGCCGTACTCGGTGAACAGCCTGAGCATCGGTCGGTCGACGTTCCCGCCCCACTTCCCAGGGTCTACCTCGTCGGGGTCGTCACTCATCGTTCCGAAGGGTTCAGAACTGTTTCACTACTTCGTTGGGGTAACGGCAGACTGGCGGGCCCCCGGAGACGAGGACCCCGGTCGGTCCGCCGTCGCAACGGCGAACGCTCACCTGACGTCGTCGACGAAGCTCGGATGCGGCACGGGCGTCTCGTCCTCCCACTCTTCGAGGTAGGTCCGCAGGCGGTCGTGGCCCCGCCGAGTGCGGCGTCGGCGCTCTTCCTCGCTGATCTCCTCGCAGCCCTTCGGCACCTCGTGACCGCGATTCGTGAAGTACCCCTCCGGTGTTACCCAGTCGTTGTAGAAGTCCGGGTCGGCGTCGCCGACGACGGTGAGGCCGACCTGCGAGCCGTGGCCTGCGGCGACGATAGCCTGGTGGTACCGGTTCGCCAGCCGACCCGCGGCGTACAGTCCGTCGACGGCGGTCCGGCCGCCGTCCGTGGCCGAGACGAACCGCTTTCCCCCCGACCGCTCGAACCCCACGTCGAGCGGTTCGAGGTACTCGGCGTCGGCCCACGAGGCGGCGACGACGCGCTCGGCTTCGACCGTCTCGCCGTCCGTCCGGACGACGAACCCGTCGGCGGCGGACCGGACCGCCTCCGTCCGGGCGTCGAGGCGCGAACAGCCGGCGCGTTCTATCTGCTCGTCGAGCATGAGGCAGAACAACCGGGGGTCGATGCCCGCGGGGAAGCCAGGGAAGTTCTCCAGGATGGCGTTCCGTTCGAGAATCGAGACGCCATCGTTGACGACGAGCGTGTCGAGGTCCGCGCGAGCGGTGTAGAGGGCCGCCGACAGCCCAGCGATGCCGCCACCGACCACGACCACGTCGTAGCGTTCGTTCGTCATACACGACCCTTCGAAGCCGGGGGATACCAACTGTGCGGTTGGGGCCGGTACGGCGCGAACATTAACTTCGAAGCCGAATGCCAGAATGCTTACTTTCGGTCGTTCACAATCAACGGCGTGGACAGCGTCGAACTCAGCACCGTCGTCTACGTGCCGCCGGAGGAGGCCTACGAGTTCCTCCTCGACTTCCCCGGGTACGCCGACTACTCGAAGCACCTGGCGCAGGTGACCCACCGGGGCGACGGCGGACCGGGAACCGAGTACGACATCCACCTCCAGTGGTGGAAGCTAACCTACACCGTCAGGTCGGAGGTGACCGAACTCGACCCGCCCAACCGCATCGACTGGAAGATAGTGAAGGACCTGCACGCACACGGCCACTGGCGCGTCGAGCCCGCGCCGGCGGAAGCGCCCGAGGACTGCGAGGCTGCGTCGCGGGTCTACCTGTACATCGAGTTCGACGCCGATTCGGCCGACGCCGGCATGCTCGACCTGCCGATGTTCGTCTCGCTCGGCTGGGTCGTCGACAAGGTGAGGCCGCTCGTCCAGAAGGAGGCCGAGAAGGTCGTCGAGCGCATCGTCGCCGACCTCGAAGGCGAACCGCGCGACGTGGACCTGGAGTTCCACGAGAAGCCCGACACGGTCTGAGTTCTACTCCACCTGTACGACCAGTACGCCGCCGAGCACGAGCGCGCCACCGACCACGGTAGCGAGCGTCACGGGCTCGGAGAGGACGGCAGCGCCGAGCAGCAGCGTCACTACTGGTTCGGTGGTACTGACGACGCTCGCACGGCTCGCCCCGATTCTGGCGAGGCCGGCGAAGAACGTGAAGATAGGCAGCGCCGTGGCGACGACAGCGATGGCGACGACGATGCTCCACTCGTACGCCGTGGCCGGTACCGCGAGCGCACCGGTCGCGGAACCGTAGACGAAGTACGCCGCGGCGGCCGCCGGGAGGACGTGCGCCGTGAGCCGGTCCGCCGGGACGGCGTCCAGCGCAACCCGGCTGACGGTGATGTACGTGGCGTAGACGACCGCGCCCGCGACCACGACGGCCACGCCGCGCGGGTCGGCACCCGCGGGGTCCGCGCCCGTGACGAGCGCGACGCCCGAGAGCGCCAGCGTCAACGCGGCGGCGGTCCGCCGGGTGACGCGCTCGTCCAGCGCGAACGCGGCCAACACGACGACGAAGACCGGATACGTGTACAGGAGGATGCCGACGAGTCCGGCGGTCATGAACGACAGCCCCCAGAAGTAGAGACCGCTCATCACCGCGTAGCCGAACGCGCCGAGGCCGAGCCCCACGAGCAGGTTCCGTCCGGAGAGGAGGTCGAGCCGCCCGCGAGCCGCTAACAGCCCCCAGACCAGCGCGGTGGCGAGCAGGAACCGGAACAGCAGGACGGTCGGAATCGAGAGGCCGGCGGCGGCCGCGAGCTTGCCGAAAATCCCCAGCGTGCCGAACCCCGCGGCCGAGACGAGGACGAGCGCCACGCCGACCCGGTCAGTCATAGGGGAGTCTCCGCCGTACTGCGTTTTAGGTCGTTCGACTGCGGAACGTGAGCCCTGCGGCTCGTAGCGGGTCGGGGACGGGGCCCGGAGCAAAGCAGGTCCGTCGATTCGATACCGGTGCCCGAGTCGGTCGCTATCAGGTGGACGACGCCCGTCAGCGGGTCGGTCTATCGGGGGACGTCGACCGTCAGGTCGCTGGCGATCCAGCCGTCGGTGTTCCCTTCCTCGGTCAGGACGTTGCGTCCGGGTCGCGTCTCGTGCAGCGACAGCGTGGGCGTGTCGGTCTCGGCGTCCGCAGCGACGGGTACGTCGCTGTCTGTCTCCAGATCTGCGGCCATGCGATGTTTTAGGCTAGCCTAATCATTAAAGCGCTTCGGTCCCGCCTCTCGACGTCCGGTACAGGAGGAACGACCGCGTACTCGATGTAGCGCCGCTGTCACGCCTGAATTCCAGTTTCGGCGGGAAATTATATACTGTGTGGCGGCGTAGCACTGACCATGGGAGCACGACAGCAAATCCGCCAGCAATCGGACACCGTCGAGGAGAACCCGCTTCGTCTCGACCAGGACAAGGCCGAGCAGATAATCGACGCGCTGAACACCGACCTCGCCAACGCGTACGTCCTCTACCACCAGCTCCACAAGCACCACTGGAACGTCGAGGGCGCCGAACACCTCGGAATCCACGAGTTCCTCGAGGAGGCCTACGAGGACGTCGAGCACGCTGCCGACGAGGTCGCAGAACGCGTCCAGGCGCTCGGCGGCGTTCCCCACGCGAGCATGACCGCGCTGTCGAACGCCGCGACGGTCGAGAGCGAGGACGAAGACGTCTACGACATCCGAACCTCCTTCGAGAACGACATCGAGATGTACGGCAGCATCATCGAGAGCTACCGCGAACACATCGAACTCGCGGAGAGCCTCGGCGACCACGCGACGGGGGAGATGCTCCGCCAGCAACTCGTCGAACTCGAGGAACACGTCCACGTCATGGACCACTACCTCAAGGACGACACCCTCGTCGAGCACTCGTAGGTTCCTGTCGCCGACCGTGGGGCGCACGTCGGTCGAGTGGCGTCCCGGACGAACGCGGCGGTCGCACCGCCACCCGGAGACGGGGGCTTACCGACGCGGGGAGACGGGCGACCCGGCTCTCCCGTCACGGAATCCGGACGTCGTGGGCGAGCGTGCCGACGCCCTCGACTTCGACCTCGACGCGGTCGCCGTCCGAGAGCGGTCCGACGCCGGCCGGGGTGCCAGTCAGCACGACGTCGCCGGGTTCGAGCGTGAGGTAGGTCGTTATCTCGGCGAGCAGTTCCGGCACGGAGAAGATGAACTCGTCGCGGGAGGACTCCTGACGGAGGTCGCCGTTCACGCGCAGTCGGACCGCGGCGTCCGCCGGTACCTCGTCGGGCGTCGCCAGCACCGGACCGAGGGGACAGGAGTTGTCGAACGCCTTGCCGCGCACCCAGTTCTGCTCTCGGTCCTGGTCGTCGCGGTTCGAAAGGTCGTCCGCGCACGTGAACCCGGCGACGGCGTCCATCGCGTCCTCGGGGGTGAGGTTCCGACACTGCTCGCCGACGACGACCGCCAGTTCCGCCTCGTGGTCGATGCGGTCCTTGCCGGACGGGAGGGTGACGGTGTCGCCGTGCGCGGAGACCGCGTTCGGCGGTTTGAGGAAGAGGAGTGGTCGCTCGGGCAGGTCCTTGTCGCGCTCGGCCGCGTGGTCGGCGTAGTTCAGGCCGACGCAGACTATCTTGGAGGGGTCGGCGGGTGCGAGCACGTCGACGTCGTCGGGGTCGTACGTCTCGCCGCCGAACGCGATGCCGGCGTCGGTCCACTCGCCGTTCCTGACAGAGCCTGCGGGGTCGCGGAATCGAACTCGTCGCATACGGAGTGGTCTCGTTCCCCGAGTCTAATAGCGTTCGGTCCCGGCGAACCCTCGCCGACGACGCGAGGCCGCCATCCTTTATGGCTCTCTGCGAAGAAGTGAAACCGTACCCATGGAACTCACCTGGCACGGACACTCGACGTGGCACGTCACCGTCGGCGACACCGACCTGCTCATCGACCCGTTCTTCGACAACCCCAAGACGTCGCTCGAACCGTCGGACGTCGACGACCCGGACTACCTCCTCCTGACGCACGCACACGCCGACCACATCGGCGACGCCGGGGAGTTCGGCGACGCCACCGTCGTCGCGACGCCGGAACTCGCGGGGTACGTCGAGGACGAACTCGGACTCGACGAGGCCATCGCCGGCATGGGCATGAACATCGGGGGTACCGTCGAGTGTGGCGACGCCTACGTCACGATGCATCGCTCGGACCACACGAACGGTGCCCAGACCAGCTACGAGTACGACGTCGGGATGCCCGTCGGGTTCGTCGTCAGCGACACGAAGCCGACGCAGGTCAGCGACGAGGAGAGCGAGACGTTCTACCACGCGGGCGACACGGCGCTGATGACCGAGATGCGCGAGGTCATCGGGCCGTACCTCGAACCGGACGCCGTCGCGGTCCCCATCGGCGACCACTTCACGATGGGACCGTCCCAGGCCGCCATCGCCGTCGACTGGCTTGACGCCGACGTCGCCTTCCCGATGCACTACGACACGTTCCCGCCCATCGAACAGGACCCGGCGGACTTCGAGCGCGAGGTCGAGGCCACCGGCAGCGACGCTGAGGTCCACGCGCTCGACGGCGACGAGACGGTCGACCTGACCGAGACGCTGTACTGACCATCCGGGCAACGCTACGCCGACCCTCTTTTCGAAAACGACGCTGTGCAGTTCGCTCGACCGAGATACGAAGCCGTTCGCTGGCCGTCGTACAATCGCTGCGAGAGTTCACGTTCGAGGTCGGTCGTCGCTCGCGAGCGGCGGAGAACGGGACTGCGGCAGCGGGTTAACTGTGAATACCCATCGCCTCTATCTGTTCCTGGTAGCGGTTGCGGATGGTGACCTCGGTGACCTGGGCGACGTCGGCGACCTCGCGCTGGGTCTTCTTCTCGTTGCAGAGCAGCGACGCGGCGTAGATGGCGGCCGCGGCGTACCCCGTCGGCGATTTGCCCGACAGCAGTCCTTCCTCGGCGGTCGTCTCGATGATGTCGTTCGCCTTCGACTGGACCTCCTCGCTGAGTTCGAGTTCAGAACAGAACCGCGGAACGTACTTCTTCGGATCGACCGGCTTCATCTCGAGGCCGAGTTCCTGGGAGATGTAGCGATACGTGCGACCGATCTCTTTCCGTTCGACGCGCGAGACTTCCGATATCTCCTCCAGACTTCGCGGAATGCCCTCCTTTCGGCAGGCAGCGTAGAGAGCGCTCGTGGCGACGCCCTCGATGGAGCGGCCGCGGATGAGGTCCTCTTTCAGTGCACGTCGGTAGATGACGGAGGCGACTTCGCGTACGGACCGGGGAACGCCCAGCGCGGAGGCCATCCGGTCGATCTCGCTGAGCGCGAACTGGAGGTTGCGCTCGCCGGCGTCCTTGGTCCGGATGCGCTCCTGCCACTTGCGCAGTCGGTGCATCTGACTTCGTTTCTTCGAGGAGATAGAGCGACCGTAGGCGTCCTTGTCCTTCCAGTCGATGGTGGTCGTCAGCCCCTTGTCGTGCATCGTCTGGGTCGTCGGCGCGCCGACCCGGGACTTCTGCTGGCGTTCCTGGTGGTTGAACGCCCGCCACTCCGGACCGGGGTCGATCTGTTCCTCCTCAACGACGAGACCGCAATCGTCACAGACTAGCTCCGCGCGATCAGAACTCTTGACCAGATTGTCGGAATTACACTCCGGACAAGCCCGCTCTCCCTCTTTTTCGTCCGCCGTTTGATCCCCTTCGAGTTGGCGCTCCCGCTGACGAGTGGACCGTGTCATCGCACTTTTATAGTAGTAGCTCCTACGCACTTAAACCCTTGGTCACAACGGTTTTATAACTGGCGATACTGCGCGCCGATAACACGTCTGGGGGCGGCCATCGGAAAGCGTATACTCCATCGTAGCCGAAATCCGAGAGATGCCTGTCATCGAATGCGACGTCGACGAGGCCCGCGAGGCGCTCGCCAGCGCCGGGGCGGAGCTGTCGGAGGGGAAGACGGACCACGAGCGCTGGCGTGCCGCGCGCGGCGACGCGGTCGCGGTCGCCTACGACGACAAGGTCGTGATACAGGGCAGTTCGCCGCAGGACATCGAGGCGGTCCTGCGGGACGAGGGCGGTCGCGCGTACGTCTACTTCGACGGCGCGAGCCGCGGCAACCCCGGTCCGGCCGCCATCGGGTGGGTCATCGTCACCAGCGATGGCA
The DNA here is from genome assembly GCF_051917725.1 of Halomicrococcus pelagicus. Classification (GTDB taxonomy): domain Archaea; phylum Halobacteriota; class Halobacteria; order Halobacteriales; family Haladaptataceae; genus Halomicrococcus. Next base: position 308,507 of record NZ_JBQBLX010000005.1, read on the forward strand.
TCGCCGCCGACGGGGGAGAGCGCATCGGCCGCGCCACCAACAACCAGGCGGAGTACGCAGCGCTCGTCAGGGCGCTCGAAGCCGCCAGCGACTACGGGTTCGACGAGGTAGAGGTGAAAGGCGACTCGCAGCTCATCGTCAAGCAGGTTACCGGCGCGTGGGACACCAACGACCCGGAACTGCGCGAACGCCGCGTCAGGGTCCGGGAGCTGCTCGAGCGCTTCGACGACTGGTCGCTCGACCACGTACCGCGGGAGGTAAACGAACGCGCCGACGAACTGGCGAACGAGGCACTGGACGATGGCTGACCTGCCAGACGACGCCGTCGAGCGGGCGGAACGACTCACCAGACTCGCCCGGGAGGCGGTCGACGACGACGAACGGGAGAAGTATCGGAACGAGCGCGACTCACTGCTGGCTGAATACGAATTCTCCGCACGCGTGCGTAACGAAGACAAGCGGGACGTGCTCGTGCTCCATCCCGACGAGTGGACCGAGGACGGGACGGTCCGCGTCGAACGCATCGAGGACACCGACCGCGCGGCGGAGATTCCCCTCGACGGTCCCGGCGACCCGGAGGACTGGGACGAGGTCGACGAGCACAACCGCGCCGTTGCGACGGCGGTCCGGGAGGAACACGGCGACGTTCACGGCGCGAACGCCACCGCGTTCGCCGACTTCATGAGCAACCACTACGCGCGCCCTGTCGAATCGGCGACCGACGACGAAGTCGAGGAGTTCCTCTCGGAGTACTTCCCGCGCAACGCGTGGCCGACGGGGCGACAGAAAGAAATCGTCGAAGAGTCGGTCGAACTGGTGTTCGAACGAACTAGTTCCGGCTCTCGATGAGCGACCGAACCTTCTCGGCCCGCTCCTCACTCGTGACGAACTTCGAGAGCGACCAGGAGATCTGGTCCTTGACTGCTTCGAGCCCTTTCTCGGTGAGAGCGTACTCGTTGGTGCGCTTGTCGAGTTCGCTCTTCTCGACGAGGTCGCGCTCGACGAGCGTGTCCAGGTTCGGGTACAGACGACCGTGGTTCACTTCCTCCCCGTAGTAGTCTTCGAGTTCGCGCTTGATGGCGAGCCCGTACATGGACTCCTCGGTGAGCACCATCAGGATGTTCCGCTGGAACGCGGTGAGGTCGCGCGCAGTACTGCTCTCGCTCAGTGTTTGTGCCTCTGACATTGGCTTTGACAGAACGAAATATGTAACCGAGATATTTAACCCTTCTCAAGTTTCTTGGCGTTTCCGGCCACGGTAATCCGTTTTTCGTTTCGAAACCCGCCCGAGAGCGTAGAGACGACGCCGCGTGGGGAGGGCGTCGACGGAGCTTTGAGTCGATGCCGAAAGGACTTTTTGGTCTTCCCGTCGATTCCCCGACTGACCCATGACGAACCTCTGGGAAGACCTCGAGACGGGCCCGAATCCGCCCGAAGAAATCTACGCCGTCGTCGAATGTCTCAAAGGCGAGCGCAACAAGTACGAGTACGACAAGGACATCCCCGGCGTGATGCTGGACCGCGTTCTCCACAGCAACGTCCACTACCCCTCCGACTACGGCTTCATCCCGCAGTCGTACTACGACGACGAGGACCCCTTCGACGTGCTCGTCCTCGTCAAGGACCAGACGTTCCCCGGCTGCGTCATCGAGGCCCGTCCGGTCGCGATGATGAAGATGGACGACGACGGCGAACAGGACGACAAGGTCATCGCCGTCCCCATCGAGGACCCTCGCTACGACCACGTCGAGGACGTCGACGACCTCACCGACCAGAAGAAGGCCGAGATCGAGGAGTTCTTCGAGACGTACAAGAACCTCGAAGCGGGCAAGGAAGTCGAGACCCTCGGCTGGGAGGACAAGGCGGCCGCGAAGGACGCCATCGAGCACGCGATGGACCTCTACGAAGAGCACTTCGGCTGAACGACGACCGCTTTCGAACTCTCTTGCTTTCTTCGACCGTTCGTCGCGCCGTCCCCGACCAGCGCCCGGACGCCACTGCAGCAAGTGACATTCTGCGTATCTGTCCCGGAAAGTATTTATCTCGTGGCAGAGGTACGCGACATCAATGGCCGCAGGCTTCCCCGTCGAAAACGCCGCTACGATAGCTCTCACCGCACTCGCCCTCCTGCTCTCCGGCGGTATCGTCGTGTACGCCGTACAGTCACAGGAAGCTGATACGACGACCGAGGAGTCGTCCGTCGACTCGCTGCGGACCACCGTCGCCGGACAGAACCGCGTCGCCCTCGTCGTCCCCGAAGGGGCGAGCATCGACGCACTCGCGGCCGCCGTCGGTCTCCAGGCGCTCTGTAAGGAGTGGGGCGTCGCCGCCCGCGTCCTCGCGGAGGGGGACGTGACCGAGGAGGACGGCAAGGCGTTCTGCAACATCTTCGACGTCGACCTCACGGTGCTGGAGGACGGCACGGAGAGCAGCGACTGCGACGCCGCCATCGCCATCGGCGGCGGCGGCGCGGTCCCCCGCCTCTCGAACAACCCGCCGGTCGTCGCGGTCGTCCGGCACCGACCGACCGCGGAGGAGAACATCCTCACCGTCACGCGCACCGACGACGGAGCCACCTCGACGACGGTGACGGAACTGGTCCGGGAGGCCGGCCTGGTCCCCGACCAGCGCGTGGCGACCGCGCTCCTGTACGGCATCCGCGCCGGAACCCGGGAGTTCCGTCGCGCGAACGGTCGCAACGACTACGACGCCGCCGGCTTCCTCCACGCGTACGCCGACCTCGGCCGCATCGAGGACCTGCGCTCGCCGGGCGTCAGCGGCGACACCTTCGACGTGCTCGGCGACGCCATCGCCAACCGCGAGCGCCGCGCGAGTTTCGCCGTGACGAACGTCGGCGCGGTCCCGTCCGTCAGCGCGCTGGAGGAGGCGTCGGACTCGCTGCTCCGCCTGGAGGGCGTCTCGACCGCGGCCGTGTTCGGTCTCCACGAGGAGACCATCGTCGTCTCCTGTCGCGCCGAGGACGTCCGAACGAGCGCGGTGGACATCCTGACGGCGGCGTTCGACGCCAGCGAGACGACCGGCGGGAACGCCGACGCCGCGACCGCCCGGGTCCCGCTGGGCATCTTCGCCCGCGTCGAGGGCGAACACGAGGAGACGCTCGACTCGCTCATCGACGCCAGCACGCGGAAGGCGCTGTTCTCCGCGTTCGAGCAGTCCTGACCGCTCTCCCGCTTCCCGTCCGCCGGTTCGAGTGTTGGTAGCACGGAAAAGAAACTACTTGTGTCCGCCCGTGATAGGGCCGCGTATGGGTTTGTTCGATAAGCTCCGTGGCGACGACGAGCCGCGGGTTGCTTTCTTCGGCATCGACGGCGTGCCGTACAGCTTTCTGAAGGACAACGCCTCCGAGTTCGAGAACATCGCCGCACTCGCCAGAGAGGGCAGCGCCGGCCCCATCGACAGCATCGTGCCGCCCGAGTCGTCCGCGTGCTGGCCGGCACTCACCACCGGAGCGAACCCGGGCGAAACCGGCGTCTACGGCTTCCAGGACCGCGAAACCGGGTCGTACGACACCTACGTCCCGATGGGTCGGGACGTACAGGCGACCCGCATCTGGGACCGGGTCACCGACGCCGGCCGGAACTCGACGGTGATGAACGTCCCCGTCACGTTCCCGCCGCAGCGTAACGTCCAGCGCATGGTCTCCGGCTTCCTCTCGCCCGGCGTCGACAAGGCCGCCCACCCCGACGAACTCCGGGAGTACCTCGAATCCATCGACTACCGCATCGACGCGAACGCGAAACTCGGCCACGACGACGACAAGTCCGAGTTCATCGAGAACGCCCACCGCACCCTCGACGCGCGATTCGAGGCGTTCGAACATTACGTCGAACAGGACGACTGGGACCTCTTCTTCGGCGTCTTCATGACGACCGACCGCGTCAACCACTTCCTGTTCAAGGACTACGAGGAGGACGGCGAGTACAAGGAGGAGTTCATCGACTTCTACCGCCAGGTCGACGAGTACATCGGCCGCCTGCGCGAGATGCTGCCCGACGACGTGACGATGGTGGTCGCAAGCGACCACGGGTTCACCTCGCTCGACTACGAGGTCCACTTCAACCAGTGGCTCGCCGACGAGGGCTGGCTCTCATACGAGGACGACGACCACGAGGAACTCAGCGACATCGCCGACGACACCGAGGCGTACTCGCTCATCCCGGGTCGGTTCTACATCAACCTGGAGGGCCGCGAACCGCGCGGGCGCGTCCCCGAGGAGCAGTACGAGGAGAAGCGCGCCGAACTCAAGGCCCAACTCGAAGACCTCGAAGGCCCCGACGGCCGGAAGGTCTGCGAGCGCGTCGTCGAGAAGGAGGAGGCGTTCCACGGCGACCACACCGACATCGCGCCGGACCTCGTCGCCATCCCGAGCCACGGCTTCGACATGAAGGCCGGATTCAAGGGTCACGACGACGTGTTCTCCCAGGGTCCCCGGAACGGGATGCACAGCTTCGACAACGCCTCGCTGTTCGTCGACGACCCCGACGTGACCGTCGACGACGACGTCGACCTGTTCGACATCGCGCCCACCATCCTCGACCTGATGGAGATGGACTACCCCGACCACGAGTTCGAGGGGCGGAGCCTGGCGTAACGCCGGTCGGTCTCCCCGACGCTCGCACGTTTTTCGCCGGACCGTCACCCCCGCGAGCGACGCCGCCCGCGAACTCGACGACCGCCGTCCAGCGCCCTCCGCGTCGGCGGCCGAGACCGGAGGGCGTCCAGCCGCCCGATTCGCGGTGAGGTAGAAAGTTTATGTCGCCGCGCTGGCGAGGCCGGAACATGGTCCCCCTGTTCGGTCCGGTTCCCGGCGGCATGGAACTGATAGTAATCCTGCTCGTGGCCGTCATGATGTTCGGCCTCCCGCTGACCGTGTTCGGCGGGTTCTATCTCGTCTACCGACGCTCGAAGACCGACGAAGCCGAGGAACTGGAGGCGCTCCGCGAGGAGGTTGCGGCGCTCCGCGACCAGCTAGACGAACGAGACGAGTAGCGACGTCAGGAGAGCCGTTCGACGGTTCGCTCCCGCAGTCGCTCCCGGGTTCGGTGGCTCGACTCGGCGTCGGTGACCGCCTCGACGACCTGCGTACCGGACGTCGACAGCGACGTCCGAACCCGCTCACGCAGGGCCGACAGCGACTCGACCCGCGAGAAGTCGAGGTCGTAGAGCTCCCCCGTCGGTTCGAAGTCGAGGCCGTGCGGGGTCCGGAACTGGTCGGTGAAGGGCGGGTCGAACTCCTCGATGGGGAGCATGTGGAAGATGCCGCCGCCGTCGTTGTTCACCTCGATTACGGTCGCGTCGACCCCGCAGCGGCCGAGCGCGAGCAGGCCGTTCATGTCGTGGTAGTACGCCAGGTCGCCGGTCACGACGACGAGGGGGTCGTCGGTCGCGCTGCCGGCACCGAGCGCGGTGCTGGTGATGCCGTCGATGCCGCTCGCGCCGCGGTTGCTGAGTGCCGTCACGTCCGCCGACCGCGGCCGGGCGAACCGGTCTAAGTCCCGGACCGGCATGCTGTTAGAGACGAACAGGGTCGCGGGGTCCGGAAGCAGGTCGGCGACCGCACCGACCACGGCCCCCTCGAAGTACGCCTCGCTCTCCGCGACGACCGCCCAATGGCTCGATTCCGCCCGCTCGAAGCGCTCGCGCCAGTCGTCGCTTCCCCGGGAGTCGACGGCGGCCGCCACCTCGCGCGCGAACCGCGTCGGGTCGGCGACCACGAGGTCGCTCGCGGTGAACGTCGCCTCGCGCCACTCGCCAGCGGGGTCGACGAGGAACTGCCGGGCGTCGGCGCGTTCGAGGTACCGGCGGAGGGGCTTGGAGGTCGGGGACGCGCCGAACCGGACCACGACCTCGGGGTCCGGCCACTCGTCGGTCACCCCGGGTGCGAGGTAGGCGTCGTACCCTCCGGCGACTAACGGCTCGTCGCCGTGGCCGAACCGGTGGCCCGACAGGGGGTCGGCGAGCACCGGAAACCCGGTCGCGTCCGCGAGGGCGGCGAGGGCATCCCGGGTCGGCGTGGCCGCGCCGTCGGCCGACGCGGCGTCCGCCGGTCCGGCGACGAGCAGGCCCCGGTCGGCCGCCGAGAGGGCGTTCGCGACCGACGCCAGGTCGCGCTCGTCCAGTTCCGGTTCGCCGCGAGTCACCGTGACGAACGGTCCGTCGCGACCCTCGGCGGCGAGCGGGTCCCGCTCGGCGAGGTCGGTGGGAACGTCGCCGGGTACCTCGGTCGGTTCCAGGGGTTTCCGGAACGGGAAGTTCAGGTGGACCGGGCCGGCGGGCGTCCCGGTCGACTCCGCGACGGCCCGTGCCGCGGTCGTCCGGAGCGAGCGCAACTTCCGCGGCTCCGCTTCGGGTTCGGCGACGTCGGCGTACCAGCGCACGGCGTCGCCGTACAGCTTCTCCTGGTCGACGGTCTGGTTCGCACCGCTGTCGCGCAGTTCCGGCGGGCGGTCGGCCGTGAACACGAGCAGCGGCACCCGCGCCTGGTTCGCCTCGATGACCGCGGGGTGGAAGTTCGCGGCCGCGGTGCCGGAGGTGCAGACGACCGGCGTCGGTCGCCCCGTGCGCTTGCCCCGTCCGAGCGCGAAGAAGGCCGCCGAGCGCTCGTCGAGGTGCGAGAAGACGGTCACGTCGTCGTGCTCGGCGAACGCGACGGTCAGCGGCGTCGAGCGACTGCCGGGCGCGAGACAGGCCGCGTCGACGCCCCCGGCCACGAGTTCGTCCACGACCGTCTCCGCCCACAGCACGTTCCTGTTCGGTGCCGTCATTCGAGTTCGTCGAGTATCGGCAGGTACTTCAACTGCACTTCCTCCCACTCGTCGTCCGGGTCGCTGTCGGCGACGATTCCGTTGCCGGCGAACAGGGTCGCCCGGTCGCCGGCCGCGACGCCGGCGCGGATGGCGACCGCGAACTCCCCGTCGCCGTCGGCGTCGAACCAGCCGACGGGCGATGCGTACCAGCCGCGGTCGAACGTCTCCGTCTCGCGGATGGTCCGCATCGCCGCGTCCGGCGGCAGTCCGCCGACCGCGGGCGTGGGATGCAGCGCCTCGACCACGTCGAGGACGTGGCCGTCAGCGCTGAGCGTCGCGGAGATGGGCGTCTGGAGGTGCTGGATGGTCGAGAGGCGGCGGAGGCCGCGACTGCCGACGGTCACCGATTCGGCCAGCGGTGCGAGACGGTCGCGTATCGTCTCGGCGACGAGCGCGTGTTCCTCGCGAACCTTCTCGCTGTCCAGCAGTTCCGCGGCGAGTTCGTCGTCCTCCTCGGGCGTCTCCCCGCGACCGACCGTCCCCGCGAGCGCCTCGGTCTCGACGGTGCGCCCGGAGAGGGAGACGAGCCGTTCCGGGGGTGCCCCGAAGAATCCGCCCCCGTCGCTCGGCTCCAGCAGGAACCGGTAGCAGTCGGGGTAGGAGGCCCGGAGGCGTTCGAGCACGTCCGGCACCGACACCGGCTCGGAGAGGGTCACCTCGAGCGCCGTCGCGAGTACGACCTTCCGGAGTTCTCCGCGGTCGATGCGGTCGGTCGCCCGTCGGACCTGGGCGCACCACTCCTCGCGGGAGGTAGTGTGACGAGTGGTCTCGACGCCGGGCGGCGATCCGGCGGGGCGCATCGTCGGCAGGTCGGCGAGGTCGGAACGCGTCGCGGCGAGCAGCGCGTCGGCCTCGTCCGCGTCCTCGACCGCGACGGTGAGCCACGTGTCGCTGTCCGTCCGGGTCAACTGGACGCGCGGCAGGACGAACTCCGCGCCCGGAAACCCGTCCCACGGGGACACGGGGTCGTGGTCGGCGTGGAACGCGAATCCGCCGAACAGCCGGGGGCGCGTCGCGGCGGGCGCGTCGTCGGGGGCGTCGAGCGCGTCGAAAAGCTCCGCGCCCTCGTCGCGGACCGCCTCGAATCGGTCGGGGCCGTCCGCTGTCAGTCGCGCTGCCGCGCCACAGGCGGCGATCTCGAGCCCGTCCGGCGCGACCCAGTGGACGCGCGGGGAGGTCCGCCCGGCGAGAAACGAGCGAAAGGAGACGTCCGGGATGCGGCGAGAGCGTGCCACGATGCGAGCCCCCGCCGACACCTGGCCGTCGCGGTGCGGTGGCATTGCACTGGAATCAGGAACGCGATGCCTTCAGCCTAACTATATCTCTCCTCGTTCCACGGATTCGCGGTGTTCGAGTAGCCGCGCTTCTCCCAGTAGCCGCGTTCCGGTTCGGTGAGGAACTCCACGCCGTCGACCCACTTCGCACCCTTGTACGCGTACCGGTGGGGCGTGACGACGCGGAGCGGACCGCCGTGTTCCCGCGGTAGCTGCTCGCCGTCGAACTCCCAGGTGAACAGGACCTCCTCGCGCATGCACTCGTCCAGCGGAAGGTTGGTCGTGTAGCCGTCGAGCGCGGAGAACATGACGTGGACGGCGTCGTCGCGCACGCCCGCGCGCTCGGCGATGGTCGGAAACGGCACGCCGGTGAACTCGTTGTCGAACCGGCTCCATCCCGTCACGCAGTGGAAGTCCTGGCGCTGGGTCTCGGCCGGGAGGTCGGTGAACTCGTCCCACGAGAACGCGAGTTCGTCCTCGACCGCGCCCGTCACGGTGAACTCCCAGGTGTCGGGGTCCCAGTCCGGGGTCCCGCTCTTCGAGAGGACTGGGAACTTGCTCGTCTCGCGCTGACCCGGCGGTAGCCGCTCGCCGTCGAACTCCCGGTGAAGGTCGGTCACGTCCCGCTTGCTCATGTTCGGGTGATGGGACGGCGTGCAGGTAGGTTTAACGACACCCGTCGGGGAGGACCGAAGGGTCGCTCGGAACCGTTCGAAACGACCGATTATCGGCGAGTAATCGCGATATCGGAGTATATTCCGTACCTTCCGCCGAGTAGCAACTGAATAACAAAGGACAGCCTCGCGCTATCGGTTGACGCATGTCCGAGGCAGAACAACGACCCAGAATGGCGGAGAGAGGAACGATGGAAGCGGCCGAGGAATCGACGCGCGACGTGGCGATAATCGCGTCGGCGATGTCGGTGCTGCTCGCGTGGCATCAGTTTTTCCTTCGCGGGAACCGCGAGCGGGGGCTGTTCATCGGTCTCTGGCCGCCGACCATCCTCGCGTTCGCGAGTTACTTCAACCAGAAGCGAATGCAACAGCGACTGGAGTCGCTGGCGCCGGGAAGCATCATCAAATCAATCGACCAGATGCTCAACCGGTGAGGACCGGACGAGAAACGCTTTCTTTATCCAGTCGGTGAACTGCGAGCATTTTGCGAACAGAGAGTGATATAGCCGTATCTGAAAACAAATCTTTTCGTTTGGAGCATCATCTTTCAGATACCGCCATTATATACCCGTCAGACTTAAGAACACCCCTCCCGAAGCCCACAACTGTTCCAATGCCGAAGGTAGAGATAACCGTCCCGGAGCACCTCGAAATGCAGATCGCCCAGATGGTCGAACAGGGCGAGTTCGTCAACCGCGAGGAGGCCATCGAAGACCTGCTGTCGACGGGCCTCAAGGCGTACAAGACGAGTGGTCCGATGGACGACGAGGACAGAGACGCAGGAATAGAGGACGAAGGAATGATGGGTCACGAAGACGAGTACGTCTTCTAACGCTGCCGTTCTTGTCAGTTGATCCGACCTTTCTGGGAAACGCTTAAACGGCCTAACTCCCAATCCGCGGTTATGCACAAAGACGAACTCCTCGAGCTTCACGAGCAGATGGTCACCATCATGGAGTACTTCCGCGGCTCGGAGGACGTCCCGGCGGGCACGTTCGAAGCGTACGACCAGCTGGACGTCGACCCGTCCCACGTCCACAAATCCAAGAGCGAACACAAACACGCCGTGTTCGTGCTCGGTAACGCCCTGGCGACCGTGATGAGCGAAGACGAGTTCAGCGAGGCGGGCCGCATCGGCAAGCGGATGAAGGAACTCGCCGACGACGCCGAACAGAAGATCTGATTTTCGGACCGTCGCACTTTTGCCCGCACCGCGCGGAACGGCCCGCATGGACACGCTCGGCGACCTGGTGGCGCGCGAGCGCCGGAGCGACGACCCGGCGCTCCTCGTGCCGGGCGACTCCGCGCGAGAGTTCGACTATCACCGATTCTGCACTACCGCGTGGAAGACGGGAAACTACCTCCGGCGGCTCGGCGTCCGCGCGAGCGAGGAGCGTACGAGCGACGACGCGGATTCGTCGGGGGCGACCGTCGCCATCGTCCCGGCCCGCGCGCCCGAGGCGGTACTCGCGCTCCTCGGCACGGCCCTGCTGGGCGCGCGAGTCCGGTTCGCCCCGCCCCGCGACGCCCGGGCGCGGGTACTGGTCGCACCGGGCGACCGAATCGGGGAGTACGACCTCCCGCCGGGCGGCCAGCGAATCGCCTTCCGCGAGGAGGCCGACGACCCCGCAGTCGCGTGGTTCGGCGAGAGCGTCTGGAGCGAGAACCCCGCGTTCCCGCCGACGCCCGTCTCGCCGGACGCGCCCGCACTGACCGACGGGGACCGGGACTACTCGCACGCCGCGTTGCTCGACGCCACGGAGACGGTCGCCGCGGAGCGGAACCTCGAACCGGGCGACGCGGTGGCGGTGCGCGCGTCGCTCGCCGACCCCCGGGCCGTCGTCGCCGGCGTGCTCGCGCCGCTGTTCGCCGGTGCCGCGATTCTGCTGCCCGACGGCCAGAGTACCGGGACGTTCGCGGTCGTCGCGGACGGCGACGATGCCCCGGAGGACGACGCGCTGTCGCTGACCGAGGTGGCGCTCTGAGGCCCCGCGCCGCGGCCGCTTTCCACCAGCGCGAGCGGTCCGCGCGCGACGTTTCCCGCCGGTCCGTTACCTATTAGCACTCGTTCGACGAACCGTCGATGGGGATGACGGGGGAGTCGACCGACGGCGAGAACCTCGAACCGGAGCGTGCGTTCCACCTCGTGGGCCACGAGATACGGGTCGACATCCTGCTCGCGCTCTGGCGCGCGCCGGAGCACGCGCTCGCGTTCTCCGAACTGCGGGACCGTGTCGACGTGCGCGACAGCGGCCGGTTCACCTACCACCTGTCGAAACTCGAAGGACGGTTCGTGCGCCACGAGGGCGACCGGTACGAACTCCTGTACGCCGGCCATCGGGTCATCGACGCGATACGGAGCGGCGTCTTCCACGAGACGACCGAGGTCGAACCAACCGGTCTGGCCCAGTCCTGTCTCGACTGCGGGTCGACGCTCGCGTTCGAGTACGCCGGCCACGTCGGCACGGTCTCCTGCCCGGACTGCGGAACGACGTTCCTCGAATATCCGTTCGACCCAGGCGGCGTGGACGGCCGGTCCGTCGAGGAGGTCGCGGCGGCCTTCGACCGCCGAACCCGCCACGTGTGGGCGCTCGCCCGCGAGGCCGTCTGTCCCGTCTGCTCGGGGACGGTCGCGAAACGGCTGGTGACGTCCGCGACCAAGAGCGAGGACCACTACGCGAGCCACCACCCCGTCGTCGCGTCCCTCGACTGCCAGCGGTGCAGTTTCTTCAGCTACGTCCCCGTCGGCGGGACGCTCCTGGCCCACCCCGCCGTCGTGAACGTCCTGTACGAACGCGGCGTCGACGTCCGAAAGACGCCGCTGTGGCGTCTCGACTTCGTCGTCGACGCTGACCGCGTCGAGGTGCTGTCGACGGACCCGCGACGGGTGGCGGTCGTCGTCTCGGCCGGCGACGAGACGATGCGCGTCGTCGTCGACGACGAGGTAAACGTGTTATCGGTCGACGGATGACGTCGGAGGGTCGCCGTCCGGTCGCGTTTCCCTCGCCGCGGTCCGTGAAACGCGTTTCAGTAAGCCGCGCTACTGAAGTGTAGTTCAGATTATACTTTTGGCAGTGGGGCACCAACTTCCGAACGCGTCCGCGAGGACGCGACCATGAAATTCGACTGCACGCGGTGGCAGACGGTGACGAACTGGTATCGGTGCCGGCGGCGCAAACTGCAACTGGGCGCGTCGGTCACGGCGTCCGCGGGGTGACGCCGGCACCCGAATCGCATCGCAGACGGTCGGCATCCGAACTGTCCTCACGTCGAACCCCTGCCCGTTAACTTCTCGCTCCCGCAACCGGGGGTAGATGCCGACCGAGACCCTGCCGACCGTCGGACTGGGAACGATGGAGATAGACGACGCCGACCGCATCGCCGACGCGATAGCCGCGGGCTACCGACACCTCGACACGGCCCAGATCTACGACAACGAGGCCGTGGTCGGTCGGGGCATCGAGCGCGCCGGCGTCGACCGCGAGGACGTCTTCCTCGCGACGAAGGTGTGGGCGGACAGCCTCGGGGCCGACGACGTGCGCGAGTCCACGGCGGAGAGCCTCGACAGACTCGGCGTCGACGCCGTCGACCTGCTGTACGTCCACCGTCCCATCGGGGACTACGACCCCGGGGAGACGCTGCCGGCGTTCGACCGGCTGCGCGACGCGGGAGCGGTCGACCACGTCGGCGTGAGCAACTTCACGGCCGACCAGCTCGATACGGTCCGCGAGACGCTCGACGCCCCGCTCTTCGCCCACCAGGTCGAGATGCACCCGCTCTACCAGCAGGAGGAACTGCTCGCCTACGCCCGGCGTCACGACCACTACCTGGTCGCGTACTCGCCGCTGGCGCAGGGCGAGGCGTTCGACCTGCCCGCGGTGACCGCAGTGGCCGAGAAACACGACGCGACGGCGGCGCAGGTGAGCCTCGCGTGGCTCGCCGGCAAGGAGAACGTCGTCCCCATCCCGCGGTCGGCCAGCCCGACGCACCTGCGGGAGAACCTGGCCGCGCGCGACCTGACGCTCGACGACGAGGACGTGGCTCGCATCGAGGCAATCGACCGCGAGAAGAAGCTGTTCGAGTAGCTAGCTCGCCTCTTCGAGTTCCTCCAGCGCCCCGGGGTTCTCGATGCTGGACATGTCGCCGAGGTCCTCGCCGGTGTAGGTCGCCTCGATGGCGCGCCGGATTATCTTCCCGCTCTGGGTCTTCGGGAACTCGGAGACGAACAGTATCTCGCGGGGGCGGAACGGCTTGCCGAGTTCGTCGCCGACCTGCTCGCGCAGCACCTCCCGGAGCGCGTCGCTCGGCTCCTGGTCGTCTTCGAGGATGACGTAGGTGACGACGGCCTGGCCGGTCGTGTCGTCCGGAACGCCGACGGCGGCGGCCTGGTTGACGGCCTCGTGGTCGATGAGCGCGCCCTCCACCTCGGCGGGGCCGACCTTCCGCCCGGCGACGTTGATGGCGTCGTCCGCGCGGCCGTGGAGGAACCAGAAGCCGTCCTCGTCCTTCTGGGCCCAGTCGCCGTGGTCCCACATCGGCGGGTCCTCGAACGTCGACCAGTACTCCGCCAGGTAGCGCTCGTCGCCCGACCAGAGGCTCTTGGTCATCGACGGACAGGAGTCGCGGGCGACGAGGAAGCCGCGTTCGTTGGTGTCAGCGATGGACTCGCCCTGCGAGTTCACGATGTCGACGTCCATCCCGAGGCCCGGCCCGCCGAGCGTGCAGGGCTTCAGCGACTGGATGGGCATCGGCATGAGGAAGCAGCCGCAGATCTCCGTGCCGCCGGAGATGTTGATGATGGGCGCTTCCCCGCCGCCGACGTTCTCGTAGAACCAGTTCCAGGACTCGGGGTCCCACGGTTCGCCCGTGGAGCCGAGCAGGCGGAGGGTGGAGAGGTCGTGGCCCTCCAGCCACTCGTCGCCGTGCTTCCGGAGCGCGCGGATGGCGGTCGGCGAGATGCCGAACTGGGTGAGGCCGTGGCGGTCTATCATCTCCCAGAAGCGGTCCGGCTGGGGGTGGTCCGGCGCACCCTCGTACATGAAGACGGTGCCGCCGAACGCGTGATTGCCGATGAGCGTCCACGGCCCCATCATCCAGCCGATGTCGCTCACCCAGAAGAACCGGTCGCTGGGTTTGAGGTCGAAGCCGAAGTAGAGCTCTTTCGCACACTGGACCAGTTGCCCGGCGTGCGTGTGGACGATGCCCTTCGGCTTGCCCGTCGTGCCCGACGAGTACAGCAGCATCGACTCGTCGCTGGCGTCCGTCTCCACCGTGTCGAACTCGTCGTCCTGCTCGGGGACGACGTCGTGCCACCACTCGTCGCGCTCGTCGTCCCACGGAATCGCGGCGTCGCCCGCTTCGTCACTGTCCTGCTCGCCGTTCGAGGCCCGCCGGGTATCGCTTCCCAGACGGTCGTAGACGATGGTGTGTTCGACGTGGCCGACTTCCTCGATGGCGTCGTCGGCCGTCCCCTTCAGCGTGACCTCGCTCCCCCGCCGGTAGAAGCCGTCGCCCGTGAACAGCACCGAACACTCCGAGTCGTCGATGCGGGTCGCCGTGGCGTCCGTGCCGAATCCGGAGAAGATGGGGACCGCGATAGCACCCGCCTTGAGGATGCCGTAGAGGATGGAGATGACCTCGGGCACCATCGGCATGTAGAGGCCGACCGTGTCACCCTTCCCGACTCCGCGTTCGGCGAGCGCGTTGGCGACCTGGTTCGACTCGCGGTGGAGTTCGTGAAACGTTATCTCCCGCACGTCGCCGGGTTCGCCCTCCCAGATGCAGGCGACCTTGTTGCGCTCCTCCGCGTCGGGAGCGGCCCAGCGGTCGACGACGTTGTGCGCGATGTTGACGGCACCGCCCGGATACCACTTCGAGAACTGCGGCCCCTCGGAGTCGTCCCGGACCGCCTCGTAGTCCTCGTAGAAATCGATGTCGAGGTAGTCGACCATCTCGTCCCAGAACCAGTCGACCTCCGACGTCGTTCGCTCGATGAGTTCCTCGTAGTCCTCGATGTCGTGCGTCTGCATGAACTGCCAGACGTTCGTGGATTCGACGAACTCCTGCGACGGTTCGTGGACGACCTCGTCGACGTCCGCAAGCGTATCCATGTGGGTTTCCTCCTGTGGCAGAAGTTGCACACGCGCCTCAAAATACTTTACTTCGGCATCTCAGGGCGCGTTCGATGGGATGCGTTCGGCTCCAGACGTCTCGATGGCAGTCGCTCTCGAAACGTCGTCGGGCAAGCGGAGGCGAATCGGGCGTAGCGTCGACGGCCGTCGACCGAGCGCCGGGGACGGTCGCGTTCTCAGGGCAGTTCGCCGCCGTCGAGTTCGTCGAGGCGCTCGACGACGTCCTTGAGGTCGGCGGACTCCTCGACGTCGTCACGCACCCGCTCGCGGACTCGCACCGCGTTCGAGTCGGCGTCGTACGACCGGACGTACTCGGCGCGCGAGTGTTCGTCGAACGCGTGCCGGATGGCGAAGTAACCGTCGGGGACGACCGCACCGCAGACCGCACACTCCTGGCGCTCGTGCTCGGTGGTCTGGTGGACGATGGCGTCCTCGACGCTGCCGAACTGCTTCCCGCAGCCGTCGATGTCGCATTCCCAGGCCGACATTCGGATGGACGTTGTAAGTCCGGTGATAAAACCTTTTCTTGCGCTACCGGAACCGTCCCGGGCGCGACTGCCGCAGGAGCGTCGACCGACTCGGCCTCCCGACGGTCCGACCCGTAGGTGGCGCGTAGCGACCGCTGGTGACGCGTAATGACGGAGTATGAATGCGGACGACCGGGGTTGCCCGGCGTTCCGGGCCGGGTAGTCCCGGGTGCCTTCTCCACCCCGCAACCCTACGAGCGACAGATGTCCGGCGGTCCGCTGCTCACTTCCGTGCCTGACGGATTACCACCGGTTAACTGCGACGACGACGCCCCTGCGGGCGTGCGCCGCAGACCTCTGTCCCCGCAGGACGAGGCTTCTGCGTCGGCTTCCGGGGCCCGGCCCGGTCTGACCGGACGAGCCCGGCGTTCGGTCCCCGCTGAAGACCATAGTGCGGGTGACGAGCAGGGCCTAACTGCCCGACCTAGTCCATTTCATAGTAGTCGACTCTGACTTAAGGACTTTTCGCCTTTCCGCCCGACCGCCTCCGTTCGGCGTGCGAACCACGAACCGGGGTCACGCCGCGACCGAGGCGATGGCCAGGAGGTTCGAGATGACGACGAGCGTCCCGACGATGAGATAGACGAAGCTTCCCAGGCGGAAGGTCCGGCGCGAGCGTCGGGTGAGCGTCGGCAGCACGACGAGCAGGCCGGCGGTGACGGCCTTCACGAGGACCAGTCCCGCGATGCCGAGGTGGGCCAGCAGGGTCGCCACGATGGGGTTGCCCTCGTCCAGGCCGAGGTGAAGTCCTACGCCGGTCGTGACGACGTCCCCGGCCATGACGACGAGGACGGCCAGCAAGAGCGGTGGCGAGACGTGCGACCACGGGGCGTCGTCTCGCCGAACGCGGTCGACCGACCGGCTAGCGTCGGCCGATCGACCGGCGTCCGGCGAGGGAGCAGCGTCAGACGACGAACCGGCGTCGAGGTCGGTTCGAGGCACGGAGACGACTCCGTCATCCCTGTACTTTGTTATAGCCAGACTGACCGGGGGTAACGAGCCACTGCGACGCGAAACGACGGTCTATCCCTGCCGGCGGCCGGGGACGATTACAGCACGCTCCGGGCGTACCAGGTCGCGCTCGCGGGAATCGCCAGCGCGGCCAGCAGCACCACCCAGCGGTGGTACTCCAGGGAGTCCATGCGCGCGGTCTCGATCAGCGTGTCGGCGGGCGTCGCGGTCACCCACCAGAGCGTGAGAAGCGCGATGAAGCCGCCGAGGGCGAGCGTCGCTCCCGCGACCGTCGGCGGGTCGGTGCGTTCGTTGATGGCGGAGCCGAACACGACGACGGCCACCGACGCGAACAGGGCGTCCAGCAGATAGACCGGAACGGCGACGGTGCCGTAGTAGACGGCGACGGCGGACCCGGGCGCGACGAAGTAGGGAAAGACGAGCGCGGCGAGCAGCACCAGACACGACGCGATGCCGACCGCGGGGGCGAGTCGCTGGCTCATGTCCGGGGGTGACTCACCCGACCGAGTTAAGCCCCGTGCTTCAGTCGGAAAAATGAGGGTAGTGGAGCACGACGGGACACGCATGGGACTCGGAGGAACCGCCAAGAAGATCCAGAAGTTGGCCGACCGAGCGGAACAGTTGTACAGCCGACTGAACGAGGTGTACGACCAGGTCCAGAAGCTACGCGAGAGCCTGGAGACGACCGAGCAGCGCGTCGAACGACTGGAGACCGAGAACGCGAAACAGCAGGCGCTCGTGGAGGCGCTGGCGCGCGAGCAGGGTATCGACGTCGACGAGGTGTTGGCAGACGTCGAGGGCGACGCGACCGACGCCGCGGACGCCGGAGCGGAGTCAGGCAGTTCGACCGACTCGACCGCGCCGCCGACGGACTCGTCCGAATAACAACGACTAACAGCCACGCAGCCATCGTTTCACGCGAATGACGACGCATCTGGAACCGCTCGATTCGGTGCTCGACACCGTCGGGCAGACGCCGCTCGTGCGCGTCCACGCCGGCCCCGACGACGTGCCAGTGTACGCGAAACTGGAGTCGTTCAACCCCGGCGCGAGCGTCAAAGACCGCATCGGGAGGTACATGATCGAGCGGATGCTCGAACGGGGCGACCTCGAACCCGGTGGCACCGTCGTCGAGCCGACCGCCGGCAACACCGGCATCGGATTCGCCGTGGCCGCCGGCCAGCTCGACGTGAACGCCGTCTTCGTCGTCCCGGAGCGGTTCAGCCTCGAAAAACAGCAGCTCATGCGGGCGCTCGGTGCGGAGGTCATCAACACGCCCACCGAGGACGGGATGGGCGGCGCCATCGACCGCGCCCACCAGCTCGCCGAGGAGACGGAGGGAGCGGTCGTCCCCCAGCAGTTCGCCAACCCGCTCAACGTCGAAGCCCACTACGAGACCACGGGCCCCGAGATGTTCGAGGCGCTGGACGGCGAGGTCGGCGCGGTCGTCGCCGGTTGTGGCACCGCGGGCACGCTGATGGGCATCGCGAAGTACGCTCGCGAGCAGGACCCCGACACGTACGTCGCCGCGGTCGAACCCGAAGGGTCGCTGTACGCCGAGACGAAGGGCGCGGACGTCGAGGAGGCGGAGTACAAGATAGAGGGCATCGGCACGCACGACCCTTCGACGAACGAGCTGTTCGACCCCGACCTCGTCGACGACGTCGTCCGGGTCGCCGACCGGGCCGCCCAGGACGAACTGAAGCGACTCGCCCGCGAGGAGGGCCAGCTCGTCGCCTCCAGCGCGGGTGCGGCCAGCGTCGCCGCGCGGGCCGTCGCGGAGGGCATCCGCGACGGGAACGTCGACGCCCCCCACGACTCCGTCGTCACGGTGTTCCCGGACTCCAGCGAGCGGTACCTCTCGAAGGGCATCTATCGCTCCTTCGAGGACTGGGAGGGCTGAGCCGTCCGGAGTTCCGCCGCGCGAGCGGGTCCGCGAAGCGGTCGGGGGATTTTTTGCCCCTGCCCCCGTCCGGTACCAGCATGGACGAGGGCGAGGAGGACGGTCGCTGGACGCCGTCGGGTAGCGTCGGGACGAACCCCATCGCGTCCGACGGCGGAACGGAGGGCATGAAGGCCCACGTCGAGGAGTACATGACCCGCGAGGTGGCGACCGTCTCCCCCGACGCGACCGTCGAGGAGGTCGCGCGACGCATCGCCGAGAGCGACGGACACAACGGCTTCCCGGTGTGCGACGGCCGGCGGGTCGAGGGGTTCGTGAGCGCCCGCGACCTGCTGCTAGCCGACGACCAGGAGCCGATTTTCAAGGTGATGAGCCAGGAGCTCATCGTCGCCCACCCCGAGATGGACGTCGACGACGCGGCGCGCGTCATCCTGCGGTCGGGCATCCAGAAGCTCCCGGTCGTCGACGACGCGGGCAACCTGGTGGGCATCATCAGCAACACGGACGTCATCCGGAGCCAGATAGAGCGCGTCACGCCCGGCAAGGTCAGCAAGCTGATGCGCACCCTGGAGTCCATCCACGGGACGGAGGTCTCCCAGGAGCGCCGGAAGGTGCCGCTCGCGGAACTCACGCCGACCCAGGGGAAGGTGTACGCCGACGAACTGGAGGGCCGCGTCTACGAGATGGAACGCGGCCTCGCCGAACCGCTGGTCGTCATCGAGAACGGCGACAACCTGCTCCTCGCCGACGGCCACCACCGCGCGAAGGCGGCCGACCGCCTGGACATCGGGCGGATGGACGCCTACGTCATCGTCACCGACGACCACGTCGAACTCGGGATGGCCGAGACCGCCCGCAAGGAGGGGCTGGAGACCATCGACGACATCGACGTGGTCGACTACGCGCGCCACCCGCTCGTCGAGACGACGAAGCGACTCCAGTAGCGACGCCCTCTCCGTTCTCGCGACGGCCGGTCTCCGTCGAGTAGAACCCGTGGACGGCGTTCCGCAGAAGCGTCGCCCCGAAGCCGTTCCGGACGCAGGTCGGTGCGGTGTCGCGCTGACGCCGACAGAAGGGGAGGGAACCGGTCAGCCGAACAGCTTCTTCGCCCAGTCGCTCGTCGAGAGCCCCGAGAACTTCTCGTACAGCAGGTCGCGGTACTTCGCCGGGACGAAGCGGGCGTACTCGGCGACCTGCGCGGCCGTCCCGACCGGATAGCGCGGGTCCGGGTCCTGGACGTTGGCGGCGTCGAGGATGGTGTCCGCGACCTCCTTCGGGTGGACCGCGCCGGGCATCCCCCCGTCGATGGCCCGGCGGTCCTCGTACATCTCGTAGAACCGCTCGTACGCGCCGGAGCGTTCGACGCCCTCTATCTCGTCGTTCGCCCGGTCGTAGAACTCGGTGTCGACCGGACCGGGTTCGACCAGCACGGCGTCGACGCCGTACTCCGCGACCTCGGAACGCAGCGAGTCGGTGATGCCCTCCATCGCGAACTTCGACCCGCTGTAGATGCCCATGCCGGGGACGGCGAGGCGCCCGACGGCGCTGGAGACGTTGACCACGGTGCCTTTGCCCCGCTCGCGCATGTGGGGCAGGGCCTCTCGAATCAGTCGGAGGGGGCCGTAGACGTTCACGTCGAACTGCGCGTGGACCTGCTCGCCGGGCACGTCCTCGACGGGACCGGGCTGGGCGTACCCGGCGTTGTTGACGAGACAGTCGAGGTGACCGTGTTCGTCGACGATGTTCGCGACGACGCGCTCGACGTCGTCGTCCTCGGTCACGTCCAGCGTGGCGATGTTGCACCCCTTCTCGCCCAGCGTCTCCACGTCGGCGGGGTTGCGCGCCGTCGCGTACACCTCCCAACCGTCCGCGAGGAACGACAGCGCGGTCTCTCTCCCGATTCCCGACGAACAGCCCGTAATCAGCACCGTTTCGACCATGGAATTGCTTTCGAAGCCGCCCGGCTAAGAACCAACGGTTTCCGACTCTCACCCGTCCGACCGAACGCGCGCTTTCACCTCGTCGGCGTAGGCGTCGGCGCGCCGCGTGGGCTCAGGTAGCTTGTACCCCGCCGATAGCTGCCAGGCGAGGTCGGCCGCCGTCTCCGCGCCGACGCGATGGCCGGGACTCACGTAGAGGGGGTTGACGTGGCGCTTCTCGGGGTTGTCGTACTGGCGGGACTGGAGCGCGTAGCCGATGACGGTCCCGTCCGGCGCGGTCACGTTCCCGTCGGCGACGACCGGCGCGCGCTCGCCCGCCGCCATGTACCCCTCCGGTTCGTCGCGCAGGTGGCCACAGAGCAGGTTCTTCGCGACGCCGACCGTCGGCAGGTCGAGCATCACGCCGACGTGCGTGGCGATGCCGGCCTCGCGGAAGTGGATGCGACCGCTGCCGTCGACGAGCGCGAGGTCCGGGTCGACCGACAGCTCCTCGAACGCCCGCAGGATGGCGGTCCCCTCGCGGAACGAGAGCAGGCCGGGAATGTACGGTATCTCGGTGTCGGCGACGGCGTGAACGCGCTCTACCACCTCGCCGTCCCGGAGCGCGACGATAGCGCTGACCGCCCGGTCGTCGACGAACGCCTGGTCGACGCCCGCGACGACCGGGGCCGCCTCGTTCGCGCTCCCGTCGCCCGACGCCTCGCCCAGTTCGGTCTGGGCGTCGTCGGCCGACGTCGCCCGGACCGTCCCGGGGTCGACCGGCAGGTCGTCCGCGAAGGCGGCGAGGTCGGCGAGGTCGCGCTGGAGGGTCTCCATCTCCTCGCGCGACAGCGACGCGTCCGGCGCGAACTCGGGGTGGACGACCTCCATCAGAAGCGACCCCGACCGGGACCGCCCATCCGGCCGCCACCGCCGCCGCCGAGCTGGAGCTCCTTGGGCGCGCTCTCGCCGTCCTTCCGCAGCTTCGCGCCGTACAGCAGGCCGAGTCCCAGGCCGGTGAGGTGGGCCAGCTGGGCGACGCCGCCTGCGCCGACGCCGCCGGCGACGCTGACGAACGCCGAGTAGACGGCGAAGGCGAGCGTCGCGACCCACAGCGGCATCGGGATGATGAAGTAGAGGTAGATGCGCAGGTTGGGGTTCAGCACCGTCAGCACGCCCATGATGGCGGCGATGGCACCGCTCGCGCCGAGCACCGGGACCAACGTGCCCGGTTCGGTCAGTATGGTCGCGCCGACCTGCGCGAGCCCGGCAATGGCGCCGGAGAGGATGAACAGCGCGGCGAACTTCTTGCTCCCGATGCGCCGTTCGACCACCGGGCCGAAGAAGTACAGCACGATGCTGTTCAGGAAGATGTGGGCCGGCCCGCCGTGGGAGAACACGGAGGTGACCCACGTCCAGACGTAGAGCGGATTGGCTGTGTTCAGCGTGAAGATGTTAAGCCACGTCGGCGAGTACTTAGGGTAGCCGACGGTGGGCAAGATGAGGAACTGGAACGCGAACGTAATCCACATCAGCGCGAGGAAGACGTACGTCATGTTCCCGCGGAAGTAGCCGAGTGGGCCGCCGGGACCGGTGCCGATGCTGAAGCTCCGGCCCTCGTTCTCGACGCTGTCGTCGAAGCCGCTGTCGAAGACGCCGTCCGGGTCGTTCCACTCGTTCAGTCCCGGACACGAGTGGCTCTCCGGCAGACGGTGTTCCGCACAGTAGGTGCCGTTGCAGCGCCGGCACTGGTACGGCATGTTCTCTTCTTTGCCACACACGTCACAGTTCGCCATTGGTGCGCTCTTTGGCCCGGCACCTGAAAGGGGTTTGGGTGATTCGCCGCGCGAACGCGGCGTAGACGCCGCCGAGCGCGTTTCAACCGGTCTGCGGTACTCGCGAGCGGTGCGTCGGGACATCCGTCGTGGAACCGGCACCCGACGCGCGGACGGTGACGCCGTCGGCCGCGAACGCGGACCCGTTGCCGGACGCCGCGAAACGAACCGTTACCGGCGGGGAGTACGCCTTTACCCCCGGCGCACCTACGCCCGACCCATGCGAGTCGCCGTACTCGGTGCTGGCTACGCCGGCCTGACGCTCGCCCGAAAGCTACAACGAGACCTCCCCGACGACGCGGACCTCGTCGTCGTCGAGCGGACGGGCGAACATCTCGTCCAGCACGAACTCCACCGGCTCGTCCGCCGGCCGTCCCTCGACGACGAGGTCCGGATTCCGCTGGCGGACGTGCTGGACTGCGAGATTCGAGAGACCAGCGTCGAATCCGTGGTCCCCGAGGAGACCCGCGTCGAACTGGCGGACGGGGACCTGACGTACGACTACGCGGCCGTCTGTCTCGGCGCGGAGACGGCGTTCTACGACCTGCCGGGGGTCGAGGAGCGCGCGACGCCGCTGAAGCGGGTCGAGGACGCCCGCGAGATACGGTCGGACTTCCGGACGCTGCTCGACGGACGGGGCGACGGGAGTGCGTCGGCCGGCGGTCGCGTCGTCGTCGGCGGTGCGGGGCTGTCGGGGGTCCAGGTAGCTGGCGAACTCGTGGCGATGGCCCGCGAGGAGGGGGGTGACCCCGACGCCGGTCGTCCCGGAGTCGTCCTGCTCGAACAGATGGACAGGGTCGCCCCGTCGTTTCCTCGAACCTTCCAGGACGCGGTGCGCGACCAGCTGGAGAAGCGAGGCGTCGAGGTACGGACGGGGACGGCGGTCGAGCGCGCGACGGACGAGGCGGTCGAACTCGAAGACGGAACGGAACTCGGCTACGACCAGTTCGTCTGGACGGGCGGTATCCGCGGGCCGGCGGCGTTGGGCGGCGACCGCCCGGAGGTGAGGGGGAACCTCCGACTCGACGGCGACACCTTCGTCGTCGGCGACGCGGCGCGCGTGGTCGACGCCGAGGGCGAGGCGGTGCCGGCGAGCGCGCAGGCGGCGGTCCGGGAGGCCCGCGTCGCGGCCACGAACCTGCTCCGACTCGTCGAGCACGACCGCGACGGGTCGGGCGTGTTCGAACCGCGACTCGACCCGTTCACCTTCGACTCGCCGGGGTGGCTCGTCTCGGTGGGCGACGGCGCGGTCGCGCAGGTCGGCCCCACCGTCCTCACGGGCCGGGCGGCGAAGGCGCTGAAGACGACGGTCGGAGCGGGATACCTCTCCTCGGTCGGCGCGGTGCGGAACGCGGTCGACCTGGTGGGAGAAGAGGTCGGGTGGGAGGATTAGACCGCGGGGATGCCCAGCGCGTCGAAGGTGACGACGCCGAGCACCGCGAGGACGTACAGCACGACGACGACGGCTATCCACGCGATGAATCCGATGGCGATGGCGTTGCCCCAGCCGCCGGGGTAGCGGACGTTGATGACCCATATCCACGCGACGAGCGCGAGTAGACCGCCGATCAGCGGTATCCAGCCGACCAGTACTGCGACGATCCACCAGACGAGCGAGCCGACGATTGCGGTGATGACCGCGTATCCGTAGTCGTCGGTGTCCGTGACGACCCGTGCGCCGACGTAGATGCCGAGCGCACCGATGAGCAGGCTGACGATGAACCCGACGACAGAACCGATGATGGATGCCATACGTAGTCGTCTACGTCAGAGATGTTTTTATAAGAACTGGTTGCAAACGCGTCGAACCGTCCGACCCAGACGGGGTGACCGATTCCCGTCGTCACGGAGAGAACAAGTTTAATATACCTAACTTTGCACCATCTTTAAGTTACTGGCCTATCCTTGGCTGTCCATGGCACGCGAGACTACATTTGACAGAATGTTTATGGGGGCGGTCGGAATCGGCGCAGCGGCCGCCGTCGGGACTCGTGCACTCGAATACTACCGGGAACGCAGCCGGCAGAACGGAGCACGTATCATCTGCACAGACTGTGGGGAGTCGATGCCCGTCGACGACGTTCTCGACCCGGTCGTGACCTGTTCCTGCGTCCCGGGCGTGCGCACCGAGTAACGAACGCCGAACGGGAGAGGCCCCGGCCGCAGTACTCACACCGGGAGCGTCTACTCCCCGAGTCCGCGTCTGGTGACGAACCACCGGACCGCGAGGTATCCCGCGACGGCGGAGAGCGCGTAGACGGCGACCATGGCGTGGGTGAACCGCGTCGGCGTGCCGATGGCCAGTTTCGCCACGGTGTTCGCGGGCGACTCGGGGAGCAGGTAGGTGGCGCTGAAGACGACCAGCAGCCCCAGCGAGAACAGCAACTGGGCTCGCTTGCGGTCGCGGAACCCGAGCGCGAGCGTCGCGGCGAGCGCGACGACCGCGAGCGCGAACGCCGTCACGAGCAGCAGTATCTCGACGGGGTTCGCGACGCTCGTCCCGTTGAACGACAACAGCGCCAGCCACGCGCCGGCCTGGAGTGGAGCGAGGACGCCCATCGCGAGCAGCTTTCCGTCGACGATGTCGATGCCCGAGAGCGGCGTCACCCTGAGCAGTTCCAGCGTCCCGCGGTCGTACTCCTCGGTTATCGCGTCGACGGCGACGCTCCCGCTGATGAACACCGGCAGGAACGTGAGCAGGGGGACGAGCACGGTGTACGTGAACCCGAAGTAGGGGCTCGAACGCGTCTCCGGCGGCAGTTCGACGGGCTGGCGTTCGAGCCGCGAGGCGAGCCGCCCGCGCTCCTGGCTCTCGAAGGCGTCCAGCAGCTCGCGGAGCTGGGTGACGACGAGCGTCGTCCGGACGTTGCCGTCGGGCGCGACCGCCGTCACCTGCGCGCGGTCGTCCGGCCCGCGCTCGACCCGGACCACCGCGTGCACCTGCCCACGCCGGAAGTCGTCCATCGCGGCCTCGAAGCTCGGGTACCGGACCGCCTCCCAGCCGTCCTCGTGCTCGACGACCGGCGCGAGGTCGTCGCCGGCCTCGCCGGTCACGGCGAACTCGACCGTGAACTGGTTGCCTGCCGCACCGGGGTCGTACAGCGAGACCAGTCCGACCGCGAGGAACGACGAGAACGCCGCGACGAACAGCTGGATGAGGACGGCGAGCACGATGGTCTTCTCGCTGCGGAGCGACGCGAGTTCGCGCCGGGCGACGACGAGGCGCTTATCCAAGACTGCTCACCACCGTTACGTTGTACGCGGCGTGAACCAGCGTCGCGGTGACGAGCGTTCCGAGGTACCACTCGCGGCCCTCCCGTGCGCCGTAGGCCGTCACGGTCGCCGTGGCGGTGTGGAGCGCGAGCGGCGCGAACAGGAGGCCGACGAGGACGAGCGGCGACGCCTCGACGCCGAGCCCGGTCGCGGTGCCGAACGCGGCCTTCCCGAGTTCGAGGTTCGGCAGGCCGACGAGTTGCGCCACGGCGGTCGCCTTCTCGCCGAGGAAGAACCCGAGTCCCGAGAGCGCGCCCAGGACGCCGACCGTCGACGGCGAGCTATCGAACCGCCCGTGGGCGTACCCCGCGTAGACGTGGACGCTCTTCGCGACCTCCTCGATGCCGGCGATGGCGACCAACAGGACGGGCACGGAGACGTCGACGGGGAGCGCGAACAGCAGCGCGACGGCGAGCAGTTCGCCGATGAAGACGAACGGGATGGAGAGCGCGCTCAGCTTCGCGACGCTGCGACGGCCCGATATCTGTCCGTCGAGCGCGTCGAGGAACTTCAGCGGCACGGAGCGCTGGGTGAACATGTCCTCCTCGCGGTAGACGCCCAGACCGAGCGCGAACAGGACGCCCGCCGAGAGGACGAGCGGGAGCGTCGAGAACGCGTAGTCGGCCAGCGGGACGGCGTCGCCCCGGAGCGCCCTGACGACCAGCGTCAGCGGCGAGATGGCCGCGACGGGATGCACGTCGGTGAAGATGGCGGGGACGAACGCGTACGCGGTCAGGAAGACGGACAGCGACACGGTCACGAACGTCAGTTCCTTGAACGACCGGGCGAACATCCCGCCGACGAACGCACAGGCGAGAAAGAGCAGGGCGATGGGAGCGACCGCCGCGACGGCTGTGGTCGCGGTCGCCGCGACGGACAGCGCTCCCGACCCGCCCGCGCCGGTCAGCCCGACGATGCCGACCGCGGTCGCGGACGCGATGGCGACCATGCCCGCGAAGTACGGCAGCGTCTTCCCGGCGACGACGTCGACGCGGGAGACGGGCGAGACGAGCAGGAGTTCGCCCCGCCGGTTGATGCGCTCGTCGAGGACGGAACTGGCGTACGCCTGGATGACGAAGTTCATCGGCAGGACGAACGCGAACGCCAGCACCAGCGACTCGAAGGGGAACGGCGGCGTGATGTCCGAGGGCGTCCCCCGGCGCTGGTCGCTCCCGAACAGCGACGACCCGCCGCCGACGGCCGGCGGTTCGACCGCGCCGCCCGTCTCCCCGCCGGAACCGCTCCCGGCGTCCCCTTCGGGCGCGTCGCCGGCGCTGCCGCCGGTACCGCCGCCGAGGCGCTTCTCGCCCGCCGCCGTCGTCCGGGTGGTGAACCGGTCGACCGTGCGGTCGCCGTCGCTCGCGCCCGGTCCGACTCCCGTCCGGTTCTGCTCGGCGTAGAGCAGCGTGACGTTGACCGGGAACGCGGCGGCGCGGTCCGGTTCCTCGGCCATCGCGCGGTCGTTGTACGCCCGGACCGTCGCGCGGAGTTCCGCGAGCGCGGCCCGCCCCTTCGGGTCGTCGTCCCACGCTATCTCGCCGGGCGGGCAGGCCGCGAGTCCCTCGGGGCAGACGAACACCTCCACACGGTCGGTGCGGTAGTTCGACGCGGTCGGTTCGACGACGACGAACTTCGACTCGGGGTCCTCGACGGCCGGTTCGTAGTACGGGCTGTCCTCCGGGATGGCGACCCGGTAGATGCCGTCGTCGACGGTGTTGCCCTGGCTGGCGACCATCGGGGCGAGCGCCCCGATCAGCAGGACGACGGCGGCGAGGACGGCCAGGGTCCGGCGGTCCAGTCGACCGGCGTTCGAGCGGGCCTCCCAGCGCGCGATGCGCAGCGTCTTCCGGAGCTTCACGGCCGCCCCTCCACGCCCGGCGACTCCGTCGCGATGTCGAGGAAGATGTCCTCGAGGCTCGGCGTCTTCGTCTCGATGTCGGCGACCTCGCCGCCCGCGGCGGTCGCGAGTTCCCGGGTCTCCTCGACGGCGTCCATGCTCTCGACGACCCGGCGGTAGACGCCGCCGGCGTCGGCGGTCGCTCCGGCGGCGGCCCGGACGGTCGCCCTGGCGTCGTCCACCGGGACCGCCCCGGCAACGTCGACCGTCGTGTAGACGTGGTACTCCGTCCGGCCGTACTCCTCGCGGATGGCCTCGACGCTCCCGCGGGCGACGATGCGGCCGTCGTTCATCACGGCGACGCGGTCGCAGACGCTCTCGACGTGGAAGAGGTTGTGTGCGCTGAAGACGACGGTCTTGCCGGACTCGGCCAGGTCGCGCGTGAACTCGACGATGTAGTTCGTCGTCAGCGGGTCCAGGCCGCTCGCGGGTTCGTCGTAGACGAGCACGTCCGGGTCGTTGACCAGCGAGCGGGCGATGGCGACCTTCCGTTTCATCCCCTTCGACACGTCGCCGAGGGGCCGGTCGCGGTGGTCGAGGTCGAGTTCGTCGAGCGTGTCGTGGATGCGTCGCTCGGCAGTCTCGTCGGGAACGTCGTAGAGGTCCGCGAAGAAGTGGAGGTAGGACGTGGCAGTCATGTCCTCGTACAGCGGGGACTCCTCGGGGAGGAAACCGAGGTGCTCGCGCATCTCGGCGTCCCGGGCGTCGTAACCGGCGACGCGGGCCGACCCGCTCGTCGGTTCGACGAGGCCCGCGAGCATCTTCAGGGTCGTCGTCTTCCCCGCGCCGTTCGGGCCGACGATGCCGAACACCTCGCCCTCCGGGACGGTGAAGTCGCTCCCCTCGACGGCGACGAAGCCGCCGTATTCTTTTCGCAGGTTTTCTACTTCGATCATCGAGATATACGTCACTCGACACTGGGAGGACTTCAGAGTATGGGGACGACTCCGACACCCTCCGTCGGTTTTCGCTCCGAGGCGGCTGCGGACGACGGATAGCTACTTGGACGGTGCGGACGTAGGATGGTACCATGCAACTGCCAGACGTGAAGTCCGCGCTCGCCAGATCGCTCGGTGCGACAGCACTGCTCGGGGCGGCGTGGGTCGGGTGGGGCCTCTACGTCCGGACGACCACCGAATCGGTGCCGTACGACACGGTCGTCACGCTGGACGGCGTCGAAGTGCGGCGCTATCCGGAGACGGTCGTCGCGACGACGACGGCCGGCAGTCCGAACGAGGCGTTCGGTCGCCTGTTCCGGTACATCGAGGGCGAGAACCGCGCAGACGAGGATATAGCGATGACCGCGCCGGTCGCCACGCGCCCCGACGCGGTCCTCGCCAGGCCCGAGTCGATTCCCATGACCACGCCGGTCGCCACCGAGAGCGCCAACGGCGAGACGGAGATGGCCTTCTTCCTCCCGACGGAGTACGTGGTCGAGTCGGCGCCCGCGCCGACCGACCCGGAGGTACGGGTCGAACGGCTCCCCGAGCGAACGCTGGCGGTGTTGCCGTTCTCGTGGTACGTCACCGACGAACGCGTCGACCGCCTCGAACGCCGCTTGCTCGACGTCCTCGACGACCACGGCGTGCCCGCCGTCGGCGACACGTTCCTCATGCGCTACGACCCGCCGCTGACCCCGCCGTTCATGCGCCGCAACGAAGTCGCCGTCGAGGTAGCGCCGACGTAGGTCGACCCCCCGTCGCACGCTGACCTTTAAATCCGGAGGCGCGACCAGGCCCGGCCATGTGGAACCCCCTCTCGCAGCTCCGCGGAGACGACGCCGACGTCTGCGCCTGCTCACCGACGTTCGCGGACGGCGCGCTGGTCGTGGACGGGGACGACTGCCCCGGCGACGGCGATCTCGTCGACTCGCCCGCCTGCCGCGCGACGGTCGTCGACGCACTAGCCGACCGCGAGGCCGACCGCGTCGTCACCCGCTCGGACGGCGTCGAACGGGCGTACGAGGGCGACGCGGCCGCGCTGCTCGTCGCCGCCGGACGGTTCGCCGAGCGCGCCGCCTTCCGCGACGCCGACCTCGCCGTGCGAGCGCGACGCGACCCGCTCCGGGCGGCCGTCGACGCCACGGGACGCGCCGGTCCGGTGGCTGACGCGGCGGCCGAAGCGGGGCTCGCCGAGGGCGCGCGCCGCATCGCTGACTACGACGAACTCCGGCCGTTCGTCGGCCCGACCGTCGCACGCTCCCGGGTCGCCGCCCGTCCCCCGGACGACGCGAGACTCGACGACCGTCGGACGCTCTCGACCGGCGCGACCGTTCGCGTCTACGCCCGGCCGGACGACGGACTCCGGACCTACCACCTCGAACCGGTCGAACACGGCCTCGACCGCGCGACGTGGGCGACGCTCTCCCGTGCGCGCGACCTGCTCGCAGACGGTGGCGTCGCGGGCGGGCGCTCGGCACCGGGGCGGGCGGTCCGTCGCGTCGCTGCCGACGACGCCCCCGTCGCCGACCTCGCGGCCGCGCTCCGAAAGCACACCCGGGGGTTCGGCGTCCTCGAAGACTGCTTCGCCGACCCTCTCGTCTCGGACGTGTTCGCCACCGCGCCGGTCACAGAGACGCGACTGCGCGCGACGGTCGACGGCGAGCGGATGCGGACGAACGTCAGGCTCACCCGCGACGGCGCGGACGCTCTCGCCTCCCGATTCCGGCGGACGAGCGGTCGGTCGTTCTCCCGCGCCAGTCCGACCCTGGACGCGACGGCCGACATCGGCGGGACCCCGGTCCGCGTCGCGGGCGTCACCGACCCCGTGAGCGACGGCGTCGCGTTCGCGTTCCGCGCCGGCGGCGACGACGTCCTGCGACTCCCCGTGCTCGTGGACAACGGCACGCTACCGGCGGACGCCGCGGCGCTCCTCTCGGTGGCCGTCGAGCGGGCCGCGGCCGGCCTGATCGCCGGCGCTCGCGGCGCCGGAAAGACGACGATGCTCGGCGCGCTCCTGTGGGAACTCCCCGAACCGACGCGGGCCGTCGTCCTCGAGGACACGCCCGAACTGCCCGTCGCCGCGCTCCGGTCGGCCGGCCGCGACGTGCAGGCGCTCCGGACGAGCCTCGACGGTCCAGGCCTCTCGCCCGCGGCGGCGCTCCGCACCGCGCTCAGGCTGGGCGAGGGCGCGCTCGTCGTCGGCGAGGTGCGCGGCGACGAGGCGGGCGTCCTCTACGAGGCGATGCGCGTCGGCGCGAACGGGAGCGCCGTCCTCGGCACTATCCACGGCGACGGCGGCGAGGCGGTCCGCGAGCGCGTCGTCGCCGACCTGGGCGTCTCTCCGTCGTCGTTCGCGACGACCGACCTCCTCGTCACGCTGGAGTCACACGAGACCGACGAGGGTCGCGCCCGGCGCGTCAAGTCCGTCGAGGAGGTCGTCGGCACCGACCCGCCGTGCTTCGAGTCGCTGTTCGAACGCCGGGACGGGCCTCTCGCGTCGACCGGTCGCGTCGACCGGGGGAACAGCGTCCTCGTCGAGTCGCTCGCCCGCCCCGCGGAGTCGTACGCCGACGTGCTCGCGCTGCTGGACGACCGCGAAACGGCCATCGCGTCGGCGGCCACGGGCGCGCCGGGCGTCACCGTCGAGCGGCGGGAGAGGTCGTGATGCTCGCGAAACTGGCGGCGCTCGGCCGTCGCTGGCCCGTCGACGCGCCCGCCGACCCCGACGTCGAGCGCGCGCTCTCGTTCATCGGCGCCGATGCCGACGCCGAAACCGCGGTCCGGACGGGCTACGGCGCGGCGACGGTCCTCGCCGTTCTGGCCGTGCCCGTCGTCGTGCTGGCCCCGCCGCCCGTCCGGGTTCCGCTCGCCGCGCTCGCCCTCGCCGGAGTGCTCTCCCCGCCCGCGGTCGCCCGGCAGACCTCGCTCGCGCTCGCCGCGGCACGGCGGACGCGGGCGCTCGGCGCGGCCCCGGACCTCGTCGCCCGGGCGGTACTCCGGATGCGCATCGAACCGACGGCCGAGCGCGCCGCCGCGTTCGCCGCCGAGACGGGCGACGGCCCGCTTGCGGCGAGTCTCGGCGAGCACGTCCGGCGCGCGGCCGGCACGCCGGGAGCGGGGTTCACCTCGTTCGCCGCGGAGTGGGCCGACTGGAACCCGTCGCTCCGCCGGGCGGTCCTGCTGGTCGCGGCCGCGGCGGACGCCCCCGCCGGCGAGCGCGAACGGACCCTGGACCGCGCGCTGGCGGCCGTCCTCTCGGGCACCCGCGACCGGATGGCCGAGTTCGTCGCCGCGATTCGGGGGCCGACGACGGCCATCTACGCCTTCGGCGTCCTCCTCCCGCTGGCGCTCGTCGCGGTGCTGCCCGCGGGCCGCGCCGCCGGTCTCCCCGTCTCTCCCGCCGCGCTGGTCGTCGTCTACGACCTGCTGCTACCGGCGGGCCTGCTCGGCGCGAGCGCGTGGCTGCTCGCGCGCCGACCCGTCGCCTTCCCGCCGCCCGCTGTCACTCGCGCGCACCCCGACGTGCCCGACGGACGCTGGCGCGTCGCCGCGGGCGCGCTCGCGGTCGGCGCGACCGCGTTTCTCGCCGCGCCCGTGCTGCTCCCGGCGTGGACGCGCTGGGTGGCCGCCGCCGGTAGCCTGGCCGGGACCGCACTGGTCGGGTGGACCCGGCCCGTCGTCGCGGTCCGGGAGCGCGTCCGGGCGGTCGAGACCCACCTCGCGGACGCGCTCTACCTCGTCGGTCGCCGGGTGAAGGAGGGCACGGCCGTCGAGGACGCCGTCGCCGCCGCGGCCGAGGAGGTGGCCGGCGAGACGGGCGACGTGCTCGCCGCCGCCGCGCGCAACCAGCGACTGCTCCGGGCGGGCGTCCGCGAGGCGTTCCTCGGCGAGCACGGCGCGCTCGCGGACGTCCCCAGTCCGCGCGCCAGGAGCGCCGCCGCCCTGCTCGCGCTGGCCGCCCGGGAGGGGCGGCCCGCCGGGTCCGCGATCGTCTCGATGGCCGACCACCTGGACGACCTCCGCGAGGTCGAGCGCGAGGCCCGCCGCGAGCTCGGACAGGTGACGGGCACGCTGAGGAGCACCGCCGCCGCGTTCGGCCCGCTGGTCGCCGGTGCGACCGTCGCGCTCGCCCGGGGGATGGCCGGCACCGGCGAGTTCGGCGGCGCCGTCCCCACGGCCGCGCTCGGCCTCGCGGTCGGGACCTACGTCCTCCTGCTCGCCGGCGTCGTGACAGCGCTCGCGACCGGGCTCGAACGCGGGGTCGACCGGACCCTCGTCGGCTACCGCGTCGGCCTCTCGCTCCTGTCCGCCACCGCAGTCTACCTCGCGGCGTTCGCCGGGGCGAGCGCGCTCACGTAGGTTCAAGTACGGAGACGGGACCAGACGGGGCCATGCTCGACGCACCAGTCGACGCGTGGTACGTCTGGATCGGCGTCGCCGCCGCGAGCGCCGCGGCGTTCGGCGTCGCAGCCTCGTTCCCGACCGCACCCCCGCCCGACGCCGCCGGAGTGGCCAGCACCGTCGATTCGGTCGCGGACTGCGAGTACGCCGCGACCGCCGAACATCCCCTCTCGGCCGACGAGATACGGATCGGCGCGCACCGCCTCGGACTCCGCGGCGACGGGGGGACCGCCCACGCGACGTTCGCGTACGGCCCCGTCGCACCCGTCGCAGCGGGGACCGGCCTCGACGCCGTCGCCCACGGCGCGTCGCCCGAGACGGCGTTCGACTCGCCGGCCGTCTTCCGGACCGCGGTCCAGGACGCTCGCGACCGCCGACCGGAGTGGCGTCCCGCCGCCGACCGACTGCTCGTCCGCTGTGTCTCCTGGGAGGGGTTCGATGCGACGCTGGTCGCCGGATAGGGGCCAGACCGAGCCGCTCGTCGCGCTCGTCGCCGTCTTCGCCGTCGCCGTCGGTCTCGCGACCTACGCCGGGACGCTGTCCAGCGCGCTCCCGGAGGCGGAACGGAATCACGCGAGAGACGTACTTCCCGAGGTCGAGGCGGCCGCGACGACGAACGGCGTGGTCGACCCCGCGACTCTCCGGAGCGCGCTCGCCGCGGGACCGGACGGTCCCTCCCTCGCGGTGACCCTGTCGACGGCCGGCGAGCGGTGGCACGCCGGTCCCGAGGCCCCGCCGGACGCGGAGACGGCGTCGACCACCGTGAGCGTCCGCGTCGCCCCCGGCGCGGTCCGACCAGGCCGACTCCAGGTGGCGGTGTGGCGATGAGGGCCGTCAGCACCGCACTCGACGCGACGCTCTGTCTGCTGCTCGTGAGCGCCGCAGCGCTGACGCTCGTCCACGCCGACGCGCCCGACCGCGCCGCACCGGACCCCGCCGAATCGGTCGCCACGACGCTGACGACCGCGACGGCGCAGGTGAACTACACGCTCTCGACCGCGGACGGGCGGAGGTACCGCCGAAGCGCCCACGACACGGTCGCCGGCCTCGCGGCCGCCTGCGCGGCTGGCGACGTCGCAGTGGCGGACGCCGAACGCGCTCGCCGGACCGGCGGCTTCGAGCGCGCGCTCGACCGGAAACTCCGACGGTTCGATGTCGCCAGCGACCGGACCCGGCGCGTGCAGGTCGTCGCACGCTGGGAACCGTACCCGGACGCCAGCGTCGCCGGTCGCTGCGTGCTCGGTCCGTCGCCACCGCCGGACGCCGACGTCCACGCCGCGAGCGTCACCCTCCCGAGCGGGATGGCCCCCGCCGAGAACGCCGGACGTCCCGAAGGCTGGCGGACGTACGGCGGCGTCGCCGACGCCGTCGCGCGAAGCGTCGTCCGCGGTCTCTTCCCGCCGGGTCGACTCGGAGTCGCGCTCCGGAATCGCCGGACCACACCGCTGGCGCTCCCGCGCCTCCGTCGTCTCGCGGCACTGACCGACGCCGACGTCGACGGCGAACTCGCTGCGGGCGACGCCGCCGGCGTTCGCCGCGAACTCGTCGACGCGCTCGCAGCGACCGTCGAATCCGAACTGCGGGCCCGTTACGCATCGCCGGACCGCGCGGCCGCGTCCACCGCCGTCGCTCGCGTCGAGGTCGTCGTCAGGGTGTGGTCGGCGTGAGACTCGCCGACGACACGCGCGCCCGGGTGCCGTTCGCGCTCGTCGGCGTCCTGCTGCTCGTCGGCAGCGCGACCCTCTCGGCGACCATCGTCTCTCGACCGCCACCGACCGTCGACCGGGACGCGGACGAGGCCGTCGAGCGTGCCGTGGCGAGTTCGCGGACGGCGCTCCGGGACGCCGTACAGCACGCCGGCCGAGACGCCGCCGCTCGGCCCGTGGTCGAGCCTGCGAACACCAGCACCGGACGCGTCCTGAACGCTTCCGCCCCCTTCCGGGACTATCTCCGCCTGCGGATCTACGTGACCGCGCGCCGCGAACTGCGAACCGTGGCGACCCGGGTCGGCGACGCCCGCGCGTCGGTGACGCTGTCGCCGACGCCGAACGCGAGCACGCTCCGGCGGGCCAAGCGGGACGTGACGGTCGAACCGGTCGGCGCGCCGGCCGAGAGCGGCCTCCGCGTCCGCGTCGAGAACCTCTCCGTCCGGGTCGAACGAGGCGGACGGGAGGTGGCGCGGGAGTCCCGGACGGTCACGCTCACGGTGGCGACGCCCGTGCTCGCCCTCCACCGCCGCGTCGCCCGGTTCGAGCGACGGCTGAGCCGCGGGCCGCTGAAACCGGGCCTCGGACGGCGGCTCACCGCCCGGCTGTATCCCGTCGTCTGGGCGCGCGGCTACGCCCAGCACGGCGGCGCACCCATCGAGAACGTGCTGGCGAACCGCCACGTCGAACTGATGACGAACGGTGCGCTCCTGGGCGAACAGCGGGCGGCGTTCGGTCACAGCGACCCGGCCGGCCGGTCGGCGCTCCGCCGCGCGACCGCTCGCGTCGGCCTGACCGACCTCCTCGCTCCCATCGAGCGCCGGGGCGGCCCCTGGGTCGACTACCTCCTGGAGCGGACGGACCGCCGCGCTCCGACCGGACTCCCCGGCGTCGGCGGCGGGGCTCGCTCACCGGAGACGTCGACCACCGTCGCGGTCGACGGGACGGCGGACCGGGCGCTGTACGACTTCATCGGCGGGCGGTCGGACGACGAACTGGACGCCGCGCTGGCCGACGCCTACGGCGTGAGGGCGCGTCTGGTGGCCTCGGTCCGACCGGTTCGCCAGGAGTCGAAGCCGGCTCCAGAGCGGCCGGGGAAGAACTGGACGCTCGCGAACGAGACCGAACGAACCCGCGTCTCGGTCACGACGGCGAGCACGGAGACGCCGGAGACGCCCGCCGGCTGGCATCTCCTCTGGGACTCGGGACGGCGCGTCGTCCGCCGGCACGCCGTCGTCCGCACCTGGCGGAACGGCGACCGGACGAGACGAACCGTGGCGCGCTGGCGGGAGGTCGTCGACGTCGCACTCGGCGTGGCCGGTGACCACCGCTCCGGAACGCCGGCCCCGCCGCGACCCGTCGCGTCGGTCCACGAGCAGGGTGGTCCGCTCGGCGGGCCGAACCTCGCCGACGTCGAGGAGGCGGCCGTCTCGGAACTGGTCGAAGACCGGGGCGGCACGGACCGACTGGCGCGGCGAGCGGCGAGACGCGCCGTCGACACCCGACCGGTGACGGTCCAGGGGGAGCGCCCCGACGGACTGCGCGACCGGACGTACCGCGACCTGGCGTCGGTGCGCGACCGGGTCCGGAACGTCTCGGTGTCGATGCCACGCGGGCGACTCGCCGGGTGGACGAACCCGGCGGCGAAACTGGCGAAGCGGCTTCGCGAGCGCCGGAGCGAACTGCTTGGAGCGCCGTCCAGATACGACCACGCCGTCGAACGAGCGCGGTTCGCCGCCCGGGCAGCGTACCTCGACCGCGTCCTCACGCGACTCGACGAACGGGCCGACCGCTCGAAGGAGGCTCGCCGTCGGCTGGGCGACGTCGTCGGCGACGCGACCGGCGTCTCGCTGGGGAAGATTCAGCGCATCCTCCGGGCACGGCGGAGCGTCGACGCACCGGAGCGTCGGCAGGTGTCGGCCGCCGGCCCCGGGTCCGCGGTCGACCTCGACGTCACCGGCGCACCGCCGTACCTCACCCTCGCCGCGGTCGAGCACCGACAGGTCCCGGCGGTCCCGTCCGGGAGGTCCGTCCACCCGATGGCCGCCCGGAACGTCAACGTGTTCACGGCACCCTACGGTGACGCCGCCGACGCCGTCGTCGGGAACCTCCCCGGCGGCCGCGGGGAGTCTCGGGTCGACGTGCGGACGGCGGCCCTGACGCTGCGCGCGGCGAATCGGACGCTCGCGTCCGCGTCCAACGCGACGCTCCGGACCCGTCGGAACGAGCTACGGTCGTCGCTCGCGTCGTCGCTCGACGGCGTCGAGCGGAGAGTCCGGTCGCGTCTCCGGCGAACGCCGCCCGGCGTCTCGGGACTCGACGACGGGACGGTCCGGCGAGGCGTCGCCCGCGGACTGGCGCGCTGGAAGACGACCGACGAGCGAGCGATGGCGGTCGTGAACGGCTCCGCAGCGCGGACGATAACGACTGCGCTCGCGACCGAACGCCGCGGCTCCTGGTCGGCCGTCGAGCGCGGCCGGGTTCGACTCGCGACGCGAATCGCGCTCGACGCCGCACGGCGGAACGTCAGCCGGCCGAAACAGGAGTCGGTGAACGGGACGCTGTCGCAGACCCGGGACGTGGTGAGAGCCGAACTGAAACGCGTCGCGGGAGCCGCCGTGGACAACCTCAGCGAGTACGCCCAGAAGCGCCGGTTCGACGAGGTGATCTCCGACGTGCCGGCCGGCCTCCCCGTCGCCCCGGTTCCGGGCTACTGGTACGCGACGGTCAACGTCTGGCAGGTCGACGTACGGGGCGGCTACGAGCGGTTCGTCGTCCGAGCACCCAACGGGACGCCCGACGTGCCCGGCGGGACGACCTACGTCCGGGAGGCCGGGACTGTCCGAGTGGACGTGGACGACGACGGGCAACGAGAGACGGTGGGACGGACGACGCCGGTGTCGTTCCGGACCTGGACCACCGTCGCCGTCGTCGTCCCGCCGAACCGTCGCGGCGTCGGCGACGTGAACGGCGACGCCGACGAGCGCTCGCCCGGCTGGTCCGCCCGGAGTGACAACCCCTTTCACTCGCGCTCTCCACTGGTCGACCATGCTCTACGACGAGATATCGGAGCCTGGAGAGCTGACGCCCGAGGAACTGCGGGAGCAGTACGAGGCTGAACTCGCCGAAACCGTCGAGACGGTGGGCGTCGACGCCGTCGTCGAACGGACGGACGTGGACCGCGAGGTCGTCGCCGGACTCGCGGACGGCGCCGCTCCCGAGTTGACCGTCGAGGACGCCGCAGCCATCCTGGCGACCGCCGAGGACGCGCCGGCGAAGGACGCCATCGTCGCGGAGGTGCGCGACCACCTGCTGATGGGGATGACGACGGCGGTCCTGGACGTGGATTCGCTCGCCGCGGAACTCGACGAGGACGTCGAGGCGCGGACGGTCCAGCAGATGGTGGAAGGTCGCCGGGAGATGACGCTGGCGGAGTACGCCCGAATCCATCACGCCATCGCCGAGCAGAACGCCGCGTAGGACGACCGGTTTTTTCCGGAGACGACCCCAAGAGTTGGTATGAACGTCGCAATCCTGGGCTGTGGGTACGTCGGTCTCGAACTCGGCCGGCAGCTCGCCGCCGGCGGTCACCGCGTCGTCGGCGTCCGTCGCTCCGCGGGGGGGATTCGCGCCATCGAGGACGCCGGTTTCGACGCGGTCAGGGCGGACGTGACGGAGTCGGACGACCTCGCCGCCGTCCCCGACGTCGACGCGGTGGTCTACGCGGCCAGCGCGGGCGGGCGCGACGTCGAGTCGGCGCGGACCGCGTACGTCGACGGTCTGGGCACGGCGGTCGAGACGTTCGCGAATCGGGCTGACCCGCCGGACAGGTTCGTCTACACGTCGAGTACGGGCGTGTACGGCGACCGGGACGGCGCGTGGGTGGACGAGCGGACGCCCCTGAATCCGACGACCGAGCGCGAGGAGGTACTGGTCGAGGCGGAGCGCATCGCCCGCCAGGAGACGGGGGCGATGGACGGCACTGTCGCGCGGTTCGCTGGACTCTACGGCCCGGACCGCTACCGGATAGAACGGTATCTCGACGGGCCGGTGGCCGAGGGCTACCTGAACCTCGTCCACCGCGACGACGCCGCGGGGGCGGTCCGGTTCCTGCTGACGGAGGATTACGCGCGCGACGACGTCGTGCTCGTCGTCGACGACGAGCCGGTGAAACGACCCACGCTCGCCAGGTGGCTTGCGGACGAGTGCGGCGTCGAACGCCCCGAGGTTCGGCCCGCGGGACAGTCCGAGCGCGCGCGGACGAGCAAGCGCTGCTCGAACGAGAAACTCCGGGAACTCGGGTACGAGTTCGAGTACCCGACGTTCCGCGAGGGGTATCGCCCGGCGATATCGGAGTTCTGTTAGCGTCTGACACCTGTAATCATCGCGAAAAATTCTTGTTTTCTCGTATCGTCCAGGGAATATGGAGTTTCCGGGCGGCGGGTCGGCACCGACTGCACGAAGCCTGGTCCGGGAGGTCGAGGCCTACAGCGCTACGAATCCGGTCCTCGTCGCCGTGGCGGTGCTCGGCGTCGTCGTGGTCGCCGTCTCGCTGTGGCTCGTCGTGCGCTGGATTCGCCGGCCGATGGGCGCCCGACTTCGGCGGGCGCTGGCGAAACGCGACGAGATAGTCGTTTTGATGCATCCAAACCCCGATCCGGACGCGATGGCCTGCGCCGTCGGCGTCGCTCACCTCGCCGAAGCGGTCGACACGGACGCGACGCTGCAGTACTCCGGCCAGATACGCCACCAGGAGAACCGAGCGTTCCGGACCGTCCTCGACCTCGATCTCGAATCGGTCGACGACGTCACCGACCTCACCGCGTCCACCATCGTGCTCGTCGACCACAACACGCCCCGGGGCTTCGACGGGGCGGAGCGCATCGAACCGTACGCCGTCATCGACCACCATCCCGGTAACGGCACCGGCGAGGTGTTCACCGACAAGCGGACGAGCTACGGCGCGTGCTCGACCATCGTCGCCGAGTACTTCCGCGACCTCGGCGCGGACCCCATCGGTCCCGACGCTGTCCCGCCCGAGAACGACCTCGCACTCCCCTCGCTGGTCGCGACAGGTCTCATATACGGCATCCAGTCGGACACGAAACACCTGACCAACGGTTGCTCGGAGGCGGAGTTCGACGCGAGCGCCTTCCTCTACCGCGGCATCGACGAACATCGCCTCGACCGCATCGCCAACCCGCAGGTCAGCGCGGAGGTGCTCGAGGTGAAATCGCGGGCAATCACGGACCGGGAGGTGCGAGGTTCGTTCGCGGTCAGCAACGTCGGCGAACTGTCGAACGCCGACGCCATCCCGCAGGCCGCCGACGAACTGATGCAGCTCGAAGGCATCACGGCGGTCGTCGTCTACGGGCGGCGCGAGGACGCCCTCCACCTCTCGGGGCGTTCGCGCGACGACCGGGTTCACATGGGTCGGGCGCTCCAGGAAGCCGTCGACGACATTCCGGGTGCGAACGCCGGCGGACACGCCCGGATGGGCGGCGGGCGGGTGCCGGTGGAGTCCGCCATCGTCGCTGGCGGCTCCGAGGTCGGCCTCTGGTCCGAACAGCAGTTCACCGACGACGTGTTCGACGCGCTCAGCGGGAACGTCTGAGTACGGCGGTCCTTCGTCCGCCCCGCGTACGGGGTGGCTCGCACGACCGACTCGGGCGGCTCGTCGCGACGTC
This sequence comes from Halomicrococcus pelagicus, assembly GCF_051917725.1. Lineage (GTDB taxonomy): Archaea > Halobacteriota > Halobacteria > Halobacteriales > Haladaptataceae > Halomicrococcus. The sequence goes on from NZ_JBQBLX010000005.1 coordinate 348,474, forward strand.
GCTGCCGGACCACGCGTTTATGTCGAACGACCGCCAAGCGTGCGTATGGGTCTCTCGCTCGACGCGACGCAACTCGACCGCTACTCCCGGCACATCATCATGGACGAGGTGGGCACGGACGGCCAGGCGGCGCTGCTGGACGCGTCGGTGCTGGTCGTCGGCGCCGGCGGTCTCGGCTCGCCGGCCATCCAGTATCTCGCCGCCGCGGGCGTCGGGACGCTCGGCGTCGCCGACGACGACGTCGTCGAGCGGAGCAACCTCCAGCGCCAGGTCGTCCACGGCGACGACGACGTCGGCCGGCCGAAGGTCGACAGCGCCGCCGAGTTCGTCGCCGACCTGAACCCCGACGTGACCGTCGAGCGCCACCAGACGCGGGTCGAACCGGGGAACGTCGAGGAACTAGTCGACGGCTACGACTTCGTCGTGGACGCGACGGACAACTTCCAGACGCGCTACCTCGTCAACGACGCCTGCACGCTCGCCGACGTCCCCTTCTCCCACGGAGCCATCTACAAGTTCGAGGGGCAGGTCACCACCGTCACGCCCGGCGGCCCCTGCTACCGCTGCCTGTTCCCCGAAGCGCCTCCGGAGGGGATGGTCGCCGACTGCGCGAGCACGGGCGTCCTCGGCGTCCTCCCCGGGACCGTCGGCTGCGTGCAGGCCACCGAGGCGGTCAAGGCCGTCGTCGGCGTCGGCGACCTCCTCGAAGGGCGGATGCTGTTCTACGACGCGATGGCCATGAGCTTCGAGGAGGTCGAGTACCGACAGAATCCGGACTGTCCCGTCTGCGGCGAGGACCCCATCGACTCCGTCGCCGACGTGGACTACGCCGACGACTCCTGTGCGGTGAACGCGGACTGACCGTCGGCGCGCCGTCGCGGTACGCGCAAGGCGGTCGGGATCCCCGACGGTCGTCAGCAGCAGAAGATGAACGGGTACATGAGCGCGACCCGGTCGCCGTCGCGCAGTTCGGTGTCCAGTCCGTCCAGGTGCTCGTTGAACCGGCCGTCGACCGTCACGCGGGCGTACGTGCGGGTCTGTTCGCCCTCGGGGTTCTTCCGCCACGTCCCCGGGAGGTCGCTCACCTCGGCCCAGCCACGGGTCGTCGCGTCCGCCTCCGTCTCGGCGATGATGAGGTCGGCGACGTCGTACTCCTCGAAGAAGGCGTCGAGGAACTCCCTGAGCGTCGAGCCCTCGAAGCTGAACTCCAGGCGGGACTCGCCGATGGCGGTCCTGACGTGACCCGTACAGCGCACCGTCACGGTCGTCGCCGTTTCGTCGCCCGGGTCGTCCGCGGTAGCGACGGTCGTGCTGTCGTTCATGCGACCCGGTACGTCTCGCCGGCACCTACCTCGACTGCCGAACATGTTCGTCCGTTCCCAGTCGTCGGGAACCGGAGCCATCGTCTTTTGTACGGCCTCGAAAGTCGAAAGCGAGTGATACAGATGCGATCAGATCGACGCACGTACCTGAAGACCCTCGGTATCGCGGCGACGAGCACGAGCCTGCTGGCCGGCTGTCTGGGGGGCCAGACGGACGGCGACGGCGGCGGAACGACCACCGACAGCGGTGAAGGCGCAACGACCACCGACGGCGGCGACCAGTCCTCGTCGTCTGAGTTCGGCGGCTGGTTCGACGGCGTGACCAACTTCGACGGCGTAACCGACGAAACGGGCTCGAAGAAGGTGACGGTGAAGGTCGGGACGAAGGGTAACAGCGGTAACAACGCCTTCTCTCCGGCGGCGGTGAAGGTCTCGAAGGGCACTACGGTCGTCTGGAAGTGGACCGGTAAGGGCAGCATGCACAACGTCGTGGCGAAGAACGGCGACTTCGAGAGCGACATGATGTCCGAGGAGGGCGCGACGTTCGAACAGACCTTCGACAGTGCGGGAACGCACAAGTACTACTGCAACCCCCACAAGGCGATGGGGATGAAAGGCGCTATCGTCGTCGAGTGAGACGACCGACGGGGTGGCGGCGGGGAAGCCGGTCGGTTCACCCGTCGGAGCTCACCCGTGGTCGGCCGACGCACGGACGGGAGACGAGCGACGCCGAATCACGACGAGACGCACCGTCGAAACGGCCGAGGGGCGGGCTCGTTCTCACGGGGCGGGAACGGTTCCAGTGTCGTGAGAACGACTCTCTACTTATATGCAATCTTCCGTCCAAGATGTACCTGTAAGGTGACCGACGATGGCAACTAACGAAATCGAGACTGGAGCGAACACGTTCGAGAGCAAGCTGGGCGGCCTGACGGTCCGCGGCCAGGCGCACAGCCTGAGCGCGTGGTTCGTCCTCGCGCTCCGGCTGATGATGGGCTACGCGTTCCTCCACTCGGGGTGGACGAAGATCGCGGCGGCCGAACCGTTCGACGCGGCGGGCTACCTGACCAACGTCCCGGCGGCCAGCCCCGCGACCGGGCTGTTCAACTGGATGGGCACGACCCCCTGGTTCGTGGACTTCGTGAACGTCGCGGTCCCGTGGGGCGAGTTCCTCATCGGACTGGGCCTGCTCGTGGGCGCGTTCGTCCGCCTCGCGGCGTTCTTCGGCGCGTTCATGATGCTCACGTTCTACCTCGGGAACTGGAGCGTCGAACACGGGTTCATCAACGGCGACTTCGCCTACATGCTCGTGTTCCTCGCCGTCGCGGCGTTCGGCGCTGGCCACATCCTCGGGCTGGACAGCATCATCGAGGAGTACGAGGTCGACGGCGAAGCCCTGGTCGAGCGCTACCCGGCGCTGCGGTACGTGCTCGGATGAGCGCGGCCCGCACCCTCGCCGACTGATTTTCGCGGTCCCGACGTGGACCGGAGCGTTCTCTTCCCGCGTGACGCGGAGCCTCGCCTCCCCGCGTCGGCAGGAGTTCTATTATCGTCGACCGTGTAGGTCCGTATCATGGGCGACCCGCCGGGCAGGGAGACGCGACCAGCGCGGAGCGCCCGCCGTAGCTCCTGGTACGGCCTCGGGAAGACGACGACCGTCGAGAAGGACGGCGTCGGCCGCTTCATCGACGACCTCGTGTACGCGTTCGCCGACGTCTCGCTCACCGGTCTCCCCGTGCTCTGGCACGTCGCGACGACGGCGACCAACCGGTACGCGGGCGTCAAGACCGCCGCCCTCGTCGCCTGGACGACGATGGTCGTCGGTGCCGCCGCGATTCGCGGCGGCTGGGTCACCCCGCTCGGCACCTCGGTTCCCGGCTGGGTGTCGGTGACCCCGCTCCTGGTCGTCTTCCGCGTCTTCTACTTCGGCGTGGCGCTGGCGGTGGCCGCCTACGGCGGCGGCGCGCTCGCCGTGGAGTTCGCCCTCCCGCTGGAGTCGGTGGCGTTCGCGGCGACCGTCGCGGCGCTCGCCGTCGGCGCGTTTCCGCGGTTCGCCGAGGAGTACTACCGGGTCGCGTCTGCGTACGTCGACGCCTGGAAGGCGAGGCCCCGATAGCGACCCCGCCGTACCCGGACCGGCCGCCGCCGGAGCGCCCCGGACGCGAGACCGTCACTCGACGAATCCGGAGTTTACATGCCCGTCCGACCGCAACGCCCAGGCATGAGAACCGCATCGATACGGGGACTACTTCTCTCCGCGCTCGGCGGGCTGACGGCCCTCTCCGGCGTCGCCGCGGCCCACGGCGGCGGTCACCCCCGACCGTACCCCCAGTGGCTCGCACTGGCCGTGCTGGTCGCAGGGGTAGTCGTCGTCGCCGGCAGCGTCTTCCTGGGTCGAGGCGACGTGCCGCGAAGCTCCGCGCTCGGCGGCGTCTTCCTCGGTCTCGTGGTCGCCGCCGGGGGCGCGGTCGGTCTCGTCCAACTGTCGCCGGTCGAGACGCTGCGGGCCTCCCAGATGCCCATCGCTCGCGCGTGGTACGGCCCGCTGACGCTCGCAGTCGGCGTCGGTATCGCGCTCGTCAGCCTCGTCGCCGGTCGGCTGAAGTACCCCGACCGCCCGCGGTTCGCCATGCTCGGCGCGCTGCTGGGGATGTGGGTCGCCTACCCCATGCTCGGCAGTCGGACGAACCCCGCGGGCTACCTGCTCGTCGTCGCCCTGCCACTGGCCGTGGGGTACGTCCTCTACCGGGACGCCCGCGAGCCCCTCGCGCGAGTCCTCCGCGACGGCGCGGCTCGCCGGTTCGGCATCGGAACGGGCGTGCTCGCCGGCCTCTTCTTCATGTTCTCGATGGGGATGATCACCTTCGTCCCCGAGCACGGCGTCAACATGCCGACCCACCGGTTCGTGACCGTCGCGCCGGTAGCGAACCCGCTCGTCTACTGGTCGGCGGTCGAGTTCTACTTCCCCTCCGTCCCGACCAGCGGCGTCGTCTCGCTCGGGATGGCGATACAGGTCGGCGTCGTGGCGGTGCTCGTCGGTCTGAACGGAGCCGTCGTCGCACGGCAGTGGCTCGCCGACGCGAGCGCCGGGACGACCGAGGCGACGACGGGCACCGCCGCCGTCGCCGCGCCGAACGCCTGCTGTTGCTGCGGTCCTATCGTCTCGGAACTCGCGGTCGTCGCGGTCGGCCCGTCCGCCGCCGCGCCGCTGTACTGGCTGTTCGTCGACCTCGCCTCGCCCGTCGGCGCGCTCTTCTTCGTCGGCAGCGTCGCGCTGCTCGCGGGCAACCTCGCCTACTTCGGCGTCGAGAGCGCGTAGCGACCCCTCTGTGGGGTGGCGACCGACTCCGTCGCCCGGTCGTGACTCACCGACCCGGCGAACGGCGGCGGCGGTACTCCCAGTCGTTCCGCGCCGCCGTCCACACCGCCCGTCGAACGGCGGGCACCGCGAACAGTCGCGCGGCCAGCACGGGACGACGCAGGAGCCGCGACAGCGCCTTCCGTGCCCGACGGTCGACCTCCTCGATGTCGATGCCCGACGCGGCGTCGAGCATCGCCGCGAGCAGGTCGGACCGGCCCGCCGCGATCACCGACGTCGCCAGCGACGAGAGGAGGTACTCCGCGCGCATCGAGCGGTGGAGTCGCCGCGGATAGTCGGCGACCCGGCCCGCGGCGACGCAGTCGGCGAGCAGCCGGGCCGAGTGAATCGCCTGCGAGATGCCCTTGCCCGTGAAGCGGTTGGCGATTCCGGCGGCGTCGCCCACGCGGACCGCGTTCAGTTCCGGCAGGTGGAGACGTTCCGGGTCGAGACTCGGCCCGCGCGGGATGACGTCGACGTTGGTCGCGGCGCGGTCGGGGACGGGCCACCCGTTGCGCTCGCAGGCCGACCGGAGGGCGGCGAAGTAGTCTTCCGGCGGATCGTGCCACCCGACGCCGACGTTGGCGCGCGTCTCGCTCTTCGGGAACGCCCACGCGTATCCGAGATACCCCTCGAAGACGATGCGGGCGCGAGGATGGAGGTCGGCGAAGTCGCCGGTCGCGTCGGCATTGAGCGCGACCATCCACCCGGCGTACTCGTCGGTCGCGCTCCGGACCTTGCTCGCCAGCGACGGCTGACCGGTGGCGTCGACCACCAGGTCGTGTTCGCGGCCCAGTTCCCGGAACTCGTCCTTCGTCACGCCGCGGCCCGCCTCGACCGCGACGCCTCGCGCCGAGAGCCGCTCGGCCCACGCGCGCTCCACGGCGTTCCTGTCGGTGACGAACCCGTCCTCGGCGGGGAAGGTTCCGGTGCCGAGGTGGCGGCCGTCGACGCGAACGCTCACCTCGAACGCCGGGACGGGATTGAGGAAGCCGTTCTCCGGCGTCTTCGCCAGCGGGACGGCCGAGGCGGCCGTCATCGCCTCCCCGCAGTTGACTCGCTTCTCGTCGTAGCGCTGGCGCTCGTACAGGGTCACCTCGCGGCCCCGGGCCGCGAGGTGGTGGGCCGCGGCCAGTCCGCCCATCGCGCCGCCGACGACGGCGACGCTCTCGCTGGACCCCATCCGGGAACGGTACGCGACCTCGACGGAAATATTACTCGGCCAACAGGTCGTCGACGAGGCGGGTGAACCGGTCGACCATGCGCTCCGGCAGCGACGGTTCGATTGCGGCGAGCAGGCGCGTCGTCCGCTCGGGATGCGTCGGGACGAGCGTCACCCGGTTGCGGTCGTCCCGGCGCTTCTCGACGAGGTCCTGTTCCTGGAGGTGACCGACGTGCCACTCCACCGTACTCCGGGCGACGTCGAGTTCCTCGGCGAGGTCCGCGGGCCGCGCTCGTTCGCGCTCCAGCAGCGTGAGAAGGAGGTCCCGGACTGTCTCGCGCCGCAGCAGCGCCAGCGCGGCACGCTCCCAGTCGTCGTACTCCGGCGGGTAGTAGTGGGTCTTGCCGTACAGTTGCTCGCGGACGACCCTGTCGTCGGCGAGCAGGCCCCGAAGGTGGTACTGGACCTGCCCGGGCGCGAGGTCCAGCCCCCTGACGAGCGCGTTGAAGTGGACGCCGGGTTTCGAATCGACGCGACGTCGGATGCGCGTTCCCTGGTCGGTCATAGCTCTCGCTCCACCGTCCGTGCGTAGTACACCGCGCCGACGAGCAGGCCGACCACGGCGACGTCGAGCCCGTGCTCCGCGAGGTGGTGGGTCGACGGCCCGAGGTGGCCGGTCATCGTCAGCGCGCCGACGAGTGCCCGGGCCGAGAGCGCCGCGAACGCCAGGGCGACGAGGGCGTACGGCAACGAGCGCCGGCGTCGCAGCGCCGCCAGCGCGAGCGCGAGCACGAGCACGGACCCGAGCGCCGCCAGCGCGAGCAGCGCCGACAGGGTCGGGCCGCTCGCCGGCACCGCGTGCAGGGGCGTCGACGCGACGAGCAGTACCATCTACGTCGGCCTACGCACCGGACCAACGTCAGGGGCTCGGTTCCGGTTCCGTCGTTCCGACCGCCGGTTCGAGCGACGGCGTGGCGTCTCAGGCGTCCGACCCCTCGACGAGCCGCCGGAGCTGCTCCGGCGGGATGGCACCGCTCGCGGCGTGCTCGTCGGCGGCGAACGTCGGAACGCCGCGGACGCCCGCTCGCCGCGCCGCGTCGAAGCGCTCCCGGAGTTCGGCGTCGAGTCCGTCGTCGTCGACCGCGTCGCGAATCTCGTCGGGGTCGAGGCCGACGTCCTCGGCGAGGTCCGCCAGCACGTCCGGGTCGCCGATGTCGCGGGCGTCCTGCCAGAGCGCGTCGAAGACGGCGTGGTGGAACGCGCGAGCGTCGTCGGCGTCGTGGGTCTGTCGGAGGTGGACGGCGGCCTTGTTCGCGTTCCACGAGTCCACGTCGCGCGAGAGGTCTATCGACATCTCCACGTCGTAGCGCTCCTGCAGGCGTTCGACGTTCTGCCGGGCCTGCTCGTAGTACTCCTCGTCCTTGCCGTCGTCGGCGTCGTGGTCTATCTCCCCGTCGTCGTCGCGCTTGCCGCCCCGGAGGTCGAAGACGCGCCACTCCACGTCCAGCGGGTCGTCGCGTTGCTCCCGGTACCGTTCGAGCGACGCCCTGCCGAGGTAACAGAACGGGCAGACGTAATCGCTGTAGACGACGAGCGTGTCGGTCGCGGTTTGCTGGCTCATCGTCGGTCGTAGCCGCTACAGGGTGAAAAGTCGCGGGGCAGGGGAAACGCGCGCCGGCTCTGCTCCGAGACGGGCCCGGGCACCGCGGGCGGGCGTGCTCCCCGGGCGACGACCGCCTCCGCTCGTTATTTGAGGCGCGGTCACGCAGTAGCGGTATGGACGAACTTCTCGAGGCCGCACGCGAGGTGCAGGCGAACGCACACGTCCCCTACTCGGACTACCCGGTCGGGGCGGCGCTCCGGACCGCGGACGGCACGGTGTACGTCGGCTGTAACATCGAGAACGCGAACTACAGCAACTCCCTGCACGCCGAGGAGGTCGCCGTCGCGGAGGCGGTCAAGGAGGGCCACCGGGAGTTCGACCGACTGGCCGTCAGTTCCGCCCGCCGGGACGGCGTCACCCCCTGCGGGATGTGCCGGCAGACGCTCGCGGAGTTCTGCGACGACGACTTCCCCGTCGTCTGCGACGAAGGCGACGGTACGAGCGAGTACGCGCTCGGCGAACTCCTGCCGAACACCATCACCGAGGAGATGCTCGGGTAGGGACGCCGGACGAACGCGACTGGCTCGCGACGACTCCGGCCGCGCCGTAGACGGAAGAACATATTTCGGCCGGGAGCGATGGGCCGGCATGGACGACAGCGAGGACCCCAACGACGACGTGCAGTACCACCTCGAAGTCGGCGAAGGCGACGTCGCCGACGCCGTGTTGCTCCCCGGCAACCCCGAGCGAGTCGACAAGATAACGCAGTTCTGGGACGAGGCCGAGGAGGTCGCTCGCCACCGCGAGTACCGCACGGTCACCGGCGAGTACGACGGCGCGCCCGTCTCCGTGACCTCGACGGGTATCGGCGGTCCGTCCGCCGCCATCGCCGTCGAGGAACTCGCCCGCGTCGGCGCGGACACCTTCCTCCGCGTCGGCTCCTGCGGCGCGATACAGCCGGAGATGGACGTCGGCGACCTCGTCATCACGACCGGCGGCGTCCGCCAGGAGGGAACCAGCGACGAGTACGTCCGGGAAGACTACCCCGCCGTCGCCGACTACGAGGTGGTCGCGGCGCTCGTCGCCGCCGCCGAACGACTGGACTACGACTACCACGCGGGCGTGACGATGAGCGCCGACAGCTTCTACGCCGGTCAGGGGCGGCCCGGATTCGAAGGGTTCCGCGCCGAGGGCAGCGAGGAACTCGTCGAACACCTGAAGGAAGCGAACGTGAAGAACATCGAGATGGAGGCGAGCGCCATCATGACCATCGCCAGCGTCTACGGCCTCCGGGCGGGCGCGGTCTGTTCCGTGTACGCCAACCGCGAAACCGGCGAGTTCCGGACGGAAGGCGAACACCGGGCGGCCGAGACGGCGAGTCTCGCCGTGAAGTTGCTCTCGCGCATGGACGACGTCAAGGCCGACGCCGGCGTCGACCGCTGGCATCCCGGCCTCTCGCTGGAGTAGCGGGACGTCCGCTCCGCTCGCGCCGTCGAGGACCGTACGGGCGATTCGGACGGTCGGCAGAGAACGAGACGATTCGCCGCAGCAGAAGAGGAGACGGAGACGCGGGACGTTCGTCGGTCGTTACGCGTACTCTTCGCGGGCCTTCTGGAACGCCGGGATGACCACCCAGAACAGGAGCATCCCGAAGATGGCGAGCCAGAAGAACACTTCCCGCAGGACGATCGCGAGGTTGCCGTACAGGCCGAGCCCCTCCGGAACCTCGCCGATGAGTTGCGTGTCCTCGAACCCCGGCGTCGTGTACCAGCCCGAGATGACCATCCAGGCCAGGCCCGCCGTCGTGGCGATCCCGAGCCCCTTGGCGAATTCGTCAGCCATTGTTCGACTGTTCGTTGGAGTCGTCTTTAGGCTTTCCCATTCCCTCGGCCCGGAACCGGGTCGAGAAGGCGTACACCACCGAGCCGGCGACGATGAGCGCCAGTCCGGCCAACGCCAGCGGGACGTTCATCTCCTCGAAGCTCGCTCGCGCCCGGTTCGTCGCCACGTCGAGTACGATGAACCCGCCGACGACCGTCGCGACCGCGAACAGCGTCGAGAACACAGTCACCGCCTTGTACACCCGGAGCGGGACGACGACTTCGCGCGCGACGATGCCGTCGTCGGTCTCCCGAACGATGGAGTCGTCGGAGACGCTCCTCTCGGACTCGTCGTCGTCTGCGCCGGAAGCAGGCATGAGAGAAGAGGGTTATTTCGGCGGCCGGAGTCGGTAGTACCGCCGGTTCAGGCTGAACATGTACCCCTCGCGCATCGCCTTCAGCACCGCGTAGCTGATGAAGCCGGCGACGAACGGCAGCAGGAACGTCAGGTCGAACGCGAGGTGAGAGTCGATCGGCAGCAGGTTCTTGATGGACAGTCCGCTGATGGTGAGAGCGAACGTGATACCGAAGACGCCGACGGCCGCCCAGAACGGCTGTTCGACGGGCCGTCGGGCGCTCCCCTTGTTCAGGAAGGGGACGATGGCGATGATGCCGACGACGACGACGTTCGCGACGACGCCGTACGTGCGGTCCGCCATCAGCTTCTCGCCACCGAGGATGGCGAGCTCGGGGTTGAGCGGGCCGAGTTTCAGCAGGCCGAACGACCAGTAGAGATACCAGTCCGGCAGGATGATGGCCGGCGTGGAACTCGGGTCCGCGGGCGCGCCGAGGTGGGGCGGGAGCGTCGCGGAGAGGAACAGGATCATCCCCACGAAGAAGCTCGTGATGGAGAGGTTCCTGATCATCTCGTGGGGCCACGTCGGGAACGCCAGCACGTCGCGCTCGACGTAGCTGGACTCCTGTCGGAGGTCCTGGTCCTCGCGACGGGCCCGCTCGAAGTACTCGTACGTCAGCCGGGAGAGCCCCTGCGTGCGCTGCTTGCGCTCCAGCCACGAGGGGGTCTCGTCGTCCGGCGGGACGATGCCGGTGCCGCTTCCGTCGGTCTGCGGTTCGTTGTCGTCGGTCATGGTTAGTGTGGTTCAGCGATGCCCTGCATCCAGACGATGCCGATGTGGACCGCGATGAGCGTGGTCACGACGAACGGGAGCAGGAACACGTGCATGATGTACATCCGTTGTAGCGTGGGCTGTCCCGGGCTGAACCCGCCGAATATCAGCTGGGCGACCCACTCGCCTATCAGCGGGATGGAGAGGCTCATCTCGACGCCGATCTGGCCGGCCCAGTACGCCAGCTGGTCCCACGTCAGGAGGTAGCCGGTGTACCCGAACACCATCGTCAGGCTGATGAGCACGATGCCCAGTATCCAGTTGAGCTCGCGGGGTTCCTTGTACGCGCCCGTGAAGTAGACGCGGAGCATGTGCAGGAACACCGCGGCGACCATCACCTGCGCGGACCAGCGGTGGAGGCTCCGGAGCATGAACCCGAAGTTCAGCTCGGTCATGATGAAGGTTAGCTGGTTGTACGCGGCCGATGGGTCCCCTGCCGTCGACGGCGAGTAGTAGAACCCGAGCAACGCACCGCTGATGGCGGCCACCACGTACGCGAGTGTCGAGAAGCTCCCCAGCGCGTAGAGGGGGTACCAGTACCAGAACTTGTTGTCCAGCCCGTACTGTTCCGTGTGGCTCTTCGGCATCTGGAGGTTGACCCGGTAGTACAGCGTCTCCAGCAGTTCCAGGTAGTCCACGATGCGGAACCGCCGGTCCATCCAGATCAGCGTCGTGAGGAACGTCGACTCTATCGGCGTCAGGTCCTTCTCCTTGAGCCACTCGCCGTGGTCGTGTTCGTCTTTTGGTTCCAGGCTCATGTCACTCGTCCCCCGGGCGGGGTAGCGCCGTGAACGATAGTTCGACGATCGAGTACGGGTCGTAGACCGACTGGTGGCACGGGCAGTATATCATGTTCTCCGCGCCGAACTTGGCGGAGCCAGGGATGCCCTTGAACGACGGGACACAGCAGAAGTGGGTGCACTTGTTCAGGTTGGCGATGAACCCCTTCTCCGTGCTCTCCTTGAGCCACTTGCTCTCGCCGGACATCTTCTCGACCCGCTTGCTCCGGATGATCTGCACCGTTATCGTATCGCTCGCAGGAACGTCCTGGGACCGCCAGGTGACCATCGCCGGCTTGCCGAGGCCGGACTTCCCGATGCCGTTCCCCCAGCTCTCGTAGTCGCTGAAGTCGTCGACGTGGACCTTGTCGCCCGCGCTGACTTCCTGGCTCTGCCAGTCGAACTTGGCACCTTCCTTGTACCGGAAGTAGTTGTCCTGATCTGCCTCCGGGTCGATGCCCTTGTACGTCTGGACGCCGCAGTACTGGAACCACTTGGGCGAGTAGGTGATGCCGCCGATCTCCTTCTCGGCGACGGTCACTTCCCGTCCCTGGACCTCCTTGGTCTTCGGTTCCGGCATCATGCCCTTGAGGTAACCCTCGTCGTCGATCTCGATCGGGACCTGGGGCATCCCGCGGGGAGCGGGACCGTCGGTGTTCTCCATCCCCATGAACTTCGTGATACCGCCACCTTCGCCGGTCGGGGCGGTCGTCGCCTTCAACGCTGTCGCCCCGGTGACGCCGGCGGCAGCGAGCGTCCCGCTGCCGACGACGCCTTTGACGAAACGACGGCGACCTGTACTCTCTGGATATTTGTCCTCTTCTGCCATTTTTATCGTTTGTAGTAGGGGTAGACTGCTTTCTTGAACTGCTCCCACGCGTCACCGACCGACTCGGTACCGTACTGCTGCCCTTCGCGCACGTAGAGGTCCTCCCACTTGCGACGACGCTTCTTGACGATCATCACGTCGGGGAGGAACTCCTTGCGGTACAGCATCAGGATGAACGCGAGGTCGATGAACACGACCGCGAGGATACCGCCGAGATACATGTTGCCGACCTCCGACAGCCCCCAGCCGTTGAGGAGGCCGTAGGTGAACAGGCCGACGAACACGACCTCGATGATCGTCAACAGGACGATGGCGATAGCTGCCGTCGTGCTCTCGCGAGCCGGTTCGTAGCGGTGGATGTCGCCGTAACTGTTACCTGTCGATGACATTTACTGTCCACCTCCGCTCGTGTGTGCGGATTCGCCGTACTTCAGGAAGAAGAACGTGTAGATGAGCGAGACTATCATCATCAGAATCGTCGCGATGCCGACGTAGTGGGCCTGGAACGCGACGCCCATCTCCTCGGGGTCGGCCTCCTCCTCGGCTCCGCCGCCACCGCCGCCGCCGCTTCCGACGGTGATGGTGCCCGTCATTCCCAGTGCCTTGTGGGGGGCACAGTAGTACTCGTAGGACCCGGTGGCCTCGAACGTGTGCTCGTGGGTGTGGCCCGAGTCGTACAGCTTCGACTCGCCGCCTTCCGTCCCCTGCCAGTTGGAACCGCTGGGCTGGTTCTGGACGACGATGTTGTGGCCGTTCCCTTCCCAGACCCACTTCACCGTCGTGCCGGGAGTGACGGAAATCTCCTGGGGCTCGAACGCGTTGTCGACGACCTTCACCGTCTTCGTCGGACCGCCACCGCCTCCGCCACCCCCTTCCGACTGGTTACCGCTGGAGTTGTTCCCGCTGGTACCGTTGCCGCCGGTCTGGTTACCACCAGTCGTCCCGTTGCCGCCCGACTGGTTACCACCTCCCGACGTCGTCGTCTCCTGGGCGGCAGCGGACGCAGTCGCGGCTGTTCCGCCGGCCACGCCGCTGGCCGCCAGTAGAAAGTCCCGCCTCTTCATACAGTCCGAACTCAGGATGGGAATTGCTTAAAGCCACCGATGCCGTCGGACTGACGGCGATTTCGCCGTCAATCGTCCGCGTCCGTCTCGGCGTCATCGTCGTCTATCGGCAGGAAGTCGGGGCGTTCGCCCGACTCCACGCCGGCGTTCCGAAGTCGGTTGCGGTACTCCTCCGAACGGAAGCGGTCGGAGAGCCGCGCGTTCGCGACCAGCAGAAGGACGAACAGGCCGAAGAGGAGGAATCCGCCACCGACCACCGCCAGCAGCGCCGACGCCTGGCGGATGTTCCGGGACACGTCGAGAATGCCGAGACTCACCACCACCCACGCGACGAGCATCCCGATGCCCGCGACGACGTGGATGCCGGCGATGATTCCCATCAGCTTGTTCCCCAGTTCGCCGCTGCCCTCCGGCACCTCGTCGGGGTCCGGCAGGGCCTCGTCGGGGGCGTCGGGCACGTCGTACTCCTCCATCGACGCCAGGGCGATGGTCGGCTTCACGTCCCGGAGCACGGTCCCGCTCCCCTCGACGCTCCCGTCCGGGTAGACGATAGCGTACCCCTCGTCGGAGTAGGCGAGCAACTGGGACTGGCCGTCCCGGGTGACGCGTTCGAGAACCGCGAACACGTCCCGGTTCGCTATCCGATTCCGGAGGTCGGCCTCGACCCTGTCGAGCAGGCGGTCGCCCGTGATCCACGAGTCGGGGTCGAACGCGGCCTCCCACTCCTCGAGGTCCATCTCCGCCATGTCCTCGGGGCCGAAATCGTCGAAGTCGTACTTCCCTTCGACCTCGCGGCGGAGTTCCTCGCGGGACTCGTCGTCGGCATCCCCTGCCTGCGTCCCACTGTCGGAGTCAGCCATCGTGCTGACCTTACGGTTCGACGGCTAAACGTCTTCTGACATCAGGGAGCCGGGAGCGGCGACCGGGGCGTTCGCACGCCGAAATCCGGGCGTCGCGCCCCGGATTCGTCCGGCGGCGTTCCGCACAGTTTAACGCCGCTCGGTCCAACCCCCTCGCATGGTGAGCGACGCGGCGGTGGCGACGGTGGTCGCGCTGGTAGTCACCGCGAGCTTCCCGTTCTACCTCTACGGCGCGTGGATAATCGTCGACGCCGAGGTCGTCACCTGGGACGTGCTCACCCACCACCTCCGGTTCATCGTCGTCGGACTCCTGCTGACGACGGTGCCGGTCCTCGGCTGGATGCTCCCCCGCTTCGTCTCACAGCTCGGCGGCCTCGCGGCGGTCCACGCCTTCCTCGGACTGCAGGCGTACGCGATGCTCGTGTTCGCGCTCACCGGCATCGTCCGCATCTTCCAGGTCAAGCGCACCCACGACATGTACGACGCGCCCGACCGCGACGTCGACATCGACGAACTACACGAGGACATGTCCTCGTGGCGCTGGCGGCTCCGCGCCGGCGTCGCGGGCTACGTCGTCTTCTGGCTCCTGGCGTGGGTGCTGGGGATCGGCCGCTACGTCATCAAGTACGTCGCGTTCTGAACGCCGCGAGGACCTAGCGCTCGTCCCACGGCTCGCCGCTGGCGAGGTCGACGTCGTTGTCGAGCTTCGACGACGGACAGAGGTCCTCAAGCACGCAGTCGCCGCAGTCGGGGTTGCGCGCGGTGCAGGTCTCGCGGCCGTGGCTGATGAACAGGTGCGTGTACTGCTGCCAGTCCTTTTCGGGGACGACGGACATCAGGTCCTGCTCCATGGCCTTCGGGCGTTCCTCCTCCGTGATGGCGAGGCGTCGCGAGATGCGCTGGACGTGGGTGTCGACGACGATGCCCTCCACCACGTCGTGACCGTGCTGGAGGACGACGTTCGCCGTCTTGCGCCCGACGCCTTTCAACTCGGTCAGTTCGTCCATCGTGTCCGGGACCTCGCCGTCGTGCTCCTCCAGCATGGTCCGGGCGGAGCTGACGATGTAGTCGGCCTTGCTGTTGTGGTAGGTGATGGAGCCGATGTCCTCCGATAGCTCGTCCACGTCTGCGTTCGCGTAGTCCTCGACCGTCTCGTACTTCTCGAAGAGGTCCGCCGTCTCCTCGTTGACGCGTTCGTCCGTGCACTGCGCCGAGAGCACGACCGCGATGAGCAGTTCGAGCCGGGTCGAGAAGTTCAGCGAGATGGTCGAGTCGGGGTACGCCTCGTAGAGCCTGTCGAGCACTTCAGCTACCTGTTCCTCGCGTGGTTCGCGCGGTTCGCCCATACCCGCGTGGTTGGCAACCGCGGATTTGAGTGGTTCGGTCTCCGAAGCGCGCCGACCGGACGAAGCGGCGACGTCGACGCTGGTGGGCGAGAGACGAGAAAATCGAGAAGAGCGACGGGAGTAGTCCTGCGCCGGTCAGGCGAACAGCGCCGCCGCGGCGGCGAACGCCTCCTTGGTGGCGGGACCGAACATCGGCAGCAGCGCCACCGTCATGATGGCGGCGGCGACGATGGCGGCGTAGAGTCCGACCGGGCGGCTCTCCATCTCGAACTCGCCCGACGGGTCCTCTATCCACATCGCCTTCACGACGCGGCTGTAGTAGAACAGCGACAGCGCGCTGTTGGCCGCGCCGAGGGCGGCGAGCCACCAGAAGCCGGCACCGACCGCGCCCGCGAAGAGGACGTACTTGCTCATGAAGCCCGCGAACGGCGGCAGGCCGGCGAGGCTGAACATGAACGCCGTCATGGCGACGCAGGCGACGGGCGCCTGCTTGGCCAGACCGTTGTAGTCCTCGAAGGTGCGGCCGAGTTCCCAGTGCTCGACCAGGCCGATGAACAGGAACGCGCCCGTGTTCATGAAGCCGTAGACGAGCAGGTGGACCATCGCACCGCCCATCACCCACTCGTTGTTCGCGTTCGGGCCGTACAGCGCCGCCAGCCCGATGAGTGCGTAGCCCGCGTGCCCGATGGACGAGTACGCCAGCATGCGCTTGACCTTGTCCTGGGTCGCGGCGGCGAGGTTACCGAGCGTCATCGTCACGACCGCGAGTATCTGGAACACCAGCACCCAGTCGACCGTCGCGGCGACGGCCTCGAAGGGGAACGCGGTGGTGAACACGCGGAACATGACGGCGAACCCGGCGGCCTTCGAGGCCGACGAGAGGAACGCCGAGATGGGCGCGGGTGCGCCCTCGTACGCCTCGGGCGCCCAGAAGTGGAACGGCACCGAGGCGGTCTTGAACGCGAACCCGCCGAGCACCATCAGCACGCCGACGCCGAGCACGCCCGAGACGCCGTCCCAGCCGCTGCCGGCGAGCACCGACGCCACCTGGGACAGCCGCAGCGACCCGGTGACGCCGTAGACGAGGCTGATGCCGTAGGCGAAGATGGCCGACGACAGCGCGCCGATGAGGAAGTACTTCAGACCCGCCTCGACGCTACCGCGGTTCTGCTTGAGGATGGCGACCAGCGCGTACGACGGCAGGCTGGCGAGTTCGAGGCTGACGAACACGACGGCGAGGCTGTTGGCGCTCGCCATCAGCGTCATGCCCGTCGCGGCCAGCACGACCAGCGCGTAGTACTCCGCCTGATAGGAGTGGTCACGCAGGTAGTCGTAGCTCGCCACCGTCACCAGCGCGGTGACGCTGGTGAAGATGAGCACGAAGAACAGGCTCATCGTGTCGACGACCAGCGCGCCGTTGTACAGCGTGATGGCCTCCTCGCCCGTGCCGGCGCTGAGGAACCAGCCGGTGATGCCGAGCGCGACGACCGACCCGACGGTCGCGATGCCGGACAGCAGCCCCCGGTTCGTCGAGTCGGGCGAGATGCTGTCCACGACGAACAGCAGCATGGCGGTCAGGCCGAGGACGAGCGTGGGCGCTATCGCGGACCACGTCGGCCACTGGAACGCCATCAGTGACCACCTCCCGTCGCCGCGGCCTGGGCAACGGTGGGGATGTCACGGACCGCGTCCTGGATCATCGTGTAGAAGATGTTCGGGTCGACCCCGAGCAGGATGACCAGCAGGACGAGCACCACGAGAGGCGCGACGTCGTGGAACGCCGCGCGGCCGACCTCGTAGTCGGTCTCGACCTCGAACGGCCCGAACAGCGTCTGCTGCATCGCCATCAGCAGGTAGCCGGCGACGATGACGATGCCGAACATCGCTATCGCCGTGATGATGGCGAGACCGTTCGTCCCCAGCACGGTGCCGGCGAGCACGGTCGACTCGAACGCGCCGACGAAGATGAAGAACTCCGCGGCGAAACCGGCCATCAGCGGCAGACCCATGTAGCCGAACGCGCCCGCGACGAACACCGCGACGGTGATGGGCATCCGGTCGGCGAGCCCGGACATGTCCGAGACCATCCGGGTGTGGGTCGTGTTGTAGATGACGCCGACCGCCATGAACATCAGACCCGAGATGAGCCCGTGGGCGACCATCTGGAAGGTCGCACCGCCGACGCCGTACATCGTGTACGCGACGAGTCCGAGGATGACGTACCCCATCGAGGACACCGAGGAGTACGCGACGATGCGCTTGAGGTCCGTCTGGGCGAGCGCCAGCATCGCGCCGTAGATGACGCTCACGACGGCGAACAGGGCGATGAGCAGCGCGTAGTCGCGCGCCACGCCCGGTAGCATCGTGAAGTTGAACCGCAACAGCGCGTACGTCCCCATCTTCAGCAGGACGCCGGCCAGCATGATGGAGACCGGCGTCGGGGCCTCGACGTGGGCGTCCGGCAGCCACGTGTGGAACGGGACGACCGGGACCTTCACCGCGAACCCGAGGAACATGGCGAAGAACGCCAGTACCTTCAGGGTGTTCGCGCCCACGCCGGCGAACCCTGTCATGCCGCCGTCGTTGAGCGCCTGGGCGATGGCCGGCATGTCCATCGACGTCACCGAGTCGCCCAGTCCGAACACGAGCGCGATGAACCCGATGAACATCACCAGCGAGGCGACGTTCGTGTACACGAAGAACTTGATCGCCGCGTACTTGCGGCGCGGGCCGCCCCAGACGCCGATGAGCAGGTACATCGGCACCAGGACCATCTCCCAGAAGACGAACCAGACGAAGAAGTCGAGCGCCGCGAAGACGCCGAGCAGGCTCGTCTCCATGAACAGCATCAGGCCGTAGAACTGGCTCTGGCGCTCGTCGATGGGCGTCCACGCCGCCAGGATAGCGAGCGGGGTGAGCACCGTCGTCAGTACGAGCAGCGGCATGCTGATGCCGTCGAGGCCGACGTGCCAGTTCAGCGAGTACGGCCCGAGTGCGAGCCAGTTGGCGTTCGTCTCGAAGGCGAGGCTACCGCCCAGCAGGGCGTTGCCCTCCGCGCCGGTCGAGCCGAACCGACTGTACATCCAGATGCTCCCGGCCGTCGGGAGCAGGCTCAGCGCGAACGCGAGCTTCCCCGCGACCCGATTGGGGGCGACGAAGACGACGAACGCGCTGACCAGCGTAGTCGCGATTAGCGCTTCGATCCACATTTCAGAACCAACCTCCCGTGAAGCCGATGACGACGAGCAGGACGACGAAGCTCAACGCGAGCAGGAGGGCGTAGTTCGTCACGACGCCGCTCTGGACGCGCTTGACGCGACTCCCACCGAAGAGGCTCACGCTGGAGACGCCGTTGACGACGCCGTCGATGACGCCCTGGTCGAACTTGTCGGCGGCCCGCGCGAGCGGGAGCGTGACGCCCTCGGCCAGCCAGACCTGGTACTCGTCCTGGTAGTAGTTGTTGAACAGTACGGTCTTCGCGCTGCCGAGCTTGTCCGTGTGCGGCTCGGGCGAGTCCTCGTTGTAGAGCGCCCACGCCAGTCCGGCGCCCGCCAGCGCGAGGGCGAGGCTCACCGCGCCCGGCACGAGCGGCGACACGTTCTCCGCCGCCTCGTAGCCGGCGACCTCGGAGAGCAGGTCGCCGTAGTGGTGGGCGCTGGTCGCCTCCACCGGACCGTTGAGCCACGCGTGGAGGTACTCGATGTGCGCGCCGGTCAGCTCCGCGACCGGCACCATGTTGACGAACCCGGCTGTCGCCGCGAGGATACCGAGCACGACGAGCGGTCCCTTCACGTTCCAGCGGACGCCGTGGGGGTCACGAGCGGTGTCGGTCCGGGGTTCGCCGTGGAAGGTGAGGAACACCATCCGGAACGTGTAGAACCCGGTGAAGAACACCGCGAGCAGCCCCATGGCGTACGCCGCGAGCAGAATCTCGTTCTCCATGCCGTGGACGAGCGCCTCGTACAGCACCTCGTCCTTCGACCAGAAGCCCGCGAACGGGACGATGCCCGCCAGGGCGAGCGACCCCGAGAGGAAGGTGTAGTACGTCACCTTCATGTGGTTCTTCAGGCCGCCCATGTCCCACATGTCCTCGTTGTGGTGCATGGCGATGATGACGGACCCGGCACCGAGGAACAGCAGGGCCTTGAAGAACGCGTGGGTCATCAGGTGGAAGGTCGCCGCGACGTAGCCGCCGGCGCCCAGCCCGAGCATCATGTACCCGTACTGGGAGATGGTCGAGTACGCCAGCACCTGCTTTATCTCGTCCTTGACGACGCCCATCGTCGCCGCGAACAGCGCGGTGAATCCGCCGACGAACGCGATGATGGCGAGCACCGTCGGCAGCAGGGCGTAGAACCCGTACATCCGGGCGACGAGGTAGACGCCGGCCGCGACCATCGTCGCAGCGTGGATGAGCGCGGAGACGGGGGTCGGACCCTCCATCGCGTCGGGCAGCCACGTGTGCAGCGGGAACTGCGCCGACTTGCCGATGACGCCGCCCAGCACGAGCAGTCCGAGCACGGCGAACCACGCCTGCGGGTCCAGACCGAAGAACGTGGTCACCTCGCCCGCACCGCCCTCGGCGAGCGCCTGCTCGGCCGCGTGGACGAACGAGTTGTCGCCGACGAAGGTCGCCGTACCGAACGTGGCGAACACGCCGACGACGCCGATGAGGAAGAAGTAGTCACCGAAGCGGGTGACGAGGAACGCCTTCTTCGCCGCGCTCGGCGGCGCCGGCTCGCGGAACCAGAATCCGATGAGCAGGTACGAGCACAGCCCGACCAGCTCGAAGAACATGAACGCCATCAGCAGGTTGTCGGCGAACACGAACGCGAGCATGCTGAAGCTGAACAGGCCGAGCCCGGCGTAGTACCGCGGCAGCCCTATCTCGTCCTCGTCGTTCATGTAACCGAGACTGAAGATGTGGACGAGGAACGAGACGAGCGAGACGATGACGAGCATCATCGCCGACAGCGGGTCGACGAAGACGCCGAAGTGCAGGTCGAAGGTGCCGTTACCGA
The DNA here is from genome assembly GCF_051917725.1 of Halomicrococcus pelagicus. Taxonomy (GTDB): domain Archaea; phylum Halobacteriota; class Halobacteria; order Halobacteriales; family Haladaptataceae; genus Halomicrococcus. The sequence goes on from NZ_JBQBLX010000005.1 coordinate 368,825, forward strand.
CGACCCACGTGATCTGTCGGTGGTACGTCTGGCCGCCCGCGACCGTCAGGGCCGCCCACCCCGACAGCAGGAGCGACCCGCCCATAGCGATGATACCGGGCAGCGCCCCGCCCTTCGGGAGCATCTTCCTGGCGAACTCGCCGCCGAAGAGCGCGATCAGGAACGATACGAACGGCAGCAGTGCGATAACCGGAACCAGTTCGAATGCAGTTGCCGCCATTGTTACCACCTCATCGTTGTCGCCTGGGTCACGTCGACGTCCTTGAAGTTACGATACAGCACGAGGATGATGCCGATACCCACTGCGACCTCGGCTGCGGCCAGCGCCAGCGTGAACAGGCTGAACGTCTGGCCGGTGACGTTGCCGTGGTAGTGGGAGAACGCGACGAGGTTGATGTTCGCGGCGTTCAGCATCAGCTCGACGCTGATGAGGAACATCAGCGCGTTTTCGCGCGTGAGGATACCGAACAGTCCGATACAGAACACGGCCGCCGAGAGCAGCAGGTAGTTCTCGACCGGAACCGCCATCACTCGTCACCTCCGTCGGTCGTCGTCTCGTCCGGTTCGCCGCCGTCAGTGCGGAGCGGCGTCATGATTGCGCCGGCCTCCTCGCGACGCGCCAGCATCACGGCCGCCGCCAGCGCAGCGACGAGCACCAGGTCGATTATCTCGAACGCGACGAGGAACCCCTCGCTCTCGACGATCTGTTCCCCGCCGATGCCGAACAGGTTGAACATCGCGTAGCCGATGCTGGCGGTGATGTTCGCGCCGTTCGGGAACCCGGTCGCGTCACCGAAGGACGCGCCGAGGAACACGACGGCGAAAACGACGAACAGCGCCACGGCGACGACGCCGCGGAGCATGGTCGACGGACTCCGTAGCCGCGGACGCGAGGTCATGCGTTGGTCACCTCCTCTGTACTACTCTGTTGACGTGTGAGCATCACTGCGAACGTGATGAGTACCAGCACGCCGCCGACGTACACCAGAATCTGCATCGCCGCGACGAACTCCGCCTGTAACATCACGTAGTGGACGGCGAAGCTCAGCAGCGACACGCCGAGCAGCAGCGCGGAGTGCCACACGTCCCGCACCAGGACAGCGCCCAGACTGCTCGCTACCGTTACCAGGGCGAACAGACCAAACGCAATCATCTCGTATGCCATTTCAGTCACCTTGTTGATTCGTAGAAACGCCCTTTCAACATTTCGAGACGGGCGTGATTACTGATAGTCGACCTCGCCTTCGCCTTCGCCGATCCACGCACCGCGGTCGGGCTCTCGCGATTCGAGCGGGTCGATGTCCTTGTACCACGGTACGTTCTTCAGCTGTTCCTTGTTGTACACCAGTTCGTCCCGGGTGTCGCCCGTGAACTCGAAGTTCTGGGTGAGCAGGATGGCGTCGACGGGACAGACCTCCTCGCACAGTCGGCAGTAGATACACTGTCCGATGTGGAGGTTGTACTGCTCGCCGTTGCGCTGGTCGTCCTGAACGATCTGAATCGTGTCGTTCGGACAGACGTTCTCGCACTGGCGACACCAGATGCAGCGCTCCTGGCTGAACTTGTGGACCCCGCGGAACCGCGGGCTTACTTCGGGTGCCACGTCCGGATACTCGACCGTGAACGTGGACCCGTCCAGTGCGTGCTTCATCGTTGTTGCCATTGATTTCAGGACTCCGATCATTAGAGCATCACCCCTACGATGACGGCCGTGAGGACGAGATTGGCGAAGCTAAGGACGAGCATGCCCTTCCAGCCTATCTCGATGAGCTGGTCGATGCGGAGGCGCGGCACGGCCGACCGCGCCCACTGCGTGAACAGGAAGAACGCCCAGATCTTGATGACGAACCAGATGAAGCCCGGCAGTATCGGGCCGTCCGGACCGCCGAGGAAGACGGTTGCGATTATCGCACCGCCGAGGAAGATGTGCAGGAACTCGCCGAGGTAGAACAGGACGAAGTAGACGCTGGAGTACTCCGTCTGGTACCCGGCGACGATTTCCGTCGGCGCTTCCGGGATGTCGAACGGGTTACGTCCGATTTCCGCCAGGTTCGCCACCAGGAACAGCACGAACGCGAACGGGTTGACGAACGCGAACCAGGCCGGAATCGCCAGTCCGCCGATGTTGAGGAGCGTCTCCTGCTGCTGGGCGACGATCTGGCTCGTCTGGAGCGTCCCCGTGAAGATGACCACCGACGCTGCGGTGATGACGAGGGGAATCTCGTACGCGATGTTCTGTGCGACCGCCCGGAGCGCCCCGAGCATCGAGTACTTGTTGTTCGACGCGTAGCCGCCCATCGTCACGCCGAGCGTCGCGATGGACGCCACCGCGAACACGTACGCGAGCCCCGTCTCGGGGTCGGCCAGTTGCACGTTGACGCCGAAGATAGAGCCCATCGGGATGACGGCGAACCCGAGCAGCGCCGACCCGGCCATCACGACCGGTGCGGCGTCGAACGCCGGGCGGTCAGCGCCGTCGGGGATGATGAGCTCCTTGCTCAGCAGGCGGACGGCGTCGGCGACGATGATGAGCAGGCCGAACGGACCGACCCGGTTGACCGCGATGCGGTCCGTGAACGACGCCGTTATCTTCCGTTTGGCCCACGGTCCGGCGACGCCCGTCATCGCCAGCATGATATTGCCGATGATGAACGCGCCGAGGAACGCCGCTACCAGTTCCTGCCACGCGGCCATCTGGCTGCCGAACAGCCACTGGCCGATGGTCTCGGGGAGCATCTTCTTGCCGCCGCCCTGCTGAAGCGGTAGGAGGACGTTCATCGGTCGACCTCCCCGAGAATCACGTCGAGGCTACCGAGCGTGGCGACGAGGTCCGGAATGTACTCGCCGTTGGACATCTCGTGGAGCGCCGAGAGGTTACAGAAGCACGGACTCCGGATCTTGAACCGCGCCGGTTTGTCGGTCCCGTCGGCGCGGATGTAGATGCCGAGTTCGCCCTTCGCACCCTCGACCGCCCGGTACACCTCGGTGTCCGCGTCCGGCTTGAGCGTGCGCGGCACGTTGGCCTGTATCTCGCGTTCCTCTTCGGGCCAGTCTTCGAGCAGGTCGACGCACTGCTCGATGATCTTCGCGGACTCCTCGACCTCGCGCATGCGCACGAGCAGTCGCGAGAAGTTGTCGCAGCCGTCCTCGGTGACGACGTTCCAGTCGAGTTCGTCGTAGTAGCCGTAGGAGTCGTCGCGGCGCAGGTCGTAGTCGATGCCCGACGCCCGGGCGACGGGACCCGTCGCGCCGTACTGCTTGGCGGTCTCGGGTTCGAGGATGCCCGTGCCGACCGTCCGGGTCTGGAATATCTCGTTGCTGGTGATGAGGTCGTGGTACTCCTCGAGTGCTCCCGGCAGGTCGTCGAGGAAGTCCCGGACCTTCCCGAAGAACTCGTCGCGCGGTTCGGGAATGTCCCAGACGACCCCGCCCAGTCGGAAGTAGTTGAACATCATCCGCTGGCCGGTGAGGTCTTCGAGGATGTTCTGGGCCTTCTCGCGGTCCCGCATCGCGTACATGAAGATGGCCGTGAAGTCGCCGTACACGTCGAGACAGAACGTCCCGAGCGCGAGCATGTGCGACGCGATGCGACAGATCTCCGCACCCATCGTGCGGATTATCTGGGCGTACTCCGGTACGTCGATGTCCGCGAGGTCCTCCGCGACGCGAGCGTAGGCCCACTCGTTGAGCAGGCCCGCCGACGCGTAGTCCCAGCGGTCCGGGTACGGCATGATCTGGTGCCGGTAGGTCCCGTTCTGGGCCATCTGCTCCTCGCAACGGTGGAGGTAGCCGATGTCCGGCTCCACGTCGGCGACCTGCTCGCCGTCGAGGGTCGTCTTGAGGTGGAGCACCCCGTGGGTCGCGGGGTGGTGCGGACCGATGTTGAGGAACATCGTGTCCGACTCCTCGTCGTGGTGGCTCCCCTGAAGCGGGTTCTGGTGCTCCTGGAGGGGGACGAGCTGGGGCCGGTCCTGGTCGTAGTTCGAACTCATCGGGTGGCCCTGCCACGTCTCGGGCAGGAGGATGCGCCGCAGGTCCGGGTGGCCCTCGTACTCGACGCCGACGAGGTCGTACGCCTCGCGCTCCTGCCAGTCGGCGGTGCGGTAGACCGGTTCCGCCGTCTCGCTGACCGGGTCCTCCCTCGACGTCGGGACGACGACGCTCACTTCCTGCGTGCGGTCGTCGTACTTCGTGAGGTGGTAGATGCTCTCGTAGCGGTCCTCGTAGTCCTGTGCGGTGACCATCGAGAGGTGGTCGAACCCGGCCTCGTCGCGCAGCGTGAACAGCGCGTCCTGCACCTCGTCGGGCCGGACGACGAACGCCGGCGCGTTCTTGTGGTCCTCGCGGCCGATAGCCAGGTCGCCGAGCAGGTCCGCGAGCGCCTCCGCGTCGGTCCCCTCGACCGTTCCGGAGATCTCTTCCTGCTTGCTCATGGCGAATCAGCCCAGTTGTAGCGCATGATGAGCGTCTCCTCGTCGATCTGGTCGGCGAGTTTCTCGACCATCTCGTCCTGTTCGAGGTCGCCGAACTGCTCCAGTTCGTACGGTTTGACCGTCACGGGGCTCGTCTCGCCGTTGGCGATGCGCTCCTGAAGCTTGACGACGCCGTACACGAGCGCCTCGGGGCGAGGCGGACAGCCCGGCACGTGGATGTCGACCGGGATGATCTCTTCCGCGCCCTTGACGACGTTGTACCCTTCCTGGAAGGGTCCGCCGCTGATGGAGCACGAGCCCATGTTGACGACGAACTTCGGCTCGGGCATCTGGTCGTAGACGCGCTTCATGCGCGGGCCGAACTTCGAGACGATGGTCCCCGGGACGATCATCACGTCGGCCTGGCGCGGCGACGCCCGCGGCACTCCCGACCCGAAGCGGTCGAGGTCGTGTTTGACCGCGTAGGTGTGCATCATCTCGATGCTACAGCAGGCGATACCGAACTGCAGCATGAACATCGACGACCCCCGGACCCAGTTCATGAACTTGTCGAACTTCGTGAGGATGAACGGCGACGATCCGAACGCCTCCCGAAGCTTCGAGTTGAACCGGTTGTCGGTTCCCCCACCCATTCGGGCCTCGCGGGTCTTCGTCTGTGCGTCTGTACTCGATTGTATGTACTCGCGTGGCTCGTTGCTCATTGTTCCACTCTCCGTTGCCGATCACGGGGGGTGCGAACCCACCGTACTGCGCCGTTGCGCCAGGCCCACACGAGCCCGACGACGAGAACGCCGACGAACACCAGCATCGGGACGAGCGCCTTCCACAGTCCGACCCCGCTGTCGAGGGCGGACTGGTAGATGACGGTCCAGGGGAAGATGAGGACCGTCTCGATGTCGAAGACGACGAACAGCAACGCCACCATGTAGTACTGGATGTTGAAGCGGATACGCGTCGTCCCCGTTGGGACCTCGCCGCTCTCGTACACGGCCGTCTTTCCTTTTTCGGGCACAGTTGGCCTGAGGAGGCTCGAAACCGCCATCATCCCGAACGGAATGAGGAGCCCCACCAGTGCCAGCGCGCCAATGGCTACCCATGGATTCATACCGGAGTCTCCTAGCAGCGGTGTTTTGTGAGCGCACCCCTATAAGCGTTGATTCTTGCGATTCATCGGTTTCAGCCCCGCTCGTGGGTAGATACGACAATCGACGCTTTCTCTCGCGTAACGCTACATTTCCGGCGAGCGACTCGACGGGACGAGCGCTCGGACGGTCGCAAAAAAGACCGAGACGCCGGCGATTACTCTCGGTCCCGAAACGCCGGCGTGCCGCGTTCGTGTAACTCCCGAGAGACGTCCCCGACGCTCTCCTGGAGGTCGTCGTGGTACGCGACGAGTCGCTCCCGGAGATCGTCGTGTTCGCGAGCGAGAATCTGGGCCGCCGACAACGCGGCGTTGAACGACTTGCCGGCGTCCACCGCGACGATGGGGGCGCCGGTCGGCATCCCCACGACGGAGGGCAGCGACTTCTCCTGGACGGGCACGCCGACGACGGGCACCGGGTAGGCGAGCGACGCGGTCATGTTCGGCAGGTCGGCCGACTTGCCGCCGGCCCCGGCGATTATCACGTCCAGTCCTCGCGCTTCCGCCGTCTCGGCGTACGCGTACATCAGTTCGGGCGTCCGGTGAGCCGAGACGACGTACGTCTCGAAGGTGAACCGCGCCTCGGGCGGGTCCTCGTAGTCCGTGACCTCCTCGAAGCCGAGTTCCGTGAGGGCGTCGTACGCGCCCGGCGACGCGTCGGTGCCGGCCATCACGTCGAGGTCCGAGTCGCTGCCCATGATTACCCCCACGTCGGGGGTCGTCTCGGGCGAGCGGTCGCGCTCCGCCTCGGCTTCGAACTGTTCGATCAGGTCCTGGACTGAGTCTGCTGTGGTCATGTGTTACGGTCAGCGGAAGGTCAGCGCGTCGGTGCAGTCGCGGGCTTCGGCCAGCAGGTCGCTGGCGGACGGTTCGCCGACGAGGGTGACGTGGCCCATCTTCCGGAGCGGCCGCACCTCGTCTTTGCCGTACCAGTGGAGATTCGCGCCGCGCGTGGCGAGCACCTCGTCGACCCCGGCCAGTTCCGCGGGGCGGGGCTCCTCGACGTCGCCCAGCACGTTCGACATCGCCACCGGGCCGCGGAGGTCGGTCGCTCCCAGGGGGTAGCCCAGCACGCCGCGGACGTGCTGTTCGAACTGCGAGGTGAGCGCCCCCTCGATGGTGAAGTGGCCGGAGTTGTGCGGCCGGGGCGCTATCTCGTTGACGAGGATTTCGTCGCTCCGGGACGCCTGCGGCGTCTCGCCCGTCTCGAACAGTTCGATACCGTACACGCCCCGCCCCGACATCGCGTCCAGCACGTCCCGGGCGACCGCCTCGGCACGTTCGAGGGTGTCCTCGGAGGTGCGCGCCGGGACGACCGTCTCCCGGAGTATCTCTTCCTCGTGGACGTTCTCGCCGACGGGGAACGTCGCCACCTCGTCGTCGCCCTTCACGGCGATGACCGACAGTTCGCGTTCGAACGGGACGAACGCCTCGACCATCAGGTCGCCCGACACGGCAGCGAGCGCGTCGTCGACGTCCTCGGCGCTCTCGACGGGGACGTTCCCCCGGCCGTCGTAGCCGCCGCGCCGGGCCTTCAGCATCATCGGGTAGCCGAGTTCCTCGCCCGCCGCGAGCAGGTCCTCCCGGTCCTCGACGGGCCGGAACTCCGGCACCGGAACGCCCCGCTCTCGCAGGCGGCGCTTCTGTACCAGCTTGTCCTGTATCGTCCGGAGCGTGGCCGGGTCGGGGTGGACAGGGACGCCGCGTTCCTCGCCGACCCGCTCCAGCAGGTCGGGGTCGGCGAGCTCTATCTCGAACGTCAGCGCGTCCGAGCGCGCCGCCAGTTCGTCGAGGGCGTCGGCGTCGTCGAAGTCGCCGACTATCTGCTCGCGGACGACGGGTGCTGCCGGACAGTCCGGAGTCGGGTCCAGCACGACCAGTTCGACGCCGAGCGGGGACGCGGCCTCGGCCAGCATCCGGCCGAGCTGTCCGCCCCCGACGACGCCGAGCGTCGGCGGTTCGCCGAGCGTGCGCATCGTACCCCGCAGTTATCGTCGCCCCTGCATAAGATTTGCCAACTTCCTCGACCGATATACACGTTCTCGCACATCAGAGGGGTCGGGACGGCTCACGCCGAGTCGCTTCTCGCCTCCCGGAGCGCGCGCTTCTCGATGAAGACGGTCGTCTCGCTCCCCCAGAGCGTGAGTTCCTCGTCGTACGCCCGGTAGCCCTCCAGGCGGGCCGAGACGAGGTCTCTCTTCGACGAGCGCGTGATGACGACGGGCGGCAGGTCGCCCTCCAGGTCCTGCTGGTCCATCGTGCTCTCGACCTCCGCGTCGGCGAGTTCCGTGTACCAGGGCAGCGGCAGACGGTTGTACCAGCCGCTCGCGGCCGGGATGCGGTCGTTGTCGCCCTCGTCGCGCACGTAGAAGATGTAATCGCCGTTCTCGTTTACGTGCCCGTAGTAGAGCACGTCGGTCCCCTCGTTCGTCCGGGCGACGGCCTGCATCTTCTCCAGGGTCGGGCGGATGCCGTCCGCGGGCTGGCCGAACTGGACGATGTGGTTGTCCGTCTGCTCGCCCAGCGGCGGAGTCATCGTGTCGTCCTGCGGGTGGACGTACACCGCGCCGACCATGGGGACCGCTATCTGCCACGCGACGACGAGGACGACGACGCCGGCCGCGAGCGTCGCGCTCGAATCGTCGTGCTCGTACGCCTCCCGTCCCCAGCGGTACAGCAGGCCCGCGCCGACCGCCGCCGGGATGGCGAGTGGCGCGACGGCGTGGACCGTCGCCCACGGGGCCTGGATGTCCGTCGCGAGGGGGTAGCCGAGGACGCCGACCGCACCCCAGTAGAAGGCGAAGGAGACGAGGTCCCGCGGGCGCTCGTCGACGTAGCGCGCGGCCACGAAGCCGACCACGGCGAACGCGACCAGCGGGAGCGCGCCCTGTTCGAGCACCGTCACGTAGTGTTCGAAGTACGGAAGGTACGGGTGACCCTGGCTGCCGAGCCACGTGTTCGTGAACTCGTTCCACGACCCGAGGGTCGCTTCCCCGACGACCGCCGGCCAGAGCGTCGGGTCCGTGACCGCGTCGACGATGCCGGTGCCCGGACCGGGTCTGCGCGGCGCGTAGAAGTAGACGACGATGGCGAAGAACTCGACGAGCGCGACCAGGAGGTGGGGCGCCCACGACGCCAGACTACGCCCGAGGTCCCCGAGCGCGTCCGCGAGCACGCCGGTCCACTCGCGCTCCTCGTTGCGCGCGAGGAAGAGGCGGTGGTCGAGCAGGAGGACGGCCGCGCCGAGCCACGACAGCAGGTACAGCAGGACGTTCTCCTTCGTCGTGAACGCCAGCGCGAGCGACGCGGTCCCGGCGTAGAGATACAGCGGTCGCCCGGTCGCGTGCGCGCGAAGGAAGAATCCGAGGGCGAACAGCGCGAACGCGGCGAGCAGCACGTCGTTGCGCATGAACCGGGAGTAGTACAGCAGGATGGGGTTGACGGCGAACAGGAGGCCGAGCGCGACCATCTCCGAATCCCGGAGGTGGTCGCGGTACAGCCACGCCGCGAGCGGGAGCAGGCCGGTGACGACCGCGACCGGGAGGCGAGCCACGAAGTCGCTCGCGCCGAACAGTTCGAAGAGGACGCGGTTCACGATGCCGAAGAAGGGACCGTGGATGCCGGCGCTGTACTCCCAGAACCCGTTCTCCTGGTAGCGAAGAATCCAGTAGCCGACGCGAGCCTCGTCCCAGTGGGCGACCCGGTCGCCCAGTTCGAACAGGCGCAACGCGAGCGCCAGGACGGTGACCGCGACCACTCCCAGCGCGGTCCCGTCGCGGCGCCGCAGGCCCGCACGGAGCGATTCGGGGCGTTGGCTCGAACTCATCGGTTCTCTCAAGAAGTCAAGGGGATACAAGCTTTCCGGAGACCGACGGGAGGAGCCGTACTTGCGGAGAGCGGTAGTTCTTTTACCCGCGCTGGCCTCCCGCCACACATGGTATCCCTCGGACTCGTCGTCGCGGAGTTCAACGCGCCGATAACGGAGGAGATGGAGGAGTCGGCCCGCGAAGCGGCCGAGGACCGCGGCGCGAACGTGGTCGAGACGCTGCACGTGCCCGGTGCGTACGACACGCCGCTGGCCGCCGACCGCCTCGCTCGCCGCCCGGACGTCGAGGCGGTAGCGGTCGTCGGGACCATCGTCACCGGCGACACGGACCACGACCAGGTCATCGGCCACGCCGCCGCGGCGAAACTCAGCGACGTGAGCCTCGACCGGGACACGCCGGTCGCGCTCGGTATCACGGGACCGGGGATGTCAGCCGAAGAAGCGCGCGAACGCACCGACTACGGCGCGCGCGCCGTCGAAAGTGCAGTCGATCTCGCGGAGGAACTCTGATATGGACTTCTCACAGCGCATTCAGCGAGTCGAACCGAGCGCGACGCTCGCCATCAGCAGCCTCGCCTCGCAGCTCGAAAGCGAGGGGAAAGACGTGGTGGACCTGAGCGTCGGCGAACCGGACTTCCCGACCCCCGACAACGTCGTCGAAGCCGGGAAAGAAGCGATGGACGCCGGACACACTGGCTACACGCCCTCGAAGGGCGTCCCCGAACTCCGGGCGGCCATCGCCGAGAAGCTGCAGGACGACGGTCTCGACTACGAGGCCGACAACGTCGTCGTCACGCCCGGCGCGAAACAGGCCCTCTACGAGGCGGTCCAGTCCACGGTGGACGACGGCGACGAGGTCGTCCTGCTCGACCCGGCGTGGGTGTCCTACGAGGCGATGGTGAAACTCGCCGGGGGCGACCTGAACCGGGTCGACCTCGCGCCCCACGATTTCCAGCTCGAACCCGCGCTCGACGACCTCGGCGAGGCCGTCTCCGACGACACCGAACTGCTCGTCGTCAACTCGCCGAACAATCCGACCGGCGCGGTGTACTCGGACGCCGCGCTCGAAGGGGTGCGCGACATCGCGGTCGACCACGACGTGACAGTCATCAGCGACGAGATATACGAGCGCATCACGTACGGCGTCGACCCGACGAGTCTCGCCACCTTCGACGGCATGCGCGAGCGCACCATCACCGTCAACGGCTTCTCGAAGGCGTACTCGATGACGGGCTGGCGGCTCGGCTACCTCGCCGCGCCCGAGGAACTCGTCTCGCAGGCGTCGAAGCTCCACTCCCACTCGGTCTCCTCGGCGACGAACTTCGTCCAGCGCGCCGGCATCGAGGCGCTCGGGGGCACCGAGGCCGCGGTCGGCGAGATGGTCGAGGCGTTCCACGAGCGCCGCGACCGGCTGGCCGCCCTCCTCGAGGAGCACGACGTGGACGTGCGGATGCCCGACGGCGCGTTCTACATGATGTTGCCCGTCGCCGACGACGACCAGCAGTGGTGCGAGGACGTCCTCGAACAGGCCCACGTCGCCACGGTCCCGGGAAGCGCCTTCGGCGCGCCGGGGTACGCCCGGATGTCCTACGCCAACAGCGTCGAGCGCATCGAGGAGGCCGTCCGGCGACTGGCCGACGAAGGCTTCCTGTAGCGACCGCCCCTCGTTTTCCGACACCGTCACCGCGCGAACGCACAGCGCGACGGCTCCGTCCGGAGGCGTCGTCCGGCCGTCGACGCAGCGCCGGCGACCGCCGTCGCCGGACCGTTCGGCCGACGAGACCGCATCGGAGACCCGGAACGGCCGTCGAAGGGTGTCTTTCTTAACTGTTCGTCTCGTACGAACGACCATGACAGGCGTACGGATCGCAGGCGTCGGTCTCACGCACTTCGGGGAGCATCCCGAGCGGACGGGACGGGACCTCTTCGCGGAGGCCAGCGCGACGGCGTTCGACGACGCCGGCGTGGACCGGGACGACGTCGACTCGCTGTACTACGGGAACTTCATGGGTGAACTGTCGGAACACCAGGGCCATCAGGGGCCGCTGATGGCGGAGGCCGCCGGGATTCGAGCGCCGGCGACGCGCTACGAGAGCGCCTGCGCCTCCAGCGGCGCGGCGGTCCGGCAGGCCGTGAAGGACCTGCGCAACGGCGAGGAGGACGTGGTGCTCGTCGGCGGCGCGGAGCGGATGAACAACCTCGGCACCGCGGGAACGACGGAGGCCCTCGCCATCGCCGCCGACGACCTCTACGAGGTCCGCGCCGGGATGACGTTTCCCGGGGCGTACGCGCTGATGGCCCGGGCGTACTTCGAGCGGTACGGCGGCAGCCACGAGGACCTCGCGCACGTCGCGGTGAAGAACCACGAGCACGCGCTGCCGAACGAGTTCGCGCAGTACCAGCGCGAGATAACCGTCGAGGAGGCGCTCGACGCGCCGACCGTCGCCGACCCGCTGAGCCTCTACGACGCCTGCCCCATCACGGACGGGGCGAGCGCGGCCGTCCTCGTCAGCGAGGACTACGCCGACGAACACGACGTGGACGCGCCGGTCGCGGTGACGGGCACCGGGCAGGGCGGCGACCGGATGGCGCTCCAGGGCCGGGAGTACCTGGCGCGCACCCCCGCCGCAGAGCGGGCCGCGGAGGAGGCGTACGCCGACGCCGGCGTGGACGCGACGGACCTGGACCTGGCTGAGGTCCACGACTGCTTCACCATCGCCGAGGTGCTCGCGCTCGAAGCGCTGGACTTCTACGCGCCCGGCGAGGCCGTCGGCGCGGCGCGCCGGGGCGAGACCACCCGGGACGGCGACCTTCCGGTCAACCTCTCCGGCGGCCTCAAGGCGAAGGGTCACCCCGTCGGCGCGACGGGGACCAGCCAGGTGGTCGAGATGACCCGGCTCCTCCGGGGCGACCACCCCAACAGCGACGCCGTGCCGGACGCCGACCGCGGCGTCACCCACAACGCGGGCGGCACCGTGGCGAGCACGACCGTTCACGTCCTGGAGGTGAGCCGATGAGCAACATCGAAGCCCCCGACGTGCGCGACGAGGGGTACGACGACTGGCTCGACGCCGTCGATGCGGGCGAGGGGTTCTACCTCGAGTGCGAGAACGGCCACGGGTCGCTGCCGCCGCGGCGGGTCTGTCCGCGCTGCGGCGCGACCGACCTCGAAGAGACCCCGCTGCCCGACGCGGGCGAGATAGAGACGTTCACCGAGATAGCGGTCGCGCCACCGTCGTTCGTGGAGGACACGCCGTACGTCACGGCGGTCGCGGACTTCGGTCCGGTTCGCCTGACGGGGCTGGTCCGGCGCGCGGACGGCGCGGACCTCGACGGCGAAGACGTCGCCGTCGGGATGGCCGTCTCGGCGGCGGTCGGCGAGTCGGAGACGACCGGCGAGCGCGCGCTCGTGCTCGAACCGCGGTAACGGACTACTGCTCTTCTATCGGCGTCAGTTCGTCGAACAGCACGTCGAGGAACGGGCCGGGGTGTTCGGCGTGGGGGAGCAGTCGCGCTTCGTCGAAGACGACGAGGCGGGTGTCCCCGCGGTCGGCCAGTTCCTGCCCCTCCTCGAGCGGCGTCACCTTCGCGTCGCGACCCCAGACGAGCGTCACCGGGACGTCGACCGCCGCGAGTTCCTCCCCGAGGTCAGCGTCGGGGTCGAGATACCCCGAGACGAACGACGCGGGCGCGAACCGCGCGCCTGTCTGGTGGGCGGTCTGCCACTGGTAGGCGACGTCGCGTTCGGTGTACGACGCCTCGCGGAAGTAGCCGTCGCGCTCGTTGAACCGCCGGATGGAGCGCTTGCTCGCCAGCGCGTTGAAGAGCGCGGTACCGACCAGCGGCGACCGCAGCAGCGCGCGCAGCCACGCCCGGCGCTCGCCCGTGTCCGCCGTCGGACAGATGAGTTCGAGTCGCGAGAAGACGTCCCGCTGGCGCTGGGCGAGCGTCGCGTACGCGCCCGACAGCGAGGAGGCGACGCAGATGGCGTCGTCGGTGTGTTCGGCCGCGAACTCGGCCACGAAGTCGACGTACAGCGCCGCGGTGTAGTTCACCGGCGGACGCGAGGAGAGCCCGAACCCGGGCAAGTCCGGTGCGACGACGTGGTAGGTCTGTGCGAGCTGTCGGAACACCTGGTCGAACTCCTTGGTCGAGGCGGCGGCGTGGACGCCGTGCAGCAGGAGGACGTCCTGGTCCTCGGGGTCGCCGGCCTCCGTGTACGCGACGTCGAATCCTCGCCAGCGGTACGTCCCCTGATACCCCTCCAGCGCCGGTTCGAGCGGGTCGGCGCGCCAGGAGAGTGTCCGGTTCGCGAGTGCAGCAGCGCCGGCCCCACCGGCCGCGGCGGTCACGAGTTTGCGAAGCCTCATACGTGAACAAGATACGTCACCGGATTTAGCCGTTGTGCCACATCTCGTACCGTCCGGGACGAGGCGAGAACGTGACGTCGCTACGACCGCTTCTCGTCGACGCACTCTCGCAGGGGAGCGAGCACGTCGTCGGCGACGGCGTAGGGGTCGGTCTCGCGGGCCACCACGGCCTCGACGAGTTCCGCCACGCCGCCGTGGTCCTCGATTTCGCCCTCGACGAGGTTGCTCAGGTCCTCGCGCAGCAGGGTGCGAATCTCCTCGGCGTACCGGGTCCGGGCCTTCGCTTCGAGCATCCCCGTCGCTTCGAGGTGGTCGCGGTGCGCTTCGAGCACGTCGAGGAACGCGTCGACGCCCTCCCCGTCCTTGGCGACCGTCTCGACGACCCGGGGCTTCCAGTCGTACTCCTCGACGCCGGCGACGTCGCCCGGAAACTCCAGGTTCGCGCCGTAGTCGTCGCGCATCTCTATCATCTCGGTGAGTTCCTGGACGGTGCGGTCGGCCCCCTTGAGGTCGGCCTTGTTGACGGCGAACACGTCGCCTATCTCCAGGATGCCCGCCTTCAGCATCTGGACGTTGTCGCCACTCTCGGGCGGCACGAGGACGGCGACCGTGTCGGCGGTCCTGACCACGTCTATCTCGTTCTGGCCCGCCCCGACCGTCTCGATGATGACCTTGTCCTTGCCGAAGGCGTCGAGCGCCTTCACGGCGTCCGTGGTCGCGGTCGAGAGGCCGCCGAGGCTGCCGCGGGCGCTCATCGACCGGAAGAACACCTCCATGTCGCCGACGTTGCTCGCCATCCGGATGCGGTCGCCCAGCACCGCACCGCCCGTGAACGGGGAGGAGGGGTCGACCGCGATGACGCCAACGGTGAGGCCCTGCTCGCGGTAGCGAGTGGCCATCTTGTCGACGAGCGTGGACTTGCCGGCGCCGGGACTACCCGTGATACCGATGACGTCCGCGTCGCCGGTGTGGGCGTGCAGTGCGGAGACGAGGTCGCGGTAGCCAGGGTCGCGGTTCTCGATCTTCGTGATGACGCGGGCGAGCGCCCGGTGTTTACCGGCGAGGAGTTCGTCGACGAGGTCCGTCTGCTCCGCGCTCATCGCTCGGGTGCGTTCTCACGGACGAACTCGATGGTCTCCTCCATCGGCGTGCCGGGACCGAACACCTCGGCGACGCCCATCTCCTTCAGTTCCTCCTTGTCGTCGTCGGGGATGACGCCGCCGACGAGGAGGAGGGTGTCCTCGAACGCGTCGTACTCTTTCAGGCCGTCGATGACCTTCGGTACGAGCGTGTTGTGCGCGCCGGAGAGAATGGAGATGCCGAGGACGTTGACGTCCTCCTGGACCGCGGCCTGCACTATCTCGTCGGGCGCGTTGTGAAGTCCGGAGTAGATGACCTCGAAGCCCGCGTCCCGGAACGCCCGCGCGATGACGTGGGCTCCCCGGTCGTGGCCGTCGAGTCCGACCTTGGCGACGAGGCATCGAATCGACTGCTGCTGTTCCTGGTCTGCGCTCATACCACCTACTTCCGCCCGTTCGGCTTTCACTTTAACGGAAGTACATTTGAAATTCCGTTTGTCATAACCCAACTCCGGTTGTTGAACTTGTCGGGAACGCCGCGCTCAGATGCCCTTGCCCATCAGGTGGCTGCGGAGCACGTCGTCGTCCTTGTTGCCCGCTCCGGTGTTCAGGAGGACGACGGTGTCGTCCTCGTCGAACTCCCCCTGCCGGGAGAGTTCCCACGCGCCGCTGGCGGCCGCCGCGCAGGTCGCGCCCATCTCGACGCCCTCGTTCTGCGCGACCGCGACCGCCGAGTCGAGGATGTCCTCGTCGCTGGTCGCGACCGCGCCGCCGTCGCTCTCGCGGAGCGCGTCCAGGATCAGCGGACTCGCGCCGGGGTCGGGAATCTCGATGCCGCCGCAGATGGTGTCGGGCGTCTCCCACGTCTCGTGGACCTCGCGGCCCTCCTCGAACGCCTCGACGATGGGCGCACAGCCCTCCGCCTGGGCGGCGTACATCGACGGCAGTTCGTCGGTCAGTCCGAGGTCGCGGAACTCCTTCGCGGCCTTGTGCATCCCGACGAGGCCGACCCCGCCGCCGGTCGGGTAGACCACCGCGTCCGGGACCTCCCAGCCCTCCTGTTCGACGAGTTCGTACAGCATCGTCTTCTTGCCCTCGTGGCGGTACGGCGTCACGAACGTCTTCACCGAGTACCAGTCGTCGTTGTCCGCCATCGCGTCCTGGTAGGCCGCCCCGGCGTCGCCGATGCGTCCCTCGACGACGCGCATGTCGCCGCCGTGGACGTTCACCATCGCCTTGTTCGTGAACCCGGCGCGCGAGGGGAGGAAGACGTGCGAGTCCAGCCCTGCCCGCGCGGCGTACGCGGCCGCGGCCTGTCCCGCGTTGCCCGCCGAGTTGAGCGCCACGTCGGTCGCGCCGTGCTGGACCGCCGCCGTCACCGCCGCGGTCTGGCCGCGGTCCTTGAACGTCCCCGTCGGGTTGCGCCCCTCGTCCTTGACGAGCACGCGCCCGACGCCCATCTCCTCGGCGAGGGACGGACAGTCGACGAGCGCGGTCGCGCCCTCGTCCATCGACACCGCCGCGTCGCGGGGGAACGGGAGCAGTTCCTCGTAGCGCCACATCGAGTCGAAGCGGCGCGATTCGAGCTCCGACCGGGAGAGGTCGATGGCGTCGTAGTCGTAGTCCGGGTCGAGGATACCGTCGCAGTCGGGACAGCGGTGGGTCGCCGTCTCCGCGTCGAACGTCTCGCCGCAGTCCACGCAGGTGAGGCCGATGAAGGCGTCCGTCGTCTCCATGGGCGCACCTTCTGCCGGCGGGGACTAATCGTTGTCCATCGGTCCCGGCGCTCCCGTCGAACGCCATCGTCGGACCGACACGGCGCGGGTCACCGAGACCGGCGTCTGACGAACGTTTATAAGTCGTTGCTAGGGAGTCCCAGTCGGTACTATGGCAAACGCGATTCGACGGATGGCCGAGAGCAGTTCCAGAGTGGTGGAGCGCTACCTCCCGGACGCCTTCCTGTTCGCGATACTGTTGACGTTCGTGGCGTACGGGCTGGCGTTCACGTTCGTCCAGCCCCAGCAGGGGTATCTGACCCACGCCCGGGGGCTCGTGCTCGACGGCTGGTACGGCGGGTTCTGGGGACTGCTCACGTTCGCGATGCAGATGACGCTCATCCTGATGACGGGGTACGCCCTCGCCCAGACCGACCTCGTCGACAGCGTCCTCTCGCGACTCGCAGCGGTCCCGTCGACCGAGCGCAGGGCGGCCGCGTTCGTCCCCGTGGTCGCCGCTGCCGCCTCGTTCGTCCACTGGGGCCTGGGGCTGGTCGTCGGGGCCATATTCGCCCGCAAGGTGGCCGAGGAGATGCGGAGCATCGACTTCCCAATCGTCGTCGCCGGAGCGTACTCCGGGTTCGTCGTCTGGCACGGCGGCCTCGCCGGGTCCATCCCGCTCGTGATGAACTCCAGCGCGGAGAACGGCAACTTCCTCATAGCACGCGGCGTGCTGGACGCGACCATCCCGACGGGCCAGACCATCTTCACGGTCGCCAACCTCGCTCTCGTCGCGGTCGTCGGCTTCCTCTTTCTCCCCGCGCTCTACCTGCTGATGTACCCCGACGACGAGCGCAAGAAGACGACCATCGACCCCGAAACGCTGGACGACGCCCAGGCCGACGGTGGCGAACCCGCGGCCGTGACCGCGCCGTCCGAGCACGCGACGATGGCCGACCGAATCGAACACTCCGCCGCCGTCGCGTGGGCCATCGGTCTCTCCGGCGTCGTCGCCGTCCTGCTGTACTTCGCCGTTCCGCTCGTCGACGACGGCGTCATGCCGTGGAACAACCTCGGGCTGAACGTCGTCAACTTCGCGTTCCTCTTCCTCGGGCTCTTGCTCCACGGAACGCCGGCGGCCTACGTCGAGGCGATGAAAGAGGCCGTCGAGAACGTCTGGGGCATCATCCTCCAGTTCCCCTTCTACGCCGGCATCATGGGCGTGATGAGCTACGCGCCGGAGGGGTCGACCAGCCTCGCGACCCAGATAGCCCAGGGCATGGTCGCGGTGGCTCCCGACGGAGCGCTGCCCGCCATCGCCTTCCTGACGGCAGGGCTCGTCAACTTCTTCGTCCCGAGCGGCGGCGGCGAGTGGGCGGTCGTCGGCGAGACGCTCGTGAAAGCCGCCAAGGCCGGCGGCGCGAGCGTTCCCCGCATCGCCGTGGCCGCCGCCTGGGGCGACGCGTGGACGAACATGATACAGCCGTTCTGGGCCATCCCGTTGCTGGCCATCAGCGGCCTCTCCGTCCGGGACATCATGGGGTACTGCGTGATGGTGTTGCTCGGCAGCGGCGCGATAATCCTCGTCGGCATCACGGTCCTGCCCATGTGACCCGCCGAACGAGATAAGGTCGTTCGCACCGTCGAAGATGATAGAAGTCCAGACTGCATGAGCGGAACTCGTCTCTCGCGCCGTCGATTCCTCACGGTAGTCGCAACGACCGCGGTCGCTGGCGTCGCCAGCGGCCAGACGAAGACGTTCGAGTTCGCGGGCAGCGTGTCGGGGTGGCAGGGCCGCTCCCCGGAGGCCATCGCCGACGAGACGAACCCGACGCTCCGCCTCGTCGCCGGCCAGAAGTACGTCGTCTCCTGGGAGAACGTGGACGGCGAACCGCACAACTTCGCCATCGAGAACGAGAACGGAGAGGTGCTGAAGGAGACGGAGATCATCAGCGAGAAAGGCGGCGTACAGACGGTGGAGTTCACCGCCAAACCCGGCATGGCGACGTACTTCTCGCAGGTCAACCCCGAGACGATGCGCGGGAAGATAGTCGTCCGCCAGCCCACGACGACCGCGACGCAGACGACGAACGGGACCGCGGGGACGACGAACGGAACGGCGGGGACGAACGGGACGACCGGAACGACGGAGACGGCGACCGAGACGACGACCACCGGAACCGGGCCGAGCGCCACGACGGACGAAACGCCGGCGACCGAGACGACGACCGGCGACACCGCCAACGACGGCGGCCAGCCCGGAGTCGGTCTCCTCGCCGCGCTCGGTAGTCTCGCCGGTCTCGCCTACCTGCTCCGGCGACGCGGAGACTGACGACGGGTCGTGCCGACCGACCGTCGAGAATCACCGGTCGAGGCGACCGTCGGAACGCGCCCCGGCGCAGCAAAACGACGGCGCTAGAAGCTGTTCTTTATCTTCTCGAAGAAGCCCTGTTCGACGTCGACCTCCTCGCCGCCGGCCTCGGCGAACGCTTCGAGGGCTTCGCGCTGGTCGTCGTTCAGCGATTCGGGCGTGACGACCTGCGCCTTGACGTAGAGGTCCCCGTGGCCGCGCCGCCGGAGGTGGGGCATTCCCTTGCCCTGCAGGCGGAAGGTCTCGCCGCTCTGGGTGCCGGCGGGAACGTCCATCTCGACGGAGCCGTCGACGGTGGGAATCTCGACGGTGTCCCCGAAGACGGCCTGCGGGAACGAGACGGCCGCGCGGTGGTGGAGGTCCGCGCCGTCCCGCTCGAACTCCGGATGGTCGCGGACGGAGACCTCGATGAGCATGTCGCCGTTCGGGCCGCCGTTCTCGCCGGGCGCACCCTCGCCGTCCATCTGTAGCGTCTGGCCGTCCTGGATGCCGGCCGGCACCTCGACCGAGAGCGTCGCCTCGCGCTGGACGACGCCGTCGCCGCCACAGTCGCTGCAGGTCTCCTCGTACAGTTCGCCCTGGCCCTCACAGCGCGGACAGGTGCGGGACTGCTGGACGCGACCGAACGGCGTCTGCTGAACCTGGGTGACCTGTCCCTGGCCGTTGCACTCGGGACAGGTCCGGGCGTCGGTTCCCGGCGGGTGACCCTCGCCGTTACAGGTGTCACAGCGCTCCGGCCGGCGGACGGTCACCTGTTTCTCCGCGCCGTGGTACGCCTCTTCGAGGTCGATGGTCATGGTCGTCCGCAGGTCTGCACCCTGGCGCGGCCGGGAGCCGCCGCGCTGGCCACCGCCGCCGAAGAACTGCTCGAAGATGTCGCCCATCCCGCCGCCCATGCCGCCGCCGGCGCCGCCGAAGGGGTTGCCCTGGCCGGCGCCAGCGCCGCCGCGACCGCCGTCGAAGCCGCCGCGCTTCTCGGCCTGCTCGAAGCGGTCGTGGCCCATCTGGTCGTACGCCTGGCGCTTCTCCTCGTCGGTCAGTACCTCCTTCGCCTTCTTGACCTTCTTGAACTTCTCCTCGGCGTTCGGGTCGTCGCTGACGTCCGGGTGGTACTGCGTCGCCTTCTCCCGGTAGGCCTCCTGAATCTCGTCCTCGCTCGCGTCACGGCTGACGCCGAGCACGTCGTAGAAGTCCTCGCTCATTCGTTATCCCTCGATAAAAGTCGGAGTCACTTGAAGGGTCCGTTGGCGTCGCGAGCCCAGCGGTCCTTCGTGGCCGCCGTCTCCTCGTCGCTACTGCTCCTCGTCGTCGTCGACGTCCTCGAAGTCGGCGTCGACGTACTCCTCGCCCTGCTGGTCGCCACCGGCGCCCGCGCCCGGACCTGCACCGCCCGGACCAGCGCCGCCGGGGCCGCCGCCCATGCCGCCGGGGCCGGCACCGCCGGGACCGCCACCCGCGCCGGCCTGGGCCTGCTCCTGGTACATCTGCTTGCCGATCTCCTGGAGCTGTTCGCTCAGGCTCTCGGTGGCCTCCTCGAGGTCCTCCTTCGTCGCGTCGTCGTCGTCCAGCGTCTCCTCGACGGCGTCGATCTCCTCGCGGATGTCCGATTCGAGGTCGTCGTCGATCTCCTCCTCGTTCTCGTCCAGCAGCTTCTCGGCGCGCTGGACGGCGCTCTCGGCGGCGTTGCGCGCCTCGATGCGCTCGCGGCGCTGCTCGTCCTCTTCGGCGTGTTGCTCGGCCTCCTCCTGCATGCGCTCTATCTCCTCGTCGGAGAGGCCGGCACCGCCTTCGATGGTTATCTCCTCGCTGTTACCGGAGCCCTGGTCCTCGGCGGAGACGTTGACGATGCCGTTCTCGTCGATGTTGAACGACACCTCGATCTGGGGCGTTCCGGCCGGGGCCGGCGGGATGCCGGTGAGGTGGAACTCGCCGAGCAGTTCGTTCTCCTCCGCTATCTCGCGTTCGCCCTGGAACACCCGGACCTGGACCGAGGTCTGGTTGTCCGCCGCGGTGGTGAACACCTTCGACTCCTCGGTCGGGATGGTCGTGTTCTTGTCGATGAGACGCTCGAAGAGGCCGCCCTTGACCTCGATGCCGAGCGAGAGGGGCGTCACGTCGAGCAGGACGATGTCGTCCACGTCGCCGGAGAGGACGCCGCCCTGGATGGCCGCGCCCAGCGCGACCGCCTCGTCGGGGTTGACGTTCTTCTTCGGCTCCTGGCCGGTCATCTCCTCGACCTTCTCCTGGACCTGGGGCATCCGGGTCGAACCGCCGACGAGGATGACCTCGTCGATGTCGCTCTCGGAGTAGCCGGCGTCGTCGAGGGCCTGCTCGGTCGGGCCGACCGTGCGCTCGATGAGGTCCTCGGTGAGGCTCTCGAACTTCGCGCGGGTCAGGCTCTCCTCCAGGTGGACCGGTCCGTCGTCGGTCGCCGTGATGAACGGGAGGTTGATGTCCGTCTCCTTGCGCGAGGAGAGCTCTATCTTCGCTTCCTCGGCGGCGTCTTTCAGGCGCTGGAGCGCCTGGCGGTCGTCGCGGAGGTCGATGCCGTGGTCGTTCTCGAACTCGTCGGCCAGGTAGTCGATGATGGCCTGGTCCCAGTCGTCGCCGCCGAGGTCGTTGTCGCCGTTCGTGGCGACGACCTCGTAGACGCCGCCGCCGAGGTCCAGCACGGAGACGTCGAACGTCCCGCCGCCGAGGTCGTAGACGAGCACGGTCTGGTCGGTCTCGTCGTCGAGACCGTACGCCATCGACGCGGCCGTCGGCTCGTTGACGATGCGCTCGACCTCGAAGCCGGCGATCTCGCCGGCGTCCTTCGTGGCCTGGCGCTGGCGGTCGTTGAAGTACGCGGGGACCGTGATGACGGCCTTCTCGACGTCGTCGCCGAGGTACTCCTCGGCGTCCCGCTTTATCTTCTGGAGAATCATCGCCGAGATCTGCTCCGGCGTGTACTCTTCGCCGTCGACCTCGACGGTGTAGTCGTCCTCGCCCATGTGACGCTTGATGGACTGGATCGTGTCCTCGGGGTTCTGGACCGCCTTGTTCTTGGCGGGTTTGCCCACGAGTCGCTCGCCGTCGTCGGAGAAGGAGACGACCGACGGCGTGGTTCGGTCGCCTTCCCCGTTGACGATGATTTCGGGGTCGCCGCCCTCCATCACCGCGAACGCGCTGTTCGTGGTACCGAGGTCGATACCCAGTATCTTGTTGCTCGCCATCGTTGGGCCAACGTAGCCGTTTCGGGCGGTTAAAGGTTACTAGACGCTACGACGTTGCCCAGAAGACGACCTCGGCGCCTGCTTGCGATTCCTGGTTCGGTACGCGCTCCCATCCGGGAGTTTTATCACGAACCGGTACTCCATCCCGGCTCCCGTTCCGACGCCGAGGGTCGCCGCTACCCCTCGTCGCCCTCGCCGTCGCTGACGGTTACCTGCGCCGACTGGAGCACCTTGTCGGCCATCTCGTACCCCGGGCGGTACACGTCCGCGATGGTGTCCTCGGGGTGGTCGCTGTCGACGCGCATCATCACCTCGTGGCGCTGCGGGTCGACGTCCTCGCCGGGGTCCGGTTCTATCTCCGTGACGTTCTCCTCGTCGAGCACGCGGTTCAGCTCCTTCAGCGTCAGTTCGACGCCCTCGCGCAGGCTCTCGACGTTCTCGTGTTCGTCCTCGACGGCCCGTTTCAGGTTCTCGTGGACGTCGAGCAGTCGTTCCACGAGGTCCTCCGTCGCGCGCTCTTCGAGTTGCTCCTGGCGCTTCTTCGCTCGCTTCTTGTAGTTCTGGAAGTCCGCCTGCTTTCGCTTCAACTTCGACTCGAACTCCTCGGCTTCGGCCTCGGCCTCCTCGCGCCTGCGTTCGAGGTCCGCGAGGTGCTCCTCGAGGTCCACGGCGAGACCCTCGTCCTCGACCGCGACCTTCGCCACGAGCGACGTGCTCGTCGAGCCGAGTACGTCCTCGACCGACTGCTCCGTCTCGCTCTCGGCGTCCGCGTCGTCGGCCGGTTCGGTCCCTTCTGGCTGCTCCTCGTCGGGCGTCTGGGCGGCCTCCTCCTCGGTCATACACGAACGAAGCCGCCGTACGCGTTTAAGGTTTCAGAAACGGAGCGACGGAGCGACGGAGCGCCGGAACGACGACCGGAGCCACGGCCGCGCTGGAGAGCGGACCGAACTCACGTCCGTGACGTCTCCAGTTCGGCGGCGACCCGGAGCAGAGAGGCGAGCGACTCCGGGACGTCGGCCAGGCCCGCCATCAGGCCGATGGGCTCGTACTCGACGACGCCGGCCGTCGCCAGCGCCGGGAGATTCGTCTGGACCAGTTCGACGAACGTCCGCTCGTAGGCGTCTTCGGGGACCTCGTCGACCGACACGTCCCACTCCCAGGCGGCGACCTGACGGGCGAGCCGCTCCAGTCTCACCGGGCGGGAGTCGCGCCGGGCGAGATAGTAGAGGACGTACCTGGTGCGCCGGTCCGCGAGCAGTCGAAGCAGGGCGA
The DNA here is from genome assembly GCF_051917725.1 of Halomicrococcus pelagicus. Classification (GTDB taxonomy): domain Archaea; phylum Halobacteriota; class Halobacteria; order Halobacteriales; family Haladaptataceae; genus Halomicrococcus. The sequence goes on from NZ_JBQBLX010000005.1 coordinate 392,247, forward strand.
ACCAGCGGACCGGCGTACCGCCGTCCGGAACCGACCGTCGCGCGTCACGGTTCGCCAGACGGCCAACCTCCGGGTCCGGCGAGTGGCGGTACGCCCACGAGAGCGCGAGAAGTACCGATCGGACCGCCCGGACAAAAAGCGTCACGGAGACGGTCCACCCGTGGGGATATGCGTCCGCCGGAGCGGTTCCTCTGTCCGTCATCGTCTCCTCCGGTTTCCAAGGGCGTGACCGGAGTTTAACCCCCCTCACCGTTCGTGTCGTTCACGGACTACCCCGGGGACGCGGGCCACGCGGTGTGTCGATTACGCCGACGACTCGGCGTACGGACCGTCGACCGGTCGAGACGAGTCGCGCGAAGCGAACGGACCGAAACGGACGAGGGGGGGGACGGTCCGGCCCCCGACGGTGAGGACCCACCCGGGGCGGGACGGCGACCGGTCGAAAGGCGACCCGAAACGCGTTCAACCGTCGTTCTGCGACCGACACGACGGATTATCTCGCTCGACCGAGCGTTATCGAGGGTCGACGGCGACGTATCCCCGTTCACCGTCGAGTTATCGTGGGCTGACGTCCGGGCTCGAACGGATAACGGGCGTTACTCGTAGCGTCCCGGGCGTCGACGACGGCCGGGGGCGCCAGACGGCGGTACGTTCCGTTTCTCGTCGCGCGAGCGTGGGTGTCACAACCCTTTTCCGCCCTGCGAGAGAAATCGGACGTATGGCAGACGACGAATCCAACGAGAAGGACACGACCGAGCAGAACGAGGGCAGCGAGGAGGAGAAATCCTTCCGCGAACGCGTCGAGGAGATCCGCGAGAAGCGCGCCGAGGAAGGCGAAGAGGGCGACCGCGAGGAGCGCATGAAGGAGGCCCTCGGCGGCGGCGGCGGCCCCGGCGGCATGGGCGGCGGTGGCGGCAACCCGTTCGCGCAGATGATGGGCGGCATGATGGGCGGCGGTGGCGGCCCCGGCGGCATGGGCGGCGGTCCCGGCGGCGAGAGCGAGGGCAACGAGGAGCTCGTCCGCGAGGTGCGACAGCTCCGCGACGAGGTCCGGGACGCGACGCGACAGCTCCAGCGCATCGCCGACGCGCTCGAAGACTAAGTTTCCTGCCAGAAACCTTTCGGTAATCCGAGAGACGAAAGCCGGGATTCTTATAATCCCGTCGTCTATTTCGATTCGTAACAGTGGTTGCAGAGTCCAGTAGCGGGAGTTCGCTCCGCCTGTTCGGTGACCGCGAGTTCCTCGCGTTAGCCGGCACCGCGTTCGCCCGGAGCCAGGCGTACTCGACCATCCTCATCGCGCTGGCGCTGTACGCCGAGATGTTCCACACCAGCAGCACGGTCGAGGGTCTGTTCGGCACGGCGTTCGCGGTCGTCCAGTTGCTCATCGTGCTCCCGCTGGGCCGCTACATCGACATCCAGGACTCCAAGCGGTTCCTGCTCGCCGGCCTCCTGCTCAACGTCCTCGTGTTCGTCGGGTTCGCGTTCGTCGAGACCGTCGAACACGTCATCCTCATCAGGGCGCTCCAGGGACTGAGCGCGAGCATGCTCTGGCTCACCGGAACGACCGTCGTCGGCGAGATATCGGACGAGGGGTCGCGGGGGCTGTGGATCGGCACCTACAACCAGGTCGGCGCGTTCTCCAGCCTGTTCGGAGACATCTTCGGCGGCCTGCTCCTCTACCTCTACGACTTCTCGCTGACGTACGCGGTGCTGAGCGCCATCACGCTCGGCGCGTTCGTCGCGGTGTTCTTCTTCCTCCGGGACAACCCCGGCGGGCGGAAAGACCCCGAGGTGGCGACCGGCGTCGAGACAATCCGTACGCTGCTCGAACGGACCGCCATCAGGGCTCTCGTCTTCTTCCGGGTCGCGTTCAGCGTCGGAAAGATGGCAGTCATCATCTTCCTGCCCATCTACGCCCGCACGGAGTTCGGCATCAACCCGTTCGTCATCGGTGGCATCATGGCCGGCGGGAAGCTGACGAAGTCCCTGACGCAGGGGAAGGTCGGCGACTGGACCGACCGCGTCGGGAACAAGTACCAGTTCATCCTCGCGGGCGCGCTCGTGTACGCGATTGGAACCGCGCTCATCCCCTTCGCGGGGGTGGCCCACCAGTACGTGCCGGGAACGACTATCAGGGCCTTCGGAGGGTCGATGGAGCTTCCGGGAGCCTTCTTCGTCCTGTTCGCGGCGTACGCCGTCCTCGGCATCGGCGACAGCCTCCGACTGCCGGCGAGCATGGCGCTGTTCGTCGAGGAGGGCGAGCACTTCGACGCCGTCGCCTCCAGCCTCTCGCTGCGCTCCATCGCGTGGAAGGTCGGGCAGGTCGGCGGCCCCGTCCTCATCGGTGCCATCTGGGACGCGACCACGGTCTGGGTCGCGTTCTGGTCCGCTGCCGCGTTCATCGTCGTCTCCTCGGTCGTGTTCGCGTCGCTCTTCAGCATCGACCCCGCGCCCGACGTGGACGCTGTGGCCGGGGACTGAGTCCGGGCCACGGTCGTCGGCGAGCCGCGCCGAAAGCGCCAGCGCGAGACGCAACCGTGAAACCACCGAGGCTCCAACCCCAGCACATGGACGAACGACCGGGGCTGTCCGACCAGTATCGAAAGTCCAGTCCGTGGCCGATGTTCGTCGCGGTCGGGCTCGCGCTGTTCGAGGTTGGCATCGTGCTCGCCGACGTGCTCTTTCCCGTCGCCGTCGGGGGGATGCTGATGTTCGTCGGGAGCGTCGTCGGCATCCTCCGCGAATCCGAGTACATCGCCGACCCGTGGAAGGCACTCGTCGTCTGTGCCGGCCTGGCGTTCGCCGTCGGCGGTCTCCTCTGGACCCAGACGGCCGGGTCGGTTCAGTTGCGCGGAACTGCCATCCTCGTCGGCGGCGTCGCACTGCTCGTCGGCGGCGTCGTGGGGGCGCTGTGGCAACCGTCGGCGGCGTGAAAACGGCGCGAGAGACGTCGTCCCGCCCGTGACGCCGAACGACCGCGAGTCCGGTCGGAACCACAAACCTATTTGATGCCGCCGACGCTACCTCCCGATAATATGGCAGAGAGCGTCTTCGACAAGGAAACGTTGCTGGACATCACGGTGAACGTCGTTCCGCTAGGGATTATGGCGTTCTTCTTCGTCCTCTTCCTGTTCCAGAGCCTCAAGACCGGTGACAAACTCGTCGAACTGGTCAGTTGGGGTCTCATCATCGTCCCCTTCACCCTGCTCGCCCTGTTAACGTATATCGCGGCACGGGAAATCTAGGCCCCGTACAGCGACGGAACCTTACCTTTCTTTACCCTGTAGTCCTCAGCGTCTCCTATGGCAGATACTGGGCAGATTGCTCTCACAGTCGTGATGGGGGTGCTCTTGCTCGCCGTCGCCGCCTTCCTCACGCGCCTGGAGGACTGGCGGTCGTACGCGCCACTCGGCAGTGGGGGGTACGGGTACGGTGAGCACTCCGAGCACGTCCACGAGGAGAAACCGTCCGGCATCGTACGCTGGTTGACGACTGTCGACCACAAGGACATCGGAATGCTGTACGGGGCCTACGCCCTGTTCGCGTTCGCGTGGGGCGGCATCGCCGTCCTGCTGATGCGGGCGGAGCTGTTCGCTCCCCAGACGGATATCATCGATCCGACGTTCTACAACGCTCTTCTGACCACGCACGGTATCACCATGCTGTTCCTGTTCGGGACGCCCATCATCGCGGCGTTCGGGAACTACTTCATCCCGCTGCTTATCGGGGCAGACGACATGGCGTTCCCGCGCATCAACGCCATCGCGTTCTGGCTGCTGCCCCCGGGTGCGCTACTCATCTGGGCCGGCTTCTTCATCCCGGGAGTCGCCCCGTCCCAGACGAGCTGGACGATGTACACGCCGCTGTCCGTCGAGCAAACGTCGAGCGCCATCGACCTGATGCTGCTCGGACTCCACCTGACCGGCGTCTCGGCGACGATGGGTGCGATAAACTTCATCGCGACCATCTTCACCGAGCGCGGCGACGACGTCGGCTGGCCCGACCTCGACATCTTCTCGTGGACGCTGCTCACCCAGTCGGGGCTCATCCTGTTCTCGTTCCCGCTGCTGGGCAGCGCGCTCGTCATGCTGCTGCTCGACCGCAACTTCGCGACGACGTTCTTCGCGACAGAAGGCGGCGGTCCCATCCTCTGGCAGCACCTGTTCTGGTTCTTCGGCCACCCCGAGGTGTACATCCTCGTGCTACCGCCGATGGGACTGGTCAGTCTCATCCTGCCGCGGTTCTCCGGCCGGAAGCTGTTCGGGTTCAAGTTCGTCGTCTACTCCACGCTGGCCATCGGCGTCCTTTCGTTCGGCGTCTGGGCCCACCACATGTTCGCCACCGGCATCGACCCCCGGATTCGGGCGAGTTTCATGGCGGTGTCGCTGGCCATCGCGATACCGAGCGCGGTCAAGGTGTTCAACTGGATCACCACCATGTGGAACGGCCGGCTGCGCCTGACCGCGCCGATGCTGTTCAGCATCGGGTTCGTCCAGAACTTCATCATCGGCGGCGTCACCGGCGTCTTCCTCGCCGCGATTCCCATCGACCTCGTGCTCCACGACACCTACTACGTCGTCGGGCACTTCCACTTCATCGTCATGGGTGCTATCGCCGTCGCCGGATTCTCGGCGTTCTACTACTGGTTCCCCATCTTCACGGGGAAGATGTACCAGAAGCGGCTGGCTCACTGGCACTTCTGGCTGACGATGATCGGCTCGAACGTCACGTTCTTCGCCATGCTGTTCCTCGGCTACGGCGGCATGCCGCGCCGCTACGCGACCTACCTGCCGCAGTTCGCCACCTGGCACCAGGTCGCCACCGTCGGCGCGTTCCTCATGGGCATCGGTCAGCTCATCTTCGTCTGGAACGTCGCCCAGTCCTGGCTGGAGGGACCGCTCGTCGAGGGGCCCGACCCCTGGAAGCTCGAAGAAGACGGGCTCCGCACGAAGGAGTGGGAGTGGTTCGAACGGAAGCAGGAGACGGCCATCACCGACGGCGGTGAGGAGACCGACGGCCACGGTCCCGCGGACGACTGAGTCCGACTGGCGAAGACGACCGCCGTTCCCTTTCTCTTTCCGTCGCTCGATAGACCGGCGACGACCGCCGGGAGAACGAGTCGTTCGCGAGCGACGTCTGCAGCGCGTCGGTCACGTCACCGCGAGGATGATGCCCATGGAGAACATGAGCACGGTGAGGCCGCCGAGTACGAGAGCGAGTAGTTCCTTCTCGGACATGGTCGTACTACGTGCGGTCGAATGAAAAGGCTAATCCTCTCGGTGTCGTTAGCTCGAGGCGTGCCCGCCCGACTCGAAGGTCCGTCGCTGGTCGTCGGCATGTACGCCTTCATCGTCTCGTTCGCCGGCGTCGCCGGCGCGCTCATCGGTACGTTCGCCCCCGACTTGCTCGGTACCGAACTCGACCCGGTGGCGCTGTTCGGCGTCCTCGAGATTCAGCCGACGCCCGTCGGCCTGGCCGTCTACGGGATGGTGACCATCGCGCTCCTTCTCGGCGTCCCCCTCGCGCTGGTGGTGTACGTCTCCAACCGCTTCGACGACGACGCCGTGTAGGCGCGGAACCGCAGCGAGCGGTCCGTTCACGCGAACCAATAAGCCCGTTCGCGTCGAAACGGCGGCTATGTATCACGTACTCGTGGCACTCGACGAGGACGAATCGCGAGCGCGCGCCCAGGCGGAGGCGGTGACCGAACTCCCCGCTGCCGCCGACGAGGTGCGCGCGACGCTGTTCCACGCGTTCACCGACAACCCCCGGGGAGCTTCCGCGCCGCAGGTGGCGGGCGTCCGGCGCGCCCGGGAAGCGTTCGACGCCGCGGGCGTCGAGGTCGACGTGGTCGAGACGAGCGGCGACCCGGCTGAGGAGATACTCGACGCGGCCCGCGACCGCGACGCGAACGCCATCTGCGTCGGCGGGCGCAAGCGATCGCCGGCCGGGAAGGCGCTGTTCGGCAGCGTCGTCCAGTCGGTCGTGCTCAACGCGGACCGTCCCGTCATCGTAGCCGGCGAGCGCGAGGCGGAGTAGGGCTCGCGACGCTGCGGACGCGGGTCTCCCGTCCACCGCGCGGTCGGCCCGTTCTTGCATCAGTGCGCCGCCAGACCGCTCGACCCTACCCCTCGCCGACCATGCGGTCCTCGTCGTTCCACTCCCGCTCGCGGAGTTCGTACTTCTGGACCTTGCCCGTCGCTGTGGTCGGCAGGTCGTCGACGAACTCGACCCGGTCGACCCGCTTGTAGGACGCCATGCGTTCTCTCGTGAACTCCCGGAGCTCCGCTTTGGTCACGCCTGGTTCGTCGGGGTCGTCGGACGCGGGGACGACGAAGGCCTTGGGCGTCTCGCCCCACCGGTCGCTCGGGGCGGGGACGACGGCGACGTCCGAGACGTCGTCGTGTTCGAACAGCGTGTCCTCGATTTCGATGCTGGAGATGTTCTCGCCGCCGGAGATGATGATGTCTTTCTTGCGGTCCTGGATGGAGACCATGCCGTGCTCGTCGACGACCGCGAGGTCGCCCGTGTGGAACCAGCCCTCGCGCTTGTCGTCGAACGCTTCCTCGGTCGCTTCGGGTTTCTCCCAGTAGCCGTCCATCACCTGGTTGCCGCGGACGACGATCTCGCCGATGGTCGAATCGTCGCGAGGCACGTCCTCGCCGTCGTCGTCGACGACCGCGACCTCCGTGCCGAGGACGCCCATCCCCTGGCGTTTCTTGAGCTCGAACCGGTCGTCGGCGTCGCCGTCCATCAGCCGCCGCGCGTCCGACGTCGTGATGAGCGGTCCCGTCTCGGTCGCACCGTAGAGATGTTTCAGGTACCAGCCGAACTCGTCTTCGACGGCCCGGATGGTCGCCTCCGGCGGGGCGCTCCCCGCGGTCGTGACGCGCACGTCGTTTTCGCCGGCCATCTCAGGTCGTCCGTTCGCCTCGTAGTAGTCGACCAGCATGTTCAGCACCGTGGGCGCGCCACAGAGGAACGACACGTCCTCGTTCCGGATGGTCTCGACGACGTCCGCGGCGTCGACGCCGCGCGTGCAGACGTGTTTCGCGCCCATCCCCGTGACGGCGTAGATGTGACCCCAGCCGTTGACGTGGAACATCGGCAGCGTCCAGAGGTAGACGTCGTCGTCGTACAGTTCGTGGTGGACCGAGAGCACGTAGGCGTGGAGGGTCTCGGTCCGGTGCGTTCGCATCACGCCCTTCGGGTCGCCCGTGGTCCCGGAGGTGTAGTTGATGGTGATGACTTCGTCTTCCGCCATCTCCGGACGTTCGTAGCCGTCGGGGTCGGCCGCCGCGACGACCGCCTCGAAGTCCTCCCAGTCGCCGTCCGTCCGGTCGGCGTCGTTGCTGACGAAGACGCTGGTCGGCACCGAGTCGCGCACCGCCTCTATCTTGTCGGCGTAGTCGTAGTCGGCGACGACGGCGTCCACCGCCGCGTCGGAAAGGATGTACTCGAAGTCGTCGGGGGTGAGCCGGTAGTTGAGCGGCGTGTGGACCGCCCCGAGTTGCATGGTCGCGTAGGCGGTTTCGAGGTGGTAGTGAGTGTTGGGGTCCAGCACCGCGACGCGGTCGCCCTTCTCGATGCCGCGCTCGGCGAGCGCCGCCGACAGTCGGTCGACCCGGTCGCCGAGTTCGTCGTACGTGTACCGTTCCCCGGTCGTCGCGACGACCGCCTCCTGGTCGCCGTAATGATTCCGGGCCCGGTCGAGAAAGTCCGTCACGAGCAGCGGTTTGTGCATGGGGAGAAGGACATTTACTTTGATGATATACGTTGTGGTGAGTGCAAATCTTCACGGGACGAGAGGGATAGCGACCGACAACTCGGGCGGATCGAAGCAGGAAGAGGACACGGTAGCGGTCCCCGGTCGAACCGGAACGCGCCGTCTACGCGTGAACAGGACGACTCCCCTCAGTCGTCCTGGACCTTCTGCTGGATGTCCGAGACGACCTCGGGGTTGCGGAGGGTGGAGGTGTCGCCGAGCTGTTCGTCGTTGGCGATGTCCTCCAAGAGCCGGCGCA
>NZ_JBQBLX010000006.1:0-395255 GCF_051917725.1 Halomicrococcus pelagicus
CCCCAGCTCTCGTCATCCTCGCTCTCCGGAAGCTGGTCGCGTAACTGCTGGAAGTCGGACAGCGGGACCTGGGTGCGTACGAGATCCGTGATGACCTGGGCGTGGTAAGCTGCTTCCGGCCGGTCAGCGTTCTCGATTTCGCTGACGCGCGAGACGAACTCGCGCCAGTCGAATCGCTCGCCGTGTTCGTGGACGGCACCGGTCATATACCACTTGATCTCCATCGGGAGTGAGGCGGCGAGATCCTCGGCTGCCCCCTCCGGAATACGCTGGCCCAGGGTCATCAACGTCGCTCGAATCGCACGTACCGTCTCACCGGTAGCTGGTAGTTCGAGACGGTGCTGCACTTGGCCCGTGAACTCATCGTAATTCATGATTCTCCCTTCTCCTGAGGACCTGCTAGAGTATAAATCCACGACGTTCTGTCAACCGGACGGACGACGAGTGTATGCAGCAATTAACCTCCTCCCGCGCCTAAAGACGCGGGAATCCCGAGCGGTGGGAGTTTCAGGGCTGCAACCACGGATGCCGCCACTTCACGGGAGTACCCCATCCAAATGCGGAATTCTCTGCTTGAAGAAAGAGAAATTTCCGTAGCTACTGATTCACTCAGGCTGCCGAACCGTCATCATGGGAACTGGTGAGGTGCGCACTGTTTTTTCGGCAACGCTCCCAAGGAGGTATCGCTCGATGCCACTGCGTCCGTGGGTTCCCATTACGACGAGATCGATGTCGTGCTCTTCGACGTAGGAACGAATCCCGCGATAGGGGTTCCCGTGTTCTATCGCGGTTTCGACCGCAGACACGGATGCCTGGGTAGCTTGCTCCTCGATGGTTTCTACCGCTGACTGTGCCGATTCTTCGAGCGCATCAAGGATTGCACCAGAACCGACATCAGTTCCCATCGCCATCGTATCGATGACAGAGAGAGCATGTATGCGAGCATCGTAGGTGCTGGCAATATCGACAGTGGGGCCAATAGCGGCCTCAGCCCCCTCGCTTCCGTCGGTCGGGACCAAGATGTCGGTGTAGGGGTACGTGACTTCACCGTCGTCTTCCGCTTTGACCGTCAACACTGGCACATTCGATAGCCGGACGACCTTCTCGGTGACGCTCCCGAGAAGATACCGTTCGACACCGGTTCGGCCGTGAGTCCCCATGACGATGAGATCGATGTCCTGCTCGGAAGCGTACGTGAGGATTGCCTTGTGTGGAATGTCAGTACGGACTGCTTTTTCGACTGGGATGCCGCTCTCAGAAAGTTCGTTATAGGCTCTCGCTACGATATCCACACGCTCGTTCTTGATTTGGTCGTGCTGTGGGACATTTTCGAGTGTCCTGGAATCGGCCACACTTAGTGTGTGTACGTGTGCTTCGTAGCGTGTCGCTAGATCTTCGGCATAACCGACAGCCACCTGTGCACAGTCACTTCCGTCGGTCGGGACGAGGATGTTGTCGAACATGGGCAGATAGTAGTGGGTTTGTCCGGAGGCCACATGAAAGATAGGAGGAGATTGCCACAAGCGATCAGCCTTACGTTAAATATATAGTAGTTAAATATACTCAGATTGCTGAATGCATACTCTGTCTCTCGTATACTGTGACTACTAGTAGTTGAGGGGCTTGGTTAGACAGTGCTACATAGAAGGCGCGTACCTTGCACACCGCCTTTGCAAAAAACGGCGTTACCTACAGTCGTCCTCGTGTTCGGCGTTGTCAACGACGTCATCGTACGTGGTTGGCTGTTCGACCGCGAGCGCTACACGGTCTCGTGACTGCTTGGCGTCGTCAACGACGACGAATGCGACGTCTTGGCCAGGTGCTCGCGTCAGTCCAAGGTCTGCTGCACGGTCGAATGCGGCGACGCTCTGTGTCGATTGTGTGTAGGCGTCACGGGGCTTCGAGACTCGCTTCGTGATGACGAAATCGTCCGAATCGACGGCCCCACGTCGGAGTCGGTCAAGCCACGATTGCAGTTCAGTGCAGACCGCTTCTGAGTCTCGGTGCGCGTCAAGCGTAGTGATGAGTGCCATCTGTGCACGCTCGATGAGTGGTGGCGTGCTTCGTTGGCGACACTCGATGCCGCGATATTTGTACTCGTCGCCGTCGGCGCTGCTCCCGAAATACTTCGTCACTGCGCCGGCGTCTGAGTCGCGTAATGGGACGGACGCAATCCAGTCGTAGTGTGCTTCGTGTTCAAGCCGGATGTCGACCGCGCTAGAGATGCGGTCGGCCAGTACGTCGAGCGTTGTCTGGTCTGCACCGTCTCGAGGTGTTACCCAGACGCTGTCGACGATACCATGGACAACCCTATGAGTAAGTGCACGGAGCGGTGGCAGGTCACAGCGTGTAGTCGCTCTCCAGACTGGCAGAAACTGTTGAAACCGTTCACGAAACGAAACGACACTAGGGGTCTAATACCAGCCCATATCTTGGATGAACTGCATCGGGCTGCCTAGTCGGTGCATGGTGACTTACATCGACGGCGGCGCTCAGATGCAGATGCGGGAGTACAAGCGCCTACCCATCCGCCTGCGCTTACCGCATCACCACCTCCTTCCATCCACATACAACGTGGCGACTGACGTCGATAACCCCCAAATTACCGTGGCGATGCCCTGCGTAGACATACTGCAGTCACACGCGACCCCGTATGATCGATGTGAAAACGAGAGCGCTACTGCGGACCTGACGGGCGTCCACCGCCGCTGGCCGGTCTCGGGTGTTTCGTCGACGGTGCAGGCGACGTAATGGTCTTCGACACGTGTCTGCTGGCAGCTCCCCACTTCACTCTCATACACCTCTTAGACACGCTTGGAGAGCACTGTCAGGTGATGGCAGACATCTTTTGCATCGTCTGCCAGCTCGATACCCAGCGCCTCCAAGTCTGCCACCTCACAATCAAGCGCTACCCGACGCGCGGCCACGGCATCCTCTAGGAGGCCGCCATGGTCGCGATGCCACTCTCGCTCGGATATCTGGGTCTTGGTCGCCCGCTTCCAGTCTCTATGTGTGAAGACCACCGGTACGTCACCATACAGTGACTCGTGGCGGTCGTCGATGACGCTCTCGACGGCGGCTATACTAACCACTCCCTGTTTGTGTATCGCTATTTTCGCCAAGTAAATTTATAATGTTGCCTGTTGCCCCCTTACTGGGTTGTTAGAGAATGTCAATGAATGCCGTCGTATACCAAGGTGAGCATGAAGTCACTGTCGAAGAGGTAGACGAACCTGAGATCAAACACCCGAACGACGTTGTCGTCGATATCACGACCACAGCGATCTGTGGCTCAGACCTCCATATGTACGAGGGCCGGACGGGTGCAGAGCCAGGTATCGTATTCGGGCACGAGAATATGGGTATCGTCGAGCAGGTCGGCGAGGGCGTCAGCACGCTCAGCGAGGGCGACCGTGTTGTCATGCCATTCAACGTGGCTTGTGGCTTTTGTGAGAACTGTGAAGAGGGATACACTGGGTTCTGTACGAACGTCAATCCTGGATTCGCTGGCGGAGCGTACGGGTACGTCGCCATGGGACCGTATCAGGGTGGCCAAGCAGAGAAGCTCCGCGTCCCCTATGCGGACTTCAATGCGCTCAAACTTCCGCCGGGAGATGAGCACGAGGATGCGTTCGCACTGCTCGCCGACATCTTCCCGACTGGATGGCATGGAACCGAACTCGCAAACCTCCAGGCTGGTGACTCGGTCGCTATCTTTGGTGCAGGACCAGTTGGATTAATGGCCGCCTATAGTGCCAAAATCAAGGGCGCATCCGAAATCTACGTCGTCGACCGTGTCCCAAGTCGTCTGGATCTGGCAGAGGAACACTGCGATGCGACACCAATCAACTTCGAGGATGCAGATCCAGTCGAGCGGATCAAGGATGCTCACGGTGGTGGCGTCGACAAAGGTGTCGATGCTGTTGGATACCAGGCTATCGACGATGACAAGGAAGCCGACGACGCGTACGATCCTGCTCGGGAAAACCCAGCCATCGTTCTCAATCAACTGATCCAGACTGTCCGACCGACGGGTCAGATCGGTGTCGTCGGACTGTACGTCCCCGAAGATCCAGGTGCGCCCGACGAAATGGCTGCCCAAGGCCGTCTCGGCATTGATTTCGGAAAGCTGTTCGAGAAGGGTCAGAAGCTCGGTACTGGTCAGTGCAACGTCAAAGAGTATAACCGTGAATTGCGTGATCTTATCATCCAGGGTCGTGCAGATCCGAGTTGGGTTGTCTCTCACCGGACCAGCCTTGAGGATGCTCCAGAGATGTACGAACGGTTTGACCAGCGCGAAGAGGGCGTGACAAAAGTTCTCCTGGAACCGTAGCTCGGTCTGCACCCAACTCCTTTATTTATACGCTGAACAGGCGCAATGCCACGCCCTGAAGGGCGTGGATACGCGCTGTCACTTACTGAAACCTCCCACGACAGGAGCAGCGCCCGAGTTTCCAATCCAAACGTTCCAGTTTCAAGAACCACTATACAGCAGTAAGGTCAGGTCGGAACGGAGCGGATTCCGACCGACCGTTGGAGGCGGCCTGCCCGCCAACCCAATGAGACAATATCCAAAACGCAGACGCGGTGAACGCGAATCCTCGACGGGTTCGTCACAGTGCCCGTCGGTCGAACAAGCCCACGATAACTCTGAGTCCATCAACGTGTCAGCGACTCCCTGCTGGCACAAACAACAGAGGGGAGTCACCGACACCAAGGATAGGAGTACTTCCGGAGCAGCCCCATGCTCACGAGCGTGAGCCCGACGACGGCGACGACGAAGAACTCGAAGGCGCCCTCGACCCACATATGGACGACCCACCACCGCCAGAACTCCGTCATCACGATATTCGTCTGCGGGGTGTAGAGCATCCCGGCAACGAACAGCAGGCCGATGGAGCCGCCGGCGTAGATGATCATGTGGGCGAGGCCATACCGCGCTTCCCGTTCAAGCGGAGGAGCAAGGGTTCATCGAGAACCGCAAGGAGTTCGAATCGCCGGTCGCGAGTTATTACACGCTGACGGAGAAGGGGGATGCCCTCTGTCCCGTGTTCGAGTCGCTCGACGCCTGGGGCGAGGACTGGCTGTAAGGCGTGTGCAACCAAGGTAGCCAGCCGATGCCAACCCACTCGGGCGACTCGAACGACGAGAGAACCATGCTCCATCTGTCTCCTCCTCCCTTGGCTATTGAGCCTTCTACTCGCGCGTTAACCCCAATCGTTGTGCTGTCGGGAGCGACCACCCGTAGATGAGTGCACCAATTCGAGTTCCAACGACTATCACTGCACACACCGCTGCAGCGGTTCCGTTCGACCCGCCGGCAGTGACGACAACCCAGTATGTGCTGCCACCCAGCACCGCACAACTGGCGTAGAAGTCGTCCAGCAGGATAAACGGTGAGCGATCCAGTAGGATATCCGCAACGGCACCACCCCCGACTGCGTTGACCGTCGCGATCGCGACGACACCGAAGGCGGGGATGTCGGCCTGGGTTGCAACGATAGCGCCTGTCGTGGTAAACGCAGCGAGCCCGGTTGCATCCGAAAGCAATGTCAGTGGATGGCTGTCGGCTGACTCAAGTGCAGCACTCACCCCAAACGCCAGCCCGACACCGAGCAAGCCGAGGCCGATCTCGACGGGTGAGCTGAGTGCGAGCGGAATCCGATTGACGAGGAGGTCACGGGTCATCCCGCCAGCGAATGCCGTGGCGAGGCCGACTACGGTGACCCCGAACATATCGAACTCCTCGCGTATCGCCTTGGTTGCGCCAACCAGCGCGAACGCAATGATCCCAATCGTGTTCATCACGGCGAATGGATCAATGAACAGTGCGTCGACGATCTCCTGCGTCACTGGTTCAAGCCAGGCTAGTGTGTCTGATGAGCGCTTCGCCTCCGGTCTCTATCTCCGCCTCGCTACCGCGTCACGCTTCACGTGAATACCATGAGACGAAGGAGGTGCTCTATCGTCTCTTTCTCACGACAACCCACCCACTCAGAATTGATGGAAAATCTTGGAGGCGACGATTCAGATGGCCAACTCGCGCAGAGCATCTTGATGCGCTCGAATGGTTGGTGGCGTGACGCTCGCCGCCTCAGCGACTTTCGACTGCGTCAGCCGTCGGCCTTCTTCACGCCCTGCTTTGTACAGACAGGCTGCTGCGAAGCCTGATGGCCGGACGCCCGTCGCGGCACCTATTGATTCAGATTCTTTGGCCAATCTCCGAACTCGCTGTCGAATGGAGTCAGCGACGTCAAGTTCTGACGCAAGCTGGGGGACGAATTCGCTCGGACGAACCGACTGGGTCGGTAGCCCGAATTCTGTATTCAGCGTCTTGTACGCATTTGTAACCCTCGACTGTCCGACGCGGGCCGCATCAACGACCTCTTCAAGTAACCACGAGAGCCCGTTACACCGGCACGCACCGTAGACGCTGGCTGCGGCGATTGCTTCGATGGATCGGCCACGAAGCAGATCCTCGTTCTGGGCGCTCCGGAAGAGCTGACACGCCTGGTCGCGAACCGACTCGGAGAGTTCGAGCGCACTCGCAAGCCTGCGGACCTCGCCTAACCCGTGCGCGAGATTCCGCTCCGCTTTCGAACGCCACCGGCCTCGGTTCTGTTCACGGCGCATTCGTGCGAGTCGCCGTCACTTGGAGGAGAAGGGAGGACGGCCTCCCAGACGGACGTGTCCGGTCTTACTCTCCGAATTTACGTTCAAACGCTGTGATAGCGTCGTCGATGCCAGCGATGATGACTTCATCATCGGCGGCAAAGGTAAATCTCGATGGATCGAACTCAGTAATCGTCGTCCTGTTTCTGATGACTGCCACCACCGTACACCCCGTCTCTGTCCGAACCTCAGCATCGGCGAGTGTGGTCCCGGCCAGTCCCGTGGCTGGACGACGAACAATGCTTACTCGTTGATCGTACGCCAGTACCTCTTCGTCTTCGAACACTGTCGAAGCAAGCATACGGCCGCTAACCGTCGTTAGCGACTGCACGTAGTCAGCTCCTGCTCGATACAATTTCTGAACATTCTCATCTTCGTTCGCCCGCACCACGATGTGAAGTTCCGGATTGAGATCGCGAGCAATCAGAGTCGAAAAAATCGCTGTTGTATCGTCTGTGACAGTAAGGATCAGGGACGAAGCCTCTTTGATTTTCGCTTCTATTAATACGTCAGGATCACGCGCATCACCGACGATATCGACATTCTCTTTGGCATCGATGTCAAGAACCGTCAGCCGGGAGTTTAACGGGGCCAGCGTCTCGTATGCTGCCTGTCCGGCATCACCGTAGCCAGCCAGGATGATCTTCTGGGGAGTAAACTCGCGGACGGACGAAGCCGTCGCTTCTCGCAAGGCGTCTATCTGGTCTGGTTCTCCAGCCACGAGCAACCGAATCCCGGCATTCAATTCGGCGTGCGGATCGACTGGCGTTACAAATTCACCGTCGAACCATGCACCAACTGCGTTCACGCCGAATTGCTCGCGCAGTCCTGCCTCGGCGAACGTCTTGTTACAGAGCTCGCTGTTCTCTGCAACCGAGAGTTCAAGGAGCTCAAAATCATCACCGATGACTGCCCCTTCTTTGTCATCTGTCGTTACGGCCGTGGGCAATTCCAGAGCTAAACTCTTGCCCAGTAACTGGCGGGGCGAGAGAACTTCGTCAGCACCGGCCACTTGGTGATAGTGAGTCAATTCTGCGTCTTCGACAAGGGTTATTATACGAACGTCTGGAGTGATATCGCGCACTGCAAGGACGATACTCGCATTTGCATCGTCGGCAGCGTCGGCGACGACGGCAGTCGCCGACTCAATCTGCGTGTTTCGTAGTGAGGTGGTGGATTGTGGATCGCCGTAGACGACCCTGTATCCTGCTTCGTGGAGTTCATGTGCTATCTCAGAGTTGGATTCGATTAGAACGTAGTCGCGGCCCCGAGCGTCGAGTTCCATAATGAATGCCTCGGTGCGAGGGGTGTGTTCGCAGACGATGACGTGGTCTTGGAGTCCTGTGACCGCCTTGGGAGCGGTCGGTGTAAGCGCGCCACGAAGCCAGGGGACAGCGAATACATCGACTGCAGTGAGGATAAGCGCGATCCCGGCGAATTGCATTCCGATCGCTAGGAAATTCATTTGGGGGGTGCGCCATGGCGCATCTTCTCCATATCCTGTGGTAGTGAAACTCTGAACGACGACTTGAAGAGATCGATAGAAGGGTTGCGGACGATGCTCCCAGATGGCCATACCGGCATTATAGATGCCAGTGAGTATTAGGGTCGTTACAATGACCAGTGCAAGATAAGAGACGGTTCGACGAGTTTGAAACGGCATATTAGAGAATAGGTCTCGTCAGTAGATATCTGCATGGTCCCACTGGGACTGCGACGACGACGGACTCGGCACCTTTCTTCTTGTTGCTCGCACTCGTCG
The DNA here is from genome assembly GCF_051917725.1 of Halomicrococcus pelagicus. Classification (GTDB taxonomy): domain Archaea; phylum Halobacteriota; class Halobacteria; order Halobacteriales; family Haladaptataceae; genus Halomicrococcus. The sequence goes on from NZ_JBQBLX010000006.1 coordinate 8,435, forward strand.
CGGTATCGACATGGAAATCCCTGGCCAGGTCGAAGTGACTAACGAGAGCCACAACGACCCCGCTGACCATCAATACGTTGTCTCGCTTGACGACGTGACCGGCGACCTGCTGGCGCACCTGCCCACACCACGTCCACCGCCACGCCCACTGCAAACACATGGCCGCCGTCGAAGACGCGACCGCCGACGGCTCCCTCGACGCCTTCCCCGCTGGCGACGACGAGAGTGACGACGGGGGGCGCATAACTGGCCCGCACGTCGGCCAGGACAAGTACGGCAACATCGATCATCGCTACTGGCGCTGCAAGCACTGCGGGACTGAGACGACCGACAAACGCGCGCTCGACGCCTGCTGTTAATACTCCGTCTCCCTCTCCTTGTCTGACTCGTCACCGGAGGCTTACAGATACTGCTGGACAGACACGCTCACCGAGAGCAGGACGGAGACAATCCCTGGCCGTGACGATTGCGAGAACATGCGAAAGAGATGGCTGGGCCTGCTTGACCAGGACCGGCGACACCGGCAGATGACGTTAGTATAATCTACTAACCAGGATTAGCAACGAGGTAAGCGTGCTACGCATCCGCAGTTCATATCCATCAGATGCCTCTAAGACGAAGGGAAACTGTTCAGAGCGTTCACAAAGACGAACGACTCTGGGGGTCTAATACCATGCCGGCTCACCACTCAGTTGCATCTGACAATCGCGTCGGCGTCTGGCCGCCCATGGAAGCACTGACCGACGTGAACGCGCAGATGCAGCCACACGAACCCGAGAAACTCCACACGACACTGCACTCCAAGACTCGATCGCCTGCCCGGTTCCCCATCCCTGTGTTGGCGATTGACGCCGGCGGCTCTCCACTACTGCTGACGCTGTCATCCACCCTACCGCTTTCCTCCCAACACACCGTCTCTACAGGCGGAGCAGGCCGAGTGCCTCGGGGTCACGCCCCGAGGCGGTTGACCGACGACTGTCTGGAGATACGACGCGATTTGTTCCCGGCTCATACGCTGCTCTGATTTGGAGAGAGCTTCCTCTGGCATACGACAGCGCCGACGTCTCGCCGGGATAAATATCGTGTAGCCGTTTGCGTCCCAAATTACATATTGTTTGTAGGTAGACTATGAGACTGCACTTAAGGTGCTCCAGGCAACTCCTCCTGTAATCAGCGAAATCGAGCGGCCGAAGTCGTTCGTTCAACGGACGATAACGACGGGAGTCGGTGCCCGCCGGGCGACAGTTTCGGCCACGTTTCCGAAAAGTATCCGATTAACTAGATCACGCCCATGGCTGCCGAGGACAACGATATCGAACTCCGACGCTCGCTCTACGATCTCCTGAGCGGGCTTCCCCAGGGCGACTGCTGTCCCAATTTCGATGTCATACTCGGCTGCAATCTGGCGGGCACTCTCGAACACGTCCTCGGCGCGTTCCTCCGCTGCTTCATCGAGGTCGTCCTTCATCGACAGACTCATCGCTTCGCCGAGGAATAGTGATGGGACACCAGCTACGTGGAAGACGGTGATCTCTGGATCTTCATATGCTGTAAGTGCGTGTTCGAGTGCGCGCTCTGCCATCTCCGACTGATCCATGGGAACGAGGATTCGAGTCGTCATACGTAACTCACGTCTTAAAGCCTCTTAACGCCTCACTCGATACGAGGTAGTTCACGCTGTCGTTGTTCCTCACGGTGGTGAGCAGCCGCTGACTGGTATCTACAGCCGCCGGCGGGTGTGATATTTTCCAATGTATCGTGTTCGTAGATACGGTCAAGAACTGTTCTTAGTCGTCTCGCTGTTACATCCGATGGCTAGGAGTAACAATCCGGGTCTACTTTGCGGTGGCGAGCGTAGAGGCTCTATGTTTGAGACGGTTCTCATTCCGTACGATGGGAGTCAAAGCAGTATACAGGCGCTCGACAGGGCCATTGCAACCGCCAAGCGCACAGGCGCGACCGTTCACGTTGTCTACGTCGTTGACCTCGACGATATCCCTGGTAGCCATGACGAGTTACTCGCCGACCACGGAGACGAACTCACAGTTGAAGAGACGGGACAGGATATCCTGTCCGATGCCGTCGAACGTGTAACTACTGCAGGTGTTACTGTCGAGGACACACTATTACGTGGTGATACAGCGACAGCGATTCTGAAGCACGTGGACACGATAGACGGTGACCTCATCGTTCTCGGACATCACGAAACCAGACGACTGCACCGCTTTCTTCACCGCAGCGTCGCTGAGCAAGTTGTGCGAGCATCGACCATTCCAGTGCTGACAATTCCAGAGAGCAGTGACGGTGCCGACTTGGCGTGGCAGTCGATTCTGCTGGCGACAGATGGGCGTTCAGGATCCCGCCGCGCCACGGATATTGCCTTCGAGTTCGCCGAGACGTACGGGGTGACGGTGCGAGGATTGTACGTGCTGGATTCGCGGTTTGCTAGGTCGACCCCGCTCCGGGGAGTCCTCGAATATGAGGCGCAGAAGACAGAACGAGAGTTGGTTACACGAGCGGCCCAATCCGGAATCGAGTTCGTCTGGGAGCAACGGGAAGGCAAGCCAGCGAAAGAAATTCTAGCAGCTGTCGATGACTACCGTGCCGATCTCGTCGTGATGGGGACACGGGGACAGACGGGCCTCGACAGACTCTTTATGGGGAGTGTTGCACGGACCGTTCTCCATGCGTCGTCGATCCCAGTATTAACTATTCGAACAACCTAGAAACTCACCGTCGCCGCTGGTCGTCCAACCGTCCGGGCATAAAGTCGCGTCAGAATCGGCGCTGCTCGAACCTGGTGACCGCTCGCCCCAGCGCCCCGACGAGTGGCTTACGGAGGTGCTGGTCGACACTACCGACGACTGACGGCTGCTACCACTGTCGATCTGCCGTTCAACGTTGAGATACTCTCTGCCAAGAATACGAGCTTCTGACTGCATTTCTTCAGACAGACATTTGGTTTCGTCTTTCTGTTTATCGATAAGGTTGAGTTCGTCGGAGAGATCAAGAACGTGCCGTGGGCCCGGGTATCCATTCAGTTCCGCTGGCTTCGCTAGCCCTCCAAAAACAGCACCTTTTCCAGCCTTTAGTGCGGCCACGTCTTCCTCAGAGAGGGCTGAGTACTTCCGCGTCTGCTGACCAGCGTACGGTGACTGATCGTCATCCGTGCTCGTTGCAGTCGCCGAGTTGCTTCCGAGGAGCAATGCACCAAGAGAACCAGTTGATAAAATGAAATTACGTCGTTCCATCCAAGGATTGTATTGTACAAGATTGACTTAAGTCCACTGTATTACTCCAAACAAAGGATAGGGCTGAGAAACGATTGTCACCTCGGTACCTCCTTCACCGGTACTAAGCGAATACCTACCCTTGATGACAGGCCGTCATCCCGTGGCACATTCGCGCTCTCTATTCAACTCGGCCTCATCAAAATAGCACCAATTTATAATTTAACGAGGTAATCAACTCTAAAAGCGGCTAAACTCAATCTTGTCTTTCTCACGCTGTTTTCATCTTCTCGCGGTATATCTGCTGTCTCTTCTTCGGTTACTTTGGTCTCATCGTCGATCAATAAATCTGTCAGCGGTATCTGTTCATCGCCCTCGTAGAATCGGATATCCATCGGCGTCTCCGTCTCCGGCGGCACCACGATCACGTCCCACTCAACCTCACGCAGGTCGCCGTCCATCTCGTACTCTGGAACGATGGGCGGTTTCACGTTTCGGTCGCCGCCGTCTGGGTAGGCGCTGGCGACGCGAAATACACGACAGAGACGAGTTGTGTATCACTAACGGTGGTCTAAGTCGACGACAGCCTTACCTGCTTCTCTATGCATACTGTCGTATAGCACTCCATACTTGCCGCGCTCCGGGAACGTTCTGCTAAGAATGACGGTATCGAGTCGGTGCTCACTGACGGGTTTTCCTATCGTGAGGTCGCAGTTGTGACGTTCTCGGGGGCCGTCGTGGAACGAGAAGAACCACACGACGTTAAAGCAGTGAGGGCTACGTTCGACCGTAAATCCTCGAGAATACTAACTGCTCGCTAGCGGACACGGCTTTCGTGCTTCCCCGAGGGCAGTGATGCGGACGAATCCACTTCCGTTTACCGCTCTAAACGGAAGTGTTGTCCCTCTCACCCCTGCCAGACATATTGGACTCCTCAATCCCTGTACCTCACGAAAATGGCGCCCTAGAATTTTATAAATCATATGCTGCGATATCAAATACGGCCACCTGGAGTTTCGACTATAGCGAGTTTAGACGGAGCACAGGAGAAACCCCACGGCTAAAGCCGTGGGATGAATCCGTACGCTCCGTGCCACAATCCACCGACGATGGCAGGCCGACTCCCAACCAATAAGTACCCATACGCCTACATATAAGATATGGACGTGCGGCGTACCGTCCCCGTTGCGCTCGACATGGACAGCGACGACGCCGCACTCCTCGAAGACACCGTCGACACCTTCCTCTGGTCAGCGCAATACGTCGTTGACCACGCCTTCCAAGGCGAGTACGTCACCACCAGCAAGACGACGCTGGACGACGAAACCTACGACGACGTGCGCGAGAAAACCGACGGATTCAATGGTGGCCTCGTGCAAGCCGCTCGGAACAAGGCCGCTGAAGCCTGTAAGAGCGTCGTCGCCCGCTGGAAGAACGGGAAGAACGCATCGAAACCCGCGTTCACCAGCCCGCACGTCGTCTACGACAAGCGTACCGCGACGTTCCACGATGACTACGTGAGCCTCGCCACGACAGACGGTCGCATCGAAGCTGACTACGTGCTACCCGACGAGGACAGTGACACGCCGCACTCCGACTACCTCTTCTCCGATGAGTACGAAACCACGGGTGCGGAACTGCACTCCCGAGACGGCGACTGGGTGCTTCACGTCCACTGCAAGAAGGACGTGGAGTCCAACACGTCAGAACAGGCAACCACTGAGAACGGAACGGTTCTCGGGGTTGACCTCGGCGTGAACACCCTCGCCGTCACCTCGACGGGCACATTCTGGACGGGCGACGAGTTCGACCACTGGCGCAGAGAATACGAGAAACGACGTGGGTCGCTCCAACAGTGTGGAACGCGATGGGCACACCAGAACATCCAGTCCGTTGGACGGAAAGAGGACGGGCGGTTCAAGCAGATGCTTCACCGCATCAGCAACGAACTAGTCCAAGAAGCGCGTGAGAACGGGTGTTCGGTCATCGCGTTTGAGGATTTGACTGACATCCGTGAGCGGACTGGTGCGTCGTGGGGGCACAAGTGGGCGTTCGACCGCCTGTACGACTACGTGGATTACAAGGCCGAAGAATACGGTATCAACGTGGAGCAGGTTGCCCCTGAAAACACGAGTCGGCGGTGCTCACACTGTGGATTTACCCATCCTGACAACCGCGAGGACGAGGTGTTCGAGTGCTTGAAGTGCGGGTATGAGAACCACGCAGACTACAACGCCGCGAAGAACATCGGGTTACGGTATCTCCGTCGCACCCAAACCGGGGGCGGCGGAGGCGCACCCTTGGGCGTGCGCTTGAACAGCGGGATGATGACCGTGAACGGAGGCTACTCTCCTGCCTCAGATGAGGCCAGAACGGGAGTCCACGCTGAATCCCACCGCTTTAGCGGTGGGTAGCTCAACAGTACAACATAGTCGTGGTCAATCACCGGCCGATGCCGACGTATCAGTTGGTTCATCACGTCGTCTACGTGGTTCATCACCGATGATCATCTGCCACAGTCGAACGACGAACGCCGCCCATGGGAGAGCAATGAGTGCGAAGCCAGCGACACTGAGCATCTCTGCGACGTTCGAAAACACCGGGAACGCCGTCGCCCAAAGAGCGAGCATCCCGAGATTGATGCTGACGACCCCTGCCCACGACGGAGCATAATGACTTGCCTCCACTGCGCCCTTCAGATCCACGAGTCCCTCTGAACCGTGGAAGGCATCAACGACGGTCGGCAGGAACGCCATTGCCAACTGGAGCATCCACCCGAAGACCAACCCGTTGATGGCCGCCGTTTCGATGGCTCGACCAGGGACGACGTCTGGAAACAGGAGCACGAGAGGTGCCCACGGAACCGGGAAGACGAGCCATACGTACGCACCGAGAATATGGCCGACTCGGGCATCTTTCGTACAGCCACCCGCTCGCTTCGTTCCGACGATGTTCGCCAACAGTGCAATCGTTCCGACCACGTAGATGGCGAGTCCCGTAAAGGTCAGCACGTGCATCGCCAACCACGGGCCCGAGACGAGACCGATCGCGCCGAGGGTCACGCCCCAGAACGTCACCCGCTTTAGACGAGGATAGCGGAGGTCAGTGCCTGCCAGTGCGGGAATAAGATGTAGCAACGTCGCAGCGACGATGAGGGCGAGGAACCCCCAGACGTTCGCGTGGACGTGCGCTTCTATCGAGCCGAAGTAGCCACCCGGACCGTGGATGTCGAGCAACATCCCGAACGCCGCAAAGATGCCGACGACGAGAAACCACGGTGCAACGCGATAGTAACGGCTCAGCATCGAGCCGTGCAAACCGGCACTGACGCGATAGACCGTGACCAGCAGAAGCGCCAGTGCGAACAGCACGATGGTCGCTCCCGTGACCGCTATGAGATTCGAACCGGTCGTCATCCCGTACAGGATTAGCGGATACCCCGCGTTCAGGGAGATCCACTGTAACCAGCGAAGTCGGGGCGAAAGACTGCTCGTCGAACCGCCGACGCTTCCGACGAGGTGGGGAAGCGCCCCGAACAGCGCCTGTGTCATCCCGCCGATGGTGACCAGGTGGATCATCACCCAACGAAGTCGCACGAGTGGTTCGATGAAGTCAATTCCAACGGCGAGTTTGCCGACCACGGCCAGTACCCCGACCGTCAGGTACAGTCCTGCCATAACGAAGAACGGATTGTTTCGTACTTGCATTCGTTTTGGAACCTCTGTAATCGTTTCTTGTCGCGGACAACGGACAATGGTTCGTGCGAACGGGTTGGTGGGATGCGAACATGTTTGGAACCGCCTCTTTGCACGTGTATCGCCTACGCGTTACTGACGGAGGAAACAAGTGCCACGAGCCAAATTCACTATCACCATTCCGGATGAGTCGTGGATATCTCAGATCTCGAACGACTATTCGGATTGTGTGTTCAAAGTCATCACTGTCCTTCCAGGGAGTGAATGTAGTGTTGCGCTTCTTGAACTGACGGCGCAAAATCCCGTGCCGATGCTCGCTGACATAGAGCATCAGGAGGACATCACGATGCTCGAACTACTCTGGAAAGACGAAGACGAAGCGCTATTACAAGTCGAGACATCGAATCCCCTGCTGTTAGATCCGATTCAGGAGATTGGGGTGCCGTTGCAAACCCCGTTTGAGGTCGTCGACGGCACCGCGAGTTGGGAGCTAACGACATCTTCGGATCGACTCTCTGCTCTCAGTGAACAGTTAGAGGCGTCGGGAATCCAATTCGATATAGACTACGTTCGAAGCATCAGCGACAGTGACGCCGAATCCGTCTTGACCGACCGCCAGCAACAGGTGTTACTCGCGGCCGTCGAACAGGGGTATTACGAGACGCCTCGCCGGACGACGTTGACGGATGTCGCGGAATCGATGAATATTTCGAAAGCCACGGCGAGCGACATCCTCCACCGGGCCGAGGGAAAGATCATCGATTGGTTCGTGGCGAACGCGGTATAGTGACTTGTACTCGTTATTCGACGAGGATACCGCCTTTCATTCCCGTCGACCTGTGCGGTTCACAGTAGTATCGGTACGTTCCGACTTCGTCGAACGTGTGTTCGAATGTGTGTCCTTTCTCTCCGGACATCTCGCTCTCGAATACACCGTCCGCTTCGACGACGTTGTGTGACCCGCCCTTTCCAGACCACTTCCAGACGACGGTCGTTCCGGTCGAGATTTTAATCGCAGGAGGTGTGAACGTGAATCCATTATTTGCATCCGCACCGACCGTCACGGTGATTTCGCTTTTACCAGTCTCGTCCACAATGCTGTCGTAGTTCGGAACGTTGTCGAACCAGTCTCCGAATTTGGATGCCGCTTGCGATGTATTGTCTTTCTGGCTGCTCGCTGAATCACTTTTGGCAGGTTCACTTTCGCTACTCTCACCGAGACAACCTGCAAGCAGGAGACTGCCACTGGCGATTGCGGTCGTTCGGAGCACGGTACGACGTGTTAGTTCTGCATCTAGTTGCATCGGACTCTATTGAGCTCTAATCGCTGCGTGCGTAGAATCACTTCTACAAACATGTTTGCACCGTTCTTCTCTGTTGTAAAGAGCGAGGAGAGTACCCGCACCGTTAGGTGAAACGCCTGTGGCCCGAAAATAGAGCTGAAACTGACATATGAACGTTAGTCGTGATCTATTCCACGGCGAGGACTGATATCCGCGCGCTTACCTCACTCGACCAGCTGGGCCTCGGGGAACTGATAGTTCCCGTTACTGATTTAGCCTGCAGCGTGTCTCCCTGTGAGATATCGATTCTGGCAACTTGCAGGCCGGGGAAGCACCGTAGTGGGTGGTCAGTCTTGGGGAGCGTCGCTCGTAGTGGGTGCGGCCGTCACGGTGGCAGGGACGTAGCGGTCCCAGAGGACGAGCAGGCTCGGTAGGACGAGGATGCTCACGACGAACGCCGTCGTCATGGCGATGACGACGATGGCGCCGAAGCTCTGGAGCTGGGGGTGGGGGACGAGCATAATGGTGGCGAACGCGCCCGCAGAGGTGAGGGTGCTGCCGAGTAGTGCGCCGCCGGTACCGGTGACAGCGGCGTCAAGCGCCTCGAACGTGCTCGCGCCGTCACGGCGTTCGTCGGCGTAACGGTCGCCGACGTGAATGTTATAGTCGACGCCGAGGCCGATGACCAGGCTCATTAGAAGCGCGGTCAGGAGCGTCAGCGGAATCGAGAGGACGTACATCCCGCCGATGACGAGGCCGAGGACCAGCGCGATGGGGATGGAGACGACCAGTCCGAGCGTGGCGCTGCCGTGCATGTACTTGAACACGACGGCGAGTGTCAGGACGATGGCCACGAGCGCGAGCGCCATCGTCGTGAGGATACCGTCGACGATCTCGCCGAGCACTGCCTCGTTGACGGCGAAGCTACCAGCGACAGTCGCGGTTCGTTCGTCGCCGTCTTCCATGACGTCGGCACTGTCGGAGAGTTGTGCGACGACTTCCTCGGCGTTGGCGTAGTCGGCGTCGAGCGAGAGCGTGACGAGCAGGGACTTGTATTCTCCATCGCGGCGTTCGACGACGCGACTTGCGACGTCGCTGTTGGCGGCGTAGAAGGCATCGTACACCTGTTCGAGGTTGCGGTCGGGGACGCCGTTGCCGTCAGTGTCGGCTCGCTGGAGCACGGCAGCGAACGACTGGTTCTGTGCGGCGACGGCCTGCATCGCTGTTACCGGCGACCGGACCGCGCGGGTGCCGGCCTGGTCGACGAGCAGGTCCTGCTGTCTGACGTCGTCGACGCCGCGTTGGAGGTCTTCGAGCGCATCGTCGCTGGTAACGTCGCCCTCTATCAGAATGGGTTCCTGGAAGGCGTCGTCCGCGCTTGCGGGCTGGTAGACGTCTTCGACGTGGTGGCTCTGGCTGGCGACGGGGTGGGTGTCCCAGCCGAGAGGGCCGGGGAGTTGCTGTTTCCACTCTGCGACCTCGCCGTTGCTCTGCTGGTAGCTCTCCTCGTCGAGGTCCATCCAGGCGAGGCCGCCGGCAGCACCGACGAGAACGGCGGCAACCAGAACGACGGGTGCGCCGCGTCGTGCGAGCACCACGGTTCGGGCGAGCACTGGACGAAGGTAGCGGCCGTGGCCGAGCGCGGCTTTGCCGCGGTCGATACCGAAGCGTTCGAGCATACCGTCGATGCCAATTTTCAGGGCAGGTACGACGGTGAGGAAGATGAGGAGTGCGGAGACGACGCCGAGCGTGATGGAGACGCCGAGGCTGCGGATGAGCGGCAGGGGGTTCGAGAGGTTCGCGAGGAACCCGATGGCCGCCGTGACCGTCACAAGGACGAGTGCGGTGGCGACGAGCGTGACGCCGCGACGCATCGGCGCGCGGATGCCCTCGTCGTCGCCGCGCTGTTCGCGGTAGCGGTTGAAGACGTGGAAGCCGAAGTCGATACTCAGTCCTGAGACCAAAACGACGGGGACGATGCTGACGGTGCCGGCGGCGACGCCGAGCCAGCCCAAGAGGCCGAACATCCACAGCACGGAGAGCACGACGCCGACCATGCCGACGACGACGTCGACCAGGTCGCGGTACGCGAACCCGAGGACGACGAGGATGAACGCTAGCGCCGCGGGCACGACCAGTTCTATCATCTGGCCGAAGAAGTGATCGCTGTAGGAGTTCCACGCGTGGGAGTTCACCACGAAGAATCCGGAGTCGGGCCGTTCAGACGCGCTCTCGTAGAGGGCTGCGCTTGCGTCGTCGAGCGTCGCGTTAGCGACGTCGGTGTCGAGTGCGACCAGCATTCGGCGGTCGGTCGCCGTCGCGTCTGCGGGGTCGTGGTCGGCTGGGAGGAACCGCAGCGCCCGCCGGTCGTTCGTCAGGGTTTGTTCGACTAGCCGTTCGACTTCGGCGGGACTCGTGTTCTCGAGTGCCCGAATCTGCTCGTCGAGGGACGCACTCTGGTTGCCCGCCGCGCGTTTGCCAACGAGGTTTGCGATACCCGTGACGCCGTCCTCGTGGAGTGCTGTGCTGATGGTCGCGTTCTCGTGTATTGCCTGCTGGTATCGCAACCCGGCTAGCAAGGACTTCTTCGAGAGGACATTGCCGTCGTCGTCCCGGACGTATACCATCTCGAACGTCCGGTTCGGTCTGTCGGTAGTCTGCGCGAAATGTTTCTGAATGTACTGTGCCTTCTTGACACGTTCCACGTCGTTGAACGCGTCGGAGTCGGCGCTGGCCTGACTTTCCGTGTCGAGCTGGGGAATCCCAGCCAACACCAGTGCCGAGAGGAGGACCATCACCAGAATCGTGATGCGCGTGTGGTCGGTGACGAAGTCTACTGCTTTCGTCAGTCTGTCGCGTGCCATAGTTCGCTTTACGACTCTATTCAGATAAGATACCTTTATAAATTGATATTTGTTGGCGGCCCGGAACCCGGACAACAACTCTATACATGGAACCCTCACCGACTGACAGAGCTGACGTGCTGAATACAGAGGATGGATTCAGCAGAAGTTTGTTTTCAGTCGCCCGTTACCCCAAGCTGTTCGAAGGCCTCTTGCATATCGAAGTAGACGCGGTGTTCTTGGATTTTGCCGTCTGCAATACGGTATTTGGACATTTCTCGACTCTCGAGTTCCTTCCCCGTCGGAGGGATTCCATCGAACTCCCCTTCATGTGTCATTGTTAATTCTGCCTCGTACATCACTAGGTCGTCGCTCGAAAGCATGTCGAGAATATCTATCTGAAAGGCGGGAAAGCCAGCCATGACCCCGCGCATGAACGCCTCCAAGCCGTCGGGGCCATGGACCTCACGTTCAGGTCCAGGGACTCCCTCCGCTGGCGCAGCTGGATCATGCATCACGAATGACTCCGAGACGAGGTCGGGAATCTTCGAGTACTCCTGTTCGTTCCACATCTCAACGTAGTCTCTCACGAGCTGTTCGGCGTCTGGTGTCGCTTTTGCCATAAAGTAGCTCACCCCTCCCCCCTACTACGGGATGTGGTACCATACCGTTATCCCATGAACAGCTGCCCACGGTGTGAACAGGATTCTGGTGAACTCAGGATAGTCCGTCGGTGAGTGCTGAAGACGCGCCGTGTATGCAGCACGAATTGGCGGTACACACAATCCACCAGCATGAGTACAGCTACGGGTGTCACATCACAACCAACCCGCGACTGAATGGACGGATCGCCATCGGCGGGCACTAACGACCCGACACACCCACGAAGACGTCCTCACTGACCGCCAGTTCGAACTCCTACTGGAAGCATGCTCAGACCTTCCAGAGCCACACGACTTCGAAGCGCGGTTCATCTGTCTCATCGCTGGCCGACTCGGGTTTCGGGCTGGCGAGATCGCGCACTTCCAGACCGGGTGGGTGAACTGGAACCGCCGAACGATTCGAATCCCACAACACGAACCCTGTCGGTGTGCATACTGCCGACGACAGGCCCGACAGGAAGCCACCCACAACGATGAGCTGTCCGTCGAGGATGCCATCGCGTCCCGCTGGCATCCGAAGACCGTGGCCTCGGCTCGGCTCATCCCGTTCGACCTCTCGCTTCGGCTCGAACTGTGTGTCGAACGCTTTGCTAACCGCTACGACGCGTTTCCCCGGTCACGGTCAACGATCGACAGACGAGTGTAGACTGCCGCGAGCAAGGCCGACCTCCCGAGGCGGGTCTATCCGCATTGCCTGCGAGCGACTGCTGCGCGCTATCACGCCTACAAAGGCGTCGCCCCGGTGCCGTTACAGGCGCTGATGGGGTGGAGCGACTTAGCGACCGCACAAAAGTACATCCGTATCTCGGGGACAGCGACTGCCGACGCGCTGCGTCGAGTTCACCACCGATAGGGACTCCTCACACGCCCCTCAGTAACGGCGTGACCGATACAGAGGATATGTTGGGCTTGTAAAGATTGTAGCCCTTTCACCCGTGTTTGTCTGGGTTACACAGCGCAGGAACATTTTGCCCCGGTGGCCCGACGTTCTGGGCATAAGAGGACGAAGCTTCACCCTGCTCTTGGCCTGTACGGTCTGTAATCCCGGGTATTCCTCCTGCTTCACCACATGCGTTCGCCTCTGCTGATGCCACGCCAGCGGTACCGCCCGTAAGCGCGACAAGCACCACGAGCGCTATGAGTATTTTAGTGGTTCTCATGACTTTCACTGGACAGGTGGTGTTTCCTATCCAGGTGAGGGTATCACTGACGTCTACATAACCAACGACGACTGTTGACGACTGTTTCTCACAGGTAACCGATAGTTCGTACGATAAAATCATTGGTTTGTAGAGTTGTCGAGACGATTCCAGCAGTACGTTCGTCTTACGCTGTTGGTGAATGGAGTCCCGTACCTATCATTTTCTGAATGGATGTGCTGTATTACGCATGGTTGTTGAGGCGTTACCTCATATCTGGGAGGAAACTCTGTGATAGATTCGCGCCCGCTATTCAGCACGGCTTCTGAAACCTATCACCGGTTGAGGATTTCAACAAGGCCCCGCTATCCTATTTGAGAGCCAACGACGGTGACCCCGGGCAGTTTGTCTTTCGTTGCGAGGGATGACTTCCCCCGGGCGAAAGCTATGAGCATCCAGCGATACGCTGTCATAGCCTTCTCCGATCTACGCTGAAGCAGGCTGAGTGTCCTGGGGTGTGACCCTGCGGCGAGCGCCCTCGTCAAGCGAGGAGGATGTCACCTCGGGAACGAACTGTTCAGAGTGGGAATCCGCCGTAGCGGAGATAGACCATGTCGAGAATGAGGAGTAGCTGGAAGAATCCCTGTACACCACCGAGCATGGCGTTTTGCCGTCCAATCGATGCGATGATGGACGGGTCCGGATGGTCTGACCGCATCTCCTTGTACATCCGGAGTTCGCCGGGCATCAAGAAGCCGAATCCCTGGATGGAGAGAATGGTTACGATGGCGAGTGCGATACCCAGGGACGGGTCGATCATCTGGAGGTGGCCGATAGTAGTTGCGACCCAGGCGAGTGACCCGATGGCTGCAGCCGCGAGCGGGAGTTGCCAGCGCCAATCGCTCCACGCCTCGAGTCGCCATCCCAGCAACAGCAATACTGGGATGAGATTCACCGCTGTGAACAGTGCGAGCCACGGCTCAGCGTTCTCGAAGAGCCCGAGGCGCTGTGCCAGCGTGAGTCCTCCAGCGATGGTGACTGTTGCGAGTGACGGCAAGAGAAACGCTGTCTTGGGCGTGAGGCGCTTGAAGAGGGCTGCGCTCTGCTCGTCATCCAGGCCGCCGATTACTGGCCCGAGGACTGCTCCGATGAAGATGTCAATCCCGGTCCAGAGAACGCCAGCCATGACGTGGACGTAGGTGTGCTGTTGTATTGATGCAACTGTCACCGCGTAGCCGAGCGCAGTGAATGGGATGACAATGACCGCTACCGCGAAGGCTGGGTTCGCGCGTTTCCCCATGCCTGCAATCGTCCCTCGAACTGTCGCTGCTGACATATGTATGTGTTTTTATAGTTAGGTTTTAATGACAGCTATTCGAGCAAATATTGCCAACTATGAGGAAGACCCGACTAGAAGCAGCCGGAGCTCTATTTCCTTCTCTAACTATTCTCTAGGTCTCGATGATAGAGTCCAACCGATTGACCTCCTCCACGGGCTTTATCCCGGGGAATCCCGGCAGGGGATTCCCGGCCCTGCTGGCCGTTTCAGGTTTCACCACCCATCCGTTCCGAACGTCGCCTGCTGGGTGTCAGCATCGCCTCGGCTGTTTTGTGGCCCGATCAATGAGGCCCCGTCCCCGCCCGAGTCATCGTCAACCGCCTTCTCACCCGAATCCGGATCCGTTCGAGGGTGACTCTCTCCGGCCCGCTCGCGCATCGTGTTGGCGGTGCTGACGTCAATATCTGTGTCGACGTTCGGATTCGCCTCACCGTTGATCGCATCGGTGCTCATGGCGACTTTTCTCCACTATCCGCAGACGACCGAGCAGGCCACTCGAACACGAGGTACTCGGTCCCACCACCGGAGTAGTCGATCGTCTCGACGAGTTGCCATCCCTCAGCGGCGAGTTCGTTCAACTCTGTCTTTGGGTCCTCCGATTCCTTTTTGGTTCCCCCCGGGTACTCTGAGCGTCTCGTACTCCCCGCGATTAGTCTTGATCTGACTCATCATTGATGCTTCTTTTCGTAGCTGTATAACGGTGGTCGCCCCGGGAGATCTCCATCTGTTGTACCCATATATGCCATCATAGTCGAGTATCCCGCCGTCAACGGGTGTCATAGTGGGCACAAACGACGGCCGACTCATCAGCTGCGATTTGGATAGGACGTGAAGCAAGGTGTGACAGAGACCGTTGGGGGTCCGATCCTTCTTCCCGAAGTTCTGATGGCCTCTCCACTCCGTTTCCATCAGATATCAGTGAGAGCAACTCAGAGCTGGAGAAACGGGCTAAATAATTATTGTATACGGCATTGAACGGTCAGTCTGTGTCTTCAACCAAATCAGAATCGGAATCCGCTGACACAATGGTGGAGCGTGGTGAGGACAACAGGTGGAAGCTTTGGATCCTAATATACGCGTCTCGGTGGACGCTCACCGCACTCTCCGTGGTCTTGCTGTTCGTCGTCCTGGTCTTAGTCATGCACAGCGGGCCGAGCACCCTCCAGAAAATTCTCGAAGCGGATGACGTGGCGACGCTGTTCAGCGCGATCGTCGGCGCGATCATCACGAGCGTGACGCTCATCCTCACGGTCACGCAACTCGTCATCTCTCAGGAGATCGGATCGATCAGCGAGCAGAGCCAACGACTGGAGTCGCAGAAGGACTTTCGAGAAGGCGTCGAGGAAACGCTCGGTCTGGACGTCAGTCCGTCGGAGCCCGCGAACTTCTTTCGAGCGTTGATAATCGCGACTGCCGACCAGGGCGAAACGATACTGGCGATGACCGAGAAGAACCAGTTCGATGGCGCATCCGAGATCGCTACCTTCGCCGAGGGACTGGTCACGCACGCCGAGTCGATCCAAAAGCAGTTGGTCGACGCGGAGTTCGGTTCGTTCGCAGTTCTCTCGGCGGTGTTGGACTACAACTATTCGCAGAAGATTCACGAAGCACGCCGGCTGCGCAACAAATACGGTGACCAACTGGACGGCGATGTCGTCACCGCTCTCGATAATCTTGTTGAGTCACTCCGTTTCTTCGGTCCCACCAGGGGGTTCTTCAAGACGGTGTACTTCCAGTGGGAGCTCATCGACGTCTCTCGAGCAATGGTCTACTCGGCGCTCCCCGTCCTGGGGGCCTCCGCGTACATGATTCTCGCCTTCGAGGCTCGTCAGGTGACGGGGACCGTCTTCGGTATCCAATCCGTCTACATCATCACGAGTGCCGCCTTCGCGTTTTCGCTCGTCCCGTTCGTGCTGTTGTTGGCGTACGTCATCAGAATTCTCAGCGTTCTCAAGCGAACCTTGGCCCCTGGATCGTTCGTCCTTCGCACGACCGACCGCGAAGAAGAGATTCGATGGACCGATTGAGTCACTTGCCCTGGCGAAGGCCTGCGACCGGAATCAGTCATCGCCGTCTTTCACGCAGCCCGTCCCCTGTCCGTCCCGTCAACGGAGGTCTTTTAGTCATTCAATTAGGGAAGCATTTTAGTCATTCTGTTAGGAAAGCCGATTATGGCTTTTGACCGGGTGACGGACTCCGAGACGCTCGCTGCACTCGACAGCATGGGGTCAGTCCACGAACCCGTCATGGCGAGTGAAATCGCCGACGCACTCGGCTGTACTCGGCGCGCCGCCTACAACAAACTTGAGGAACTTCACGACCGCGGTGCGATCCATGCTAAGACAGTCGGCGCCCGCGTGCGTGTCTGGTGGCGCCCTGCTGACTCCTCGACCGTGCATTCCGCATCGAAGTACCGGACGTTGTTCGACTCCATCAACGAGGGCTTTTGCATCATCGAGATGTTGTTTGATGAGGGCGATCCCGTGGATTATCGCTTTCTGGAGACGAATCCGGCGTTTGAGGAGCATACCGGGTTGACAGACGCAGAGGGTGAATGGATGCGCGACTTGGAGCCAGATCACGAGCAATACTGGTTCGACCGCTACGGTGACGTCGCCCAGACCGGTGAGCCAGTAACCTTCGAAGCAGCGGCCGAAGCATTAGACCGCTGGTACGACGTGTACGCATTTCCGTTTAGAGGGCAGGAGGGTCACCAAGTCGCAATCCTTTTCGACGATATCACCGAACGCAAGCAGACCGAGGAGGCCCTCCAGAAGAGCAAAGAGCGATTCCGCGCGCTGGTCACTGCAAGTTCTGACGTGGTGTATCGCATGAGCCCTGACTGGAGCGAGATGCACGAACTCGAGGGGAAAGAGTTCCTCGCTGATACAGACGAACCGGCCAGCGACTGGCTTGATAAATACATTCATCCGGACGAACAGCCGCGAGTCTTGGAGGCCATCGACGAAGCAATCAAGACGAAGAGCATGTTCGAGTTGGAACACCGGGTGGAGCAGGAAGATGGGAGCACGGGCTGGACGTTCTCGCGGGCGGTCCCGATGCTGGACGAGGACGGTGAAATCGAGGAGTGGATTGGGATGGCGAGCGACATCACCGAGCGGAAACAGCACGAGCGAGCCCTCGAGGAGTCGGAACGACGGTATCGGACGCTCGCCGAGAACTTCCCGAACGGAGCAGTCGGGGTGTACGACCACGAACTCCGGTACACCCTGGCCGAGGGCAGTGTCTTGGGCGAAACCCTGCCGAGTGCTGACCGTCTGGAGGGTGACCGGATGCCGGAGATCTTCCCGCCGGAGACGGTCGAGGATCTCGAATCGGTGTTTCGGACCGCCGTCGAGGACGGTGAAACCGGCAAGACGATGACCGAGTTCGGCGGTCGAAACTGGGAGGTGTGGGCAGCACCACTGCGCGACGCGGACGGCGACATCTTCGCCGGACTGAGCATCGCCCAAGACATCACCGAGCAGGTTGAACGCGAGCGGGAACTCAAAGAGTCGAACAAGCGGCTCGACAGTTTCGCGAGTTTGGTCGCCCACGAACTCCGGAACCCGGTCATGATCGGGCAGATGTACAGTACCGAACTTCCGGAGGACGCAAATCCGGAGGTGGTCGAGTACATCACAGAGTCGTTCGACCGCATCGAGGACATAATCGACCTCATGCTGGTCGTGACGCAGGGCACCGACGCCGTGCTCGAGAGCGCGCCGATGGCGCTGACGGACGCGGCACGCAACGCGTGGGACAACGTAGACACGCTCGACGCGACGGTGGAGTTGCTGGCGAGCGACTACACGATAGAGGCGGACGAGACCTACGTCGAGCACCTGTTCCGGAATCTGTTCGAGAACGCCATCAAGCACGGCGGACGGGACGTCACCGTCACGGTCGGCGAACTCCCGACCGGGTTCTACGTCGCCGACGACGGCACGGGCATCCCCGCCGCCGACCGGGAGGCCGTGTTCGAGACGGGATACACGACGGAAGCCAACCACGGCGGCATGGGGCTGGGACTGGCGTTCGTCCGCGAGCTCGCGAACGTGTACGGCTGGACGTGTTCGCTGACGGAGAGTGCCGCCGGTGGGGTACGAATCGAATTCACCGGCGTCGACTTCACCGACCGAAGTGACTGAACGTTTCGCAGACCGAACTCCTTGTGAAGTGACGTTCCATCCTCTCCGACCGTGATTCGTTATTCTTGCCCCATGAGTTGCTGGTTGTGTCGCGAAAGAAAAACCGAGTGCGTCCTCCGGCGGTGATGCCGTCATCTCCACAGTTCTCCGCTATTGAACTATGATCGTGACGGAATGAGCGACGCGTCGCACGTCGGTCGACGGCGTCACCGGAAGAGCCGATAGGACGTGCGACCCACGGCTACTTCCGTCCGTTGTCCGTCGGGGTCTACTGTCCAGACGGTGACCGTGACGACGCCCATCGAATCGCCGGGGAATGCGCGAGCGGTGAATCGGGTTCGATAGGCTTCGAGCCGGGCGAGTCCGAACCACTCGCGGAGCAGGCGAGTGCCGACGCCCGCGCTGAACATCCCCTGTGCGAACACGCTTGGGTGGCCGACGTCGGTGGCGAACGGTTCGTCGTAGTGTATCGGGGTGAAGTCGCCGCTCGCGCCGGCGTACCGGACGAAGATGACCGACGACCCGGCAGCATCGGAAAACCGCTCGACGGCGTAGCGGCACGCATCGTCGACGACGAGTTCGTTGAGCGACCGCCGGTGGAGGAGGGACCGGTCGACGAGAAAGAGACGAACCTCGACGAGATAACGGGTGAACTGGTCATCGCGGGGCCGAACGTGATGCAAGGCTACTACGAGCGGCCGGAGGCGAACGCGGATGCGTTCACCGAGGCGGACGGCAAGCGCTGGTTCCACACCGGCGATATCGGGTACTACGACGAGGACGGCTTCTTCTACACTGTCGACCGCAAGAAGCACATGATCAACACCGCCGGCTACAGGTCCAGAAGTTCCGACTCGAAGACAGAGGCTGACGCCGGTATCTTAACTACGGTGAGGTTTTAGAGAAGATACTAAACATTGGAACCCTAAGTCAGGACTATGAGTTTCCAACTCTCAGAGGAACACCGAGCCATCCGGCAGGCGGTTCGCGAGTTCGGCGAGAAGGAGATAGAACCCGTCGCGCGCGAACACGACGAGGAGCACAAGTACCCGCACGACCTCGTCGAGAAGGCCGCCGAGTACGACTTCGTCGCTCCGAACATCCCCGTCGAGTACGGCGGTGCGGGGATGGAAACGCTCTCGTCGACGCTCGTCACCGAAGAGCTCTGGCGGGCCGACCCCGGTATCGGGAGCGCCATCGGCAGCCGCGGATTCGGGTCGAACATGATCCAGAAGTTCGGCGACGAGTGGATGAAAGAGGAGTGGCTCCCACGAATCGCGAACGGCGAGTCCGCGTGCTGTAGCTGCATCTCGGAGCCGGCTCACGGCTCGAACGTCGCCGGCATCGAGACGGTTGCGGAGACCGACGGCGACGAGTACGTGCTCAACGGCAACAAGATGTGGATCACGAACGGCACCGTCGCGGACGTCGCCGTCGTCATGGCGAAGACCGACCCCGACGCCGAACCGCCACACCGCGGCATCAGCGCCATCCTCGTCCCCACCGAGACGGACGGGTTCGAGTCCACGAAGATAGACAACAAGCTCGGCATCCACGCCTCCGACCTCGCCGAGATCGTCATCGACGACGTCCGCGTTCCCACGGAGAACATCATCGGCGAGGAGAACGAGGGTTTCTATCAGCTGATGGACTTCTTCGCGTCCGGCCGCGTGAGCGTCGCCGCCCAGGCGGTCGGGGCCGCACAGGCGGCGGTCGACGAGTCGGTCGAGTACGCGAACGAACGCGAGCAGGGCGGTCGCCTCATCAAGGACTATCAGGCCATCAGCCACAAAGTCGCCGAGATGGCGACGAACGTCGAAGCCGCCCGGTCGCTCACCTATCGCGCGGCGTCCCAGGTCGAGTCGGGCGACGACGAGATGGCCACCCGGTACGCGAGCATGGCAAAGCTATTCGCGTCCGAACACGCCGTCGACGTCGCGGACGAAGCCATCCAGGTGCACGGCGGCGCGGGATTCGTCACCGACCACCCCGTCGAGCGCTACTACCGCGACGCTCGCATCACGAAGATCTACGAGGGAACGAGCGAAATCCAGAAAAACATCATCGCCGACCGCCTGTTCTAACCATGAATCACGAAGAATGGACGGACCTTCAGGAGCGGGCGGACGTCACGGTGGACGGTCACGACCTCGAAGTCGCCTACCGGGAGCTAGGTGACCCGAGCAACCCGCCGGTCGTCTTCCTCCACGGCATCCCGACGTGGTCGTTCCTGTGGCGGGACGTTGCGGACGCCGTCGCCGAGGACCACCACGTCGTCGTCCCCGACCTCCTCGGGTACGGGAACTCGTCGAAACGCGACGGCTTCGACCGCTCCATCCGAGCCCAGGAGGCGATGCTGCGCGAACTGGCGGACGCCCTCGACCTCCGGCGTCCGCTCACCATCGTCGCCCACGACATCGGCGGCGGCGTCGCGCTTCGGTACGCCAGCCACGAACCGGACGCCGTCGACCGACTCGTCCTCTCGAACGTCGTCTGCTACGACTCGTGGCCGGTCGAGTTCATCTCGAATCTGGGCCTCCCGTCGACTGCCGAGGCGGATCGGGCAGAGATCGAGTCGAAGCTCGATTTCGCCTTCGGAGAGGGCCTGCACGGTGACGCGGACGACCACCGCGAGTTCGTCGACGGCATGAAGGCCCCCTGGCTGAGCGAGGACGGGCAGGTGTCGCTCGCGCGGTGTGCCGTCGCGACGAACACGAACCACACCATGGAACTGGAGTACGGCGCCATCACCGCGGACGTCACCTGCCTCTGGGGCGCCGACGACGTCCTCCAGCCGCTCTCGTACGCCGAGCGACTCGTCGAGGACGTGACCGGCGACGGCGAAATCGTCGAACTCGACGACGCCTACCACTGGGTCGTCGAGGATCGAACAGACCGATACTACACAGAATTAAAACAGTGTCTTTCGTAGAGTGGGCCATGACCGCAGAGGAACCCGACTGGGAGTTCAAGGAGCGAGACATCCTCATTCTGCAGGAACTGGCGCGCGACCCGCAGATCTCTTCCCGCAACCTCACGCAAGTTCTCGCAGAGAAGTACGACATCGACGTGTCGCACGTGACCGTCAGCGAATCCATCCGGGAGATGCGCGACGCGGGCGTCTTTCGGGAGGCCATCATCCCGAACGAGGCGTACTTCATCTTCGCGCTGTTCGAGTTCAAGTTCAATCCGGAACACTTCGCGGACGAGTGGCGGGACGCGATGGAGTACATTCGGAACGACGAGAACACGCTCCTGTACTTCCTCTCGGACGGCGAATACCAGTGGAAGTCCGTGATGATGTTCCCGAGCAGAGACGCCGAGTCGCAGTGGATTCACGAGTTCTACAAGGAACACGGGGCCGTCATCGACAACCTCCGGAACTCCGTGGTGACTAACGTGCTGAAGTTCGGCACGAACCCCGAACTGTTCGAGAACCTCCCCCAATCGGACTAGTTACCTTCGAACTCGGGGTCGCGGTCTTCACGGAACGCGGCCGTCCCTTCGCGAACGTCCTCTGTCCCCATGAGCAACCCGAAGCCCTGACTCTCCATCGCCAGACCGGCGTCGAGCGCCACCTCGCCACCCTCGTTCATGACCGTCTTCGCGACCTTCAGCGCGATGGGCGGCCCGGACACGAGGTCGTCGACGAACTCGGCGACGACGTCGTCGAACTCTTCCTCGGGGACACAGCGGTTGATGAGCCCCCACTCTTCGGCGCGCTCGGCGTCGATACGGTTACCGCGGAAGACGAGCTCTTTCGCCCGCGTCTCACCGAGCATCCTGAGGAGGCGCTGCGTTCCCCCACCGCCGGGGATGAGCCCCAGTCCGATCTCGGGCGACCCGAACTCGGAGCCTTCGGTAGCGAGGCGGAGGTCGCAGGCGAGCGCGAGTTCGAGTCCCGCCCCCAGACAGAAGCCGTCCACCTTCGCGAGCGTCGGGCGGTCGAACTCGTGCACCGTCTCGAACGCGGGCGTCACGTCCATGAAGTCGGTCGGCGTGGCGTCGGCGAAGCCGCCGATGTCGGCACCGGCACTGAACGCCCGGTCGCCCGCGCCCTCGAAGACCACGCAGCGGACGTCGTCGATGTCCACGTTCGAGAGCAGATGGTCGATCTCGCCGAGGAGGTCCTCCGAGAGCGCGTTCAGTCGTTCGGGGCGGTCGAGTTCGACGGTGAGAACGCCGTCGTCGAGGTCGTGGTTCAGGTACTGGTAGTCGCGAGTACCGTCTGTTTCGTACTCGTAGAACCCCTCACCGGCGTCGCGTCCGGTCGCCCCCGATTCGACGAGCGTGACGAGGTAGTCGGCGGGATCGAACCGGTCGGCACCTGTCTCCTCGTGCAGCGATTCGAGTTTTTCCAACACCGCGTCGAGCCCGATTTTGTCTGCGCGGCGACACGGTCCCTCGGGGAATCCGGCACCGAGACGCATTCCGGTGTCCACCGCGTCGGCGGTGGCGACGTCGTCGCCGATGAGCTTCGCCGCCTCGTTCGCCATCCGCGCCTCCACCTGGAGCGTGTCGAAGTCCTCGCCGTCCGCGGGGTCGTAGTCCGGGCCGTCGCCCTCCTCGTAGTCGTAGTAGCCGCGTCCGGTCTTCCGACCGAGGTCCTCGGCGTCGACCTTCTCCTGGAGAACCGGCGGAATGGGCCGTCCAGCCTCGTTCCGGACGTGATAGCCGACGTCGAGACCGGTCAGGTCGGCGAGTTCGAACGGACCCATCGGATAGCCGCGTCGGTGGACCATCGCGGCGTCCGCCTGCTGGATTGTGGCATTGCCGTTCGAGACCATCCAGGCGGGTTCGTCCATGAACGGGCCGAGCACGGAGTTCACGACGAATCCGTTCACGTCCTTCCGGACGTAGATCGGCGTCTTGTCGATCGCCTCGACGAACCTGTAGGCGGTCTCGGCGGTCGCGTCGGTCGTCTCTTCCCCGTAGATGACCTCGACGAGGTCCATCTTTACGGGCGGGTTGAAGAAGTGCATCCCGACGACTTGATCGGGCCGTTCGGTCGCCTCGGCGATTTGCGTGATGGAGAGCGACGACGTGTTCGACGCGAGCACCGCGTCCTCCGGTGTGAGTTCGTCGAGGTCGCCGAAGATGTCCCGCTTCAGGTCGAGTTGTTCGGGTGCAGCTTCGATGACGAGGTCCGCGTCGGACACTGCGTCCGCGAGGTCGACCGTCGTCTCGATGCGGTCGAGAACCGTCTCGGGCGACTCACCGAGTCGGTCCTTCTCAGCGAGTTTCTGGAGGCTCCACTCGATGCTCTCGTATCCGTCTTCGATGAACTCCTTTTCGACGTCGCGCATCGTGACCGAGTAACCGGCCATGGCGACGACTTCTGTGATACCGTGACCCATGTTTCCCGCGCCGAGCACGGCGACGTTCTCGATGTCGTTCACGTCCATATACTATCCCTTCGGCTCTCCCATCATTAATCCCCACTTTTTACATTACGCTGTTAGGAAATAGCCAAGAGCAGATAGCAATGGAAAATAATTCACCCAGTGTCTGAACCAATGGTCGTCAGGCGACGGGATGGCGCCGTACGAACATCGCAGTGTCCATCGAGAGCACGACCGTATCGTCGTCGTTCAGGGTCTCGACGTGCGACTGGACGAGCCCACGGGTTCGGTCGTCCTCCAGCGGACGTTTCCGGTGGTCGGCGAACGACCACTGTTCGGTCGCCCCACTCGACGATCAACGTCTCGTTGGAGTGGCCGGCGGTGTGACGTTCGACGTCGTACGTGTTTGCTGGTCCGAGTTCGT
Source organism: Halomicrococcus pelagicus (assembly GCF_051917725.1). Lineage (GTDB taxonomy): Archaea > Halobacteriota > Halobacteria > Halobacteriales > Haladaptataceae > Halomicrococcus. The sequence goes on from NZ_JBQBLX010000006.1 coordinate 32,543, forward strand.
CCGTGAGAAACGCTTCGAGAGCATCCATGTCGACGAGTCGACGGAAGTACTCGTCTCGACCTGTCTCCGGCATACTCTCCCCCTTCGAGTTCATTGTACGAATATGTATAGATTGTGTTTAACGATAGTGTCGAGTCAGAGCTAGTCTTTTTACAATGTAGGGGCGATGTGTGGTATGGAGTATGACGACTCCGACCGGGCGCAAACGTTCGCCGCACGGACGCGCGAGTTCATCGACGACGTCGTGATTCCCGTCGAACGTGAAATGCTCGGCGATGGACCGGTCGACGACGACACGATTCAGGAGTTGCGAGACGCCGCACGCGAGGCCGGCGTCTACGCTCCGCATCTCCCGGAGGAGTACGGCGGCCAGGGGCTCAGTTACCGGGACATGCTTCCGGTGTTCGAAGCGGCCGGACGGAGCCTCCTCGGTCCACCGGCGGTTCGCGTCGACGCGCCTGACGAGGGCAACATGCATACGCTCGAACTCTTCGGGACCGACGAGCAGAAGGAAACGTGGCTCCGCCCACTCGTCGCCGGCGAGGCGCGGTCTGCGTTCTCGATGACGGAGCCGGCCCCGGGTGCGGGGTCGGATCCCAAGATGATTCGGACGACGGCCGAACGCGACGGCGACGAGTGGGTCATCGATGGTCACAAGTGGTGGACGACGCAGGGGAGCGAAGCGGACGTACTCATCGTGATGGCGCGAACGGATCCCGACGCACATCCCTACGAGGGCTGCTCACTCTTCCTCGTCCCCACAGACGCCTCGGGCGTCGAAGTCGTCCGAGACGTCCCCCACGTCGGCGGGGCCCTGACCGGTATCGGGCACGCCGAAATCAAATATAAGAACGTCCGCGTTCCCGAGGACGCACTTCTCGGACAGCTCAACGAAGGATTCACGCACGCACAACAACGACTCGGGCCGGCCCGTCTCACCCACTGCATGCGATACTCCGGGATGGCCGAGCGTGCCCTCGATATCGCCAAGGCCTACGTGAGCGAACGCGAGGCGTTCGGAACGCCACTTGCCGAGAAGCAATCGCTCCGCTTCACGGTCGCCGAAGCCGAGACGCGACTCCACGCAGCCCGGACGATGGTACGCCACGCCGCACACGAGATAGAGACCGGTGGCGAGGCTCGCATCCCCGTTTCCATGGCGAAGGTGTTCACTGCGAACGTCGTCCAGGATATCATCGACGACAGTCTCCAGCTCTGTGGTGGAAGTGGTATCAGCAAAGACCTCCCCATCGCCGATTTCTACGAGAACGTCCGCCAGTTCCGCATCGTCGACGGTGCCGACGAGGTCCACAAGCGAACCATCGCCCGCGATGCCTTCGACGATATCGATTCGAGCGAGATTGATACCCTTCCGAACTATGAGCGGTGATGGAAGTAAAGGAACAAGAGGTTTCGGAGTGTTCTCCCTCGCGAATACAGATATCTGTCGTGATTTGTCGAGGTGAAAAGAAGCGGATACGAGCAGTCGAAGACGACTGTCGCGTCTGCGGGACGGCTGTGTCAAGAGGGTTGAAGCCGGGTCCATACCTCCGTACACTGAGTGCAGAGGTAGCCAGTGTAGCCATCGATGGCGTGTGGTGTAACGGGCACTTCTCTATCACATCGACCACATCTCATCGTTGCTCTCCTGTTCGCTCGCCCTGAGTCGTGCTCCGATACGTTTTGTCGGTCGAATCGAAGCGGTCGGTGACACAGGGGTTCATACTCGTCGTCCAAGTCGTGTGCTGATTCGAGGAGCTCGACGGGCCCTCGCCAGCAGTCGTGACGCTGTAACCGTAGTGAATAGCATACTTTTGTTCCGGAGTTTAGTGGACGTAGTTCACGATGACTGTGAGAGAACCCAGCTCGGCGAAGAGACCTCCACCGCAAGGGAGAGTACTGCGACATTACAACACTGGAGCGAGAGTTCAAGGGGTAACTCACTATCTTGCTTGTACCAGTCCATCTCGACTTAAATTCTGACGAATGATAATGGTTGTGGCCTGTTACCACACAACCATACTTTCTACTGGATATGGAAAAACAATACGGAAATAGAGATTGAGACAAGAATTCTATCGGGGTCGGACGTCCCGCAATTTCGAGGTTCACCCCCGAATTTAATCACCACTATCTTTCTTCGAGGAGAGAATCCCGCCGTTCACGGCGGGGAGGATGTCACCTCACAGCACCCACAGGGACACAGCTTCCACCCCCGCGGCTACTGCAAACAACACTCGACTACTGGTGAATGCGGCTGTTTCTGCGGTGTTTCTGCGGATGAACGGGGGAGCGCGTCTGCGCTCCCCCATTATTATGACGTTGTAATCGGGCTTCGCAACTCCGTGACTACTGCCATTGTATGGCGTGAGTCTGATGAACGTCTGGCTAGCCGTGATAAGGTGGAACACGATACCGATACAGTAGTACGGTCGTCACATGATGACATCCTGGGTCGAGTACTAGTGACATCCTCCTCGCCGTAAACGGCGAGGCGTCCCACGCATGGGGAATACCAGTCAGTCGTCGCTGGCAGAGGGTTCCGACTCTCGGAATGCCGTGAGTGTCATCTGCGCTGGTACGCTCTTCTCACGGTGAGTCGTGGCGGTATCACTACCGCTCCCATCCCGTGGCGAGTCATCGCGTTCCGCCTTGTCAAGCGGGACGCTCTCTCCCCACGGGTCAATCCGTCGTGCGATATTCGCGGAAGCGTTGATGTCGGCCTGAAACGTCGAAACGTGGCAGTCGTCGTTCGGACACCGAAACTTGGCCTGCTCGTCACGCCGACCGATACGGTGGCACGAGTGGCACGTCTGCGAGGTGTACGCCGGATTCACGTACTCAACCGGGATGCCTGCTTCCGTCGCCTTGTCCTCGATGCGCCCTTGGAGTCGGGCGAACGCCCACGAGTGAAGGCGACGATTCATGTACTTCCCGTAGTCAAGACGTTCTCGGATGTACGTCAAGTCCTCCATCACCAACACCGGATTCTCGAACCGCTTGGCGTACTCGACGGCTTGCCGAGACGCCTTCTCTACGGTGTCGGTGAGCGCATTCTGGTAGTGTGAGAAGCGGTCTTCAATCCGCCACTCGGATGCGTCACGCTCTTGGAGTCGTTTCAGGGTCATGTGCATCTCTTTGCGGAGATGCTTCGCTCTGCTTCCGCTACACACGAACGGGTCAGTCGGAGAACAGTCCTTGAGGGCACAGCCCGTGATGAGGGCGGTTTCTCCGATGTCTAAGCCGATGTGCGTGGCGTCACCGTCTGTTTCTGGTTCTTCGACCGGGTACTCGACGGTGACGTGTAGTACCCAGTTCTTCCGGTGCTTCTGAAGCCGTATCTCGCCCGCTTTCGCGTCCTCCGATACGAGGTCGTGCCAGAGGTCTTCCTGTTCGGGGTTGATGCGGAGCGGTATCCAGAAGTTCGTTCCCCGACCGGGACGGGGAACCCACCACGTGAACTCGTAGTCGCGTTCTTCGGAGTGGTCGAACTTCGCGGCCTGGTTCGTGAGCCGTACCGGGTGGCCGTCGTCCAACTCCTTGGCGTTGTACGTCTTGCGGAGTTTCGGGACGTAGTTGCAGAGAGCGGCTTTGGCCTGATACGGCAGGTCGTAGGGCGTCACGATGTCGCTCACCGCCGACATGGTACTCGCCCCGGCGTCGAAGGCCTCTTGCAGACCGCCACGGTACGTTTCGAGCAGGTCGTTCAGTTTCGACTGCTTGTGCGCGGTGGGTGGTGCGAACGTCGCCTGCAACGTCTTCGTGACGGTCGTGGACATCGCTACTGCTCCTCCACGTACTTCATGAGTACGTCGATACTCACTTGGCCGGTGGTGGCGAGAAAGTACCCCGGTTGCCAGAACGCCTTGTCGAGCGCCTGCCGAACTTCGGGGTTCTCGTCACGGATTTTGCGAGACGTGACGCCTTTGAGCGAGTTGATGAACTTGGTGAGGTCGGTCGTTGGCTTCGCCGTGAACAGGATGTGAACGTGGTCGGAACCGCCGTTGACGTTCTGGATGTTCACGCCGAAGTCCTCGGAGATGTCGCTGGCAATCTCACCGACGCGTTCTGCGATTTCGTCGGTGAGGAGGTCTGTACGGTACTTCGTGACGGTCACGAAGTGATATTGAAGCGCGTAGACGTGTGCGACCCGGTTTCGAGGTTGTACTTCATTTGGCCGTACTAATTTCTAGATACCCAATTCTAATAAAGGCTTGTAGTCGTGGGGTATTCGGCCTGCAACCGACGGTGGAATGTGCGGAAGTTGTCGGCTTCACGCCCGCCCTAAAGGGCGGGATTCTCGCCTTGAAAAAAGATAGCGGGTCAGATATGCCTGACGAGAGTACGTTGGGTGACGGTGATTCAGCGTTCCGGGATTGATTCGGTGATGAACCACCACGTCCACGATGGCTCCATCCCGAGGAGGACTGTGACTCCCTCAGCACGCAGTTTCTACCAGCCATGAGGGAGGTCAATACCGGGCGTGATACATTCACGCTCTGGATTGTGCACCAGTCACCCGACCCTGTTCAGTTCGTGGTGCATATTGACCGAATAGTATTTAGTGGCAAACTCCAACCTATCACTATGGAAACTGTATTCTCAGTTATCGCTATACTGGTCGGTATCGGGTTGGCCTACTCGATCTTCCGATTAATCTGGGATGACGAGATGCCCAACTGGATTGGCTAAAACCACATCGGCATGGGACGTTACCGCACTCTCATGACCGACACGGATCGTGAGTATATTCCCGGTGAAGGCGACGCTACTGACCACCAGCGACAGCAGTCAGCCACGCGAGTCCGCAACCGAATTCAAGAGGAAATCCCGCAGGATATAGATGCTCGTGGGGCAGCAAGAGGCAGGGAATCAGCGGACAGTATCATCCACGACGAAAGCTGTGGGTTTACTCGCCCTGCATCAGTATGAACTGCCCTCGTTCAGCAGGAGAAGCGTTTCGATGGGGGAGAGTCGGTCGCTGGATGTATTTTAACTCTCAGCGATGAGGGTAGAGGGATTGGAGCAGGGTGGGCATCTTACGCAGTATCTTCTTTTCTTTCTATCGAAACAATATCGTATGTTTCATAGTAGTTTTCTCCGTCTTTCTCGATAATCATGACGAGCGATGAGGGGTACCCCAGATCGATATCGACAACGGTTCCGTCTATGGATTGTGGTCGAATGGGGTGTCTAGCAACGAGTTCTTCGCTGTCGTCAGTCATGGATGATTGCTGTACGGAATTTCCATCGTTCATTCCACAGGAAATACCAGAACAGTGTGGGTATAGTATGCTAAGTTAGTTTGTTGTCTCCCACATTGTTTACTGGCTCAGAAACGGTGTGAACGGTCGTCCAGAGGATGACTGACAGCGGTGGTTCGCGTTGGAGGCGGACAGTCCGATGTCTAGGCTGAAGTACGTCACCCCCTGGCAGAAAATCCGATAGGTTACCGACGCACTTGACGTCCCCCAGACGCTCAAGCCCGACTCCAATACCGAAATCTACAGGCAGAGCAGGGTGAGTGCCTCGGGGCTCGACCTCGAGACGGTTCACTGCCCTTGGCTCCGTGTCAATCGCTGACCTGCTTGTGACGTTCGGTACGGCGATGCTGCAGTCGCGCCCACAGGATACTCGTCATCTCCACTATAGCTGTCACGCCGATCCAGCTCCCAGCTGCTACCACGGTCACAAGGTATGCGTCAGTCGGATCATGGACATCGAGTGTCCGATGGAACCAGAACAAATTCGCAATCGCCGAGCCGTGGATTGCGTGCATCCGTTCGGCAGCGGCCGGTGCAAGTTCGTAGATTGGTGCGAGTTTGTATATATCCGGGATCAACGCCCATATTCCTCCAAGTAGAATGAGTGTCCGCTTGAATCGCACCCGAACAGGGAGCGGTGCCAACAAGATGGTCATCCCAGTTGCCCCCACCGCAAAATGCGCAAGTGCTAGTGACATTGATTTCCCTCCTTCGTTATCAGGACCCTTCAGTACGCGTCGAGTACCGCCCAGTCTCATTGATTCCAGTCGTAGTAGTTAGAGCCTCGTCTTGCTGTAAGCAGGAATCCCAGCCCTATAGGGCGGGCGAGGATGTCACCGTGACGAATGCTGATGGGACGGTCGTGTTGAAGAAGGAGTACTGAAAACCGCTCTTCTTCTGGTCTGTAGATGATTGGCGATGGCAGCTAGGATATTCGGACGCCAGGTAAGAACGTCAGCCAGCAGGCTTACGTCTGTTTTCTCGATCGACGCAAGGTGTGCTTCTCGGCAGGCCTGTTGAAACCTTCAGGCGGTGATAGAATCATTCAGGCGTGCTGCATACACCGCGCGTATCTTTCATCGTTCTAATCGATACGGCGAGAAATTCGTGAAAAGAAATTTATGTCTATACTACTTCAACTGCGATATATGTCCCCTGCCCCCATCTCTCGTCGCACCTTCCTCACTGGTTGTACGGCATCGATACTTCCACTCACAGGCTGTACCACCCTCCCATTCGTCGAGAATCGAATCGATATGACGATACTCAACCATCACACCGAATCGCGCCAATTATCCGTGACTGCCCTCCGAGCAAATGAGCGAGAGTACAGTGACGCGGTGGCGTTTTCACGGGCCTACGAGGTTCCCGCGGATACAGCCAACAGCAATGGTATCGTCGAGGAAACGGACTTCCTCCCGAGTGCTGCCTACATCATTCAAGTTGACCTCGAAGCGGGGTTCGCCGACCAATCGTTCCACTTCCGTTTCTATCCAGATTGTACGGGCGGGTCTGAGCCAGATGGTGATGGGCGCCCCGAAGACGCGTTTCTTCTCCAAATACAGCGGAACGGGACGAACGTCCTTTTCTCCCAGAACACATGTAGCGACGATAGTTGGAAACTGTAGTCACACTGCTGTATTCGAGTGCGCGTCGAAGTGGTCAATACATCCTCTATATTCAGCACGCCGTTTATGATAGGTGCTCGGTAACTGGGTGAGTCGCTGCAAGATAGAACGAGCGAATGAAGCAGGCTCGCAGTCTTGAAAAGAAGGGAGTTTTGGTTGCTCAGTGCCGAGAGAATCTATGTCGGATTCCGGCTAAAGAGGTCAGTCAACAGTTTTCACCGCTGTTATATAAGAAAATGATATTTTACTACCATCATCTATTTATGAGGGATTGTCGTACGAGAGTGGGAGTTGGGTGGGAGTAGGGCTGTTGGACACCGCGCCAGAGAAAAACAGGTACCAACCATGAGTAACGAGACACACGATACGTCAACTGACTTAGATTCCGAATCGATGCGGGCAACCCGTCGGTCCGCGCTTCGAGGGGTGGGTGTCGCGGGATTACTTGGAATGGGCGTCGGCAGCACCAACGCTTCTCAGGACTCTGGCTTCTTGGGGTTGAACGCCCAACAGACCCGACAACAGACTAACGAAAATAATGATGCAGTCCCAGTCACGTGGGACAACTACACGCGCGCAGAATCTGACACGTACTTCCAGAGCTACGTCGACTTGGGCGGGTTCGGAGAATTCTATCACCATCGAAATCTCATTCCTATCGACGAACAGAACGTCATCCAGATGAATCGCGACACGCTCTACTCGGCTGGTGTTTTCGACCTGACCGAGCCGGTCACCATCACGAAACCCGATACCGGTGACCGCTACCAGCTGATGATAGTCATCAATCAAGATCACTACGTGACGGAGTCATCCACCACCTCCGGCGAGTTCACGTTGACACAGGATGCAATCGGAACGCGGTACTGTATGGTCGTATTCCGCACCTTCCTCGACCCCGAGGATCCAGACGATGTCCAGGAAGCTCGACGAGCCCAAGACGAGATTGCAGCGAAACAGGATGCGTCGGTCACGACCTTCGAGATCCCCGATTGGGACCAGCAATCACTCAAACAAATCCGTGACGCACTCATCACAGTCGGAGAAACGATGGACAACACGCGGAACACGTACGGCGAAGCCGACGAGGTCAATCCCATCAAGCATCTCCTCGGCACCGCAATCGCATGGGGCGGAATGCCAGAGTCAGACACGCTATTCCTGTGGCGAACTCCCGAGCAGAACGACGGCGACACGCCATATACACTCACCGTTGACGACGTCCCCGTCGACGGGTTCTGGTCGGTCACCGTCTACAACCGTAACTGGTATCTTGAGGCGAACAAGTATGACGCATACTCGATCAACAACGTGACCGCAGAGCGAGCCGATGACGGCAGTGTCACGATTCACTTCGGCGGCGACCCTGACCAACTGAACTTTCTCTACACGCCAGAGGGCTGGAGCTACACGATTCGACTGTACGATCCGCGCGAGGCGATTCTCAACGGGAGTTACCAATTCCCCAAAGCTCAGCTGGTTGAGTAAGGCGAGCGCGGATGGCAGCCGCATTGACCGCTGCTGACTGCGTCGGTGCACTATCGACCGTCGGCTCGGCTGCCGTCTCGTATCGACAGGGCTACCTACAGGAACACGTCGATGGGGGCGTTTATATTTCTCAGATGAAGTTCAGAGGTTGGCATCGACATTGTTCGTGTCGACGTGGCCGTCAGCGTACACGAGCAACAGATGACGGAAGCCATCAACGTTGGCGTCGAACACGCCGTTGTCGGACTTCATCAGCAGTCCACAGTTGTCCCGTCGTTGGCGCTGTCACCCCAGTAGGTAAGCGAGCCACCCGATTCCTGAACAGCGGCAGGAGCAGTTTCCAAATCGTCGATGCAGGTCAGTTGGCCGACCATCTCGTGGTCGGATAGCGATTCATTCGCAGTGTTCGTAGGAGATTCGCTCCTGCTAGATACACACTCTGTCTCATCTGAAGGGCTGTTTGAGAAATGGGGGGTCAACAACTCTTTGTTCATAGACCGACTAACGGAACTATGGCCATTTCGGATCACATGGAGGAAGTGGAACCGACGATACTCATCGGACTCGGATTTATCCTTTTTCTCATTCCCGAGCCTGCGACGTCCACTCTCGGTATCGGCCTAATGTTACTAGGTATTGCATGGTGGCTTCAGTGGGCATAATTTATAGAATTGCCCACTGGTGGATGCGTACTTAGAAAACCGTCGGTTTCTGAGTCGAGTACCAAAAATTCACCATCCTGTATTCTATCTTAACGCAGTATCGAATACAAACTTATTTTAGACGTTATATTGTAGCGACTATATAGCCGTGAAAATATCGTTCTCGAAGACGACTCTCCTTGTCGGACTTGTCGCTCTGTGCCTACTCGCGACGGGAGTGACAGCCGCTCAGTCAGAATCGAAACCGCGGGACGAGAACCGATTATGAAAGTTCTCCCCCGTCGTCGAGCCGCCGAATCAGGTTCATAATCGGCCTGAACGCCCGCTAATTAGCTGTGAAGAGAGGGTGAACTGGCAGCTAGGAAACGGCCCCGGCGGGACGGTATATCGGCTTAATCCGCTGATATTGCGGGAGAGACGCGGTCTGCGGATGCCAGTGGTGACTGACGTCACGCACAGTGACTCGAATTATCCGGGATTCAATCTTCATAATCGGTTCTCGTCTGGCGATTACAGGAATAGAAACGCGCACTTCTGGGCGCACACACTGACAGCAAAACCACCAGACGTAGTCGCCCTCGCTTGTACAGAAATCCTCACCCAGCCACTCAGCAGTCTCACACCCCTACTCTCGTACCATACTCCGGTTTCGAATACACTCTACAGCCTTTCTTCCGGGCGTGAACGCCGATTATGAACTGTCGTCGAATGACGTGCAACGCAGAACAGCGCCGTTCGACGGCCGAGCGGTTGTAACGGTGGTCAGGAGTCCGGCTCCGTGTTCGATGCTGGTCGTACCAGACAGGAGCGAACGACGTGGCGGAGATTACAGCGGTCAGCAGTAGTGGTTGTCGAGATATTGGATGATATCGTCGCTTTCGTAGAGGACTTCGTCTCGCTTGGTGTCGACGAGGAGTGGAATCTGGTCTTGGCCGTGCGCTCTCAATTCGTCGTACCGCTGCTGGTTCAGTATTTGTCCATTCGTTAGGAGTGTCCCTGCTGTTCGCGGGTTGTGGATGGTGAGGCTCAATCCGTTCTGGGTACAGAACCGCCGCACAGCCTGACAATACGGGCATTTTTCGGCCTGATACAGTTCGAGGACGGCGTCATCCCCGGGTGTCTGGTCTGGTGCTGGCGTTGTGGTGTGGTGTCCTGCTAGCTGGCGTGCGCTACGGATAGCCGGCCGTCCTTTCGCTGCCGTGAACGTAACGAGCGCGAGTCCGCCGACATAGTACAGGTTCGTCGAGAGCAGTGCCTGTGGGTCTCCCAGTAAGCCACTTACGGTTACTAGTCCGCCAATGAACAGTAGAAGTTCTGTGGCAATCTTCTCGGCCATCATCGTCGTGCTGGCACGGACCATCGTCGTAGTGGATAGGACATGCCGGGACCTCTTCTGCTTTGTCAATACAATTAACTTCCCAACCGGGATAGCCGCTTCCCATCGGTCGCCAGCCATCATCCGACCGCTGGACTGAGTGATCGTGATGGTTACCCTGAACTGAATTCGCCAAGTCCAGATTGTTCGTGGTCAGTGGCACGGAGCTTGCGGATTCATTTCACGGTAAAGCCGTGGGGGTTTCTCCTGCATTTCGTATAACCACCTGCTAGGACGTTCTGTAGCTTTCAATTTAGCTGCTCTCATGGTCATCCCGCCGTCGACGTCGCGCTTAGCCGCCCTATGTATGAGTAATTATGAATATTGCATTTAATAATATTTACTTAATTAAATACTAATACTACTACCCATTAATTAATAGTGGGGAACAATGAGCGAACTTACCCGACGAAACGCACTGAAAATCATCGGATCGACTACGCTGACAGCCACCGGCCTGACGAACGTTGCTAGCGCTCACCATCCCAAGGACGGAAGCAGTGGTGGTACAGATACAACCTCCGGCAAGATGCGACTGTTCAGCGAAGCAGCCGTTGACGGAGCACACGAAGCCGTCGCCCAAGGGGGATATGCCTACGTTGCCACGGTCACCGGGATGGCCGTCGTCGACTGGCGGAATCCGCGTCACCCCGAAGAAGCCGCACGTCTCGAGGCCTCTAATCCGGCCGGTGGTATCTTGGACGTGAAGGTCGATGGCGACCTCGCCAGTCTCGCAAGCAACGCGGGACCGGGAATCACACTCGTCGACATTAGCGATCCGCACAACCCGACCGAAATTGGATTCTACGACGTCGGACACGGGATCCACAATAACTTCCTCACTGGACAGCACGCCTACCTCACGGTCAACGAATCCGGCAAGACTCCGTTCAGCAAAGCACGCTGTGAGATCGTCGACGTAAGCAACCCCAGCAATCCGACCAAAGTCGGCGAGTATCGTCTCAAAGACCACTTCCCCGACTATGCGATGGCGGGCGTCAATCCGTGTCACGACGTCTACGTCCAGAATGGCCTGCTCTATCAGGCGTTCTGGGATGCCGGAACGATCATCGCCGACGTAAGCGATCCGAGTAATCCGACGACCGTCTCGCAATTCGGCGCAGCACCGAACGCTGACAGGCCGTATCCGAGTGATTCCCGTTTAGAGCGATACCTCACGCGTCCCGGCAATTCACATTACGTGCAGCCTTCGCCAGACGGTCAGTACGTCTATCAAGGCGCAGAGACATTCCCTAGCGACTTCGTCGACAATCCGGACAACGACGACTACGGCGGTATCAAAGTCTTCGACGTTTCGGACTACGAGAACCCACGGCAGGTCGCACGCATTTCACCGCCGGATGTGGACGCGTTCCGGACGTCCCACAACTTCGATGTCACGGAGAACAGAATCCACACCTCGTGGTATAATGGCGGTGTCGCCATTTTCGACGTCACCGATCCAGCGAATCCCGCACAACTCGGCCACTACGCCAGCGAAGACACATCATTCTGGACGGCGGTGCGAGAGCGTGGGTTTACGATAGGCAGCGACATCGGTGGCGGACTCGTGTTCCTGCACACGGACAACGGGGAACTGGGTTCACCCTCGTTCAGCGGAACGGGTCGTCCCGAGAATCCCGGTCTCGGGGAGTCTGACGGGGCGTAATTGTCACTGATACGGCGGATTACGTTCCGTCGCGCTCGCTCGGGGTCGAAGCAGGCTGGAGTCAACCAGTACTGATGTACGGCCCATTTATTCCTGTTCGAAAGCAATATACTGTCCAGGGTGCACGTCGTTCTCTGCTTTCAGGGATTGAGCCACTGCTGAGCGCGACGGTCTGACTGCGTCGAACGGTTCTGATTCCTGTATGCGATGACCCCACGTTAGAATATACTAACTCAAGAATCATATCTTCTACTCGGAACCGCTCACGCTCGGGATACTGATTCTCGCGGTCGTGTCGCTGTTCTTCCCGTTCGTGCAGGCGTGGCGGCAACGAAGCGTAGAATCTACCTGACGGCTCGGCCGCGGAAGACCGCTCTCCTCTTCGTCCGCCTCGGCGTGAACAACCTCGCCGTCACGAGTACGGGCACGTTCTGGACGGGCGACGAGTTCGACCACTGGCGTAGAGAATACCAGAAACGCCGTGGGTCGCTCCAACAATGCGGGACGCGATGGGCGCACGAGAACATTCAATCTGTGGGGCGAAAAGAAGACGGTCGGTTCAAACTGATGCTTCACCGTATCAGCAACGAACTCGTTGCTGAAGCCCGTGAGAACGGATGTTCAGTCATCGCATTCGAGGACTTGACCGACATCCGTGATCGGACTGGGGCATCGTGGGGCCACAAGTGGGCGTTCGACCGCTTGTACGAGTACGTCGAGTACAAGGCCGAAGAACACGGCATTGTGGTCGAGCAGATCGACCCCGAAAACACGAGTCGGCGGTGCTCACACTGCGGGTTTACGCACCCCGACAACCGCGAGGACGAAGCATTCGAATGCCTGAAGTGTGGCTACGAGAATCACGCGGATTACAACGCTGCGAAGAACATTGGTTTGCGGTATCTCCGTCGCAACCAGACTGGGGGCGGCGGAGGCGCACCCTTGGGCGTGCGCTTGAACAGCGGGATGATGACCGTGAACGGTGGCTACTCTCCTGCCGAGGAATCGGCCAGAACGGGAGTCCACGCTGAATCCCACGGCTGAAGCCGTGGGTAGCTCAAAGTGAGTACCGGTGGGTTTGTCCACGCCGAACGAACCTTCCGAGTGAGGGAGACGAAGAGACAGAGGCACGCTCCACTGTTGCTTTAGGAATCTACATACCGGACAGAAAGAGCACACGACCGACCAGCCTGCGCTACACTATTGAGGCTGCCGGGTCTTTCCTTGTATACGATGACCAACGACCCAGGTCCGAACGTGCCGAGTTCTAATACTCCTCACGCGGCCCGTTCACAGCACATCCCCGGACGTGCTGCTGACCGTTTCGAGTTCGAGCCCAACGTCGAGGAAATCGATCTCCATCACCACATCGCGGTCCTCTACGAGACTCCTCAACAGCAGTTCGCCGCCGTAGTGCCGTTCATCCGCGATGGCCTCGAACGCGGCGACCGATGTATCTATATCTACGATGACAACGACAGAGACGCGGTTGCGGCGGCGATGCGCGAGGCGGGCATCGACGTCGATGCTGCCGTCGCGTCCGGCGATCTCTCGTTTCACTCGAAAGACGATCCTTTCCTGCAGGATGACGAGTTCGATCCGGACGCCACTATCGACTTCGCAACCGAGACCATCCGTGAGGCGACCGAGGAGGACGGCTACGACGCAGTTCGCATAACTGGCGAAATGACGTTTGTGCTCGACGGTGATCACGACATTGACCAGATGATCGAGTACGAACACGCGCTCAACGACGTTTTCGGAACGCAACCCGTTCTCGGCATCTGCCAATACAATGTCACACGTTTCGACCCTGAGATACTTAATCAGATCATCCGCGCCCATCCCAATCTCGTCTACGACGGCACGGTCAGACAAAACTTCTACTACCTCCCGTCCGAGGAAATCGTCGGCGGGGAGCACTCACCCGCTGACCAGTCGGGACCATCGCTGCTCGATCGAGTGACGGCGTACGAGCAGCTCCAACGGCGCGAACAGGGGTTGAGCGCGCTCAGTAACGCGACACAGGAGTTGATGCAGCTCGACGCTGGTGACATCACCGACCGAATCACCGACATCGTCCGGGAGGTGCTTGACGTCACAGTCGCCTGGGTGTGGGTATATGACGAAACGACTGGGGAGCTCGAACTACAGAGCGGCAGTAGCAGGGACTACCAGACCGTCACTACTCTCGCCGACCGTTACGAAGAGCAGGCGTGGCAGGCGTTCGTCACGGGACAAACCGAAGTACTCGACAAACTGTCACCCGACATCAGCATTGACCCATCGCAACCCCAACTCCAGAGCGGGATTATCGTCCCATTTGGCAGGCACGGTGTCTTCTGTGCTGGGTCGAGTCATCCAAACGTTTTCGACGACCCGACGGTCGAGCTGGCGAACACCGTCGGGGCAAACATCGAAACCGCTCTGGACCGCGCCGACCGTGAACGGACGGTAGAAGAGCGGAACGAACAACTAGAACGACTTAACCGTATCAATCAAGTCATCCGGGAGATCGGCGAAGCACTGGTAGAGGCCGATACGCGAGACGATATCGAAGAGATGGTTTGTGAACGGCTCGCGGCAGCCGACCCATATCGATTCGTCTGGATCGGTGAACAAGACGTAGAGACCAATACCATCACATCACGGGCATCGGCAGGCGGCCACGACGGGTATCTCACCAGCGTCACCATCACGACAGATGGGAACGGGCCCACTGGACAAGGGCCAATCAACACGGCGCTGCAAACGCAGACCGTACAACACGTCCAGGATGTACTCGTTGACCCAGCGGTCAAACCGTGGCGAGAAACGACGCTCGCTCATGGCTTCCGCTCGTGTATCAGCATCCCCCTCGTCTACGAACAAACGTCCTACGGCGTTTTAACTCTGTATTCGGACGAACCGAACGGCATCGACGAGATGGAACGAGACGTGCTGGCGGAACTCGGCGAAACTATCGCCCACTCTATCGACGCTGCAGAGACCAGAGAAACGCTGCAGACGGATACCGTCACCGAGCTGACGTTGACAGTGCAGGGGTTGGATGACGTCCTCGGTTCTCTCGCTCGCGAGGTCGGCTGTGAAATCGAGTTTGACGGACTCGTCCAGAACGATGGCCCAGTCCACCACTTCTTTACGACCCAGGACATCGACTCGGATGCGGTGGTAGCAAGTGGTAGCCAGATCGCTGGAATCACTGACATCGAGCTTATCAGCGACGACGAGACTCGCTGCACCTTCGAGGCGACCGTTACCGAGCCGACGCTTGCCTCGCACGTCGTCGACCAGCAGGCTGCCCTCCAGTCGCTCTCGATCACCGACGATACCAGTACGCTCGTCGTCGACCTCCCACCTACTACCGAGGTCCGTAAGTTCGTCGAAACGGTTCGGTCGGTCTACCCCGGAACCGACCTCGTGACGCGCCATACGCGAAACCGGTCTATTGCATCACAGCAGGATTTGCGCGATACGCTCGATGACCGGTTGACTGACCGTCAACGGGAGATTCTGGAAATGGCTTACCTGAGTGGCTTCTTCGAATCTCCACGTACGCGAACCGGTGATGAACTCTCTACGGCACTGGATATCTCTCAGCCGACGTTCGCGCACCACCTTCGAGCGGCCGAGCGGAAACTCTGTGAACTCGTGTTTGAGAATGCGTGAGACCATCCGCTGTCAGACCGCTGGCACTGTTCCACATGCGCTCTCTCACTGGCGTTGTTCCGTTTGCCCGACTGACTCTAGATAGTGAGCCCCTCTTCGAGAGCAGGATTCAGATACTAGAAGTTGCTCTTTTCCAAATAGCACCCACACAGTACAGGTATGATATCCGGGGCTGATGAGAAACAAAAACGGTCGAACTCGCTTCCCACACTCTTTCCTGCTGTATCTGTTCGTTCACCGTCGATCGATCTCTTCTTTGCCCAACTGCATCAGCACGTATGGAACTCACTAGCTGAATGTGGGGATCCCACCACACGGACAGGAACCGTCGGCATCGAGATCAACAGGCGGTCATCCGCGTCATGAGCAGCTTCGACTCCCCGACGCAGACGTCGTTAGAGACGACCTTCGACGTTCTCGCAAACACGTACCGACGCAGACTCCTGATGACACTGCTAGCGCACGATTCACAGGATGGCAGCCTACGGATTCCAGCCGATATCATCGTATCGGACGAGGATATCGATCGACTCACAATCTCCATGACGCACGTACATCTACCAAAACTCGAGGACATGGGGCTCATCGAATGGGACCAGAACACCAACGAAGTACGAAAAGGCCCGAAGTTCGAGGAGATTCAGCCACTGCTGCAGTTGTTAGATAGCCACGCTGACGAATTTCTCGACGGGTAGCGTTGCGATTTCACCGTGGGTGTCCCTGGCGGTCTGTTGGGCGTCGGCGGCCCCCTCATCGCCGTGTCGTTGCGAGTGGCCGCAGACATTCCGATGTTACTCGCCGTGGCTCTTGCACAGTTTCAGTCGGTCTTTCTCGCGGCCGGGGCCACCGCCGGCTACGTCGCCCATCACGCTCATACGTGCGGTAGCGAGGATACCTCACCGTTTACGGCGGGGAGGATGTCACCAGTTAGTCTCCGAGAAGGCGGAATCGTCCTCGTGGCCGGCGAGGTCCTGGGTTTCGGACCCACCACCACCCATCGGCACCGGCTCAAAGTCGTTGAACGCCCCGTAGCGCTGCTTGACGACCTCCACAGAGAGGTTTCCCTCGTCGTCAGTATCCCAGCGGAGTTTGTCGCCCGGTTCGATGTCCAGACGTCGGCGGAGTGACGCCGGAATCGTAACCATTCCCCGGTCACTGACCTTGGTTTCTTCGGGGGCTTCCTCGGTTGTCATACTCGGCAGCACAGGCTCTCGCGTGATGCATGTTGCGCCTCATGTACTCAGCGAAAATCCAGGATTTTTATAGACGGTGCGAGGCGCAAACCCACGGCTTTAGCTGAGTGTGCGCTTGAACAGCGGAATGCTGAACGTGAACGGAGGCTATTCTCCTGCCGTTGCAAACGGTTAGAACGGGAGTTCACGCTGAATCCCACTCCCTCTAGGGGTGGGTAGTTCAAGAGCGACCGTAGATGGACGCTAAATAGTTAGCAACCGATGCATAACAATATAGAATAGTCCTGATTGGGAGACTATGCCCGGAATAACCGGTGGGACGGTCGACAGACGGTCGCTAGAGGCGATGGCGGACTCGATGGTCCACGAGGCCTGGTACGAAACGGACGATGTGATAGGCCGACGGTACGGACTCGCCACCGTCAATCACGGAGAGAAGGACCCGAATGGCCACACCGTCTGGAGTGCCGGGAGACGGAGTGGCGTCCTCCATGGCGTCATTTCGAACCGGAAGGAGCTCGGAATGAGCACCGGCGAGATCTTTCAGGCGGTGCTTGACCGACCCAACACTATCCTGCCGCGGCTTGCCGGCCCGTTCGTGCTCGCCTGCGCCGACCAGCGGGGATCGCTCGTCGTCGCTACCGACAAGTTGGCGACCCGGCCGTGTTACTACGCGGCAGATGGCGGCTTCCTGTTCGGAACGGAACTGAAGGCGCTCTTGACGCGACTTCGGGACGTCCAGCTGAACATACAGGCAGTCAGTGACCTCCTGTTGACGGGGTCGGTGATGGGACGAAAGACGCTTCTCGCAGAAATCCAGTCGCTCGAGCCGGGAAGCTACATTCAATACAGCGACGGAGTGGTGTCGCGGGACCGGTACTGGACGCCGGCATTCGGAACCGCTCCGGAAGAGGGATACGTCGAGCGGACCGTCGACCGTTACCGCGAGAGCGTCGCGAACGTAGTCGACACGGTTGATGGCGACCTCGGACTTTGGCTCTCCAGTGGGCTCGACAGCAGAACCATGGCGTCGGTCATCGCCGACGAGGTCGATTCGTTCACCGCGTTCACGTACGGATCACACTGGGGGAAGGACTGTGCGGGCGCGGAACAGGTCGCCGATATCCTCGACGTTCCGCACCACGTGAGCGAGTACACGCCTGAAGGCTGCGTCGACGCGATAGAGAACGGCGTCGAACTCGTGGACGGGATGAACCAGTGGTCGTATTACGTGAACCTTCCCGCGGCGACGTCCGATGTCCCGTCGAACGCTGACGTTCTCTTCGAGGCTTGCGCGCAAGGGGAGTTCTTCGGCGAAAACTACTTCTCCTTCCGATGGGATTCTCCCACCGAGACGCTGTACGACCTGAAACGCCAGCTATCGGCACAGGACGTGCAGGCGTTGCTGACCGAGGATGTCGACCCGAAGCGGTCGTTCGAGACGTTGCTGGAACGAAGCGCACAGCGGGACGGTAAATCGAGGCTACTCGACGTCAACTGGCAGCTGTACGCGAACGGGCACTTCCGCGGCAACAAGCTCTACCGAAGCAAGGCCGGAACGAGAGTTCCGTTCTCGCACGGGCCGTTGCTCGACCACCTCGCCAAGCTACCGGTGCAGGCGTATCAGCGACCCACTGTGCCGCTGATAGAGAGCGACATCCCCTACGGAATATCGCCGCTGAAGCTGCAGGTCATGCGCGCCGTTGGCGGTGACGTCAATCGGATTCCGTACGACAGGACGGGATTCGCACCCGCCACGTCGAACATCGCACACGCTATCGGGTTCACGACCAAACAGGCGAAGAAACGGCTACTCGGCGCGCGCGATACCATGCAGGGCAAGTGGTATCGCGACCACCCCGAGATGAGATCGTTCCTCGACGAGTTGCTCGATGCGGCCTGCGACCGCCAACTGTTCGACGGCGATGTCGTCCGGGACTACCAACGAGCGCACCTCGACGGTGAGACGGACAACATCACGGCGATTTCGGCCATCACGACCCTCGAGTACTGGAGACAGACGCAGCTCGAACAGCAGGACACGGCGAAGGTCACGGTCACGGCGAAGTGACCGCCGGGACAAATTATCGCCAGTAGGTACGGCATTTCCTTTTTGTGCTTCCACTGATGCCGCTTCCCGGTGGTTGAATCCTAATTCAACGCCGCCTTTGCGTTTTCGAGCCACCACTGAAGATTCTTGTACGCGCTCGGCCAACTCGTGAGCAATCGGTCGTCAGCGGCCTTGAGTGCTTCAGGCGTCCAGTATCGAGCTGCAGCCACTTCGTGAGCAGCCTGAGGCTTCCCGTTGACATTCGCCGCGTCGACAGCGTACGCGAGATACGTCTTATGGATTGTTCCGAACTTCGGGAACGTTCTGGCATCGAACAGCACGAGGTCGTCGGGATCAACTGACACCGTTGTCTCTTCGTTGAGTTCGCGTGCGGCTGTCTCGTCGGGGTGTTCACCGGCCTCAACCATGCCACCTGGTGTTCCCCACAGATTGCGGTCCGGGACGTTCACTTTTACGAGCAAGAGTGATTGTCCATCGACCACTGCGAGCCGCGCTGTCGGAATCGGGTTGTGAAAAACATTGTCGTCACAGGACTTGCAGTAGTAGTAGGTTGGTGGGTCAACTGGTGAGAGACGGTCTCCACAGCGCGGACAGAAATCCGGCGGTTCGTTGACCATAAGAGGGAATGCACGACGAACAGGTTAATTCTATCCGACCCCAACAAGTGCTAACTGGGGTGGGAGATAGCAAGACCAATGCGTCGCTCGAAATCACCTCGTCGAAGCCGGACTACTCGTGGATGTGACGCATTTTGGAACCCACTGTTCACTGAGACTGCCCTCGGAGACTTTCCCAGTCTTCGACTGAAGCAGAGCGTTGTTGTCGCACACTGTTTTCCCGTCACTTTGCGCCAAGATGAATTAATGTTCTAGTTGAGTGTCGGGGCGTGCCATGCTCGCCGTCCCCGACGCTACCGCCAAAACGTACGTCCGCTCGGAGCGTGGACCACTTCGTACCCACGCTCTCTCGCGAACCACCCGACTAGAAGAGAAACTACGACGAGGCTGAGCGCTTATCCTCAACAGATTACTGGTGCACATAGATTTATCAGTGCTGAAAGGGATGTATCGCGACTATGGGTGATGCTCTGCTCGCAGGATTCTATGATGAAATCGATGTGGGTGAAACGGCGACGACGATTGGTCGGACGCTCACCGAAAGCGATGTAACGAACTACGCGAACGCCACGGGTTGCTGGTTACCGATTCATACTGACCGCGAGTTCGCTGCAGAAACCACGTATGGAGAACGTGTTGTGCAAGGAACGTTCCTGCTCGGGTTGGCAGAGGGCTTGCTATACTCGAACGAACCGACTGGCATTCGCGCAAACGCGGGCATGGACAACATCCGCTTTCACAATCCTGTCTTCATCGGTGACACAGTCCACTTCGAAGCAGAGGTCCTCGAGAAGACCGACCGTGGCGACAGCGCCGGCATCGTAACGCTCGGAATCGAAGGGAAGAACCAGGACGACCAGACGGTCGTCGAATATCAGACGAACCTCCTGATGCAGACCTCGAATACAGAATCATGACTACTTACGACCACGACTATCAGACGGACGAACCGCATACGGGACTGTTCCACTGGTATCTCGAACACCGAGCGGTAACACGTCCCGACGAACAGGCCTACACCTACTCACCGCTTGGACTCGTCAACGCCACCGACGAGACAGCAACATGGAGTGAGTTGAACGAAGAAGCTGGCCAGCTCGCGGCCGACCTCGCCAATGAAGGTGTCGACCCAGGCGATTTCATCGCGACGCTGTTCCCGCCATCCCCACACTACGCAGTGACGTACTTCGCGGCCGCAAAACTCGGCGCGACACTCGTCCCGCTTGACCTCCGGGGGACGCCGACCGAACACCAGTACGTTCTCGATGCTACCTCACCGGCGGCATTCATCGGCGCCAGACAGTTCCGGGAGACGAACTTCGAGGCCATCCTCGACGACGTCACGGCGTTCAGCGATATCGAGACGACGTACTGGCTTGCTGAGGGCTACCGCGAGAGTCTCCCCGATCAGAGCGAGTATCAGTGGACGATCGTCGACAGCGACGGCACGGTCGACCGTTCGACGACTGCTGGCTGTACAGACCCTGATACCGCGTTGCTTGTCGTGTTTACGAGTGGGACGACGGGCGACCCGAAAGGTGCCGTACTCACCCATCGTAACGTCGTCTTCCAGGGAACCGCTATTTCGTCGGTCTGGGACGTCTCCGAGGACGATACGGTGCTCGTCCATCTCCCGATGGATCACGTCGGCGGGTCGACGGAACTGATGGGGAGTGCTATCGTCGGCGGCTCCGAACTCGTCTTCCTCGACGCATTCGATCCAAGTGCCGCACTCGCTCAAATCGAGGCTCACGACGTCTCAATTCTTGGGAACGTTCCGGCGATGTGGGGGATGCTCTTCAACGACGAGAACTATGCGGAGACCGACCTGTCGAGTCTTCGCGTCGGCATCGTCGCTGGCCAGGCCCCCTCCGAGGACATCCTCCGTGGGATGGCCGAGGCGGCCGACACGGCAGTCACCGGCTGGGGCCTTACGGAAACAGGCGGGTTCGTGACCCTCACCGGTCTTGAAACGCCGGTCGAAGAGATGCTCGAGACGGTTGGACGGCCATTCCCTGGCTTCGACGTCCGGCCAATTGACGACGATGGATCGTTTCTCTCGGCTGGTGAAACGGGGGAACTCGTCGTGCGTGGCGATGGCGTGATGGAACGCTTCCTCGCGGACGAACACAACGAGGATGCGTTCGTTGCTGAGGAGTGGGCGCGGACAGGCGACCTCGGCTCGCTGGACGACGACGGACGGGTGCGACTCCGTGGCCGGAAGAAGAACATGTACATCTCCGGCGGGTACAACGTGTATCCGCCAGAAATCGAAGACACCCTCACAGACCATCCCGACGTCGCCCAAGCGATGGTCATCGGAGTACAAGACGACGAATGGGGTGAAGCAGGGCACGCATTCGTTCTTGCACGCCCAGGGAGTGAACTTGACAGCGACAGGCTTGACGAATTCGTCGACGACCACCTTGCCGACTACAAATGCCCGGTCGACTACACGATCGAGTCAGAACTTCCGCTTACGTCTCTCGGGAAGATCGACCGACAAGCACTCCTCGAAAACTATGATTTAAACCCCGTCTAACCATTGACATCCTCCTCGCCCTAAAAGGCGAGGATTCCCCGAAGGGGATATTCAGGTTGCGCGTTACTGGTTCGCCACGTTACTGACGCGTCGAGCAGTATCAAGCGTGCTTATTGTTTCCACCATTTGGTCCATACTAACTGTTGACGCACCATAGCAGTAGTCACTCCAAATACCAACTTTACATTTGTCGATACCGTAGCTTCTGGCAACACTCGTCCACTTTTCAATCAAGGGTGAGTAGTTTTCTTATAGGTAAATATCATATAACCACTCAACAACCGTAGTTGGCCGTAATTGCCACAAGACATTTGATAGTTTGATTACCTGTCGGCTATATGCCAGAGTGCCAGAACTGCGGTTCGTTTGTTACCGCCCGGTATGCCCGTGTGTTCACGCCTCCAGATGTTGAGCGTCCCCGTGTCTGTCCTTCCTGCAATGACAAAGTCCGTGACGGCGCAGACATCCGTGAGACACGAGCTCCGCGCTCCTGATCGGCTGTTCTCGTGTTTCAGCTGCACAGTCAACTGAAACCCGGCCTCGCTGAGGTGCCGGTGTACTGCCTGCGGGAAAATTCAGCAGCGGTTGAGAAGACTCTTGTAGTTGTTTAGAAGTGCAGTTGGTTTCAGATTTGCTAGTTCTTTTTGTAGTTGGTAAGTGTCGGGTGCAAACGTCTGACAGGGATTAATGTATTATAAGTAATCAATACAGGAGATAGTAATGTCAGGAAGTTGTACAACAGCGGCCACAGCTCAAACGTACCGAGCCCACTGCGATACGTCGAATCACGAGTCGATCTGCACCACCATCTGTAACACAATCGCTACAGCCGAAAATAGCGACGTCGAGGACCTTGATTTCGTCCTGTACGATCACTTCGACCCTGATGCCATCCAAACACTGACTGCCAACAGTCCTTCGACAGCGAACTGGGAATTCACCATCACCATTGACCACTATCATATCACCATCCACAACGACGGCGAGATAATCGTCGAAATCCACGAGTAGGAGATATCCGCTCTACAGCCCGTTCGCGTTCAATCATTTGAACATCTCTCGGGAAACCCATCGGGCGAGGCTCCGAGAGAGACCCTTCGGATTGAGTTCTCTCCTTCTCCCTTCTATTTAAAGAAAGGTTCACGGCTAGAGCCGTGAGTAGCTTACGAGCGCTTCCACAGCACGACAGCAACGAGCAGTGCACCACTAAGGAGGGCTAATTTCCGACTCATACGGCATATAAACATCAATACGATAACACATAAAGGTTGTATTCTACTATGATGGTATGTCATCTTGTTGAATTGAGACAGCTTCAGCGATTGCGAGGCAAAAGCCGGGGAGAATGTAGATTATATACCGTCGACAACTCTTGGTGCTGAGGACGCAGGAATACTAGGCGATGGGGGAGAGAATGTCGTCAGTCGTCTACTGGGTGACTGACAGTCGGGTCACCGTCAGTCCGATCGCTTAGTTGTAATGTTGTCTTCGACATCAGGCTGAACGGGAGGGTTACGAGAGTGAGGCTAAAGAAGAAAGTAGTAGCCAGGGTGAGGAAGAGCCCTGGTTCGTTAGCAAACAAGATGATACTTGAGAGTCCCCACTGGCCAGTGATGAAGAGGACGATGACCAGTGTTTCAAGCGTGTCTACTATGTTGAGAGTGGGTATGACGAAGCATGATGATTACAAGGAAAGAGAGGAGACTGAGATGACTGCACTGTCGGTATCGATGGCGAAGTCAACCAAGTCTTGGAGGCTTGCCGCCTCCGCTTCCGGCCCGTCCAGCGTTTCGTCGGGCAAGCGAATAGCGGTAATCCACTCGTCGAAGTCACTCCTGTCGTCGTTGTACGCGAGACGGTCTCGCTCGGCGTCAGACAGCGAAACGGCGTCTCGACCATGCACAACAATCAGCATGGCAAGAGCGCTCAGACTGGCGAAAAGTAGTAGCGGGCCGCCGATGGCGTGCAATGGTCCGGACGCTGCTGGCACCTGAACGACGCGTGTGTTCTCATGTTCGTTCGTGACGGGGCCGTTCCACGACACTTGGTACGTACCTGTTCCGAGTCGGATCGGGATCTGATACTGTTGTGTTCGGTCGACCGGTTGTCCGTTGACGGTTCCGCTCAGGTGGACGGTGACGTTGACGAACGTCTCGACTTGGCCAGCGGACGCGCCTAACTCGCTCTGAATCTCCGAGCTTTGATTGGCTACCTGGGGGATGTTGATGGCGACTGGGACAGAAACGGTGTCGCCGGGCTGGACGTTCGTGGCGTTTTTCTTTTTGAGGGACTGGGTGGATTGCCAGTGGGTGGTCACCAAGGACACGGTCTATCCACAGCAGTTCCTATATCACGATGTGGTTTACAGGCTAGTTTTGATAGCGTTGAGAGTATGTGGAAGAACGCAGGGAAAGTACTAGCCAATAACGCCGTATCCTTCGTCACGCATCAGTTCAGCAACGGCCTCTGGGTTCTGAAATGCAAATAGTAGTGCTGCCTCTCGAGCATCCGTCTTTGCGACCTCATCGACATCGAGCTCGTTCGCAAGTTGGTCGCGGAACGATGGTTCGTCGCTGGCCACTTGACTCCTGACGTGGAGTTCGATCCGCTTGTCTCTCTCATCTCCGACCTTGCTACGGCGAACGTAGTAGGGATATTGCTCCGACGCTGAATCCCCAGCTGGCTCTGACCCCGACTTATTATCTGATTCAGTGGAAGCTTGCTGTCCTGCAGTCGTTCTCGACTGCTCAGTCTGGTCTCCCGACGTCTCTTTCGACGATTTCTCCCTGCTTGAGGGAGTCGTGTCCATCCCTCCTTCGTCCTCGACGTCGTTCTGGTCCTGATCTGGGTCCGCTGTTTCGTTTGGCTCGTCAGTATCGTCGTCTCCACCTCCAAAGTCAAGGTCGCCGGACCCGGACTTGAACGACCCCGTCACGCCTCAGTCACCTCCATTTCCTCCCGATTGCGGAGATCGAAGGTTCTGGTATCCCAATCGTCAATATCGAGTTCGAGCACCGGATCGATGTCGACGTCGAAGGTATCGGTCGCGACAAACGCTGCAAGCTGATAGAGCTCCGTGAGTGTCTCGACTTCCCGGTCTCGAACATCGCGAACACCGGGCTTGCTGCCTCCTCCGCTGCCATCGTCGTCGATTGTTTTCCAGCGCTCCTCGATGACTTTGAACGCCGACCCGCGGGCTTCCCACATATCGTCCATCATGCTTTCACGGTCGCCGATGACGACCGGAGTATCGAACGCGTCGCTATTTTCGAAACGGCGTAGATACTGTCGGTGGGCGTTCGTCCGACGGACGCCCGACGGAACAACGCATGAAAGGCCGATGCCGATATCGAGGTCGGTCTGCATATTCCCGACGAGGTCTTCGAGGCCGTCGAGACTCAGACTACCTTTGCCAGCCGGTTTTACGGGCGCAACGAGCGTCCGCATCGCGTAGATAGCGTTGTACAGTAGATCTTCGGCCCGGGCGTTCGGGTCGATGAGGATGGCGTCGTATTCTTCGTTGAGACTCTGTCTTTCCCATAGAAGCTTGTAGAGGAGTTCGTAACGAGGGTACTCGCCCTCGCTGATGTTCTTCATCCCTGTTTCGTAGGAGATCTTCTGCTCGAGGTTCGACGTGAAATCTCCAAGCATGTCGTGGCTTGGCACGACGTCGACGCCTTCGTCGCTCGTCTCGATGAGGTTCTCGAAGGGTCCGTCAGGCATCTCCAGGATATGCTTGACGAGATTGTCCGCTTCGGAGTCGCTGCGGTGTTCTCCGAGATCGAAGAGGCTTGTCAAATTGCCTTCCTGCGGATCGAGGTCGATAGCCAGCACATCGAGGCCCATTCGTTCTAACGCTACAGCCAGATTGGCGGTGAGCGTCGTTTTATACGTTCCACCAGATTCTGAATAAACGACGACGGTTATCATCTTGATTGTCTGTACCTGGCCCCTATTACATAAATCTGCGTCAGACATCTATTACAGACGCCTGTTACAGACACCTATTACAGGCGTCTGCAGCACTAGTCTGCCCTGGTTGTGTGTGATGAATCCCTGTACTAACTGTATGTACGGATAGGCTGTACCCCATCTCCAACCAGTTTGTCTGTACCACCTTTCCATACCGGATATCCGGGACTGTTATCTATGACATGAATCTGTAGCGTCTATCTGTGACAGTAATCTGTAATCGATAGATGTAGTGGATTGCTGTAGTATCTGCCACAGATGTCTGTGAAGAGCTGTAGAGAGATGTGATTTCTGTAGCAGAAATCTGTAATAGAGACTCCAGCGGAATATCTGTAACGAATATCTGTAATAGGTTATCGGAGAAGGAGGGTTGGCTCGCTCGGATTCTGGACCAGTCGTGAGGAGATGAGGCTGGTTGAGATTCAAGTAACGTCTGGAATCTAATTCGACCGTATTGCTTGCCAAACAGGTGTATCGATGAGGAACCGTATCCTCGATTCGGAGTGACGTCGCGGAAGACCTGTTCCCCTCGTTGATCTCCAGTGTGCAATAGTTGTCATTCACTTCTTGCAACTGGAGTGAACTCAGGACATGGATTCGTATTAACACCCCCATCACCCCATTCCCCGTACTAGTTCACCAGGTGGAGGCTCACACTCCATCAACTGTATCTCGCTATATGAACGAGGATGTTGAAAGGGTGAGACTACTGCCGAATAGAGCGGCCAGAATGCATGATTACAGTCGAGAAGTGGAAACAGGAGTCTCCAAATTAGCGTCACTCGGCCAAGTCATATAGATTTTTCAACTGGTGTCGGCGTCAACCGACGATAGAAATATGCTACCGCTCGGAATCAGGGCTTTCAACGCTACTACAGGGGTTCTACCCGATGCCCGTCGGGCTTCAAGCAACGTGTCCTCGGCGGTCACATCGGCGACTGCTCGTGTTCGCCTGTCAACTCAAATTTGAATATTCGGCCTTGTTTAGACGCGGAACAACAGCCTATTTATTTAGCCAATGACGCCGCGAATCAGCTACTCAGTTAAAGTGCGACCGTAACGAGACAACATCTATCGGATTCCGATGGTGCTCCTGAGTCTGTGTCAAACTGAGACGCAAATTGGCCGAGAAGAATTGTTCAGGTTCCTCGCACATATCAACATACCCAGTGTATGAATGCCCTAAGTACACTCATACTTTAGCAGCGAGTGTTTAAACACCAGTCATAATGAGCATGGGTTTTCTTTAAATGGCGATACGAGATCATCATTGATGGGATTTACTGAAATGGATTCAGGGATTTTGTTCGGCTTGATTACAATGACGTC
Source organism: Halomicrococcus pelagicus (assembly GCF_051917725.1). GTDB lineage: Archaea > Halobacteriota > Halobacteria > Halobacteriales > Haladaptataceae > Halomicrococcus. The sequence continues at coordinate 60,022 of NZ_JBQBLX010000006.1, forward strand.
ATGGGGGATTTGGATAATCTTAGGCAACGCTGCGTCGGAGTCCATCGATCCGAGGACTGCCGCCGCGATCTCGTATCTCGTAGCGGGTCTTCTTGCACTTGGATTTATCGTCGTTTCAGATGCATCGCTCGCCGTTACTGCGAGAGGAGGGCTGCTTGCTGGCGCGGCTGGATTGTTCACTGGAACCGGCCTCATTTCGATGTACATCGGATTCTCCCGAGGGTCAACGACAATGGTCTCTACTCTCGGTGCCATGTACTTCGTCGTAGCGGCCATCATCGGGATGGTCGTTCTCGGAGACGATGTTACGATAGCAAAAGTTACTGGAATCGCGTTCGCAGGTCTCAGTATCGTGTTAATCACTCGATAGATTGGCTTTATGTGATGGTCGCCCGTGAGTCGGTACTGACTATATCACACATTTTATACACCTGTATAAATATATTATTTTATGTATTTTGTGTTTCGTCCAAAGCGATAAGTGGCAGGGAGGGCACCGGTAAGTGGGTTGTTTCCACATGGGAATGAACGCCGTTGTTTATCAAGGCCCCCACGACGTCGGGGTCGAAGAAGTAGAAGAACCGGAGATCGAACATCCAAACGACGTGGTCATAGACATCACGACGACAGCAATCTGTGGGTCGGATCTCCACATGTACGAAGGCCGGACGAACGCAGAACCGGGCATCGTCTTCGGCCACGAGAACATGGGGACAGTCGAAGAAGTCGGCGAAGCCGTCTCCACCCTGGAGGAGGGCGACCGCGTCGTCGCACCGTTCAACGTCGCCTGTGGGTTCTGTGAAAACTGCGAAGAAGGGTACACCGGATTCTGTACGAACGTCAACCCAGGATTCGCGGGCGGTGCCTACGGGTACGTTGCGATGGGGCCCTACCAGGGCGGGCAAGCCGAGAAGCTCCGAATTCCGTACGCGGATTTCAACGCCCTGAAGCTCCCGCCCGGTGACGAACACGAAGACGCGTTTGCACTCCTGGCGGACATCTTCCCGACCGGATGGCACGGACTCGAACTAGCGAATTTCGAACCTGGCGATTCGGTCGCCATCTACGGAGCAGGCCCTGTCGGCCTGATGGCTGCCTACAGTGCTAAAATACGGGGGGCCTCCGAAATCTACGTTGTCGACCGCGTCGAAAGCCGTCTCGACCTCGCGGAAGAGCACTGTGACGCCACGCCTATCGACTTCGAGGAGGCAGATCCGGTCGAACAGATCAAGGACATACACGGCGGCGGTGTCGACAAAGGTGTCGACGCTGTCGGCTATCAAGCCGTCGACCCCGACAAGGAAGCCGACGACGCCTACGACCCGGCCCGCGAGAATCCGGCCATCGTCCTCAACAATCTCATCCGGACGGTCAGGCCGACCGGCGAACTCGGAATCCCTGGCCTGTACGTCCCGGAGGACCCCGGCGCTCCGGACGAGTCCGCCGCACAGGGACGGCTCGGCATAGACTTCGGCCTCCTGTTCGAGAAGGGACAGCGACTCGGAACCGGCCAGTGTAACGTCAAGGAGTACAACCGGGAACTTCGAGACCTCATCGTCGAAGGACGTGCCGACCCGAGCTGGATCGTCTCTCACCGCGTCGATCTGGAGGAAGCTCCGGAGATGTACGAGCGATTCGATAATCGCGAGGAAGGCGTCACCAAGGTACTCCTGGAGCCGTGACATCCTCTCCACCCTGGAGGTAAGGGTTTCTCCAGGCACTTCCGTACCGATCGTATTCGAGCAGACACAGGGGTCCTACCGTCTCGTTCTCGGGTATTTCCGGCAACCAGTCTCACGCAACCCGAACGGTTATGACTGTCACCACGGTACGTTGTTGTATGTGCCAGTATTGTAGCTTTAATTTCCACGATGGGTGGACAGCGCTCTTGGAGTACGACGACGTCTACCAGACGGCTACCGGCTCGAGCGACGCTACCCACGGGTTCCACGAATCGTGGTCGGACCTCCGTGAAGAGGTTTACAAAAAGGAGTAGACTCCTCGGGTCGGTCGGAATTCGGGACGCTGGAGGCGTCTCGAACCGCATGGTTCGCTGTCCTTGTTTCTGGCAAATCGCGATTAGAGTCGACGTATCTGGAGAGAGGACCCCGAATGGGGATCGTCGAACGAGCCAAAGATAGTCGCTACAGTGGCTTCAGTCGTCGTCTGCGTTCGCGGTTAACGTCGACGACCGATCACCACTCGCGGTCGAAGGTTGGTCGGCGTCCGTCTCTAGTACTGGCCTGAGGCGCTGGAACTCGAGGCACATACCGACGATGGCGACGACGCCGATGACGGCGAACGGACCGCCAGTGATAATGGCGGAGGAGCGCAGCGCATCGATACCCCCACCGACGATGAGTAGCGACGCTAAACCGCCCATCAGCCCGCCCCAGAGTACGCGGTTGACGGTGGAGGGGTGCTCTTTGCCGCCGGTCGTGAGCATGCCGAGTGCCAGCGTCGAGGAGTCCGCGGAGGTGACGAAGAACGTCATCACGAGTAACATGAATACCAGTGACAGCAGCGAACCCAACGGTAGATTGGCGAACAGCGGGAAACCAGAGACGGCAACGCCCTGGTTCGAGATCGCCTGTAGCATCGGCGCAGCGCCGGTGCGTTCGAGATAGATGGCCGTCCCACCCATGGTCAGAAACCACGGTACTGTGGCGACAGTCGCACCGACCAGGGCCGTCGCGGTTACCTGACGGATGGTTCTGCCACGGGAGATGCGCGCAACGAACAACCCGCCAAACGGTGCCCACGAGAACACCCACGCCCAGTAAAACACCGTCCAGTTACCGACCCATTCGCCGGTACCCGTGGCGTTCGTATAGAGGCTCATCCAGAGGAACTCGTTCATGTACTTGCCGACGGCTTGTAGCCCGGTGTTCATGATGTAGTTCGTCGGCCCGAGCAGAAACGTCGCGAGACACAGCAGCGCGAAGGTGTACATGTTGAACAGCGAAATCTTCCGGATACCTCGCTTGACGCCGAGGACGACCGAGATAGTGAATCCGATGGTCATTCCCGTGATAACGAGGATGGTGCCGCCGTCGCCGAGAGTCACGCCGTAGTTGTATTCGAGGCCGGAGAGGAACTGGCTGCCGACGAATCCGAGCGTGGTCGCGATACCGCCGATGGTCGCGAACACGGCCAGGATGTCGACGACTTTCGCCAGTGTGTTATCTAGATTATCGATCCCGAGGAACGGCGCGAGCAGCGTCGAGACGCGCATCGGTGCGTCCCGCCGGTGTGCGTAGAACGCGATCGGGAGTGCGATGACGAGGAACGGGACCCAGTACGAAATCCCCCAGTGAAACAGCGTGTACTGGATTGCACCAACTGCAGCAGACTGGGACTGCGATTCCGCACCGACGAGCGGGGGGACGGTGTCGTAGTGGAAGATCGCCTCGGCCGGTCCCCAGAAGACGATACCCGCGGCGATGCCCGCCGAGAACATCATGGAGAAGAACGCGGAGGTGCTGAACTCCGGCGATTCGTCCGGCCCGCCGAGTTTGATATCGCCCCAGGGTCCGAGCATCAACCACAGCGAGAACGCGACCATGAGGAACATCGAGAACACGTACACCCACATGAATTCGGTCCAGAGGTACTCGTTGACCGCTCCCATCGCTTCCGCCGACGCTTCGGGATTGAGGAAGAAGACGACGATCGCGATCAGTGATACGCCGAATCCAACGGTGAACACACCGGTATCTAACTCTTCGAGGAAACCCTCGACGGTTTTCCCAACTCGCATATGCCCTTTACTCACACGTACCACTGGTGAACGTTGGTGGGGCATATACAGTCCCTTTATGAGTCGGGCGAGGGGGCAACGTCAGGCCTGGTTTCTGGAGTGATTCGCGGATGACGGCGACGACGGCTGTTCGCGACGGTGATAGCCGTCTCTGCTACGTCGGTCGCCGGTATTCGTACCCGCGTCGACGCTCGATTTGCCTATCTATTTCACTCGTTAGACGCGAGAAGCCCGTATGGACGACCGAAAACAGGCCACGTTCGGATCCGACGGAGAGTTGCGGACCGACGACACGACCAACGAGGGAGGCGACGAGGAGGAAGCGGCGACGAACGACTTCGGCGACGAACGCGGCGAGAACGAGACGAAGTCCGGGGCGAACCGGTATGCCGTCTCCAGTCTGCTCCAGAAGGCGGTCAGACGCTCTGACGAGGAGACCGCAGCGTGGGCCGCCTGGGAACTCGTGCGGTCGGGCTACGCGTGGAACTTCTGGGATCGAGTCAACCTGTACGTCGTCGAGGACCTGCGCGCCGGTCACGAAGTAGTGCTCACGATCAGTCGCTACGAGGAACTGGCGCGCGAGCGCTGGTCGGAGGACTCCTGGCGGGGGCGACTGTGTGCGGTGCACGCCGCGCTGGCAGCGGCCAGGGCGCCCTCCTCGCGCGAGTCCGCACACGCGGACGATTACTTCGACGAACTCTCGACCGAACGAGCCACCGCACGCGAGGAGGGTCGGGAACCGCGCTTCGACCACCCGGCCGACGACCTCGAACCGGGCGGGAAGTACGACGTCGCGTTCGACCAGCACACGTACGAGGGAAAGAAGCGCGGCCGCGGCGGCGCCTTCTTCAGGACTCACGGAGCCCGGGTCGGCCCCGAACAGGAACCGGAACTGAGTCGCCGGTGGCGACTCCGGAGTATGAAGCTGGAGAGTCGTGACTACACGGACGAGCAACTGGCTCGCGCCGTCGCACCGGTCGACGACGAGAACAGATGGTCGGGTGACGGAGATCGCGATGAGTGACCGCCCTCTAGGGGTATCTTATATGAATGTTAAATATGAATGGTGAACCGTTTTTGTGTAGTGGGCGTTGGATGTGAGTGTATGTCACAGTGGGATCAGTCCGAAGTCCAATCCGTGAGCGCGGACATAACGGACAAATCGAACGCGCTGCCAGCCGAATACTTCACCGACCCGGACGTCTTCGAGATGGAGAAAGAGAAGGTGTTCGGGCAGTACTGGATTTACGCCGGTCACTCGAACTGCATCTCGGAGCCCGGGGAGTTCTTCACCCGGACGGTCGGCGGACGGCAACTGATCATCGTCCGGGACCACGACGGCGACGTCAAGGCGTTTGACAACGTCTGCGCGCACCGTGGGTCGAAAATGGTCGAGGACACGCCGATGACCGACCCCGGGAACGCGAAGCGCATCAAGTGCCCGTATCATCTCTGGACGTACGACCTCGACGGTAACCTCCAGAGTACGCCGAAGAGCTTCGAGGAGGCCACTCTCAACCCGGATCTCGAAGACGAGGAGGTGCACGAGTTCGATTCCAAGGAGAACGGATTGAACGACGTCCACGTCGACACCATCGGCCCGTTCATCTTCGTCAACTTGGACGACGACCCGATGCCGCTCGAAGAGCAGGCTGGGTCGATGAAGGAGGATCTGGAAGCGTTACCGCTCAGCGAGTACGAACACGCTCGCCGGATCGTCTCGGAAGTCGAGTGCAACTGGAAGGTGTTCAGTAGCAACTACTCCGAGTGCGACCACTGCCAGGCGAACCACCAAGACTGGGTCAAGGGCCTCCAACTCGCCGAGTCGGAACTCGAGGTCAACGACTACCACTGGATACTTCACTACACCCACAAAGAGGACGTCGACGACGAGATGCGGATTCACGACGAGCACGAGGCCCAGTTCTACTACTTCTGGCCGAACTTCACGGTCAACATGTACGGGACCGCCGACGGCTACGGAACCTACATCATCGACCCCATCGACAAGGGACGCTTCCAACTCATCGCCGACTACTACTTCAAGGACGCCGACCTCTCCGAAGAGGACGAGGAGTTCATCCGGACGAGTCGGCAGCTCCAGGAGGAGGACTTCGAACTGGTCGAGCGCCAGTGGCAGGGCCTGAAGACCGGCGCGCTCGCACAGGCACAGCTCGGGCCGAACGAACACACCGTCCATCGGTTCCACCAGCTCGCACAGGAAGCGTACAATTCGTAGTAGCGCGATAGAACGACTCCACGGTCTCCCCCAGAAACGCAGGCATCGTTTTCACACGAATCACACCAATCATGACCCACCAAACACAGGCGTTCTACGCCGTTTCTTGCCCGGAGTGTGACGTCCAGATAGAAACCGACACTCCGAACGAAATCGTAGAAATGTATCGGAGGCACAGCAGCGTCACCGGCCACGACGTCGAGATAGAGCAGGCCGAAACGAGCTTCGCGGACGACATCGACGGTGACGAGATCGAACCAGTCATCAGACAACTGCAGGAGCAGTACCGAAACGGCGTCCCCATCGGCGTCGTCGCGGCGGTGATGAACGATCGCGGTCTGTCGCTCGCAGCGACCCTAGACGAAATCCACGAACGACGGATGGACGGCGGACTGTACGAACCACAGGACGACCACCTCGCCGTGGTCTGACGGTCGACGCTTTTCTCTCGTTTTCACGCGGCACAGCGCGGAAGCCATCCCTTTACTGGTGGGGGAAGCACGTCAGCTCTACGGCACAGTCCACCGACACCAGCGGGGCCGACTCCTGTGGGGCAGAACTACAACTTCCGCGGGTGTCGGAGCCTCCACGACAAAGGCACTCGCCCCGCGAAACGGGCCCCAGCGTAACTGTCGGGGCGAGAAAGCCGCTTCGTATTGGACCGCCGACACCCCACTTCTCGACGCATCGTGGAGGAAGCCCGAAAATACGACTGCTCGTATGCCACCGTCGAAGACGTGATTCGAGTTCGAGAGCTGGGGAACTTACGAACCGTCGTGAAAACGCCAGATGGACAACTGGGCGTTCCGAGAGTTGCAGGAGATGTTGGCCTGGAAGGACACCGAATATGGAGTTCGTGTCGAGGACGTGAATCCTGCGTCCTCCTCGCAACCCTGCTCGAAGTGCGGGCAGCAGTCGAGTACGAACCGTGGTTCGGACGGCTGGTTCGAGTACAACGAATGTAGGTGCGAGATGGATGGCGACTACAACGCTTCCAAGAACATCGGGAAACGCCCGTTAGCTTCACCCGAGGGCGAACGTCCCCTGAGGTTGGGCGACGGTCATCTCGGCCTCAAGAGCGGGACGCTGAACCTGAACGGCGATTACGTACGACGCTCTGTCGGCAGAAGGGGGAGTTCTACGCTCACGTCCACCGCTTTAGCCGTGGGTAGATGACGGCGTATCCGTGACGCTCTGGCGGATACGATCGGCGATTTCGGCCCGCGAGATTCTGCGGTTGCCCCGCTCCGACAGTCGGGCGACGACGAGGTCCAGCAGGTTCAAGCGCTCCAGCAGTTGCTGCGCCTGGTCCCGTTCGATGTCCAGTTTGCGCTTGACCTCGTGTAGCGTTCGCGAAGATTCGACTGCGTCGGCCAGTTGCTGAACAGTCAGCCCGTCCGGGAGTCCGATCCCGTCGGCGACGACCGGCCGGTTGGCGATATCCTCGACAGGGTCGTCTACGCCCATCTCCATCCCTGCCGCCGTTTCGTCCGGCCGTCGGTCGACGGGGGACGAATCGGAGTCCGTCTCCGTCGCTTCTGCGGCGTTCTCGTCCGGCGACAACGAGTCGTCACGATCGTCTCGCTCCGGTGGGGCGACGTCCTCGTCGTCGGAACCGGAGACGGTATCGTAGGAACTCGGTTCGTGTACGTCCGCTTCGGTCATGTAGCGCCGCACCGTCTCTGCCGCCACGTCCATCTCGATGACGTCGGCCATCTCGACGAACGTGTCGCAGGATTCGTAGATCTTTCGCAGGTATTCGGTATCTTCGTACGGCGGGAGGTCCTCGTTTCGCGCCGCCTCCACCTCGCGCTCCTGCTCCGTCCGCTCCTCGATGGCGGTGTCCCGTCCGGACTCCCGGTGGACGTCCTCCGTTCGTTCGTCCGCCGATTCTTCGACGACGTCCGTTCGCTCGTCCGATTCCGTGGAGTCACCGCCCTCGTTTCGCTGCGTCGCTCCTCTCTCTGCGGTCCGTGGTCGTCTCGTCCGGTCATCTGCGGCGACCGACACCACGGACGTTACGAGAATCGTCCCGTCTTCGACACGAGCGCTCTCTCCTTCGACTGACACTCGGTCGTCGTCGATTCGGTCCGCCGTCGGAAGCGTCGACGCCGGAAAGTCGACCTGCAGTCCACCGTCATCCTGAATCCGCGCCATCGTCGGAGACGGGTCGTCCACCGCTTCGCCGCTTAGTGCCGAACACAACGGAACGGCGATATCGACGGTCGCGCGCAGCTCCTCGTTTGACTCGGACTCGTCGGGGCGGGCCGCCTCTACGCGCTGTATCTCAGCGTGCGCCGATTCGTAGCACTCGAGTGCTTGAGATAGTCTATCAAACGAGGTGCTGATTCCCATGGTAACTATCTGCTTCCAACCTGCCCCTTGGAGAGCATATAGGTACATCATGAATCATCCACATATTCAAATACCCCCTTCTTCCGACACGAGTCCTGCGCGACAGCGAGATGTCCTGTTCCAGCACCCGGGCCCAACTTTTTTCATCTGTCTGTAAGCAGGAAACCCGCCCTTTAGGGCGTGGACGTCACTAGAACGCTCGTTCGAGACCAGGACGAGTACCACCTTCGCGTGGAGGCGGGAATCGTAGACGACTCCGACCCCGACCGTGAGTACGACGAAACGCTGGACAAAGCGCGGGCGCTCGTCGCTGCTGTCGACGAAGCACTCGGTGAACGGGCCACGTTCGCCGTCGAAACGTCGTCGAACGTGAGCGGAGACGATGATACTGGTAAGAAGGAATGAAGCTGCACGCTCAGCGAGAGTTGGATTCCAGCAGTGCCGATCGAACAGGAGGCTGCGGAGAGTAGGTTACGCGATTCCCTCCCGGCCTAAAGGCCGGTTTCCCTCGGTGATGAAAGATGGGCGTCCGGCACGCGGACCGCTCACACGTTGGTGGACAGTTTCATCCCGAGCGCGTCCTCACCGATGCGGGCGAGCAGATGGTCGAGAACTGCTGTTCGTCAATTGCGCGTTGAGTGGCCGTTGAGAGACGAATCGCTGACTAGCTTCCTTCACAGTGATATCACTGTTATTTCGTCGGTCGTTCGGGCCGGCCATCGTCTCTTGTCTGTCCGGACTTCCGACGGAGAGCGAGGACGGGGAAACTCGACGTGTTTTATCCCGTATGGTTTCGGTAGTATGAGAGTGCTCGGCGATAATTATATTTGTACCCATCCTGGATTACCCATCGTTATCTATGAACACGGACCAGAGTCTGCCGAGAGAAGCAGACACGGTTATCGTGGGTGCCGGCATCGTCGGATGTAACGTCGCGTACCAACTGACAGAACTCGGGAGAGACGACGTGGTCGTCGTCGACCAGGGGCCGATGCCGACGACCGGCGGGTCGTCGACGCACGCGCCGGGTATCATGTTCCAGACGGACGAACCGAAGATTCTCTCCAAGTTCGCACGTTACAGTCGGAACCTCTACTCGGATCTCGAAGGAAAGGACGGAGCGCAGGCGTACAACGAGGTCGGAGGGATAGAAGTCGCCCGAACCGACGAACGGATGGACTACCTGCAACGGCGCGTCGAATGGGGGAAATCCTGGGGAATTCCGGACCCACAGATTCTCTCACCCGAAGAAGTCGAGGAGAAGCTACCACTCGTTAACAGCGACGTAATCAAGGGAGGATACTACTCGCCGACCGACGGACAGGTCTCCGGCGTCGTCGCCTGCGACGCGCTGGCCCGGAAAGCGATGGACAACGGCGCGAAGTTCGTTCCCCACACCCGAATAGAAGACGTCGATACGGACCGTGATGAGGTCCAGACCGTAGTCACCGAGAACGGGACGGTCGAATGCAACGAAGTCGTGATCGCGACGAACATCTGGGCGCGACAGCTAGGCGAGAAGCTGGACGTCCACCTCCCGGTGACGCCGGTCGAACACCAGTACACGATGACCGAGTCGCTCGACGAACTAGCTAACAACGCGACGGACATCACCGACCATCCGCTGTTCGAGAACTACCAGAACGTCTCCGGCGAGAAAGCAAAGCGCCTCCTCGTCGGACCTGACCGTCCGATTCTCCGCGACCAGGATAACGCGCTGTACTTCCGGACCCACGGTGACGCCTACGGAATCGGTTCGTACAACCACGAGCCAATCGTCCCCGACCCGGAGGACCTCGGCGGCAACGATCCGGACGGCGAGCAGGGATCGGTCCACGAGTTCACGGACTACCACATGAACAACGCGACCCATCCCGACCGGCCGGACAAGTCCCCCCGGCAAGCTAGCGACGAACTCCTGCCCGCTACCGAGGGCACAGAGCTCGAACACAAGTACAACGGGATGTTCGCCGAGACACCGAACGGCCTGCCCGCAATGGGGCCTGTTCAGGGGTACGACGGGCTCTGGGTCGCTGCGGGCATCTGGGTTACTCACGCCGGCGGGGCAGGGAAGGCCCTCGCCGAGTGGATGGAGACCGGCGTGCCACGGTTGGACGACGAGCGCATCGACCTCTCGCACGCTAACGTCAACAGGTTCGACGCCCACGAGGGGAGCTGGGACTTCACCCGAGACATCGGCGGCGAAGAGTACCGTATCGTCTACAACATCGTTCATCCCAAATGGGTGTGGACGGACAAGCAGCGCGACATCCGGCGTACGCCGATGTACCACGCTCACGAGGATCTCGACGCCGAGCTGTGGGCCGAGGCCGGCTGGGAGGAGCCACAGTGGTACGAATCCAACGCCGATCTGTTGGCCGAGTACGGCGACCAGATTCCCGAGCGAGACGACTGGGAGGGTAAGTACTGGTCGCCAATCGAAGGTGCGGAGACGCTGAACGTCCGCAACAACGTCGGCCTCCACGATATGACCTCCTTCAACAAGATGGAGGTCGTCGGGAGCGACGCCGGCGAGTTCATCCAGTACCTCTGTACGAACGACATGGACATCGACGTGGGCGACGTTCGTTACACCCTGATGTGCAACGAGGGGGGTGGCGTCCGTGCGGACATTACCGTCACGCGGACCGACGACGACCGCTATCTCCTGTTGACGACCGGACGTGAAGTCGGGAACAATCACGTTGCGTGGGTACGCGAGCAGTCGCCCGACGACGTGGTCGTCAACGACGTCACTTCCAGCCTCGCTGCGATGGTTTGTACCGGTCCGAACGCCCGGAAGGTGCTTTCGAAGGTGACCGACGTCGACCTCTCGGACGAGGCGTTCCCGTTCTTCACGAGCCAGCAGTTTTTCGTCAAGAACGTACCCGTCACGGCGCTTCGCGTGTCATACGCGGGCGAGCTCGGCTGGGAACTGTACACACCCTCCGAGTACGGCGAACAGCTCTGGGAACACGTCATGGAGGCCGGCGAGGAGTACGACATTCGGCCGTACGGTAACGGGGCGCTCGACGCGCTCCGTATCGAGAAAGGATTCCGGCTGTGGGGAGAAGACCTCCACACGGAACACAATCCCTACGAGGCAGGACTCGGTTGGGCCGTCGATCTCGACACCGACTTCATCGGTAAGCCAGCCGTCGCTGCGGCAGCCAACGGCGATAACATCGAGCACAAGGTCGCCTGCCTGACCCTCGACGACGAGGACGCGACAGTGCTGGCCCATCGACCGGTACTCGATGGCGACGAGACAATCGGATATCTCCACAGCGCGGAGTACGGATACAGCGTTGGTGCCTGTGTCGCGTACACGTATCTCCCACCGGAATACGCCGAGCCTGGTACGAAGGTAGAGATTCTGTACGAGGGCGACCGGTACGCGGCGACCGTGCGAGAAGAGCCGCTGGTGTCCTGAGCGAAGAGGCTCTCCCCTCGGTACACGCCGCTGCATCGACGTTCCGAACCCGACCGGGAGAACCGACGGCGCGGCCGCAAACGTATCGCCGCCTTCGTTTGGGACGTCGCACCGGCGGAGCGGGCTGTATCGCTCTCGTCTCGCTGTGGTTGAACACCCTAGATTAATTAGTCCACCGTGAAACGTTACCAATCGCGACGCTGCGAGCGGGGAACAGCGCCAGCTGTCGACTGTGGCCGAGCATCGGCTGTAACACGACGAGCGACTGCTCGTCAGCGACCGATGGGCCGACGCTCGACTACAGCTCCCGGGCTCGCGGAACTGTACTCGACTTTCAGAACATGACTCGAATTATCGACGGAAACGAAGTCGGAAATCGGATCAGGAACGAACTGGAAGGACGCGTCGATACGCTCGAACAGCAGGGTGTTACGCCCGGACTGGCGACGGTCCTGATGAGTGATGACGGTGCGAGCGAGACGTACGTCTCGATGAAACAGCAGGCCTGTGACGAGATCGGAATCGAGAGCTATCACCACGAAATCGATCCGGATACGTCGTCGGACGTACTGATGGACCGAATCGATGCATTGAACGAGAATCCGGGCGTTCACGGGATTCTCGTGCAGATGCCGGTCCCGGACCACGTCGACGAGCAGGCTGTTGTCGAACGAATCGACCCGATGAAGGACGTCGACGGGTTCCATCCGGAAAACGTCGGCAGACTCGTTGCAGGAAATCCTCGGTTCAAACCGTGTACGCCCCACGGCGTCCAGAAGCTGCTCGCTGCGACGGACGTCGAGACGGAGGGGAAAGACGTCGTCGTCGTCGGCCGGTCCGATATCGTTGGGAAGCCGATGATGAACCTCCTCGTCCAGAAGGCCCCGATGGGCAACGCGACGGTCACCGTTTGCCACTCCCGGACGACGGACCTCGCGGAGAAGACGAGGAACGCGGACGTCGTCATCGCGGCAGCCGGCGTGCCCGAACTGGTCGACGGAACGATGCTGTCGGAAGACACCGTCGTCGTGGACGTGGGCGTCAGCCGTGTCGACGCAGACAACGAGAGAGGGTACGAGATCGTCGGCGACGTCGAGTTCGAGTCGGCCAAGCGGAAAGCCTCGGCCATCACGCCCGTTCCCGGCGGCGTCGGCCCGCTGACGATAGCGATGCTGCTGTACAACACGGTCAAGGCGGCGGGCCTGCAAACCGGCGTCGACGTCACTCTCCCCTGACTGCGTTCGGCTCTGACGACCGTGACTACTCCCACGACTTCAGTCGTGGGCTTTCTCCTCGCTTTCGGGCAACGGAACGTGACTCGAGAGTGTCATCTTGTGGTTCGTATGTAATGGAGCATATGATTAGTGGATTTTCGGCTACTACCCTCCTCTGAGCGGCGTTTCCGTCGTTTCGTTTAAAAGGACCGTTGCACTTATGAGACGGACCGGACGATTGAGGTGTGTTATATGAGCACGGATAGCGTTCCAGGGCGCGCCGAGACGGTCGTCATCGGCGCGGGTGCCGTCGGTTGTAGCGTCGCGTACCACTTGACCGAACTCGGCGCAGACGACGTCGTCGCCCTCGACCAGGGGCCACTCCCGGTCACCGGAGGGTCGTCGACGCACGCGCCGGGAATCATGTTCCAGACGTCGCCGTCGAAAATCCAGACGAAAACGGCGCACTACACGAGCCGGCTACTGAAAGACGCCGGTGTGTACGACGAAGTCGGCGGTATCGAAGTCGCCCGATCCGAGGAGCGAATGGATTTCCTCCAACGTCGCGTCGAGTGGGCGACATCGTACGGGTTACCGGAGCCACAACTGCTCGAACCGGAGGAGGTCGTAGAGCATCTCCCGCTCCTCGACGAAGACGAGATTCTCGGTGGATACTACTCCCCGACCGACGGCCGGGTATCCGGCACCGATGCCCTCCAGTGGTACATCGAGCAGTCGTCGGCCGACTTCTACGGACACACCGAGGTGACGGATATCGAGGTCTCCGGCGGCGAAATACAGGCAGTGGAGACGAACCGCGGGCGAATCGAGTGCGACCGGTGCGTCCTCGCGACGAACAACTGGGCGTACCAGACCGGACAGATGGTCGGACTCGATCTCCCGATCGCCCCCGTCGAGCACCAGTACGTCGTCACCGAGCCGATGGAGGAACTGCAGGGAGGCGACTCGACACCTGGCGATGCTACGGCCGGTCTCGATGTGCCCGGCGACCGGAATATCACGGAGTTCATGGCGCAACCACCGGACCGACCCGTCGGTCGCGACCAGGACCACTCGCTGTACTTCCGAACCCACGGTGACGGGTACGGGCTCGGGTCGTACAACCACGAACCGCTGGTGGTCGACCCGGACGAGATGGGGAAAAACAGCGACGAGAGCCAGGCGTCGGTTCACAGCTTCACGGAGAAACACTGGACGAAGCCCACCCACCCGAACAGGGAGACATCGGCCAAGCAGGCGTTCGACGAACTCCTCCCCGCCACGCAGGACAAGGACTTCCGCGTCACCGAGAACGGTATCTTCGTCTACACACCGGACGGGATGCCCGTCGTAGGGGAGACGCCACAGATAGACGGACTGTGGACTGGACTGGCGATCTGGTGGACGCACTCGGGCGGCTACGGCAGGATTCTCGCGGAGTGGATGGAGAACGGCGTCCCACGGCTACCCTCGGGACCCGTGGACACGGGCTCGATTCACGTCGCCCGGTTCGAACCCCACGCCGGCAACAAGCAGTACTTCATGGACCGTGGCGGGTTGCGGTACCAGCAGGTGTACAGCATCGTCGAGCCTCGCTTCCAACCCAGCGAACACCGGGGACTGCGAGAGAGCCCCTTCCACCAGCAGCAGGCGGAACTCGACGCGGAGTTCTACCAGAGCGGCGGGTGGGAGACAGCACAGTGGTTCGGCTCCAACGAAGACCTGGTCTCGAAGTACGAGGACCGGATTCCAGAGCAAGAAGGCTGGCAGGACGTCAACCGCTCCCCCATCGAGGCCGCCGAACACCTACATACCCGCGAGAACGTCTCGATGTACGACATGACGTCGTTCAGTTCGATCATGATAGAGGGGGAGGACGCCGGAGCGTTCCTCCAGCGGATCTGTAGCAACGACATGGACATCGGCGTCGGCCGGGTTCGCTACACCACGATGCTGAACGAGGGCGGCAACGTACTCGCTGACCTGACCGTGGCTCGTCTCGGCGAGGACGAGTACATGGTGACGACCGGCGGTGGCAACTCGCCCGGCATCCACGGATCGTGGATCGAACGTCACGCTCCCGACACCGTCTCGGTCACCGTCGAGGAGTCGGCGAAGTGTACCGTCGGGCTGTGGGGGCCGAAATCCCGGCTGTTGCTCCAGCGCGTCACCGATGCCGACGTTTCCAACGACGGCTTCCCGTACTTCGGCTGCAAGCGCATCTTCGTCGGCGACGTGCCGGCGATAGCGATGCGCGTCTCATACGTCGGCGAACTCGGCTGGGAGCTGTGGGCGCCCGCGGAGTACGGTCGGAAGCTCTGGGAGACGCTGTGGGAGGCCGGTAGCGACCTCGACGTCAGACCGATCGGCGACGGCGCTCTCGAATCGATGCGTCTCGAAAAGGGATTCCGGCTGTGGGGGACCGACATCGACACGGACGTCAACCCACTCGAAGCTGGTCTCCCGTTCGCCGTCGATCTGGACACGAACTTCATCGGAAAGGAAGCGCTCGCCGAAGCCAAGGAAACGGGTATCGACAATCAGGTAGCCTGTCTGACGCTCGACGACTCGACCGACATCATGCTGAGCGGTCGCCCGGTCGTCGCCAACGGCGACGCTCGTGGCTACGTCCAGGCGGGCGGCTTCGGCTACTCGGTCGGAGAGTCGATCGCCTACACGTACCTGCCGAGCGAGTACGCGGACGCCGGAACGTCGGTCCAGATCCAGTGTGAGGGCGAGACGTACGACGCCACGGTGAGCGACGAACCGCTGTTCGACCCCGGGCGGGACAAGATACTGCGGTGAGACCACAGCGCTGACAATCACGTTTTGAACATGAGTGACTGTAGAGAACCACGAGTTCGGTACGCCGACATCGAACAGGCACACGACAGACTGGACGACGACACGATCGTCAAACGGACGCCGGTCGAACGAAGCACCTCGCTCGGCGAGATGGTCGGCGGCGACGTGTACCTCAAGATGGAGCATCTTCAGTGGACCGGGTCCTTCAAAACGCGCGGGGCGTACAACAAAATTGCCCGAGCCGTCGACGAGGGCGTCGACGAGTTCGTCGCCGCGAGCGCCGGGAACCACGCGCAGGGCGTGGCGCTGGCGGCCACCAAGTGCGGTGCGGACTCGACGATCGTCATGCCGAAGAACGCCCCGCAGGCGAAGATAGACGCGACCCGCGGGTACGGGGCCACCGTCGAACTGGTCGGACAGGACTTCCAGGACGCGATGAATCACGCCCAGTCTCGGGCAGCAGAGAGCGACGCCGAGTTCGTGCACGCCTACGACGATCCGCACATCGTCGCCGGACAGGGCACGCTGGGCGTCGAGATGTACGAGGACTGTCCCGACGTCGACACCGTCGTCGTGCCCATCGGCGGCGGCGGGCTCGTCAGCGGTATTTCGACGGCCATCGACCATCTCTCGCCCGAGACGCGAGTCGTCGGTGTTCAGGCTGACGGCGCCGCCACCGTCCACGAAAGTCTCGACAAGGGAATTCCGGTGACGCTGGACGAGGTCGACACGATTGCCGACGGTATCGCGACCGGTGGCATCTCCGACCTGACGCTGAATCTCATCGAGGACCACGTCGACGAGGTGGTCACCGTCACCGACTCCGAGATCGCGAACGCGATTCTCCTGCTGCTCGAACGGGCAAAGCAGGTCGTCGAAGGTGCCGGTGCAGCGTCGGTCGCGGCGATTCTGAGCGACGACCTCGACGTGCGCGGCGAGACGGTGACGCCCTTGCTCGGCGGCGGGAACCTCGACATGACGATGCTCCAGACGGTTCTGATTCACGCCCTCACCGACCGTGAACAGCTCCTGCGACTCCGCGTCAAGATAAACGACGCGCCCGGAAAGATGGAGGAGATATCCGGCGTTATCGCCGACCACGGAGCGAACATCCGCACAGTCCGTCACGACCGCTCGGTGGAGGACCTGAACGTCGGTGAGGCGTATCTCGTGTTTCAGGTCGAGACGAGCGGTGCAGAACACGCGGCGTCGATTATCGACGCTATTGAAGCAAACGGATACGTTGTGGAAGACATCAACCGTGAACGCACGCCGGTCAGTACATCGTAGTGCTGACGCCGTGAACGGCTTCTTTCACCCGGATAGACGGAATCTCATGGTATAATCTATGTCTCATTTCCGGGTCTTTATACGTGATACTGAGCATACCCTGGATAGGTAGAAATGCCATGCTCACCCATAGCACAATAAAGGCCAAGCGACCGACCGCTCACGACCACGGCATGAGCGTCGGCGCGACGGCGCGGACACTAACCACAGGCCGCCGTCTCGACGGAGCAAGAAAGAGGTAAAGACCGATGGCACAATCGGAATCAGACGGATACGTGACGCAGTTCCTCAGCGAACTCGACACACCCGTCTTCGTCGTCGGCTTCGTCGTAGCGCTGGCCGCCGTCATCTCTTTTGCCACGATGCCCAAACTGGCCGGGAGCGCAGTTTCCGACGTGAACACGTTCCTCTGGCAAAACGTCGGCTGGATGTACCTCATCGCGATGTTCATCGTCGTGGCGTTCGCGCTGTTCCTGGTGTTCGGTCCGTGGGGCAACATCAAACTCGGCAAAGAGGACGAAGAGCCAAAGTACAGTTTCCTGTCGTACTTCGCGATGTTGTACTCGGCGGGCATCGCCGCGGGTATCGTCTTCTGGGGACCGGCCGAGGCGATCTTCCACTACGACACCGTCCCACCGTTCATCAGCGCTCAACCACAGAGCTCGGCGGCCGCCATCGGCGGAATACAGTACAGCTTCTTGCACTGGGGGATATCGGCGTGGTCCGCGTACGCCATCATGGCACTCCCGATCGCGTTCTACGCGTACCGACGGGACGCACCGATGCGCGTCTCGACGGTGCTCGCGCCGATCGTCGGTGTCGACAATCTCGATAGCAAATGGGCGAAACTAATCGACATCCTGGCCGTGTTCGCGACGCTCGGCGGCATCGCGACTACGCTCGGATTCGTCGGCAGCCAGTTCTTGACCGGTATCGAGTACACCACCGGTATCACCCTGGGCGATACAGGAACGGTCCTCGTCATCACCGGACTGACAGTCGCGTTCACGCTGTCCGTAGCGCTGGGCATCGAGAAGGGAATCCGTCGCGTCTCACAGTTTAACCTGGCCCTGTTCGGGCTCGTCATGGGGCTGGCGTTCATCCTTGGACCGACGGCGTACATCATGACGAACACGACAGAAGCAGTCGGTAAGTACATCAACCAGTTCGTCGCGATGAGCTTCTACACGAACGCGGCTAACGACACGAACTGGGTCGGCAGCTGGACGATATTCTACTGGGCCTGGTGGTTCTCGTGGACGCCGTTCGTCGGACTGTTCATCGCTCGCGTTTCGCGCGGTCGGACCATCCGTCAGGTCGTCACCACCGGTGTTCTGGCGTCCACCGCGATAACGATTCCGTGGTTCGGAATCATGGGCAGTACCGCCATCAAGCTACAGAATACCGGTCAGGCTGACATCCTGGGCGTCATTAGCGAGTACGGCGTCGCCGGGTCTGGATATCCGTTGTTCGAGGCGCTGCCGTTCGGCACGATACTGAACGCCTTGTTCCTGGTGTTGATCACGACGTTCTTCGTCACCTCCGCAGACTCCTCGACGCTGGCACTCGGCATGCTCACGACCGGCGGGGAACTCGAACCGTCGACGCTCAACCGCGTCATCTGGGGCGCCCTGGTCGGAGCTCTTGCGTCGCTGCTGATGGTCGTCGGCGGAGTCGACGCCTTACAGGCAGCGTCCATCATCACCGGCGGTCCGTTCGCGATCATCACGCTCATCGCTATCTTCTCGATGAGCAGGACGTGCGGCGATATCTGCCCGGTGTTCTTCGAATCCGAACAACAGGAGGACACGATCAGCTCCACGACACAGATAGAAAGCCAGGAGATACACGCCGAAAGTACGAACGACGACTGACGTACAACCGAGGCCGCGTTCCCGGAGTTACGCGCGAATCGGGTCCCCTCCTCTCCGTCCCCTGCTGACTGCAAGCCGGTCGTCTCTCGTACCCTCCGGCGCGAGACGACGAAGGTACCCTCCAACCCGATTGACTCACAGTCGTCAGAACAACGGCGACTGCCGCCCCTCGTGCAAAAGCAGACGGTATCTCGACCGTCCGAGAGTTACTCGTAAACCGGGAACTTCTCGCAGATTTGGTCGACCGTCGAGGCGACCCGGTCGTGAACGTCACCGTCGTCGGGGTTGTCGAGCACGTCAGCGATGAGTTCGCCGACCGTTTCTATCTCCGCTTCTTCGAGTCCGCGCGTGGTGAGCGCAGGCGTCCCGACCCGGATTCCGCTCGTGACCATCGGCGAGCGCGTCTCGCCCGGCACGGTGTTCTTGTTGACGATGATGCCGACGTCGGAAAGCAGCGTCTCGGCTTCCTTTCCGGTGATGCCGGGGTGGGACTCGCGGAGATCGACGAGCAGGAGGTGTTTGTCGGTTCCGCCGCTGACCAGCGAGAGGCCACGATCCGTGAACACGTCGGCGAGCGTCTTCGCGTTCGTCACCATCTGTTCGGCGTAGGACTCGAACTCGCTCGTTTGCGCCTCGGCGAATCCCACAGCTTTGCCGGCGACGTTGTGCATCAACGGGCCGCCCTGTGCGCCGGGGAACACTGCAGAGTCGACGTCGTCGGCGTACTCCTCGTCGCAGAGGATCATCCCGCCACGACCGGCGCGAATCGTCTTGTGCGTGCTGCCAGTGACGAACTCCGCGTGGTCCATCGGCGATGCGTGGACCCCGGCCGCAATGAGGCCCGTCACGTGAGCGATGTCCGCGAGGTGGTACGCCCCGACCGCGTCCGCTATCTCGCCGATCCGTTCGTACTCGAACTCGCGCGGGTAAGCGGAGGACCCGCTCACGACGAGGGCCGGATCGAACTCCTCGGCCTGTTCGTGGAGGGCGTCGTAGTCGATGTACCCGGTCTCCGGATCGACCTCGTACTGCTGGACGTCGTAAAGTTGTCCTGAGAAGTTGACGTCGTGGCCGTGCGAGAGGTGGCCGCCGTGCGACAGCGACAGCGAGAGTATCTTATCGCCAGGTTCGAGTACCGAGAAGTACACTCCCATGTTCGCCTGCGTACCGCTGTGGGGCTGGACGTTGACGTGGTCGGCGCCAAACAGCGCCTTCGCGCGTTCGATGGCGAGTTCCTCGGGGGTGTCGACGTACTGGCATCCGCCGTAGTACCGATTGTCGGGGTATCCTTCGGCGTACTTGTTCGTCAGTACGCTCCCCTGTGCTTCGAGCACGGCTTTCGATACGTGGTTTTCGGACGCGATCATCCCGAGGGTCGATTCCTGACGCTCGCGTTCGTGATCGATCGCCTCGGACGTAGCCGGGTCTATCTGGTCTAGCGACTGCTCGAACGCCATATCGGGATGTGGATTATCGACAGTAAATATCTTGCGTGCAGTCGCCACGGGAACTCAATAGGTAGCGATATCGATACGATGCAGAGTGAGTCGCATCGAAACCGAGATTTAAGACATCGGGACCGGTATCGGCTGGTGTGAAACGCATCGTCAACACCGACGACGCCCCTGCAGCAGTCGGAGCGTACAGTCAAGCGACGACGAACGGTGACCTGGTTTTCACTGCCGGCCAGCTCCCGCTGACGGCCGATGGGGAACTCCGTGACGACGCCTCCGTCGACGAACAGACCCGGCAGTCGCTCGAAAACGTCCGGGCGATACTCGAATCGGAGGGAGCGTCGATGAGCGACGTACTCAAGATGACCGTGTTCCTCGACGACATCGACGACTTCGAGGAGTTCAACGAGGCCTACAGCGAGTTCTTCGAGGAGGAGCCGCCCGCGAGAAGCGCGGTCGAGGTCGGTCGAGTGCCCAAAGGCGCGGCGGTCGAGATCGAGGCGGTGGCGGTGACCGAGTAACGTCGGAACTCGGCCTCCGCTGACTACCGGACTCCGTCGGCGGCGCTCGTTCAGACGGTCCTTCGAACGGCGGGAGCCTGACGTCCGGTTGGACATCGCGGCTATGTTTTCGGCGGCGGAACTCGTCCGCGTGCATAGTGAGTACCGAACGCGCTCCAACGACCATCCCCCTCTGGCAGATGCGCGGTCGACGGGTCGTCTCGGCGAGTCGACTCCGGCACCCAGTTGCTTCACACTGATATCATTGTTACGCGAATCGGCTCGCTTCTCCTGTCGACGATGCCCTCGCTCCGCGCAGTCACTCGTCCGTCACGGCAGAGAAACGTATCCGGCCGGAACCGTCTTCCTGTCGATACAGAAGAACGTGAATAGGCGACGATTCCGCTCCCGTCGCTTTGCAGCGGGAACTGACGGCGGGTCGGGGACAGTATCGCGATTCAGTCGTCTGCACTGACCGTCTCGTCCAGGTCGCCGACGACGAACTCGTCGACGTCGATCGGACGATCGGGAGTCTGTCGGTCGAGTTCCTCGGGAGCGCCGAGCTGGGCGTCGGTCTCCTCCGGGTTGTGGAGCGTGGTCTGGCCGCGGCGGACGGTGATTTCGTCGTCGATGTGGAGTTTGATCGCCTCGGTGAGGGCCTCGGCTTCGAGCGGCTGACCGCGTTTCTGGAGGTCCGTCTTCGTAGCGCCGTCGGGGACGTTGAACGCCCGCTGGGTGATGATGGGTCCCTGGTCGAGGTCCGTGGTCACGTAGTGGGCGGTGACGCCGGCGATGCGGACGCCCTCTTCGACGGCCTGACTGTACGCCGACGCACCGGGGAACGCCGGTAGAAGGCTCGGGTGGACGTTGATGATGCGACTCTCGTAGCGGAAGACGACTTCCGGAGAGAGGATACGTATGTAGCGGGCCAGTGCGATGAGATCGATATCGTGGTCGTCGAGCAGGTCGAGCAATCTCCCTTCGTCGGGAGTCCCGCTCTCGTCGCCGATGTCGTGGAAAGGCACGTCGTACTTCGCCGCGAGCGGCTGGAGGTCGTCGTGGTTGCCGATGACGACCTCGATGTCCGCCCCGAGGTCGCCATCGACCCAGGCCTCTAACAGGGCTTCGAGGCAGTGGCTCTCCTTCGTGACGAGCACGGCGATGGACTGAGTCTCGCGGTCGGCCGGGAACCGTACTCGTACGTTGACCCCGAGGTCGTCGCCGAGGTCGTCGAGGTCTTCTCGGAACGTTTCCCGGCTGGTGGCCATCTCCGACGTGTCGACGTGTACGGTCGTCCTGACGGTGCCCTCCTGCGCGGCCTGGTCGAGCCCCGTGATGTCGACGTCGCGTTCGAAAAGGAAGGCGGTCATCTCGACGACGATATCCGCGTCGTCGCCGACGACCGTTATCTCGGTCGTTCCGTCGGTCATACTATCGGCCTCCAGTCAGCGCCGTCGTTCGTCGGACACGTCTCCTGTCGCTGCGGTCCGAAAGCCGTTGTATGTGCACGTACTGGTTCATAGTCCGTCGAAACGGACGGTTCGCGCTCTGCGGGATTCATTACGGACGCCGCTTCCGTTCCCGCAGTAATCAACCTTGTTCCTCCTGAAATCAGCCGTATACGATGTGTTTTGCCATTCCAATTTAGGTAATATTGTTAACATTTTGGGTGAGATACGGTAGAGAGAGCAGCGGTTTCCGAACGAGGGTAACCGTCTCGGCCGTTCGAGCGCCGTCCGAGATGAGATCGATACCGACTACTCGCGGAGATACTCGACGACAGCCTGGGGCGTGTCGTCGAGACCTCCACCCTGAGCGAAGGTCGAACCGCCCCCTCCGCCACCCCCGAACTTCGACGTAACGTCGTCGACGACGTCGCTGGCGTCCGTGGAACCCGTCGTTCCGACGACGATGAACGAACTCCCGTCGACGCCGGTGAGAGCGACCACGTCCCCAGCGTCCCCCGCGAGGCGTCTGACGTGGTCGGCAACGTCGTTCGGGCCGACGCTCTCGACTTCGCCGACGACCCAGTCTTCGCCGTTCTTCGAGACGGAGTCCTCGACGAGGCTCTCGAGACGCCCTTCGAGCAGCCGTTCGTGCAGTCGGTCCACCTGTTCCTCGAGTGACGAGTTCTCTTGGACGAGACTGGTGGCGCGCTCGGGGAGATCATCGACGCTCGTGTCCAGGACGTCCGACGCCCGTTCTGCGTTTCGACGGGTGTCGATCTGCCTCTGTACGGCGGCGGGCCCGACGGTGTACTCGATTCGAAGAAGGTCGGCGCCGGGGTTCGAGACGTCCAGCACCGTTATCGGTCCGATCTCGCTGGTGTTTCTGACGTGCGTACCGCCACACGCTGCGATGTCCCAGTCGTCGATTTCGACGATTCGAACCGTGTCGGACCACTCGGTGTCGTCTGACAAGTTGAAGACCACGTCGTCTCGCTCGCGTGCGCGGTCGACGTCGACGTCTCGCCAGTCGACCGCACGCCCGTCCCAGACGACTTCGTTGACCATCCGCTCGACCGTGAGCGGGTCCACGTCGTTCGGGTCGCGATCGGTTTCGAAGTCCAAACGAGTCTTCTCCGGTCCGATGTCGAATCCGCCGTAGCCGTGGTCGTCGAACAGTTGTCGTCCCGCTCCGTACACCAGGTGGCTCGCCGTGTGCGCTCGCATGCAGTACGTCCTGAACTCGTCGTCGATGCGGGCCGTGACGGTGTCTCCGACTCCGAGCTCGGGTTCGGTACCGAGGACGTGGCGCGTCTCCCCCTCTTGCT
Organism: Halomicrococcus pelagicus; assembly: GCF_051917725.1. GTDB lineage: Archaea > Halobacteriota > Halobacteria > Halobacteriales > Haladaptataceae > Halomicrococcus. The sequence goes on from NZ_JBQBLX010000006.1 coordinate 83,719, forward strand.
TCTGGACGTCGGTGACTTCGGCACCGTTCAGTGTCCCGCGGTCGGCAGGTTGTCCGCCGCCTTCCGGATAGAAGTACGTTTGCTCGAGCGCGATTGCACGGCCGTCGATGGACTCGACCGTCGCTTCGAACTCCGTCACGTACGGTTCCACAGCTGATAGGTTGTTCTTCGCGTCGGTGCTCATGCCCGAGATTGTCGGAACACGCTGCAATAAACCGTGCGGTGTTACGGATTCAGGACTGTGTTTCCTCCAAGGACCCGTCGGGAGCACGCTTTCTCGCTCGACATTCACGCTTGCTTATACGATGTGGAGTGGGTGGCGAGAACGTTCGCGAACGAGAGTCCCAGCCACGCCGTAACGCGGCGATTACGGGAGATTGGGTTTCGAACCGACGAACGGACGGTACATTAATGGCGATATCGGCGTGGAAGTCTGGTATGGAATACCACGAGGCGGTCAACTATCTCGAGAGTCTGGACCGCTCTCGCCCGAAGCTGGGAACAGAAACGACCGCAAGGATGTTGTCCACGCTCGAAAATCCACACGAGGGTGTCGACTACGTCCAGATAGCGGGATCGAACGGGAAAGGTAGCACTGCCCGAATGCTCGAGTGCGTGCTCCGGAGCGCGGACCTCGACGTAGGACTGTACACGTCGCCGGACCTGAACGACTTTCGCGAACGAATCCGCATCAACGGTCGCAAGATACCGAAAGCACGCGTTTGCTCGTTCGTCGAGGAGATTGAGCCGTGCGTCTCACGTCTTCGTGCCAGCGGGGACGCTCCAACGTACTTCGAGGTGCTGACCGTACTCGCACTACGATATTTCGGGACTAAAGACGTCGACGTCGCGGTCCTCGAAGTCGGCATCGGAGGGCAGTACGACGCCACGAGCGTCGTGAACCCGGTCGCCAGTGCCGTTACGAGCGTGAGCCTGGAGCACACTGGAATCCTCGGCGAGAGCATCGAGGAGATAGCGTACGACAAGGCTCAGGTCACGCCAGCGGAGAGACCGCTCGTGACGGGAGCCGACGACCGGGCGCTCGATGCTATCCAGGCCGAAACAGAGGTCGTCACCGTCGGCGAGTGCGAGGCCGACGTACTCTCCTGGGAGGGCGACATGACGTCGCCAGTCGAAACGTCCGTCTCGATATCGGGTCCGGACTGGGACGTCACGACGAATCTCCCCCTGATCGGCCAGCATCAGGCGACGAACGCCGGAATTGCAGCGACGCTCGCCCGGCAAACAGCGGACGTCGAGGCCTCGACTATCGAACGCGGACTTCGGAGAGCACGTTGGCCCGGTCGATTCGAGGTCATGTCGACCGACCCGCTCGTGATACTCGACGGCGCTCACAACCCGGCCGCGTGCGCGACGCTCGCCGACCTCGTCGACCGGTACGAGTTCGACGATATCCACCTCGTATTCGGTGCGATGAAGGAGAAAGACCACGTCGAGATGGCTGCGGCACTTCCCGACCTGGACGTGCTTCACCTCTGCCGGCCGAACGTGGATCGGGCCGCATCGCCCGAGACGCTCGCAGGGGCGTTCGACGAACGAACGACGCACGCCGATTCGGACAGCGCCGTCCTCGACTCGGTCGAACGAGCGCTCGACTCCGCCAGCGACGACGACTGCGTCCTCATCACCGGCTCGCTATACGTCGTCGCCGAAGCGCGCGACCGGTGGACACAGCACCAGATTCCCAAACGGACGGACACGCCCGCCGCCGCGCGGTCGATGCTCTCAGACGTGCACGTCCCGGGCAACTTCGCCGAACGCGTCGCCAGGGACACCGTCTCCCGGACCTTCAAAACGCACCTACGAAAGGAACAGGCTGCACGCCTGAAGCAAACGATGCAATCGATCGGCGGTACGTGTCTCATCTCCGAGATAGACGCGACCAGCCGACACGTATCGGTCGTACTCTCCGGAACCGTCGCCCAGTACGAACGGCTGGTCGACACGATAGAAGACTGCGAGCCGGGGCTTTCGTACATCACGCACCAACTCCACGACGTCACCGACGACGGAGCCGACCGGTACCCCTGGGACGCCGATACGGCGATAATGGGCATCCTGAACGTCACCCCGGACAGTTTCTACGACGGCGGCAGGTACGACCGATCCGACGACGCCGTGCGGCGAGCCTGCGAAATGATCTCCACGGGCGCAGACATCGTCGACGTCGGCGGGGAGAGCACCCGGCCAGGAGCCGAGCCGGTCACCGTCGACGAGGAAATCGAACGCGTCGTCCCAGTCATCGAACGCATCGCCGACGCGGACGTCCCGATATCGGTCGACACCAGGAAGGCGGCCGTCGCAGACGCCGCCCTCGAAGCGGGCGCAGATATAATCAACGACGTGTCCGGCCTGGCGGATCCGGACATGCGGTTCGTCGCTGCCGACCACGACGCACCGGTCGTCGTGATGCACAGCGTCGACACGCCCGTCGATCCGGACCACTCGGTTACGTACGACGACGTCGTTGAGGACGTCGTCCACGAACTCGGTGAACGGGTGCTACTGGCCGAACGGGCTGGCCTCGACCGCGATCAGATAATCGTCGATCCCGGTCTCGGGTTCGGAAAGTCCACCGACGAGTGTTTCGAGCTGGTCGACAGGTTGGAGGAGCTACGCGCTCTCGGCTGCCCGATTATGGTCGGTCACTCCCGCAAGTCGATGTTCGAACGCATCGAACGCGACGCCAGCGACCGACTCCAACCGACGGTTGCCGTCACCACGATGGCGGCCGAACGGGGAGCGGACGTCGTCCGGGTCCACGACGTCGCCGCGAACGCCGCAGCAGTCCGTGCAGTTCGAGAAACGAACGAAGCGAACAGGTAGGTGACGCTGGCGGACGCGTAGCGGCGTTACGAGCAGGGGAACAAGTGGGCGAGTCGCAGTTCTGTCGCGGGTTCGCGGTTAGGTTTCGGCTGTGAACGACGATGACGTGCGAATGCAGGGGTACGTGTCGTCGAGTTCGCCGGCTTCTGCTGGCAGAACTGCTGCGACGACGTAGTCAGCGTGTTGCTCGAAATGCGTCAGGAGCCCACGGATGCGATCGGCGTCAAGCATCTCGACGGCGTCAACGACTACTATCGGAATCTCCGTCGCCACCTCGTGGGCGAGATATCCTGCGAGCGCGACGACGAGGCTGACGACTTCGCGTTCGCTTTTGCTCAGCGTGTCGATCGTATCTTCGTAGGCTGCCCCGTCGTCTGTCGACCGAACGACGTGCAGTTCGAAGTCGGTACGAGAGTGTGTCTTCCCATCCGCGCCGGTGAGGCGCTCGATCCACACGCGCTCGACGTTCTCGTACGCCAATCTGTCTATCACCTGCTGCATCGATTCGTTGAACGCCGTAACGAGGTCTCGTTCGATGGTTTCGATCCGGTCGCGCTGCTCTCGAAGCCGTGTGGTGACGGACTCGCGCTCGGCCTCGAGATCGTCACGCTCGGCGATGGCGGACTCGATCTCTTCGATCTCCGCTTCGACGTCCTCGAGTTCGTTCTCCAGCTGTCCGCGTTCGTATTCGAGGCTGCTCACTTCGCCGTGTAGTTCGAGTAGCTCCTCGTCCCCGTCATCGGCTTCCTCGGCCTTCGCCTGCAGGTTTTCGATGTCGTCTGTGAGCGACGACCGCTCACCTTCGAGTTCCTCAAGTCGCTCTTCCCGGCGTTCGATCTCTGCTTCGATGGAGCGTTTCCGTTCCGAGATCCGTTCGCGTTCCTCGCGCCGCTGCTCTATTCGGCGTTTCTGGTCCTTGAGAGCACTAATCCGGTCGGTGAGGGCTCCGCGCTGGTCGCGTTTTTCCTCCAAAATCTCCTGGACGACCCGGACCTGCTCGGTTATCTCCGACCGCTCGACGGTGTTCCCGCACGTCCAGCACGTGACCGTTCTGGACGAGGGGTCCAGTTCGCTGACGATGTCGTTGGACTTCATCTCTTCGGGGATGTCGTCCTCGTCGTCCAACAGCTGTGCGTTCATCTCTACGATCGGGCTGAGCGCGTTGATCGTAGTCGATAGCTGCTGTTTCTGGTGGTGAAGTTGCTCGATTTTGGTCTCGATTGCGTCGATGTCACGCGACCCTTCGGACGGCTGGAGTTCCGTCGTCTGCTCCGAAATCTCTTCAAGCTCGTCCCGGAGCGAAGACAGCGCCTCGGTCTGCGTCTGAATCCGATTTCGAACGGTCTCCCGCTCCCCGCGTTTCCGTCTGAGCTCGTCTAGCACCCCCTCCTCGTCGTCCGGCGAGGCGTCCGACTCCCTCTCCGCTATGGCCTTGCGTTTCACGTCGAGCGACTCCTCCACCGCTTCTATCTCTCGTCGCAAATCGTTGGCCCGTGTCCGAAGCGTGGGAAGCCGATCTTCCTTCCGACTTAACTCGTCGAGACGGCCGTCGATGTCGTCTTTTCGGGACTTCAGGCGGCTGATCTCTGCTTCGATTGCCTCCGTGTCGACCGGCTTCATCAGAAGCTCGTAGAGATCACCGTCGTTGACGACGGCCTGCCGAACTGGGTTCGTCTCGTCAAGTGCTACGAACAGTTCACAGAGCTCCCCCAGGTCGGAAAACCTGTTCGCGTCGCTGACGACTTGTCCGCCGTCTCGTGCAGTTAGTTCGACGTGGTATTCGGCGTCGGCGGTTTGGAGACGAACGAATCCCTCTCTGGCATCGCTCTTCAGTTGCGGATCCGGTCCTCCGAGGACGGCAGCGAGTGCGCGCAGAAAAGAGGACTTGTTCGACGCGTTTTTTCCCGACAGGAGCGAGACTCCCGGGGTAAACGATACCTCTGCCTCGGATATTCCACCGATATTGCGAATTTCGATAGTGAGGTCACCGAGGTCGCTCGGAGGCCGAGCAGTTGAATTAGCACGTTCGTCGGGCATAGTAGGAGCTGTATCGGTATGGGGCGGCGTTTTCCACTATTGGAAAGTTCATCCCTCGGCAATATTTAATCTTGCGTCCGACTCCCCGCTCGTAGATTTCCCAGAGATGCGTAGCAAACACCGCGAACACGAGACACACTGCACGTATCCCCTCTCGCCGTTTCCCTCGGGTTCCCACGCTTAGTTCCCTGGCAAGCGTGTCGAGATCCGTGAGCAACCTTCCTACCGGAGAGCTGGTGTTAGAGGTGCTCTACCGACTCGGCGATGTAGCGTCGCAGATGGGAGTGACATCCTCGCCCGCCCTCAAGGACGGGGTTTCCTGCTTACAGCAAGATGACGAACTCAATTGCGAGATGAGTCGCACCGACAACCGCCCCGGTCGACTAGCCGGGAGAAGGGGTACTCTTCCCCGCACTCGGTGCAGGCCACCCGGAGACTCAACGTCACGTCCACGTCACCGATCGTCAGGGCGCCGGCAGAACGGAGTCGGTCGATGGTTCGCTCGGTGATGAGCTCCGTCCGGGACATTAGTTTAAAAACGGTGTTTTTCGCGTCTGTAGGCGTCAACTGCGAGTCATTGGATGTATCGACATTTAGACACTCTCGGAGGTGAGTTCGGACGGTCTGATAGCTGACGAAGTCTTCGATAACCGTCTCCGGGTCCACTCCTGCTCGTCTAAGCCGGTCTCTCACCTCTATCTCCGTGCCCGAACTCACGGTGTCCGCGGTGAGAAGGCGAAACGTGTGCTCAGCGTCGCCGTCTACGACCTCGACGTCGCCATCGCGCATTGCGGCCTCGAGAACCCGCTGGTTGAAGTACTCTTCGAGGTCTCGAAGGCTCGCCCCAGAGTCCTCGCGTCGCTCCCGGAGCTGTTCGTCGATGCTATCGAGGGTTCGCTTCTCAGAGACGCGATCGATCTTGCACGCCCGATCACCATCGCCGGTCATTGGTCATCCGTAGGACTCGAAGCGGGACGTTTTTTCCGATGTGCCGGTGGGACGGTCGCGTGCCCGTCGGGAATCGCCTCGAGGTCGAACCCCGCGGCACCAACCTCGCAAGTTCCGTAACGCAGTCTCCTAAGGGACGGCCACTCCGGACGAGCGAGCGTTGCTGCACTGAAGCGGTTCTGACGAGAACGATTTACATCTCGTGTAGGTCGAACGCCCCGGTGGCACAGTTACTTATACCTCCCCGTAGAACTATTGCGATCATAGAGACCGGTTGAATGAGGCCCTGGACGACGATATCAGACCGACAGAACACGCGATAAGAAGGTAAGAGAAGTAGAGACCTACTAGGAGGAAGATGACGATAACAGCCAAAGCGTACATAGAACACGAGAACCTCGCTCTTGTCCCCACGCTGCGCGAGATCGAAGATATAACTATCAGAGTAGTCCACCAAGCGACGACAGATCCAGAGTCGGATACGTTCCCGTTCGTGATCGAATGCGACGATAACGAAGCGCTCGAGAACGCGCTCGACTCGGACCACACGGTGACTGATTACGAACTCATAGACAACAATTCCGGCATCCACATATACTATATTGGACACGCTGACGATACGCTGTTACTGAGTCCCGCTCTGACCAGTGTCAATGGTTTCATGCTGGATGCAAAGACCAAAGACAGGGGATGGCTCGTCCAGATACAGTTGCCGAGCCGGGAAGAACTCCACTCCGTCTGGGAGTTTGCGGAAGAAAGGGGAATTGACTGTAGCTTGATAGAGATACACGAAAAAAGAAGTGAAGGAACCGACATCTCGTTCGGATTGACTGACGAACAACAGGAAGCGCTCGAGGTAGCGTACAAGAGCGGTTACTTCAGCGAACCGCGCGAGAAGTCCCTCAGCGATATTGCCGAAGAGATCGACGTCTCCTCTACGGCAATGGGCGGTCGTTTGCGGCGAGGGATGCGGAACTTGGTTTCGGCCACGCTGATCGACGACGAGGAGTAACGCGTTTCCCGTTACTCGCGTTCGGCGGGAGAATGGGTTCTGAGGACCTGTTTGAAGCGAAGATTCTCCGGGGCCGGGAGAAATACCCGGCGACCATTCCTGAAGAGGCTGGCAATTACTCGCAAATTACCAGCCGAAGTCTCGGCTATCCGCGACCGGCTCACCGATATCGAGAGTCGAAACTCGAAGACATCGCCTCGGTTGATTCTAGTTACGCCTGCGTACTTAAACACCGGTCATATTCCACATTAATGGTCATGCAGCTAAACCTCGATTAACGGTATATGAGTAGTAGTACCACGGGTGCCACCGCCAAACAGTCGACCCATCACCTTCACCACGAGTGGAACGACGAAGGATGGATGAGCGACCAAATTGTCGAAGCAGTCGCGGCGTACGAAAACGAGGACCAGGACGAACTTCCGCCCCTGAGCGACAGTGTCAACCCGGCTGCATTAGATACATTGTTCGAGGCGACTGACGACGACGCCACGATGGCAGGGTGCGTAACGTTCTCCTACTACGGCTACACGGTGCTCGTCCAGAGTAGCGGACAGGTATTACTCAAGAGAAAGTAATCGAGGGAGTACCACTCGCTTCGAACGTGTATCCGAAGAGCCGATTCCGAACTGGGAATATCTAACTGAGCTGCTTGATAGACGTTCCTTCCTATGTCACAGAACGAGAAGACGACCGAGTCAGTATCGCCCTCGCAGCCAACTCCGATCACCGTCGTGAGCGGCCCTCTCGGAGCCGGAAAGACGACACTCGTCAATCGATTGCTCCGAAACCCCGGGGGACGGCGGATCGCCGTCATCGTCAACGATATGGGCGAGGTGAACGTCGACGCATCGCTCATCGAACGGAGGACCGACGAAGGAGTGATCGACCTCTCGAACGGCTGTATCTGCTGTCAGCTACAAGACGACCTCGTCGAGGAATCGACCCGATTGGCCCGCGAACGAGAGTTCGACCATCTCGTGGTCGAACCGTCCGGAATCTCGGAACCCCTTCCGGTAGCCCGAGCCCTGACCCAGGAGAGCGCCAGTTCATCGGACCAGTACGATTTGGACACGATGGTCTCGGTCGTCGACGCCTACGGATTCTGGAAAGCGTTCGACCCCGACGAAGGGCTCCCAGATGCCGCACCAGCTCCCGAACGACCCCTGACTGACGTCATGATCGACCAGATCGAGTTCTGTGACGTCCTCCTGCTCAACAAGTGCGACATGGTGCCCGACGACGACGTAGAAACGATCGAGACCGTGCTCCGGGAACTCCAACCCAGAGCGACCATCCACCGGACGACCTACGCCGAGGTCGATTCCGAAGTCGTCCTCGATACGGACCGGTTCGATTTCGAGGACACCAAGCGTGCGCCGGGCTGGAAGCGCGCGCTCGCGGACGGGAGCGAAGGCGACGACCACGACCACGATGGTGCTTCGGCAGCCGAAGTTCACGGTGTCGAGTCGACGGTCTACGAGCGCGACCGGCCGTTCCATCCCGGACGGTTCGACGCTTGGCTTGACGACTGGGACGGAGACCTGATCCGCGCCAAGGGATTCACGTGGGTGGCGAGCCGCCCCGACGAAGTCCTCGGGGTCAACCAAGCTGGTCCGTCGGTCCAGGCCGGCCCCATCGGCGAATGGGGGGCCGACGAACCGGCGACTCGTCTCGTGCTCATCGGTCGGTCCCTCGACCCGGACCGGCTGGCGGCCGAGTTGGACGACTGTCTGGTAGCGGACGAAGAGCGCCAGAAGACGTGGCATGACGACCCTTTCCCACGGTAGAGGAGTTCGTCGACGTGGGTCGGCCCGCTGTACAGGTGCTTGGGACGTCCGCTTCTCCACTAACGCGAACGGAGTAAGGCGAATAAGCAGCGTCGCTCCTGCCGTTCTCTCACGGTCCGAAAGAAGCGAACGGGGTCGGCTAGCTATCGGGCAGCGGTTTCCTCGAACGCCTCGACGCCGGCCTGGGCGACCTCCATGTCCTGATCGACCTGCCCTCCGCTGACGCCGATTGCGCCGACGACTTCGCCGTCCCTCGTCAGCGGATATCCGCCGCCGAAGACCACGATGCGGTCGTCGTCAGTGGTCTGCAGTCCGTACAGCGACTCGCCTGGTTGCGACGGCCCTGCCAGTTCGTCGGTCGCCATCTCCAGGGCCGCCGAGGTGTAGGCCTTGTTCCGGGAGATGTTGACCGATGCGAGCCAGGCGTCGTCCATGCGGTGCTGGGCGATGAGGTTCCCCTCCGAGTTGGCAACCGTTATCACCATCGGGTTCTCTATCTCCTGTGCTTTCCGTTCAGCCGCGTCGATAACATCCTTCGCAGTCTCGAGCGAAATCGTCTGGACCATCCATCTTTCAGCAAGACCACGACGAGGGAAAACGTCCGGCCAAATATATACAAGGCATTTATGGTCGACGAGTGACCGGTGTTCGTCGAGAGACGATGCCACCGAGTGTTCGGCACTCCGACTTCAGTCGGACGTGGTCGGCGACGTATGTTTGCTCCCCTGGGACTGTTTGACGCTGTTGATCCGACGGCGCAAGAGTACCGTACAGAGCAGTCCGACGAGGAGTGCGACGCTGACGATGTAGAACGACGTCTCGTAGCTTCCGGTCGCCTCGACGATTCGTGCGACCAGCATCGGGCCGGCGACGCCAGCGAGTCCCCACGCGGTCAGCGTGTAGCCGTGAATCGCGCCGAGCTCTTTCGTTCCGAACAGGTCTCCGAGGTACGCCGGCAGGCAGGCGAAGCCGCCCCCGTAACAGGTGATGATGAGGAACAGGAGGGACGCGAACAGCAAAACGTTGGTTATGCGGGGCATGAGGAGGAACGCGGCGATCTGGATGGCGAAGAACACGCCGTAGGTGGCCGTTCGCCCGAGGTAGTCCGAGGCGCTGGCCCAGGCGATGCGACCGCCGCCGTTGAACACGCCGATGACGCCGACAATGGAGGCGGCGGTGGCCGCGTTAGCGCCGGTGATAGCCTGAGTCATCGGTGACGCCACCGACAGCAGCATGATGCCGGCCGAGATGTTGATGAACAACATCAGCCACACCAGATAGTACCGCGGCGTCTTGAGCGCCTCCCTGGCGGTGAGCTGTTCGAGGTCGGTGCTGACGGTCACGCCCTTGGTGGCGTCGTCGATTTCGCTCTCGTCCATCCCCTCGGGTACCCAGCCTTCCGGAGGCTTCTTCAGATAGCTCGCGCCAGCGACCATCAGGAGCGTGTACCCGACGCCCAGGGCGAAAAACGCCGTCGAGATGCCGGCGTACTGCATGATCGTGTTCGCGACGGGGCCGGTTATCAGCGCGCCGGCGCCGAAGCCCATCACGGCGAGTCCGGTGGCCATTCCTCGCCGGTCGGGGAACCACTCGACGAGGGTCGAGATGGGAGCGATGTATCCGAGACCGATTCCGATGCCGCTGAGGACGCCGTACGTGCCGATGAACATGGGATAGCTGCCCACCTCGACGGCCACGCCGGCACCGAGGGTACCGAGACCGAACAGCGCGGCCGCCGCGAGTCCGGACAACCGCGGTCCGTGCTTCTCGACGTACCGTCCGAGGAATGCGGCAGAAATGGCGAGGAAGACTATCGCGACGGTGAACGCCATCGTCACGTCCGATATTTCCCACCCCAACGAGTCACGCAGCGGGTTCTGGTACACGCTGTACGCGTACACCGATCCGATCGACAGGTGGATTAGTACCGCCGACAGTGCTATCAGCCATCGATTTTTCTCTGACTGGGTGTTCGTCACAATCTGTCAAATGGAAACTGCCGAGTTAAAAATTTTGACCAGTGGTAGAGAATTTTAACTGGACTTAGGCGCTAAGTCCCCTTCCTCAAGGAGCAACGCAGGGAGCGAAGCAACCGAGTAGCGCAATAGGGAGGAGATACAGCGCTGCATATTTCTCAAACACCTACGACACCCGACCCACAGGCCCATCGCTTCCTTTATGTCTATCCATGGTCTATACATCAGTGATGGATAGGTTTGAAATCGAAGGCGAGGAAGTCCTTGACGGGACTGCAAAACCGTCAGGCAATAGCGCCCACGTCATCGTTCCCAAACGCTGGCGCGGAGCCGATGTGAAAGTCGTACGCGTTTCCGAACCCGATTCAGACGAGTAGACCATGCAGTACAACTACAAGTATCGACTCAACCCACCGGAGGCCCTCCGCGAGGAACTCCGCCACCACGTCGATACTTGTAGGCAACTGTACAACCACGTCCTCTACCTGCTCAACGAGTCTGACGACATCCCTGCCCGCTACGAGGTGCAGGGACAACTACCCGACCTCAAAACGTGGTGGGACGACCTCGGAGACATTCACTCGAAAGTCCTCCAGATGGTGGTCAAGCGTGTCTACGACAATCTCTCCACGCTCAAAGCACAGAAGGAGAACGGACGTGCCGTGGGTATGCTCAAATGGAAACGACCTCGGGATTATCGGTCGCTCACCTACAACCAGTCCGGCTTCAAACTCAAGAATACGAGTGGTCGGCCTGCCTTGTCGTTGAGCAAAATCGGTGAGATTCCGATTCACCTTCACCGAGCCATCCCCGAGGACGCGAGTATCAAACAGGTCACGGTCAAACGGGAACCAACGGGCGAGTGGTACGCCACGTTCGGCATCGACGTGGACAAAGACACTCCCGAGAAACCTGAGACGCCGGAGCAGGTCGTTGGCATCGACGTGGGGATTCTCAAGTACGCACACGACACCGATGGATATGCCATCGGGAGTCCCGACTTCGGCGAAGAACGTGACCGGCTCGAACGCACTCAACGCGACCTCTCACGGAAGAAACACGGTTCCGAAAATTGGGAGAAGCAGCGGAAGGTCGTGGCCGAACGCTACGCAGATCTGAAGCGAAAGCGGCGAGACTTCCTCCACAAGTTATCGAACTACTACGCCCGCGAGTACGACTTGGTGGCCGTCGAGGACTTAGACGCGAAAAGATTGGTCGAACTCCCCGGTAACTCACGAAATCGCGCAGGTTCGGCGTGGGGGACGTTCCTCAGAATGCTCGAATACAAGTGCGAGCGTGAGGGAACACACTTCGTCGCGGTTGACCCGAAGGACACGACGAAGGAATGTGCATCCTGCGGTGTCAAGACGGACAAGCCGTTGTGGATTCGTGAACACTCGTGTCCGTCGTGTGGATTTGAAGCGGATAGAGATGCGAATGCGGCGTGGAATATTCTTTCTCGCGGTCTTGAAGAAGTAGGAGTGGTTCACTCCGAATCAACGCCTGTGGAGACTGCGCTCCCTGTGGATACACCTGTATCTGCAAAGCGCGTCGTGGAAACAGGAAGCCCCACCCTCAACGAGCGAACGGCGACAGCCGTGAGGAAGTAGGGTGGGGTAGCTCACCAGTTCTAAACGATCCGGCTCGTATCGTATGTCAGCAATCAAATAAACTGTGGGATAGTCGTCACTCTGGGCACGGCCGAGGATCCCCTGCCCCGTCAAGCTGTCCGATAACTGTACGATCGATTCCCGATTAGCTATACAATATTTTTAGTTTGTTATTTAATTTTACAGTTCGATGTTTGGAGTGGTTTTTTACCATCCGACTACGTGGTGTGTGCCGATGTCAAACGACAGGGGAACCGTCGGCCGTTCGCCGGTCATCCGCGTCACGGTGGACGTGACAGCTGACCGGGGAAACAGGGTACTCGACGCTGCTCGCGATGCCACCGATTCGATCCCCGTCGTACGGACGGGAACGACTGGAATCGGAGAACTCGAACCGCTCGTCATCGCGACTGACGGGGGCGAGACCGCCTTCTTCGCATCCCCTCGCCCGTCGACAGTTCGTGACCTCGCAGCCGACGTAGAAGCGAACGGGCTTCCGACCGACCGCGCGGATGCCATCGTCGAACACGCTCCAGGGGTGGCGTCGCTGCCGGTTCCACCGGACAGTCCGTTGGCGGTCGGTCGACGCCGCGTTCTCGGTCCCTGCGGATGGGTCGACCCGCTCGACCCGAACGAGTACGCGCTCGTCTCGCCCGAACGAGACGCCGGCGACATCGCGGACCTCGGACTACTCGGCCGCGGGAGAGGTGACGCCACCGCCGACGAACCCGCCGCCGACGCGTGGAAGCAAGCGCGCCAGACAGACGGTGAGCCCGTCGTCGTCGTCAACGCCAACGACGCCGACGACCCATCGCGGACGGACCGGACGCTGCTCGCCGGCGCGCCGATGTCCGTCCTCGACGGGATGGCAGCTATCGCCGAGTACATCGGTGCCACGGACGCGGTTATCTACCTGAACGAGACCGACACCGGACTCCAGCGGCGCGTCCACCGCGCCGTCGAGGCAGCCGAAGGGAAGCTGCCGGTCGTCCCCCAGATCGTCGTCGGCCCCGACGAGTATCGCGCCGGTGCGCCGACGGCCGCACTCGAATCGATGGAAGGAGCAGACCGAATCGAACCGCGCCGTCAGCCACCGACACCTGCGACGTACGGACTCTACGGCCGCCCGACGGTCGTCCACACGCCACGGACGGTCGCCCAGGTACAGTGCGCGCTCCGCGACCCAGACGCGTACGACTCAGACGCTGCCGATCCCGGCACCCGACTCGTGACCGTAACCGGCGACGTGGCCGCTCCCGCGACCATCGAGCTAGCATCCAGCGACAGTCTCGCCGTTGCACGGGACGCCGTCGATATGGACGGGGACTTCAAGATGGCCTGCGTCGGCGGCGTTCTCGGCGGAATCACCCGCAGTTTGGATATCACGGCGACCGCCGGGTCCCTCGACGCGGCAACGCTCGGGACGGAAGGCGTCGTCGAACTGTTGAACGACGAGCGTTGTGCGGTCGCGACCGTAGGCGAGCGAGCGCACTTCGCGTCGACGGAGAACAGCGGCCGATGCGTCCCCGGCCGAGAGGGGACTCGACAGCTCACCGATCTGTTGCGCGATATCTACCAGGGCTCGTTCGAGACGGACAAGATTCGCGAACTCGGTCGAGTGATGCGACGTTCGAGTAACTGCCAGATCGGAGCGCATGCACCGCGTCCGGCGCTCACCGCGATAGAGGAGTTCGAACCGGAGTTCCAAGCACACGTCGATAGCCGCTGTCCAAGCGGCACCTGTTCCGAAAACCTATGAGTACTGACGACCCACTTCCAGGAGTTCCAGATCTCGACGATCCACAGCACCAGACGTCGGTCACGGCGGAGTTCGAGACCGGTACAGCGAACGATTCCGAGGCGGGAACGGACAGCGAGACGCCAACGACGCTGACCGTCAACGGAACGTCTGTCTCGGTACCGCCGGGGTCGACCATCATCGACGCGATGCAGGCCGTCGACGACGCCACGGTGAATGTCGAACCGGGCGCCGATGGCGTCGAGAAAGACGCCGACGTTCCCGCGTTGTGTTACTACGACCGAGACGGGGACGGGAGCGACGAAATCGGACCGCGCAGCGAGTGTCGTACCTGTATGGTCGAGACGGAACGACACGGGCTGGTTCCGTCCTGTTCGTTCCCGGCCGAGGACGGACTGACGGTCGAGACTGACACACCCGACGCCGAGGAGAGTCGCAGCGTCAACCTCGACCTCGTGCTCTCAAATCACAACCTCCGGTGTACGACCTGTAACGGCAACGGTCGCTGTGAACTTCAAGACACAGCGATCAGCGAAGGCGTCGACCACCCGCGCTACGGCGTGTTCGACGACCGCGACGAGTACGAACCCATCGACGATACCTCGTCGTTCATCCAGATAGATCGCAACAAGTGTATCCTCTGCAACCGGTGCGTCGAGAGCTGCAACGACGTCCAGGTCGAGGGCGTCCTCCGCATGGAAGGGCACGGCGAGGACACCCGCATCGGATTCCAGTCCGACGCCGAGACCATGGCCGACTCGGAATGCGTCTCCTGTGGGCACTGTGCCACCGTCTGCCCGACCGGTGCACTCACCGAGAAAGGTATCGGCGGCGCCGGGACGCTTCCGCTACCCGGCTTCTCTCAACGGAATTCCGTCGGCACGGTCATCGAAAGCGACGACGCAGAGACGCTGGACGACACGGCCGCCCCGAACCGCTCGCCCGACCCAGGTGGCACCGTCGGTGTCGACGCGGACACGACCGCCGATTCGGGCGACGTGGCAGGTGTCGCTCGGTTCATGACCGGAGCGAAAAAGCGCGCAGCGGACCTCGCTAGCGAGTACGGCCGGAAGGCGATGCTGTTCGGCGAGCACACCGCCGAGAACGTCGCGACGAAAACGCTGTCCGAAGGACGCCTCTTCGACGTCGCCGACGCAGTCAGCAGCCATCGACTCGACAACGTCGACACCGAAGAGACCACCTGCGGGTTCTGCGCGGTCGGCTGTCGCTTCGAGATGTGGGGCAAGGACGGCGACGCGCTCGGCGTCCAACCGGTCGCCGACCCCGACACGGCACCCGCCAACAACTTCTCGACCTGTGTGAAGGGCAAGTTCGGTCACGAATTCTCCAACAGCGACGAACGTCTCACGCAGCCGCTCGTTCGCAACGACGACGGCGAGTTCGAGACGGTGAGTTGGGACACGGCCCTCGACTACGTCGCCGAGAACCTGGACCGAATCCAGGACGAACACGGTGTCGACGCAGTCAGTTGCCTCGCCTCATCGAAGGGGAGCAACGAAGAAGCCTACCTCGTCCAGAAGTTCGCCCGCCAGGTGCTGGGGACGAAGAACGTCGACAACTGCGCTCGCCTGTGTCACTCTTCGACGGTGGCCGCACTCCAGCAGACGCTGGGCTACGGCGCCATGACCAACCGCATCAACGAAGACATCGGGGAGGCCGATGCCTACCTCATCACCGGGTCGAACACGACCGAATCGCATCCAGTGCTGGCGACCCGTATCAAACAAAACGTCCGCGACGGCGCCGATCTGGTGGTGTTCGACCCGCGCAAGGTCGGTATCGCCGAACACGCCGACCAGTACACCCGGACCGAGCCAGGTTACGACGTCGCCTGGATCAACGGCCTGATTCGATACGTCATCGAACACGACCTCCACGACGAGGCGTTCATCGAGCGCAACACCAAGCGTTTCGAGGCGCTCAAAGAGAAGGTCCAGCCGTACACGCCGGAAACGGTCCAAGAGCTGGCCGGCGTACCGGCGGACGAACTCCGCGCTGCTGCAGAGACGCTGGCCGAGGCGGAGAACGTCGTCTTTGGCTGGGCGATGGGAATGACCCAGTCCAGCCACGGCACCCAGAACATTCTCGCGCTCGCGAATCTCGCGCTCACGCTGGGCCAAGTCGGTAAGCCGGGCGCTGGCCTCTCCCCATTCCGCGGGCAGAACAACGTCCAGGGTGGTGGCGGCGACATGGGAACGCTCCCCGGAAGTCTGCCCGGCTACCAGGACCCGTCCGACGAAGACGTCCAGAAGAAGTTCGCGGACGCGTGGGGCGAACGCCCGCCCGAAGAGCCCGGTCTCAAGGTGCCGGAGATGTTCAGCGAGGTCCACGAAGGCAACCTCCGAGGGATGTACATCGTCGGTGAGAATCCCGCGCTCTCCGAGCCTGACGTCCAGCACGCCGGGGAAGCCCTGCGGACGTTGGATTTCCTCGTCGTTCAGGACATCTTCATGACCGAGACGGCGGAACACGCCGACGTGATACTTCCCGCAGCGACCTCGCCGGAGAAACACGGCACGTTCACCAACACGGAACGCCGCGTTCAGCGCGTTCGACCGACCGCCGACCCGCCGGGAAGCGCACGTCAAGACTGGGAGATAACCCAGGAACTGGCGAGTCGCCTCGGGTACGACTGGGGCTACGACCACCCGCGGGAGGTCATGGACGAGATCAGCGATCTCGCCCCGATCTACGGCGGCGTGAGCTACGACCGGCTCGAAGAAGGCGAGGAGCACGGCCTCCAGTGGCCCTGCTGGGACGAGGACCACCCCGGTACGCCGTATCTCTACGACTACGAGGACGGGAACTTCAACTTCGACGACGGCCTCGCTCGCTTCGTCCCGGCGGACGGCGGTCGTCCCGGCGAGGTTCCCGACGAAGAGTACCCACTCACGCTCACCTCCGGACGCGTCCTCTACCACTGGCACACTGGACAGCTCACACGTCGCGTCGAAGGACTCATGGGCCACGTCGGCGAGAGCTTCGTCGAGATACATCCTCGGACGGCTGACCGGCTCAGCGTCTCCGATGACGAGTACGTCCGTGTCGAATCCCGCCGGGGCGACATCGTCGTCAAAGCACAGGTGACCGACCGCGTCGGCGAGGGGACGCTGTTCATCCCGATGCACTTCGCCGCCGGCGCCGTCAACAAACTCACGCAGGAAACGTTCGACCCGCAGGCTGGCATCCCCGAATTCAAGGTCTCCAGTGTCCGCGTCGAGTCACTCGGTCCTGAAACCGACGCCACCGTGCTCAAAACGCCCGACGTCGGAGGTGCCAACGACGGTCATCGACAGCGATAACGTGGGTAGTACCACGGTAGTCTAAAGGCGGAGCAGGCCGAGTGCCTCGGGTCGTTCGAGAGAGCTTCACGCTCTCGTGATGACGAGACGCCGTCGGCGTCTCGAACCACGTGACCCCGAGGCGGTTCACCCTCGCTAGAGAATCACCGTGTGACGAACTCGTCCTTCCTCCACCCTCTCCCCCCATCTTCGAAGTGTAACACCAGAAACGGACGTGCCACGAAATCTCGGTCTGATTGGAGGTGAGGAGGCAGTAGCCGGCGATGAGGTACAAGCGATCAGGGGCTGTTTACTACACGATTGGCTTTATAACCGAAACTTATAAGTCTATGTCTATAAAACAATACCCGCAAACTAAGTTATTACTTAGAATTGGAGGGGTGATAGTGGGAGAGATATCGGCGTGATGGTGCTCTCGGCCTTCCAGGGTAGAGTTACACTTCGATGATGGGGGGAGGGGAGCGAACCAGTGGCCGACGTTGTTACAACATAACGAGAGGCGGGTTTGTCCCTCTCTCCGGCTACGATCGACAGATCGAGCAAAAGAAAAACGAGATGAACGAGGACACCCATGGGAAAAGAGAGACGAAAGGTACGGTCTGCCTGCGTCAAACGACGATTCAGCACACGGTACTCTCACAGAACGTTTAACTATGCTCGCAAGTCGAGGCCGACCACGGCTATCGCGAAGCTCCCCTATTGGTGACAGAGTAAGTAATCACCCCGGAGCGTGAGAGATTCTACGCGTTCAGCTGTGTGGAAGCTGTGTTCGAGGTTGAACGAGAGGTGTTACACTTCGATGACGGGGTGAGGGGTGGTTTGGTGTGGTATATCCCCACGATGGCTGTTGAAAGCAAGAACAGAACGTATCACAACTACTGGACGAGTAGCTAGTTACACTTCGATGACGGGGGTGGTGTGGCCAAAAAGTGCATGCAGGCATCGCGGTACGTCCCCCAGTTACACTTCGATGACGGGGTCGGCCTTCCTCCTCGGTAGCCGAATAGCTGGAGAGTAATTCCTCCCAGGTCCTCCGGACCGTCGAGTCACGTTCCATCGAACGCTCCCCTCCCTTGCGAGGGGTGAGGAGCGCATATACACTTCGATACAGGGGTCGGCTAGTAGGCACACTGTCTTACAGAACGGACGTGGTGAATGTACACTTCGATGCAGGGGTCGCTTCGCTCTTGGTTACACTTCGATGGAGGGGTTGGAAAGCCGGAGAAAACGCTCTGCTGGAGCGTGTGAGTAGCGAACCCGGTTTTCGACACCACGATTGTTCGACGGCAGATACACTTCGACACTGGGGTGAGTACCGATAAGAGAACCGATGCAGGTGCTGGCAGAGTTAGTCAGTTACACTTCGATGCAGGGGTTCTAAGGGCTCGTCGTCCGTCGATTATGACCCTTTGAACTGCTGCATCTTCGTTTTTGCAATGGTCTTGAGGTGGTCCGTTTCGCTGGCGATCGCCGACAGACGGGAGTCCTCTGCGAGCAAATCGAGAATCGGGCGAGGGTTGTCGGAGAAGGAGAACTCCATGTACATCCCTTGTCCCCGGCCCCGGCTTTTCCGCTCGGCGTCCACGATTCCGTACGTGTTGAGTTCCTTGACGTACTTGATGTAGGTTTCACGCGTCATCTGGTCGGCATCCAGCAGTTCGGTGATCCACTTGTAGACCTGATATCCAACGGGACTGGGGACGGACGTGGTGGCATGATCAGTGTGGACAGCGACGGCCGCCGTTGCGTACAGTGAGATTTTCTTTTGCGTGGAGAGCCCTTCTATCTGGGTCAGCATCCGGTCTTTATCGACTTCGTCCTGCGAATCTCGGACGTGTGATTCCGTGACGACGTCGTCGTTTTGTCGGTCAGCGAGATCGCCAGCTTTCCGGAAGAGATCGATGCCTTTGCGAGCGTCACCGTGGCTCTGGGCAGCGAAAGCTGCGACGAGAGGGATGACGTCGTCACTGAGAGCGCCATCGCGGAAGGCGTCACGGCGATGTTCGAGGATTTCACGGAGTTGGTTCGCGTCATAGTCGGAGAACGGGATGTCTTCGGGATTGAACGAACTCTCCGACCGGCCGTCGACGTTCTCCATGAATTTGGGATCGTTCGTCAGGGCAGCGACGGACACAGTTCCCTCGATAGTGTCCGTTTTCCCTGCCCGCGACAGCTGATAGAGCAGCTTCGAGTACGCGGGCTCGTCTTCGCGACCGACGAGGAGGTCGATCTCGTCGAGGATGAAGATAACCGAGTCGTAATGCGTGTTGACGAGCTCGTAGAGCCGGTCGTACTTCTGTTCGGTCGAAACCCCGGTCGCTGGAACGCCGGTGTCGACGCCGACGTCTTTCGCGATGTTCTCCACGAGTTTGTAGACTGCACGGTCGAGCGTCGTAATCGGCTGGCAGTTGAGACTGACGACGCCGAAGTTGATATTCTGGGATTCACAGAGTTCGACGATTTGCTCGCAGACGGCTTTGATGATGAGCGATTTCCCGGTTCCTGCTGGCCCGTAGAGGAGCATGTTGGGCGGGCGTTCGTCGCGGAGAGCGGGTTTGAGATAGGCGACGACGGCCTGCAGCTGGTCGTCCCGGCCGACGATGCGCTCTTCGTTGATGATGGTGTCGGGTTCGACGAGATTCCGGTTTACGAAGACGGAGCCTCCAGAGTCTTCTTCGAGGAGTTCACGAATGGTTTGTTGTCCGGAGTCGTCGTCTACCGGCGAATCTGCTGCGGTGTCCTCCGGGATATCAGAGAGAGCATCGTCGGGAGGCGCTGTGTCATCGCCTGGCATGTACATACCAACTAAAACAAAGGATAAAAAACTACCTATGTCGAAGTCTATCCATCCAGAAATCTGGTCGTAACCATCTCTAATGCACGACCAATAAAAGGAGGCCGGGACCGTGACCGAAGTATAATACGAGAATCCAATAACGGGAATTGTTTACACCTTCTCCAGTAAGGATAGAAGGGTATCCAATCAGGCTCTGTAACTGCACTTACGGAAGGTGTGATTCAAGAACATAGGATGGTTCCGGCCAGAGTTCTCTCCCACGTCAGGAACTGAGTGCACTAATGATTCAGGGGATATCCATCCTATCAAACACAATTATGACTCTGTCTCGGCATCCTGTTTGGCGGATTGCCCGGTTTGGCCACCTTGCTTGCGGATTTGGCGAACAAGGTTGAGATGGAGGAGGTGGAGATGCATTCCGATACCAAAGAGCAACAGTCCCATCCCGACGAAGATGAGCGGGAGGAGGACTGCGTTGACGGCAGCGGCAACACTGTTGAGATTGGCGGGCAGCACTGCGACCACAGATAGTATGAACGCACCGATAATAACGCCAAGCCCAGCCTTCACAAGCTGTGAATACCGTCCAATCCGCTCAATTCGCTCCTCAATATCTGTCTGGTCCGTCGCCGACGAACTATCAGCCATCTCTACCAGTCTCCTGTAGGGTGGTCTTAGTGGCAGTGAGTTCTGTCCCATCGTCGGTGGTCGTCATGGTGGGTTGACGTACAGGTGTTCGACACTAGTAGCTTGTTGCCTTGACCCGACTGCGCAGGACGTCCACGGAGTCATCTGCCTATACGTGAACGCGGACCACACTGGTGCGGACTACGTACGCTGGGCGACGGATGTGACTGCCACCACGGTCGGAATCCCGCTCGACACCGGCGTGCCCATCGCCGCTGCCCTGACGGCGTCGTCCCGTCGGAGGCCGCAGAGTCAGGCACCCACCCCAATCGTCAAATCCGGAGACACCCGTGCTCTACGTAATGGAGAATTCGCGGACACCAATCAATTCCGGCGAGGAAGTTGCGCTCGATCACCTCGAGCAGTACCTCGACGCAGCAGATGATGACGAGACCCGACGGCTGGCTTGCGTGAGCGTCTCGTGTTGCTTTCGCCGCCCCCATGGATCAGTGACGGAGCGTGGACGAGAACGATAGCAGCGATTGTGATATCACTCGAGACCAGGGGTGGTTCGTGGTGGTGAAGAATTCGGGGATCACGAGCCAGTTCGTTCGAGTGCCCCGATCGGACCGATCGTCACTGGTCGGTTCGGAGTCGCTTCCGTTCGGCTTCCGTGCTGTACTCGTCGACGGCCGGTTGCTGGTCTCCCGGATAGAGGAGGCACCGCACCGAGTGTCCCGGCGCGACCTCCACGAGGTCGGGATGAACCTTATCGCAGGCGTCGAATCGCTTGTGGCAGCGCGGGTTGAACGGACAGCCGCTCGGCGGATTCGCGGGATCGGGTGGTTCGCCTTCGATGTCGATCTCGCGCGGCTTGAGTGCTTGTTCGTCGGACTCGACGACGGGAATCGCCGATAGAAGTTGCTCCGTATAGGGATTCAACGGGTTCTCGAACAACGTTTGGCTCTCGGCAATTTCCATGAACTTGCCGAGGTACATCACGCCGATTCGGTCGGCGATGTTCTTCACGAGACTCAGATCGTGACTGATGACGAGGTACGTCAGGTCGAGTTCGTCCTGTAGGTCTTCGAGGAGCGAGATGACCTTCGCTTGTACGCTCACGTCGAGTGCGCTCGTCGGCTCGTCGAGGACCACGAGCTTCGGATTGAGAACGAGCGCCCGGGCGATTGCGACGCGCTGCTTTTGACCGCCCGACAAGCCGCCGGGATACCGTCGTTTGAACTCGATCGGGAGATCGACCTGGACGAGCGCATCGTTGACGCGCTCCAGTCGTTCCTGCTTGGACCCGATTCCGTGGACTTTGAGCGGATCGGCGACGATGGCGCCGACTCGTCGGCGAGGATTCAGTGACGATGTCGGATCCTGATAGACGACCTGGAGGTTTCGGCGGACGGGTCTGAGGTCTCGATTGGAGAGCGTGGAGATGTCCCGGCCGTCGAAGACGATCCGGCCGTCCGTCGGATCCAACAACCGGGCGACGGTCTTCGCGAGCGTCGTCTTGCCACAACCGCTCTCACCGACGACGGCGAACGTCTCGCCCGCCCGCAAGTCGAAACTGACGCCGTCGACCGCCCGGACTCGCTGCTGGGACCCGCCGAACCACCCCGATGAGACGGGAAAGTACTTCTTCAACGCTCGGACCTGCAGGAGCGCGTCAGTCGGGTCACGGCGCTCGTCAAAACTGGCAGTCGCCGTCTCATTCGAAGTCATCGTGACCGGTCCTCCTGGCTGTACGCTTCGGGCGAGACGTCGGTCGGCTCGGCGTCCGCGTCGGGACGGTCGTCGCGGTCCGATTCGGCCGGGCGACCGTATTCGACCTCCGCGTCGCTGATCGACAGCGCCGTGTCGAGACTCATCCCGTCCTCGTAGAGGTAGCAGGCGACGTCGTGGTCGTTCTCCCCGACGGTGAATCGGTCGGGCGGATCGACGTCGCACGTTCCGGCCATGTACGCGGGACACCGTGGATGGAACCGACAGCCGGACGGCGGCTCCGTGTAGTCCGGAATCTGGCCGGGGATTCCGGCGCTGTCGAAGGTCGTGAGCTTCGGAATGCTGTCGATGAGCCCGGTCGTGTACGGATGCAGGGGGGCGTCGAACAGCTCTTCGGTCCGGCCCGCCTCGGCGATGGTCCCCGCGTACATGACGTAGATGCGGTCGGCCAGTTTGCGAGCGACGCCCAGGTTGTGCGTGATGTACAGCATCGAGAGGTTTTGTTTTGCGACGCGTTCGGAGAGCAACTCTAGGATCTGCTCTTGGACCGTGACGTCGAGTGCGGTCGTCGGTTCGTCGGCGATGATAAACCGTGGGTCGTTGAGCAACGCCATCGCGATCAGGACGCGCTGGCGCATGCCGCCGGAGAGTTCGACCGGGTATCTGTCGAGGATTCCCTCTGCGTCCGGTATCTGGAGCCGTTCGAGCATCTGCACGCAGCGGTCTCGAATCTCGTCGTCGTCCACCCCGGGCCCACGACCGAGATACTCCTTGAGCAGCGTCCACCAGCTGACGTCCTCCTGGCCGTGATAGGTGATCACGTCCGCCATCATCGAACCGACGGTGAACACGGGACTGAGGTGCGTCATCGGGTCCTGAAACACCATGCTCATCTCGTCGGCTCGAACGCGATCGTGGCGGTCCGGATCTCTCAGGAGTTCGGTTCCCTCGTAGCGAACCGACCCGTCGACGATTTCGCCGGGTGGCTGTGGCAACATTCCCATGATCGTCTCTGCGGTGACGCTCTTCCCGCAGCCGGTTTCCCCGACGAGCGCCACCGTTTCGCCGTCGTGGACTGTTACGTCGACCGCGTCGAGCACTTGCTGGCGGCCCTCGTACGTCTCGAAGTGGACGGTGAGATCGGAGACGTCCAGCAACGGGGCGTCGTCCGCCATCATTCCACCTCCACGTCGAACATGTCCCGGAGGCCGTCGCCGAGGAAGTTGAACCCGAGGACCGCGAGGAATATCGCCAGTCCCGGGAACGTGGAGTACCACCAGTAAGCGGGGAGGAACTCCCGACCTTGGGCGGTCATCGTCCCCCACTCCGGCGTCGGTGGCTGCGCGCCCAGTCCGAGGAATCCCAGCGCCGACCCGACGAGAATCGCGTACCCCATGTCGAGGCTGAACTTCACGGTGACCGGCGCGAGGATGTTCGGGAGGATGTCCCGGGAGAGGATTCGCGGGGTGCTCGCGCCGATTCCGCGGCTCGCTTCGACGAACGTCTCTTCGCGGACCGACAGTACCTCACCGTACACCAGCCGTGCGTACCACGGCCACCAGACGACCGCGATCGCGATCATCGCGTTCGTCAAGGTCGGCTGGAGTGCCACGCTGACGGCCAGCGCCAGCACGAGCGGTGGAATCGAGAGGAAGACGTCCGTTACGCGCATCAACACGAGGCCGATTCCTCCCCCGAGGTAGCCCGCGAACAACCCGATAGGGACGCCGATGGCGATCGCGATCGAGAGGACGACGAGGCCGAGGATCAGCGAGATGCGCGTCCCGAAGATGACGCGGGACAGGATGTCCCGGCCGACCTGGTCGGTGCCCATCGGATGGTCGAGACTCGGCGGCTCGAACGACTGGGAGAAGTGGACGGCCGGTTGCCCCTGATAACCCGCGTCCGCGGGATACGGGGCGATGTACGGCGCGAACACGGCGAGGGCGACGAACGCGAAGATCACCGCGAGCCCGAGGATCGACATCGGGTTCTGGCGGAAGCGGTACACGACACGGTCCGCCTTATCGAATCGGTCTCGGAGTCGTTCGATGCGTGTCGTTGCTGCCGATAGAAGATCGATGCCTGTGCGTGTCATAGTTCCTCACTGAAGCGGACGCGCGGATCCAGATATCCGTACAGGACGTCCACGAGGAAGTTCGCGAGGAGGAATGCGACCCCGATGACCAGCGTCACCCCCACGATGGCGTTGATGTCCTTTTGCAGGATCGCTCTGACGCCATAGGCCGACATTCCTGGCCAGCCGAAGACGATCTCGACGAGGAACGCCCCCCCGATGAGGAACCCGTAGTCGAGCCCGATGATGGTCAGCGTGGACGTGAACGACCGTTTCAGGATGTACTTGTACGCGATGAACTTCTTGGGAATGCTGTGGACCCGCAATCCCTCGATGTAGTCTTTGTTGAACTCCTCGAGGAAGCTCGAGCGCGTGATTCGCGCGATGTCGGCCATCGGTGCAAGCGACAGCGTCAGTGCTGGCAAGAACAGATGCCAGGCGACGTTCACAAACGCGTCGGGATTGAGCGTCATGACGCTGTCGACGAGGTAGAGCCCGGTGATGCGCTGTAACTCGACGTCCCCGATGCGGCCGGTCGCCGGGAACCAACTGAGTCCAAACGCGAAGATTACCTGCAGGACGATCGCGGACCAGAAGCGAGGGAGCGACACGCCGAAGAACGCGAAGCTCCGGCTGGCGTTGTCGGGCCACTCGTCTTTGTGTTGGCCAGCAACGACGCCGAGTGGAACGCCGAACACGATGGCGATCAGCATCCCGACCGTGGTCAACTCGACCGTTGCGGGGAGGAACTGTGCGATGTCGGTCGCAACGTTGTTGTTCGTCACGAGCGACTGGCCCATGTCCCCTCTGAGTAACCCAGTCATGTACTCGACGTACTGCGTCCAAAGCGGCTGGTCGAGTCCCATCTGTCGGCGCAACTGTGCGACCGCTTCGTCGGTCGCACGTGGCCCCAACGCGAGCCGCGCTGGCTTGCCGGGTATCACTCGCGCGATGACGAAGATGAGGACTGAAACGCCGAAGAACACGGGAATCGTCGATAGCGCGCGACGCAATAGGTAGCGACGGTAGTTCATGCTAGGTTCTCTGTGTACAGTCCCCGGAAGGGGGCGGTGGCGAGCTACTGACTCTCCGTGTAGCGTTCGAACTGGTGCGTGTAGCCGTTGATGCCGTTGTTCGTGAAGCCGTTCACCCGGTTGTTGAACGCCCATCGTGAGACGTCATTACAGACGAACAAGGCAGCTGCATCCTCGGCGAGAATCTGCTGCACCTCCGTGTAGGCTTGCTCGCGCGTTTGATCGTCGAGCGTGGTTCGTGCTTGCGTGAGCAGCTCGTCGACCTGGTCGTTCTCGTACTTCGAGCCGTTGTTGTACGTGTTCGTGTTGCTGCTGTGCCACATGTTGTATAGGAGTGCATCCGGGTCCGCGTACTGGATGAGGCTCCACAAGGGGAACATCTGTGGCGACGACTGGATGTTCGACGACTGCGAGACGATACTCGTCCACGGAGCTTTCCTGACCTCGAATTCGATGCCGAGGGGATTGTAGTTCGACTGCATCAGCAGTCCGAGGTTCCGCTCGGTGGTGAGCCCCGACACGTACGTGTACGTAATCGAGATATCGTTCGGGTTGTAGTCGGACTGCTGGAGTTGCTGGCGCGCCTGCTCCATGTTCTGGGTGTACGACGGAATGTCATCGGTCGAGTACTGCATCGCCGATGGCAGCGGGCCGACCATCTTCTCGGCACCGACGAAGACGTCGCTGAGCGCCGTGTCGTAGTCCAACGCGTACGCGAGCGCTTTCCTGACGTTGATATCGTCCAGCGGTTCGACCTGGGTGTTCATGAACACGAAGAATGGCGCGAACGTCACTTCGTTGCTCACCGAGATGTTCGAGTTGTTACCCAGCTGTTGGTAGGTGTCGACCGAGAGCCAGACGTCGGTCATGTCCGCTTGGCCGTTGTTCATCATCCCGGTTATCGTCGACACCTCCATCTGGAGTTGGGCGACGACGCGTTCGTAGGTGTTCCCATCGGGCCACTGTCCCCACCAGTCGCCGTGTTTGTTCATGACGATGCGCTGGCCCGTTTGATGATTCTGCAGCGAGTAGGGGCCACTTCCGGCGTCGTTCTGCTCGAGCCATTGCGTGCCGTAGTCGCCGTGGTCGCCAAAATCACCGTCCTGCTCGTTGGCCGTGACCTGATTTCGGTTCACGACGAACATCCAGGGGAGTGTGGAGACGAACGGCGCGTACACCTTCTGGAGCGAGAGTTCTACCGTCGTTTCGTCGACGGCGGTGGCGCTATCCGGGGTGAGGACGCCGTCCCACATCCAGGATGGGCCGCGCTGCATTCGCATCATCCGTTCGACTGAGAAGACGACGTCTTCTGCCGTGACGGGGTCGCCGTTGTGGAATTGTGCGTTGTCTTGGAGGGTGAGTGTGTAGGTTTTGCCGTCGTCGCTGACTTGCCAGTCTTGTGCGAGTCCTGGTT
Organism: Halomicrococcus pelagicus; assembly: GCF_051917725.1. Taxonomy (GTDB): domain Archaea; phylum Halobacteriota; class Halobacteria; order Halobacteriales; family Haladaptataceae; genus Halomicrococcus. The sequence continues at coordinate 110,701 of NZ_JBQBLX010000006.1, forward strand.
CGACTTCCGGCGGGAAGGAGTTGCTGTAGCCTGCGAGGCCATCGTACAGCGTGTGGCTGATGATGCCTTCGAGTTCGTCGCCGGACTTCATCGGGTCGATGGAACTCGGTGCGACGATGGTCGCGTACACGAGGTCGGTACCCGATTGGTCGGATTGCTGTGCGAGTGTGTTCGTGTCGTTCGAGCCGTACGCTCCCACGTGCCCACTGAATAACGTCGCCGCTCCCACTGCGCCGCTTGTCTTGAGGAACTTTCGTCTCTCCCAGTCACCCTTGGTTTGGGGTGGCATACCACAATATCCTTCGATGAATGATTATTTATTTCTTTGCACCAGTACCGCCCCGGACGTTGAAAATAGTAAGTTAATGGCGGATGATTCGGCTATTTATTAACCTATTCACGACCGAATTGTTATGGTCTATTCCCCGAATCGGTTCCTTTCGTCGAAGCGGAGCGAGGTAGGAACTCAACTTTATATACGTCGACGAAGTCACTAGTGCGGGGCATGATAACACATGACGGAACGACTGGCGGTCGATATTGGCGGCACGTTCGTCGACGCCATCACCTACGACCGCGAGACGACCGACATCGCACTCGAAAAAGCATCGACAACGCCACACGCGCCGACGGACGGCGTCCTCGATTCGATCGATAAAGTCGACGCCACCATCCCCGAGACGGAAGCGTTCGTTCACGGAACCACCCTCGGCATCAACGCGCTTCTCGAACAGAACGGCGCGAAAACGGGCATCATCACGAACGAAGGATTCCGAGACATCCACGAAATCGGCCGAACGAACGTCGCACGCGACGCGATGTACGACATCCAGTACGAGAAACCCGAACTATTGGTTCCGCGGCGGCGAACCGTCGGCGTCCCCGGACGAATCGACGCCGACGGCGACGTCAAAGAACCGCTCGACGAACAAGCCGTCCTCGACGCCGCAGACCACCTCTTCGACGACCACAGCGTCGACGCCATCGCCGTCACGTTCCTCCACTCCTACCGCAATCCAGCCCACGAAACCCGCGCACAGGACCTGATTCGCGACGCCTACCCCGACCGGAGCGTCTCGATATCGAGCGACATCACGCGCGAGTACCGCGAATACGAACGCACGAGCACGGCCGTCCTCGACGCCTACATCAAACCAATCTTCGAATCGTACGTCGACGACCTCGACGCCGCCCTCACCGACGAAGCGTTCGACGGTTCGTTCTTCATCACCCGCTCGGGCGGCGGAACGCTCACGGCCGACAGCGCAAAAACTGCGCCCGTCCACACCATCCTATCGGGACCAGCAGGCGGACTGATCGGGGCGGCCTCCGTCGGCGATGCCACGAACCGGGATAACCTCATCGCCGTCGACATGGGCGGCACCAGCCTCGACGCCTGCGTCGTCGAAAACGGCGCGCCCGCCGTCGAGTACGAGGCCGAACTCGAACACGTCCCGATGATGATTCCCGTCTACGATATCCGAACCATCGGGGCCGGCGGCGGCAGCATCGCGTGGCTCGACGGTGACCTCCTCAAAGTCGGCCCACAGAGCGCCGGCGCAGACCCCGGCCCGATCTGCTACGGGCGCGGCGGAACCGACCCGACTGTGACCGACGCCGCGCTCGCACTCGGCTATCTCGACCCCGAGTATTTCCTCGGCGGCGAGATGGACCTTTCCGCAGACGAGGCGCTCGCCGGCATCCGTGACCAGATCGCCGACCCACTCGATACGTCCACGACCGACGCAAGCGAAGGAATCTTCCAGGTGACGCTCGCGAACACCATCGGCGCGATCCGCGAGATAACCGTCGAGAAAGGCCTCGACCCCCGCGACTTCACCATGCTCTCGTACGGCGGTGCCGGCTCCATGTTCGTCCCCTTGCTCGCACGCGAGATGGGCGTCCAAGAAGTCATGATTCCGCGCGCTCCGTCGGTCTTCTCAGCGTGGGGAATGTTGATGGCCGACGTCGTCTCAGACGTCGCACGGACACACACCGCCGTCCTCGACGACCTCTCCGAACAGGCGGCCGACGACATCTTCGCCGACCTCGAAGCCGAGGCCGCGGAGACGCTCGACGCCGAGGGCTACGACCCCGAACGCCAGCGCTTCGAACGGTACGTCGAGATGCGGTACTTCGGTCAGGAACACACTGTCGAGGTTCCGGCCGACGACCTCGAGTCAGTCGCCGACCTCGGCGAGCGATTCGAACGCCAGCACGACAGCCGGTACGGCCACACCATGGACGACCCCCCGCAAGTCGTCCACTTCCGCGTTCGCGCCATCGGCGAGAACGACAAACCAGCACTCGAGCAAGTCGACGCATCGTCGAGCGGTGACCCATCGCCGGCTGACACCCGGGAGGCGTACTGTTTCGCACGCGAATCCGAAACGTCGTTCGACGTCTACGACCGCGAACAGTTCGCGCCGGGCGACCGAATCGACGGCCCGGCGGTCGTCCAGGAACCGACGACAACCGTCGTCTTCCATTCCGACCAGACGGCCAAGGTCGACGACTACGGCCACATCATCATCCACCAGGAGGCAGAACAATGAGCGACACCGGACCGGACGCGGACGTGACAGAGACAGCCGTGGACGCCGCGACCGTCGAGGTCGTGCGCAAATACCTCACCTCGGCTGCCACCGAAATGCAACGGACCCTGATCAGGACCGCCTACAACACCATCATCTACGAGATCCTCGACTTCGGCATCTCACTGTACGACGCCGAGACGAACCTGATCGCGGATTCGCCGGGACTCCCCGTGTTCCTCGGCGCGAACGACTACGGCCTCCGCAAGAGCGTCGACCACGTCGGCGAGCAGAACCTGAACCCGGGCGACATCGTCCTCGTGAACTATCCGTACTGGAGCTCGACCCACACGCTCGACGTGCTCGTGTTCATGCCAGTGTTCTACGACGACGAACTCATCGGCTACGCGACGAGTCGCGCCCACTGGCTGGACCTCGGCGCGAAAGACTCCGGGTACGTGCTCGATTCGACTGACATCCATCAGGAAGGAATCATTTTCCCGGGGACGAAGGTCTACAAGAACGGCGAGCCCGACGAGGAGATCCACGACCTCATCCGGTTCAACTCACGGATTCCCGACAAAGTCATCGGCGACCTCAACGCCCAGGTCGCGGCGCTCCGAACGGGCGCAACTCGCCTCCAGGAACTCTACGAGAAGTACGGAACGGACGTCGTCGAATCATGCATCGAGACGATCATCACCCACGGCGAACGCTCGGCGCGCGACGCCGTCCGAGCGCTCCCCGACGGGTCGTGGACCGGCGTCGACTACGCCGACGGAATCTACCGCGAGGAAGACGACCTCATTCGGCTCGAAGCCGAGGTGACGATCGACGGGGAGTCGTTCACCGTGGATTTCTCCGGGTCGTCCGACCAGGTGGACGAACCGCTCAACATCCCGATCGGGATGACCCAATCGATCTCGAAGCTGTGTTTCAAGACGGTGACGACGCCTGACGAGGACTCGAACGCCGGTCAGTACGAACCGCTCGACGTCTACGCTCCGGAGGGCAACCTCTACAACGCGACGTATCCCGCGCCGACGTTCACTATCTGGCCGGGACTACTCGGTATCAACGTCATCTACGAAGCGCTCGCGAAGGCGCTCCCCGAGCAGGTGCCGGCGAGTTCGGGCGGGGACGTCTGCGACATCATGCTGTACGGCGAGCACCCCGAGACGGGCCGCCAGTTCGTCGAAGCGAACAACGAGGGTGTCGGCTGGGGTGGGTCTGCCGACCACGACGGCCAGAACGCGCTCATGCACATGAGCGAGACGATGGTTCGGAACATCCCCATCGAAGTGTTCGAGAACAAAGCCCCCATCGAGTTCGACCGGCTCACGTTGCGCCAAGACTCCGGGGGTGCGGGGAAGCATCGCGGTGGGCTCGGCATCCAGCGCGACTTCCGTTTCACGCACCCCGTCGGTGCGCTCTCGATCGTCCAGAAAACGAAGACGGAGGGATGGGGACTGGCGGGCGGTCACCCCGGGGCGCGCAACGTCGTCGCGCTCGATCTTGAAGACGACTGGCACGACCGGGTGGAGGTGCTGGTCGACAACGACGACCTCTACGTCGACGAAGACGATGACGACGTAGACCAAGGCAACCGCAAGTACGCGGGGATGTTCCGCGGGACGTTCCAGCCGGGTGAGGTCATCTCGAATCGGTCGGGCGGTGGCGGCGGCTACGGTGACCCGTACGAGCGCGACCCGGAGGCGGTCCGTGAAGACGTCCTCGACGGGTACGTCTCTCGAGGGGCGGCACGCGCCGAGTACGGTGTCGCGGTGACCGATGAGGACGAAATCGACCGGGACGAAACGGAGAATCTGCGGAGACGGACCGATGACTGACGCCGAATCCCCGTTCGAGACGCGGCTTCGGGCGTGTCAACAGCGTCTCGCCGACCGAGGGTTCGACGGGGTCGTGCTCTTTCCGAGTCCGAACCTCTACTACGTCTCTGGGTTCCGTGAGGAGCCGAGCGAACGCCATCTGTTCCTTATCGTCTCCCGCGACGACGCCGCGTTCGTCGCACCGGCGATGTACGACGACCAGATTCGTGCGGCGTCCCCAATCGAGGACTGCCGGACGTGGCAGGATGGGGAGGATCCGATGGCGGTCGTCTCCGACATCGTGGCCGACTTCGGGCTCGCCGATGGGACGGTCCTGCTCGACGACCGGCTGTGGGCGCAGTTCACTCTCGACGTCCAGTCGGCGTTTCCGTCGGTATCGTTCGGGCTGGCGAGTGAGGTGCTCGACGCGTTGCGGATGCAGAAAGACGAGTACGAACTCGGCCGGCTGCGGGACGCAGCCCGTCTCTCGGACCGGGTGAGCGAGGCGATTCGCCAGCTCGGACCGGACGCTATCGGCATGACTGAACGCGACCTCGCCATCGAAATCCGGCGTCGGTTGGTTGCCGAAGGTGCCGACGACGTGTCGTTCGAGACGATCGTCGGATCGGGGCCGAACGGCGCGCAGCCGCACTATCGGCACGGCGACCGCGAGATCGAGCGCGGCGATCCGGTCGTGCTGGACTTCGGTGGCGTGGTGGACGGGTACCCCGGTGATCAGACGCGGACGGTGGTGTTCGCTGGTGAGCCACCGGCGGGGTTCGAAGAGGCGTACGAGGCCGTGCTGGCGGCGTTCGAAGCTGGCGTCGACGCTGTCGAACCCGGCGTGCAGGCACAGGCGGTCGATCGTGCGGCGCGGGGTGTGCTCGAGGAGCGGGGGTTTGGCGACCAGTTCCTCCATCGAACTGGCCACGGAATTGGGCTCGAAGTGCACGAGGCACCCTACATCGTGGAGGGGAACGAGACCGAACTGGCGCCGGGAATGGCGTTCAGCGTCGAACCGGGCGTGTACGTGGCGGACGAGTTCGGCGTGCGCATCGAGGATATCGTGGTAGTGACCGAGGCGGGCTGTGAGCGACTCAATGATTCGTCGAAGTCGTGGCGGGCGCGCTGACACGTAGCGAGCAGAAGCCCACCCCTTCACAGTTGCTCCGAACGTCGATATGCGTGCAGCTTTCCAAGTAAACCAAGAAACAGTAGTTAGATACACGGCTTCTTTATTTAAGGTCACCTCTGGAGCCGATGAGCAATGCAGAGCGTGAAATAAGCAGAGATAAATATTCTATATATAGAAAGTTAAAGGCGAACTATGTCCGGTTGGTCTCCGCCATCAATTCCTCGCACGTGGCTTGTCGGAATTGGCGTCCTGTACGTACTCCTGCTCGGCTACTCCGTCATGATCATACAACAGCTACTATCTGTCGTCTGGCTTAGCGTGCTGCTTGGGGTATTGTACCTGTCCTGGCGGTTCGTCGCCGCTGTGGAGGCTATTGCTGACGCATTACAACAGATCGCTCATCAACGGAATCAAAACTGAGAGATACACGCGCTGTATTCAGCATGACGTTTTCGACAGTAGATTGATAACTAGTCGGGTCCCTACAAGAATACGCACGGCCCGTGCGCCTCACGTGGGACGACCACAACTGGTCGGAGCTATCACGCTCTCCCGAGAGGTCAAGTCCCAACGAGGAGCGCACAAACCGGAGTACCGGCGACAGAAAACTTGTCTCCGTGGGTGCGGCATAGCCAACATCCCCACCGGAGGAATCCCACGGCTGGAGCCGTGGGAGGATGTCAAGAAGGGACGGTGGTTGCGTCGGGACTGGTGGCTCGCCCTCCGGGGTAGATCGGTGTGCTTTTCGTTCGTGTTATCGCATGTTTGTCTACGATTTTCTCCCTTCTGTGTTCGTTTAGTTCGTGAGACGGCGTTTTTGGCTACGAAAAGTTTAACCTCGCCCTCGTTGGCATGGGATAGCATGGCAGACAATGGTGCGCGGGTCGCAGTCGACATCGGTGGAACCTTCACCGACTTCGTCGCCGCCCGCGACGGCCAGCTCGAACTCACCAAAGCGTCGACGACCCCGGACGACTTCGCCGACGGCGTCCTCGCAACACTCGAAAAGAGCAGCCTCGACCCGACCGACGCCCAGCAGTTCGTCCATGGAACGACGGTCGTCATCAACGCCATCACCGAACGCGACGGCGTCGACTGCGCACTCATCACGACCGACGGCTTCCGCGACGTCCTCGACATCACGCGCGCGAACCGTCCCGGCATGTTCGACTTCCGGTATCAGAAACCGGAGCCGTTCGTCCCACGCCGACACCGGTGGGAAGTTGCCGAACGAATCGACCAGGCCGGCTCCGTCCTCACCGGCCTCGACGAATCCGACGTCCGCGCCGCAGTCGAAGACATCAAAAAAGCAGGCATCGACACCATCGCCGTCTCGTACGTCAACGCCTACAGCAACCCCGAACACGAACGTCGCACGAAAACGATCATCGTCGAGGAGTACCCCGACGCCTACGTCACCCTGTCGCACGAACTCACCCAGGAATACCGCGAATACGAGCGCACGAACACCGCGGTCCTCAACTCGTACGTCCGACCAATCGCGGACGCCTACCTCGAATCACTCGAAGGCAGCCTCGACGACCGCGGACTCACCGCCAGCAAGTATGCGATGAAGAGCAACGCAGGCACTAGCGGGTTCGAACACGCCAAACGAACGCCAGTCGAGATGGTCGAGAGCGGGCCGGTCGGCGGCGTGTTCGGTGCCGCACACCTCGGCGACCGTATCGGCGAACGGAACGTCATCAGCTTCGACATGGGCGGCACGACGGCGAAGACCTCGCTGATCGAGGACGGCGAGGTGGACATCGAGACCGACTACTGGCTCGAGAGCACCCCGAACTGGGAGGGCTATCCGCTCAAAATCCCTGTCGTCGACATCATCGAGATCGGCGCCGGCGGCGGCAGTATCGGCTGGATCGACCAGGGCGGCTCGATCAAGGTCGGGCCGAAGAGCGCCGGCGCCGACCCCGGCCCCGCCTGTTACGGACGCGGCGGGACCGACCCCACCGTAACCGACGCGAACCTCCTCACCGGCCGTCTCAATCCGGAGTACTTCCTTGGCGGCGAGATGCCCCTCGACGTCGACGAGGCGCGCGCCGCACTCGAACCGATCGCCGACGAGTTCGGCGTCGACGAACACGAGGCCGCACACGGCATCCTGCGCGTCGTCGATTCGAACATGACGAACGCACTCAAGCAGGTGAGCATCCGCCGCGGACACGACCCTCGCGAGTTCGTCCTGGTCGCGAGCGGCGGCGCGGGACCGCTCCACGCCGCGACGCTCGGCCGTCGACTCGGCGTCAAAGAGATCGTCGTTCCGCGCGCGCCCGGACAGTTCTCCGCGTGGGGGATGCTGATGACCGACCTACGGAAAGATTACGTCCGGACCGACGTGATGGCGTTCGGCCCCGCCACGGCTGCCACCGTCGACGACCGGTTCGCCGAATTGACCGAGCAAGCCCGAGCGGCGTTCGATGCTGAAGGAGTCGACCCCGAGGAACTCGAACTCGCGCGGAGCGCCGACCTCCGGTACGCCGGCCAGGAACACACGGTCACCACGCCCCTGCAGGACGGCCACGACGGGATCGACGACCGGACGATGACGGCGACGCTTGAGCGGTTCCACGAACTGCACGAGAAGACGTACAATTTCCACCTCGACGACCCCGCGGAAGTCGTCAACCTTCGGTTGACGGCGACAGCGGCGGTCCCACGGCCAAGCATCGAGCCGGTCGACCGAACCGGCAGCGTCGACGACGCCCACAAGGAGACGCGGCTGGTCGATTACGGCGCAGACGGCGAACACGACGCGCGCGTCTACGAGCGCGAACGACTGCCGGTCGAGGCAGCCATCGACGGCCCGGCGATTGTCGAAGAACCGGCCTGCACGACGCTCGTCCATCCGGACCAGCGCGTGACCGTCGATGACTACGGTACCCTCCATCTCACCGAGGCGTAACCATGTCAGAAACCACATCATCAGACGTCGAAACCGACATCGACCCCTTCACGCGGGAAGTGATCGCGAACGCCCTGCAGAGCGCGGCCGAAGAGATGTTCATCAATCTCGGCCGGACCGCCAAATCAAGCGTCATCTACGAGACGCTCGACTACGCCTGCGGCCTCGTCGACCCCGACGGGAACGTCGTCGCGCAAGCGAACGGTGTTCCGGGGTTCCTCGGGACGCTCAAGTACGGCGTCGAGGACGTCGTCGACAAGTACGGCACGGACGGGTTCGAACCGGGCGACGTCGTGTTGGTCAACGATTACTCCGGGGGGACGCATCTGAACGACGTCGCGATGGTCGCTCCGGTGTTCGCCGGCGACGACATCGTCCTGTTCACGGCGTCGAAGGCGCATTGGACCGACATCGGTGGGAAAGATCCGGGGTCGTGGACGACCGACGCGACCAGCGTCTTCCAGGAGGGGCTGCAGCTCCCGATGGTCAAACTGTACGAAGGCGGTGCTATCAACCAGCACGTGCGCGACATCATCGAGGCAAACACGCGGATGCCGGCGATGACGCTCGGCGACATGCAGGCCCAAGAAGCCTCGATGGACGTCGCGGCCGACCGCGTGGGCGAGGTCATCGACAAGTACGGCAAGGCGACGGTCCTCCAGGCGATGGTCGAGTACCTCGAGTGGGGCGAACAACTCGTTCGCGAGGAGGTCGAGGCGCTGCCGAATGGAACGTATACGGCGACCGACGCTATCGACGACGACGGCATCACCGACGACCCAATCCACGTCGAAGTCACCGTGACGATTACCGACGATGCGGTCGAGGTCGATTTCACCGGGAGCGACGACGCGGCGACCGGCCCCATCAATTCGCCCTACGCGGCGACGGCCAGCATGGTACGAGCGTTCTTTCAGGCGCTCACCCTTCCCGACGCGAACACCAACGAGGGCTTTTTCGCTCCTCTCGAACTCACCGTGCCCGAAGGGACGGTGTTCAACGCGACCAAGCCTGCGGCGATTGGGACGGACTGGGAGTCGTCGACCATGGCGGCCGACCTGCCCTGGCAGGCGCTCGCGCCGCACGTTCCGGAGAAGCTGGCCGCCGGCCACTTCATGAGCGTGTGCGCGACCATCGTCGGCGGCCACGATGACCGCCACGACGAGGACTTCCTCGTCATCGAACCGCAACCCGGTGGCTGGGGCGCGAGCGACGGACGCGACGGCGCGGACGTGCTCGTCTGCGTCGGCGACGGCGACACCCTCGAGATGCCGGTGGAAGTCATGGAGACGCGATTCCCGCTCCTGTTCGACCAGTTCCGACTCAACACCCCACAGGAGACCGGTCACGGCGAGTACCGCGGCGGCAGCGGGCTCGTCCAGGACTACACGGTGTACAACGAGAGCGGTGCCTTCCTGACCGCGTCGTTCGGCCGGTCGAAGCATCCACCGTGGGGCGTGAACGGCGGCCAGGACGGCAACGGCAACCACATCGAGATCGTCGCCGCCGACGGCACCAGTGAACGCCACAACAAGGTCACCACCTACGACCTCGCCGACGGCGAAACGGCACGTCTCGTCACCAGCAGCGGTGGCGGCTACGGAGACCCGCTCGACCGAGACCCCGAACGGGTGCTGGACGACTACCGCGACGACTACGTCACCGCCGACATCGCCCGCGAGGTGTACGGTGTCGTCATCGACGAGGACGACCAGACCGTCGACCATGCAGCCACCGCGAGGCTGCGAGAGGCCGGTCGATGACTCACGTAGACGTCGTTGATCTCTCGGAGAAGTGGCCCGACAGCGCCGGAACGCCGCTACCGCTCGTTCGACTCGAGGAGCCGCGGCTCGAAACGGGAAGTTACCTCATCGAACCCGGCGAGCGCGTCCCTGAGACGGGCACCACGCGCCACGACGGCGACGAACTCTCGGTCGTGCTCTCGGGGACCGTCGTCCTGGGCGTCGACGGTGCGACGTCCAGGGTCGGGCCGGAGACGCTGATACACATCCCAGCGGGCGTCGACCATTTCAGCGAAAACCGGGGTGACGAGCCAGTGCGGCTCCTCTACACGATCCTCGGCGAACTGTGAGTGACCGGAACGGTCGGCTGTCGTCCGTCCCGCTTGATTCGATCGAGCTGTAACATTTTCTCCAGATAACCGTTTCCTCGCCTATTTGAGCGACACGCTAAACCAAAGTGCCAACAGCGGGTTCTGACGGTCGTTCACGCATCGTACGCGCTCCCAGCGGCGATTAAAAAGCCAATCATAGCAGTGACCATAGCGACCGCTCCAATTCCGACGGCACCGATTCGGAAGAGGTCGCCTCCGAGTCGGTTGGCGGTGAGCAACAAGAAAACCGCAGTTATGGCGCCGATTAGCGCCAACGTGCGACCGAACCGACCAAGATCGATACCCGGTTCGCTAGACACGGTTGAGTACCTCACGAAGTACGCCATTGTACTCCTCATCGGTCGCGGCGTTACCGAGTGAGTGGATCGACTGGCAGATCCACATCCCTGCAGTGAAGCTGATGAACGCGACCATGGAGATCACTCCCACCTCTCCTTCGACAAACAGTCCCGAGACGACCGCACCGATGAACCCGAGCCCCATAATAACGTGTGTGATAATTGAACGGAGGCCGAAGTCGGCGAGTCGCACGGAAAGGCGTGCTCCAACAGGCATGTCTCAAATGTAGGCTGCGGTATATTTATGCTCTTCCAACAGGCGTTGTGTGTTGGATACACCCTCTCTATCTCTAAACAGCGCGAGAATCCTGCCGTTCACAGCGGGCGAGGATGTCAGTCTTCAGGTGAGGCGGTGCCGTTGGTGAGGGGTTTGTGCCACGCCTTGTAGGTTTTCGTCACGGGGGCAATCTCGTACTCGGAGACGAGGCCGTTGCCTTGGAACTTCGTCCGGACGTACTCTTTGATGTCGGAGAGCGTTGCGTGCCACGTCCGCACCAACAGGTCGTGGTCGCCCATGTACTCGTCGATTTCGTAGATGAGTTCTTCCTGGATGATTTCGTCGATGAACTCGGTCACCTCCTCGTTCGTTGCTGTCGTATCGAAGCGCAGCCGGACGTCCGCGTACGCGAGTTCTGCGCGCTGTAACACCATCACGGCGAGGATGTCGATGGTTCCCTCTTCGATCAGTTTCTTCCGTCGGCGGCGAGCGGCAGTCCGCGATAGCCCGACTCGTTCACCGAGTTCAGTATCCGAAATTCGGCCGTGGGTGTTGAGTTCCCGATAGATAGCGTAATCAGTCTCGTCGAGGTGTTCCTGAAGAATCTCCCGCACCTTTTCGTTTTCAATCCAGTCAGGAGCGCTCGGGTCGGTCCCACTGGTGTCGCTCATACCGCTTCCACCACGACCAACCAGAAAAAACGCCGTGCTTCCCCACCCCCCGGCCGATCCCAAGCTAGATGATTTTCCTTTGATCCGGAGTGATATCACACTAAATGCTACCAGAAGTCGCGTGCTGCAGACAGAGGGTACAGTCAGTACGATAGGTACTGTTAACGTCGTCTCAGTCGAAACTGATTTCGTTGGCTTTCGGATCGATTGTTACAGTTCCACCGATCGGAACGGGGACGATCGGATTTGTATGACCAAAATCGACATTGAGCACGACCGGTGCAGTCGGATTATACATAGTGAAGATATCGATGATAGTCTGCCGTACTCGTTCTCGATAGTCCTCGCGATCGTCTTTCGATCGGTCGACGAGGTGTGAACGTGCTTTGATCCGACCGACGAGCAACCCATCGAACCGTTCGAGTAATCCTCGCTCGCCCATCCCCAGGAGCATCCGCTGGACAACCCCAGGCTCGGGTAATTCCTCCGAGGTTTCTAATAATAACACCTTCCCGTCGAGTGCTTCAGGCGACGGAACGTGCTGATTTGCGGCCAGTTGTAGATACGTAACTTCGAGATTGCCGCCCCAGGTTCGTCCCTTGGCGAAAGCTTGGCCGCCGTGCCACGACCACCCGGGGTTCCCGTCCATTTCGGGAGACTGATCAAGATTCTCGGGATCGTCCCATCCCAAATCTTGGTCTGTAAACTCGGGGGCGGGCTGAATTGGTCCGATCGAATCGTCGAAAAAAGCCGACCGAAGTCCAGACTCTAAGTACTCGGGCAGCGGTCCCGGAATGGCGAACTCGGTGAGTACGTGCCCGCCATAGTACGAGACGAGACCGTGGTTCCAGAGAAACTGTGCGAGATTCGTATTATCGCTGATGCCGTAGAATCGCGTCGGATTCTCCCGGAGTAGCTCTCCGTCCAGATGGTTAAGAACCCTGATCTGGTCGTTCCCACCGATTGTTGCGATCACACCACTAATATCCGGTGCTGCGAATGCTTCTTCAATATCCTCCGCTCGCTTCTCGGGATGGGCGTACAGGAATTCATCATCCTTCTTCGCCGTCGGGAACTCGACCGGTTCGAGATCGAACACTGAGCGAATTCGTTCGAGACCTCTCTCGTAGACGTGCGGGAAGGTCGCCGCAAGCCCAGACGCAGGAGCCACGATCGCTACTTTATCCCCTCGCTCGAGAGGCGGTGGAGCAATGAAGTCGGTCATATCTCTCGTTCCTTTTACCGTCAGTATATCCTTGGGTCACATGAAACGCTGGGTTGGATACGCGCCCTACTTCTTGCACGGCCAATTCAATCTGACAAGACTCTATGAGATGGAGCGTGTTGCACAGAGAGGATCTACTTCACGAAGCAGCTTCGAAACTGTAGGTTACGAATGTCGGCTCTCACATTACGTATATAGATGGTATGCCTTTCGGCGAGGGAAATCGACACGCGAATATCACGTCATATCAATCGTCTCGGTATCATCGTCGATATAGATGGTAGTCCCGAACGCCTCTGAGCGCTTTGCAACAGTCTGGAGGATCTCACGGGCTTTTTGACCGGTTGCAAGCGCCGGTGTGCCGCGCTGCGGAGTATCAGGACCACCGGTCAGGAGGGCTTGATCGACATGAATGTCTGGCAAGTCCTTGCGCCGACGGGGGATTTCAGAACCGACTGGTTGACCCGAGCCGTCATGGCCGACTTCGGCTATGCGGGCCCTGACTCGCCCAAATCACACGTCGCTGGGTTCCGATTCACTGACGCGAGCGGCGACCCATTGGACGGGTCGACGCGGTACACCATCACGTTCAACCTCGACAACCTGCCGCCGGTCACCGAATTCTGGTCAATTCCGATTTACGACGCGCAGGGCTACTTCGTCGAGAACGAACTCGACCGGTACAGTATCAACAGCTTCATGCTCGAAGAAGGATTGTTGCACACCGAAAACGACGAACTGGTCATCTACGTGCAGCATGAGAAACCGGACGACCCCGAGAAGGTGAAGAACTGGCTGCCAGCCCCCGATGGAGGCATGCGCTTTGCGGCCCGGTTCTATGGTCCTCACTGGTCGCTGGTCGATGGCTCTTATGACATGCCCGAGGTCGTCCCTACGGAGGAGTGACGACTTCTAACTTCATCTCCAACCAGACAGATCCTCTGTATTCAACGGCCTAGTCTTGGCGGAGTTCTGGTAGTTCGATCAGCTACTGGTGAATAGAACGCGCGAATGAAGCAGGTGTCCGATCTCGGAATGGGGCGGGTTGAGTTGCTCAGCGCCGAAGAACCTCTTTCCGATTCTGGCTGAATTGGTCGATCAACAGCTCTTACTTCCATTATATTAATATTTTATGTTATTTTACCATCATCTCTTTATCAGAGGTTGTCGTACGAGAGTGGACGTTGGGTAGAGCAGTGCTGTTGTGCAACGAATGAGAAAAGGAGAGGCATGAGCCATAACCAACGAAACACACGACACGACGGCTGACGCAGAATCCAAAACGATGCAGGCAACCCGCCGAACCGCGCTTCGCGGAGCCGGCCTCGCCAGCTTACTCGCGATGGGCGTCGGCAGTACCAGTGCCCACCAAGACACGCCGAGCCAGACCACCAAACAAGCCGAGCAACAGACGACGGACAAGACCGATGCAGTCCCAGTGACATGGGCGAACTACCCACGCGCCAACTGTCATGCTTCCTTCGAGCCAACCGTCAACAATGGTATATTCGGACAGTTCATACATGAAAGAAATCTTGTACCTATCGGTGCAAGGAATGAGTTGGGTATCGGGGAGAATCGTGACACGCTCTACTCACTCGGGGTGTTCGATCTGACCGAGCCAGTCACCATCACGAAACCAGACACCGGTGACCGATACCAGTCGATGAATGTACAGAATGAGGACCAATATGTGAAGATGTCCGTCACCGACCCCGGCAAGTACACGATAAAACAAGACCTGATAGGTGGAAATCTGCTAAACAATTAATTTAAAAAATATAATCATTAATGACAACAAAACGTTTAACGAATCGGATTCGTCGACGATTCTCATCAATCCTCCCGGTGCGAGAGTGGCTTCCACAGTATGACATGGCGTGGCTTCGTCTGGACATCGTTGCGGGAATAACCGTCGCAGCAGCGGTCATTCCCGAAGGATTGGCATACGCATCGCTAGCGAACTTGCCACCGCAGACAGGCTTGTACGCCGGACTAATGGCTGTCGGTGTGTATTTATTTCTCGGCACCTCTCGGCAAGTCATTGTGGGACCGACCTCAGCACTGGCGATTTTGCTCGCGAGTGGTGTCGGATCAGTTGCTGCCGGGAACGTCGCTTCGTATTCGTCGCTCGTCGTCGTGACGACGTTGCTTGTTGGTGTCGTTGCAGTCATCGCGTGGACGTTCCGATTGGGCTTTCTTGTCCACTTCATCTCAGAGACAGTACTCACGGGATTTTCCGCCGGAGCAGCATTGTACATCATGTCAACGCAACTTGGGAAACTGTTCGGAATCGAGGGTGCGTCGGGCCCATTCTACCAGCGGATATGGTACACTATCTCCCATCTCGGTGAGACAAACCCCGAGACACTAACCGTCGGCATTGCCGGCATCACGTTGCTAATTCTCGGTGAGCGGTTGCTTCCGCGCGCCCCGAACGCACTCATCGTCGTCATCCTTTCTATCGTGCTCATGGCAGTGACAAATCTGGAAGCCCGCGGCGTTGACATCGTCGGATCGATTCCAAGCGGTCTTCCCTCGCTGACGGTTCCGGCGATTCCCGATATTTCGACATTGAGTGCCCTCACCCCGATCGCCGTCGCATTGTTCCTCCTATCGTACGTCGAGGGCATCAGCGCAGTCGAGACGTTTGCCAGACGCCACGACTACCGAACCGATCCGAATCAGGAACTGCTGGCCGATGGCGTCGCTAACCTCGCTGCTGGCTTCGGTGGCGGATTTGTCGTCGGCGGCAGTATGTCTCGGTCGGCACTCAACGACGCCGTCGGCGGCAAAACACAACTCACGAACGCTGTTGTTGCTCTCGTTCTGGTCGTCGTCCTGCTCTTTCTCACTGGCGTGTTTAGGACTCTCCCAGAAACGATACTCGCAGCAGTTGTCATCGTCGCCGTCAAAGCCCTTATCGATACGACTGCACTCCGTCAACTGTACCACGTGAGCAAGAGCGAGTTCGCCATCGCGATGGCGGCCTTGCTCGGAGTTCTCACAGTCGGCATGCTCTGGGGTGTCTTCGTTGGTGTAGTCCTCTCGTTGCTAGTCACGGTTTCCCAGGTTAGCAATCCATCGACACACGAACTCGGTCAAATCGCCGAGACGGATCATTTTGTCGCTCTCGACCTGAATCCGGCGGCGACGACCCTCCCAGACGTATTCGTCTACCGTGTCGAAGCCGAGCTGTTCTACGCGAACGCGGATACAGTTCGGTCCGATTTTCTCGACCGTCTCGCAGAACGTAACTCCGTCGAATTAGTCGTCTTCGATCTCACATCATCACCGACGGTCGACTTCGGGGCTGCACAGACGCTGGAGAAACTCCAGCAGAAACTCGAATCACGTGGAATCGATCTCCGTTTCGCGGGGGCGGAGTCCGACGTGGTACAGATGTTCGAAACGACGGGACTCGCGGCGAAGGCTGGCGGCGTGAACCCCGAGGAATCGATCGCTGCCGTCATTGACCGCTGGAGGGTGGAGCAATCGTCCTGACCAGATAGAACAAGCGTCCACGCGAAAGCCCTGCCCTCAACAAGGAGGTCAGTTACGACCGAGCGAAGTAGGGTAGGGAGTTGACTCACGCATACGGGATTCATCTCACGACTGAAGTCGTGGGCTTTCTCCCTGCGACAACTGTATTCGCGTAGTAAACTTCGCATGTTTTCAGGCACAGGAGGCGGTCACTCGTCTGTTTCCGGCACATGCCGTGGCAAGAACGTCGACGCGATAAGCAGGAACAGCACGAACAGTATGAGAAGGAGCAGCGCCGCCTGTTGAGCGTCGAACATGCGGCCTCGAAGATGCCTTCGAGCAACTTACGGTATAATAGTCGTCTTTTTCGGGGTGGTGAGCGTCGGATTCAGTTGACATCTGTGTCTCCGGGGCTGTTGACTCCCGGCGAGTGATATCACTCGCGTCGGCCTGCCGTCACGTCCGATGCAGCATCGAGCGTTCCATCACGCAGTGCATCAATGATGGACGGCGACCGGCATTAATCGACCTCGTTGCTGCGGTCAGAAATACTCCTTTCTGGCCTCGTCGAAACCCTCAAGCGATGATGGTTTCAGGCGTTGTGCTGAATAGAGGGCGCGTATCGGTCACAGAACGAGGCAGAAGTCGTTTGGTCTCGAAGACGTAGCTCACGAGTCGATATTTCTCAACCATCTTGATATGCGCTATCTCCGAGGACCGGAGGGGTTTTGTAGCAATAGCAGAAAGAGGGAGTAGACGGCACGGTCAGGCAGCTACCTTTCAGCTCACGTGGTTTCCACGTGTAGTTACCGCTGGCTGGCCTACCCCGTCTCTCTAACAACGACGAGCGCCTGCTATTCCATAACCAGAAGGTACCGAACCGAGAGCGTGAGGTTCCCACGTCTATCTACCTGGAATTTCGTAACTAATCGGGGCGGTGAAGACACCCTCTGTATTCAGCACTCCGATTCCATCACCAGCTAGGTTGGTTATTCTGTTACTGATGAATACAGGGTGTGTATCGTGTAGTCACTGTAGCACTCAAGAATCTACAACCACGAACCAGGTACGGCTGTAGACAGAATAAAGAAATCGTATTACCAGCTACCGTCACGTAACGTTGCGGAACTCGAACCGGGCACCACCAGCCTCGCTTTCAGTGACTGTAACGTCCCAATCGTACACCTCGGCAAGTTTCTGGACGAACGCCAACCCGAGGCCGGTCCCACCGTTGTCCGCGGCCGTGGTGTATCCCTCGTCGAACACCGTGTCGCGGTCCTCAGGCGGGATACCAACGCCGTCGTCGGCCACGTAGAACCCGTCATCGAGATCGCCGACGGTGACGGTCACGTCGCTCCCACCATGTTCGACGGCGTTCTCGAGCAGGTTCCGGAACAGGTGGCGGACGTACGTCTCGTCGATCCGTATCGTCCGGTCGAGGTCGACGTCGAGCGTCGCGTTGAGCGTCTCCACGGTATCCCACGCCTCGCGGGCCACGTCCGCGGGGTCCACCGGAGCGCACTCGTCGACGGCCTCGCGACCCCGGGTGAGTAGCAGCAGGACGTCGATCATGTCCTCGATGCGGTCGAACGACTCGGAGATGTAGCCAACCGCCTCCGGGGCTGTGTCCTCCGGAAGTTCGTGGCAGTACATCTGGCCGATCATGGTTGGATTCCGAAGTTCGTGTGCGAGCAGACTCGCAAACGATTCGAGCCGGTCGGTCTTCTGCTTGAGTTGGGCTTCCCGGTGATTGCGTTCGAGTTCGTAACTCACGCATTGCCCCATCAACTCGAGGAACGTCTCCTCGGCCTCAGTAAACTCCACATCTCGGGGTGACAAGTCCGTGAAGCAGATAGTGCCGTAGGCCTCATCGCCGACGGTCAGTTGTACCCCGGCATAGCATTCGAGGCCGAACTCGTGGTAGAGGGCATCCCCGTCCCAGCCCGCTTCCCCGGCGTCGGTGGCGGTGACCGTCGACCCGGTGTCAACGACCCGGCGACAGTAGTTGTCGGTCAGTGGCGGCGTGAGCGTCCCCTCATCGAGGTCGGAATGAGAGCCGCGCATCTTCGTGATTTCGAACGACTCTTCGCGCTTGCGGGTCAGCATCCCCACGGGAAGGTCGAACCGTTCACAACCCAACTCCAGCAGCTCCGCGATCTTCTCATCGGTCGAGAGGTCGCGGTCGGCCGTGATTCTGTACAGTTCCTGTTGATCCTGCTTGTGTTCGCGGTGCTCGAGTTCGTAGCTCACCCATTGGCCCATCAACTCGATGAATGTCTGTTCAGCTTCCGAGAACGGACGGTCACGTGAGTTCGCACTTCCGAACCAGAGCGTTCCATAGGGAGTGGCGCCGCTCATCACCCTTGTGCCGAGATAGCTCGTCAAGCCGAACTGTTGGTGAATCGTGTCCTCAGCCCAGTCGGTGCCACTGACGTCTGCCATCGCGACCGGTTCGTCCTGCTTGATGGTCTGCCGACAGAAGCACCCAACACCCGGGTCGGTCCACAGTTCTTCGTCGGGGTCGACATCGAAACCGATGCCCTTCTCTAGGCGGAACGGGCCGTCCCACGATGGAAGGTGATTCAATCCGGCCATCTCGACACCAAACTGCTCACGTCCCACCTCAAGTAACTGCTCGAGTTTCTCCTCGAACGACGAATCGGGATTGGATGTGATTTCGTAGCACTTTCGGAGGCGCCGCTCGCGTTGGCGGCGGTTGAGTTCGTAGCCGACCCACTGGCCTATCAACTCGAGGTACATCCGGTCCTCCTCGGAAACGGATACCGTTTCGGTATCATCGGCGGGGACGAACGCGAGTGTGCGGTCGGAACCGCCGTCGACCGGGATGTACGTGCCGAGATACCCTTCGACGCCGAACTCCTCGTAGACGGGGAGGTCGTCGTAGCCCTCGGCGGCGGGGTCGGTGATGTTCGCGGCCGCTTTGATGTCCACGGCGGCCTGACAGTACGTTTCCGACAGTGGGAGTTCGCCGCCGACCGTGTAGTGCTCGTGGTCGCCACTGGCGTATTCGATCTCCAGATGGTCGTCGGCAGGGTCGACGCGGTTGAGGAATCCGAAGTCGATGTCGAACTGCTCGCATCCGAGGTCGAACAGGGCGTAGAGTTTCTCCTCGAACGACCGGTCTTGACTTGCGGTGATGGTGTAGAGGTCCTCCAAGAATCGGTCGCGCTGCTGGAGTGCGGTCTTCACCTCGGTGCGCTCGCGAAGCGTCCGGAGCATCCGCTCGTTCTCATGGGCGAGGTCATCGTCGCCGAACAGTTCCTCGGGCGGCGTATAGTAGAAGTTGTGGCAGGCCGCCCCGTCGTAGACGAGATGGGGATGGGTCCGAACGATGTTATTGATGACCTCCGGTGTAAACAGGTCGCGGTCGTACTGGCAGATGGCGAACACGTCTTCGGTATCGAACAGATCGTTGATCTTCGACTCGTACTCAATCAACTGCTCGACCGTGGTGTCGTGGGCCTCAATCCACGACATCTCGGCGACGAGCCGAAGCGCCTCGAAGTCTTCGGTGGCTTCGGCGGTCGCGTCGGCGTAGAACTGAATCATCTCGTCAGGGTCGAACGACCCGTCCCGGAGGTAGGTCTCGTCGACAGTGTAAAACGTCAGTGCTCCCGAATCGAGCGCGGCCTCGACGTCGATGCCGGCGTCCTGCAACGCCGTCCGCACTTCGGTTTCGGTGCTCTGGTCGACGACGTACGCAATTTGTTCACCTTGGTCGAGGCCATGGCGAACGAACGGAATGGCCGCCTCGAATTTCTCCGCGGGCCTCTCGTAGATTTGTGCGAAGTGATCATTGCAGTCGTGGCCGTCGAGGTCCTCGACGGGACCGTGGAACTTGGGGCTCGACCGGAACGCCTCGAGCCCGGTCTGGAGCGTTACAGGATCGTCCGTGGTGGCGGTTGGGGGTGCATGCTCACTCATGGAGATTCCCTTCCTTTACTGTGTGACCGTAACCCCCCTAGTTCTCCCATTCTGTGTCCCATTATGTATGAAGCCAGTGCCTGGGTCAGAAAAAGGTTACTGTCACACCAGGGGTAGTTTGTGATGAGTACATCCTCTGTATTCAGCACCCGACTCGTGTCAGCCAGGGAAGTTTCAACAGGGGCCAAACACGGTGGCCGGTACCTGCTCTCTCCCGTTGGCTCCGAGCCGATAAATGCCGACACAACTGCCGTACTAACGGATAGCCGTACGGCGTCAATCCCGAACTGTGTCCCGAAGGCGGCGACGCCGCTGAGACGTGCGTCACCGACTCAATCCCATGGACTGAGACCCAGTTGCTCCCATACATTGGGGCGAATGTGACGCTTGCGCGATAGCGGCCCCCGTCGCTGTCCAGAGAGCGCAGAAGCGGCCACAGTCTCATCTTCGCACAGGGCGACTACTGTTAACGAACGGGCTCAATCTGCAGGCTGGACAGCTGTCGATTCTGACTGTTCTTGTCTCGTCGCTCGAATCGCCATGGCCACAAATGCCACCGCAGCAGCGCCAGCACAGCCCGCAGCCACCCAAAATGCAACCAGCGCCGAAGTTGCATCCCAGATCGCCCCGACTGCCAGCGGCCCGATCAGTTGCCCGATCTTCCACGAGATTGACCGGAGCGAGAAACTTCCGGCAACAGCGTCAAGTCGTTCTCCCTCTTCGACGAACAGCGTCATGCTGGCGGGCAGCCGAATGCTGTCACCGACTCCAAGGATGCTATAGGCGGCGAACAGCCCGAAGAACGCAGGTGGGAGCACCATCGTTTTCCCGGCTGCCGACAGGGAAACAGCGGAAAGGATTTGGGTAGCAGACCCGGCTAACGGGATGAAGATGATCCCGACCGCATAGACAGCTGCACCTGCGAACACGAACTTGTAACGGTGCTCTGCTTGATCAACAAGGGTTCCCATGCGGCCTTGGAGCACGGATTTCGTGAGTTTCCCGCCGGCGAGAATTCCGCCGATAGCTAGTGGATTGATGCCAAATTGTGTTTTCGCATAGATTGGTAGGAAGATGATGACGGCCATCTTAGCGATGCTAAACCCGAAGCGGAACGACACAAGTCCACGAATGGCTGGGCGTTTCAGGAGTGCTTTGAGCGTGTTTAGGCCAGATGAGTCTGTGGCTTCCGTTTGCTGACCGGGATTGTCTCGGAGATACCGATAGACGGAAAGCGTGGCGAGAGTGGTGACAGCGATGAGGACAGTGTAGGTGGTTTGAAAGCCATAGGTGTAGAGGAGGAGTCCGCCAAAGATAGTGCCAGCGAGACTGCTAAAGGCAGCCACCTGATTGTAGCTGCCGAGCCAGAGACCACGTTTTCCGTCGGGGCTGATTTCGCCGACGACGGTGCTACCGGTGATCCAGAGAAGGCTGGCGCCGATGCCTTGGAGGGCACGGAGGATGATAACGTGTTCGACAGCGGTGACGAAGGTGAAGCCGGTGAAAATGGCGATATTGAGGAAGAGGCCGGCGAGGAGGTAGCGTTTGGAGTTGCCGGTGTCGATGACCCGCCCGAGCGGGAGTACGATGAGGAACTGTGTGAGGGCGAAGACAGTTCCGAAGAGGCCCTCGACGGTGCCGGTGGTTTGGAAGAGGTCGGCGTACATGGCGAGGGCGATGAGGATGGTGGAGTATGCTTGGCTGCGGGCGAAGGCAGTGCTTGCGAGTGCGATGAACTCTTTATTCTTGAAGAGTTCGAAGAGTGAGGTAGCGTCGTCTGCGTTGGTCACGGTGGCTCACCCCTAATAGCCGCCCAAATATAACCCTAATTACAGAAAGAATCTCATGGGTGAGACAATTCCACCCAAACAAGTGATAAGCACCGTGCGTCCAGCATGTCGCTGTTCAGTGCAATCCAGTTGGAAGGCAGTGTTTGCCGCATGGCTCTCCAATTTCTGTCTTCAGGAAGTAACACCAAACGGTTTGATGTTGCTCCAAGAAGGGGTACAGAGACCGTGAACGACCGACTAAACACAGGAAGGTCTCGACATGAGACACTAGGCCTGCTCATCGGCTTTTTCTTGCTTTCGACAGCGGCCGCAGCCTACGAAATCGCCCCGGCGAGCGTACTGCCGCTGATTCAAAAATCGATCGGGCTCGAGGCGAGTACGGCGGGCTGGCTCGTCAGCATCATGTACGCGACTGCGGTCGTCACTAGCGTCCCCGCCGGCATCGTCCTCGACCGCTTTTCGGTCCGTAAGGTGATCGTCTTCGGCACCGGCGCACTCGTCGTTGCAGGTGCTTGGGGCTGGCATGCAGCCACTGCCGGCGCGTATCTCTGGCTACTCGTCTCGCGCGTGCTCGGCGGCCTCGCGTACGTGATCTTCTGGAACGCAGGTGCGAACGTCGTCGGCAGTGCCGTTGCACCGCGATATCGGGCAACTGCCGTTGGTGTGTTCACCGCGAGTGCACCAGTTGGATTCGCACTCGGTCAGTTCGGCAGTCCCCTCGTCGCAAACGTCGCCGGCTGGCCTGCGATCTTTCCGCTGTATGCCGCCATGGGCGTCGTCGGCGTCACTATTTTCTTGCTCGCGACCCGTCACCACGTTCCCGGCGTCGATGCGGCTGCGCCGGACCGGACGGCGCTGCGCGAGTTATTCACCAATCAGGCGGTCTGGATCGTTTGTGTACTCTGCTTTCTCGCCTACTCGCTGTACCTCTTTATCAATACGTGGCTGCCGAGTTACCTTATCAACAGGTTCGGCATCTCGTTGGCGGCGAGTGGCCTGCTGACCGCGCTGTTCCCGGCGATTGGAGCTATCGGACGGTCAAGTAGTGGTGTGGTCTCCGAACGGGTTTTCAGCGGGAAACGTCGCCCCGTTGTAGTGTCGTCGTTCATCGTCGCCGTACCCGCTGTCGTCGCCTTCGCGTTCGTATCGCGGCTTGAGCTCGTCGGCGGAGCGGTGGTCGTCGTCGGCTTCGCTATCCAACTCGTCACTGGACTGCTCTTTTCGTACATCGTCGAACTCGTCCCGCCGGCAGTGGGGACCACAGCTGTCGCGCTGCTGACGAGCGTTGGTCTGTTCGGCGCGTTTGCCGCACCTATCGCCGCCGGCACCATTATCGATCGTGCAGGCTACAGCACGGCGTTCCTCGTCGCCGGAGGAGTCGCCTTTATCGGTGTCCTACTGGCGTTGCGCGCGCCCGAGCCCAATCGAGAGCGCGCATCTCGCCCCGCCCACTCCACTGATTAGGTAGCAATAATCCGGGCGATCCAGACGATCGGTATCACCGGGATGGCCAATCCGGTGACTAGAAGCACAATAGCGATCACCACTTTCTCGCCGCGACTCGACTCATGCCATACCGACTGCCACATATCATCGATCGCTTGTGCCGTTCGCTGGATGATTCCGACCATACCTGGTGCTGAGGGTATAGAGACGGAAAACCTCACGGGCTGCAGAGGATTAGTTGACCCCCTTTCGTAGCCTACTAACCAGTCATCAAGCTGGAACACTCTCCGGGCGTCTCATTACTCGGCGACAGTCCTCTCGATTCCCGTAATCTCACAACCCCGGGTGTTCTCGCCGTCCCACTGACACCCACAAACCCCGGGACGGGGGTGTGCCTCACCGCCGACCACGGTCGTTTGCAGTAACGCCGGTCGATATCACTTACGTCGCCACTCTTGCTATCGTTTTTCCTTATTGTTGCTGCTCTTGTAGCGACGGCTGTTCATTCTGCCAGTGGATTGACTCCAATACAGTTGGTAACTGTTGGAGTCGTTGATCAAGCACTGCAAGTGGACGTAAATCGAGAAACGCGGCCTCGTACCGATCCATCGGTGTGTCTTCGTAGTTAAGCTGGAGATGGCTTGGTCCCAGGTCTGATGGTCGGCGTCTTGGTGGAATCCAAGCATGAGATTCCGTGTCGGTTCCACCCAGTTGATGCGGTAGTATTCATAGTCGACGCCTGCCGGATACCAAAACCGAAG
The DNA here is from genome assembly GCF_051917725.1 of Halomicrococcus pelagicus. Classification (GTDB taxonomy): domain Archaea; phylum Halobacteriota; class Halobacteria; order Halobacteriales; family Haladaptataceae; genus Halomicrococcus. The sequence continues at coordinate 135,129 of NZ_JBQBLX010000006.1, forward strand.
CTCTAGCCGTGCAGTCTCGACCTCATACGACTCTCCTAAGAACGCTGCTGTCTCAATATCCGTGATTGATCAATTCGAAAGACGGACGTGCTCATCCGAGCACGTACCGCAGTGCCGGGTAGCGCTCGACGAGTGGCGTGCCGTCGACCTTCTGCTGCTCGATGATGCTGTCGAGACCGAGGATGCGGCCCGCGCCGAACGCCGCGACGGCGAGGAACACGAGCATGTAGGCGAAGTCGCCGTTGATGAACCCGTGTTCGACGCTCCAGTTCCCCAGGTAGAACGTGAGCATCATGAACGCACCGAAGAACGCCGCGAGGCGGACGAACGCGCCCACGAGCAGCCCCAGTCCGATGAAGAACTCACCCCATGGCACGGCCACGTTCACGAAGTCCACGAACCAGGGGGTCGTGCCCATCCAGTTGAACAGTCCGGTCGCGGGGCTGGCCGCCGGGACGTTCGTGAGATAGCCTGCTGCGTTGAATGGTTCGGCCGCCGCGATCTTCGTCCATCCCGAGTAGAGGAATGCATAGCCCATCATCAGCCGGAGCGCGAGGACGAACCACGCACTAAGACTGTGTGCCCGACCGCGGACGGTCAGGCCGCCGAATTTGCTCTCGAATGTGTTTGCTTCGGGTCTGAGTTCTTTTGTTGCCATTGCCGGTCACCTTACAGCTAACTATTGGACGGAAGACGAGGTATACGCACCTAGTTATTCTCATAATACGAGAATGGCTGCCGATCCAACATAGAAGCTGGATAGTATGAGCCGCAGCAATTGGCATTCAGATGCATCATACTGTCAGAGGAACCCGGATTCGTTATCCACTACTAAGTTAGTATAGCATACTAACCATCGCTTCCTGTAGTATCGCTTCACGCGCCTCGGAACAGTGGAGAAGACAATATTGGGCCTTGTTTAGATGTGGACCAACAGCCTGTTCTCTTCGCTACTGACACCATGAATCAGCCGCTCAGTTGAACTGCGAATTACGCGTTGTTGACTGTTGTAGTCTCCAAATACGTTGGTAGTGGCTCGCTGTATAATCCCTGACACTCCTTTTCCCCAGATATAGCTCAGTAGTTTTATCAACACTTCGCTGGCTGCATCACTTTATGCAAACCCGCCGAACGATTTTGAGTGCCCTCAGCTGTGGTATTACTGGTCTAGCTGCCGGGTGTGTAGAATCCATCAACCCTCTGGAATCTCCAATCAAACTGGCTCATATCAGCATCACAAATCTTAGTGACTCCTCACACGAGTTCGAAATCCGTGTTCGACGAGACAACAAGACGGTTCACAAGTCAACCCACCGCCTTGAAGCGGACGGCGGATCCGTTTCGGGAAGCGCAGAACGCTGTCGCTGGATGGATGTCCCCGGTACGTATGTCATTTCGTGCAGATTGGAGGATGGCAAGTGGGTATCTCAGTCTGTTGAGGAGGGAGTGAGTGGTCATCCCGACTTTGCCCTCGTTCAAATACTCTATGATGGATGGGATCGAGAACGGCTTGCATTTTTTATCGAGCCCGGAAGCGCAAGCGCCTCTCAATCTGAAGAGAACTGCCAGTTGGCGGCTTCCCTAGAAGAATAAGCAGCGACGTCGATTCGGTCAAAAAGCACACTGTACTGACCGACGTTAGAGAGCGAGTTCGACATTTCTCACGGTGGCTTTTAGAACGGGGTCTCGAAACTGTCCGAACCACGTTCGTGCTCGGAGCGTGTCGCCATACCGCTGTTTGAGAGCGAAGAAGACTGCCTCAACGATTGATCGCTGGGAATAGATGTCGTCGTCATGGCGTGCATTATGTGCTATATCAGGCGGCCAGAACTCTCGATGCTTGATTACTGGTTGGATGTCGACTTCTCGAAGTTCTTCGCGGGGATAGTCCCAGTCATACCCCTCGCCAGCGGTAATTGTCTGTATCCGGTCAAGGTTCTTCGACCGGACGCTTGCGCACTCCAGGGTGCCAGCTGCGAGTCTCCCGCTGATGACACTCGGTACCGTCGGCCTCGCCGTGGCTCCCTCGGTGATATACCCCCGTCGTCGGCATCGCCGGCGTCGTTTGCTGGGCACTCGGCGCACTCGTCTTTGTCGGCACAGTCGGCGTTCAAAGCTCGTCGGGACAAGCTCGAACACTCGGAGTGAATCGGTCACAACTTTGTTGTCTCCCCGAGCCCGGAGTAGGCGACTCGAACACCCATCCCAGGGATATCTCCAGTAGGCTTCCTTCGAATCCAAAATCTGCGACTGACTCAGCTTTCAGATGTTAACAGAAATGCGCAAAAGGCACAAGACCATACTATCCACTATGACCGAACTACTCCTCTTTACGCAGGAGACGTGCGGTGCGTGCGCAACGCAGCGAGAGAAAAACAAGGGCATCGAGGACGAGTTCCCTGACGTCAAGTTTCGAGAGGTCGACATCCAGAAGGATCTGGAAACGGCCGAGGAGTACGGCGTCCGGAAGACGCCCACGACGCTCGTGTACGCGAACGGCGAACAGACAGCCGAGTTCATCGGGATCGTTGACCGGGACGACCTAGAGGCAGCTATCGAGAATGCAAACCAGCAATCGACCGGACTCGTACAACGGCTCGCCAACATCGTACACGGATAACGGAAACCAAATAACTCAGACCATGAACTACAGTAGACGCCAGTTTCTGGGAGCGCTCGGCGCCGGCACAGTCGCGACTGCGGGACTCACCCGGCCAGTCGCTGCACAGGAGACCCCAGTCGTCAAGATGGGGAACAACTACTTCGACCCGATCGGACTCTACGTCGACCCCGGCACGACCGTCCGCTTCGAGATAGCGGCCGGAGCACACTCGGCAACGGCCTACGAGAACCGGATTCCATCCGACGCCAGCGCATTCGATAGTGGGGTCATCTCGTCGGGAGGGTTCGAGTACACGTTCGAAGAACCGGGTACGTACGACTACTACTGCATCCCGCACAAGTCGGTCGGGATGGTCGGTCGCATCGTTGTCGGCAACCCCGGCGGTCCAGCCGAAGAGAGTCCGATTCCGGACGGTGACGTGCCCGAGAGTGAAGCGATCGTCGAACAGGGCGCGATAGCGTATGGATCCAACACCGGAAGTGACGGGAACTCCGATGACGGAATGATGGGCCCCGGGATGGGTTCTGGCCCTGGAATGATGAACGGCCGAAACGGTGGATGGGTTGGCGGGCTGCCGTTCGTCGGCGGGGCACTCGGAATGCTGGGGCTGGTCGGCGGACTCCTCTACTGGGCACTGGGTCGAGGTGATGCACCTCCCGAGAGTGACGATTCCGCGATGGAAACCCTCCAACGTCGTTACGCACGAGGTGAGATCGACGAAGAGGAGTTCCAGCAACGCCGTGAGCGATTGATGAAGAATCAAGAGAATTGAAGCCTATCGAATGCCAAGTGGAGCTCCACGTACGTTGATCAGCCGACCGTGAACCACGACACCCCGCCCCAAATGTGAACCAAAGACGGTTCTCTGTGCAGCTGTGCATCTTCGATGAAACGGCCATTAGTGGTCGTGGCCCTCCATCACCATCGGATGTCCAGTGGCGTATGCGTCGGGATTCTCCTCGAAAGTCTCCTTGCAGGTCTGTGAGCAGAAGTAGTACGTCTCGTCGTCGTGTGTCGCCGCTGGCTCGCTGTCGTCAGTCCGCATGCCACAGACCGGGTCACGGTACTTTCCGGGCGCACCGAGACCACGGCGGTACACGTACAGGAGAAACCCAGAGAGTGCGAAGGCGATGAGGTTGAGGTAGAACGTGTAGTTGAGTTCGAAGTACGTCTGTTCGGTCGCCGTCTCCCCGCCAGCCAGATCCGGAACGATACCGAGGGTATCGAACAGCAGTTCCATGAGGAACCCAGTGAACGCCATCGTGACGAAGAAGACGGCGAGGATGTACAGCATGATTTTCCAGCCGTAGTACTTCCGGTAGACGTTCAACACGGGAATCGTGATGAGGTCGGCGTAGACGAACGCGATGACGCCGGCGAAGCTGATCCCGCCGCCCCAGAGCGCGACGGCGAACGGGACGTTGCCCATACTGCCGACGAAGCTAATGACGGCGATGGCGACACCCATAATCGCGTTCTCGGCGGTCACGAGCAGGCCGTCGCCCTGGATGAACAGGGTGTTCCAGACCCACTGGGGGACGAAGACGATGACGAACCCGGAGACGAGAAAGCCCGCGACGACGTCCTTCCAGATCATCGACCACTCCTTGCGGTACTGGTTCCCGACCTTGTACCAGCCACCCCACGACCGCAACTCCTCGCGCCACCCGCCACGACTCGACGTCGCCTGGCGGTAGGTCTCCATGCAGCCCTCCGAGCAGAACTGCACTGTCTCCCCGCCGTCGGTCGTGAGCGTGTACTCCTCTCTGCCCTCCATCCCACACGTGGGGTCCTCGGTGACGCCCGCTTCGCGGTCGCGTTCGTTGAGCGTCTCTCGAACTTCGTCGAAGAGGGTCTCGGGGAGCGTGAGGTGGACGATGACGGCCATGACGGCGATGAGTATGAGGCCGCCGAGCAGTTCCGCGACGAGGAACTCCCAGCCCAGCAGAATCAGGATCATCAACCCGAGTTCGACGATGAGATTCGTCGACGCGAACATGAACGCCAGGAAGTTCACCGCGTGTGCCCCTTTCTTGAACAATCCCTTCCCGATGGCGACGGCCCCGAAACTACAGCCACTGCTCGCCGCCCCGAACGCGGTCGCTTTGGTGAGGCCGCTCAGGTCACCATCACCCAGAACCTGCGCCATTCGCTCCTTGGAGACGTAGACCTGGACGAGACTCGTGATCGTGAGGCCCATAATGATCGCCCACGCCGCCGTCCAGAGGAATCCCACACCGATACGGAGAGCTTCGAAGACTCCCTCGTTCATCGTCACCTGCATACATGTCCTATCGTAGGGACCATCTATTGCAGTTGTCCCTTAGTATATCACTCCTCAACAACTCCTTCACTATGTATTCGAAAGCTGAATTCCTATACACCAGATATTTCTAAGGCACAATCGCATTGAACCCTGAACACGTACGTGACACTAGAGACGAACTCACGGAGGGAACATATATGACAGAAAATACGGACGACACACGGCTGGTCACGATTCTCCTCATTATCATCGGTGCGTTCGTCATCTTCCCGATGTTCTTCATGGGTTTCGGGATGATGGGGTTCGGGCCAATGATGGGCGGCATGTGGGGCGGTGGAATGTGGGGCGACGGAACGATGCCAGGCTGGATATTCATCGTCGGAACCGTGATGCAACTTCTGTTCCTCGCTGCCCTCGTCGGCGGTGGCTACCTCCTCTACAGGGCTGTAACGGGCAGTGAGAGTGACTCAGGCCAGGCGCTCGAAGAACTCCGGCTCGCATACGCTCGTGGCGAACTGACCGACGACGAATACGAACAGCGACGAGAGGCACTCAAACGCGACACGGAATCACGATAAGACTGATCTGAAGAATGACGAGGACATCCGACCACCGCCACAACACGGCGCAACCGTCTCTCCCAGCTTGGCTCGACCGATATACGACGTTGGGGCTGTACGGACTACTCGTTGGAACGGGACTCTGTCTGGTCGCGTTCGTCACGAATCCAGTACCTGACCCCTCGTTCCCGTGGGCGACGCTGCCGGAGTCGCTCCGACTCCCCTTCGAGCAACCGCGGATCGAGCACTGGCCAGTAACGTACACTATCGGCATCTGGCTGTGGATTATTGGGTTTCCGGCGTTGTTCCTCGCTGGCTCCAGACGATTCGGAACGCGGACGCCGTTCGGCTCAACGATATGGCTCGCTGGGCTTCCCACCCTGGCGATGCTTGGCTGGACGACCTACTGTCGGTTCTTCTGGCCGAAACTCCATCCGCCGACCTGGAATGCTCCCTCCTACACGTTCGTTTGTTGGCTGTACTGCTCCTCGTACGATGTGGTCTGGAGCAACACTGCCTATGTAATCGCGCTGTTCGGCATCGTCGCGACGCTCCTCGCAGTGCGACGCCAGAACGGAGATGGGTATGCCCTCCTTGGATTCGGGCTACTGGCACTCCCCCTCGGATTGCCAGCTGTGTACGAAGGATATCGCCGGACAGCATGAAGATTCACACAGATACTGTAATAGATGTGTTACCTATCCACAATACACTTTTTGCCGGTGCTGATTACTACCATCATCAATTCACAGAGAATCGTCGTACGAGAGTGCGAGCTGGGTGGGGGCAGTGCTGTGGACACCGCGCGAGGGAAAAACAGGTACCTACCTCAGTTCCCTGAGGCCCAGCCGGTCAAGTGAGGCGAGCGCAGTGATAGCAGGCGTGCTGGCCGCTGGCGCCTGCGTCGTCGCAATGTCGACTGTCACCTCATCTGTTGTCTCGTGTCGACGGTCGTGCTGAACTCACCCTCTGTATTCAGTAGCCCCACCCGTCATTTCCTGAGGTTTTCAACCGAGTCAGATTTCTGTATTCTGCTGTTATGCCAGTGCGAGTGGTTTTATATATCAGAAAAGCATACTGAGCAGACCATGGACATCGAGAAATGGCTCTTCGCCGCACTACTGGTATTACAAGCCCATTTCGCGGCATCATACGTTGTTCCCTTAGACGAACAGGCTCAGGGTGAGTTTGGCGGGTTGTTGCGGTGGGTTTGGCCATGGAGCGGTGGCGACAGTGGATTCTTGGGTGAGGTCACGGTGGCTTCCGGTTTCCCGCTCTCCGGATTATTCCTCGCCGGGATTGCGGCCACGCTCTTTTTCCTCGCAGCCTTGGCCGTGGTAGAGATCGGGATGCCATTCGGCTGGTGGAGAGTACTAACTGGGGGTGGAGCCGTCCTCTCGTTCGTGCTGATGGCGGGATTTTTCGGAGCCACGAAGGTGCTACCAATGGCGCTCGATCTGTTCGTGTTATGGGCTGCTGTAACGGATTGGCTTCCGTCCACTGTCTGACACAGGTCACTCTTCCCATGCAAGGATTGGAGATATGTGCTGTCCGGAGGTCTATGGACGAATCATACGATAATGCCAAGGCCAGATACCGTAGAACTCCCCAATTAGTCCTCAATTTCAGTACGCCGCTTCTATGTAAGTCCGACCCCGTCGGCTAGTAGCTCGTGGGAACGGAGCGCGTCGTCGTGATTTGCAACGATGTGCTGAATCATCACCTCGTCGACGCCGACACGTTCTGTGAGTTGCTCTAGAAGACCGGCGAGCGTCTCCGGGCTTCCGGAGATTGCACGCGGCCACTCGTCAGAATCGAGTGTCGCAGGCGTTGGTTCGGGCACTCCACCGAGTTCGTCGATGGCTTCCTCGATAGACGGTCTCGTTCCGACGACGCCACGTTGCATACGCTTGTACGACGCTTCGGCCACTGAGCGAAGCCGTGCTGCATCCCTGTCGGTCTCGGCACAGACTGCATTCACTGCAACTATCCCCTGTGGCTCGTTGACGCCGCCAGCCAGCTGTGACGACTGGAAGTGTTCGCGGTACTCCTCGAACGAGTGAGTGGCGAACTGTGGTCGGATGAACGCGGCGAAGCAGTACGGGAGTCCAAGTTCGCCAGCGATAGCCGCGCTCGATGGACTCGATCCGAGTACCCACGGCACGGGAGTATCCCCATCCGAGCGTGGAATCTTCAGGTCGCTGTAGGGATGTCCATCGGGGTAGTCGTCGTAGAGGTGGTTGACGACAGCCTCAATCTTCTCCGCGTGATCCTCGTCGGGATTCTGAACGTGCCGGTCCGTCCCAAGTGCGCGGTCGGCGGCAGGTGATCCATTCGCCCGTCCAAGGCCCGCGTCGATTCGTCCGGGAGCGAGCGCGTCTAGCACGCCGAACTGTTCAGCAACCTTGAACGGACTGTAGTGATTGAGCAGCACCGCCCCCGACCCCAGTCGAATCGAGTCTGTCTCCGCGGCAAGATGGCCGAGCAACACTTCGGGCGTCGTGCCGGCGATGGAGTCCGCCATGCCGTGATGTTCGGCCACCCAGAATCGTGAGTAGCCGAGCCGTTCAGCCTGCTGGGCGGCCTCGACGGTGTTCGCATACGCACCACTGGCGGTGCCGCCGTCGGGAACAGGGGACAGGTCGACGACAGAGAGATTCACATCCGAGTTCAGAGACTGCGAGAGATAACGGTTTGGTTAGTCGCTGTTCATCCGTGAGAGATGAATGGATTCCGAGGGAGATACCTACGGTACCCGCTTCAAGGCAACTGGATATAGCTCGAGTTACGAGCTCAGTTTTTCCGTAGTTCATCAAGAGCGAGAAGCACATACACCAGTCCGACGAGGCGCGTGCCTACGTACACCCATGGTTTCCACTCGCACTTAGAGGCGTCAGTGTACGCTAGCTCGGCCCCGTAGTCGACATAGGACCGTGGGTACAGTAGTGCGAGGATTCCGATAACGCCGAGGAACTTCTTGAACGCAGAATACGAGGTGTCGTTTCGCCACATGAGCACCAAGAAGAGAAGTCCTTCACCCCGTGCACCGGGAACAACCCATGGCTCCAACTCACAGTCGTCAGGATTGTCGAGTGCAATCTGCTCGGCAACATTGATGAGCGCTTCTGGTGCAAGAAGTTCACTGATGCTGATCATCGAGAGTATCTTCCGGAACATACTATGGCCTTGTTAGCCGTCCAGCACAATGAACCCGTGCGCTACCCACACTCCGTCGGCTAGCATGCTCTTTCCGCTCTCACAAGCGCTCTGCTATCGTTCGCACTACACACTCACGGACGACCCATGGTAACACGAATCACCTAAATTTGTGAGGCGGATGTCCTTCCCTCCTGCACTACTCGGTCGCGTTGCTCCTTGAGGAAGGGGATCCGTCTCGTAATTTAGGTGAGAAAATCTGTGGTGTGGTCGCGATTCTGGTTAGGCGGCCGGACGGCCAACGGTGGAGTCCTCGCTGATTGTTTTACCGCGTTCGTTATCGTCGCGAGTTTTGAGTTCGGTGTACGCCGTCGCGAGCACAGCGGTCGAGAAGACCGTCGTAATCGCGCTGGCGGCTTGAGCGAACACGAGGGCGACGATGTCGCCAGTGAGGCTACCACTGGCAAGGTCGCCGAGCCCGAAGACGGCGTTGACGAGCGCCGTGAGGAGTAACACTGCCACGCCCAGCGTGAAGAGGCTGAAACGGTAGCCGCGCGTCAGTCTCCAACTACTGCGGAATGCCGTGATGAAGTTCTGATCTTCGACGGCCACGTAGACGGTCCAGAACGCCAACGCCACGAGCAGGAAGATGCCCGGAATGATGAACGCAACGAAGCCCAGTGCGACGATAATCCCGAAGACAATCGCCCCGACGACGACGTTGATTGCCGCCCAGCCTATATTCCGCGTGAAGTACTCTCGGGGGAGGCGTTCGGTCTCGTCGCTCACGAACACCCGAATCGCTGCAATACTCACAACGAGCAATCCAATGCCAAGCACTAGCGAGACGACACTAGCAACTACCGGCGGGACGAGCAACGTCGGATTCGCCTCGACACTACCTGGCGTAAACTGCTGGCTCATCATCCATTGGCTGACGCTAATTCCCAGTAGTCCGTTGACCAACGAGATAGCGAAAATGACACCCATGAGAACGAGGCCATTTCGCTCAATCGTCCGCCGGTAGCCCTGCTTGACAATGTTTGTGACGTTAATTGACATAGTCAACTGACTATACGCTGCTGATGATGATATACATAGCAGCTCATTCTTATCACCGAAGAACTGCTGCTCCAGCGGGTAGCGTCGAATTAGAACGTCCGCCCGCTACCATCGGATGGGAAAGCACCGAGACGCCGCTGTACAGCACCATCGATTGTATTTCAAATTCCGCAACATCTCGTTGCGTTCCTGCTCGTCGATGTCGCGTTAGCGTAGACGATTTTTACACTGATATTATGACTTTCGTCAGCTGACTTCTCTCTCTCTTAGGTGTGTAACCGTTAGAAGTCACGCGGATACCAACCGACAATATATGAGTATGTTTGAAAGTATTAACAACAGGTTCTAACCCCAGCGAGTTGTGGCCCGAAGAGGGGAAAGGGAATGAGTCACTCACTTCCAGAGGAGTGGTTTATCAAGGATACACGAGTGAATGCAGCGATTGCATGGGTATTCGCAGTCATTTTCGTTGTAATCGCCGTCGTGAGTTTCTTGCAGATACTGTTCGTTGAGATGGTGATGGCCGCTCTTGCAGCCTTCGTCGCTATCTCACCCGCCGTCGTCTACCGATCGTGGACGCGAACCGTTCCGTGGCCACTGTTGGTTGTTGCGTCGCTGCCACTCCTGGTCGGAACGTTTCAGCCGATATTATTCGAGGAACTCGTGACCGGTGTGAGCGTTGCGATTCTCGCGATGCTCGTCGTCGTCGCACTCGAACTGACGTCGGCGGTTCGAATGACGCCACGGTTCGCGGTGTTTTTCACGGTTATTGCAACGCTCGCGACTGCCGGATTCTGGGCTGTGGGTTCGGCGGCTTCGGCGGCGTATCTTGGTACTACGTTCGTCGAGACAAACGACGAACTCATGCTGATTTTTACCGACATGCTCGTTGCGGGAGTTCTTACTGGACTTCTCTTCCGATGGTACTTCAGGCGTCGACTCGCCGCAAACGTTGAACATCAATCAGAGGGGACGACATGAGTTTTCGCACCCGCGTCCATGTCTCAGGTCGCCGGAAAGGACAACTGGTACGACTCCTTCAGTTAGCAATGGTTGGCATCCTGGTCATCGGCTTGTGGCGTGAGAACGCCGGTATCGCCGTTAACGCCGGTGTCGGCCTGCTCGTCACGTTCCTCCCAGCCGTGTTGGAGCGTAATTACAGCATCACGATGAGCGTTGGCATCGTGCTCTGGATCACAGTCGCGATGTTCCTGCACGCGTTTGGGACCTTATCGTTGCCTGCACTGGGATTTCTGAGTCCGTACCAGTCGACGTGGTGGTGGGATCATATGACTCATGCACTATCGTCATCGCTGGTCGCCGGGGCGGCATACGCAGTGACGCGAGCGCTCGAGGAGCACACGGAGTACGTTACGATGCCACCGAAGTTCATGCTCGTCTATTTGTTACTCTTCGTCATGGCGTTCGGCGTTGTCTGGGAGCTCATCGAGTTCTACATCGGCGTCGTGTCGACCCTCCTCGGCGGCGGCAAGGTTCTCACCCAGTATGGACTGGACGATACGATTCTCGACCTGATTTACAATTCAGTCGGCGGATTGCTTGTTGCGCTCCTTGGGACAGCATACCTGACTGATCTCGCTGACCAGCTTCGAATGCGAATCGAATCCACAGATCATTGAGCAACCCACCCCTTTAGGGGTGGATTTTCCTGCATTTCGCATAATACCTCCTGTCTGGAGATGTGGAGGAGTCCGGAAGCGGACGACGATTTAGGAGACAGACGATAGTCGTGATGATGCGACGAAAGGGACGAGGCCACCGACAGCGGTGAATAGGAATGATAGTTATGTGAAATAAGATATGGAATCAGGTTAATAGTATTCGTCGGTAGGATTTCGATTCTCAAACAGTAGTCACTACGTGAGCGTCCCAACCCGTGAAAGTCGAGGTGGGCTTTTTCGGCAGTTCGGTCACCCCGTGAGGTTGTTAATCGTCATACCGATGAAAAACAGGATTACGATTTCGTTGATAACCCACGAGTTCGTGTTCATCCACTCGCGTGCTTTCGGCAGGAAGGCTTCCGCCCGTTCACCGAACGCGAGCAAGGTGAGTGATGGAATCGCCAGAATCAGAAGCGTAATTCCGATAAACGGGAGGGCATCCGTCAATGGTGCCCCGCGCGCTGCGAGATACGATCCGACGGCGGCAGACGTGAGGATGTCGGTCGGGAAGAATCCCAGTAGAAGGAACCCAAGTCGGAATGAAAACCGTGGGGTCGCCGTTGTGAGTTTTCCCATCCACTCGGGTGGCTCTGCCTCTTCTCTCGTCCGGAAGGTGTGTACCATCGCCACGAGGAGCAAGACGAGAATGATACCATAGAGTGTGTTATTTCCTGTCCCTTGTCCGAGTGCGCCCCGACCAACGACGTAGAAGAAACTGGTGACGAGGGAGATCGAGAGTGCGGCGCCGAGGATGTATGCGGCAGAGTTCTGTCGCCAATTTTCACTCGTGGCGAGGAAGATAGGACTAAGAATTTGTGGACCCGCAATCATCACGAACGCCAGTGGAAGAATCTCGAGAACACTCATGGTTTGGATTCCCTAAATATAGCTAGAGCCTGAATTGGAAGAGTATCATGCATCTTCTTTTAGCCACCGTTCGCTGCCGTCGTATCCTCCAGATTATACGTAATATCAGTTGGTCGTTTTTTTTCTCGCCAATCGTGAGTCCGTAGCAGTGGTGGTCAACTGATTAGTGGAAAAAGGCGAGAGATTGTTCACGGCGGTCCCGTTCCACCTTGCCCGTCCAACCCATCCTTATCGAGGGAAAAGAATCGTTACCGTGTCCAGTTTCACGGATGGTCACCACCACTGGCGTATAGAACGAGTCCGATACATCCCAGATGACTCTGTTGCTGTTCACGTTCGCTGACCCCGCTCACCCTCGTTATTACGGATTCATTTCACGACTGAAGTCGTGGGCTTTCTCCCTGCGACAACTGTATTCGCGTAGTAAACTTCGCATGTTTTCAGGCACAGGAGGCGGTCACTCGTCTGTTTCCGGCACATGCCGTGGCAAGAACGTCGACGCGATAAGCAGGAACAGCACGAACAGTATGAGAAGGAGCAGCGCCGCCTGTTGAGCGTCGAACATTGCGGCCTCGAAGATGCCTTCGAGTAATCGTCGTTGTGGAGGAGTGAGTTGGTTCAGGAACTGTTGTTGTGTGGCTTCGGTCGCTGTCTCTACTGCATCTTCGAGCGCTATCACCAGATCATTTCGTTGCTCCACTGAAACAGTCACGTGTTCTGCTCGTAGTACTCTATCGACGACACTCCCATAGAACTGTCCGAGAAAATACGAGCCCACGACTGCTGTCCCCATGGCATATCCTATCGAACTGCTCACGTTTAGGACCCCGGATGCCTCGGCGGAGTCCGCGGTAGGGATAGCCGACATCGTCATATTAGTGATCTGTGCTAATATGAGTCCGACACCGACTCCATAAATCGCCATTGGGATAGCCATTCTGCTGATCGTCTGACCGGGGCCTGTCTGCTCGTACAACAGCACCAGTCCAAAGCCTATACACACGATGCCGACCTGGATAAGCGTCTTTGGCGAGATGAACTTACGCCAGCCGGGCGTAAACGCCGCAAAAAGGACCGACGCGAGAGAGTACGGTAATAATGCCAGCCCAGTTTCAAAGGCGGTGTACCCGAGTACGGCTTGGAGGTAGACCGGGAAGATGAAAAAGAAGCCAGCCGAGATTATCGATCGAATATTGTACGTGATCACACCGGATAAAAAAGAGCGGTTCGTCAGTACATTCAGCGGAACGAGCGGCGACTTCCCAGCACGTTCCAGTCGGCGTTCGTACTGAACGAACGCGGCGAATGCGAGGAGGCCCCCTCCAAGAAACCAGATCGCCGGCGATGTCCCAAACGGATTGAACTGCAGCTCGCCGACGAAGAACGGCCGCCGTTCAACTAACCACCCATACTTCCCACTGAGAAGGAATCCGGTGACGAGCGACGTCGAACCGACGATGGACAGAGCTGTCCCACCTCTATCCAGCGAACTGCGTGTCTCTGACAGTGGACTCGGACTCACATACCGAACAAAAAAGAGAATCGCCCCCACACCGATGATTTGGAGCGTAAATCCCCACCGCCAACTTGCATATGTGGTTAGTGCTCCACCAATAATCGGTCCAAGAGTTGATCCAACCCCGCTCACGCCAGCCAACAGTCCGAATGCCTTCGCCCGATCATCGTCTTCGTAACTGACTCTCAATACAGTGTATGTCAGGGGAAATAACACAGCGGCCGCAGAACCCTCGATGAGTGGCCAGCCGATATAGAGGATCGTCGTATTCCAGCTAATCGCCGCCACCAGCGTCCCACCGGCATAGACGATGAGTGCGACTGTCATTACACGCCTACTACTATGCCGAGACGGCAGCGTACTGGCTGGGAGAATCAGCGCAGCTATCACCAGCGAGTAGAGTGAAACCGCTCCTTGAATCACGGTGACCGTGGTATCAAACTCATCCACCATCGTGGGGATCGCTACGTTCATCAGGGATGCGTTGATGACTATAATAAACGTCGTCAGACTCACGGCGATTGCTGGGCCCCAGTATTGAACTCTCGTCTTTAAGTCCGTAGCGAGATTGGAACTCCCCTTGGAAGTGGACCCATCTGGGGGCATACAGCGGTCTAACACTTTGACCCTCAAATAGCATGGACGTAGTTAGCTACCGAGAATCACGTAGAAAGCCGGCCCTTCGGGACGGGGAGAATGTTTATTCGGTTCGTCAGTGGCTGATGGTCGCTAGGTTCTCACTCCTGACGGAAGCGATTGTATAACCAGGCGACGGTGTAGCCGGTGCTGAATCCGTCGAAAAGCGCCCAGATGGCCCCAATAACGATCCCAGACCTGGTTTCGCTATCTTCTTGAGGCGAGAGACTCCCGTCGTTCACGACGGGCGTGAATCGCCGCACAGTAGAGTTACGTGTTCGGTGACCGGACTGGGTGCTGACCGACGCAAAACACCCAAGATACTCCCGAGTCAGCAGGGCAGAACCACGCCCCCACTGCCGGATCGGGATACCGGCGGCGTGGCCCCGCCAGCACCCCGTCGGTGTGCAAACGGAAGTTCCCAACACAGCGGGCCGCAACTCGTGGGACGCCTCGCCGTTTACGGCGAGGAGGAGGTCACAGCCACGGTATATGTCAGCGAACAACTGTTCCCACCGTTGCCCCCACCCTCGTCGAGCAGTCAGACCGATGATGGCCACCCCAAATGACCAGAATATCCCACATGCTAATCCAAAGGCCGATGGGTTGAGGCGTGTTGGTGATTCTGAAGCCATCAACACTGCTACAACGTCTGCGTGCAATCGACGGCTAGCTGGTGTGAGCGTCTCCTGTTGCTTCCACCGGCCCCATGGATCGGTGGCGGAGCGTGGACGAGAACAACAGCTGGGATTGTGATATCACTTGCGACCGGGGGTGTCTCGGGGTAGTGAGCGACGGTTTCACTGGACACCTAGTGTCCCAGGGGCTGCTGACCCCCCGGCGAGTGATATCACTCCTTTTCTTATCTGGATACTTCTCTAGACTCATCGGGAATTTACCTTCATCAGTTAGCAGTGCTCGTGTTCAAATGCGACCTGAAGGATGTCAACAAATAGTCTGTTTGGAATATAGTGTTCATCGAGCAACACTCTTATGCACGGCAGGGACTAATAGAGTATACGCAATGGCCGCTACAACTGCCAAGAAGCCGGTTGACTGTACATATGGTTCTTGTGCGAGCGTAGCCGTGATTGAAGCGCTCGAACAATACAATGGCATCGACCCGCACGACACCGAGTTCCGACTCTACGATCTGATCGCCCCTGACGCACTCGATACGCTCTTCAACTGCCAGCAAACCACCGGTCTCTCTATCGAGTTCGACATCGACGACGTCACCGTCTCCATCTCGCAGGCTCACGACGACATTCAGGTCCGAGTCATCGACCCCCTCGAATAGACACCGCCTGCCGTTCACACCAACGAATCCAGTCGAATCCTTACTTTGTGACTCTGTCCAGAGAAACGTCTGTTTAGAAGTCGCTCATCGATGCCCTTTCGATGTGTTGTGACTACTCATCGATGAGCCTGCGTTCTATTGACGAACGCTGACGCTACGGGCACTCGGGCGAACGCTGTCGTCGTCTTTCTTCGATTAGTCGCCAGCGATGATGGTGACAACCGCGTCGTCGAGGCGGTCGATGAGGTCGGTCGTCACATCCGTCGGCAAGTCGTCGACCGCTTCGAGCGCGTCGTGCAGGCGAGCGTGCACCGCGTCGAACGCAGTCATACTCTCATCGTCGCCGTAGTCGATCTGGTAGTCGCCCGACGGAGTTCAGCGGCGAATCCATCGTTAGTGAGAGAACGAAGAGCAGCGGGAGTTATCCATCAGCATCGGCGTCGGCATCCACACTGTCGGCGTCTGCGTCAGCATCAGTGGCATCTGAATCAGTGTCGCCGTCGCCGCTGTCGGAGTCGCTGTCACCATCATCGCTATCAGAGTCACTGTCACCGTCGTGGCTATCGGAGTCAGTGTCGGAATCACTGTTTGAACGCGTTTCCGAACCGGCGTGGGCAGGCCTCTCATCCGGTGAAGACGGTGTTTTCCCGTACTCAGCGCCAAGGCTATAGAGGACGATCGGCGGACAGATGTATGAGGCAATTGCCAGCACCACGAAGAGATGGTCGACGACGACAAGGAGCCCAAATGCAGTCAGTGCCGCCGCTGACGCTGCATGGATTGCGGTGTGAGTGTACCCACGGTAATACTCCCACAGTCCGCGCAGCCATCGGGTTGCGCCTGATGCTGACGTCCTTTTCATTGCTGTCAAAGCCATACGGACGGTTCGAGATGCACAATGAAGAATCCTTATTCAGCCGCTAGTGATAGGTCTACCGTCTGCACTAACCCTTGGAGAATTACGAGACAGAGGAATTCGATACCGTTCAAAACATGATTTTCCACGCTAATCTCGATGAGTGAGAAGTCTGACTCGAGTGATCTCACCAACGCGCTTGCGGCAGCCATTGACGCGTTCAACGAGGAAGGATTATGGCATCCCCACATACGAAGCAGCGATTGATCCCGATACCGACTGGAAGACACAACTCACGAAGCCTGTCGGCTACTGGCCGCTGTCGATCAGATCGACGGACAGGGTACAACACGGCCACTATCGAGTTGTGCTTTGGTGCGACCGAACGCTCTCTCGAAGCATACGTCTTAGCCGAAGGTGGCGACGAGCTGGACGACTTCCACGACCATACCTATTGCTACGACCGTGCAAGTGACCTTGGTCTCCTCTCGACTCGACAACAGACGATCTCCGGCGGTTGTACGACACTAACCGAACAGACAGTTACTATGGGAAGTAAGTAGCTATGTTGACCCTCAAGCGGTGATTGTTTCAGACCTCGTGCTGAGTGACAGGCGCATGTCCAGCAGTGAGTTCGCAAATATATTCGCGTTCAGGGACTCGAATCGATTGGGACCGGTACTCAATCGGCGGTCGAACCTTGTCCACCACTTGAACTCCCACTGGCGCTGCCATCCATCTCGGCGGGGTTGCCCATCCCCTCCTTGATCCCGGCGGTGATGAGCGCGACGTTAACTGGATAGGCGGCAAAGAATCCGATAGTCAGCGAGAACAGCAGCGCCGTCCAGAACAGCGGCGTCGTCCAGCTAGCATCACCGGCGAGCAGGAGGTCCGTACCGATGGCGACGATCTCCATGATGGTGATGCTGGGTGTCTCGCTCCAGATAGCGTCCCACGTCGCTTCTTTGAAGCCGACACCCTCCTGCATTAGCGGGCCGACGGTGAGGGCGAACCCTCCGATGAACGCCAGTGTGAACGTCGCTGCGACGACCCAGAGCGTCGAGAAGCTAAGGATGATAGTTGTGGCGGTGATACCGATGACCTCGCCGATCCCACACCCAGAGTAGCAGTGCGAGGTCGAGCGGAATCCCTGCTTCCACAGCGAGTCACTCTGGAGTTGCGTTCGCCCCGTGTACCAGTAGACAATGAGTCCGAACGGCCCTGAATAGGAGACGACGAGCGACCAGACGAACTTCATTAGCGACGGAATGTTCTGGTTGCGCTTCTCGAGATCCCACCAGAGCACACCGAGTGAGAGGAGGTTGACGGTGAGCCAGATTCCCAGCGTCCACCAACTAGCGAGAATCGGCTTGATGACCGACCGCGCAGGAGCGAACGCGTGCTCGATCTGTCTGGCCCAGTGGACTGCCCACTCAGGAACGGGCGAGCTGGCCAGTGCTATCAGCGCTGATTCAGGCATATCTCTACATAGGGCCTGAGCATTTTTTCGGGTTCTGGCTTGTAGACCAGAGGGAGAGAGGAGCGCAGTCTTGGTTTCCAAGCCCAATACTCACGAGTAGTATCCGAAGGGAGAGTGAGTTCAGGCATTCGTCCTTCTGACTGCAAGTCGCTCAGATCGTAGAAAGTGGTGCTACAGAAGGAGACGAAGCTGTTTCAGCGACGGTTGTTGTAGTGCATCTTACTCGACTCCAGTCCCCCCGATGCCAGTGATATCACAACTCCGGGTGTTCTCGTCGTCCCAGTGACGTCGACACCACCCCCGGCCCGGAGGTGTAACGTACCACCGACCATGGTCGGTGGCGGGAATACCGGTCGAAATCCCGTGCTGATTCCCGTGTCTAGAAGTTCACTCCGCTCAAGACCGGCGAGACTGCCCTCTGCCATCTCGCGTGACGTGTGCTTGCACTCGCCTGCGACCAGTGTTCCATCACTCGCGAGGCCGACTCCATCGAGCTCGTGTTGCTGGTGCCAACAGTAGCCGATTCCCTGGTACGTTTTCGGTTCGGATTGCGTAGTCTGTACAGAGTGGATTCGTAGCATTCAGCATTGTGGCAACGACTCAGCAGTGCTCCCTCATTAGCAGGAGACACTGTTCTTTTCTGCGAACAACGTACATCACTCACCTACGACATCCAGCACTACCTTGCCGGTGAGGCCACTTCCTTCGACCATCTCATGAGCCTCTGGTACTTCTTCAAGCGGTAGGACTGAGTCGATAACAGGTTCAAGCTGGCCCCGCTCGACGAGATGGCGTAGCGCGTCGAGCGGACGTCGGTCGCGTTCAAGAAACAGCATTTGAATTGTGAGATTCTTCTGGTACGCAGTCCCCCATGCACCCTCCGGTTCGAGGATGGTGACCATCCGGCCATGTGGTTTCATAATGTCGGTACTCTCGACTAATGTCTCCCCGCCAACTGTGTCGAAAACAAGGTCGACCGATTCGTCGAATTCCGACTCAATTACATCGACAAAGTCCTCGGACTCGTAGTCGATAGCGCGAGTCGCACCCAGGTTCTCAGTCTGCTCGACAGTTTCGGGGCTCGCCGTCGCAATCACCTGTGCTCCGGCAGTAGCAGCTATTTGGACTGCGTGTGCCCCGACACCGCCTGCTCCGTGAATCAACACTGTCTCGCCGGCCGCGACATCGCCGCGAGTGACGATTGCTTCCCAGGCGGTTGCCCCTGCGAGAGGTAGCGCCGCCGCCTCCGCGTGCGAAAGATTCTCGGGCTTTCGAGCGACGATTGTCTCATCGGCGACGTGATACTCGGTATAACTCCCTTGTTCGCCAAATATCTCCGGCGTATAGAACACCTCATCATCGACATCAAAGTCCGTTACTGCTTCGCCGACTGCTTCGACGACGCCCGAGACGTCGTACCCGATGACCGCCGGCGGAGAGATGCCGGCCCACGACCCGGCTTGCCGAATCTTATAGTCGACAGGGTTGACCGACGAAGCGTGAACGCGGACGAGAACCTCAGTCGGCCCTGGCGACGGTTTTTCGATCTCGCGCTGTTCGAATACGTCAGTATCGCCGAAATCAGTGATGACCATTGCCTGCATGCTAGACGATACCACCACTGTGGCAGTATAGGTTACGCCCATGATACAGACCGATAACGCATACCTCCGTCTTGAGGCGGCGGTCAAGCGGTAGGCCCAGTGGAGCGAACGACATGTTCCTCTACTACTGGATTTCCACAACAATATCTACAAGAATGGGTGGGTTTGTTGCTATGCGATGGAATCGGTGAGATGCCGACCCGAACCACAAGGGACGGTGAACTGCGGCGGTTCACCCGGCGATGACACGGATTCCAATGGGTCTCGTTGACCGGGCCACAAGGCAGCCGAGTCGATGCTGAACCCCAGCAGGCGACGCTCGGAACGGATGCGTCGTGAAACCTGAAACGGCCAGCAGGGCCGGGAATCCTCTGCCGGGATTCCACGGGCTTTAGCCCGTGGAGGAGGTCAAATCGCCACTGAACACTTTCCCAGTTCCCTGTTGACCGTATTAGCTGGGAGATTTTCGAGTGAGCCCAGCGACAGGCCGGTGTGACCAAATACGGCCCGGAGACGGAGGCAATCACTGTCTCGCTAATCTGGGGAATCACTGACAGAGCCGCTAGTCTCATGTAGTCCATACACGATTATAGATGAGATGGCGGTCATCGTCGAACTCACCCTTGACCCAGAGGGATTCCCACTTGGACAACTACTCACCGCTGACCCGGGTCTCTATGTTCGCTTCGAGAAAGTCGTCCCAATCGGCGACCAAGTAGTGCCGTTGGCTTGGGTCTGGGGTAGTGACATGGACGCGTTCGACCAACGCGTCCGCGCTAGCAACCACGTGATGTCCCTCGAACATCTTGGTCAGACCGGCGACCGCATGCTATACGCGATCGAGTGGCAAGTTCCACCGGATGCCTTTTTTGAGGCGCTGATCGACAGTAACGGCAGTATTCTTGATTCGTTCGGGCATAGTGATCAGGATTGGGAGTTCCAGCTGCTGTTTCCGACGAATGACCAGCTCTCGGCGTTCCACGATGCTTGTCGTGACCGCGATATTGTATTCAACGTTACTCGTCTCTACGAGTTAAACGACAGTGGTATCCAACAGGACGTCCACGGGCTCACAGATAAGCAGCGAGAAGCGCTCAAAAAAGCGCTTGACCGTGGGTATTTCGCGTTGCCGCAACAGGTGACGCTGGCCGAGCTCGCCGCTGAATTCGATATTAGCCAGCAAGCGCTTTCGGAGCGCCTCCGCCGCGGCACTGAAGCAGTGCTTCACTCCGTCTTTGGTACTGACTAGACATCCCCGCTGGCGATACAGTCGATGAACTCCTGTCGTTCTCGCTGCCGGTCACTGGCCGTCTCCTCGTACTCGTCTGTAATTTGCTCGCAATAAGCGTCAACGGTCGCTTCATCCCCGACAAGAAGGATACCATCACGAACAGCAGCATACTGAACTTCTGTGGGGAGCCGCTCAATGTCGCTCACGTCCACGAAGCCGTCGGCGTATGCCTGTACGTCCGCGTCGATGCGATTCCGATGGCGAAACCGCTCACGAGCGTCGAGATCATCCGGAAATTGGAGCGCAAGATCGACGTCAGACGACGCTGATGCAGTCTCACGGGCGTATGAGCCGAACAAGAGCGCAAAGACAACCGCTGTCTGGCCGAGATATGACCGCAAACCAGCGAGATCCACAGTCTCGATATCCGGGTCGCCCGTGGTCACCATACCCGCGTGTTTGAGAGTCGAGACTGAGAACTAGACTGCATCATCTTCAGATTCCAGTAGTTCAATTCCTTGTTCGACAACCGCATCGGTGATGAAGAGACTCGCCTCTGCTTGGAGTGCCCGCATATGGGTTGCTGCCTCATCGAGAGTCAGCATGCCTCGGTGGTAACCAAGCGCGATAATACCGATTGACCCATGAACCTCGATATCAGACTGTTGTGCAAACTCTCGTGCTGCCAAGTCGTCCGTGAGCAGGACGAGATCTTCCTGGTTGTCGGCCACTGCAAGAGCAGCCCGTTCACCAGCATCCAGCTCAGGTGTCTGATCAATGGGCTCATCGACAGTGATCCGTTCGAAATCGAGCTCCGACAACCGATCCGGAAGACCGCCGGCTTGGAGTTCGGCATACACCGTCTCAGGCACAAGAAGACGGTCGAGCGTCGTAAGTAGGTCAAGTGCGTCGATTTCGGCAAGATGAATAAGAGGGCCTGTATCCGCGACCGCAGCAGTCGTCACGCGTTCAATCCCCAGTCGATGTCCTCTTTGACGGCTGCTGACTCACGGTCTGCTCGCTTGACTTTCTCCAATCCAACGAGTTCGACTGCCTGTTCTCGCGAGAGCTCGCCATCGACGTATTTCCCAAGGACAACGTTCTCCCAGAGATCGATGATGCCACGTTCGAGCGCCTGCTCGAACACCTCCGACTCGGACACTCCTCGTGCATCAGCAATTTCACGCACACGGTCGGAGAGGTCAACTGCCATACCTGATTGTACTCGCCGCATCACTTAAACACCATCCTCACTGCGACTTCCACAGTCACGGTCGACAAACAGAACTCATTGCTGCCTGTATAACCGCTAAGACAGCCGCTGCTACTAGTGATATCACAACTCGGGTGTTCTCGTCGTCCCACTGACGCCAACAACACATCCCAGGGCGGGGTGTAACGTACCGCTGACCACGGTCGTCTGCGGTAACACCGGTCGAAATCCCGTTCTAATTCCCGTGTATAGAAGTTTAATACAATTATATATACAGAAAACCTTTTACGGATAGTGACTTTAGACATCCGTACGACAGCCATTGGACGGCCTTGCTTCGATGTCCCGCTCGACATTGGCACCAAACGCGATGCTCGGGCTGACGCAGGGGAGCTCGACCATGACGTGACGAAGACCAGTCTCAGAATTGAACGTGTGTGTCCCGAGGACCGCTTCGGGGCCAACTCGCACTCGTGGAATGGATCGTCACCTGAATGTTCGGTCTTGACCTCCTCCACGCCCTGACGGACGTGGAATCCGACCATCGGATTTCCGCCGAGTGTGGCGTTCGAGGTTCCAACCCGCACTCAGCGGGAACCGGCGACACACCGGGGGAACTCTCGTTTCCTCCCTCATATAGGGCTGTGGCCCGGCCAATGAGACCTCATCGAATACCATGTCATCGCCGTGCGAACCACCGTTGGTCCGCCACCCCTTGTGGTTCGGGGACGGCATCTCACGGTATTCGTAGCACTTCATGCTATGCAGGGCCACACAAACACGATTACGGTCGAAATCTGCCCCGGTCACCGGAGGGAGATGGTGTGCCGGGCCTACCGCTTGACCGCCGCCTCAAGACGGAGATATGCGCTATCGGTCTGTATCAGACCTTCTTAGCGACTATAGCTGTCCTTGGTGGTGTAGCCGAACGCCAGCCGACCGATATTCGTATCGTTCGTCTATAGCCAAGATACTAACTAGCCAGAGCCAAACAAACGACTATTCTCTTTACTTCCCTATCAACAGACGCAACCGATGACTGACTCGATGCACGCCGTTCGCTATCACGAACTTGGTGACGAAGAGGTTCTCGAATACGAAATGGCCCCGATCCCCGAGCCCGAAGCCGATGAGGTTTTGATCCGTGTCGAAGCCGCAGGAGTGAATCCTATCGATTGGAAGACTCGAGACCCAGAGAACGTCGGACTTGGACAGAACGTCCGCAACGCCAATGAGGACGCCCCCTTCCCGATTACACCTGGCTGGGATGTGTCCGGTAGTGTGGAAGCACTTGGTGAGGACGTCAGCAGTTGGGAGGAGGGAGAGGAAGTCTACGGGATGCTCCGCTTTCCGACACTGGCCGGCACGTACGCCGAATACGTAACTGCGCCTGCCGATGAGATCGCTCGAAAGCCGTCCTCACTCTCGCATTCCGAAGCGGCTGCGGTTCCGATGGTATCACTGACGGCCTGGCAGGCGTTATTCGACGCAGCAGACGTTTCTGACGGTGACCGGGTGTTAGTGCATGCAGCTGCCGGTGGTGTCGGCCATATGGCGGTACAGTTCGCGCACGAACACGATGCACACGTCATCGGAACTGCATCCGGAAGTAACGAAGCGTATCTCCGGGATCTCGGTATCGATGAGTTCGTGAATTACCGCGAGGAGAATTTCGAGGAGGTGTTGGATCCCGTCGACGTCGTGATCGACCCGGTCGGGGGCGAAACGCTCACCAAGTCGTTCGAAGTTCTCACTGACGGTGGAGTGTTGGTGTCGCTACTCCGCGAACCAGAGCAAGACAAGGCCGACCAGTACAATGTTGATGGGGAGCTCGTGTTCGTTGAACCAAACGCGGAGTACCTCAACCAGATCCGGGCTCTAATAGACGACGGCGATGTAAGCCCGCATATCCGAGAAACGCTTCCACTCGAAGAAGCTGCTGAAGCCCATCGTCTCGTGGCGAAGGGCCATGGACGGGGCAAGGTGGTCCTCACTGTAAACTGAATCCTCTCACGGGCTATCCACGAAGAGTTTCGCTAACCACGCTTCTGCGCGTTGCAGTCGGTACTGGAGCGTCGATCGTGGAATATCGAGGTGGTCTGCGAGTTCTGCGGTATTAATCTCGCGCGGGGTTTCATAGTACCCCTGTTCGACGGCGGTCTCGAGAGCATGCCGCTGCTCGTACGGAAGATCCACAAGCGAGAGTACATCGTCTTCCCATTCCGTGAGTTCGGACAATTGGGTGAGTTGGACATCAATTCCGTCCGTCAGATCTGCACTCAGTGATTCGTAGAACGGTCCAGCACGGATTTCAGTTGGTGAGAGCACACGCCAGACGTACCTATTATCTCGACGCTTGGCTTCAAACAGGAGCCCAGTCCCGAAGTTCTCGATGGCAAGGTGGGGGACTGAGTGACAGTCTTCGATCGCTACCCCATGAGTATACACCGTTCTACTGGTCGGGGTCGAAGTGAGCACCTCATAGTCCCACTCAGTGGAGCAGGTTTCGTCGGTGAGACATTCATTGCAGTCGGTCGGATCAAAGAGCACATCTTCTAGTTGATCGAGAGCGTCCGCTGGACCGATGACACGGTCGATTCTCCAGATGCTTTGGCTCGTCACTGAGAAATTAACCGTTTTCGAGACCAAGCGTTCATTTTCGATGAACGTGTTCATCACAGGGTCAACATCGGGCTGATAGAGAAGTTCGATTACGAGCTCGCGCATTGGGTTATCTCACACTATATGCTATGTTTGTAAGGGGGTTGCGCCCGACCACGGAGTCAGTTAAATCCGAAATCAGGCGACTGAATTCCACTCGCTACCCGCAAGCTCACCGCTTCAGCGTGGATGTCTGATGGAGCTCACGGAATGCCTGTGCATCCGCCACTGATGCTGAGAGCGACTGGTCCGGCCCCACGTCCATCGTGACGGGGCCGCCACACGCCGGGCACTCCATACCGCTACCGAGTACCGCCGCCGCTTTCAATATGTGGAGGCAGTGTGATTCAACCACATGGTCGTCGGGGCTGTTGCCGTAGCAAGACGGACATGGTCAGAGAACGGGTTTGAGAGCGTCTACAGGCGGAGCAGGCCGAATGCCTCGGGGTCGTTCGAGAGAGCTTCGCTCTCTCGTGATGACGAGACGCCGTCGGCGTCTCGAACCACGTGACCCCGAGGTGGTTCACTCTAGGAGCGCCAGCAATTGCGCGACATAGGGGCTGTTCTCCCACCTCCGATGCGGGCTAATCGTCACGATGAGTGTTCGTGCCTCCTCGTGGGTCATGTGGTCGTTGCGGGCGTAATCACAGAGCAGCCGCGGTGTCGGGACGATACGCGGGCCCTGTAGGACCGCATGGATAAGCGCGAAATTCGTCCCGCCGAACTCGTCGGTCAGAAACCCGTCGACGTCGAGGGCATTCGCGAGAACGATGCCGTCGGTTTCACCATCGTTGAGGCCGAACGTCGGCCGCGGTTCGGGCGTGTCGCCTCGCTCGTAGGGATCGTCGACCGTGTAGTGGGTGCGAGCGGCGAGGACGTTGGACGCTGCAGCGCCGTGGATGTCCTGGTATTGGGCCATGTCGCGGAGCTCTGCAAGGACTTCCGGTGGGACGGAGACGTCACACGAGGTGAGGAGGTACTGGAGGGGATCTGGAGCGGTGCCAGTGTCGTAGTCGGCGTCGGCTCGTGGGACAGCGAGACTGACGAGTGCACTGGTGTCGGCCACGACCGTTCGGAGCTGCGGCCGGCCGCTCATCGCTCGGCAGCATCGTCGGTGTCGACCGCCGTCGCATCCCCGTCGTAGATGTCGACGTCGTCGGGAGCGGCGAGATCGAGTGGTTCGTCCTCGAGATCCGCCTTGAGGAGGCGAAGGCGCTGGGCGGTCTCGGCGCCAACTAACTGCTTGACCGTCTCGAATTCGAGCTGGTCGTCGTAGTACTTCGTCGCCACTAGCTCCTGGAACGTCTCGCTGTCGGCGGTCTCTGCGATGTACTCGCGGATCGCCTCGACGAGGACATCTGTCCGGTCTTTGTCGAAGAGGTCGGCAATCGCGTCGAGACGCTCGACGAGGTACTCCGGAGACTGGAAGTGGACCCGTCGGAGCTCGTCGCTCGCACTCATTCTATGTGCAAGTTCTGCACATAGCCAGATAACAGTTTCGGTGATACACATAGCGTGCCCGTATCGACTACTGATAGTGGCGTGTGTCGCGCTGACGAGCGCTGCCGCTACCGGCGCTGGGACGACCATCGCTGGCAGTGGTCGGCAACTATTCGTTCGTGATGACGGCCACGTACTCATCGTCGAGTCGGTTGATGAGGTCAGCAGTCACGTCCGCCGGCAGGTCGTCGACCGCCGCAAGGGCGTCGTGGAGATCGAAATACAGCGCATCGAATGCCGGCGTGTTCTCGGCGTTGGCCTGATCGAGTTCGTAGTCGCCGCGACGCAGTTCCGTGATGTACGTGTGGCCGGCGTGCTTTGCCCGCGCAATATCTTCGAGCCAGTGGACGCAGTTATGCCGCCAGTCGTCTCGCAGTTCGTCGTCTGTAGTCTTCCTTGCTAGATCGGTAGCAATCAGAATCAGCGACGTCGATTACTGTCTCATCAGATGAGCCGCATGGAATCTCCCGGGTCATCCCCGATGATATCTGCTACTCCGTATACGGTGATTGCGTTCATATAGCCTTGTGCAGTCACGGCGTTTTCAATTCCGTTTCTGGCCGGCTTATCATCGGTGAGTACGATGACGCTGACCGGTCTCTCACGTACTGAATGGCGAGTCCAGCGAGAATTGTATCGGCCTTTTCGATTTCGTGCTCAGCGCATCCAGTTTCACTTGCGATCGTTCGTCTCGCAATATCGCTTGCTGCAACAGCATCGCCATCCGTCGGTGAGGGGGCAGTAATAATCTCGGCCCAGCCCTCATCAAGTGCAGTCCGAACGCGGTCGGTCTCTGTGCCGCCGAGTTCGCCAACAACGCGTTGGGGAAGTTTGAGGACGACACCGGCATTCTGAACTGCCTGTCGGAACCGGGCATACCGTGGGTTCGAGGGATGACCAATCGCAAAGAAGATATTTGCGTCGACAAGGACATCTGACTCGGCGGCAAGCGGCGTCTCTCGAGTCATCTTCGGGACTCACTCGTCGCGGTCCGGCGGTTGCGCCGGCGTTGTTTCTCTCTCGTCAAGATTCGGCAGTGTCATCTGGTCGTGGACATCTGGGAAGAGATACGTAAAGTACGGATCGTAGTCACGGCCAACCGCGAGTGCCGGCACGAGGGCATTCACGATCATCATCGCTTCCGTATCACGCACTTCAATATCGCTTGCAACCATTCGCTGGGTTGTGTTGCCGGCGAAATGCAGGCCGGCACCGCGAAGCGCCGCAACAAGTTTGCCGAATCCATGACGGTCGACAAAGTATGCGATATCCCCATCGACTTCCTGGAGTGCGAAGGCATGCAGCACGGTGGGCGTGACCACGATTGGGAGGTGCTGTTCGATAAGGACGATAGGTTCAGCAGTCAGCTGCTGGGGACGCGTCGACTCGTCGCGTTCGATGAGGCCAAGGTTGACGAGTTGGTCGACGTACTCGTAGGTCGTCGATTTCGAGAGGTCGAGCCCATCCATGACGTCTGGTGGTGCAACTGGCCCCCAATAGCAGACGTACACGTACACGCGAGCGAGCGCTGGCCGGTTGAGCAGTTCGACGATCGTTTCTAATCCAGGCGCGTTCTCAGCAAGTGCTTCTGGTGTGAGTATCTCCTCGTTGAGTGCGTCAGTCGGTGGCGGACCAAACGCATCAATTCCCCCGTCTGGAAGAACACGGTCAGGATTGGGCGTCTGCGTCATAGCCGTTAGTTCGAAGTCCATGAACTTCAGACTACCGGTGAGAGCTCTGAGAATCCGTTTGGTCACCGCACCAACCTCTCAATCCAGCACCATTCCCGTCCATAGTAGTGTTATCACAACCCCGGGTGTTCTCGTCGTCCCAGTGACGCCGACACCATCCCCCGGGATGGGGGTGGAACTCTCCGCTGACCACGGTCATCTGTGGTAACACTGGTTGAAACTGTGAGGCCGTGCTGAATAGAGGGCGCGTATCTTGCAGAGCGAGAGGGAGAGATTCGACGTCGCAGACGGGCGACCGTGAGTATGAGCTCTCAGTTCAGTCTTCAACGAACGGTCGCACAGAGGCCCCTCTCTCACGGAGCAAAGCGACCGAGCAGGGGCGGCGGAGTTCAGGTATCCCTGTTCAACGGTGAACGGTCGGTGAGAAGGGCACCCGCGCTGAGTCCGAGTCCGCCCACGAACGCAAGTGGCGATCGCCAATCGTGCTTTTGCGTGGACGAGAGTGATTCATCTGACGTGTGCCACGATGCTGCGTTTGAACTCCTTCCTGCTTCCTGCGTCAGAAGATCGGTCTCCTCAACAGCAGAAGTAGACGCTGACCGTGAGGGAGGAGACGTCTTCAAATCCGTCTGGTCTGCACCGCCGTCTGAATCGTTTCTCACCGTTCTCGCTCCGTTGTCCGGAACGGATTCCCCGCATTCAGTGGCTTCGAATTTGTAGATATACCCATCAAGCATCGGTCTTTGGATGAACATGAAGAGATTGTTATTAGCGATGCTGGGAGATGAAATCAGCCAACTTCTGTTAGGGATGCCAGCGACCCAGTGTTTCGTGCCTGTTTTTGCATCCAGTGCATAGATTGCATCGCTCTTCTTGTAGTTTCCTGCGAAGTACACTGTCTCATCGGTAACTGTCGGCGCTGCCTCGGCCTGAATGGGCGTTTCAAACCGCCAGAGTTCCTCTCCGGTGGACCGATCGAAGGCGTACAACGCACTGTGGGAATCGTAGTAGTCGCTCTGACTCATAGACGGTCCGGGGAACCACCCCTCGGTGTACGAGTGAGTGAGGACATATACGCGAGATTCATCGACTGCAGGGACGCTCACGTGCGGATCCCTATCGACAGTAATCTTGGTTTCCGAGATATCGCCAACGGTGTATGTTGTCGTTGGCGATGTCCCGCGTATGGGGACGGGCGAACGCCATTCGACACTCCCGTTCGTTCCGGAGAGTGCATAGGTTGAATAGGATGGCTCCTCACCGGACGTTCGGCTCGTCACGTAGAGCGTGTCAGCGGTTGCAGCGGTACCGATAATCTGGTTCAATGGCTCTCTTTGCCATCGTTTCTCGCCCGTCGTAGCATCGCGGGCAACGATAAATGCCGTGTCCGAATCCTGATCCCAAGACCTACGGTACATCGTATTTCCGGCGACGCCTACCAGCGTTCCCGACTCGTCGACCTCCCAAATCGACCGCCCTGTGTCCGCATCGAGAGCACCGCGATCAAAATACACTCGCCCATCTGTCGCCTCGACAGTGGTTGTTGAGGAGAGGTTCGACCGGTGCCACTGGATTTCGCCCGAGGCGGCATCCAGGGCGTAAATTCCAGCGAGTCCGGTGTGCGTCTCGCTGTTGTTTTCTACCGCTCCTCCACCAGCAAAGTATACCGATTCATCAGATACGACCGGCTGTGACCGAGGTGCACCTACTGGAACGGTCTCCCCTGATTCAGTACTCGCTTGCTTTCGTCTCCACAGAATTTCACCACTTGCCATGTCGTACGCGGTTATCCATCCCTGACTGAACTCTATAGAGGACACAGCGGCAGAATACACGACTCCATCTGCAATGACTGGACTCTCAGAAGTAAGGTCTCCTGAAACGTCAGGGGTACCGTGCGACCAGTCCGTCTCCAGGTAGGGACCCGTCGGTCCCGCTGCCTTCGTCGCTCGTGTTCTGCCGGCGGTTCCCTGAGATGTTGGCCATGCGTCTTCTGATGCAAACAGGTCGTCTGACTCGTGGGAGGCGGCGCTCCCTCCGCCGCTACCAAGTAACAGGCTACCAGTTACTGCGCCAACCGTCTGAAGGAAGCGCCGTCGAGTAGCTCGGGCCATATTTCCGAATTGTAGGCATACGTGATGCTCTTTGTGTTAATCCCGGATTTATATAAATAAATAATTCGCCACGTTAATCGTCTCCTAACTAACGGCAGAGTACGGCTCTAAAACTGACGATTAACTGAACAGGGAAAATCATCAACTCGTATTCCTCCTGTACAAATCCGATGTGCCGAATACACCGAGTAAGAAGACTACGTCCAGCGTGTATCGTCTTCCCGATCAATATCACCAGCGCTGAATAGATTCTCTGGATTCAGCACCCGATTCGTGTCAGCCAGGGACGTTTCAACAGGGCGACTGAGCCTATTCATCCGACTTCTTTTTCCTCTCTCCTATCGTGCTATTGTACTCTCGATCCGGCATCGCAAGCCCACTCGTCAGTATATTCTACTAGCCATCGGTCACACTGGAAGACGCTCCGGCCATCTCATTACTCGGCGACAGTCCCCTCCATGCCAGTGATATCACA
Organism: Halomicrococcus pelagicus; assembly: GCF_051917725.1. Lineage (GTDB taxonomy): Archaea > Halobacteriota > Halobacteria > Halobacteriales > Haladaptataceae > Halomicrococcus. The sequence goes on from NZ_JBQBLX010000006.1 coordinate 165,622, forward strand.
ACCCCGGGTGTTCTCGTCGTCCACCTACGTCCTTCACCACCCCATGGTGGGGCTGTCATTCTCTACTGACCACGTAGTTGCACCAGTGTCGGTGTGGGACTCTCCACTAATTGCTTTGTATAGAAATTTAATCTAACTATCTATAAGAGCAATCTTTATACGGCTCGTGACGCTAGACGTCCGCACGACACCGATTGGAGTGACGGACGACCACTGGGAGTCCGGAACGGTACTCTCTTTCCCCTCTGCGTGTGGTTTCTCGTTCTGCGTGCAAGCGACGGCTGGCTGGCATGAGCGCATCGTGTTGCTTTCACCCGCCCCATGGGTCAGTGGCGGAGCGTGGACGAGAACAACAGCAGTGATTGTGATATCACTCGCGACCGGGTGTTTCGAGGTCGTGAGCGTCGAGTTCACTGGACATTCGGTGTCCCGAAGACTGCTAACACCCGGCGAGTGATATCACTCACGTCGGCCTGCCGTCACGTCCGAGCCAGTACTGAGCATTCCATTACGAAGTGCGTCACTGACGGACAGCGACCGACACCGCCGAATCAAGACTCCGTCTCCGCGGTGAGACTACTGCTCACGCCATTGAGTCGGTCGACGACTCTGCCTTGACGTTTCGTTTGCCACTGTTACTGTACGCAACGGTCTGGGTGACGTTGACGATCTCGATCGTGGCGTGGTGACTGTGTGCTCTCCCGCGGAAGAAAATGGGCTGCTATCAGTCCGAGCCAAGAGTATCACACGAGTCAGTACTCTCCGTATCGAAGCGCAGTACCGTGCTTCTCGGTTGTCGTGCGTCGCAGCAGGCGTCTCGCTACTCTGCTCCTGTCGTCTGTTGCTCTTTGGATCGCTGACGCCGATACAGAAACACGAGCAGACCGAATCCGATGAGTACGGCAAGTACTCCCGGAACAAGATAGACGATGTTCGGCGCGCAGTGATCCGGACCGCCGGCAACCATAGTGCACATCTGTCGCTGGAACGCATACCAGACCCCGATACTACCGCCAACGATACCGAGAACGCCGAATCCCTGGCCCAGACGGCGCCACTCCATACTCTCTCGGTCACTGTGAGCCAGTATAGGTCTTCGTAAGGAACAAACAGTCGTTTGACCGAGCGACACATCGTCCGTCTCGGCTACTGGTCGTGAGACTGCAGTGCTCTGGCCGGCGCTGTCGCTACTGGCTCTGGGGTGACCATCGTCAGCGATGGTCGGCGACTACTTGTTCGTGATGACGGCCACGTACTCGTCGTCGAGTCGGTTGATGAGGTCGGCCGTCACGTTCGCCGGCAGCTTGTCGACTGCCTCAAGCGCATCGTGAAGGTCGGCATGCAGTGCATCAAACTCCGTCGTATCCTTGTCATCGGCTTGGTCGAGTTCGTAGTCGCCACGCCGGAGTTCCGTGACGTAGGTACGGCCGGCGTACTTTGCCCGCGCGATATCTTCGAGCCACCGGACGAGGTCATGGTGCCAGTCGTCTCGCAGTGCATCGTCCGAAGCGTCCGTGTCGGCGCTGGCCGGCTTCCAGGCGTCGAAGTCAGTGACAGTGTCGGCACGCTCCGCAACAGACTGAGCGGTGTCTAGCTCCGTCTGCAGCCGCGTCTGGAGATGGTTCTTACTGCTATAGTACGAATCGGCGGTCGGCGACGGATTCTCGTAGAGCTGGTCGGTGACGAGGTCCGTGTACGTCTCACGGATATGCTCCTCGCCGCGCTCCTGCTCAGCGTCCGCAACGCGATCGGTGAGATGCAGGCAGTACATATCGACAAGGTTGTCGATGGTCTCCTGTGGCACGACGCCGTTCTCGAAGGCCTGTGAGCGAGCAAGGCCAGTCAGGATACGAGCGGCGGGCCGATGGCTTGCCTTCAGCATGTCTTCGCCGACGCGGCTCGGGTGGATTTCGAGGTCGTCGTTCCAGTAGCCGCCATCCTCGGGGTTCTTGACCGCGTCCCGCAGCGTCTCCCAGTCAAGCTCGGGGCCGGGTTCAGCGAGGTCGTCGGGCGTGACCGTGAGATAGTACGCGTCAGGGTCGTAGTCGTCGACCGGCTCGGCTGTCTTAGTCTCGAGATCGAGGTCGTCGACGGTGGTCTCGCCCTTCGCGAGTGCTCGGAGGTCTTCGACGGAGACGCGGCCGTGCTCAATATGGGCTGGATCGAGATCGTCGAACTGCTCGCCGAACGCATCGTCGATGAGGCTGCGGACGAGGCTGCCCTGTGAGCAGTCGTTGAGCGCGGCGAGTGCGTCCAGTTGTGCGTCACCGTGGCTATCGGTCCAGAACGTCTTCTGGACGTCCTTCGGTTGGTGGTCCGCAGTGGACTGGTGGGGCTGCGGGCTGGAATTGGTGGTGACCACCATCTATCGCTCACCTCGGGGTGGCAGGCCGACATCCTCGGGCTCGAGCGCTTGCAGCCGGCGGTACAGTGCGGGGATACCGTCGGTGTCTGGGTCGAAGAGATCGTGGCGGATCAGCCATGTGCGGGCGGTCATCGGCGACACATCGAAATAGTCGGCTGTGCCGGCGATCGTCTCCTCCTGCTCGTAGACTGCTTGGAGGCAGTCGGGGTCGCGATACGGCGGCTGGTCGTCGCGGGTTGTCGTGGAGTTGGTCTCGGACTCGGGAGGGCTGTTCTGTCGGTCGTCCACTCCGGAAGTGGTGGTGTTGTTACTCATTGGCGTCCACCTCCGCTGGCGTAGGGGTGTCCTCGGTTGGCGGTGAGGAGAGCCGGGGGAGATGGGCGATGGTGGTGAGTATGCCGATACTCTGGGTGGGCGTGTCGCTGGCGGGGATTTCGATGACGGTCATCGTCGACGTCAATGAGTCCGGCGCTGTGGGCGTGCAGTGGTAGTGGGCGCGCTCGGTCGTCTCGCGGGCGGTCGTGGTGAGCGGCGGGCCGCTGAAAATCAGCCCCTCAGACGGGGGGTGTGTGGTGTCGGCGACGGTGAGGATCGTCGGCGGACGTTTGGTGGTAGTGATGCGAACGCGGTCGCCGGGCGACAGCGCGTCGACGAGCGCGCTAGGGTCGCGTAGGGCCAGTGGCTTGGGGACGCCAGTGGTCATCGGATGTCACCGCCGTTGGGGGCGGTAACGGCTTGGATAATGGCGCGGGTGCGCTGCCACGCATACTCGCCGTCTGGACGCCGCTCGTATTTGCACTTCACCTCTGTGTCCGGTTGCGGAAGTGTGCGTCGCGGCTGTGTGGTGGACTGCTGGTTGGTGCTACTGGTGCTACCGTTGTATCGTGTATCCTGTGGGTGTTCTGTCATCGTGCGTGGCGGGGAGCACGCTGACCCATTGCTGAGTCACTCGGGCGGACGTGTCCGGCGGTATACCTGTGGGTATACCCGAACAGTTTTGCCGGCCGAGCAAGAAATAACAACTGAGGGTTCGTCGGAGGGAGCGGGTGCTGGCACACCCATTGACCTCCGACGCGGTTGTCCTTTCTTGGCGCTGAAGGTTGCTTGGTGTAGCTGTCTGTGTGTCGACCGTACCGGGTCGAAGGCGGCGGCGTGCGCGTGCGCCTCTCGAAGATATGCGCAGACTATTCTTCATTCTGTTCTGATGCAGTCCTCGGTTAGCGTTGGCTTCCTCCGCCGGTACCAGTCACGATTGTATTTCTCGAATCCCACTCGCATCTATATTGGTCCACTCACTAAACGATTGGGGTATACAGGCCTTCGAATGAGGAGATACTAATCGAAGTCGGAGATGACCTGTTAGGACTTTGCATAGCTTTTTAGCCAATGCTATTCGAACAGAGAGTACCTACTACTCTCTATGAGAGCACGTATCGCCTGGCTCCGGATGAGCGACCTCGATATCCTCGAATTCCTGAACGGGCATTCGCTCGCGGACTACGAGGCCCCGCCAACAGCCATTGCTGTCAATATGGATCTTGCGGAAGGCACAGTCTGGAACCGAGTGCGCGTACTGAGGGCTGCTGGTCTCATCGACCGTACTGACGACGACCGTGGCTATTACCGGATCACCGGTCTGGGTGAACGCTATCTTGCCGGCGAGCTCACAGATGATGAACGCGAGCAGTTAGAAGCGTTCAACCCGGCAGACATCTGATTCGGTACACATTTTGTGCGGGGGAATTCAAGCTAGAAGATATCGATGCCGATCGAATCCACTGTCTATCACGTCCTGCTCGCGATGCCCTCCGAGATCGACGCAGAACGGCAAGCCGCGAAAGACGTCTTGCTCGATTGGAATGCATCGACTGGCCGCCAGCAAAACATCCATCTCGCACCGGTTGACGCTAATCACGTAGACGTGAGTCGGTCTGACCTCGCCGACGAGATCGATATTGTCCTCGGCGCGTTCTGGACCACGGTCGGCGATGGCCCGACTGGCGGAGCAAGCCTCGCTGATACAGTGAAACGGCTTGCGATTGAGGACGACCTGCCGGCGATGATCGGGTTCTCCGAGCGCGACATTCCGACGAATCAGCTGGACCCAGACCAATACGAACGCCTGCAGGACTTCCGCGACGAATGCCGGGCAACAGGCTACTTCACGTATGTCGACCGGGCGGAATTCGAACAGCAGCTCTCGAACGCATTAGCGCGAACAATGGATCAACTGCTCTCGCCGTCCGACTCAGCTTCGAATAGGGCTGACGATCATGAGGGGCCGAGCGAGTATGATCCTGAAGTCGACCACGAACGGCTTCAATTGTCGGCGGCGATGCACCGCGAGCAGGACGAACGGAATATCGATCGGATTGTCGAACGGCTTCAAGAGAATGGTATCGATCCGCCGTACTCCGTCCTTGACGCTGGCTGTGGCTATGGGACCGTCACGCAGTCGCGCTTTGGCGATGATGACCGCTTCCGGGTCCTTGCAATCGATGAGGCCGAGGACGTCCTGGAGGTCGCCACAGACCGGTATGCAGCGCCGAACATTGAGTATCGCTGGTTGGACGTGAACAACCTCGGTAAGGCCGACCTCGGACCATTTGACATTGTGTTCGCCAGCTATCTCTTCCATCATATTGCCAATCAGGAATCGGTGCTCTCGCTCCTCTGGGAGCACGTTCGCGACGATGGCGTCCTCGCGATTCGGAGCTGTGAGGACGGCCAGCATATGCATTATCCCCCGGAGGACGAGATGGACTGGATCGTCGACAAGACCGATGAAATCCCCGGCAGTAGTGACCGAACACATGGGCGGCGACTCCCAACCCACCTGAAACGCCTCTCACCACCTCCTGAAGATGTCTGGCTAGATTTGAAGAATTACCATACTGTGGGACGGGACAGCGGCGAGCGCCGCGACTACTGGGACGTCTTTCACTCAAACCGCCTCCACTACGCGAAAGTCCGCGCAGAACGCGACGACGCAACACAAGAAGACAAACAACTGTATGAGACAATGGCCGACCGAATGGACCGACTCGAAGACACAATCATTGGGAACGAACACGTGTTCGACGTCAAGAGCGTCCCTCTCGCAGTCGCAGTGAAATAGAGAGCTGACATAGGTCTCGGTTAATGCGTTTCACTGTTGCTATCGCCCTTCTCTTGTCGAACACGTTCATCTTTAGACAGCGAGGAAACCCCGCCGTTTACAGCGAAGAGGATGTCACGTATGCGTTATGAACCGTCTTCGAACTCTGTTTCTCCTGTCTCAGTAAGGCGGTCTGGGAGTCGAGTCAGGCAAATTTCGAGGAAACTCACTGGGGCTTCCACTTCGATATGGCCCGGCTCGTGAATCTGTCCGTGTTCAGATTCCTGCTGGAAATGAGTCGTTCCGAGGTCTGGATGGTCGTCGTCTTTGTGCCATCCGAGGCTTACTGCAGCATCACTCCAGTGGACTCGCTGGACATCGGTATCGTCCCGTGGTCGCCACGTTACTTCGAGTGTAGCGTCCTGTCGTGGAAATTCTGCTCCAAGGAAGACTTCGATATTCACTTCTCCGATTACTGTCCGCGGCCGTAGACGGGAGGGCTCGTATCGAACGTTTGAGACGCCGGGTGTGTTCGCCAGACGTTCTTTGAGACGACGAAGTCCTTCACGTCGAGTATAGCCCCGACCACCAGCAAGAAAAATCACGATATAATCTATCCTTCCTGCGATTGTGTTCCTGCAGCGCTATTGTGGATTGAGGTGTCACCGCCGAGTGTGGTGAGTGAACTCTTGAGGCTGATCGCTAGCTGGAGTGCTTCCCGGATCTCGATGTTGTACTCCCACTCCTCCACAACTTCGAGTCGCTCACGACGGTCGTCGCCCGAGAGCTCGTCATCCCCGACGCTACGCCGGAGGTCGTCGAGCGATTCGACCTGGTACGTCGATTTCCAGGTGTCGATCTCGTCGCCAATTGCCTGGAGTTCTGTGGTGAGTTCGTCCATCGAATGCGTTTCGGCGAGCTCGCGGACTTCCCGGAGGAACTGCGTGACGCCATCTGGCTTGTAGCAGGTGCCGTCCTCGGTTTCCACCTCGGTGAGTTCTCCCTGCTCGACCAGCCGGGTGAGGTATTTCACAGCTGTGTCTCGCGAGACATCGGCCTCTTCAGCGATCCAGCCTGCATTCCGTGGTGTCGTCCGGGTAACCGCAACATGCTGAACGCGCTCGGCAGCGTCCATCTCGTCCGGCCATGCCGGATTCTTCGTACTCATTAGGAGTGTCTTCACCCTGCCCCAACTAATAGTTTAGCACTAGCGCGGATTATTTGGCACGACCATACGTGTTCGTCATCCGTCCTCCCTGTAAGCCGGAGTGATATCACAACCCTGGGTGTTCTCGTCGTCCAACTCACGCCGATACCACCCCCGGGACGGGGGTGAAATGTACCGCTGACCACGGTCGATTGCAGGACCACCGGTCGAGATCACATCTGATTCCCGCGTATAGAAACTTAATCTAATTATCTATTAGGACAATCTTTATACGGCTTGTAACGCTAGACGTCCGTACGACACCGATTGGAGTGACGGACGACCACAGGGAGTCCGGAACGGCACTCTCTGTCCGCTCTGCGTGTGGGTTTTCGTTCTGCGTGCAATCAACCGTTACTGGACGTGAGCGCATCGTGTTGCCTTCACCCGCCCCGTGGGTCAGTGGCGAAGCGTGGACGAGAACAATAGCAGCGGTTGTGATATCACTCGATACCGGGGGTGTTTCGGGGTGGTGAGCGTCGAGTTCACTGGACACTTGGTGTTCCGGGGGCTGCTACCACTCGGCGAGTGATATCACTCGCGTCAGCCTGCTATTACGTCCGATACAGCACCGGGTGTTCCATCACACAGTGCGTGATTGATGGATGGCGACAGGCACCGACGGGCCGAGACCTAGTTGCTGTGGCCAAAAATACTGCTTTCTCTAAATCGGGAAGAATTAGGAAGCAAAGAGATACTCGGTGATTTCGGCGGCAATCTGTTCAACTGTCGTTGACGTGAGCGTGCCCTGGTATCGATCATGGTTGAGGTCGTCGTGACTCGGTGAGGTAAGTCCCCAGGGAACGATAGCACTCTCCTCGGGCATCCCGCCATATTCCCAGTTCTTCTCAGTGAGTTCGACCGTGTGGTCGTACCAGGACTTCGTCGTGAGCGTCACCGCAACATACTGCTCGCCATAGAACGGATGTGTCTCGTCGGAGACGACCATCCACGGGCGAGGGGCTTCGCGGTCGTTGAATGGATCGTCGCCGAAGACCACATCGCCTGGATCATATTTCATTTGTTCTCCTCGCGCTTCTCGGCTGGATACTCGTCGGCTGCGTGGGCCTCCCATTCGTCGGGGTCTTCCTCACCGAGCTGGTCGTTGAGAGCCTTGGTCGACTGGCGGAACGCTGTGAAGTTGTTGAGACGCTCCTGATCATCAGTGATCGCCCAGTACGTGCCCTTGTGTCGAACGAGATTTCGGTCCTCGAGCCGGCTGAGAACAGTGCCAATCGTGTTCTTCTTCACGGCAGTCTGCTCGGCGATCTCAGCAGGCTTGAACGCACGGTCATCGTTCGTGGCGAGGAATCGGAGAACACGCTCGCCGTTGGTCATGTCTTCGAGTTCCTCACTGCTTTTCTCTTCGAAGTCCTCGATATCGATTGACATGGATGACAGTAGTGGCTGTGCTGGTATAGATGTTACCCTGTTAGTAACGTTACTACTGTAACAGCAGGGAAAGCAGTTGAGTAGCATTGGTCGTGGCGTTGTATCGCGCTGACGAGTGCTGCCGCTAGCGCTGGGGCGACCATCACTAGCACTGGATGCCTACTCGTTCGTGATGACGGCTACGAACGCGTCGTCGAGTCGATTGATGACGTCTGCAGTCACGTCCGCTGGCAGATCGTCGACCGCTTCGAGTGCGTCGTGCAGACGATCATGCACTACGTCGAACGCAGTCATACTCTCATTGGCGGCATGGTCGGTCTCGTAGTCGCCACGACGGAGTTCAGTGGCATACATGCGGCCAGTGTGTTTTGCTCGCGCGATATCGGTCAGCCAGCGGACGATATCACGCCGCCACTCTTGCCGTCGCTTGTCATCGTCGTCGGCGTCGTCAGTCGGTTTCCAGGCGTCAAAGTCGGTGATGGTGCCGGCGCGCTCAGCGACAGAGTGGGCGGTGTCGAGTTCTGCCTGGAGGCGGGTCTGGAGAGCATCTTTACTGCAGTAGTACGAGTCGGCAGTCGGCGACGGGTTCTCGTAGAGCTGGTCGGTGACGAGGCTGGTGTACGTCTCGCGGATATGTGCTTTGCCGCGCTCCTGTTCGTCGTCCGCAACGCGATCAGTGAGATGCAGACAGTAGGTGTCGACAAGGTCGTCGATCGTCTCCTGTGGGACGACACCGTTCTCGTACGCCTGTGAGCGAGCGAGACCAGTAAGGATGCGGGCGGCTGGTCGGTGGCTTGCCTTCAGCGTGTCCTCGCCGACGCGGCTCGGGTGGATTTCGAGGTCGTCGTTCCAGTAACCGCCATCCTCGGGATTCTTGACCGCATCCCGCAGCGTCTTCCAGTCAAGTTCGGGACCGGGTTCGGCGAGGTCGTCGGGCGTGACCGTGAGATAGTACGCGTCAGGGTCGTACTCATCAACCCGATCGTCTGTCTCGGTCTCGAAGTCGAGTTCCTCGACGGTGGTCTCGCCGTTCGCGAGCGCCCGGAGGTCCTTGACGGAGACGTGGCCGTGGTCGATGTGGGCGGGGTCGAGGTCGCCGAACTGCTCGGCAAATGCGTCCTCAATCAGGGTGCGGATGAGGCTGCCCTGCGAGCAGTCGTTGAGTGCGGTGAGTGCGTCGAGCTGGGTGTCGCCATCGCTGTCGGTCCAGAACGTTTTCTGGACGTCTTTCGGCTGGGGCTCTGACCTGGAGTGCTGTGGTTGGGTGGTCTGGGTGGTAGCGGTCATCTATCGTTCACCCCTGGGTGGGAGGCCGACGTCTGCAGGGTCGAGCTCCCGCAGTTGCTGGGCGGGACTCGTGATGCCGTCCGTGTCGGGGTCGAAAATGTCGTGGCGGATCAACCACGTCCGGGCGGTCCTATAGGAGATGTCGAAGTGGATGGCTGTCGCGGCGATTGTCTCCTCCCGTTCGTACACTTCCTGGAGGCGGTCAGGGTCGCGATACGGCGGCTGATCCTGGTCGTCGTCCGACGTTGTCTGAGAGTCTTGTGGGTCGTCGTGGGTGTCGGAAGCTCCGGAAGTGGTGGTGTCACTCATTGACGTACACCTCCGCTGGCGCCACCGTGGTCTCGGTTGCTGGCGTTGAGAGACGCTGGAGGTAGGCGATGGTAGTGAGCGTGCCGATACACTGAGTGGGCGTGTCGCTAGCGGGGATTTCGGTGACGGTCATCGTCGATGAATCGGACGCAGATGGCGTGCAGTGGTAGTGGGCGTGCTCGGTCCGCTCGTGGGCGGTCGTGGTGATCGGCGCGACAGCCAAAACGAGCCCCGGATACGGGGAGTGTGTGGTGTCGGCGACAGTGAGGATTGTCCGCGGCCGCTTGGTGGTAGTGATGCGAACACGGTCGCCCGGCGACAGCGCGTCGACGAGCGCACTGGGGTCGCGTGGGTTGAGTGGATTGGGGACGCCACCGGTCATTGGGAGTCACCGCCATTGGGGTTGGAGATAGTTTGGACGGTGGCGTGGGTGTGGTGCCAGGCGTACTGGCCGTCCGGCCGACACTCGTAGCGCGCAAGTCGCGTCTGAGTGTGGTCGTACTCGTGGTAGTAAGTGTATTCGAGCCGATAGCAGTCATGGCACGGCGTCGCGAAATACAGGACGTGCTCGCCCGGTTCGGGACCGCGCGGCGTGAGTTCGGGCGTGCGGTGGGTGTGCTGGTAGACCACGCCCGTCAACGTCCGGTGTTTGGTTTCGACTTGGACCGGATCGGTCTGAGTAAGTGATTGGATGACGCCGTCGTCCTCGCGCGTCACTATTGCTCACCTCCCACGGTGTGGCTCGGGAGGTGGTCGGGTTGGGTGGTAGGCGCTGTCGCTATCCAGAAGGGGCGTGCATGCGGGGGCATTCAGGCACGCACCTCGCGTGGCTGGCCGCCCTCGTCGGGTGTAGTATCGCGGTAAGCGTCGACGTCGATGCTATCGAGGGTTTCGAGGAGGTGCCTGTAGTGCGAGTGCATCTCCTCGGGAGACTCATCCGGTGGAGTGGAGGGGAGTGTTCTGTTGCCCGTCTTCGTCGTGGTGACCGAGCTATAGAGGACGGTGTCGTCGGGAATCTGGAAGCCGTTCTTGCCGTAGTCGATGTGGAGGCGGCGTTCGAAGAACCGCCGGCAGTCCCCGGTGGCGTAGATGCAGTACAGGTAGGGCTGTTCGTCGCTGGTCTTCCTGTGAATCTGCCAGCCCACACGGAGCTCGACAAGGTACGCCCGCGTGATTTCATTATTGGGCGTGTTGTCGGGGATGGGTTGGTCGGCGTCTTCGTTGATGGTTTGGTCGGTCGGCTCGAGGCGGTGGACTGGTTCAAAGACCGTCTCGCCGAGCGTCGCTTCGACCGAGAGCGCGCCACCGTTTGGCTGCTCGTCGAACGACGCCATCACTTACGCCCTCCCGTGGAGGTTAGCTGGTAGTCGATGCGCTTTTCACTCGCACACGTGATTGCACTCATGCTTCGGATACCATCCCGAAGCGCGGGCGGCGTCCCTAGCGCCGTCCGATTTCTGTTTCGGCGTCCCGCGCTTCCTATTCCCTAATCTATCAGCCAGGCCCTTAACCGTTACTATGTAACGGACGATAGACCGGACAAAAGTAAAGCAACTGTACAACTATCAAGGGGTACATTTGAAGGGACAGCCCTGTAACGATACATTAGTTACAAAATGGCGAATAAAGGCTTCGACCCCACGAAACAGCAGTCCAAAGTCCTCAATGTTCTTCGCGATGAATACCAGGTAAACCCTCGCCGTATTCGCGATGTTACCGGCCTCGAACGTCAGCGTGTCAATGATGCGCTCAGTGCACTCGAAAACGCTGGCTGGATTGAAAAGCAAGCACGAGGCCTCTATCGGCTCGTCTACGATGGTGACTGCTATGTCGAACAAGAAGTCAGATGCATCGATGAATAGGGAGGGGTAAGCAGCGTTAGGGATTCGAACCCTGATCCTTGCCGTGAGAGGGCGCCTCAAGCATCTTATAAACACCTGATGGCTTGCCCTCGATCCTTCATCCCGTGTCGCCTGTTTTCGTCCGTGTAGGCGTCTCTAAAGGGTTCGAGATTTATATAACACGGTGGAATTGCCGAAAAGGCAATCGAAGTTCAGTGGATTCCATCCCAAGTCCATGCCCATCGAAGGTAAACAGCGACAAGGCGTTTTGGATGGCGCGTCTAATGTCGTATTTCCGGTCGTTTCTTATCACTTGACCTTTCTACATTTTCCAGTGCAGTAGCGGCTCTAAATTCTTAGAATTGATGTGGGTAGCCTGGGACAGTTGATGCGTCGAAATTACAGAGGTCTGAGGGACTGACTACGGAGTCACCTATATGGTCTGGGTTTGTCGAGTAGTTTTGTTGCGTCTTGATTTTCCAGTCGGTTCCATTGGTTGTGGCGACGATGTGTCCGTGGACTGCGGTCCAATACACTTCGCACCCATGGGATTTAGCTTCATCTAAGAATGTCCGTGTTGGGTGGTCATACCGTCCATCGTGATGTTTATGCGCGCTGGATACGAAGACATAGTCTGGTTTGCAGTGGTCAAATAGTGGTCCATAATTGACTGTTCCACTCCCGTGATGTGGTGCAACTAAACAGTCGATGTCCTTTGTTTTTTTACTCTCCACCACCCAACCAACGCCTCTTCTTTCGATATCCGCGGGGAACAGAATATCGTTGTCATCATATGATAGGATTAGACATAAGCTGTTGTCATTTTTACTGACCCACGTATCTGGAGTCCCGGGTGGAGACACAGTATACAAACTAGCGTTGCTTCCATCTACGATACTCGATTTAACTTTTTTCGACAACTTAGATGGTACATACCCTTTTTCCCTAACTTCATCCATAATCTCTGCAATTCCTCGGCTCACTTTTGGTTTTGCCATCAGTTGAGTCGGAAAATAGACCCTATCTACTGGGAGCTGGGAGAGTAATTCTTGATTCCCAAAGTGATCCTTATCAGAATGAGTTCCAAAGAGCTGATGGATCGTCTGTGACTCCGAATTCCCCTCAATTATTCTTGTTATGTACTTCCGGAGATATTTGGTTGCGGACTTGTCTAGGTGTTTGCTGAGGCCAGGTCCTCCTATATCGACGACACCGACATTATTATCAGGTGTAACGAATAAATTGCTGCTTCCTAATCCGACATTCAAAATATGGGCTTCAAGGGTCTCAGTCACGGTCTTCACCCCCTTTAGAGGCCAACTGTGAATGCTCTTCAAACCATTCTATAGTCTCTTTGACCGTAGCTTGAATCTCTTCTGTGCGTGAGGGATTTTTGATTAATAATATTGTCTCGTCCTTGTTGACGACGACATCATACGTATCATTAATCGATAATTCCTCAATGGGTTTAATATTTTCAGTCTTGAGTTGGATTTCATTCACTACTTTAGAGTCTTTATATACAGATATTCGCACGACATCTTCTTCCATCTTCTCTATAGTAGCTTCTATCGTATGGTTCTGCGTGTCGGGTTCAATCTCCTGACGGGGATAAAATAAATGACCTTCAAGCGTCTGTGTTGGTAGATTGGGGAGACGATCATCCACTACTTGAGCATGGGCTGTCTTATACATTTTATAGATTGACGGATTACTGTGTGTCGCGAGATCTTGTCGTCCAATTGCTTCGTTGACCTTATCTTTCACTTGGTTTGTCTTTGTAAAATCTATATCTTGCAAAATATTCAGAGAGCAGTCATTTCGTTTGAGAGCATTTTTTGCTAACTTCCGGAGTCCATTCGTATCGCCGGCAGGCACTGCCTCAGGTTCCTCTTTTCCATAATCAATAACAAGAAAAATCTGCCCGCCTTGTTCTATTTTTTCTAGATAACCATCGTCGACGAGCGAATTGAGCAACCTTGTATATTGCAACGATTTTTCGAGCGCACCTACATTCTCAACATACGTTCCAACATTCTTCGATTGCTCAACGGCAGATTCAAGCTCATTCCGAGTAAATTCTCCTAGTCCAATAAAAAACGCAACCGCTGAGGCTACTCGCTTCCGGTGTGGAGTAATTTCCTTCCACGGTTTGCGATCTGAATCCGGGGGCATACCTCTACTCTGAATTTTCGCCCATCATATCTAATATAAACTACGATTAACTTAGACACTCATAAATTATTTAACAAGAACTATCCAGCACGTCGCAATTGCGCTGATGTGGCTCACGATGATGCACGGCGATGGCGTTCACGCCCTTGACCTGGATGACTGCGATCCGAACGAACAGTACATCAAAGTCTGTCACCGACTGGAAACCGGCACGCCGATCAAGAACCAACGTGAGTGTGAACGAATTATCGCTCTCACGGATCAGGTCTGTGATGACGACTGGCTCGAAACTAGGCGACTGACAGTTACCGACGAGTACGGGCGAAACCGTTGCTAGCCTCGCGGGAAGGACGAATAAGATGACGCTGCGCGCCTTCGCTCAATGAGGCTGATTCCATATACTCCGTCTCCTAATTCAAAGCGAATAGTAAACAACCGGTAGAACAGCCACCGCTCTTGATTGAACAGATGGCATGTATTCCCGAGAGCTAAAAGGACAAACCATTTGTATCAACCCTAGAAGATTCTCCATAACTCATGCCCGAATGGACCTCACGGCTAAGGGCTATACTCTTTGTCAGTGGTCTGCTTACCATCCTTTTATGCAGTCTAATTCTCTCTTTCTTGCTTTTCCGGCCTCTATTCGGCATCCCCTACCTAGTTTTGGTGGTGCTCGGGGCTTTCACTTATTCGCGGAAACGATTCTTATCTCCGTCTTCAATTAATTCAGCGCGAAATCGAGCTTCAGGAGAGGCTCATTGGGGAGATAATTGTACTCTTTTCCTATATACTCGTGAAGAGTCTCCGGATTGATTGCCGATATGCCGTCTCTATTACTCACATCCAGACCGGATTGCACAAAGAAGATCATTTCTCCGTTCCTAGTATATTCCGTATAGGACTCTGGGCTAAGACTTGCTGAGCCCGTCTTGACTTGTAGATATCCTGCTATGGATGTGCCATCTTCCTCCTTTCGCATTTCACACTCAATTTCTGCCTGAGAATTACTGGTGCTGGATTTAATTATCCTCCATCCTTCCGACTGAAGATAGCTAATAACGATATCTTCTGTTTCGCTCGCTCCCAGAATATCGAACACGCGATCAGTATCCGCCCTATTGATTTTCTTAGCGATTTGCTTCCGATCAAACGAGCTATCAGAATCCAAGTCGCCCTGCGAATGAAGCGCTTTTATGACCTGTTTCGACTCCTTAGTAACCCCAGAATTCATACGATTCAGCGCCCCGAATCGACCGGAGAACTTTCGGCGAACATAACCCGGCACAAGTGAATACGGAACATCTACCCAATCAACTTCTCGGAAGTGCTGGAGGTCACGGCGATCATATTCTTTTTGCTTCTCACCAGAAAGGTTAGCCGCCACCCGCCAGTCGTTCGTCACCTTACAGAGCGCGAAATGATTCTGCTCATTCACCCACACGTAGTCCCCGACCTCTATCCCCTTGAGGATATACCGGATCGCGGCAGTTAACCGACCGTCCTCATTCAGCCGCGTTCCTTTTTTCCCTTGGCTGGTCCGCCGCTCGTATACCTCCTTGTGATGCTCGTAGACCTCTTCGATACGCTCGTAGTCCTTCTCGTTGTTGAGACTCCACCCTACCCCAACTATCGATTCGCGTTTACAGAAATCGAATGGTTCTGATTCCGGATCTGCAGCTCCGGGATTGAGTTTCATCCCGTACACTGAGAAATCTAAGTCACTCATATCTGCCCTATCAAACCAGCGATACTTGAAACTCCCTCCATTCAGATACCGAGTTTGGTCGATGTTCTCTAGGTAGAAGTCCTTGACGTGTTCGTAGTATATCTGGAGAAAGGCATCAATCGCTTCTCACGTTTTGACTGATTAACTGCCTGGCTTGTAGCCATACATGTATTTCACGAGTTCCCTGTTAACGTCTTGTCCAACTTACACCACGTGGAGAAACGATGTCTTCTAGGTAAGCGAGCGTACACAAGTTCTTCAACGATAACGTGCCAGAAACCACATGAGAAGTCCCCGACGGACGTTCGCTGAATCGCTGCTCGATTGGTACGAGGAGAACGGACGCCACTCGCTCCCGTGGCGCGCGGACGAACGGACCGCATTCGAAATACTAGTCGCGGAGATACTGCTCCAGCGGAACACCGCCACGGCCATGTCAGGATCGTACCCATCTTTCACCGCTCAGTATCCGACGCCGGGGTGCATCGTCGCAGCACCGTCGGCCGACATTGCGGAGCGAATTGACCCACTAGGTTACACTGAGACAAGTACATATCTGCCTACTCATTGGTGTTCTCCAGTAGGTACTGAGGTACCTTTGTATGTACCTGAGTAAGTACCTAGCCGTGTACCTGGAATTCTACTGCCGAGCGCGTATACTTTCTGATTTCCAGGGTATAGCTTAAATCGTATGGCTGATTTACATGCGGTGCCGAAATCATGCTCAAACCATTGGGCATCTCCTAAGAACTCCAGCCTAGGCTAGAGGAGGTCGAGAATCAAGTCACAGACTTTATGAGAGAAGAACAAACGATCAGAGGAACGAGTCACATCTGTTTTCCGTAGTTTTGGTTTCCGGTGGCCGGCTACTCCCCTATCTAAAGAATCGGGTGACACGATATTGGAAGAAAAATATACCACCTCACGAACCAGTAAAGGCCCTAAGCTAAGACATAACTTCTATTAGGATCACGCTTTTCAGGAAAAGTAACTATCATGAAAACTGGTTCCGCGGTCTCTACATCAAAAAAATTCGCTAGCCAATTTCTTGCTGCTGATTCTCCAGGGGAAGTCACCGAAATTGTGGAGGAGCTGGAATCGAACCAGAATCTGGACTGGAAGCCACTGGGTGATGAACCTAATAATTACGGGACGGTTCAGACCCAAGCAAGTAATCCGATGCCCTGCTTCGTTGAGTTGAAAGCAAACGCTGACGACGCAGTCCTCATCCGCGGTTTTAAAGAAAACGCCCCTGAAGACGCAGATCCGGACGACTATGAGTCGATGAAGGAGGTCGCTGACGAATTTGAGCCCGAAAATTCCGATATCAACATCATTGCTGATGGAAGTATCCCGACTGAAGACAACGTCCTCAATCTCACAATCCGGGACAAGGGATGTGGGCAACCACAGGACAAATTCGAGGATACCTTCCTTGGACTTCACACGCCCGGCCTCATCAAACAGCAGTACAGTTTCACGCAAGGACAGTACGGGATGGGGGGAACGGGTGTTCTACAGTTCTGTGGCGATCGACACGTGGGGTGCTACAAGTTCGTCGCGTCAGCCTCTCATGAAGAGAAAGAAGACTGGTCGTGGAGTCTGATTCGACAGAACCGAGACGAAAACCAGTACGAATATTGTGTTCTTGATGGGGAGGTACCTACCTTCGAGGGTGAATTTGGTGAAGAGCTGTCAGAGAAGGCCGGCGAAGACCCCAGCTTCGGTAATCAGGAATTCGGGTCGTTCGTCAAGGTCTATGATTACCGGCTAAACATCTCGAAAGCAGACATCGCGGGACAGGAGCCGTTCCTATACAAATTCGAACGGTACGTGGTGAATTCCCCGCTGGATATCACACTGACAGAAACCCGGTATAAATCGACCTCGGTCAACGAAAACAGAACGCGAGGATTCTGGCCCTCACTCAAGAACGGAGGTCACGAGGAACTCTTGGAGGGCATCGAGACGATCTCGTACGATTTTGACAGAGTCGGCTCGGAGATCCTTGGCGAGCGGGATATGCGGATAATCCTGTTCAAGGATGAGGATCGGCTGGAAGAGGTTGAAACGACTTCACGTGGGAAACGTCGGTTCGTCCAAGCCGCGAGCGGGAATAAAGACGCGGCGACTCGCTCTGGCATTCAGAGAGACCACGCTGTGATGTTCACGGTCAACGGGCAGACACACGGTGATCAAGGGATCTCGTTCCTGAAGAACCGATGTGGGTATTCGAAAATCGCCGATGACGCGGTGGTCATCATGGGATTTGATGACTTCGCCAACCCTGACATGTCGGACCTCTTCAAGCCGACGAGAGACAGACTTCAGGATGGAAAGCGTGAGACCCAGTGTCTTCTCAACGGCCTCGAGGAAGCTCTCCAGTCGAGCGATATGCTGAGCGAGGAGGAAGAACGGCGCCGTGCGAAACGGAGCAGCGAGGATTCAGAGTTCACCCCAGAGTCGTTCGAGCAGTTCGTGAACGAGAACCCGGAGTTTGCAGAATACGTGAATTCAGGCACGAAGATCAGTGGACCAACCCTTCTCCCCGGTGATGAAACCGAAGACGGAGAGGACGGGTCTGGAGAACTGGGGGCGGAAGAAGGTACAGAAGGTGGGGACGGCGACCGCAAGCGGACGGAAGAGCCGAAACTACCGACATACCTCAGATTGATCGACGAGTATGATCCAGACGGTGACCATACTTTCTGGGATGAGTCGAAGGGCACGATGGAGATTGAGGTTCCGGTCAACAAGCCGCAGAAGGTTAGATTCGGGACGGACGCTCAGGCGGATTATCTGGCCCGCAGTGCCCTCGGTGGTGATCTGATGCTCTCCAATTCGGATCTGAAACAATCGGTTGAGCTCAGGGATGGTGTTCTCGTCCTGACGCTTGCACCCGAGACGGACGCCGAGGAGGGGGACGGCGACTTCCTGACGATTCAACTGACTCGGCCCAAGGCGACTGAAGAAGATATCGACGAGATGAGTATCGATGTCGACCCGGCGGAAGAAGAGGAATGGGAGGAGGCAGTTTACCGCGCCCTTACACCTGAAAACGCGCCTGAGGATACTGTCGCTGATCCGAGCCCGCTCTACGAACACCTGCAGGTAGCATACGTTGCAGAAGCGGAACCTGACCAGGGTGGTGTTTCTACAACGACAGAGGACACCACCGGAGACGAGGGGGCAGGTTCAGGAGAATCTGGAGAAAGTGAAACTGGCAAAAAGCGGAAAGGTGGGCTTGACATGCCGCAAATACAGCTGGTGAACCGGGAGGACTGGGACTTTGATCCGGATGCTCCTGATTTTGACCTGACAGACCTAGATATCCCCGAGGAGGAGATCGACTATGATGTTGCGAGGAAGTTTGACGAGACAGTGATTGCCCGGATAGAGCCGAGTATGGATGGGAGTGTGAGTGGGCTTACGATTACCATCAATATAGATGCGGCACCACTCCGCTCGTTCATCAAGAACAAGAATATCAAAGACAGCTGGAAGCCGAAGGTAGAGAATCAGTACAGGAATGCGGTGATCTTCCTGACGATCAGTCAGTACCGAGAACTCCAAGACCAGCGCGGGGATGAATTAACCGAGAAGGAAATTGGGGTCACTGATGTTCTGGAGGACTGTATCAACGGCATGGGTCAGATCATCATGCCAATCCTGTTTACCTCCGACGAAATCGAAAGTATGAGTGAGTAAGCGCGAGGACTGTCCCTCACTCAGTATGCACTACTCTAGTCCACTATCTGGGGCTCGCAGGTGTCGAGTTTCCTTTCGAGCCTCCACTGCGGAGGTAATGTATGTCTGACCGTCCAGTCGCGATTGATCTGTTCTGTGGGGCGGGCGGCCTTTCACAGGGACTTACGGACGCAGGATTCGATGTGCGCTGGGGTCTCGACAGCGACGCGGACGCTATCACGACCTACAATCACAACCATGAGGGGTATGCGCTGGAGCGAGACATCCAGACGTTCTCTCTAGATGGGAGTGAGATCGATATCGATCCGGAAGAGGATGAAGTCCCCGAGGATGAAATCGACGCTCTTGAACTTGAGCCGGGTGAGGTCGACCTGATTGCCGGTGGGCCACCGTGTCCGACGTTCTCGAAAGTCGGGCGGAGTAAAATCAGGTCTTTCGACGGAGAGACGCCAGAAAGAGACGAACGCCACGAACTATATCAGAATTTTCTCCGCCTCGTGGATCATTACCGCCCGAAGGCGTTCATCATGGAGAACGTCGAGGGAATACTGAGCGCGGAAAACGATGAGGGAGAGCAAGTCGCCAATATCATCAAGAACGAGATGGCCGAGTTGGGGTACAGAGTTGAGGCCGTCAAGGTGGACGCGGCCAACTTTGGCGTTCCACAGCATCGGACGAGGGCGTTTTTTCTTGCGAACCGACTCCACACACCGAATCCCGACCTCACGCAGTGGCGGACTCACCGTGAGCCGATCAGAGAAAAAGAAAAGCAGCTCCATCGACCGGGGAACAGGAATATCGATGGCGATCAGACGACGGTGACCGACTGGGGGGTGGAACCAGAGGATCGATACGGAGAGGATGTCGAGAAGAACACCACGCGGAGACCCTGGATTACTGTGGCGGATGCAATTCTCGACCTTCCACCGGTTTCTCCTGGCGGGGAGATGCCACCGAAGGAGGCGACGAAGTACACTATCCCGCCGGTCTCAGAATACCAAGAGTGGGTTAGAGACGTCGATGAAGAACAGGAGGGACAGACGCTGTACAATCACCGCAGTAGGGGACACAATCTCTATGATTTGACGCTGTACAAGCTTCTCGGCGAAGGGGTGGGGTGGAATATTGGCGAGGTTGGCCTCGATCTCCAGCCATATCGAGAGGACATCTTCGCTGACAAGTACAAGAAACAGAATCCAAAGGAACCCGCGTCGACGATTGTGGCGCATCTCCAGAAAGACGGTCATATGTTTATCCACCCCCGTGAAGCACGGTCACTCACGGTACGAGAAGCGGCCCGACTGCAGTCGTTCCGTGATTCATTCAGATTCCCCGTCGCTCGGACAGCAGCATTCAGGCTGGTTGGAAACGCCGTTCCGCCGAGGCTCGGCGAAGTAATCGGAAAGGCGGTTCGCGAGGAGGTGGTTGACGGGAGCTAAACAGAGCGAGTTAATCGTCTGATTCGGCAGGCGCCTGTGAATTCTGTGCCGTAGTGCTGGCTGATTTCTCCGTGGTTAGCTTCTGCGCGATAGCGCGACCGATCTGTTCTGCAATATAGGGTGGAACCGCATTCCCAATCTGTTCGTACCAGTCTGTGAATGAGCCGAGAAAGACGAAATCATCGGGAAATGACTGGATTCTCGCAGCTTCTCTGGGAGTGATTCCTCGGTTCCGTTTGTTGCAGGGGTCTTTGATGGACTGGGTGTAGTACTCGTGATAGTCAGGGAGAATGAAGCTATTGGCGTCTTTCCTGAGGTGGGCGACGATGGTTGGACAAGGTTCATCCCACTCGAGCATCCGGTATTTATCGGTGAACCGGGGGTTATCTTCAGTCCCGATGTCGTAATCGATCAGGTCGCCGTGTTCTGATCCGTGAATGACATCGGCACTATCCATCCCAGGTTCCATGACCTCGTCGAAGAGCTTGCGGTCCTTTGGTTTAGGATGCTCTCGAGCCTGGTGATTATAGACAAAGCCGACATCGCCCTCGAGGTCTGCATTCTGGAAGAATTCACTCTTGGGGCCGGGAATCTGGCGAGGGACAACATTCCCGCCTTCACCACGCTTGAGACGTGGCAGACCTGAAAGCGCCTGCCGGATGGTCGGCGTCGAGTCTGTCCTACCTGTGATGAACTCCTCGAGCACGTCTTCAGGGTCAAGCGTGAGAGACTCGCTGTCTTCTCGAACGCCGAAGATGATTACGCGGTTTCGGTCTTGGGGCAGTCCGTAATCAGAGCAGTCTACCAGATTGACGGTTGCTTCATATCCAATCTCTGCAAGCCCCTTCAAGACCAGTTCAGCAACTTCAATTCCGGTGTCCTCGATCTCGTAAACCATGCCCTCTACGTTCTCGATCACGATGACCTCGGGCCCAATATCGTCGACAACATCGATGTAGCTCTGATAGAGCGTGGCTCGAGGGTCGTCGAGAACACTGTATTCCTCCTCATTCGAGAGTCGCGACCGATAGCCCGCGAGGGAGAGCGCCTGGCATGGTGGACCGCCAACCACGACGTCGATATCCTCCTCGGTATTCTCAAAGAAGCCCGAATCAACGGTCTCCTGAATGTCCTCGGTTCGGACCGCCTGATGTGGAATCTCTGAATGATTTAGGCGATACGTGTCGGTCGCGTGGACAGACTGATCGACGGCATAGCGGACATCGAATCCGGCGGCTTTCATACCAGTGGAGAACCCTCCCGCACCTGAGAAGAGGTCAACAACAACGGGAAGAGAAGAGTCGTTTGGCTCATTCTGCTTTCGGATTCGGTAAGGTAGAAGGAATTTCCGCACTGGACAGGCGCTTCCACAGGACTCTCCGCCAGCTCGAATCGCGTGTGCGGAGAGAACGCGATGGAGAACAGGTAGCCGCCTGTCCGAAAAGGTTTCCTCCACCAGCTTTCGCCGCGATTCACCTCTTGAATACTTTTCTAGGGGCAGAATCCCCAGCGAACACAGCAGAATGTCAGTTCGGGGTGAGGTAGGCCAAACCCGCTTCTCGAAAGCTGTCAGTAGCAACCACCATGCGTCACTCTCCGAGATGCCGGGCAGACCAGATAGAAAGTCGGCGAGATGCTCATACTGTAGCTTCGGTAAATCAGTCAATGAGACACCCGCCGTCCGCTCAGAATCATCGATCTGCTGGAGAAGAGAAAACAACCGAATACCCCGTTCACGGTTGAATCCGGACTCTCCACAAAGTGATCCAAGCACGTTCAGGAGTTCGGCTTTACGCAGGGCTGCAATTTCGTCCCAGTCCCCGACGTCCGTTCTGAGGCCACTGACCAGTTCTCGCCACCTGTGTTCGCGATACCTAGCACTCGGGGGTCGTCCATTGGTGGCCAGACAGACTGCAGCTACCGCGTCAAGGGGATCATTACTACCACAGAGTGGATCTCCACAACACTCCCCCTCACCGTCGGGTAATTCAGCGAACTGTTCGAACCGGCAAGGGAATTTGTTACCCTGTTCGCCTGAACTTCGCTTTCGAGACAGAATTTCGGGGGTTGCAGACGGACACCCCACGGGGAGGTTTCTTTGTTCGCGTATAGATTCTGCTGCAAAGAAATCAATGACGATATCGATATTTCGAACTACCAGATCTCGGTGATGCTCACGTTCGGCATCAGTCACCTGGCGAAGTTCCGAGGGGAGATTCTCAGGGACGAACTCTGCCAGATTCGACATAGTCCTGTTTGACCAAGCCCTATAATGAATCTGATGGATGCTCCCTAAATTTCGGTGTGAGTCAAAGTCCTGAACTGGAGGCCTTGGTGCGGGCGCGATGGAGCACTGTGACCATGGATACAAGAGGTGTGCGAGTCATAGAGTACTGGTAATGCCTCGCGAACACCCAAAACTGCCATTCGGGCGAACGAGGACATCTGCTTCTATCCTGAGGGAGTTAACAAGCCCGGAGGTCAGTGAACGAGCACTCGATCACTTGGGTTGTTCATGCCCGTCGTCAAAGATGGATGAGTTTCTCTCGATGCTCCCTGATATTCTGGTCTGGCTCGAAAATAACGGCCGGGTCTATCCTTGGCGAGAAACAACCGATCCTTGGCACGTTTATTGCTCGGAAATTCTCCTCCAGCGGACCAGAGGAGATCTAGTTGCAAATGTGTATGACGACTTCTTTGGCCGATTTCCGGATGCCGAGGCTCTATACTCTGTAGCGGATGACGAAATCCGAGAGATTATCGCACCCCTAGGGTTCGGAAACCAGCGGACGAGAACTCTCCGTGAGGTCGCGACACTGGTACATGTTGAGTACAATGGGAAAGTTCCGGATTCTGAAGAAGAGCTGAAAAAGCCATGGCGAGTTGGGCCGTACTCCGCGCGAGCAACGCTGGTTTTCGCCTTCAATCGTCCCCTTTCTCTCGTTGATGCCAATTTTGCCCGAGTACTATCCAGATTTTTTGATTGCGAGTTGTCAAGCCAGCCGCACAAAAGTGACTCAGTATACCGTGTATTTGACGGGGTGGTACCCAGAGAACCGGGCCTCGCACGGTCGTTCAACCTAGCACTTCTCGACCTCGGTGCAGAGATCTGTACGCCGTCGTCTCCTGACTGTCAGGCCTGTCCACTCAGTGCCGGATGCCGTTCTTCCCGCATCTAGATCGAGAATTCACCACCTGCTGGTCAAGAGATTGTTCCCCCGAATAACGAGCAAGTACGAGCGGTCGACAGGCTCTGTTACCTGTGTCCAGATTCGGGACGTGAGTGAAACAGCCCTCGGAAGACGATGAAAAGGCAGATCAAAGCGGCCCCCATATCTGTTCGGTGTACCATGCGATGCAACGCCCACTCTGAAAGCCTTCAAGCGGCACATTGACATTACGAACGTCGCTGTGCGCAAGTTGCGGAAGTAATTCAGCGTAGTGCCCAATTCAACGCCGCCGCGTGTGGTTCCGACTTACTGGTCTCTCTAGCCAAGCATCCCATCAGGAATCCCCCTCTCGGGCGAGCTCCTCAGCCAGTTCCCAGTACCCCACGAGATCCCGGTTTGCCATCCGTTTTGAACCGAACAGGAAATCTCGGCCGAGATTACGATTTAGATGGCTACAGGAAACCTCGGAAACGAACATACAATTGAAGCATTTCGACCCGTCACGGCTACAGACCGGATCATACACACAGTTATTTCCGCCTTGGTAAATCTCGTCGAGCAGGTCATCTAGACCTGATTCAACGAGCGCATGCATTCCACCGAGGCTAAAATCAGTCCGCTGGTTAGTGTAAATAATAAATGACAGCGACCGAGGAAGCAGGTACTCCGAGATACTCGTTCGCTCCATTCCGATGAGTGAGGTTGCATACTTCAGGACTGCATGCGAGAACGAGTGAACCAGATGGTAGACGTGGTAGCTGATGATCTGCTGTGGATCATCGACTGAAATGGTGTCGTACTCAGGAATTGGCGTCATATTCTCGGCCAGCCAACCCCTGATTTCCTCGGCTGACCAGTTATCGAGCGGTTCTGTCTCGATCGAGGATCCCTCCACCACAGCCCAGTCATTGACCGTTTGTCCTGTCCAGTTCTCACGAACAGGAACCGCCCGGGACTCTGGCATGCTGCTTTGCAGGATCTGCTCGTGAAGCATGTCCCCCAGATCGGTTTCCTGCCGGCTGTTCTCGAGCAACCAAGATATTACCACCCGTGGTCGAAGCTTGAACCGTACCGCCTCGGTTCGAACCGTATCTACAAACACTGGCGTTGTAGACGACTCAAGCTGGCCGTCGACCAGTTCTGCATCCTCAGCACCGAACGATATGAGACGGGCTTCATCTGGGTTACGCCCACCACGGCTATACCCGAATACGACACTCGTGATCGGGAAATCCTCGATAAGACCAGCGCCACTGATTCCGAATCGATCGATCTTGCGCTCGACCTTAGCAGCCTGCTCTTCAAGTGATTCTCGCTGTCGCAGATCGACTTCACCCCGGTCCAGAATAACCTCAGAGGCTTGCCGCGTCCGGAGTTCGTTGGTAATGTTCAGGTGCTCATAGATCTCTTGGACCGCATCGGTTGCATACTGATATTCGGCACGTGAGTCCGAATTGAGCCCGGCCGTTAACTTGGGCGTGAAGCGCTCAACTCCGTCCCTGATACTTTCGCCACCCGAATCCAGCTCCTCCAGTTCCCGTTCAATATCCTCTGCAGCGTCATCAAGCCCCTTGGCTTTGAGGCTATCACGCATTTCTTCGAGTTCCTCGCGTTCGGTGTCCTTTTTTGATTGCTCGATATCGATCTTGCTGACCGGATCGTCGCTGAGCCCGAGGTACTTGGCGAGCACCGCAATAGCCTCATTTGGAGAACTGAGACGGTTTGACCCTGTACTCGAGACGCTGACAAGGTTGAAATAGTGCGGCTGATAGACGTTGCTCCCACGGTGGACGTTGAACGACAGGAAATCTTCTTCGAGATCGCAGTTGCTCCCACACTGCTGGCTTAGTTCTTCTCGGTTCCCGCAGTTCATGCAGACCCAGCGGAAATTCTGCAGTCGCTGACTGCCCTTTGTGTCGAGTCGCCACCGTTCACTGTTGCACGTGCAGGGACCCGGTTTTCGATAGGGTTGTGACTTTTGCGACGGGGCAAGGGATTCGATAGACCCGCATTCATGGAATCCGACAAATTGTTCCTGTGAGATTTCCCCGTCACAGTCGGATTCATCGCATTTCATCTCCTCATTCTGATATGCGAGCTGATTTGGTGACTGATAGAAGTGAGCGCGGCCACACTCCTCACAGGAGAGCAAAAGCGGGAAGAATTCAGTTTTCACCTTCGTTGGCTTCAGCAGCTCGTATGAATCGGCGAAATCGGGGAATCCGGTAGTGCCGAGCGAGTCATCTTCCTTGTTCCATTGACGAACACGCCGGATTACCTGTTCCCCGATATACTGTCGGTCGAGTTCATCTGCCGCTTCACCACGGATTCGCTTGACCCGGTGAATCCCGAACCCTCGATCGTAGTCGAAGGTACTCTGGGGAAGATGATTGAAGAGTACCTGCGCCTTCCCCCGCCCCATGTAGTTATCGTCGTTCTCGGCCATCGTTATCGCCCCTCTAGCGTCTCGAACAGGGCGTTGTTATGCCAGTCGTCTGGAAGCAACTTGATCTCCGTATCGATATCCCGTAAGCTTCGCATTGGCCCATTGGTAAGAGCCTCCCCAGCGAACTGCGTACGGGCACCTTCCAGCGTCGCCAGCATACTGTCCAGTTCCTTCTCCAGCATCTCTTGGAAGGTATCCGGGATCTCGCCTCCCAGATGCCGGCCATAGGACAGCTCTAGCAGCTCAAGAACATCGTCTTGACCAGTAATGTGGGTCGACCGGTAGTCGTCCGTGTCCTGCACATTGTCGTTTCGAATTGCCCTAACAAATGGGCGAACGTCGTCCGAGAACCAGAAATGGTCTTCAGTTTGATACATCCACTGGTTGTAGAGCCATCCAAAGAACATCCCGGCGATCGTTTTCTTGACGCTATTCTGGCTCCACCGGTTGACAGGGACGGGCTCGACGAGCCGGTCGAGGAACTCGTGATACTTGTTGAACATGTGGTAATGGCTTTGGTCACGCTCACGGCTCGGATTGAAACACAGAAGGACAAGACCAGGATGCTTCCGGCCCGCACGAGAACTCGACTGGATATATTCTGCCGTCTGCCGCGGCATCCCGAAGAACACCATGTAGTTGAACCGATCAACGTCAACACCGTGACTGATCATATTGGTCGCGGTGATCATATTCAGCCGTTCGCGGAAGTCATTCGGAGGATCCTCGAGATTATTCAGAATCTCCTCGACGTCATCGAATAGCGTATCCCCGGTCAGCTCTTCCGAGAGCGGCGTTCGTAGTCCATCACTGCGAAGATAGTCCGCCATCTGACCGTCAATCGAACGCACGAGAGGGTTCTTCTCTTTCTTGCTAATCGTGTAGGCAAGACTGGTCTCGTACAGTTTCAGAAGCTCAAGGAAGTCTTTGCTTGACGAGATGTTCTCAAATGAGAGTTCATCGATCAACGGATGCTGACCGCTACTTTCCCGTATCTCCTCTCTCAGCGTCTCAATTTCACGCGTGTAGTGATAGAGCAGATCGATAACAGCGTTGATATGCGTCTTCCCGTGCGGCAAAATGCCACAGAACTGCCGTCGAGTCGTATCCTCGGTCTTGGCGTAGAAATTCTCCCCAAGGAACGGCCCCTCCGTAGGGAACCGCTCTGCCTTTCGGAGATACAGCTGCTTTGTCTGCTTCTCGTATTCCTCGATAGTTGCTGTCGCACCGACGATTTTGGTTCGCTGAAGCCCCTGCTCTTGCTGATAGGCATCCACGAACGTCTCGTAGTGACCATCAAAGGTCCCCAGTGACTCCTTGAGCAGGTGTAACTCGTCCTGAATCTGGAGCGTCGGAGAGATATCCGTCGGCGTTCCAAACGGTGTCTCCTCTAGAGGAATCAAATCCTCCTCCGGATCAAGTGATCCAGCATTATCGCTATGGCAGGCGTATTTCTCGGTACACTCCCCGAGACTGGCGAATCCATGGTCGGGACACCAGTGCGTCATCTTCCCGCCATAGAGATGGGCGGATTTCCGTTCGTAATTCACCGCCGCGATCTTGTCGATCGTCCCAACAACGAAGGTCGGCGCGTACCGATAGAGCTCGTTGTCGACGACGTGAATCGGCAGTTCGTCGCGATCGAATATCTGGTATGCTCCATCTATATCAAGCGTGCGTTGCTGCCAGTCACAATCCTCTCGGTCGTTTGTACAGCAGTGGGAGAGGCGGAAATCGTCGGTCACCTCGACCTTGACGGGGGCGTCACAGAACGGACAGGCCGAGATGACCTTGGCCTCTTTTCGCTTGTCTTCTTTCTCCTTGTACCGGTTGTACATCCGGATATACTCATCATCGCTATCTGGATTCTTAGCGTAATTTGAGAGTTTGTTCGGGGTGTTTGCAGAACCGACCAGATACCCCAGACTGAACCCCATCTTGTCGTCACCACATAGTTCAGGAGCCGTCGTCCGGATCACCTCAGCATACATCAGCAGCTTGGCCAGTCGCTGCGTTTGCTGAAGGGAAAGCAGACGAAGCGGGAACCGGGTCCAAGCACTTACTCCATAGTTCTTCCCCCGGAATCGATCGAAGAACGCCCCGAAGATGCCGAGACCGAGGTATGCTTCGGTTTTCCCTCCACCGGTCGGGAACCAGACGATGTCGACGAGATCGAGAGCGTCCATCTCATCACCACTGTAGTTTTCTGCTGCTTCCCTCTCCCGCCAAGTGACTTCGCTCCACTCATCATATTCTCGACTGACGAGGTCAGGAAGGACCCGAAGAATGAACACCAGTTGGAAGGGACGCCAGCCCGGGAAATCCTGCGCTTCCCCGAACGTCTGGTTCATCAGCTCGAACGACCGCACAACATGCCCGTCCATTTCCTCATCTTCAAGATCAGCACGGAGACACTCGATCGCCCTCTCGACTCGCAAGATCTCCTTGTGGAATGCCTCCCGGTCTTCATTGAAATCCTGCCTGTCGTCCTCCGTAAAGTCTTGTTTTTGCTCGTAGTGATTCGCCAGCGCCTGATCGTATCCGCGATTCTGGTTCTCCAGATAATCCCACATCTCATCACGGATTTTCTCCAGCGCCTCCAGTCCGCCATTCTCCAGATCCTGCAGCGTCTCGAATGTCAGGTCAAGATCCCGCTTCATGTCCTCACCCATACGCGGGACGTACCGTCTCTGGCGGTGCACCGGGAGGTATTCAGTCCGAAGATGCGAGCCATCGTTAGGATCCGGCCGGGATACGACACAGTTTGTCCCACGGCCCGGAAGAGACCGATCGTAGCGGAAGTCATCCTCGAGCCGTTCGAACGTGAAATTGCGGAACTCCCCAGAACCGGCCTCGATATCAGCAGTCACGTCGAAAAGTGTCGTATCCTTGTCCATCGTGTGGTGGAGGCTGCCTTCGTCATCTCGTGGGTCACCAGACGACGTGTTTTCGACGGTTAGAATTGCCCGTGTCCTCCCCCTGTCTGTCCTCACAAATTCGATATCGACAGAAATCCCCCAGTCAGGAAATACACGTTCATCCGATGGGCCTGCAGTAATCCGTTGAAGTAGTGCGTCGTACGCGTCTCGGTTTGCTTCCTCGGTATCGTGTTCGAGAATCCCAGACGGGAAGTAAAGATCGCCCGTGTACTCATCCGAGTCGATTTCTGCGTTGGCCGGGGCTCTAGGTACAGAGCCAAGGTCCACGGAGCGGTCAATGAACCAGTCTGACCGCCAGAGCGGGGGGCTGTCGGCTGCTTGGTCAACCTCTTCGAGTTCATTCCCGATCGAATCTAGGGTGCGGGAAATGACCGGGTCCGCCTCGTCGATCGAAGGTGAAATCCGGCGCTGCTCATCAAGAGAGGGGACCGGAATCGCTATTGGGTCCGTGGTGAACTGGTATCGATGGTAGACTCGCCCGAAGCGCTCATAATCGACGTCTTCTTGTCCAATCTCGCTCTCATCATCTCCTTGGACGGAATCTTCCGTTGCTGTAGTACTGGCCGCATCTGCAGTTTGCTGTTCGAAGGAAGGGAATGTTCGATAGTAGACGTGCCCCGAGATGGTGACATAGATCTCGTCGGTTTCCTCGGGATCGACGATAAATTCGGCCTGGATCGCGGATGGAGCGAGTTTGCTTTCGAGCTCATCCGACAGATCACTGTGTTCGGCGTCTTCAGCTGGCGCCAGTGTCCCTGCAAAGTACTTGTCGGATGGTTTGTCGACGCGGGCGATCGCATCCGATTCTTTCCGGGTCCCAGTCCCGGTCACATGGTCAAGAACCCGTCCGCCAATATATCGAGAGAGCTTCGTCTGATCTCGATAGGCGTCATTGCCAACGTCCGTATGCTCTGGGGCGAAGTGTGAAAACTCCCGGACGGCATCTGGAGTGTGTTCGCCAGACATGGACCTAGGAATCCCAGGGAACCCTTATAAACATTTCACAATTATTATTATGTGTTGGTTTAATTACTAATCAAATACGCGCCCAAGATCACGACTATTCACCTCAAACGTGTCTTCCGAGACTCGCTTGACACGCCGATACTCAACAGCATCCTGTAGATCTCCGACCCTGATATTGAACTCCTCGAACAACCACGTATCACCATCCTCAGCCGACCCAGCACTGAACAGAATCTTGTCCAGGTGATGTCCGACCCGGCGATGAAGATCTCTGATCTCCTCGAGTGAAGCCTCAATCTCCATCGCCATCTCCTTATAAATATCGACGTCGTAGATTTCACCCAGTGCCTCAATGACCTGATAATTATCCGGCCCGATCGCTTCTTTCGTCACCCAGCCTCTCACGGCGTGGTACGTTCGACTGGCCTCAGGCACGTCGTTTTCTTCGGCATAGGTCTGTAGTGCAGAGGCCATGTCCGTGTGAGAAAGATCGTTTTCGGCAACGATCCGCTCCAAGTTGGTCCGCCAGTATTCCAGCATTTTGCTGTACTTCTTGAACTCGGGGACTTCGGACCGGATCTTCTCAACGACGTGCTCGAAGATGTCGCGACGAGACTCTCGCTCAGTGATTAGTACCACATCCCCTTTCTCAAGTGCATTTGCCGCTCTCCGGCGGCGTCGCTTCTTTCCCGTCTTCTGTTCGTCATATACCCAGAGTAGCCCGTTCGGCCGCTCGAAAATACACGCACCGCCCGAGAGGGACACTTTGACTGCATCGACGGTTCCCTCTCCAGACGACGAAACTGTTTCACGTCCCTCATCGACCGATTCTTGCTCGATACCATTATCGAAATACTCCGCCGCATTACGAAACGCGTCTGAGTCTGGCCTGAACGTGTCTGGATCGACCTCCGTGTTTTCCTCCACTACTGAATCACTGGTGCCGACACTTGTCGAGGGGTTTCCTCCAACACCCTGTTTGCGTGTGGTTGAAACCTCGTCTTCTGAACCGTCGTCGAGTGAGTCAGACTCCGACCGGCTACTGTCGGCCTCCATGTCCAGAGGTACCGGTGCCTGTCCCTCTTCGGGGAGGTCAATATAGGCTTCAAGGTTGCCGAGGCTGACACCGAGCTGCTCGAGGGTATGTCGAAGTGTGGCCGGTCCACATCGCTGATCGACAATACGCTGGAGTTCCTCGAGCCAATATTTGAGCCGGTCAGTTTCCCATTCGTATGATAGATAGGTCTGTTCCGACGTCACACCAGACAGTACCGCCGGTCGATGGCTCTTTGTTGGGACGCCAGGGAATAGCAGGCGATCACCCATCGGGATTGTGTGCGTATTATACAGCGAATGGAACTGGATACCAACATCATTCAGTTCTTTCCCCGAGATGCCAGCCAGTTCAGACACGAACGACCGCAAAAGCGAAGTCTGTCTGTTCGTCGATGTGAGCACCACCAGCGACTCATCATTCTCGATGGCTAAATGCAGTTCACGGACGATTTCGTCTGCCTTCGGATTCCGATTGACGAGCTGCTTTCGCATCCGTGATAGCTCATCACATGCATCTTCGAGCATGTTACCGGCGCCGGTGACGTCGCTTTCAAGTGACTGGTAATTTTTCCGAACGTTGTCTATCATCTGGTCCAACGTCGACCCAGCACCCCAGCCGCTTTCGAAAGCCATGATATCATCATGAAATTCGACAGATGTCGGGAGAGTACTCAGATACGAATAGGCGAAATACAGATCTCGCATTGCGTGTGAAACCGAGCGAGGAAACGTACTTCGGCGGTGCCGCACATAACTGGCGACATCTTGGATTTTGCTATAGGCATCAGTAGCAGCTGGCTGCAGGTCACCGTAGGTGAGTTCAGTCACTTCTCGGTTAATTCTGTTGATGATATTCCGCAACACCGGTATCGAGGCCTCAAACGGGGAGTTTTGATCGACGTTCTCCGATGTGATCGACCTCGGTTTAAACGATGACTTCGGAGACTCGATAGCAAGTACATCTTCACCAGCCTGTTCCAGTACCGAATGGCTATACCCCCAGAACAGGGCCTGCTCTGACGGCGACTTCTCCGCGTTCTGATCTTCTAGACGTTCAAGATGTCTGTGACACGGAGTATCGAAGAGATAGAGGAGCGGGATGTCTCTCTCAGACGCGTGTTCTTGATACTGTTCAATGATACTGAAATCATCGAGTAGCTTAGTGGTTAGATCGAGGACGATAGCGGAAAGCGGTAACTCATCTTCAGTCGGAAAATCACCAGCGATCTTCCTGCCGAGCGTGGAGTGAACGACAGAGACACCTCTGTAATCGCCGCCCCAGTTCTGTGGTTTGTGATGAGTAATATAGGAGAGTTTCCGCCCATCCCCGGTTTTCACCAGCGGGGCAGTAAAATCAGCGAGAGATTGAATGGGAGCTCCGGGAAGTGACTCACCAATCCCGACATCGAAATACTGCTCACGAATCCCTGCCCCTGAGCGATTGCTGATGAAAAGCGTCGGCGGTGGATCATAGCTCTGGTAGCCCACCGCGAGAAGAACGGGAAGCTGGAGATAGGTCGGCGCAGACGGATAGATTAGCGCCAAGTCACGCCCCTCGTCTGCCGCCTTTCCTGCTGCGGCAACATACGATCGATCGAACCGCGTAAGTGCGACCTGCTCATCCCGATAGTGGAGCTTCCCCAGCTCATCAGTGACCAGTACAGGTGCAATGTTGTCATCTATCTCTATCAGATCGCCTCGTTTTGAAGTCCCGCCTGTCGACATTCTATAGTCTTAGCAAACGGACACCTGTACTAATAAAATGTGGTCGCGTATATCTCACAGTATATAAAGGCATAGATACAAGTTCGCTCCCCAACAAGGTTTACTCCGTAACTGAATGGCATACTGGAGATATATCTGCAATGCGGGGACTCGTCCTGAGTGTTTGCGACGACAGATAGTTGGGGATACGGACTACCACAACGTTAGCCCCGGCGATGTCATCCTCCTCTACGATTATAGCGAAAACGAAATCTACGGGCCCATGACAGCGGTCACAGGCTGCGAAAAATTTATCATCCAGAATGCGTGGGGGGAGACCTACCCCTATCAGGTCAGAGTGATTTGGGAGGATCTCTATCGAATTAGCTCGAGCGAATTCCCCCAGATCGAAAATAACGAGACACTTTCGTCGGAAGCGTTTCGCGAGATCGTCAACCGCTTAAACCAAGAGGGGGCCCGTCTCATTATCCCGGAATGGGGATCTCGGACCGCAGCACTTGCTGAGGATACCGTCGCAAAACCCGATACTGCAGAGATTGAGGAAGCCAGAGAAGAGTTGATCGCTCGTCTCGAGGAAGAACCACCAGACACAGAGCCTGTAGAACACACCACCAGCAAACAGATCGCCCGTGAAGAGGCCTTCCGACAAACCGTTCGTGAGGCCTATGAAGAGCGTTGTGCATTCTGTGGGATTCGGCGCGAAACACCAGATGGACGGCCCGAAGTTGAAGCCGCTCACATTCGCTCGAAGACGGAAGGAGGGCCCGATGATATTCGGAATGGGATTGCCCTGTGTAAACTCCATCACTGGGCGTACGACAACGGCTGGTTGTCCGTTACCACCGATTATGAGATCTCAGTAAGCGAGGCCCCGAGTCAGGATGGGTATCAGGAATTCAAGAAACTGGCTGGGGAGAAAATCTGGTTACCCGATGACGACCGAATGTACCCCGCGTTGAAGTACCTTGAATAGGTCGCGCTGCTAGTTCCCCTCTGTAATCAGGGCTAACGACCAACAACGTTCGAACACGGTGTATTCACAGCCGCTCATCTAGTTACGGCTCCGCTCCGCGCTCGGTAAGAATGCCTGTGTGGTACAGCATTGCCTTCGGTTGGAAGAAGGTCGGCGAATGATAGGTGTTACCGTCGTGTAACATCTGTCTCAGAAATTCATCATCGGGTACTGACACCCGACTGGGAACGTCTCGGTCCCCCGAATGAACAA
Organism: Halomicrococcus pelagicus; assembly: GCF_051917725.1. Taxonomy (GTDB): domain Archaea; phylum Halobacteriota; class Halobacteria; order Halobacteriales; family Haladaptataceae; genus Halomicrococcus. Next base: position 199,695 of record NZ_JBQBLX010000006.1, read on the forward strand.
CTCGACGGTTGATGCATCCTTTAGCTTTGCCTGCCGAAATCTTCGTGTCCTTATCGCTAAACTGGATATTGTCAATCAGTTCGCGCACTTCACCCCACAAAATCTCGCCCTCCATCAAATCCTTGAATTTGCTGTTAACAGAGTCAAACGTTACGACATCAGGATCGTCTAGGAAGGATTATCCGTGAGCGTCAAGCGCCCAGTCCGATAGCGATACAATATCATTTTCTACCCAGAACTCGCCTGTCTCTTTGGGATTACCGTAGCTAGGATTGATTCGGTAGAACCCATGCTCATCAATTGTGGCACGAACCTTCTTCCACCACGTTTGATGCTTGAATACTACCGAGTTGCATAAAAAGACACTCAGATACCAAACGAAAATATTGGGTTAGTGAGAGGATGGGACTATCCTCCTCAAGACTGCTGTATTCTGCTGAAGTAGTGTCTAAGGCATATCTTTAGTATGGGACGAGAGGTAACTGCGATTTCTCATCATAGTGTCGTAGAAGGCAGTGAATCTGTTACAGCCCTATGCCAGATTCTCCAAGAACCGGGGAATATGCCTCTCAACCCGACCTCGGTAGCGTCGTGTGGCAAATTCACCAGAAATAGACGGAACAACGACAACCAGAAGGTGGAGTTTCACGCAATAATCGTGGCGTCCTGTTGAACCTCTCGATAGATGTCCGGGTGCCCCCTGATTTCTCCATCCTCAAATTCCAGCACAACGACCCGAGCTAAGTCGCGGAGTTTGTCCTCAACAGCCAACCGACCCTCATCACGATCGTACTCTGTACTGAGGTTCTCAAGGATGTCATCAATCGTCAGCCAGAGGTCGGATTTCTCTCGTCTGAACGCACGGATGTAATAGGCATTAGCGAAGATGGTGAAGTGGCTGAGCATCATTAGGCCAAGCTCCTTACGACGCCATGACTTGGCCGGCACGAGGCTCGGAATAGGCATCGGGGCTGACCCATATTTGGCCTTGACGAGCAGCCTACAACACTTGCAGATCAATCATGGATGAAGATGGTTTCTGCAAGTCACGCGGTGGACGATCGCATTACTGGTTGTAGTCAGTGAATATAGAAAGTTAAATAATGGTATAGGGGTATTGGATTGAGATACTGAAAGCAGATGGTACGTATAGATCAGCTGACCATCTATGAAGATGCCTTCGTTCTCAGCCAGTGGTCTAAAAGAGTATCCTCGATCACTCCCTCAACAAGTGACTCTGCAAGCAGTCAATCACCTCAAGATACCCAGAGTGGTGAACGTAATAACGATTCGCTAGATCCGAAACCTGACGAAGAAATGGGGTCTGTCACTGGCCGTATGCCGGTTGTTAATCCTTCCGATATATTTTCGAGCGCACGTGATAAATTTGACCATGAAAGTCATGTGAAGACGCTCGAGCAACAAATTCTTGGTGCAAGTACCCCCTTTCACATCGGCCTCTTCGGGTCGTGGGGAGCCGGCAAATCCACAATAGTTAATATATTGATACAGCGAATCCGTTCCAGTCAAACAAAAAAGACCAACGGTCGACGATATCAGTATATTAAGACCTGCGAAATTGATACTGAAGATTTCGAAGATTGTATCGCTGTCTCGGTTAACGCTTGGAAGCATGCAAACTCGTCAGTACGGACTGATCTCCTCCTCGACCTGAATCAAGCACTGGCTGACGAACTGGATCTGTGTTTCAGCCAAACCAGCCAAGAGACAGCACACACCTCAGAAGTACAGGCGGAACTAGCGGCTACTGAAAACTCCGATAGCGAAGTCGAAACTACTGATAACTCCCTCCGTGAAATAGTTGGTGACACCCTCTCCAGTAAAAAATCCGCATTCATGGCATGGCTACGGTCACTGAGTGATTCTACGGAGAAGAGCGCAGCTCGATCACCGGAGAGTGAGTTACTTGAGGATCAAGTCCGGCAGACAGATGACGGAATTCTGAATCAAGATGAGATAGTCCGGACACTATATGACACCTACAACGAAAATGAGATTACCGACCAGGGGATCGTCGATACCATTCGGGCAATTAGTCCAGCGTTGACCCGGCTTTTCCTGATTTATGGGATAGGGATAGCGTTGATGTATTTAATCATTGTCTATCTTCAGACGCCATCGGCAGGAGTTCTCGGAGTTATTTCACAGGTGTTCAGCTCTATTACTATACTTGGCGTTGTCACGGCTATCTTTGCTGGGATGGTGTCCGGCGGTCTTATGATCGCAAAGACCGCGTTAAAAGAATTCAGAGACTCAAGCCAGATAGTAGAACGTTCCTTAAAAAATCCAAAAGATGGCTGGTCAGGCGCGTACGAGGAACTCTTCAATACGATTATCCAGAAAGCCAACGAACGCTATCAAGAAGAGTCCCAGAACGGTCAAGAACTTGACCGCATCGTCATCGTCGTTGACGACCTCGACCGATGTGACAGCGAAACAGCCTACAAAGTCTTGATCGCGCTAAAATCATTCCTCGAACACGAGAAGTGCGTCTACATCATTCCATGTGATGAAAAAGAACTCTACAACCATCTTGCATCAGCGAATTCGGGTGAATACCTCTCGAACGTTAATAGCCGCCAGCACTTCCTCGAGAAATTCTTCGAAACCGAACTCCATATTCCCGATCCCTCCACGGAACAGATTCACGAGTATTTCGACCAACAAACCACCACCCTCCAGTCTTCCCCACAGGTCACCGCCGACCTAGAGGTTGATGACGGACCTCTGTCGGAGCAAGGGTTCCAGATTCCCGTCACTGACGACGTCATCGATGTCTTGCAGTCTACGACGTTGTCAACACCACGGCGCGTGAACCGGCTCTTAAACCAGTATACGACACTGGCAACGCTCGTGCAGGAGCGTGACCGACGGCTCGGTAACGAGATTAATGGTGATAGGCAACAAGACGGAGAGCACCAGGAGGACAGTGAGGAGTGGGAATGGGAATGGCCCTTCATTGCATGGCTGACCGTGGTGCAGGAGGACTTTCCACAATTCCACCAAGAGTTGCAGAGTGATCCTGCCCTGCTTGACGAGATTTACGAGACCCGTGGAGGATTGCACCGTCGGAATACAGTTGGGTCAGTTGAGCAGACGACGCAAGTGTTCGACTCGATTGGGGTGCCCACGGAACGTCGGCTGAGCCTCCGGAGTTTCCTGGTCAATACCACTGATTACGTGGTTGATCATCCGACTCCATATCTCCGTCTGCAGGGTGGTGAATCACCAGTCAGTGAACGGTACAAAAATCGGTTGACCGAGGATCGGCTTGCTGGGCTAGTTGCGCTCTTCTCGCAGGGGCTGGAGAGAGCCGAAGAACAGGATTTTGCTGATCAAGATGACCCATCGCTTCCAGATAATCTCGAGACATTCGTACAGGTGGCAACTGACCAGTTGTCGACCGAAGAGCGACAGAATGAAGCCATTCAAGCAGTGGTGCAGCTAATCTCGGAGTACGTGAACAAAAGTGATAATCGACATCGGAATCTGGCGTTCCTCGACGTAGCCGGAGAGCTAAGTAGTGAAATGATTCCAGCACTGGAGGAGACGGATTCGGACGAAGTGATGGCGCTACTAAAACTGAACGAACTCGCTGATTTCCTTGAGGCACTCCCCTCAGACCATCCGCAGCGATTTGCGAAGCTGTACATTGAGTCAATAGTTGGGCCTGATGGCATACGAGAAAGGCCGTTTGAGGGGTTGCTGGAATTCGACGGGCCAGAAGATGTTCATAAAGAAAAACTCGCAACGGAATTCCAACAGGCGTATTCCCGCGGCATTCTTGCCGAGGGTGAGTTCGCACGTGCAGTTGCACGGATACGCAACGAGAATGAGGAATTATTCACAAGGGAGCTGATCAGCTTTTATGGTTAATCCTTGGCAGCAAGATGAACTTTACCTAGTTCCGGCAGCCAACACGGAAGCTATGGAACATTTGAACCGGTTCACAGTTTTTCCAGCGGAGGAAGTTCCTAATGAAAATTTCCCGTTTGATGATTCGGCTTTTTGTCCTGAGCGACCGGTCTGGGGGATTCGAAAATCAATAGCTGAAAAATACGGGTTTGACAATCGCTTCGATCAGGAAACCGTGAGGGAAATCGATGCGGTGCTTTCAGAGAACGCATCAGAAATTGTCCAGTGTCTGGAGGTCCGCATGGAAGATGCCACTTATGTTGGCAATTCTTTCTCTCTTTCTGATGCTATTTCCGCGATTCGTCAAGAGGTACCATCTCAGCTTCCTATGGGAATACATGAAGATGTTCTACAGGATTCACTGTTGCTATTCTATACTGGAGGCGAGTATACAGTTGCGGCACAGCTTACTGGGGTCAAGTATAGTCCTCTTGAATCATTTTTACTGATCGCTTTGAAGAACGTGACTAACCCTGCTTTGGTGGAGTCACGCGCGAGAAAACTTGAGGATCAATTGCGGTTCCGAGAAGTTGAATACCCATATCTCCTCCTTTTATCTGACGTCGATGATAGAGTTAATATTAATAGCCGAGATTTGGCAGAAGTTCTTGGACATGACCGAGATAATATTATCTCATTTACCCGGTTCACGGACCCTGAACGATCAGTAACATTAAATGAATTTGGAAGCTTTTGGGATTTCATTAACCGTTCCAGTAGTGACATCGCTGATTTTGGCCGGTGGCTTTCTGAAGAAGAGCCGTGGGATTCAGGACTGTCACAGCCTCCCACAGACTCAGATAAATATGATAGGAGTATTTTTGGTCGACCAGAAGGACCCGACGTACCTGATGTCGCACCGTTTGGCGAGTACGGTCGGTTAGCGAGTGTGTTATGTGATTCTCGGCTTGCGGTTGTCTGTGGACCACCGGCATCCGGGAAGGAAGCCGGGCTCAGGGTGTTTGCGGATGAATGGTTTGATTCAGTGCTGACCCCCCTCGCGGGGGAATCTGACCGCATACGGCGGTCGTCGTTCTACTCGAATATTACGCCAGCGGAGTTCATCGAGGGGAGAAGTAGTGGTGGAAAGGCGGATGGGGGGCTGCCAACTGGGCCGTTTGGTCAGCACTGCAATGTCGCTGCAGCCGATGCTGTACAGGCCCGGTCTAAGGGACAGACACCACCGAAACATATTCATATTATTAAGGATTTCACAGCTGTAGAGCCTGCCACAGCGTTCGGGCCAGTTTGGGAGTTACTTCCGGAGAGTGGACGAGGGTCCAACACTCGTGTTCGGCTCCCTCAGACTGGTTTCCCGTTCTATATTCCGGAGAACATGTATGTTATCGGGATAGTCGACAGCAGTGAAACATTGCTTGGAGACTTGCCAGCGAATGTCCGACAACGTTTCAGCGTCTTCAAGGTTTCCCCCCAGCCAGACCGCGTCAAAAATATCTACGAAAACCCGCCTGAGGATCATGAGGTATCTGGGCAGGCTCAGGACATACTATCGAAATCACTCGATGCACTGGAAGCAGTGAATGACGCACTAAGAGAAACGCATAGGGACCGCTACCGTCTCGGCTATACAGTGTTCACCAGACTTTCGCCGGGAATGCGGCCCCTTTCATCCGAAGCAATCGCAAATCAGTGGCAGAACTACATCCTCCCGTACTTAAATGGAACCCTTGATGGCGAACTGGACGACCTTCTTTATCGGCTTGGTGAATCGTTCGCTGTTGACGATGCTGAGGTTCGGTCACTTATCAATAATGCCATTGCCGATGAGGATGCCCTCGAGAACCTACTTGAAGGGTTCTCAACCTCGTAATTTTATGACTAATAAAATATTATAATTTGGACGGCGTGATTACTTTGTTGAGTATAGTAAAATCCACAGTGAAGCCGTGGTGCGGTCGAAGACCCAGTTTCTCATCGTAGGAACTTAGTACTGCTGACTACTGAAAAATGTGGCATGGAACTTACGGATGCATCCAACGGCTAAAACCGTGAGCTTTCTCCTAATATCCGTGTAACGCCCCGAAGGTGCCTGAGACAGCTGCCAAGTAGATCTCGTTGTTGACTATATGAGTGCGATGTTTGCGTGCGAATACCTGATTGAGGATTGGGATCTCGAAATTAACCGCTAAAGAGGTTAATGATCACTTTACTAGTTTTTGACTTCGACTATGTTACTCCTCATACCGCTGGTTCAGTCCTCTTGTAACACATCTAACCAGGCGTTTGATTATCAAAGATAAATGGATATGATGGGGAATTTAATTGTGTGCTGGGATTGCTCAGTAATTGTCCGAATTTATCCCGCATCGAAATCACCTGTGAGCCCCGGAAATAGGGAAAAAGGCCTAATAACAGCGAGACTTCCAATCGGAAAGGAAAGTTTCAACCAAGCGTATCCTTGGTTATATATAAATGGTAAAGCTCTACTTTCATCCTGTTAACGAGGATTGGCATCCGCATTTTCAGTCAACAGTCGAGACGCCGCTAGATTTATCGGATGCAGAGGGTCTGCCGGATGAACTTGACCACCGACAGGAAGCGCGTGTCTGGGGGACGACGTACGAATCGAAGAAGGCACGATACCACGAGGAAATTGAGGAGGGCGATATTGTCCTGTTTTCCCGGGATGGTCGATTCTTCGCAGGCGGACGTATTCAGCATTCATTCAGGAGCCAAGAGTTCGGACAGTGGGCGTGGAATAACCCCTCAAGCGAACTCGTATACACGCTAACGGACTTCGAGGAATTTTCGATCCCAACACAGGCGGTCACAGCCCCACTCGAGTATAGCGAGGGATACAGAGTTCAGGGATTCATGCGGCCAGTAAAACGTAGGCAAGACAATTTACGTTCAAAATTTGGGTCCATCGAGAAGGCAGTCGAGTCAATCAAAGCAGAGCATACACAGACGAGCGTAGATGGCGGACAGAAAGCACTCGCCGAAAACCACGAAACAGAAGACTCGACTAATGCGGGAAATGAGGACGACGCAGCGAAGGATCTGGTCGATGACGAGTCTGTAACGGCGACTGCGCCATATTACTGGGTGAACCAGAGTCGCGAAGAACTCGAGAACGAGTATCTTCAGGCGCCTCGGACTGATTTTCCGAATTACGACCTTCAGAAACTCGAGCAGGGAGACGTCGTATTCAATTACGTCGACGGCGAAGTCGTAGGGTACTCAGAGGTCACGCACCCAGCGTATCTTGTCCACGTAGACGGCGAAGAGAAGCGGCGAGTCGATATCGATGTGCATCTTTTCGATAACCCTGTCCGCTTTGTCGATGCCGTTCAGTATCTTTGGCGTGAGGACGTCCGCCTTGACCGATACTATCCAGTCAACCATGCCGGTATCAACCAGCAATATCTCTTCAACTTGAGCGAGAAAGCAGGCGACTACTTACTGGAAAAAGGCCAAGAAGACACAATACAAACGCTCAACAATCCAGATCATCCGCTCGTCACTCAGATCCAGGACGAACAGCCGACGGTCTACAAAGCTACGTCACCGCCGGACTACTGGTTGACGGCGTATGAACACGCTGCAGTCGGCTTGGAGGAGAAGGATCAGGAGCACTGGTCGAATATTGACGCCGGCGATGTCGTCGTCTTCCACTCACGTGAAAGCCCAAGTCGAAGCGAACTCGACGACCAGGAAAGTTGCCTGCTTGGTGCCGGTATTGTCCGAGCGACAACCACCAAACCCGACGATAGAATCTGGTGGCACGACGAGGACAACGACGGCCCCGAGGGCAAAACCTTCTCTCGACTCCTCACCTTCGAACGACTCTATCTATCCGGCGACTTCGACGCTATCGATCATACCAAAGATCTCGCGGCGAAAGCACCTGCCACGATCAACGGTGATCTCGAAGCTCTCACCAGCAATGCACTCGGTTTCGCGGAGGCGGACGACATCTGCAACCAAGCGTCCGGCAGCGGCTTCCCTCGCCACCGCGCAATCGAGACGCTTGGCACACCCGACGACCATAGCAAGGCACTCGCAGTAGTGGATGCACTCGCCAGTCGCGTCACGGAAGTACCCCCGATTGCGCTCCACAAATCCTTCGACGGCCACATCACCAACGATAGCACCAAGATTCTCGAAAAACTCCACTTCCCGAATGGTCAGGGCGAAGCGATTCTCGCACAGGTCGAGGGCGCACTGCGCTCCGGCAAACACGTGATCTTCACCGGACCACCAGGCACGGGCAAGACCGAGATCGCTCGCCGTGTCGCCGACTACCTCGCAAGGGAATACCCATACCTTTACTCGGGGTCGCAGGTGACGACGGCGACGTCGGACTGGTCGACGTTCGATACGGTGGGTGGCTACATGCCGAATGAAGACGACACCGACGCTGGCAACCACCTCGAGTTCACGCCCGGCCTTGTCCTCAATCGCTTCAAGAAACGAACCACCAACACACAGCGCAATGACTCGCTGGTGATTGACGAGCTCAATCGCGCGGATATCGACAAAGCGTTCGGCCAACTGTTCACCGTTCTGTCCGGCCAGCCCGTCCAACTCCCCTACACGAAAGACGGCGCAGAAGTCGAACTCGCACCCGTCGACGACAACGCCACCGCCCAGCCTCACGAGTACCACATTCCCGACTCGTGGAATCTGTTTGCGACGCTGAACACCTACGACAAGACGTCGCTGTACGAGATGAGCTACGCATTCATGCGGCGGTTCGCCTTCATCCGCGTACCCGAACCCGACCTCGCTGGCCTCGACGACTCCGAGCTCCGGTCGCTCCTCGAGGACTACGCAGACGTCTGGAGTCTCCACACAGTCGACTTCCACATCGACGATGGGGTTGACCCACTGCTTGACATTGGCCGTGTCTGGCAGGCTGCAAACGGCGCAATCGACGACCGCGCAATCGGGCCGGCCGTCGTCCAGGACATTCTCTCGTATCTCGCCGAAACAACAGCCCTCGACTGGCAGCACCGACTCACACAAGCAGTTATCAGCTACATCCTCCCGCAGCTCGAAGGCGTCCCGCAACGCAAACGCGTCGTCACCGACCTCGCAGCCGTCGACCAGATCGATCAAGACCTACTCGACACTGCGTCACGCGACATGCTCCAAGTGGCTGCCAGTCAGGACGATGGATAGGGAGACGCTGCTCGACCAGTTGACGGAGGACATCCTCACCTATGTCATGCACGGGGCATTCCCGGAGCGAGAATTCGCAAGCGCGATCAAGCCCGACGCGCTCGACGAGCGGTTCACTGAGTACGAGCTCCTGCTGGACCTCCACTTCATCCTCTCACCCGACGTGATCGAGTTCGTCGAAGACCTCCCACAGCGTGTTCGCAACCTCCAGACCGACACTGAATCCGTCACCCGGACAACCCGCGGCACGGTCGACGGGAAGATCAACTGGAGCGCCACGATCAAACAGCGCTACACACAGAACCCCGGCGACCGTTCGGTCTTCGTCTGCGACAACCGCACCGAAGACTACGACACCAGCGAAAACCTCGTCTTCAAGCGACTCATCGCAATCATCCACGAAACGCTTCGCGAGGCCGAAGACTACCTCAAGCAAGACTATGCCTGGGTGAACGACCGCTGGGACACCACCCTCATCAACCATATGCGGCGCATCGTCGAACAGAACGTCCACGTCCGCCGCATCCGCGACCCGAAAGCCTACGAACCAACCGACCGGATGCTCAACACCGCCACCGAATCACGGCAACCCATCTACCGCGACGCCGCAGCACTCCTCCAGCAACGCCGCCGACTATTCAACGGCGACCGCGACCAGCTAGAAACACTGCTCGCTGAGACAGCGATCACGCCCGACGACGACGAAACCCTTCTTGAGCTCTTCGTCCTCTTCCGGTTCATCGCCACGCTCGAAGACCTCCACGAGACGAACGCCCAGTTCGAGACCATCAAAACCGACCGCCAGGAAATCGCGCAACTCACCAACGACGATGGCACCGAGATTGCCGTCTATCACGACAACTCCGCTCACGACCGCGGTCTCTCATTTCGATCAACGCCAGACGGTGACCAGAACGGATTGTCTCGGACGGAGAAAGTCCACACAACAGGCTTCAACATCGCGAACAACTACTTCCAGGACCGAGAATTCCAGACGCATACCGGCCGGCCCGACATCATCGTCCTCGAAATCACGCACCCTGACGGCGACCAGGACTACCTCATCACGGAAGTCAAAAACAGCACAAACACTGGAACTATCCGCCAGGGTATCAAGGAGACGCTCGAATACCTTGCCTTCCTCCGCCAAGACGATGAATTCGTCTATGGTGATGATGCAGTCACTGAGGACTATTTCGGCGACGGCTGGAACGGGCTCTTGGTTATCCAAGATCTCGCCGAAGAAACAGCATCCCTCGATGAGCAGTACGACAATGAGATTAAAATCTTACAGGCTTCAGAGGCTGCCACAGCGCTTGAGACCGTCCTCGAGCAATTTTTCTGAACGACTGCCCCCTGAGTTCTCACCGTTGACACGACCCATCTCGTAGTAGTGCTGTCGTCGTACCAGCGTACTCTTTCGCCGGCGATATCGATGTTGCCGACCTCTGTTTACGATATGATGGGCGAGCCGTGGATGGCTTTGTTGATGATGGCCGACGTTCACTGTGAAACGTGGGAATCACGGCCGAGTCGTCGCACGGTGGATTAGCTCTGCTGTGCCCATTGCTTGCACTCACCCTTTAGGGTGGGCTTCCGCTAGCGCCGTGTCAGATCTCTTGCCGACGGCCAGGTTCTTAGAGTTGGTTGAGTTGTGCGTCAAGGAACTGGTGCAGGGTGTCAAGGGCATCCGCTGGTAGTTGCTGCTGCTGGAATACTCCTTTGAAGGAGTCCTCGAAGCTATCGTCCGAAAGACGCTCTAGTACTCCCTCGATACGCGCTGCAAGTTTCTCTGGGTCGCCACGATGGAGATGGCGCTCAATTCGATCGAAGTCAGCTCGAAGGCTGATGACCACGAGATCGCGTGTGTCTGCGAGCCGTCCGCTATGGAGTTTGAGGGCAAAGAGGAGCGCAGGCTCGGAAATCCGACCCTCTAAGTCTGGAGCAACGTCCAGTGACGCTACGATACTATGCTCGTGGAGATACCGATAGGACCACTCGGCGTTAGTTTGTCGACACCGCACTGCACCAACCAGCGCGTCGAACTGTACTGCGTTATCGCCGACCGGCTTCTTGTATCGGACAATCCGTCCCTCGTAGATGTTCGCCACGTCATTATCGAACTCCTTCTCGTATCCGAGGTCTCGGAGCAGGGTATCATACTCTTCCAGTAGCCTCTCTGGAAGGACCATGTCGACATCGGTCGTAAATCGCGTTTGGAAGGCAGAAACTGCCCAGCCACCGACGAGGACGTAGGGGAAGTTCGCCTCTTGGATCGCTTGATGGGTGGCGATGAGTTCGTTTTGACGCTCTTGAAGACTCATATGGATTTCCTGGAGTTAGTCTGCGGATGTCGGCTGGTGATGGTGTGCGTTGATGTCGATGTCGTGCATCTCGGCAATCATCTCCAAGGCTGGCTCATACGCTGCACGGTTTTCCGTCATCTGCTCAACTGCATCATCCAAGGGAATGACGGGGTTCCCGCCAACCCACTCGATTTCGATGCCGTCCGGTTGCGGGAACAAGACGTAGTGAACGTTACCATCGACGTCACTCCTCTCTGGACGGGTGTCGATGGTCGTCTGGATGCCGAACCGCTGGAAGAAGGCGATCCAGCGTTCGATATCGCGCTCGTGGACCTGAATGAAGACGGGGTAGTCGTCGTGACTCCGTGCGATTTGATAGCCTCCCTCTGTCCAAACGTATGCCGCGTCAATCTCAGTATATGCGAACTCCATTCCAGCAAAGTGAGGAATCACGTACGCATCCTCCTGAGAGATACTGTCGCGGCTGTACAACGCAGCCATCATCTCAGCGTACTGCTGGCGCAACTCGTGATCGACAATCTGCACTCCATCATCGGTATTGGCGATAATACCAGCATCGTCCAATCGCTCAACCCAATCGTACACCCATGAATACGATGTATCGACCTTGTTCGCGATTCTATTGACTGAATCACCTCGCTTCGCTGCTAAGACAATCTTCGCAGCAGTCGAATCCATGAACTCAGTCATCGACATGCGTAGCGTCCGTAGTTATCTCTAAAGCGATAACCTTACAAAAGACTTCCCCTGCTTGCGCGGCAATGAGACGGGGCTAGCAATGCGAAAACAGTCAAATGGCGGAAAGTAGATGCTAACTCATCGAGTTAATTCGGCTCTTCCTGCCGATGAGAGTCCCAGCGATTGACACGGCATTGGAACAGGTCTTGAGCCGGCGTTTCTGATGCGGTCCTCCTCGAGTAGCCTTAGTACGAAGACACGAGGATAGTAGTCTACGCTACTGTTGCATTCGCCTATTCAGCCATGAATTTCGATGGGCAGGAGGATTGTTGTAGTCTAATTCAGCTCAATACAGTTGACCAAGTCTAGGATCGCATAGTTCGTCTATCGGGGAAAAGAATCATCACCTCTCCCTGTCACAATTTCTGCATGCCTTCGGATCGGCTCCGTAGTATCGTTCCGATGTTTGGTGGCGGAACGCAGTATGTTGAAACGCTAGACGCGATTCTTGATTTCGTTGAGGCGCATCAGCCGACGTCGGATGAACTCGTTGGCTGGCACCGTGGTTTATTCCCGAACGTGTCGAGTCGAGACTCGATTATGCGACGGGCGAGTTATCTCCAGCAGGTCGGGTTCCTATACCAGGCAAACGATCATTGGGAACTCGGTGACGCTGGTCGGGAGTACATTGAGCAAGGTGAGGTGGCGACGCTGCTCCGGATCATGTGTGATCGGAACGTCGGACTACGGAGTCTCTTGTATGCGTTGGTTGCTGGTCCGATGACGCTTGCAGAGGTGAGTGACCAGCAACTCGACACACATCCTGAGTTAGGGTGGAGCCGCGGAGAGACGGACATGGCGACACAGCGAGTGAATTGGCTGCGGAGCATGGGGCTCGTCGAGAAGCGCGGCGACGAGTACGCGTTAACGGAGGATGGCCTGCAGTTCACTGAGAGTGCGGTGGAAGAGTGGGCTGACTCAGACTGGACACCGTCGGTGAACGATGCTGGGATGCGTGCTGGGACGTACGAAGCGACTGTCCACGCCCGCACGGTCGATCCGGAGTTCCGTGCGACAGTACTGTCCCGTCACAACCGAACGTGCCCGATTTCTGGCGTGGATCATTCCAGCCTCTTGGACGTGGCGCATATTCTGCCGTGGAGCGACTATCCAGAACACAGGGCAGATCTCTCGAACGTATTGGCCCTCAGCAAGACACATCACGCGGCCTTCGACCGGGAACTATTCACGATTGATCGAGACTACCGGCTGCGCGTGAATCCAGAGTTCGAGACTGAGAGTGACGTGTTACAGCGGACGATCATCAACCGTGACGGGGAGCGAATCTCGATCCCGGAGGAGAGCCTGAAGCCACAGTACGTAACCCAACACAATGCCTCACTTGAGTGGGTGTGAAAGCGGATACCAGCAGTAAAACCCGGCTGCTCAGCCAGATGGAGAGACAGTTACCCTAGCCGAGTAGCGAAAACGCTGATTCGTCTACAGGTCCTTCGGTGGTGCTGCGTGTTCACGCTTGCTCTTTGTACAACTCACGAGACCGATCTCCATACCGGGAACAATAACGCTGGACGGACATAGGTCCAGGTGGTGATTGCCTGGGGAAATCCACTACCGCATTATTTTGTGACGGTGTCGTGGTCAACTGGGTGTTCCAATACCCACTTGTTGGTGAGTACGGCGTTTTTGTCGTCTGTCCCGCCGTGTGTGAGTAGTCCGATGTGACGGAGGTGGTATTTGATCTGGAAGTGGATGCCCGATTTGTACACGGTTGGGTCCGTAAGCACTGATTCGTTGATGTCGCCGTCGGCGGTGAGGACGTCTCCCCGTCTGGATTGTGTGAAGAACACTTCGACGGAGAGTGGTTGGTTGATGCGGCAGGCTTCTCGGGCTACGGCGTCGATGGTTGCAGGTTTGATGCCGCGCTGATGGAGGCGTTCGAGTGCTTCAATGATGAGCCGGGTTGGGTCGTACTGGATGGCGACTGAGCGGGCGAGTTGTGCCCAGCGGGGAGCGAGGTCGGTGAACGGTGTTGACCGGCCTTTCCACGAGGCGAATTCGTCCAGTGCGGCATCGACGCTCCCGTGTTGGTCGCGGGCGAAGCGGACGACTTCTGCGCCGAGGTGCGTAAGTGTCTCTCCATCAGGTCGGTTGTCGACGAGACCGAGGAGGATTGCCCCGCGGCGGCCGCCTGATACGCTATTGATCACGTGCTCGGAGTAGATATCAGGTGTATCGCCATCTGCTGCGAGAGCGAGTGCGTAGCCGAGGTAGTTCTTCGGATGGTTTACGGGGAAGCTGCCTTCGGTGAGTCGATGCGTTGTGGCTTGGAACCGGATTGCGTCGATAGTGGTTGAGAAGTCACCGACGCCGGTGACGCGAGCGGGTTCGACGAGCGTTGCGTCGTGCGCGCTTTCGACGCCGATAACGCCGACGTTCAAATCGCGTGCGAGGGCACGTGCCTGGTCAGAGATGCTTTGGATAGGGGCGGCGACGTACCCGATGTTGATTTCGGACAGGTGGCCGTGGGCCTGGTTGATGCCGCGACGGATGTCGGCGGCGCTCGGGTCGCTGTTGTGGCCTTTCGCTTCGATTATAGTGACCGGGGTTGTTGCGGCGTCGGCGTTCAGGACTTCGAGAGCGGGCATTCCAACGCCGAGGAGGTCAGGCTCACCGTCTGCTAGGCGAATCGTATTGTACGGCGCAAGACGTCGACGTAGATCCTCGGGGATTTCCCATCCACCCCACGTTGGTTTGGTGAACTGGGTTTCCGTGACAGCGTAATGGTCTGTACTCGTGTCGAGATCAGGGTAGAGGGTGTCCTTCGCGGCAGCAAGAACAGTAGGTTCGGTGAGTGTAGCTACCATTTCTACAGTCATTCTCAACCAGTAGTCATTAAACTAGTCTATCACCTGTTATCGAGTCGAAGAGTGTAGTTCAGCTCTTGCGGTTGAGGTTTGTTACATCCATCATCTCGGTGAGGAGACGCGTGTCGAAATCGCTGTCTGCGACGAGAAGCTCATCCCCAGTAGAGCGTGCGGTCGCAGCGATGAGCAGGTCGCGAACTGCCATCCGTTCACCGTCATCCATCAACATGTCCTGCATCCGCGCCGCCTCCAATGCAATCTGCTCGTTCAGGTCCACTGCTTGAACACCACCGAACTGCTGGCGGACACCGACGACATCGGTCTCACCGCTCCCGACCATTCCGCTCACGACCTCGAATACACAGAGTGAAGATGTCAGGTAGGGTTGGCCACGGTTTTCGACGGCCTCAACGACGTCCGGGACGCCCTCCAACATGTCGATAATGACGGAGCTATCGAGGAACGTCACCGCTCGAAGCTCTCCCGCGACTGTTTTACGGCCGCCCGCACTCGGTCGGCATCGTCCTTGTCCCAGGCGCCGATGTCGATGGGTTTCTCACTCTGCGCGAGGCGTTTAAGGAGTTCATTAAACGTCTCGTCATCCCGTTTCAAGCTCTCTAACATCTGTTTCGTATCGTCGGAGACCCTGATAGACGTACCCATGTGTATACAGACTGTATACAGACATAATTAGTTTACGCCAACCTGCCGCTTTCGTCGCCAGACAGAAATCGCATAACGGTTAGCCGCTATTTTTCGAATAATTATTCTGCGGATGAAGGCATGTCGATGTCGTGCATCTCGGCAATCGTTTCCCAGGCTGGTTCGTACGCTGCACGGGCTTCTGTCATCTGTTCAACTGCATCCTCCAAGGGATTGACCAGGTTCCCGCCGACCCACTCGGGGTGATGTCACCGATCAGAGCCAGTCCGGTATTGGACGATGGTCATAGTTCTCAATCTCGTCAAGTGTGACCGGTTGATTGTCTGCGTCGGGTAGTTGGAGGTCAGCTGCTTCATACATGTCGTAGAGGAGGCCGATCTGGTCGTAGAGGTTAGCCTGTTTGAGCAGGCTGATTCCGTATTCTGTGACGGCAAAGTACACGCGCGGAATGCCGTTCGGGACGGGTGACGTGTCCGGCTCAAGTTTTGCGATAATCGGCTTGTCTCGATTGTGGAGGTCGCGGAGATGGTCACGGATGGTGCTGTCACTGATCGTGTTTCGCGCCGCAAGCTCTTTCGAGCTCAATGCACCAGTTGGGCTGGCAAGGATCTGCTGAAGAAGCCGCAGCTTCGTCGGGCTTAGAATATCTCTGAGGTCCTCAAGCCGGTGTTCATTCAATTCGTGGCCTGGAACATCCTCCGGTGTGCTTGCGGCCATACACGTACGTTGTAGCGCCACCGCCGTATGTTTTGCGACGGCTGTCGACAAAGACATGGCGGCAATCATTACGACGCTAGACCCTCCAACGAAAACCGTGCCTGACGACGAAGCCCCATCTCACATTCAGGACATGCCCCGTCTTGCTGACGTAGACCTCATTTATGTGTTCGTTGTCCTTGGCTGCGAGTCTCTCCGCACAGTCAAGCTAGCACTCGACCAAATACCTGCCGATACTATAGTAGCTGTGTTCGTCGCTGGATCGAATCGGAATCTCATCGAAGATTGCTTGTGAATTCGGTCGTTGCTGAGCGCATAGCAACAGCAGGGGAACTCCATCAAGAACTCGCCCATATTATGTCCCGATCTACCGACACCATATCAGCGAACAAGCAATAGGGACGATAGCCTTGGAGCGGGAAATAACAAACCTGCTGATGAATGGTTCACGCTGAATTCCATGGATCAGGGTATCCGCTACGCTGTTGCGCGCGAGAAAAATTCAGCGGATGAGGCCGCGGTATAGACCGCCACCCCTCAAAATACCTCCTTTCCACAATATAATACAACGTATTTATGACGGGGATTATCTATTGGGGTGTTCGCTGGGGAGAAATCTATGAGTATTGGAGGTTGATTTCGATCTCGTTAGCTGCTCCTAAGAGAAGTTCCGGGAGTTGTTCCTGAAGTCGATTACCCTGGATCCGATTTGCGGGGCCTGAAACGCTGATTGCTGCTAAGACGTTCTCTTGTTCGTCTGTAATTGGAGCGCCGATTGCATTGAGACCGATGACGGATTCTTCAACGTTGGTCGCATAACCGTGGTCGCGAATTTGTTCTATTTCGTCGAACAGCTGTTCGTGCGTTGAGATAGTGTGTTGTGTTTGTGCTGGCAGGCCGTGTTCGTCGAGAATTTCGTGAATTCGACTATCGGGTAAGTGTGCTAGAATCGCTTTCCCCGCTGCGTGTTGATGTAGATATGTGAGTTGCCCAATGCGGGCGTAGGTTTTGACTGAGTGTTCGCCAACTGCTCCGTAGAGGTGTATCCCGCGTCCGTATTCTTCGGTGATGAGCCAGGCCTTCTCGCCTGTCTGTTCTGCAATTTCATCTACTTTGGGCTTCGCCACCTGGTAGACTGGTTCTCGATCTCGGGTGTAGATACCGAGGTCGAGGAATCTAAGGGCGATTTCGTATGTTTCGCCGTTCTTTCGTACGTAGCCTCGTTTGCGGAGTGAGGTGAGATGCTTGTGGACGGTGCTTTTCGCCAGTTCGAGGTCGGTCGCGAGTTCTGTTATTCCGGCTCCATCTTTCACTTTAAGCTGTTCGATGATGTCGAACGCTGTTTCTGTGGTTTGAATCCCCGTCTGCTCGTTAGCCATGGGTTCACGTGTCTCTCATGGTCTCTAAAGTATGTTCGCCTCAAGGAAATATACCTCATCACTACTCTTCATTTGAATTAGACCCTAACTTTTATGAATTACTATTCACTCAGGTGCTGATGGATTAGGTACGAGAATGACTGACATACCCCACGCTTCCACGAACACTCGACGGCGGTTCCTCAAAACAGCGGGTGCAGCAAGCGCCACAGTATCGATCACTGGCTGTATTAGCAGTAACTTCGGCGGCTCAGGCGGTGACAACGGCAGCACATCGAAACTCAAAATCGGCCTGACGCGGTCCTCGTCTGGCGATTACTCCTTCGCGTCAAAAATGGGTTTCAGAGGCCTCAAACTCTGGAAGAACCGGGTAAACAAGAACGGCGGCATCAAAACGCCAGATGGCAAGAAGAAAATTAAACTGGTCTATTACGACGATCGGAGTAATAAACAACGTGTCCTTCGATTGTACAAGAAGCTACTGAACGAAGATAACGTGGATGTTGTCTTCGGGCCGTTCGGTAGTACCTTGACAGCAGCGGCAGCATCGGTTGTGAACTCAAAGAATAAATTCCTCCTCTCATGGAGTGCAGCATCGCCCGAGATCTTCGAACAAGGGTACGACAACATCGTTTCGGTGAATCCGACAGCCCCCCAGATCACGAAGGGCGAGATTATGGGGATGAGCAGTGCCGGCGTGAAAGACCTGGCAGTCATCCATCTCAACAAGGAATTCCCCACCTCACAGGCAGAAGGCATCAAACGATACGCGAAGGAGAACAATATCAACATCGTCCACATGGAGAGCTTCCCGAGCTCTCAGTCGGACTTCTCTTCGACACTGAACTCAATCAAATCGAAGAACCCAGACGCGTTCTACCCCGTCGCGTACACCGATACGCTGGTGAACATTGCGAATCAGATGAAGGCGAGCAACGTCATGTTCCCGTGGACGAGCATGACGTACGCGGCGGATCCGGCGTTTCATAAAGCGCTGGGGAAAGATGCGAAATACTTCTTCGGCCATTCAATCTACCATCCAGACTTCAACTACGACGTCACAGGTGGTCTCTCACCGAAGAAGTTCTACAAGGAGTTCAAGAATGCGTACGACGACCAGACACCCTCGTATATCGGCTCACTCGGATATGCGGGCGGGTACATGCTTGGGCGGTTCGCCGAAAAGGCAGACTCGCTCACCACTGAGGGCCTCAAGAAAGCCGCAGTAGACCTGTCAGGCGACGTGACAACCATTACAGGCAACTACAAGATCAAGGAAAACGGCGTCCAAACTGGGTTCCTCTACACCGCCACCCAAAACAAGTCAACGAGCGGCGAGCTCTATGATAAGCTCGAGGTTGTCGCTCCTGACGAGGCCGCGACAGGAAAGCCGAAATACCCGATTCCAGGCTGGGATGAGCGGTGATGCTGGAGACAGAAGGCCTCACTAAGCAGTTTGACGGACTCACCGCTGTCGATAACGTTTCAGTCACGGTTGAGGAGGGCGAGATAGTCGGTCTGATGGGTCCGAATGGCTCGGGGAAGACCACCTTTACCAACTGCGTCTCGGGCGTTCATGAGCCGACTGCTGGACAGGTTATGTTCAAGGGGACCGACATTACCGAGCGTGCCGTCTTCAAGAATGCACGAGACGGGATTGCGCGGACGTTCCAAACACCGCGTGTCTTTCAAGATCTCACCGTCTTAGAGAACATCGAAGTACCGCTCCTAAACACGGATCGAGACCTCGAGGAGATCGAAGCAAAGGCGCGCTCGAAGATCGACGCCGTTGAGCTCGAGCACGTCATTATGCAGGAGGCGAGTGACCTCAGCGGTGGACAGAAGAAGCTCCTTGAATTCGCCCGGAATCTCATGCGGGAACCGGAACTGATCCTCATGGATGAACCGTTTGCGGGCGTCCATCCCGAAATTAAGAAGACGATGTTCGACCGCATCCAGGCACTCAACGACAACGGTGTCTCATTTATCATCGTCTCACACGAAGTCGATTCACTGTATTCGATCAGTGATCGGATTGTCGTCTTCGATCAAGGCGCTCAGATCGCGAGTGGGCAGCCAGTTGAGATCCAGGAGAACGAACGCGTTGTCGAAGCATATCTCGGCCACGATATCACTGCATGATCAAGATCAGAAGCGTGCGAGCTGGCTACGTACCAGGCATTGACATCATTAACGACCTTTCAGCGTCGTTCGAGGAAAACAAGATTTCGAGCATCATCGGCCCCAACGGTGCTGGCAAAAGCACCTTGCTAAAGACGATCTACGGGTTCGTCAAACCGCATCAAGGCCGAATTGAGTACAATGGAGAATCGATCACGGGCAAAGACCCTTCAACGATGATTCGCGATGTCGGATTCGCCTATATCCCGCAAGAACGAAGTGTGTTTCCAGACCTCACCGTTGAAGAGAATCTCGAATTAGGCGCTTGGACAATCCGCAACGACGATGCCAGAGTGGATGGCGCGATCGATGACGTCTACGAGCAGTTCCCCGACCTCCGCATGAAACGCGACCGACGCGCAGGAACGATGAGTGGCGGCCAGCAACGGATGCTAGAAATCGGACGCTCGCTGGTGACCGACCCAGATGTCGTTCTCATCGACGAGCCGTCCACGGGACTGGCGCCGAAACTCGCGACTGACGTCTATGATTCGATCGAACAACTCAAAGAGCGCGGCGTCACCGTCATCCTTGTCGATCAGAACGTGAAGGCGGCCGTTGAGTACGGTGATCATCTTTTCGTGCTTGAACGCGGTGAGGTCGCTGCTGAGGGTGAGAGTGAACGTATGGACAGCGAAATTCGCAGCGTCATTAGCGATTGGATCTCGACGGAGGCGGTCTCATGACGTCACAGCCACTTGTCCAAAATATCGGCGACTCGCGACTCAAGCAGGCGATTGCAGTTATTGGTCTGCTCAGTATCGTGGTGTTAGTCGTGTCACCGTATATCGGCCTTTTCCAGCCGTCATTCCTCTTCTATCTCATGTTCTGGGTAGCGATGACAGTCTCCGTCCATCTCGTCTTTGGCCTCACTGGCTACATTCCGTTCGGCTACTTCGCATTTTACGGCATCGGCAGCTACGTCACCGCAATGGCGTACATCCATCTGAATCTACACATGATCGGAGCCGTCTTTGCCGGCGGCATAGCAAGCATCATCCTCGGCGTCCTATTCCTCCCGCTGTTCCGGCTTGATGGGATCTATTTCGCCATCGCGACGTTCGCAGCTGCCTGGGCAATCCGTATCGGCATCACACTCACGCCAGAAAGCATCACAGGCGGAGCAACAGGATTGTACATTTCAGAGGCCTACAATCCCGCTCTCGCCTACTATGCAATGGTCGTCGTGACGCTGACAGTCGTGGCGACGACAGTCTGGCTGCTGCGGTCGCGCTACGGCACTATCCTCCGCGCGATTCGTGATGACGCAACCGCGGCCGAAATGAGCGGTATCAATCGAGCACGAATGCGGTCGTACGTCTGGCTACTGAGCGTCTTCTTCCCCGGTCTGCTCGGCGGCATCGACACTTGGAATACAACAGTTGTCTCGCCGGAAGGCAGCTTCGACGTCCTCCTCAGCGTCAAACCAATCCTCTATGCGCTGTTCGGCGGCGTCGGCACAGTCGTTGGCCCAATCATCGGGTCAACATCACTCTATCTCCTCGATGACTTCATCTGGTCCGCACTCCCCTTCGGCAGCTATCTCGTCACCGGACTTGTACTCATGCTGGTCGTACTGGTCTTCCCCCGTGGGTTACTTGGCGAATTCGAGTATCGAGAAGACCTCTTCGGGGAAGACGGCGCACTGCGATTTGATGGCTCGACATCCAAAGGAGGTAACGACTAATGTCACTTGCAACAGCACTCATCAACGGACTCATCATCGGACTCATTTACGCACTGATCGCCAGCAGCCTGAACCTCGTGTTCGGCGTCATGCGAATCGTGAATTTCGCCCATGGGAACATCATCATCCTCGGGTCGTATACGGCCTTCTGGATGTGGGAACTCTACCAGGTCAAACCACTCACCAGCATCCTGCTTGTCATCCCACTATTCTTCGTCCTCGGCATCGGACTTTACTATCTCACAGTCCCCCGTCTCCTCAACGCCGATGACACAGAGTCGATGTCGTTCCTCGCCTACTTCGGGCTGTCAATCGTCATGATCGCGTCCATGCGAATCCTCTGGGGGCCACGGTCACGCGGGATTCCAAATCCGTACGCGGACACATTTCCGCTCTCAATCAACGTGGGCGGGATGACACTAATCACCTCGCGATTGATCGGAGCAGCGACCGCTATCATCATCCTCGCCGGATTGCTCTGGTTCCTCTATCGAACCTACTACGGCAAGGCAATCCGAGCGATGATCCAGAACAGGGACGCAACAAAATTCCTCGGAATCAACACGCACCGTGTTTCAGCCCTCACGTTCGGCATCGCGCTCGTAATCGCCGGCATCACAGGCGTGCTCCTCACGCTCATCTATCCGGCCTTCTCCCCAACAGCCGGCGAACACTACACACTCATCGCCTTCGCCATCGTCGTCCTTGGCGGCCTCGGTGACCCAATCGGAGCGATGGTTGCTGGCGTCTTCTTCGCCGTCGTGGAACAGGTTGCAATGGAGTTCCTGCCACTCACCGCAAGCCCCATCATCGCATTCCTCGTCCTCCTCGTGGCGATCATGGCGCGGCCAGAGGGACTCCTCACCGTCGACGACCTCCGCAGCCTCCGCTATCAACTCTCGCCAGCGACCCCTGAGGAACACTCATGAATACGAGCGAACGCATCATCGACGTTCTCGAAGCGCTCGACGTCGACCAGATATTCGGGTATCCCGGCGGACGGATCATCGAACTGCTCGACCATATCCCCGAGTCATCAGTCGACCTCGTGCGTCCACGCGACGAGCGTGAAGCAAGCGTGATGGCGGAAATGAAGGGACGCCTCACAGGCCAGCCAGGCGTCCTCGTCGGACAAGGACCATGGATCGGCAGCCTGGGAACGATCGGACAGATGGAAGCCCGACTCTCCTCGTCGCCGATGGTAGTGCTCACTGAGGCGAGCGAACGCGGTGACTACTCGACACTCGCACCGTACCAGCAAGCACGAGGTGACTATGGCGGTCTCGACCTCTCAAAAATCCTCGATGGCGTCACCAAAGAACACTGGTCACCACGGTCCCCAACCGAGACAATCCGAAGCGTCCAACTCGCATTCAAACATGCCGTCGGAGGACGGCCAGGACCGACGGCGGTCATCCTCGACGGTGATGCAGTAACCGAAGACCTGCCGACTGATCCAATCCCACCAGTGTGGGATGATTGCGAGCAGACACGGACGTGGAATTCCCGCCCACCGGCAGCTGATCTCGCGGCAGCGACACAGGCGCTTGCTGCAGCAGACCGCCCCGTGATAATCGCTGGCAACGGAGTGCATGCTGCACAAGCCTACGATGAACTTCAGGCAACTGCCGAAGCATACGACGCCGTCGTCACAACGTCCTACCTCGGCAAATCCACGTTTCCCGAAACACATCCGCTCGCAGCAGGTGTCATCGGATCATTTGGCCATGAACAGGCGAACCAAGTCGTGAGCGAAGCCGACGTCTTGCTGATCGTCGGCTGTCGGCTAAATCCGATGGACACGAACTGGCAGGCACCGTCGTTTATCCGCCCGGACGAACAGACGCTGATCCACGCCGATATCGATACCCGCAATGCAGGCTGGGTGTATCCAGCCGATGTCGGCCTGATCGGCGACGCAGCTGAAAGCCTTCGTGAACTTCACGAAGCCGGGGACAATGAGAACGACTGGGCAAGAGACCGTGCAGCAACAGCAAAAGAATCGTTCCAAATTCCTGAGGTCGAGAGCGATAGTGCTCTGATCGCGCCACAGCGAGCAGCCAAGGAAATAGAGAAGGTTGTTGACGAGAAGACGATTGTGACTGCAGACTCTGGGAACAATCGCTTCTGGCTTCTTAACTATCTCCAGACACCGGCTGTCCGCACATACTTCGGAAGTGGTGGTGTGGGCGGTATGGGATGGGCAACGCCAGCTGCGGTCTCAGCTGCGCTCACAACCGAAAAAGACGTCATTGCTGTCGCCGGTGATGGTGGATTTACGATGACGATGACCTCCGTCGAAACAGCAGTTGAACAGGGAGTCGCTCCCACGTTCGTAGTTCTGAATGACACGAGCCTCGGGATGGTTCGTCAAATGCAGGACGAAGAAAACGATATCGCCGGCGTCGAATTTCACGACACCGATTTCGTCCAAGTCACCGAAGGATTCGGTGCATCCGGAATCCGTGCCACGACACCGGCCGAGCTAGCCGACGCCCTCCAAGAGGGAAAGACCGCGTCTCGTCCGACTGTGATTGACGTCCGGATTGATCGTGACGTCGATGTCGAGACGCTGCAATCGTCATTCTATGCCGCGACTGGAGGCCTTCACGAATAGTCACCGAGAGTTATGCGTCCATCTTGTTGATCCGTCTGCTGCCAAGGATTGCGACGAAACCTTATTGACTACAAGACTGACTCGCTCGCCAATCGCGATGTCGACGAACTGGCCGAGCACTACTGGCCGCAGCTACGAGTGTACGCCTGCGCGCTGCAGCAAGCCAACCCAAAGGCCGAAGTCATGTTGCGGCTCGTCTTCACCGACGGCAACGAGATTCACACCGAGTTTCTACGAAACGGTGATGTTAGCCATTATCGAGCGAAGTACGAGGAAATACTGAAGGACAGGTCGTGACTTGTCTACTCGGCGGTGATTGGTGGAAGAGCAAAGCCAGCGACTCGAACCGGTATCGTCGAAGCCACTGTCTCATCAACGAGACGCAAGTCTTCATTCGTTGTTAGCTGAAGGAGAGTATCGGGAAAGGTTCTGTTCAGAATCCCTTGAGTGCTAGTTGCGACTGCAAGACCGATTGGATGGTCACCGACACCATAGAAGTAGCCGATTTCGAGTCCGAGTACACGGTCATTACTTCGATATTCGCTTTGTAGTGTGGCAAAAGTCTCGGTAAGCCAGACCCATCGTTCTTTTCTGTGTTCTTGAGATCCAGCCCTGATTCCAGGAGGATGGTCACCGGCGTCTTCAGGATTCAGAAGCGGATCAATAACAGAGTGTAACGCATTTGCTGTATCTTCAGGAGCACTATCGGCGATATATGGCTCTGGTTTGTCCGCTGTTTCACTCATATTTCGCTGTATGCAATAGTGGACGATAAAGATTTAGAGCAACCCGCAAACTCTCCGGTGACACAGTCGATGTGCCCTTGGTTCGTCGGCGAACTGCTCGCCCAGTTCCTTACCAACGTCCATACTGAGTTCGTAATACTCTTGCTTGTAGCCGAAGCTTCCCGCCATGCCACAGCACTCGACGTCCGACGTCGTCACGTCGAACCCGAGATCGGAAAGAACCTGTGTAGTATACGTCTCAAGCCCGAGTGTGCGCTGCTGGCAATGGCTATGGTACGCAAGCCGTTCACCATCGGCGTGACGGAGGGACTCCATCCGCGACGGGTCCTCGTGGAAGAGGCCGTAGACGTACTCCAGGATCTCGTAGCTATTCTCTTCGAGCGTACGCGTCTGCATGGTAGAGCACTACTTCGCGGACAGGGTCCGTCGGTTCGACGTTCGGCCCAAGTGCGCCAAGTGAGTCGGTGTCTTCCGGCACGCCGTCGGGGATGCACCGACGATGGACGCAAAGTCATGTCACGGCTCATCAACTTCCTCGGGGGCTTACCGCTGACGCCCCGATTCTGAGCTCTCTCGGTATAGTAGGCTTGTAAATGCAGCCCCGGTTCTTTGCCGGACAGCGAAAAGAAGGCCAATGCTATGAGCGAGTTTTCGCTGAAAAGTCAAGCGAAGTTCGTCCTCGGAAAGAAAGCACTGAAGGCGGGATACAAGCGCTACGGAATCCCTGGCGCGGTCGCCACCGGGAGTGCTGCCGCTCTTGGGTACGTCATCGTCAAACGTGCACTCAAATCGAGTACGGAGAGACAAAACGTTGCATCCGTTATTGATGTCCAAGCCCTTCAGTCACAGATCAGTGCAAACGGACTCGACACAATCACAGACCGTGAGACGTTGGACGCGGTCATCAACGAAGAAGAAGCCAACACAGAAATAGAGATTGCGGACGTCCAGACCGAAGCCGCGGAGGAAACCGACGAACTGGATACAAATCCGCCTGAAGGAAATGAGGACGGCAGCCAGCAGTCAGCAGCTGCTGGGTCGGATGCGAGCGCATCCACCGGCTCGATCACCGAGGAAACCAACGACTCGCCGTCGGCAGCCGAGCCATCAGAAGCAGCCGGACCTACGAGCAGCGACGATGATATCTCTCCTGAGACGGAGAACGACAGCGAGAATGGTGGAGTCGAGCCGTCGCCTGGTGAGAAGAGTGACGCCAGTGCGGCCGCTGGCTCGGACGCAAGCGCATCCACCGGCTCGATCACCGAGGAAACTAACGACTCGCCGTCGGCGGCGGAGCCATCTGAGGCAGCTGGCCCCTCCGAGAACGAGGACACTGTCCACCCTGAGTCAGACAATCAGGATGAAACCGAGTCCTGATTCCGTGACTTCGTATACTACGATGGTTCTGCCCAGTGCGTTCTGGAAATAGGAAGCTCCACCCTCACCGAGCGACCACAAGCGAGCGAGCAGGGCAGAGTAGTTCACTAAGTGCCTTGAACAATATCACTGGGGTCAAACAACGAGAGATCGTCACGGTCATTTGCGGCGGTTCGAAGCCCGTCTGAAAAGCCAGAGCGGCTAAAACAACAGTAGTGGTATGTTGGCTCCGTCCCGTTGTCTGGCGTCCAGCGGATTTGTGCTGCACTCCGCTCAAGATCGGCGAGATCGCCCTCTGTCATCTCGCGTGACGTATACTTGCACTCGCCTGCGACAAGCGTTCCATCACTTGCGAGGCCAACGACATCGAGTTCATGCTGCTGGTGCCACCAGTAGCCGATTCCCTGGTACGTTTTCGGTATCAGTGAGGGAAGCGCATCCTGGCAGATGATTTCGAACATCGACCCCATGTAGTCCGTGAACGTCGGCGCGACCAGTTGCTCGTACGCATCATCGCCGAGCTGGACAAGCTGGTCCTCCTGGCCATAGACATATCGAAACCAGAACCGGAAGAGCGGTTCTCGCAGTCGATACCGGCTCTTCCGTGTCGAATTCGGATTCGCCGTCACGGGAATATCGCGCTCAACCAATCGCAGCCGCCGAAGTTTCGAGAGATACGACCCAAGCGTGTTCGAATCGACGCCAGCAAAATCCGCAATTTCGTTTGCCGCCCGCTTGCCAGTCGCAATTGCACGCAGAATCGTATAGTAGGTCTGTGGCTCGCGAATCCCGAACTCCGTCCGTAGCAGGAACTCGGGCTCATTATGCAGGACGCCATGTTCAGAGAGAACATGCGATTGAATGTTTTCTGCCAGTGACTTCGACGGTGTGAGCGCTCGCAAGTAGTAGGGTGTTCCACCGAAGACACCCCACGACTGAATCGTTGTCTCTGGATCAGCACTCGGATAGAACTGCCGGGCATCCGCCAGCGAGAGTGGCGGTAAGTCAATTACACCTGTCCGGCGACCATACAGCGGGCTGCCACCGCCGAGCACTTTCTCTTCCATCACGCTAATCGACGATCCAACCAACACAAGCGTCATCC
This sequence comes from Halomicrococcus pelagicus, assembly GCF_051917725.1. Lineage (GTDB taxonomy): Archaea > Halobacteriota > Halobacteria > Halobacteriales > Haladaptataceae > Halomicrococcus. The sequence continues at coordinate 227,138 of NZ_JBQBLX010000006.1, forward strand.
CCGTCTCCTCGAGATGCATATCCCAGACCCGCTGAATCTTCGACGGCAGTGCATCGTCCGACTCAATCAGATACGGAAACTCGTCAAGAACAACAGTTGCATCCTCTCGGCCAAGTGTTCGGAGGAGCGCTTCCCAGTCACGCTGGATGTCATCTACAATCGGAACGACATCGCGCGCTGTCTCAACAAAATTCGCAAGCTGTGCGTCTGGCGTTTCCTCCGTCGCCTGCCAATAGACCGCCGTCTCTTCGTCGCGTATCGCCTCGCGAACGAGCGCGCTCTTCCCCAGCCGACGCCGACCATATACAACGATCAGCTCAGCCGTCTCATTTTGGAACCGCGACCGTAACATATCGAGCTCCGATTCGCGATTCACAAACCGCGGATGTGCCATACAGCGACTACACGCCGGTGATAGATAGTAGTGCCGATTATCTAAATCGTGATTTTACTAATCGTGATTTTACTAACGGTGCCCAGATTTCAGGATTCTCGATACATGCAACCTCCGCGCTCGCTAGTATGTTCTGCTAACCTCGGGGTGGCGTGAGAACATCGGGCCCCTCACTCATCCCGATCTCACCGCGAGCGGTGATATCACAACCCCGGGTGTTCTCGTCGTCCAACTCACGCCGGCACCACCCTGGGAGGGGGCTGGAACGCATCGCTGACCACGGTCGGTTGCAGGAATACCAGTCGAAATCCCGTTCTAATTCCTGGGTATAGAAACTTAATCTAATTGTCTATTCAAGCAATCTTTATACGGATTGTGACGGTAGATGTCCGTACGACAGCCATTGGAGTGACGGACGACCACCGGGAGTCCGGAACGGCACTCGCTTTCCGCTCTGCGTGTGGTTTCTCGTTCTGCGTGCAAGCGATAGCTAGTTGGCGTGAGCGTCCCGTGGTGTTTTCACCGGCCCCATGGATGGTCGCAGAGTGTGGACGAGAACAACAGCGGTGATTGTGATATCACTCACGACCGGGGGTGTCTCGGGCTGGTGAGCGTCGAGTTCACTGGACACTCAGTGTCCCGGCGGCTGCTGGCACCCGGCAAGTGATATCACTCTTTTTCTTATCTCGATACTTCTCTCTAGACTCATCAGAAAATCACCTTCACTGGTTAGCAGTGTTCGCGCTAAAACTTGACCGGAGAGATACCAACATATAGTCCAGAGACTATAGTACAAACTAAACAACACTCTTATGCACGACAGAGACTAAAGCGAGTACAGACAATGGCATCTACAACTGCCAAGAAACCGCTTGACTGCAGATATGGCTCTTGTATAAGCGCAGCCGTGATTGAAGCGCTCGAACAATACAACGGCATCGACCCGCACGACAGCGAGTTCCGACTCTACGATCTGATCGACCCTGATGCACTCGATACGCTCTTCAGCTGCCAGCAAACCACCGGTCTCTCTATCGAGTTCGACATCGACGACGTCACTGTCTCCATTTCGCAGGCCAACGACGACATCCAGGTCCGAGTCATCGACGCCGAATAGACGTCGTCACCTGCCGTTCACACCAACGAATCCAGTCGAATCCTTACTATGTGACGCTGTCCAGAGAAACGTCTGTTTAGACGTCGCTCATCAGCGCCCGTTCGATGCGGTCTGAGTACTCATCAGGGAGACTGTGCTCTATTGGCGAACGCTGACGCTACGGGCACTCGGGCGAACGCCGTCGTCGTCTTTCTTCGATTAGTTGCCAGTGATGGCGGCGACAACGGCGTCGTCGAGCCGGTTGATGAGATCGGTCGTCACATCCGCTGGCAGGTCGTCGACCGCTTCGAGCGCGTCGTGCAGGCGAGCGTGCATCACGTCGAACGCGGTCATACTCTCATCGGCGTGGTCGATCTGGTAGTCGCCTCGCTGGAGTTCAGTCGCGTACATGCGGCCAGTCTGTTTTGCCCGCGCGATATCGGTCAGCCAGCGGCCGAGATCACGTTGCCACTCCTCGTGCAGGTATTCATTCTCGTCATCTTCGTCGACGTCAGTCGGCTTCCAGGCGTCGAAGTCGGTGATGGTGCCGGCACGTTCGGCGACAGAGTAGGCAGTGTCGAGTTCCGCATGGAGGCGTGTCCGGAGACCGTCTTTGCTGCAGTAATATGAGTCGGCGGTCGGATTCGGATTCTCGTATAACTGGTTCGTGACGAGGTCTGTGTAGGTCTCGCGAATGTGCTCCTCGCCACGTTCCTGCTCGTTGTCCGTGACGTGATTGGTGAATTGTCGCGTCGAGTGGGCCTCTATCTCGAATTCCTCGAAACGCCTGAGACAATGCCGTACGCTGACAGCACTGACGAACAACTGTACGGGCCCGCTTCCTCTTGGTCACACCGACCTGAGCCCTCAGACTGAACTCTATCGTCCTCTCTCCACTTGGTGACCGCCGCGATCAGCCGACGTCGCTGGCAACGTGGCCGATCGAATAGAGTCTTCTCACCCTGTTTCATCACAGCGACACTCATGGCCCTGCGACGATCGCCCGACGACAAAGGCATGAATCTCTCGGGCGAGTGCATATATCGCTTTGGCACGGTCCGCTGTGGCGAGCCCATCCTGGTAATATGTTTTTGCTCGATGGTCGCGCCAGAGATCTGCGAGATCGTCGGCAGTTGATTCGGCAAAGACGCCCGCTGTGGCCGCTTCTCGATACACACCCGCATGTGTTCCCGGAAGATTATCCGGCTGCATCGTCCCTCGCTCAAGCAGTCGGAACTCGACTGTCCGTTCAATCGCGACGAACGACGCCTCGATGACGAGTGTGTAGTAGTCTGCATCTTGGAGCGCCTCGGCACCGGCAAGCAATCGACACGCCTTCCGTAGCTGCAGGAGTGCTGCATCTGCAACATCGAGTCCCGGTTCGATCGTGGTGGGTCGCCGGTCAAATGCGGCCTGTACGTCGTCGATAAGCTGTTCGATCTGTGTACTACTCATTGGTGAACACCCTCTTCCGGAGTGACTGCAGTTGATCACTGCCGTACACTGTAATTCCCTCCGTGAAGATTTCGCGGAGCTGTGATCCGGCTCGCCGTGCGCTCTCCGCCGATTCGACGTACGGTTCAAATTCAAAACGTTCCCCCTCGAATCGTTTCTCACCGAGGTCGGCAACGACGTCTGTCACGATACGTCGAGCACTCGTCCGGTCGCCGTCAACGACGACGAACAGATCGATATCGCTCTGCCGATCTGCCTCGCCCCGAGCGACACTGCCAAAGACAACGATGCCGAGGATAGTGTCGACATCGTCAGCGTCAGCGATCTCTTCTTGAACGTGGTCTATGAACGCTCGCACCGGTGCATGGAATTCTGACTGTTCGATCGCAAGGACTGGATCATCTTTCCGGAGGCGCTCCGGATTGATAGCGACATAGTTTCGCTGTGGTGTCTCTCGGACCCGAACGGCACCGATACTGTCGAGCAGGTTGACAGCCCGCCAGACCGTCGACCGAGTGACGTCTGTCGCGTCAACAAGCTCGGGAATTGTAAACTCCGATTCATGGGCATCGGCTAGCAGCCGGAGGATCTCGTCTGCTGCCCCGATGCGAAACACATCGGTGTCTGGATATGCATCGATGCAGATCGTTACATCTTGTCCCGCCATTTCAGACACTATCTGATATCACGCAACGACATATAAATAAGCAGCGGAGATACACCGACTACCCCATGGAGGCGATTCAATCGATGCTATCTTATCCAAGTAACAGGCGCTAAAACCTCGTCCTTTAGCGCGGGGAGGATGTCACGCGGCAGAGAGGATGGCGTGTGATACGTGGATGCCGCCGCCGGACTGCCCAGCATCGATTCGTCCACTCCAACCGGACGGCCGCCCTGCTACCCTTCTCGCCCCTCGACGTTGCCGAGGCCGGGAATGGCAACCCGCTGCTCGACGACCGACATCAGCTTCGACGCCGAGAGGACGAGACCGAGATAGAGCAGCGCGGCCAAGGCGTACATCGTCGTGAATTCGAACGTCTCGGAGGCGATGGCGTCGGCGCGCTCGAACAGTTCGGGAACGGTGATGAACGCCGCTAGCGACGAGTACTTGATGAGGTAGACGAGTTCGTTCGACCAGCCGGGTATCGCGTAGCGGAGCCCTTGGGGCAGGACGACGTACCGGATTCCGGTGAGTTTCGACATCCCGACGGCGCGGGCGGCAGTCAGCTGTCCGGAGTCGACGCTCTCGATGGCTGCCCGTATGTACTCGGACTGGTAGGCAGAGCCGTTGATGGTGAAGCCAATGATAGCGATCCAGACGGCCTGGCCCGGGACGAAGCCGACACCCACGAGCGGTAGTTCGCGTATCCACGACGACAGCCCCATGCCGTAGTAGAGCACGAACAGTTGGGCGAGCAGCGGCGTCCCGCGGATGAGTTCGGTGTAGCCGAGCGAGAGCCAGGCGGTTCGGTCGCCGTACACGCGCATGACTGCGAGAGGGACTGCGAGGACGAACCCAAATACGATGCTGGTGACCGTTAGCAGGACGGTCAGCCACGCGCCCTGCGCTAGCGCGGGCAGCGCCGACGCGCCGGTCGCGAGGAACGAGAACAACCCCCCGAGTTGCGCGAGTGGCCAGCCGAGGACGCCGAGGGCGTCGGCAGTTGCCGCCATCGATTCGGCGACGCTGGCGAACGTCGACGCCGGGATTAGCGGTTGGCCGGACGAAATGACGGCCCCGTCCAGCAGCCAGTCGTTGGCCCACCGGAAGAGAAGCCAGCCCCAGAACAGCGCGGCCGCCGCAACGCCGAGCCACTGGCGGAGTTCGTTCGGGCGCCAGTACGCGCGAGCTCTCGCGCGCCGAGTCGCGTCACTCATGGTCGCCGTGGGCAACGCTGAGCCGACCGAGGAATTCCTCGGTCCGGGACTGCTCGGGGTGTTCGAACAACTGTTCGGGCGGCCCGCGTTCGACGATAGCGCCATCTTCGAGGAAGGTGACGGTGCTGGCGGCCGACCTCGCGAACCCCATCTCGTGGGTGACTACTAGCATCGTCATGCCGCGCTCGACCAGTTTACGCATCACGCCGACCACTTCGCCGATGAGTTCAGGGTCAAGCGCGCTCGTCGGCTCGTCGAACAGCATCAGCTTCGGCTCCATCGCCAGCGCCCGGGCGATGCCGACCCGCTGTTGCTGACCGCCAGACAGCTCCGCCGGATAGGAGTCGACCTGGGCTGCGAGGCCGACCATCTCCAAGTGCTCGTCGGCTCTCTCCCGGGCCTCCCCCTTCGAGAGTCCCTTGACTCGGCGGAGCCCGAGCGTGATGTTTTCGCGGGCGGTCAGGTGCTCGAAGAGGTTGAAGTCTTGGAACACCATCCCGACGTTCCGCCGGAGTTCGTTCACGTCGACGTCGGGTCCCGTAATGAGTTCGCCGTCGAGGTAAATGTCTCCCGCGTCGACCTCCGTGAGGCGGTTGACGCACCGCAACAGGGTCGACTTCCCGCTCCCGCTCGGGCCGACGACGACCTCGACGTCGCCCTGTCCCATTTCGAAACTCACGTCCCGGAGGACGCGCTCGTCACCGTAGCTCTTCGAGAGGTTCTCGACGCGTAGTAAACTCATGTGGAATCACCAGTTGGAATCGCAAAGATGCGGCCGACGTAGTCCAGCGTCCGGTTCGTGGCGAACGTCAGCACAAAGTACACCGCGCTGGCGAACAGGATGACCTCCAGCACGGCGTTGGTGTTCTGGACGAACAAATCATTGCTCCGTGTCAGCAGCTCCGAGAGGCCGATAGCGAACGCAACGCTTGTGTCCTTGAGGACGATGGTGAACTCGTTCTGGAAGCCCGGAATCGACCGGCGAAGCGCCTGCGGAACGACGACGTGGCGAATCGCCCGCAGCCGTGACATCCCGACGGCGCGGGCGGCCTCCATCTGGCCCTCGTCGACGCTCTGTATCGCACCCCGGAAAATCTGCGACTGGTAGGCCGCACTCCGGAGCCCGAGCCCCAGGACGGCAGCGAGGAACGCGCTCTCGATCGGCGTCCCGAAGTAGGCGAACAACAGGATGACGACGATAGGCGTTCCTCGAAGGACGACACCCGCGGTCTCGACTGCACCACTGGCGTACCGGCCTCCGTACACCTCGACGGTCCCCGCAGGGAACCCTACGAGCAAACCGAGCAAGATGCTGGCGGCAGTCAGCGCGACGGTCAGCACCGTCCCGCCCAGCAGGTACGGGACGTTGTCGAATACGAACGCCAAGTCGCTCGACAGCAGTGGAGTCAACACGGCTCTACGAGTCGCTAAACCATTTGTTGCGGATCTCTGTGTACTTGCCGCTGTCGCGCACCGCCTTCAGGCCGCTGTTGAGTGCCTTCTGGACGTCGCTGGCACCATCGCGCACGCCGAAGCCGTACTGCTCGCCGGTCTTGTGCGTGAACGCGATGGAGACGTCTCGCTTGCTCCGGAACGTCTGGGCAACCGGCTTGTCGACGACGATGGCGTCGATGTTGCCGTTGACGAGGTCTTCGACCGCCAGCACGTAACTTCCGTAGGAGTTGTAATTCGACTGCTTGAGCTTCCCCGGCGAAAGGAGCTCGTCCTTGATGATGCCCTCGCCAGTCGTCCCTTTCTGGGCGCCAATGGGGTGGCCCGAGAGGTCGCCGAGTTTCGACGGCGAGAAGTTCCCGCCCTTACGCACGAGAATGGTCTGGTCGGCGGTATAGTAGGGGTTCGAGAAGTCGATCTTCTTGTCGCGCTTATCGTTGATCGTCATCGCGGCCGCAACAACGTCGATTTTATCGCTTCCGAGCGCGGGCATGAGCCCCTTGAACTCGAACTCCTCCCAGCCCGAGAGCGTGTACTCGCTCTCCGAGACGACCGCTTCCAGCAGGTCGATGTCGAACCCGACGAGTTCGCCGCCTTGCTTCATCTCGAACGGAGGGAATCCGGGCGCGGTCCCGGCGGTCAACTTCTTGCTTCTGCCGCCGGAACCAGTGATACTGCCCAGACAGCCAGCGGTTCCAGTCAAGCCAGCAACGCCGCTCGCCCCAACGACCTTCACGTAGGCACGACGGTCCATATCGACAGACGTTCTGCGTTTCATACCGCCAAAGGAGGAATAGGATGCTTTTGAACCTTTCTCACTCACGTTCCCGTTCAAAACTGAAATAGATGGTGAGATTCAAGATTATTTGCAAGAGCACTTCGGAACAAAGCGAACCGGCGTCAGCAGGAAATCGACGGGTATTGGACTCTCTCGGAATATTTGATCTCGTTTTTACTTGCTTGGATAGCCGGCGGCCGCGTCGGCCCTACTGGGCCCGTCCGCGGTCTCGGCCTCGTAGGACCCCAGCGTCGTCGCCACAAGTGTTCGACGTCCTTTTGCCTCTCTCCTGTCATGCTATTTCACTCTCGATCCATCATCGCAAGCGGCATCTGTTAGTGTATTCTACTAACCCGGGCCAAAAGTACTCTCTGGACGTTTAACTTCTCAGCGACAGCTCCCCGGTTTCAGTGATATCACATCCCCGGGTGTTCTCGTCGTCCCAGAGACGCCAACAACCCCCCGGGACGGGGATGTATTGCACCGCTGCCCACGGTCGGTTGCAGGAATACCAGTCGAAATCCCGTGCTAATTCCCGTGTATAGAAATTTAATACAATCGTCTATACGAGCAACCTTTGTACTGCTCGTGACTCTAGACGTCCGTACGACAGCCATTGGAGTGACGGACGACCACAGGGAGTCCGGAACGGCACTCGCTGTCCGCTCTGCGTGCGGTTTCTCGTTCTGCGTGCAAGCGATGGCTAGCTGGCGTGAGCGTCCCGTGTTGTTTCCACCGGCCCCATGGATGGTCGCAGAGTGTGGACGAGAACAATAGCGCTGATTGTGATATCACTCACGACCGGGGGTGTCTCGGGGTGGTGAGCGTCAATTTCAGTCGACACGTGGTGTCCCGGCGACTGCTGCCACCCGTCGAGTGATATCACTCGCGTCGGCCGACCACCACGTCCGATGCAGCACCGAGCGTTCCACCGTGTCGTGTGTCACGGTGGACGGCGGCCGGCACCAACATGCCGAGGCCCAGTCGCCGCGGTAAGATCGTTGTTCACGCTCGTGAATCGGTCGTCAGCTTTGTCTCGTTCGACACTGGCACCGAACGCGTCAGTCCGGTGACTCGGTAGACCTCAACCGTGACGCGACGAAAACCAGTCTCACGATTCGGCGATCAAACAGAAGTTCGGTGCATTCGTACGGTCACGTCTTTGGGCCCTGTTAAACCCGAGACATCCCGCGATCGCGTGATCGACGTAACCTCACTGGCTGGTCCTCTTTACAGTCTCAACAACTGAGGTTCACAACCGAAGCAGAGTTACCTACCGTTGATCCCGACCGGGCTCTCACCCATGTTTTTCTCACACGCTGTCGTAGCTATCTCATGCCGACTAGAGACACGGATACCGAGTCTGCTGGACAGGGCGATCAGCGACTAGGCGACTTAGAAGCAGGTCTGTTTTCAGTCGAGGGGAACCCACTGGTGCGTTGGATACTAATCAACGGAAATCGGTGGGTCGTCTCCGCGGTTGCCGTGATACTCACCGGTATTGGACTCGTCGGAATTGGTGTGGCCTGGACGGACGAACTCGCAAACCTATTTACGGAGGGGCAGGTGATTCAGACAATTATTATCGCGCTTTTTAGTGGAATTATTCTGCTCGTATCCATCGCTGTCTCGGTGAATTCGATCGTTCTTTCACAGGAAATTACTTCACTCGGTGATCAAGAAGAGGAGATCGATGAAACATTCTCCTTTCGTGACTCGGTCAAAGAACAAACCGATGCAGATGTCAGTCCCGCTCGCCCGGCAGCGTTCCTTCAGGTGATTTTCGACGCGATCCAAACCGACGTACAAGAACTTTACAGTAGCATCTCAAACGATAACTCAGCACTTTATAATCAAATCAGGGAAGTGAGATACGACATCGAGAAACAGGTTAAAAATGCTGAAGGCCGCTTGGAGAAGGGGGAATTTGGGACGGCAGAGGTGCTGTTCGTTGGAATTCAGTATGATTACTCACGACAAGTCTATAGCATCCGTCAACTTCAGGTTGAACACAAAGAGACGCTTACGGATAGCCAGCAGGAGAAGATTGACGAGCTTATTACAACGCTCAAATATTTCACGATCGGTCGGGAGTATTTCAAGACACTCTACTTCAAGCGAGAGCTGGCAAACCTCTCTCGCGGATTGCTTATCATCTCCTTTCCTACCCTTGTATTCATCACATATGCGATGCTTGCACTCAGTGCAGGACTAATACCAGAGTTCTCTCTCTTCGGCACCCCATCGATCATCTGGTTTGTCGGATTCTCCTACATCGTGGGGTTGGCCCCGTACGCATTGTTTTCAGCATACATACTCCGAACATCCACAATAGCTATCAAGACGCTTGCGGCTGGTCCATTCATTCTAAACGGTGGTGACTCATATTGACAAATTAATCACAATAAATCGCGGTAACTAATCAGAGTTTAATTCGATCAAGTGAAGTCGTAGTAAGGCTTGGCCGGATTAAAATAACTGGCCGAATACATTTCGAGTTTCTGGTGGTTCCGTTGGGATGTCGAGGTCATACGGGTCGTCCCTCACTCCGCTCGCAGCCACTGATCAGTTGGCGATAATCCGGGCGATCCAGACGATCGGGATCACCGGGATGGCCAATCCAGTAATCAGAAGCACGATAGCGATCACTACCTTCTCGCCGCGACTCGATTCATGCCATATCGACTGCCGCAGATCATCGACCGCCTGTGCCGTTCGTTGAATCAGTCCAGCCACACATGGTGCTGCAGGTATAGAGACGGAAAACCTCACGGGCTGCAATGGCTGGTCAACCTCATTTCCCACACTCGTTAGTACATTCTACTAATCGAGATCAAACTGAGATACACTCCGGGCGGTTCATTGCTCGGCGATAGTCCTCTCGATGCCAGTGATATCACAACCCCGGGTGTTCTCGTCGTCCCAGAGACGCCACCTACACCCCCGTGGCAGGGGTATAATTTCCCGTAGATCACGGTCGTTTGCAGTACTATCGGTGGTAATCACGTGCTGATTCCCTTGTAGATAAATTTAATACAATTGTCTATATGAGGAATCTTTATACGGCTTGTGACGTTAGATGTCCGTACGACAGCCGTTGGAGTGACGGACGACTAAGGGGAGTCCGGAACGGCACGACACTGCCGCTCTACGTGTGGTTTCTTAGTCTGCGTGCAATCGACGATTTGTTGGGGTGAGCGTCTCCTATTGCTTCTATCGGTCCTATGGGTCAGTGGCGGAGCGTGGACGAGAACAATAGCGCTGATTGTGATATCACTCGTTATCGGGGGTGTCTCGGGGAGGTGAGCGTGGATTTCATTCGACAGCTGGTGTCCCGGTTGCTGCAGACACCCGGCGAGTGATATCACTCCCGTTCTTCTCTGGATACTTTTCTTCAGACTCGTCAAGGAAATCACCACCAGCGGTTATCAGTAATCGCGTATCGCTTGTCTTGGCGGTAAAATACGGACATATAGACATCAACAAATAGTCTGTTTGGAATATAGTGAAGAGGGGACAACACTCTTATAGGCGTCAGGGACCAATGGAGTATACGTAATGGACGCTACAACCGCCAAGAAGCCGGCTGACTGTTCATATGGTTCTTGTGCGAGCGTAGCCGTGATTGAAGCGCTCGAACAATACAGTGGCATCGATCCGCACGACAGCGAGTTCAGGCTCTACGATGTGATCGCCCCTGACGCACTCGATACGCTCTTCAGCTGCCAGCAAACCACCGGTCTCTCTATCGAGTTCGACATCGACGATGTCACTGTCTCCATTTCGCAGGCCAACGACGACATTCAGGTCCGAGTCATCGACCCTCTCAAATAGACGTCGTCACCTGCCGTTCATACCAACGAATCCAGTCGAATTCTTACGTTGTGACTCTGTCCAGCGAAACGTCTATTTAGACGTCGCTCATCGATGCCCGTTCGATGCGCTCTGAGTACTCATTGATGAGACTGCGTTCTATTGACGAACGCTGACGCTACGGGCACTCGGGCGAACGCTGCTGTCGTCGTTCCTCGGTTAGTCGCCAGCGATGGCGGTGACAACGGCGTCGTCGAGCCGATCGATGAGATCGGTCTTCACATCCGCCGGCAAGTCGTCGACTGCCTCGAGCGCGTCGTGCAGGCGAGCGTGCACTGCGTCGAACGCGGTCATACTCTCGTCGGCGTGGTCGATTTCGTAGTCGCCACGACGGAGTTCCGTGGCGTACGTACGGCCAGTCTGTTTTGCGCGAGCGATGTCTTTGAGCCAGCGGGCGAGATCACGCTCCCACTTATCGCGCAACTCGTTGGTTTCATCGTCGTCGTCGGCGTCGTCAGTCAATTTCCAGGCGTCGAAGTCAGTGATGATGTCGGCACGCTCGGCGACAGACTGCGCCATGTCTAGCTCCGTCTGCAGCCTCATCTGGAGGGCGTCCTTGCTGCAGTAGTACGAATCGGCGGTCGGACTCGGATTCTCGTAGAGCTGGTCGGTGACGAGGTTCGTGTACGTCTCGCGAATGTGCTCCTCGCCACGTTCCTGCTCGGCGTCTGCGACACGGTTGGTGAGGTGGAGACAGTAGGTGTCGACGAGGTCGTCAATCGTCTCCCGGGGAACGACGCCGTTCTCGTAGGCACGTGAGCGCGCTAGACCAGTGAGAATCCTGGCGGCGGGCCGATGACTGGCCTTCAGTGTGTCCTCGCCGACGCGGCTCTCGTGGATTTCGAGGTCGTCGTTCCAGTAGCCGCCGTCCTCGGGATTTTTGACTGCATCCCGGAGCGTTTCCCAATCAAGTTCTGGGCCAGGCTCGGCGAGGTCGTCGGGCGTGACCGTGAGATAGTACGAGTCGGGCTCGTACTCCGCTATCGATGTGTCGGGGTCGGACTCTACATCGAGTTCTTCGATCGTCGTCTCGCCGTTCGCGAGCGCCTGGAGGTCCTCGACAGAAACACGGCCGTGCTCGATGTGTGCTGGGTCGAGGTCGTCGAACGCTTCGGTGAACGCCTCATCGACAAGGTTGCGAACGAGCGCGCCCTGCGAGCAGTCGTTGAGCGCGGCGAGCGCGGCGAGCTTGGTGTCGCCGTTGCTGTCGGTCCAGAACGTCTTCTGGACGTCTTTCCGACGGGGTTCTGTCTGGGACTGTTGTGTCGTTTGAGTGGTTGCGGGCATCTATCGTTCCCCCAGTGGTGGGAGGCCGACATCGTCGGGCTCGAGCGCTTGCAGCCGTCTGTACGGTGCGGGGATGCCGTCGCTGTCGGGGTCGAAGAGGTCGTGGCGGATCAGCCACGTCCGCGCGGTCCTATCGGAGACGTCGAAATGGGTGGCCGTCGCGGCAATCGTCTCCTCCTGCTCGTAGACTGCTCGGAGGCGGTCAGGGTCGCGATACGGCGGCTGGTCGTGGTCGTCGCTAGTCGCCGTGGCGTCGGGCTCGGACTTGTCAGGGTCGCTCTGCTGGGGGTCTTCTCCGGAAGTGGTGGGGTTGTTACTCATTGGCGGACATCTCCGATGCTGTTGGTGTCGGGGCGTCATCGGTTGGCGGCGTGGAGAGCCGGGGGAGGCGGGCGATGGTGGTGAGCATGCCGATACACTTCGAGGGCGCGTCGCTACTCGAGTACTCGGTGACGGTCATCGTCGACGACTCCGAATCGGCGGGCGTGCAGTGGTAGTGTGCGTGCTGGGCCTGCTGGTGAGCGGTCGTCGAATCAGGTCGTCAAGAACATCCGGGAGAAACAGGACCGCAACAATCCGTACAACAAACAAACTCAGCCGAAACTCTACAACAAGTTCAAAGAGAACTGGTACATCGGCTACGGGTCGTACTACGTGTTGTCGATGGTTACTGGCCAGCAGGCGACGAAGGCGGCCAAGAACTCTAAGACACTCTCGAAGATCGTCGATAAGTTGGATAGAAATGGGAAGCTGACGAAAGTAAGCCGCTATCTTGATGCAGCGGAGAGCCGGACGACCGGTGCGGCAAAGAAGTACATCCGCGTCGCCAGATGAGCCAGTGACGGTCAATATCGACGATTCGATTCAAACTGCGTTGGAGATTATGCTGGAAAATGATTTTGATCAGCTCCCGGTGGAGAGCGAGTACGGAATTGAGGGCGTTGTTACGTACAAGTCGATTGCGAGGTACGTGAAATCGATGGAGGATGTGAGTGTCGAGGAGACATCGGTGAAGATTGCGTTGAATACGTCGCCGAAGTTTGTCGATCCTGATCACGATATTTTCGAGCTGTTCCATATGCATCTCGGATACCTCACTGCGCCGCCGCTCTGGTCAGTGTTCGCTTGATCCTGCTCAGAGCGCCGGCACCCATCACCGGCGCAGAAACGCACCTGTCTCAAAGAGTAGAGTGGTCCGGATCGGTAGTAGCATCAACAGCGATCGTCAGGTCGCTCGACTCGTCGATAGCTTCGAAAAGACCGCGGGTGCCTTGTTTCAACTCTCTTTGATTGAATCAGTTGGTAAGTAGATGGATTCTACCGCAGATCTGGTTCCACCGCTGGAATTCAGGATGCCTCAATTGTTGATTCGATTGATGAACGACTACCAATCAGACCGGTAGAGAACGAACAACACTAGATAACGGCGAGAAGCCGAACAGACCAAACGATCAAGTCCATCCTCCCACTCAGTCCACCGCTGGGTCATCGAGATCTTTTTCATGGACCCATACCGTCGAAATTCGGGTCCCCTCAACGCTCGTTACCTCAACGACGTGACCGTCGACCTCGACGCGGTCGCCAGGTTCTGGCGCGCGGTTGAGTTGCCCGAGCACCAGTCCACCGATCGTTTCGACCTCCTCGCTTTCGAAGTCCCCAGCCAGAGCATCGTTAACGTTCGACAATTGGACTCCTCCGTCAATGTCGTACCCTTCATCGTCACGCTGGCGTATCGAGGGTTCGCGCTCATCGAGGTCAAACCCGTCTCGAAGGTCTCCGACGAGGGCCTCCACGATGTCTTCAACCGTTGCAATCCCCTCGAACGCTCCCCACTCGTCGATGACTGCGGCCATCTGCTGGCGATCCTCCCTGAACTGTATCAGGAGATCGCTAATTGCCATCGTCTCCGGGACGATGAGAATCTCACGGGCGATGTCACCGACCATCTCGGCATCCCCATTGTCCACCTCTACTCGCAGCACGTCCTTGACATCGACGAATCCGACCACTTGGTCACCGTCGTTGGCATCCAGAACCGGATAGCGCGTGTGTCCGGCCTCTAAGACGATCGAATGAAGTTCAGATAGTGTGGCATCCGCCGGAACGCTCACCACGTCCGGTCGTGGGACCATGACCTCCCGTACCACGGTATCGTCAAGATCGAAGACGCGCTCGATCATCGTCACTTCTGCCACGTCAATGTCCCCGCCCTCGCCGGATCGTGTTAGTACCCGAAGGAGTTCCCGCTCACCGAGTGTCTCATCCGTTTCGGAAGCGGGTGGCACACCGAGCGACTTCGTGAACGCGTTGGCCGCCCCGTTGAAGACGACAATTCCCGGATAGAGTATGAAATAAAAGGCCTTCATGGGCGGGGCGAGGAATAGCGAGAGTCGCTCGGTCTTGGCAATTGCGATCGTCTTCGGCGCGAGTTCACCGAAGACGACGTGGAGAAACGTGATGATACTAAAGCCGATTGCGAACGCGACGAGATGGATGAGATCCGCCGGGAGAACCGATTCCAGTACGGGTTCGATGAGCGCCGCCACTGCGGGTTCGCCGACCCATCCCAACCCGAGAGATGCGATGGTGATTCCGAGTTGCGTCGTAGCGAGGTAGTTGTCGAGATTCGTCATCACTTCTTGGAGCGTTCCCGAGCCGGGCCGCCCCTCCTCGACGAGCTGGTCAACCGATGTCCCCCGAATCCGAACGAAGGCGAACTCTGCAGCGACAAAAAAGCCGTTAAGAACCACGAGAAATAGCGCTAAGACGATTTGTGCCGCCGAGAGCGCGACGTTTACCATCGGTGCTCCCGGAAAGTACTGCCGTTCGATTGGAGTGTGTTCATATCTATGCATCCCGCCCCATTCACTAAAATCCTATTTATAAATGATTCGCGGGTAACCGACTGCTGTCAGTACTGAACTGGTCCCGTGGATCTAGAGGCCATATACAGTCCCCCTCGTTCCGCCGACTGCCTGCGAACATGGGGCCTCGACATTCAGTAGGCAAATCAGCATCGGGTCCTGCTGAAGAGAAACTCTCTATCTCGCACTTGTGGCGCGTCATTCCCATCGCCGACGATATTCGAGGCGTGCTTCGTGCGTTCGAACTCCAGGGAAAGCTCCTTCGCGGACTACGTGGGCGACCAGCGTGACCCGTATTTGAATCTGGTAGGAGGTTAGCTGAGCATTAGCGGTCCCATCGAGAGCGTCTGTTTGGCGAGCGTCGCGAGCCGCAGGATGTAGGATGTGAACAGGAGAAATGGCAGCGCTGAGATGGCAAATGCGGCGCTAACAACCCAGAGAACGCTCTCGATGCCGAGGAACGTGCCAGAGAACGTCGTCGCATCGACGAAGACGACCATCCCCCCAGCGACGGTGAGTGCAATCACTGCGGCGTACAGGATGGCTCGTGAGAGTTTCACCAGCGCCCACTGGATGTAGAGGTCCTTGATGTACTCGCGGACTGGCCCGTACATTGTGAGCGCCTCCAAGAGGTCTCTGAACGCGCCTCGTTGCTCGTTCGTGAGGTCGTCCTCGTTCTCCATCCCGAGTCGGCGGACATCGTACATCTTCTGATCGTAGTTGTAGTCAAGGGCGGGCGATAAGACGTCAAAGGTGCCGAAATCGCTGTCTTCGAGGTGATCGCGAGCGTGGTTGGCGTTTTCCAGGAGATCATCGACGTATGTGTCCACCTTCTCGTGGAGGTCTTCGTCCTCGGTTTCGGAGAGTGTTTCCCGGAGAGCCGTCGCTCGCTGTTCGCTTGTCTCAATGAGTTCGCTGAGGTACGCCGCGGGATTGGCAGGCGTGATCATTCCGAGGAGGCTGTCGGTGTTCTGGCGGAAATCCATCGTCATGTCCATCCGACTGCGCTGGCTCCCGAGCGAGCCGATTTCCTGGGAGAGGACGAGCTGATTGATCGTGACGACGAGCGTCGTTCCGGTGATGATCGCGCCGACGAGACCGGCGAATACTGTCTCGATCATGTCGCTCGACTGCATGGTTGAGTGCAACGACACCGGCTTCATCACGCCCCAGATCATGAACACGAAGAAGATCAGGAAAGCGAGCGCGCCGGCGACGACCCACCGGTTGGCCCCGAGCAGCAACCAGAACCAGTACTTGTTGACGTCCGTCCGCTCACGTAGCGTGTTGTCCGTCGAGAGGTCACTCATAAGATACTGGGCGTTTGAACAGCAGTAGTTTCGTGCCGCCACCGTCGTAGCTGATCGTCTCCGCGAGTTCCCAGCCCTCTGCACCGAGGCGGTTGAGTTCGTCTGTTGGATCGACCGTCTCTCGCTTGGTCAATCCCTTTGGCGGTTCGAGTGTCTTGTATTCCCATTGCTGGTGCATTTCGGTACCCATGAGTTGATATCAGCTCCCACGGTGATGACTCTGCTGACTGGCTGTTTCCCCGTCGTACAATGGCTGAGAACGGAGCGGCGTGCTCGTGCATCGTCGTCTATCACAATCATGAGTCTCAGGTAGCTCCGAGTATGAATCTCGCTGATCCGGAAATCCACTTTTAGTACCTCATGAAGCGTCCACATCCAACCGTGTCTGAGGCTTGAGTTCTGCGTCGGATCGGCTGCACCATCACAGTTGACAGGGTTACCACAAGGAGATCGATGGAGCCTCATCGCTGTCGACGGCGGTCAGCCGCCGACGCGACAGCGTTACCACTCCCGAAGAGGCGTACCCGGTCGGTGACTACTGGGAGAACCAGTCGTCGGGTGATTGGTTCGCGGGGACGGCCCGACGCACAGCCAGGGCTGTCCATGCAGCCCATGTTACCGGTTGTCAGGACGGAACAATAGAACAAAAATCCTATACGAGCGCCAAGCGGAGCTGTAACGCTTTAGCGTTGTGATTCGCGGAGGATCAGCGGCTCGATGGCAAGTGTCCGTTTCGCTATGGTGACGATGCGAAGGACATACGAGACGAACAGCATGAATGGAACGAGCGTCACCGCAAACGCACCGCCGACGACGAGGATGATGTGATCGAAACCGAGTGTGCTTCCCGGGAACGTCCCCGCATCGACGATTGCGACCATGATACCCGCAACGGCCAATGCTGGGACGGCAGCATAGAGAATCATCTGAGACAAGTTGATGAGTGCCCACTGGAAGTACAGCGTCTTGATGTGCTCGCGCGCCGGACCAAAAAGAGACAGCGCTGTTTTAAGGTCGTCAAGCAAGCCGTATTCTTCCTCATCGAGGCTCTCTTCGTATTCGTTCGCGAGACGTTCAACTTGGAAGATTTTCCAGCTATAATTGAAATTCAGTGCGGCGAATAACACGTCGAACGAGCCGAACTGCGCACCTTCAAGTTGGTCACGTACCGTGTCAGCGTTCCCAGTAACGCTTTCAGCAAATTCACCGACCTCTTCTTGGAGGTTCTCATCATTATTTTTGTCAATAGACTCTCGAAGAGCCGTAGTCCGTTGTGCCGTGATTCCGATGATCTGCCGAAGGAATTCGGATGGATCGGCAGGACTCGGAGACCCGATTAATTCTTCAGTATAGTCCCGGAAATCCATTGAACTGGCCATACGCTCGCGTTGATCGCCGAGCGGGCCGTTCTCCTGGGAGAGGACGAGCTGACCGATCGTGACGACGAGTGTCGTCCCAGTCACGATGACCGTGATCATCGTCGAAAACATCGTGTCGATCATGTCGCCGGACTCGATTTGCCGTGAAAACGGTGGATAGAGGACAGCAACGGCGATCACGAATACGACGAACACGGCACTGGTCAGGACACTGGAGACGAGAAGGCGGTTCGCACGCAGCAGCAACCAGAGTTTTATCCGACTCTCGCCCGAGCGCTCACGCATCGTGTTGGCCGTACTGATGTCGGTCTCGTCAGTCATACTGGCTCACTCGATTGGGCAGGTCGCTTGAAAACGAGGTACTTGGTGCCGCCCCCCTCATAGTCGATCGTCTCCACAAACTCCCAGCCCTCTGCACCGAGTTGATTCAACTCTGCTTTCGGATCCTCTGCTTCTTTTTTCGTCTCACCGCGCGGCGGGCGAAGCGTCTCGTACTCCCAGCGGGTCGCTTCTGATTCGGACATCACTACTAGTAAGTACTGCAGCCCTCTATATCCCGCTCTACCACCGAGATGGAGGGAATATTTCCGGATCGGCAATATGGGCTGCTTGGACGCCCAACAGTGTAACGCTCAAGCACTCGGGCACCGAAGAGGACAATTAATGACCGGCACTCTCTCACGCCGCCGGGTCGTTCCCACGATAGCCCTGCTTGGGCTGGTTATTGGGAGCGGCTGTCTGACGCTCAGCCCAACAGTCACGGTAGAGACGACCGAGTCGACAGTGTTCGAGCGACTCTCGGTGACCGAGCCCTGGGCCAGCAAGAGTGTCGCGACGACGGTGACGTTGACGTCGGCAGCAACCACGACGAAGGGCGTCACGCAACTCGTCGTGATCGCCGAAAGCGGGAGTACGTTCGACTCGACGATGGTAGATAGTGGGCAGACGAGTGTGACGATGTATCTCCCCACGAATCAGAACGCAACGATCGTCGCAGTGAATGCGGTCAACGGGACAGTCGTGGAAAGGCGTACGGTTGCTACCGGTGGGAACAAACTCTTCTAGACTCGAAAGTCGGGAGTGCCCTCTGCCGATATGACGACGGCTGGACTAGCCAGGGGGCGACAGTTCAATTGGTCGGCAATGCTGTCCCAATTGTACCAGTGAGGAGGCTCAAGCGAAGCGACTGCTCCAGTGGGGCCAAGACCGGTACGAGATCGATTGGAAACTGCATCTCGGGAACAACGAGTGGCACCAGACGATGCTGATCTACCGACGGAAAGAGAACGCCGAGCACGATGATCACCAGCAGTATTCGGTGTTTATGTCGTATCGAGGTGGCGGATTCCTCACTGAGTACGGCTACCGCTGGGAGATTGAGAGCGGCTATAAGTCCATCAAGCGGTTTATGGTCGCGACGACATCGAAGAATTTCGTATTGCGGTTTTTCTACTTCGCGTTTGCGTGTCTCCTGTATTCGATCTGGCGAGCGGTCGACCTGCTCGTCAAGTCGAGTTGACCGGCGAGTACGAACATGCGCCGATCGTGACGGCCAATAACACGCTGACGCTGCTGAAGAAAGAGACAGGAATCGGGTAGAAAACCCTCTCAGTTCAACCGAACGTCCCGGTTGCTGAGTGGCAACGCTGGTAGCAGTCTGGAGAAATCACCGAATCAATTGCGACGACAACAAGAATGGGTGCTTGAGAGACGATTTGAAACAGTCCCCACTCACCAATTCGTCCAATCCCACGCATCACAGAGCCTCTAAAGCCACTGTAGTCTCAACTTCAACTAAGTAGGTCTGTAACCCCAGTAAGCGTTCTCGGGAATCTCACAGCCACCGCCACGATTGAGCGAGAACGCGGGGAACACGACGCGACTGACGTGCTTGGTAATCGTCCCTGTCTTGTCAAGAATGGCCTGATTGTCAGGATCCGATTCAGTAGCGTCGTGGCCTCGATCCAGAAGGTTTCGGTCTGGTTCGCGTGGCACAGCGATATCCGCGTTTGCAGCTTTGATGAGGATCGTGCGAGCCGCTGTCCGGACCGTTTCCTGGAGATCTCGCGTGAAGCGTTTGTTCCAGGTGCGCCAGAGCGTCGATTGGTCGGGGACTGTTCCTAACTCTAGACGTTCGCAGAGTGTGGTCCGGCTCTCAAGGTACTCCAGAAGTTCTGTTTCGTGTTTCCACTCGTGGAGTTCTTTCAGCACGAACACGCGAAAGAGGGTATTCATCTCGTAGCGTGTCGAACTTTCGTAGCAGTCGTGGGCCTCGAAGCGAAAATAGGCCAGCGGAAGTTCGCAGACGAACTCTTCAATCGAGTCGTGGTCCGGGTGCGTAAACCAGACACTTGAGACAACTCGAACGTCCGATTCTAATCCACCAAGTGAGGTACGATCGTATAGCGGCGTGGAGTTATATTTGGGCCACTCAATGTGCTGCCGGCGTGCGATCCGGCGAAACACACTACGCTGGGATTCACTGGTCCCAGTCACTACGAGATCGTGGCTGCGATATGGGATGAGCCTGTCTAACTGCCCAACAGAAGGACTGTAGTTTGCAGTATCGAGAACAGCTCATGCGGGCGAAGTTGCCGAATCATCAGCGTCTTTCCATTCGCCGAGTCCAGCGGGATCAAGATGGACGTGGACGTCTGAAACTGATTCGACCTCACGGACGCGTTGGCGAAGATCTGATTCGAGATCGTGTGCCTCAACCACAGTTAGATCTTTGTCTACTTCAGCATGGAACTCGACTTCGACCATGTGCCCGGAGTAGTACGCAACGAAATCGTGAATCCCGTGAACGGCGGAGTGCTCTCGAATCTGCTGTTTGATTTCTTCCTGTTCTGATTCGGGTGGTGCACTATCAGCGAGGTACTGAATATTCTCACGAGAGATGTCTACGCCTTGGTGGATGACGAGCAGACTCACAATGCCGCCCGCAATCGGGTCAAAAATTGGGTAGCCGACAGCCATACCCAGAACGCCCACAAGGGCTGCACCTGTGGTATAGAGGTCATTGAGGCTGTCAGCGGCAAGCGCTCGAAGACTTGGTAACTGGAGTTCTTGATTTTTGTATTGCGTATACCAGTAACAGAGATACATGTCACCGAGTGCGAACAGGAGTCCGAGTACGAGCCAGATACTGTACTCGGCAGAGACTCCAGTAAGAATCGAGTGAGCTGCATCGTACAACAGTTTGAGTCCGAGAAGAACGAGGACGCCGCCAACGAAGAGCGCAGAGAGCGGTTCGAACCGATTGTGTCCATGCGGATGTGAGTCATCAGCATCGTCGAAGGCGGATCGGCCCCAGATCAAGACGACACCGCTTGCGAGAAGGTCAGCGACGGAGTGCGCTGCGTCAGCGGTGAGTGCGAGGCTCCCCGTAAGCAGTCCGAGTGCGCCCTCGACACCGATTTTGAGGGCATTTAATAGCACATTGGCCCAAGAGACTTTGAGAAAGGCCACGCGTGAGTCCGCCATAGTATGGTGATACTGCTACTTCCTCATAAGAGACCTCATTAGGCGTGTATAAGAGAACTTTTGATTCAATCTAAACTTTATTCAGCGCCACTGAAGGTCCTCGGCTAACAAAGAGGCCCATCACAAGACTGTGGCTACGTATGCATTGAGAAAAGCGGTCTCAACTACTGTGAGTACAATATTTGATATCGCAGTATATGATTTATAGATCGCTGGCCTGCCGTTTTCAGGAGTGAGAGTCGATATTGCGGGAGGTTACATTGGAAGTGGTGGTGTGCGACCTACTTCCGTTTACCGCTTAAACGGAAGAAGACTACCCCCGGGACCCTCCTATCGATCTATGCAGAATTCGTGGTGCCAATCCCGGAGTCGATGGGACACTATTGGGGGACCTAACCCGCTCCAAATTCACTCTGTTCATTACAATTTCACTCTGCCGTGAAAATGTTTCCTCCTCAAGTGGCTGGACGCCCACTCGCTCTATGTGATGCACGACGATCCACTCTCTGCTAACGAGGATGTGGCGCGACTCCGCCTTACATTCTGCCACACGGACCTCTCGACCTTAGTCGACCGGGGAATCCTCACCTGGGACCAAGACGAGAATCTCGTGCAGAAAGGCCCGCACTTCGACACCGTTACTCCACTCTCTGACCTCCCGGACGACCACGGTGGCAGGCTTCCTGACGATTATCTGTAGTCCAATCCCACCGTCCGACGGCGGTCACGAGTCGCAACGGTACGCCACCGATCAGTACCCAATCGCGCAGCCACATCAGGTCTCACCACGGCTTCGCCTCCCAAAACTACCATTGGTGTATAGGATATGTCTATCTCTATGAGTACGATTGTGGAATTTAGTATGCCGGCCGGCGAGTTCGCCCTCTCGGAAACGTTAGACCAGCTGTCCGAGATGGTGTTCACAATCGATCGGGTCGTCGCTCGTGATACAGATCATGTCATGCCGTTCGTCTGGGCAGCCGAGGGTGATTTCGAGACGCTGACCACGGCACTCGAAAGCGATCCCAGTGTCGCAAATGTCAAGCTGCTCGCTAATCTCGAAGAGGAACGACTCTACCGGATGGAGTGGGTCGACAAATCCCAGATCATCGGCTATATGCTGCTTGAAGAGGACGCGACCGTCCAGCGTGCAACAGCGCACGACGAGCAATGGACACTCCGTGTCTTATTCCCTGAGCGTAAAGGCATCTCAACAACGAGCCAGTACGCAAAAGAACATGGGTTCACTCTGAACGTCTCGCGGATCTACGACGCCGATAGGGCTCAGCGTGTCCGGTATGAACTCACCGAGGACCAGCGAACTGCTCTCGTTACAGCGCTTGAACATGGCTATTACGAGGTCCCGCGAGCGATCGATCAGTCATCGCTCGCCGACAATCTTGGTATCTCACATCAGGCAATGTCCGAGCGTCTTCGGCGAGGCACCGAGGGAATCATCCGGGAAGTACTGTCTGATTCCTCCCTCAAAGAGGATAGAGACCGGAGTCTCTGACAGAGTCATCCATATGTCACGCCTCTAGAGTGCTTGATTCCCGCTTTCTCTCCTAAGGACACCGGCTGCTACTTATTAGTGACTTTAACGGAAGTGAAAAGAGGTGGATTGCCGTTCTCGGAGAAGCACAGGTCCTGTGTCTGCCAGTGAGAGACTGTTCTCCTTTGGTCTGTCCAGCCGCGCAACAGTGGCCTGCTTTTTCCCGGCCCTAACTTTCAGTGAAGGGACCGACGCTCAGCGGGAACGTTTCTCAGCACGGTTTCTGCTGATCATTTGGAAGACAGAAATGTGTCTCATCACCGTGAGCTATCGTCTCTCCGGGGTGAGGCAAGTAGCTTTTTGCTGGGGAATACTGTAGAGACAGCTGTCGAGTGTGGTAGCACCTACCATTCGCACTCGACATCACCATCGACACCATAGGATGGAACGTCCCTCGGCCCACGTTCCATTCGATAATGTGTCTCCGAAGTCGGTACTGTTCCTTCTCAATTGGCTGTGGACAGTACAGTAAACTGCCGTTGTCCGGTGCCAGCCGCAGTAGAACAAAGTACTGGTCAGATGAAATCCAGCTATGCAGGGGCGATAAGGATGACTCTCGTGGGAGTCGGTCTAAGGATGGAGCAGTCGATCAGCCATGTAGATTGTATCCTCTCTATCGTATGACCAGCTCGGAACTCTCAGAGGACGACGTGTTCGAGATTCTTAAGAGCACGCGACGGCGATACGCTCTCCACTATCTCCGCCACGAAGGCAGTTCTGGTGATCTGTCGACGCTGGCTACCCACGTCGCAGCCTGGGAATACGATACGACGCCGGAGGAGTTGATGCCCAAGCAACGCAAACGCGTCTATATCTCGCTCTATCAGACCCATCTTCCGAAACTCGAGGAGGTTGGTCTTCTCCGCTTTGATGAGGAAACAGGCCGAATACATCTGTCAGACCGTGCACGGACACTTGATAAATATCTGAGTGTTGGCTCCCGACCGGTAACTCCATGGTATCACTACTATCTCTCGCTCTCGTTGCTGAGTCTTCTCGTGATTGGAGGCATTTGGGTTAGAGTTACTCCGCTTACCTTGCTCTCGCGTCCGACAGCCCTGACGCTGATTCTGAGTTTGTTTACTGTATTGGCGCTTGGCCAGTACCTCTGCTACTATCGTTGTCCTGTCCAGGAATCACCCCCTGAACCCTGACCCGTTACAGGAGAGGGACTGTTACTGCTCGTCAAACGAGAGTTTGATCTGCTCTACTGGCGGAGCAGGCCAAGTGCCTCGGAGCTTGCCCCGAGATAGTACGTCATTCTTGTTTGGCTATGTGAGCAGCGAATCGGAATTGCGGCCTTGTTGAAGCCATATATTTCTGATAGGCTTCGACGAGCGTGCTGAATGGAGGACGCGTCTCTGTCAGCGGCCGGGTGACGAACAGTCACAAGCGTTCCCTGAAGATCCCCACAGGGACATGGGCCAGGTCACAGACGGCAGATGTGATCGTAACAACCGAGAGCACGCAGTTTCGGGTGAACCATCCCTTTCGGGCATAGACCCGTATCGGAACACAAGTCTTTCTCAACGTGGGCCAATAGATCGGATATGGCTACCGAGGCGACGTTTACGGTCGCGGCCGACGAGTTCCCCCTGGGAACGATTTTCGAGTCAGTGCCGGGCGTGACGGTCAAACTAGAGCGCATCGTCCCTGGCGATGGTGTGGTCATCCCGTATTTCTGGGCCCGGGGTGTCAACATTGACGACGTGGAGGCAGCGTTTTCCGACCACGCTGGCGTGAATACCATTCGGCTGATTGACAACGTTGAGGATGAGTACCTCCTGCGTGTCGAGTGGGATCCGGACTACGTAGGAATCCTTAGCACACTTGCCGACGCGCAAGTCCCACTAATTTCGGCAGTTGGAACGAACACTGAGTGGATGTTCGAGCTACGCGGGGACAATCGACGTGATCTCTCCGACTTCCAGCAGCTCTGCCGGGAGCGCGACATCCCTGTGACGCTAACCGCCCTGCACGCTCTTACCCCGATCGAGACCACGACTGAATCCGCACTCACTGATCCACAGCACGAGCTGCTGGTGCTAGCCTACGAACGCGGCTACTTCAACTCGCCGCGCGACGTGACAATGGAAGAACTCGGCGACGAACTTGGGATCTCACAGCAAGCAGTTGCCTCTCGACTCCGACGTGGGATCTGCCGGGTCCTCGGACAGACGCTCTCCGCGCTGGAGTCGTGAACCCATAAATAGTATATAAACAGGTTGTTTAGCCAAAAGTCAGCTGAATCAGTACAGCGGCTTTACACTCGAATAACTGATGCTGTCCAGTGAGAACCACTCAAACGACCCTACCCCACTTCCAGATTCGGTCACCAGTGACCGTCAAACACCAGAAGACGTGGACGCGATATTCGAGTGTTTGGCCAGTCATCGAAGACGCCTCCTGATCGAAAGCCTATCGGAGACATCAGGGCCGGTCGTGGTCGAAGAATCAGTTCAGACCATGTCGGAACAAGGAAACAGAAGAACCCCTAGAACACTGAGAGGCGATAGACTGGTGGAAATCACTATCGCACTGCTTCATACCTATCTTCCGAAGATGGACGAGGCCGGAGTAGTCGATCACGAAGCGAAGACTGTCCAAGAAGGCGACCGCTTCTGCACTGCCGAGTCGCTGCTGGAAGTGATCTGAGATGGATATGATCATGTGTCGGTCATGCGGAGAGTTCGTAACGGCGTTTCCTGACGGCGATGCGCTAGAACCGTCACACGATGAGTGCCCGGAATGCGGTGGTACAGAGTTCAAGGATACCGACTTGGACCGTGCGATGCACACTGAAGAAGTATCGTCCTCATGAACGACGAATCCAGTCCCGCTAAAGACGAGTCGATGGTCGTCTTCGAATTTGCCGTCCCCGCCGAGACGTTCGTCCTAGAGGATGCCCTCCAAGAACATCCCGAGGTTGTCGTCGAGATCGAGCGCCTGGTGCCGACTAACCACACCCCGTTACCGTATCTCTGGACGACCGACGGGCAATCGCCGTCATTCGAAAAGCCATCTCGGACGAGTTGAGAATCAACCGGGTCGTGCGAAAGACGACCTTCGAGGAGAGCGGCCTGTACCGCATCGAATGGGGGTCGGATGGCGGTGGTTTCCTCGACCTGATCGCTAATACCGACTCGGGAATTGCGCTCCTGCAGGCGGAGGGGTAGGACGACGAGTGGCAGATAAAACTCCGGTTCCGTCCCGGTCACACCTCGCCGACTTTCGCGCGTTCTACGAAGAACATGACATCGACCTGCGCGTCATCCGTCTCTACGACCTGACGGACCTGAAGATGGGTCAATACAACATCTCTTAGAAACAACGCGAGGCGCTCATCCGGGCCGAACACCTACAGGTCGCGTGGTTGGACTGTTTTGCGATCGTTTTCGTCGGCTCGCCGTGCAGCATTTTCGAGCACGGTCGCAACTTCGTCGTCGAGCGCATCATAGAAGTCGCTCGCAACATTCTTCTCTTCAAGCTGGTCTTTGACTGCTGCTTTGACGATTAAATCCGTCATACAGACGCTCAAATAACATAATACTATAAAAATTAGGTGGTAGATCAATCTTCGACAAGTCTCAATAAGTGTCGTCTCGATGGTTGCGACCGATTAGCATATTCGGCCTTGTTTAGATGCTGGGGAGAACGACTCACTCCGGTGAACTAACTGACCTCTGGTCAGACCTGAGAGTGTGCCCTCTCGTCTTTCGCGCTTCACAGATCGCCTCGTAACACTAGCAAAACGTGCTGTCTCTGGCGATCCTTTACCAGCAGTCAAGAAGGGCGACGGTGGCTACGCTGATTGGGTAATCGTTGTACTCCACGGTCTCCGCGAATATCTTGATCTTCCATATCGACGGCTTCTCGATATTCTTCACGAGATGAACGGGATCGTCGAAAAACTGAATCTTGAACCGAGTGAGTTGCCGGACTTCACGACCGTATGCGTACGGAAGCAGCAGCTCAAGATGACGGTCTGGCGAACGCTCCTGCGACTCTCCGCTGATCTCCACAATACTGGAAACGTGCAAGCAATCGATGCAACCGGCTTCGACCGCCATTCAGCTAGCCGTCACTACGCAAATCGGACAAACTACACCTTCAAATCGGTCAAGACCACAGCGTTGGTAGACTGCGAAACCAGTACCGTCTTGGATATTCACTGTTCGATGAAGCAGCCACACGACACCCACGTCGGGCGGCAGGTACTCATGCGGAATCTCAACCGATTAGAGACCGTTACCGCTGACAAAGGGTATGACTGGGACGACCTGCGTGAAGAACTTCGAGAGGCTGGCGTTCGGCCAGTGATCAAACACCGGGAGTTCTATCCACTTGATATGGCACACAATGCTCGCCATGACGATGACATCTATCATCGACGGTCAGTTGTTGAGGCCGTCTTCTTTGCGCTCAAGCAACGGTATGGAGACACACTCCGATCTCGAACGTGGTTCGGACAGTTCCGAGAACTCGTTTTGAAAACATCTGTGAGAAATGTTGAGCTTGCTCTTTAACGGCAGCCAGTACAGGTGAGACAAATATCGTGCTGTTTAACATGTAGTTGTTGGTAGTAAGGTTTGTGCCTACACCGCCCTCCATCCCTTCAGTACACGCAGTATCTGAGTATATAGCTGATGGCGCTCGTATCGGCGCGATACTACTAATTTGGAGCGTTATTGGCGCGTTCTTTACGTACGGTGTGAGCGAGATCGGTGGCACCGGGAGTCTCTTCGAGACGCTCGGCCCACAGATCGGAGCCCTCGTCGCGTTGACAGGGTTACTTAACGCCATCCTTTTCGTCCTATATCGGTCCATTGATTACTGGCACCAATACACATAACGCCCACCGAGTCGCTCAGTCACCACATTAACTGAGAGAATAATTTGCGTTCTTATTGTCGGAATACATGAGCTGTTGTTCCGCGTCTAAACAAGGCCGAATTTTCCTACCGTGGAACCCTCGTCGGTACGTACCCCGAACTCCAGGAGCTAATGGCGCTCGTCGCCAATGATGAAATTGACCTTCGAACCAGTCGATACTCTCTTGAAGAAATCAACGGGGTCGCTGAGCAATTAGAACACGGAGAGATAGAGGGACGGGCAGTAATCGTCCCGCCGTAAGTAGCGCAGACACGACGATGGCACGATAATTCAAAGATCGATTCACGCTCTGTTATAGCTTGGCGACGGTACCTACTCGCTGCAATCGAGGAAATCATCTTTTGTGATACCGTCTGCGTCTCGCTCTGCTGCGTCCATCGCGACATCGTCGATACTTCTGTTCTATCTGTCTGTACTGTCTGTAACAGACGCCTCATACAGGGGTCCGAGGAGAACGTCCACGGCTAACGCCATGGGCTGAATCCGGTAGCACACTAAACAGTCAATCATCAGCGTTGTCAAGGGAATATGAGCATACAGCGCCTGTTGTCGGCTTGCGTAGCGGTCGGTCGTCCCTGCGTGTACAGCAACGACTGCGATCACGTGGCCATCCACAGTAGAACAACTTGGGAGACCCAGAGGAGTTGGACGGAGAGCCATTCAGTAAGCGAAATCGTTTCAGACTCGGCGAGAAATGAGTCTGCGAGGACTGTCAGAAGTCGTCTAGTCCGCGTCCAGTTGCAACGTAGGCATGTCTATTGCACCACTATGCCAGCCGAAATACTGGTCGAGGGGTAAGTACTGTTCAGGGAGACACGGAGTCACGATTCCAGCCGGGGTCGTGACCCGTGTGGTCGATGAGGTCCGATCGACACGCTGGACAATAGTCAGGGGTGACTGATTTGCCTCGGGGGACGTACACCGCGCCGCCGCACTTCACGCACGCATCTGGAACGATGGTCGCGCAGTCCGCGCAGACGTTAAAATCGTCAACTGTGAGGTCGCGCAGGGGTTCGAGTTGGTTATCCAAAATATACTCGTCGATGACTGCCTGACAGTTGTAGCACGGTTTCATGACGATGCCTATAGCCCCATGTGACCACCACGTAAATACCTGCCTCCGAGAACTATCCGAGTCGCTATGGTCCGAGTGTCTCCTGTAGATGGTACCCGCTCCTGACCGGCGGTTCCGATTCCTCTCGACGGGGCCGGACTCTCGGACGACACCCCTCCTGTGAATCGGCCGACCCTCCATCTGCATCTCGATCACGAGGGGGGACGTGGTACCGTGACTTCGGAAGTGTTATCGCCACCGGGGGACTATGGATATTTGTAATGGCAAACGGTAAGGTTGACTTCTTCAACGACACAGGCGGTTACGGTTTCATTTCGACTGACAGCGACGACGTAGACGACGACGAGGACGTGTTCTTCCACATGGAGGACGTCGGCGGCCCCGACCTCGAAGAAGGGCAGGAAGTCGAGTTCGACATCGAATCATCCCCGAAGGGACCCCGCGCGACGAACCTCGTCCGTCAGTAATAGCGACGTTTACCCGTCGCTCACAGCGCCGAATTACAACTCTATTCTTACACACTATCACGTGCCGGAGCTGGTGCTATCTGTCTGCGAGGAGATAATGCCGCCGTTTACAGCGGGAGTGAATCCGACATCTCCCACACAAACCACTGACGATGGCAGACCGGATATTCAACGCTGAGCCATACCATTAAGTAGGCTTGTCTACATAGGCTATGTATGGCGATTGAGGTCACGCGCACCTACGTTGGTTCCATCCAGAACCACCAACAGGTGTGTGACGGCCTTGATTCGCTCGGAGACTCTGCCTCGAAAATCTGGAACGTCGCACGCTGGACAGCCGACCGCATCTGGAACGCAACCGGAGAAATCCCAGACGAAGGAATGCTGAAGGCGTATATGAAGAACCAAGCGTGCTGGAAAGACTTGAACGCACAATCCAGTCAGAAAGTCATCGAAGAACTTTCCGACGCTTTCCAGTCGTGGTACGATCTGCGACAGAACGACCCAGAGGCGAATCCGCCCGGCTACCGCAAACACGGCGACACCCGGCCCAAGAGTACGGTCACGTTCAAAGCAGACGGCTTCAAACACGACCCAGAGAACAACCGCGTCCGACTCTCGAAGGGGAAGAACCTGAAAG
This sequence comes from Halomicrococcus pelagicus, assembly GCF_051917725.1. Taxonomy (GTDB): domain Archaea; phylum Halobacteriota; class Halobacteria; order Halobacteriales; family Haladaptataceae; genus Halomicrococcus. The sequence goes on from NZ_JBQBLX010000006.1 coordinate 257,020, forward strand.
ACCACCGTTCAGACTTCCTGCTCTGCGAGTACCAGACCCGCCCCGACGTTGACCTCTCAGAAGTCAACAAGGTGCAGAACGTTCGGGCGGTCTGGAACGGCGATGAGTGGGAACTGCACTTCGTCTGCAAAGTCGAACTCGAAACCAACGACTCCGCAGGCGACAGGGTTGCTGGAATCGACCTCGGCATCAAGAACCTCGCCACGATCGCGTTCCCCGACGAATACGTCCTGTACCCCGGTAACTCGCTCAAGCAGGACAAGCACTACTTCACGCGAGCCGAGTACGACACGGAGGGTGAGAACGGCCCGTCAGAGAAGTCGATGTGGGCACGTAGAAAACTCGCTGAGCGCGAGACCCACTTCTACCATGCTCTCACGGACGCCATCATCACGGAGTGTGTCGAACGCGGTGTTGACACGCTCGCGGTGAGTTGGCCTGAAGACGTGCGTGAGTCGGACTGGGGCAAGACAGGCAACAAGAAGTTGCACTCGTGGGCGTTCGACCGCATCTACCAGTACCTCGACCACAAAGGCGAGATTCGTGGCGTCGAGGTACTGAAGGAGAACGAATGGAACACCTCGAAGACTTGCTCCCGGTGTGGCGACGACACGAAGTCGAATCGTGTCGAGCGTGGCCTGTACGTCTGCTCGTCGTGTGGGTTAGTCGGAAACGCGGATTGTAACGGAGCGGAGAATATGCGGCAGAAGATAACTCCGAGTCCTCACAGCGAGGATAAGAGTAACGGCTGTGTGGCACAGCCATCGACATACCTGTTCGACCGCGAGAGCGGATGCTTCGCACCGCGAGAACAGGTCGTGTCGTAGACCGGCAAATATCCCACCCTGCGGTACGGGAAGCCCCGTCGTTCACGACGGGGAGGATGTCACTTCAGGCAATGAGGCTATGTGACAGTGTCGCATAGATGATTTGGGGGAAATCGTCCTATGGCAGATGCAACACCGCCAGACCCAGGTACGGCAACAGAAACAGTCACCTCTGCAGATGGAACCACAATTGCCGTCGAACGGACGGGGAGCGGGCCACCGCTCGTGCTCGTCTACGGAAATGGCGATGTGCACCAATTCTGGGACGCGGGGGGCGTCCGGTCCACGTTTGCAGAGCGCTACACGGTTTACGCGATCGAACGGCGGGGTCGCGGCCAGAGCGGTGATGGCGCCGAGTACGAACTGGAACGTGAGGCCGAGGACGCAGCGGCAGTCGTCACGGCCATCGACGAACCGGTAATGCTGCTTGGCCACTCCGGTGGCGCCCTCTATTCGCTAGAGGCAGCCCTACGAACCGACAATCTACACAAACTCATCTTGTACGAACCACCACTTCAGGTCGACGACAACGAACTCGACATTGCCGAGGAACTCGCTGAGATACAGACGCTGGTGGATCGCGGTGAGAACGAGCAGGCGCTCGTACTGTTCGGTCGTGACATCGCTGGTCTCCCACCCGACGAACTTGACGCGCTTCGCTCGGCACCGACTTGGCAGGAGATGGTTGACGCGGCCCATACACTGCCCCGTGAGCTGGCGGCGATAAGCGAGTACAAGTTCGAGGCAGCCCGGTTTGCAGACGTGACCACGCCGACGTTGTTGCTGTCCGGCAGCGAGAGCCCCCCACTCTACGAAAACGCGACGAACGCGGTCAATGATGCGCTCCCGAACAGCCGGATTGCTACCTTCGAGGGAGAACAACACATGGCGATGCATACCGCCCCAGACCGCTTCGTTGACGAAGTACTCACCTTCATCGGTGAACCGAACTAACGTATCGGCGATTGGCCTTCATCTCGACGTCGAGATTCCGAGTGTCACCAGCCCATTCCAGACATTGGTGTGGGAGTTGCACCAGACTAGTCGGTTTCGTACTAGTCGGTTTCGTGTGAGTCGGGTCGGCTGGGAAGGGAGCTACGACGGAGTGGGCTGGTGGATGAAATTGACCTTCGAACGAGTCGGTACTCGCTTGAAGAACTCAACGAGGTCGCTGAGCAATTAGAACACGGAGAGATAGAGGGACGGGCAGTAATCGTCTCGCCGTAGGGAGAGCAGACACAGAAGCAAAACGCTTCGTGACGTAGGTCGTACTCCACGTCATGACGACTGAATCTGAGGAGCCGTTCGAACTTCCTTCGGAGTCACACGTGGGATCGGTTGCGCTCCGAGTCAGTTCGCTCGACAGCGTCCTCCCGTTCTATCGTGACGGTATCGGGTTCGACGTCGAGCGCGACGGAGACGACGCCGGACTGATGGCTGGCGACCAACCGCTCCTCATGCTTCACGAGGAATCTGACGCTCTGGAGCGTCCGCCTGAGGCTGCTGGTCTCTTCCACGTGGCAGTGCGTGTTCCCGACCGAGGTACGCTGGCCGACGTTCTCGATCGAATCCGGAAGAGCGACGTCACCTTGATGGGCGCATCTGATCACCTCGTTAGCGAGGCGCTCTACCTCCGCGACCCCGAAGGAAACGGCATCGAAGTGTACTGTGATCGGCCTCGGGAGGAGTGGCAATGGACTGCGGCCGGTGATATCGAGATGGACACCCTCCCACTCGATCTCGACGATCTGCGTGAGATAGGGTTGGAAACGCCTTCGCTTCCGGCAGGCACCGACGTCGGACACATCCATCTGGAGGTAACCGATCTCACACGCTCGGAAACATTTTATCGGGATACACTCGGGCTTCGGGTGCAGACACGATACGGTGACGAGGCCACGTTTCTTGCAGCAGGCGACTACCACCACCACGTCGGACTCAATACGTGGAACCACCGCCAGTCGACGACGGCCGATACGCGTGGTCTCGACTGGTTTCAACTCGTCGTCCCCGATACCGAGATGGTCGAGGTCCTTCGTCGACGACTCCACAGCGATACGTACCAGACCACCACTATCGACGGTGGAGTCAGTGTCTCAGATCCAGACGGCGTTCAGGTCCGACTGACTGCCGAGGAGTGACAGACTTTTCGCGGAATACGTTCCCGAAGCGGCGACAGTGTCCTGTTCGCTGCTGAATCCAAGCGTTTCCGGTGTTGCTGTAACAGTTGCCTGTACCATCTGTAACAGATATTTCTACTCTACAGGCGGAGCAGGCCGAGTGCCTCGGGGTCACGCCCCGAGGCGGTTCACTGATTCAACCGTATCGCATATTGTGCACTCGACCATTGAGTGGGCACGGTCTCGCTCTCTCAGACGACTATCACAACAATGCCGACAACTTTCAACACCAAGTCACTGGAGAGCAGTGATTGAAGGCCCTAATAGCACCTATTTGACTGGCGGAAGGAGGCGAGAGATATTAGCTACTCTTCAATCGTGAAGCTGTCCGTCTCCCGTTCGGGGAGTTTCGAGACGCTCGCTGGATCAACGTCATAGAGGGATCCGGTTGCTGTTGCCTTGACTGCACCAAGTAACGAGGTAAACACCTGTTGCACACGGAACTCACGATCTCCGAGCGTCCCTGTACTCAGTTCGTAGAGGACGCTTCCATATCCGGCGAGTCCATACCCGTTGCGTGCAATGCCGGCATATGTTCCACCGGGATAGCGGGAGACCGTCGACTGGTCGAACTTCGTGAGCTCGTCATACATGACCGATACGATCTGTTTTGAGAGATTCTGGGTCTCCTCAGTGACGCCGTCGTTGATCGGCCAGAAAAGCGAGCTCGTGACGACATCGCCACCACCGGAAGCGTCCGGATCCGGTGGATACGTGTCACGTTCGTACGCTTCACCGGGATTCTCCGGGTCGAACGTCGCATCCGGGTCCGTCGTGTATGCCCCCTGCCGGTGGTAGTCAACGATCCATTCTGGATCGATTTCCTCGGTGGCGTCAAGCACAGCACGCGCCTCTGGTACCGGATTCTCCGGGTATTCATCTGGGAGGTTATTGTAGAGATTGCTCTCCGTCCAGTCAGGCCAGTGATAGCGATTGATATCCCAGCCAATTCCTTCTTCACCGGCTGTGTAAAAGCCGGCATCCCCGCCAAAGATATCATCACCTTCGCCACGCGCCGGTGCGTCTGTGTCGACGTTGTACCGCTGGCGGGCAACAAATCCGTCCGGGTTCACACGGGGGACGATGTGGACCGTTACTTCTGATAAGAGCTTTTTCGCCTGTCCCTGCTTGCTCGCGAGGTGCTGAGCCACCGAAAGAAGCCCCTCGGCGGACGAAATCATTTCGTCACCGTGCTGTTGGCCGATTGCCATGACGTCTGTCGTCTCGGGACACTGCTTCTCGTTTTTCGCACCGATAGACACGGCGTAGATCGGTCGATCTTGGTTCGAACGGCCGATCTCCGTTACCGAGACTCGATCCGGATACCGCTCCTCCAATTGCTGTAGAATGCGTTCGAGCTCGTCGTTGTCCAGCAGGTCGTCGTTCGCAAGATAATCTAAAGCTACTTTGCGTTTACTCTGTTTTGCGAGCGTTTGTGTGCTAGCGGCTGTTCCCGCGGCGAGCAGACCGCCTAATGCCTTGAGCATCGATCGTCTATTTGCTTTCATACATTCCATACATGCACCATAGAATAATAAACCTAGGCAAATTACAAAATTAATATAATCTTTCTCTGTTAAAAGAAGGGGGACAAATTACAACCTATGCTTCAGCAAACAAAGTTGCTCAACTACAATCGCTGAACACCCTTTCGAACGCCCAGGCAAAACTCCTCAGGAAGCAATCCATTACACCGCTCCGAAAGCGTACAAAATCGCTGACGGTTCTCGATTGCAGATGCATCTGTTTGACGAACGGTTCCCTCCGGGGGAGTCGGGCGGTGAACCGGTTTCAGATTCGATCGAAAAGGTAGGGTGCGAGTGAATGCGGTATCAGCGACGAGTCAGCGTCACCGAATCCTCTCCGGTGAGTCTATCGTCGTCGACGACGCGTACGGTGATGGTCTGCTCGCCACAGGCGTCGGTGCTGACCTCGATCTGCTTTCCGCTCTTCTCGTACTCGCCATCGCCATCAATGTCCCACTCGTATCGAACGATCTCGTCGTTCTCGGCCGTCGATGCGTTCGCTCGCAGGACGACGATCTGGTTCTTCTCAAAAGTGCGATTCTCGGCGTCCTTAGGGGACGTTTCGATGGTCACCTGTGGCTCTTCCGGCTTGTCTTCGGCGACCTGATGGTTGTGCGAGGGCTTCTCGTCGCTCGATTCGAGCGCGTACAACTGGCTCTCGTCGGAATAGATACCGTTCCACTCGCGGACGGTTACGTAGGCCCTTCCGTCGGCGACGGCCGGTGAGTACGCGACGAGACTCCCGGCTTCTCGAACCGAGTAGTTCCACCGTTCCTCGCCGTCGTTCGCGTCGAGTGCGTAGACGGCAGGAACCGCTGGTCGAACGGTATCACCGGTGTCCTCCAGTTTACTGAAGTATCGACCACCGACGTAGACCGTCTCGTTGCCCACTGAAGGTGCCGATAGATGGTTTGCTGGCGTCTCGTACGTCCACTGCTCGTCACCAGTATCGGCGGCGAGCGCATAGACCGTTCCTTCGTCACCTCGCGTGGTGACGTAGACAGCTCCGTCATTCACCGCCGGTGCCGAGATCAGGTTCTCGTGCTCGTTGCCCTCTCGCGGGACGGACCGCTTCCAATCGACGCTCCCGTCGTCCGCCGAGAGCGCGTAAATCGGCTGCGTGTCGCCGTCGGTTTCGATGGTGAGGAAGACGTGCTCGTTCGTGACCGCGCCATCGACGTCGTGAGCGTCTGCCGTCGTCGGCATCGACCTGCTCCATTTGACGGAGCCGTTGTCAGCGTCCATTGCCGCCACGGTGGAGCCGTTCTGTGCGTAGGCCGTGTCGCCGACCACGCCGATTATCGTCTTGGAACTGTACCAGAGCTTTTCGCCGGTCTCCGCGTCGTAGGCGGTCGAACCGACGTAGACGATGCCATCGTGGACGATTGGGTCGCCTCTCGGGGCACTTTTGGCTCGCCACTTGATTTCGCCGGTTTCGGCGTCGAGCGCGTATAGTCCACCGTTGTCCTCGTAGTCATCGTGGTGAGTGCCGCGGGTCGAGACGTACACCGTCCCGTCAGCGACGGCGGGCGACCCGGTCGCGGCACCGACCTTCTCGCTCGTCCACTGCTTCTCACCGCTTTCCGTGTCGTAGGCGACGACGCGCCCGGTTGCGGGGAGGTCGGCGTCGGTCGTCACCGACACGTACGCCGTCCCGTTTGCGACCGCCGGGACCGATTCGGCGCGGGCGTCGAAGCTCGTGTTCCAGTCTCCGGTCGCGTACGGGGCCGGGCCGGAGTCGTTCGTCGAACCTGTTCGACCCGAATCAGCGCGGTCGGACGACCAGTCGGTACTCGCCGTCGCAGGTGACTGCTGCGCCGTCACCGCGACGAACGACGCGGACGAGACGACGACGAGCAAGGCGAGGAACAGCCCGACGTGTGCTCGCTTGCGATTCATCCTGGTTCTCTCCAAAGGTTCGGTGTCGTAATCATGGTTGTATCTCGCGTGTCAGCGCCGATTTCGAATTCGACTGCTGGCGCAACCCACAGTAGTTGGATCTACAACCTTACTATTCGGTAGTTAACGATAGCAAGAATTATCGCGCTCGCCTCGACCCCGATATAAGTATCAGATAATCACGATACATTCAAAATTTGATATCTGTCGAACCGATCGAACCTATCGATGAAGTTCTGGATTTCCGTGACCTTGTCCGACGTCCAGCTCACCTCCTCACGGAGGGTCGGTTTTTCCACGTTCCTGCCGGGAAATCGGCTAGAACGGGAGTCCACGCTGAACCCCACCGCTTCAGCGGTGGTTAGCTCAAAGGAAGGATTAGACAGGTATTCCTCTTGTACCGTGCTGCAGTATCGACCTCCTCCACGCCCATCGGAGCAGGAATGATATCAACCTGGATATCAATCGGCCTGCTCTACCTGTAGATGTGTGTAGAGCCAGTCTGGTTGTCCTCGATGTATTCCCAGTCATATTCGACGCCCAATCCCGGTCCATCAGGCACCGAGACAGAGCCATCCGAGTCGACGGTGTCGAGCATGTCGGAATAACCGTCCTGATAGACCGGCGGCTGGGTGTTCTGGCAGTCGGGGTGAACCAGCGCGAGTTCGTAGTAGTTGGCGTTCCGCGTCGCCGCAATACAATGACGTTGTGCCGGTCCTGGCGCGTGGAATTCGACGTCCAGCCCGAACCCCTCGGCGACATGGACAATCTTCATCGCGCCGGTGATGCCAGCGTCGTACTCGGGGTCTGCTCGCACGAAATCCGTCGCCTCGTTTACGACGAAATCGGTGTGCGGTTCCAGCCCGCGGACGTGTTCGGTCTGGAGAAGCGGTGTGTCGAGTTTCTCGGCGAGTTTTCGATGGCTGTGCTGGGAGATGCCGCCGTCGCGGTAGGGATCTTCGTACCAGAAGAACTCCTGGGCATCACAGGCGCGCCCAACTGCTAACGCGTCGGCAAATGTCTCATATTCGCAGGCCGGGTCCATCATCAGGTCCATCCGGTCGCCGACGCGCTCGCCGACCGCATGCACCGTCTCGATTTCCCGGTCGATATCTCGGGCAGCGTCACTACCGCTCCAGGGATGAATTTTGAAGCCTCTATACCCCATGCTAGCGCATTCTTCGGCGAAGTCGGCATACGCTTCAGGTGAGTCGAGCCCGCCGCTCGGGTCTGCACTGTATGTCGATGCATATGCAGGGATACGTTTGCGGTAGGTGCCGAGCAGTTCGTGAATCGGGGCGTCGTAGTAGGTGCCGGCGAGGTCCCAGAGTGCAATATCGATCGGGCCGATCCCCATGCGGTCGTACTTGCGGAGTGCGCGCTTGATTTCGCTCCAGTGGCGCTCGCGCTGCAGCGGATTCTTCCCGACCAGGTAGTCGGCGAACATGTTGAGCTGGGCAGCCCCCGGCGAATTTCCGCCCACGTACTCTCCCGTTATGTCGATGTCCGTTTCAATTCGGACTCCGTATGCAGTCCGATCGAGGGTGTTACCTGGGTCGTAGCGGAGATTAAATCCATTTTCGTCGGTGCCGACGTTCTCGACCGGGTAGCTGAACTCGATACTTTCGATGCGGGTAATGGTCGGTGGCATGCAGGGGATACCATTACAGACCGGATAAACATTGACAAATGATAACAATCCTAGGCGTACTTGCGGTAGCGTGACGAACGAGACGGCATGGGGGATCTCACCTTCGAATGGATGGTGCCGACGTTTCCAGGCAAAGGCGTCCACAGGGACGCTCCACTGTACGAGCAGCTCGACTGGCATCGTACGAAAGGGGGAATAGTACTCGCCGAGCAACTCGGCTATGACGGATTCTGGGCACCGGACCACTTCACACTCGGTGTCGACGAGGCAGAGCTCGAGGTATGGACGGTATTGAGCACGATTGCAGGCATGACCGAAACCGGAGCTCTCGGCCCGCTCGTCAGTGCTGTCCTTTACCGCAACCCGGCGCTGCTCGGGAAGATGGCGACGACGCTCGACGTCACGAGCGATGGACGAGCGGTCCTCGGCATTGGAGCGGGGTGGCACGAAGAGGAACATCGGGCGTACGGCTACGAGTTCCCACCCATCGACGAACGCATCGAACGTCTCGACGAGGCGATTCGGCTTATAAAGGCGATGTGGAACGATACTCCAGCCTCCTTCGAGGGCGACTACTACCAGATCGATGCGGTAACGAACAATCCACCGCCTGTTCAGGACCCCCATCCGCCAATTCTCATCGGTGGCGGCGGCCCGGAAATGCTCCGACTCGTCGCTCGGCACGCCGACGTTTGGAACGTCGAAATCACGGCGCGGAACCGTGGCCCGCCGACCGAGGAGAAAATCGAACACCTCGAGCGGTACCTCGAAGCCGAGGGTCGTTCCCCAGACGACGTCGAGTACTCGTGGCTCGGGCACTGTCTCATCGCCGACTCCGAACGGCGCGTGGAGGAACTGCTCGACCGTATCCTCCCCATACCGAGCGCGTCACCCGACCAGGAGTTCGAATTGACGACCGCGGACGAGGCCCGCGAACGCGGTGACTACTTCATCGGAACGCCTGCGGAGGTCGCCGAACAGATCGAAGCTGTTGCGGATATGGGTTTCGAGCGGTTCCAGCTTATGTTCGTGGATTATCCCTCACTCGACGGTCTGGGACTGTTCGCTGACGAAGTGATGACGGAGATGTAACTCTCGTCACAAGGGTGGCGCTCTCACCGGCGCCCTAAAAAAGATCCCGACGAGCCGTCAGGATGGAGTAGTCGTTGTCTGTTCGGTCGTCGTCGTCATCCCATCGCCGAAGAACTCTTGCAGGTACTGCTCGGCGTTCTCCTGCGTAACCTGACGCCCCTCGATCGGGATGAAATCCGGCAGGTCCCCACCTTGAACTGCCGTTCGTCCGGCTTCGATGGATCGGAACACCATCTCTTCCGGAAGTTGTGCGATGGTTCCGTGGTACTGGTTGTCCGGGAACGTCTCGACCCACGCTTCGGAGCCGTCGATGCCGGTGATGGGCACGTCGCCCCTGCCGGCGTTACCGAGCGCACGGAATGCGCCGAGGGCCATCAAGTCGTTCTGCGCGTAGACACCGTCGATATCGTCGCCGAAGCGGGTGATGAAGTCTTCCATGGTCGAGAGTGCTGCAGACGTCTGGAACTCGCCGGTCTGGCTTCCGAGCAGTTCCATGTTGTCGTTTTCGTCGAGCGTCTGCTGAAGTCCCTCCGCCCGGTCGTTGGTCACGCTTGCACCCTGTGTCCCCTGCAGTTCGACGATGCTGTACGTGTCTTGGTCGGCCCGCTGTTGCATGAAGTCCAACAGGAGCGAACTGGAGCGTTGGCCGAGTTGGACGTTCTGGGAGGCGACGTAGGTCGCTACTTCCCCTTGCGCGACGTTCCGGTCGATGGTTACGACCGGGATATCTGCGTCGTTGGCCTGCTCGATCGCTGGCACGATTCCTTCTGCCGTGATCGGCGAGACCATGATGAAGTCGACGTCGTTCGTGATGGCCGTCTCCAGATCGGAAACTTGCTTGGACTGAGAGTTCTGGCCATCGAGGAACGACCCGTTGAGATTCTGATTCTGTGTCGCTTCTTCGAACGCGTTCTGCATTCGCACGAAGAACGTGAACTCGAGCGACGGCACGGAGAGCACGGTCTGGAGCGTTTGCTGGTCCTCCGGTGTCGTAGTCGTTTCCTGCGCCTGCACACCGGCAGTTCCGATGGCTAGGGTTCCTCCGAGCAGTGCGCTGCGTTTCAAGAACGTGCGTCGACGTGTTTTCCCCCTCATACCCATTCACAGTACATCATCGGCCATTATATCGTTTAGTGGAAAATACGCCACGTGCAGCTAATAGAGACAGAGTTCTTCGACGGTAATTTCAGCCCGCGATAGTGTGTGGGTACACTGTGAGACTGCGTTCGGGCCTGGAACTCTATCACTTGCGGCCAATCACGTTCGCGAGTACTGCAATCATCAAGACAATACCTTGCGCAACGAGTTGGCCCGCCGGGTCGACGCCGAGAAGATTGAGTCCGTTCGAGAGGACGCCCAGAATGAGCACGCCGACGAGCGTTCCGATCATGTTACCACTGCCACCGAACAGGTTCGCTCCGCCGAGGATGACAGCCGCAATCGGTGGGAGGAGCAAGTTGTTCCCCATCGTCGGGATGGCACTCCCGATACGGCCGAGCATGACGATGCCGGCGATAACAGTGAGACCGGCCGAAATCACGAGCACACCCATACGGATTAGTCGTACGTTGACACCCATCCGCTCGGCTGCTTCCCGATCACCGCCGACCGCGTAAATGTACAGTCCCAGTCGAGTCCTCGAAAGTATCAGCTGTGAGATCACGAGCAGGACGAGGAACGTCAGCGCGATGTTCGGGAATCCGAAGGTCGAGCCACTACCGAGCCACATCAGGGATTCCGGCAACCCGATGATAGGGCGGTTTTCCGAAACGATCAGTCCGAGACCGTCTGCGAGAAACAGCATCGCCAATGTGGTCATGAACGAAGGAGCCTCGAATCGGCTCGTAATGTACCCGGAGACGCCACCGAGTGCCAACGCAGCCCCGAAGCCAGCGATGACGGCGACGACGACCGGCATCTCGCCGCCGACGAGAGACCCGGTAGCGAGCGCAGCGATGAGCAATCCCGTAAACTCCATCATCTGTGCAATACTCAGGTCGATCTCGGCACAGAGGATGGGAAACGTACTGGCGATAGCGAGAATGCCGATAATCGATACCTGCCGCAGTATGTTCAACTGATTGCGATACGAGAGGAACCGGTCAGTCATCAATGCGAACAGGACGTAGAGCCCGACGAGCCCGAGGATCGGTCCATACCGACCGAGGGCTCGTAGCGTCGTGCCGTCGAGATCGAATTGGAGACCAGTCCGCGTTCGGGACCCCATATGCCAAACTTTGGCACGCTCCGAGTGGTGTTATAGATTGGCCGTTTTGCCCGCGCCTGCCTCGCCGGATTTTTCCAGTTCACTCACGCTTCGGAACCGGAACGAAGAGCTAAGCGACCGGCACGACTATCGTTAGCACATGGATGACAGCGCGGTGGTCGAGATGGAAGGAATCACGAAGTCGTTCGGAAGCGTCGTCGCTCTCCAGTCCGTGGACTTCACGCTTCGCGACGGCGAGATACACGGGCTCGTAGGGGACAACGGTGCTGGTAAATCGACGCTCATCAAATGTCTTGCCGGTGTTCTCACTCCGGACGAGGGCACGATTCGCGTCAGAGGCCGGACTGTCACTATCGACAATCCCCGGGTCGCAAAGAGCCTCGGAATCGAAACGGCGTTTCAGGATCTCGCGCTCGCGGGCAACCTCACTGTTACGCAGAACATTTTCCTCGGGCGTGAGCGAGTCCGCGGTTTCCGCGGTCTCTTCGGCGTCCTGGACAAGCGACAAATGCGCGCCCGCGCCGAGGAACTGCTCGCCGATCTCGAAATCGGCGTCGATCCGGACGCTCTGGTCAGGGACCTCTCCGGCGGTGAACGACAGCTCGTCTCCATCTCCCGGACGCTCCTCTCCGACCCCGACGTTATCATCATGGACGAACCAACCAGTGCGCTATCTGTCGAGGGTGCCAAACGGGTTCTCGACCTGATAGAACAGCTCCGACAGCAAGGTATCTCGATCATCGTCATCTCTCACAATATCGAGTACACGCAACGCATCGCCGACCGTATCAAGGTGCTCTACAACGGGATGGACGCCGGCGACATATCTGCTGACGGTGTCACTCGCGACGACATCGTCGCCCGGATGGTCAGTGGCCGACCGGAGTCGGAATCCGCGTCCAGCCAGTCGACGGCGTGACAGCCCCCATCACGACTCGAACGAATCCACCAGCGTTTCGACGGCCCGGCTAAAGATCGGCGCGTCTACACCGATCGCGACGTACTGCGCGCCGGCTTCCCTCCACCGCTCGGCCATCGCCACGTCGTCGGCGTACGTCCCGACGACGATATCGGCATCGTCTGCCCGCTCGCACACCTCGGCCATCAGATCTTCGACGCGGTCGTCGTCGACTTCTCCCGGGATACCGAGGGATTGCGAGAGATCGTAGGGGCCGAGAAAGAGAACGTCGATGCCGTCGATGGCCATGATATCGTCGAGGTTCTCGATACCGCGTTCGCCTTCGATGTGAACGATGACGGCCGTCTCCTCGTTCTGTATCTCCGTGTACTGTGGGCCGCCGTCGTAGGCTCCCGCGCGGACGTAGGGGGATAACCCTCGCTCGCCCGTCGGTGCGAACCTGGCGGCGTTCACCGCTTGCTCGGCGTCCGTCTTCGTTTCGACCTGCGGAACTTCGACGCCGGCGGCCCCGATGTCGAGTGCACGCTGGATTTCCGCCTCGGTGTTCGAGCGGACGCGGACGACCGGACTCGCCCCGCCGCGTTCGACCGCCGTACAAAGGCCGAGACACGTCTCGGCCGTCAGCGGCCCGTGTTCCTGGTCCAGAATGACGAAATCCATACCCGCGTTTCCGATGATCTCTGCGACGATCGGAGAGTCGATCGTCTGGAACGTCCCCACCGTCTCCTCGCCGTTCAGCAGCCGGTGTCGAAGCGTTTTCGACTCCATATCTGCTAATCGTCTCGGTGCATAATGAACGATTATGCTACTTCCCCGGTCGTGCTGCCGTCGTTTCTCTCGCCGCTTGGACAGCACCCTCCATCCGTGTGAACGACATCTATTTATCGAAAAATAGTGTGTGTTCTCACAGCAATGGGGAAGTCAGAATTTCACTTCGAAGATGACACCGTCGTCGTGACGGGCGCGACGTCCGGCATTGGCCGCGAAACGGCGCTCCAGTTCGCCGATGCCGGCGCGACGGTCATCAACGCCGACGTCGAACAGGAGCCGAAAGACGCGGACGTCCCCACACACGAAGCCATCGAGAACGCTGGCGGTACCGCCGAGTATCTCGAGGTGGACGTGACCGACCCGGCGCAGATAGAGGCAGCCGTCGACCATGCCAGAAACTACGGTGGCGTCGACGTCATGGTGAACAACGCCGGTCTCTACATCGAGGGACCGATGCGTGAGATCACGCCGGAGCAGTTCGACCGCATCCACGCCGTCAACGCCAAGGGCGTCTTCTTCGGCTGTCAAGCCGCCGCGAACGACATGATCGAACGCGACGACCCGGGAGTCATCGTCAACACAGCGTCGATTAGCTCGAACCTCGCACAGTTCGACCAGGTCCAGTACGACTCCACGAAGGGTGCTGTTCGAATGATAACCCGTGGAACGGCGCTCGAGTTCGCCGAACACGACATACGGGTCAACGCCGTCGCGCCCGGACAAATCGCGACCGAATTCGCTGAGGGGTGGAGTGACGAAGCAGTCGACGCGGTCGAAAACGAAGAACTCGTCAAGCCGGTCCCGCTCGGCCGAGCGGGCTTCCCGGAGGACGTGGCCGGTGCGATGCTGTTTCTCGCCAGCGACGATGCCGCGTACATCACCGGCGAACTGCTCCACGTCGACGGTGGGTGGCAGATTTTCTAGCCCACCCGTCAGTAGTTCATGTACACCGTCTTGCTGATCGTGTAGAAGTCCAACCCCGCTTCCCCCTGCTCGCGGTAGGTCTCGCTCGACGAAGCTTTCATCCCGCCGAACGGCACGTGTAACTCCAGCCCCGTCGTCTTCTCGTTGACTTTTGCCACGCCGGCCTCGATCTCGTCGACGAACCGATTCGCTTCGGTGAGATCGTCGGTGACGATGCTCGCCGAGAGGCCGTACTCGACGCCGTTAGCGATATCCAGCGCCGTGTCGTAATCAGGGGCTGAAATAACCACGAGAACCGGTCCGAAAATCTCCTCCTGGGCGATTCGCATTTCCGGATCCACGTCGGAGAACACGGTTGGCTCGACGAAGTAGCCGTCCGCGTGGTCGTCATCGTCGAGTCGCGTCCCGCCCGTTTCGAGAGTAGCGCCCTCCGACTCGCCGAGGTCGATGTACTGTAAGGTTCCGTCGAGTTCGCTCTGGCTCACTTGCGGCCCCATCTCTCCGCCTTCGAGGCCGGGACCGATGTCGATATCCTCGGCGTACGCCACGATCCGGTCGAGAAACTCGTCGTGGACGTCCTCGTGGACGATTGCACGGGAGGTCGCCGTACAGGCCTGTCCGGTCACGCCGAATGCACCACCGGCGACGATGTCCACCGCTTCCTCCAGATCGGCGCTCGGCATGACGACTGTCGGGTTCTTCCCGCCCATTTCGAGCTGGATGCGCTTCTGGTCGCTGGCCGCTTGCTCGTACACCGTGTTGCCGACTTTTTGACTCCCGGTGAACGAGACAGCGTCGACAGCCTCGTGAGTGGTGAAGGTCGCTCCGACTTCGCTTCCCGGCCCAGTCACGTAGTTGATGACGCCGTCGGGTAGTCCCGCGTCGTCGAGAGATTCGATCAGTTTTCGCGAGACGTTCGGGGCAAGCGATGCTGGCTTGTATACGACCGCGTTCCCGGCTGCCAGTGCAGGCGCGATTTTCCATGCAGGAATTGCGATCGGATAGTTCCACGGCGTGATGAGTGCAGCCACTCCGAGCGGTTCGTTCACCGTGTACAGGGTTTTCTCCGGACTGCTCGCCGGTTTGACGGTCCCACCAACGTCGCGGGCCTTCGAGGCGTAGTAGTCGAAGATGTCGACGGCTCGTTGCACTTCGCCCGCTGCTTCGCTCCGGACTTTCCCCTCTTCGCGGACGAGGGTGTCGGTCAGTTCGTCTTTCCGTTCTGCGAGTTGCTGGGCCACCGTCGAGAGGATTCGTCCTCGTTCTGGGCTCGGCGTGTTGGCCCATTCTGTTGCTGCCTCATCCGCTGCTTCGACGGCGCGTTCGGCGTCCGCGCTACTGGACTGCTGGAAGTGTCCGATGAGGTCTGATTGGTCGGCTGGGTTCCGGTTCTCGAACGTCTCGCCCGTTTCGGAGCCCATCCATTCTCCATCGATGTAGTTGTGGTACGTCCCCGCCATTCCACGTAGACCAACCGCGTCGAACCTATACACTTTTTCGTCAGTCGGTGATCCGACAGGTACAATCCTGAACTCTCACCGTACCTAGACTGGCGATTTTTACTGCTGGCGTGCTATGCTAGCGCATGAAATACTATCGTCTGCAGGACGGAGCACAGACGCGACTGATCGCCCGTGACGGCGACCGGTTGGTCGACTTGACGAGCGTTCGTCCATCGCTCACCTGTTTTGCGGATCTCGCACGGAGCGCGGCCGTCAGCGGACTAGAGATTGATACCATCACGGAACGATACGTCGATGAAGCGTCCCGAGTCGATCCGTCGGTGCTGGCCGCTATGACCGTGCCCGTCGAGGCGGAGGAAGTCTGGGCGGCGGGCGTTACCTACCGAATCAGCGAGCAGGCACGTGAAGCCGAAAGCGGACTGCCGGAGATATACCTGGACGTCTACGACGCCGAGCGACCGGAACTGTTCTTCAAAGCCACGCCGAGTCGAACAGTCGGTCCCGGTGACGAAGTCGGAATCCGGGACGACTCCAACTGGAACGTCCCCGAACCGGAACTCGGTATAGTACTGTATCAGGGCGAAATCGTGGGGTACACGGTCGGCAACGATATGAGCAGCCGCGCCATCGAGGGGCAAAATCCGCTCTATCTCCCACAGGCCAAAGTGTACGACCGTTGTTGCGCGCTCGGACCCTGCATCGTCTCGCAAACGTCGCTGGACGACCCACACGACCTCGCGATGTCGATGCGAATCGTCCGCGACGACGACGTGGTGTACGAAGGCGAAACGTCGACGGCCGAGATGGTCCGGACCTGTGAGGAGCTCGTCTCCTATTTCACCCGTCACAACGCCGTTCCGGAAGTGGCAGTGTTGTTGACGGGGACGTCACTCGTCCCAGACGAAGAGTTCACACTCCGAGAGGACGACGAACTCGCGCTCACAGTCGAATCGATCGGAACGCTCGACAACACCGTCACCGTGGTCTGACGTCCGGCTCTGGCGCTACGGTCGGACCGTCTCGACACCAGCCGTTTCCCCTACCTTCCCGGTCGGGACCTGCTGCTGGCAGCTCAGAGGTGGAGCCGTTCGAAGGTACGGTATGTGAAGTACTCGCGGTCTCGGTCGGAGAGGAACGTGGCCTCGTCGAGCCAGGAGAGACACTCCTCGTAGGTGGCCCAGTCGTCCATCCACGGGTAGTCCGAGCCGACCATCAACCGCTCCGGACCGAACCACGACAACAGGTTCCTGACGTATGGGTGCATGTCCCGGTACGGCCAGTCCTCGGACGAGGAGCGCGGCAGGGAACTCACCTTCACGTAGACGTTGTTGTGGTCGGCGAGATTTTCGAAATCGGCCCACGGCCGTTCGCCTGGATCGGTGTTCTCGTCAGGCCACGCCATGTGGTCGACGACGAGTGAAACGTCCGGATGTGTCCCTGCTAGTCGTCCGATCATCGATAGCTGTGGCGCCTTCGGAAAGAGGAACACGCAGGTGTCTTGAGCGGCAGCTTCCTTCCAGACGGGAGCTAACCGGTCGTCGAGTATCCAGTCCGCGTCTGCGGTGATCTCTGATGGGGTTTCGTAGTCGAGGGCGGCGTGCATTCTCACCCCCAGCATCCGGTCATGTCCGACGACGCGGCGGACCGCCGAGCGAACCGTTTCCGGGTCGGACTGAAAGAAATCCATGAGGCCAACTCCGTACAGCCGGTCCGGATGTGCTTCGATGCTGCGCATCGTGTACTCGTTGGCCCGCCGCCCCCGTCCGTACAGTGGCGTCGTTACGACGACGCTCTCGTCGACGCCGACGCGGTCCATGTCCGCGATGAGGTCGGCGTGCGTGTACGCGCCGTCCCATCCCGGCGGTAGGAGGGGTCGCGTCCAGGGAAGTTCTGCGGTGTCTGGCCCCCATGCGTGCGTATGTGTGTCAATTAGTGGCATGGTCGGACAGTGTACGGCATGCATCACCTAAACGATATCGTGCGGTGCTGGTATTCTCACCACGACGTGATTTCCACGTCCCGGAGGGGGCGTTCGAGCGGAATCGACACCTGCCCGCCGACGTAATGTGACAGGTAGAACGCAACGATGATTTCGAGCGACCACGCCGCTTCCTCGCCAGTCGACCGATTCTCGGCGTCCTCGTCCAGGAGCGCCTGTACGTGACGAGCGGCGTTCGGAAACGCCTCGCGGTAGTCGTCGTCCCACGTCCACGCTCCGTCGATGTCAGTCAACTCCCGCTCGACGTGATTGCCGTCCTCGAGCCGCCAGTATCGCCACTCGCCATCGTCGTTGTTCAGATAGAGTTTCCCTTCGGAGCCGACGAACTGCATCGTCATCGAGGACATCGCTCGTGGTATCGTACAATCGACGGTGACGAACGTTCCATCGTCGAGGACGACGAACCCGCCGCCGCCGGCGTCGTCGACCGTGCGATCGGCATCGAGCGACTCGACGGCCTCGTTCTCACCGCTGATGTATCCGGCTACCGATGCCGCACGTGCATCCAGCAGATACACGAGCGTGTCCAACAAATGCGTCGCGTTACGGAGCAGTTCCATCCGAAATTGGGTGCTCACCGCTCGAACGTCACCGAGAATTCCCTCCGTCTGGACGAGGTGGCGAAGTTGCTGAAGCTTGTCGGTAAACCTGAACGAATGGTTTACAACGAGTTCCGTATCGGTCTCGTCACAGACGGTGATCATCTCTTCGGCGTCAGTGACACACGACGCGATCGGTTTCTCGCACCAGACGACGTCGGGATCGGCGGATGACCGGACGGCGTCGACGACGTGGTCGTGGTGCAGCAGCGTCGGTGTACAGACCGACACTACGTCGAGGTCTTCGGTGGCCAGCATCGCGTCGTGGCTGTCGTATCGCTGGTCCGCTGGAATCTCCCACGCGTCGCCGAACCGCGTCAGTTTCGCCTCGTCGACGTCGGCGATAGCGACGAGGTCGATATCGTCGGTCGCTTCGTATCCGCCTGCGTGACTCGCCCGGACCTTCTTCTGGCCGATATCTTCCTCGGGGTGCATCCCGAGGATTCCCATCCCGGCGATACCGCCCGCGCCGATGATACCTGCCCTGTATGTCATCGTCAGTCGTAGACGTGGACGGTACCAGTCTGGTTGTCCTCGATGTACTCCCAGTCGTACTCGACCCCCAGTCCAGGCCCATCGGGGACGGGGACGGTGCCGTCTCGATCGACGGTGTCGAGCAGATCCGAGTAGTCCCCCTGATAGACCGGTGGCTGAGTGTTCTGGCAGTCGGGGTGAACCAGCGCGAGTTCGTAGTAGTTGGCGTTCCGCGTCGCCGCGATGCAGTGGCGTTGTGCCGGCCCCGGCGCGTGAAACTCGACGTCGAGTCCGAACCCCTCGGCAACGTTGGCTACCTTCATCGCGCCGGTGATGCCAGCGTCGTACTCGGGGTCCGCCCGGACGAAATCCGTCGCCTCGTTCGCGACGAAGTCCGTGTGCGGTTCCAGCCCGCGGACGTGTTCGGTCTGGAGAAGCGGTGTCTCCAATCGTTCCCGTAGCTTGCGGTGACCGTGCTGGGAGATGCCGCCGTCGCGGTAGGGATCTTCGTACCAGAAGAACTCTTGGGCATCACAGGCGCGCCCGACTGTCAGGGCGTCGGCGAACGTCTCGTACTCGCAGGCCGGATCCATCATGAGATCCATCCGGTCGCCGACGCGCTCGCCAACCGCATGCACCGTCTCGATTTCTCGGTCGATGTCTCGGGCAGCGTCGCCACCTCCCCAACCGTGAATCTTGAACCCGGGGTAGCCCATGTCGGCACACTCCTCGGCGAAGTCGGCGTACGCTTCCGGCGAGTCCAGCCCGCCGTTATCGTCGCCATGATAGGTCGATGCATAGGCGGGAATGCGGTCGCGGTAGGTGCCGAGCAGTTCGTGAATCGGGGCGTCGTAGTAGTTGCCGGCGAGGTCCCAGAGCGCGATGTCGACGGGACCAATCCCCATGCGGTCGTACTTGCGGAGTGCGCGCTTGATTTCGCTCCAGTGGCGCTCGCGCTGCAGCGGATTCTTCCCGACGAGGTAGTCGGCGAACATGTTGAGCTGGGCCGCCCCCGGCGAGTTCCCCCCCACGTACTCCCCCGTTACGCCTTCGTCCGTCTCCACTCGAACCGCGTACAACCGACGCTGGGTCGTCGTGCCGGGTTCGTACACGAGGTTGAACCCGTTTTCGTCGGTTCCGACGTCCTCTAACGGATAGCTGAATTCCCGACTCTCTATCCGAGTGATAGTTAGTGCCATGGCAATGGGACACTATACAGGAGCATAAAACCACCACCCACCTCTGGAGCGTGAGCCGTCGAATCACCGGCTTGAACGCGCTGAAACGGCGGTGTGACGCTGCAATCTCGAGACGCCTCTGGAGCTACTCCCGTCGCCGAAGTCGAACACGTCCTCACGTCGAGGAAACGCACGACCGGTCTCATCTCTGAGTTCGATTACGGGACTCGTTTCGCTGTCAAGTACGGGACGGGACGATACCGGGTTCTGAAAGCACCAGTCGGTCGCCGATGGAAGCAACGTCGATCACCCGTGGATACTGGTACGACGCGGCGTGTTCGTGCAACACCTTCGGGTCAGCGGTCACACCCCGCCACATATCGTAGTGAGACGGCAACAGTCGGTCGAGTCGCAGTGCGTTCGCGGCTTCGATAACCTGGTTCTCGTCCATATACCATCGCGTCGTCCGTGTCTCGTCGTCGTCCGGATAATAGATGGCGCCCACGGTGCCGAACGCCAGTACACCGAGATCGATGTCGAACTCCGCCCCGATGTCGTGAAACGTGTCTGCTGGTCTGCTATCCCCTGCGTGGAAGAACGTACCCGCGTCGTGTTCGACGACGTACGTGACGGGTTCGATGGCGTCCGGGTCGTTTGCGCCACGAACGTGAACGGTGAAATCACCGACAGTGACCGACTCACCGTCGGCGACGACTGCCCTCCGTTCGTCGGCCACTTCGAGGTCGCCGTCGTAATTCGGTCTGTCGTAGGCCGCCTGTGGTGCATACAACATCCCCTCGTCGGCGTTCACGAGCGGGGCATACGACGGCGGATGCATGTGGTCGATGTGCTCGTGGGTGACGAACACAGCGTCACAGAGCGTCGCATCCGCCGGATCCATCGGCACCGGTATCATACGAACGATGTTCGGCGGGTCACCGTCGGCAAAGTACGGGTCGATGTACAGCGTCGTTTCGGCCGACCGAACGACGAATCCATTGCAGCCGAGATACCACACCGAAACTCCGTCCG
This sequence comes from Halomicrococcus pelagicus, assembly GCF_051917725.1. Classification (GTDB taxonomy): domain Archaea; phylum Halobacteriota; class Halobacteria; order Halobacteriales; family Haladaptataceae; genus Halomicrococcus. The sequence continues at coordinate 277,781 of NZ_JBQBLX010000006.1, forward strand.
GCTCGCTCCCCTCGACCTCCTCGGTCACGAACCAATCCCCCCAGGTGGCGTGAACCATATCCCCTCTCACTATAGCCAGAATATAAACTGTTCCCCGGCTTCGGGCCACCTATTGTTCGTTCTGCCAGATGAAGGCGAAGCGAATCCCAGTACGGAATCACGTTTGCGAGACGGGCGACGTTCTCGCCACGAACTCGTTCAACAACGTCTTCGTCTGCCTGTTCACCGACGCCAGTGAAGTCGCCCTACGGACCTTCCCCGCCACGTTCGCGGAATGCCGTATCACCGTCTCGTGCCCACGTAACGTTCGCCGCATCGTCGCCGTGGTGTTCATCCGGAGTAATTGACGCTCGGGTTTTTGCAGTTGCGGCCCGATTACGGTCACATGATTTACCAGCATTTCGGTGAGACAGACGGCTCGTGGGCCGGGAGAACTGCGTCCGAAATCACGAGTCTTGCAGCCGAGAGTGGTTCGATTCTCGTCGTACCGGTCGGAAGCCTCGAACAACACGGAAAGCACTTGCCAGTCGCTACTGACACAATCCTGGTCGATGCCGTCGTTACTGAGAGTGTGAAACGAGTGGCCGGCGATCTTCCCGTGCTTGCCCTTCCACCTGTTTGGACTGGTTACTCGCCTCACCACTTACCGTTCGGCGGCACCATCTCCCTCGACAACGAGACGCTCCTTCACGTCCTTGAGGAGATTGCTGATTCGGCACTGGAAAGTGGCTTCGATGCGCTGCTGTTGGTCAACGGCCACGGGGGGAATAAATCGCTCGTCGATGCTGCAACCAGTGCCATTGGTGTCACGCATCCTGACCACGAAATTCTTGGTCTAACGTACTTCGAGCTCGCTCAGTCGTTCGTCGACGATATCCGAGAGAGTGACTCCGGTGGCATGGCGCACGGAGGCGAGTTCGAGACTTCGCTTCTCATGCATCTTCGCCCCGACCTCGTTCGCGAAGACAGCATCGAGGGCGAATATCCCGATGAACCATACGAACGAGCTTCGGTCGACTTAGTGGAAGGCGGTTCACTATCCGTCTATCGACCGTTTACGGCGTACTCGTCGTCCGGCGTGATTGGGGACCCTGAATTGGCGAGTGCAGAGAAAGGAGCGCAGATTTTCGACCAGCTCTGCGAAGCTCTCGCAGACATCATCCAGGAGATCCACGATCAAACGATAGCCAGCACCTAATCCGTCGATTGATTCGGATTCAATCTGTGTCGTTGCCTTGATCGAGCGGTGACTTTGCGTTCTCGTAATCGACAGCAATCGTCTTGATCTGTGAGAGTTGTTCGAGTGAGTACTTCCCTCCGATTCGTCCGTGGCCACTGTTCTTGCCACTGTAACCGCCGAACGGTGTGTGAATCTCCCAGTACGCACTACTATCGTTGACGTTGACGATGCCGGTCTCGATGCGTTCGGTGAAGTAGTGCATCAGTTCGATGTTACTGGTGAAGACGCTGGACGTGAGTCCAAGCTCGATTCCGTTGGCGATTGCTATCGCTTCGTCATACCTTTCGAACGAGATGATTGGAGCGATCGGCCCGAACGATTCTTCCCAGTTTACCGCCATCTCGGTTGTTACGTTGTCGAGAACGGTCGGCTGGTAGTATCGATCCGTCGGCATGTTCTCTGCACGGCTCCCCCCAGCAACGACTGTCGCACCCTGTTCTTTCGCGTCGGCGATATGACGGTCCATCTTGTCGGCGACAGCATCGTTGTTGAGCGGGCCGAGGTCCGTTCCCTCAGCCATCGGGTCATCGAGTGACAACTGCTGTGCGTGGTCGGCAAGCCGAGAAACAAATTCGTCGTGGACATCCTCATGGACGAGAATGCGCTCGCTCGCGGAACAGATCTGGCCGGCATTGCTGAAACACCCGAAGGACGTGCATTCGACCGCCGCATCAAGATCAGCGTCATCGAGAACAATGACAGGGCCGTTCCCCCCGAGTTCGAGGAGAGTCGGTTTCGTTCCGGCATCCCTCGCAATCGCTTCGCCCGTCTCGGGACTCCCCGTAAATCCAATTACATCAGTGCCGTCGTTGACGACGAGTTCGTTCCCGACAACCGGCCCCTCGCCAGTAACTAGGTTGAGTGCGCCGTCAGGCAGTGACGTGTCCGAAAACGCTTCGAGTAGTCGAGTTGCGACGACTGAGGTGGTTGGCGCTGGCACCCAGACGACACTGTTCCCGGCGGCGAGGCCGGGCGCGAGATACTCAGCCGGAATGTTCAACGGGTAATTCCACGGCGTGATGACGCCAAGAACACCGTGAGGTTTTCGGATAGTGTAGATATGTTTTCCAGCGTCTTCCGACGGGATGACCTCTGTTTCGTCGCGCTTGACGTCCTCGGCTGCGTTCCGGAACTCCTTCGCACAGAGGTCGACCTCGACTCTCGCCTCGGCGAGCGGCTTTCCCTGGTCTTTCGTCAGCCATTCAGCCAACCGATCGCTGTTCGCATCGATGGCGTCGGCAAGTTCGTGACAGAGTTCGGCGCGTTCGAACGCTGTCATGAATTCGAGCTCTGGCTGGATATCTCGTGCCGCGTCAATCGCTCGTTGTGCGTCTGTTCGCGTCCCAGCGGGCATCTCACCGAGGGTGTCTCCTGTTGCCGGATTCGTGACAGCGAACGTTTCGTTGCTCTCACTATCAGTCGGTTCGCCGGCAATGTACATCGGAAACGACGCCGGTTCATCCCCCATCTCGGTCGCTGATCCACTCCCCCAATCTGTCATGGTTCACGTTATCATCGCCCACGATTGTGCATAAGTCCTCTGGAGCGATCGACCACGCTCTTCGACCCAATCACGACTTTGCAGGGCGAAACGCTGCCGTGAACGGTGGGTGGGTTGCTAAGACGGCGGTCGTCCGCTTCGGAGGATGTCGGCCACCGCCGCTTTGTCAGTCTGGTCTGGATCGACGGTTGCGACGAGCTGCCCACGATACATCACAGCGATGCGGTCCGCGAGACTGAACACGTCCTCCAAGTTGTGACTCACGACGATCTGGGTATGCCCCTCCTCTTTCAACCGATGCATCGTCTCGTGGACTAACTCGGTCCCTGCGACGGACAAGGCACTCGTCGGTTCGTCAAGAATGAGCACCTCTGGATCGAACAGCAGCGACCGTCCCACTGCGACGAGTTGGCGCTGGCCGCCGGACAGAAATGCCACCTCAGTCGTCGGTCGGATGTCCTGCTGGAGAAACTTCAGGATCTCGGTTGTATCATCGTACGTCTGGCTCCAGTCGATAACGTCAACCGGGCCAACACCGAGCCGTGTCGGAAACTTCCCCATGTGGATGTTCGTCGCGATGTCGAGATCGTCCATCAATGCGAGATCCTGATAGACCGTCTCGATACCGCGCTTGCGGGCGTCGTTCGGATTCGAAAACTGTACCGGTTCTCCTTCGAAGATGACGCGACCGGTCGTCGGCCGATGGACGCCCGAGAGAACGTTCATCAGCGTCGACTTCCCTGCCCCGTTGTCACCAACGAGGGCGAGGATTTCGTTCTCGTAAACCGGCAGCGTCACGTCTTCGACGGCGATCACTCGTCCGAACTGTTTCGTGACGTTTTCGAAGCGGGCTTTCTCGGACGGACCGTCTCGAGCGTCCACCGCAGCTGTCTCGAGATTATCGTCCGTAGTCACGTGGCTCCACCTGCTGTGAGAGAATGCGTTCGCGCAGCCGACGCCGCGAGCTGTACACCAAAATCGCGCCAAGGAGCACGAGGCCGTTCACCAGCGTTACCTGCTCGGGTGGCGTTCCGCTGATGTTCAGGGCGGCCTGGATGACTCCGAGAAGCAGTACACCGCCAAGTGCGCCCGTGACCTTTCCACGACCGCCAAAGAGACTCACGCCACCGATGACCGCGGCCGCGAACGCCGGGAAGACGAGTTCGTCACCGATCGTCGGCGGGACGACGCTGATGAAGCCAGTGAGCATCAGACCACCAGCAGCGGAGAGCACGCCGCTGATACCGTACACCGCGATTATCATCCGTTCGGTGTTGATACCGACCGCACGCGCCGCCTCCTTATCGCTCCCGACTGCGTAGATCGCCTGTCCGAACGAGGTGTACTTCATTACTAGCCCGACGAGGACGAACGTGAGGACGAGCAGACCGACCGAAATTTCGGCTGAATTCCCGATTTCGACGTACCCCTCCGGTAATCCCGTGACGGTAATCGTACTCAAGCTGAGCTTCGCGCCTTGAAGGATGATCAGGAACGCAAGCGTCTGTAGGAATGGGTTGATGCCCACTTTCCCGACCATCACGCCGTTCACGAGTCCGACAGCCAACCCGATCGAGAGAATGACGAGAACACCGACGAACGGATCTGAAACGAGGGCCCACTTGTTCGCCGAGACGATGAGCCCCGCCAACATCGCGGAGAACCCGGCGATAGAGCCGACGGAGAGATCGAAGTGCCCCGAAATGAGACAGACGGCTTCCGCGAGTGCAACGAACCCAAGTCCGACCGACCCGTGGAGAATGAATTCGAACGACCGCAGGTTCGTAAACGTCCGGGGGACAACCAGCCAGATAGCCAGCGACATCAACAGCAGAATCGGCCAAATCATGTTCTCGAGCATCCGTAGCAGGAACTCGTCGATATCGACCGACCGTCTGATGGCGTCGACAGTGCTCATGGATGTGAATATCCGGCTAGGAGGGAACGTCACTCGACAGACGCGTCGGGCCCCCAGATGTTCCCCCACAGATACGGTGCATCAGCGTTTTCCTCGGTGATCTCGACGTGACTCGTGACGAACTGGCGATGGTTCAACGCTCGACCGACCGTGGCGGGTGACCAGATCGGTGCCTGCCAGAGTTCGACGCCTCGATGCTGAGCAGGTTCGATACTGATCGTCTCGCCACCACCATTACTCGCAGTCGTCGTTGCGTTCGTAGGCGTCGTGGTCTGGTTACCTGTTTCAGCAACGGGCTCTTTCGTCGAGGTCACGGTCGACCCTTCCGACGGGAGCGCTGATTCCCCTTCGTTGACGTACCGTTCCAAGTACGCCAATGCAAGCGGGCCGTAGAAGTAGTTCGGCTGGTCGACGGCGCCGTCGATGAATCCCTCCATGATCATTTCGTGTGTGTTCTGCGACCCGTCTAGTTGCGTCATCACGATGTGGTCGTCCTGTCCACGAGGGGCAGCCAAGTCCATCTCCTGGAGTGCCGAGAGGGCTCCAAGACTCATCAGGAAGTTCGCCGAGTAGATAGCGTCCGGTGGTTGGTTAGCATTGATCCACTCCTGCGTGCGCTGTTTGGACGTCGAACGCACCCAGTCGCCGACAACCGTATCAGCGACAGTGACATCGTCAGTTTGCTCGATAAGGTTCACAAACGGCTCGTGTCGTAAGCGAGCGATGTCGCGTCCCGGTGGTGCACGAACTTCGAGAACCTGGTATTGGTCTTGGTCCGGCTTCTGCTGTCGGAGATTTTCGACGAGCATCTCACCGGCGCGGCGTGCCGCCGCTTCGTCGTCCCACGAGAAGTGCATCTTGTCGGCACCAGTGGCAGCGTCGATATCCACCGTGAACACTGGAACACCAGCGTTAGTTGCTTCTTCGACGACTGATGCAATCGCCTGGGAGTTGAACGGAATTAGGACGATACCGTCGAAATCCTGGTTGACCATCTGGCGGATGTCCGAGATCTGCTTCTGGCTTTCTCCGCCGGTGGTAAACAGGTTGTAGTCGAATCCTTGGTCTTCTGCGTAGAATCGTGTTGCTTCGACAACTGCAGTCACCCACGCTCCGGACGTGAAGTGTGTCGAAAGGCCAACTGTGAGTGTGTCGTCCTGGCTCGTGTACCCTGACAGTCCTGTCATTCCCAGAGCGGTCGCACCGCCAACGCCTTTCAGATACGAGCGTCGGTCCAAATACGCCCCCTCTTTGTTTTGCGATACCATACAACACGGACTACCATCTGTATCGTGCTAATAGTTAACTATTATAAATGAACAATTTGGGAGGTAGTTCAAACAAACTCAAACTGAGATATTCTTCTTGCCGACCCTGTAAACAGGTGGAACAATACCAATCGCTCTGTCGACCGCTGTACCTGTTCGTCGTCTGAACCCGTCGCTGCCAGCGATATTACAACTCCGGTGTTCTCGTCGTCCCAACTACTTCCACAACCCCTGTAGGACGGGAAAAGATTACGTCGTTTCGACACGGGTGCGGAGAATTGCTCCTCCTGTCGGCGTTACGTTGGCGAAGTTGCAGATGAAGACGTCGCCCTGTTGGTGGTCAGCCGTCTGGAATACGACGTCCGATGGAAACACGAGGCCATCGTCATCTTCTGATCCTAAACACGGTCTTTCCCCTTTTTGTTTTCAGAACGAGAGCGAAGTGACTGAGTAGTCCTGTATCCGCAACCGCAACTCGTCACGCATCGAGACTCCGGTTGCTATCCCGTTCTATGGTACTGCCTCGGCACACTCCAAAAGGTCGTCCTCAAACTGCCACATATATAGTCGGTCTGCGTTGGCGAGCATGTCGAAGATTGCAGTCTGCATCCCGCTATACGGATTCTCGATATCGACGTTCGTATCAACGTCCTCAGCGCCCACATCCGTGTACTCGCGCTTGAGAACGTGCGTCTTTGCGAAGTACTTCTCCAGTGCGGTGAAGTATCCTTGTTCGACCAAGAAGCCACCCTGATCGTGTTCGCTTACGCCAACGATGTAGTCGGTATAGTCGGCGAGCAGTCGGAACTTGAGATAGGTGTTCACCCACTCGCTACGAATATCGACCATCAGGAAAGCATAGGCGTCTGCACGTCGGTTGAGACGGTCTTTGACAAGATGAAGGCGATAGATTTCGGGTTGTCCGTAGCTCCCGAGAACGAAGTAAGCGCTCTCAGTCGTGAATATTGGCGATAGTTCTGCAATACTTTGCTTGAGCGCTTCATATTCCTCCGGCGTGAGCGATGTTTCGTGGAGATACTCCTCAGCTCTCTCTATTATTTCCTCCCTCGCTGGTCCCGTTTTCTTCATTGTCTTCACGCTCACAACCGCACAATTTTAATGTAGCGGCTGCTTCGGTTACCACATCGTATTCGACCGATTCGCATTTCGGCGAAACGCTTTTGGACGTACTCCACGAATACTCCTGTATGAGCAAGCCTGATAACGCGTCAACCGATCTCGACCGTGTTCGCAAACGCTTGAACACCGTCACCCAGGAGACACGGTTTGCACTCATTCAGGACATCCTCGGACATCCGGCCCAACTCCCGACGCTCAAAGAGCTCGACTACGTCAACCCCAGCAAGAGCCAGACGACGATTCGCCAGCATCTCCAGCAACTCATCGACGTCGGTATCGTCGAAGAGGTCGTACTTCCGAAAGACCGACGACAAAACGACCGCCCATACAAGTTCTACGGACTCAGTGAGGACGGACACGCATTCCTCGACGACCACGGCCTACTGCGCGCCGAAGAAACGCTGCAAGACATCTATGCCCGCGTGGAGAAGACCGACACTATAGAGCGCTATCAAGCCGCGCCACGCCCCCAGTAATGAGCGACCGCTGTAAAGTGATGGTCAGCACTCCCCCGAAATGAGAGGGATGTATTTTGAGTCCCTCTCAGCCATTCGTTTGTCGCCGCTGAGGGGCTGTCTGCATACCTACGGTTCAGTGTACTTCGTCTTGTTCGATGACGATCTCATTGACCAGAGTGACACGGCCGCGGTTTCAGCGACCACCATGACGGATGTCTACAGAGTTATCAGCAAGGCGGTACAACGGAGTTATATTAGTGGGGGGTTGTACGCTTAGGCGTGAGCTTCACTAGCGACCTAGGAGTAGTGGCTGACCCCGTCTGGGACGCTATCCTAGAGCATCCAATCGTCGAAGAACTGGGAGACGGAACACTTGACCGGGAGCCGTTCAAATACTGGGTCAGACAGGACTACGTCTACCTGGTCGACTACGCACGGGTGTTCGCCTACGGTGCGACGAAGGCTCCCGACCTCGAACGCATGGGAACGTTCGCCGAACTCCTCGATTCGACAATCAACACCGAGATGGATCTACACCGCGAATACGCGGCTGAGTTCAGCATCTCGGAGGCTGAGCTGGAGCGGACCGAACCGTCGCCCACTACGAGAGGGTACACTGACTTCCTCGTTCGCGTCGCATCGACGGGGACGTTCGGCGACCTTGTAGCTGCGCTCCTGCCCTGCATGTGGGGCTTCAACGAGACCGGAAAGCGACTTGCAGACCGAGGGTTGCCCGAAGACGACCGATACGCCACGTGGATCGAGATGTACGCGGGCGAGGAGTTCACAGAACTGACAACGTGGTGTCTAGATCTGATGGACGATGTTGCTGCGGACAGCAACGAGGCCGAGCGCGAGCGTTTTCAAAACCTGTTTCGGACGTCGGCACGCTACGAATATCGCTTCTGGGACGCCGCCTGGCGACAGGAGGAGTGGTCAATATAACCCAGAGTGAGAACGATACGGCGAGTGTCCCAGATACCTTCGAGAAGTACGCTGAAACAAGCGAATGAGCAAGAGTAGCAGTTAACATTCAGAGCATTTCTGCCCCAGAATTCCAAACTGGGGAATTCAAGGCACAATAGAAAGACAAATGCACACCAGCAATATGCTATGCATGAGTGTTCGTCGTAAAACCTTGCTCCGTTCCACAAGAGTTAATTTTCTGGTCACGTAATAGGCGGTATTGATGGGGTCATCTGTGCTCACAGCAGCAGCTGAGGCCAGTATCATACTGTACACTGTGCCGGTCGTCGGTGTTGAACTGGGGCAGACGGGAGTCACCGCGATCGGTATCCTCATGATTCTGATGCTTCTCATGGGGTCTGGATTCTTTTCATCGTCTGAAATTGCATTATTTTCCCTGCCGACCCACCAGATCGACGCGATGGTCGAAGAGGGCAAGCGTGGCGCGCGGGCGGTCAAGTCCCTCAAAGAGGACCCCCATCGCTTGCTTGTGACGATCCTCGTGGGAAACAACATGGTCAACATCACAATGTCCTCTATTTCGACGACCATCGTCGGCTTCTACTTCGACGCGGGCACGGCAGTACTCGTATCGTCGTTCGGTATCACGTCGATGGTCCTGCTGTTCGGCGAGAGCGCACCCAAGTCCTACGCCGTCGAGAACACCGACTCGTGGGCACGAACCGTCGCTCCCCCCTTAAAAATCGTCGGGAAAGTGCTCTGGCCGCTCATCACCCTGTTCTACTATTTGACAACCATCGTAAACAAGATCACCGGCGGCAGTTCGTCCATCGAGTCGTCGTACGTCACTCGCGACGAAATTAGGAACATAATCAAGACAGGCGAGCGCGAGGGCATCCTCGACGAGGAAGAACGCCAGATGCTCCAGCGCACCCTGCGATTCACCGACGCCACCGCCAAGGAGGTGATGACCCCCCGCCTCGACATGGCGGCCATCTCCAAAGACGCGACCGTCGAGGAAGCCATCAAGCAATGTATCCTGTCGGGACACGCCCGCCTACCGGCTTACCAGAACTCGCTGGACAACGTGATCGGCGTCTTCGACATCCGTGACCTGGACGATTCCAACTACGACGCCTTCGCCGACCTCGAAGTGGAGGATGTGGTCGCCCCGACGCTCCACATCCCCGAGTCAAAGAACGTCGACGAACTCCTCTCGGAGATGCGCGAGAACCGGCTGCACATGGTCATGGTCATCGACGAGTTCGGTACCACCGAGGGCCTCATCACGATGGAGGACGTGCTCGAGGAGATCGTCGGCGAGATACTAGTGGGTGGCGAGGAACACCCGATCGAGTTCGTCAACGACACGGAAGTACTGGTCCGCGGTGATGTCAATATCGACGAAATCAACGAGGCCCTCGACATCGACCTCCCCGAGGGCGAAGAGTTCGAAACAATCGCGGGCTTTATCTTCAACCGCGCGGGTCGCCTCGTCGAACAAGGCGAGGAGTTCGACTACGAGAACGTGACGCTGCGGGCCGAACAGGTGGAAAACACTCGCATTCAGAAGGTCCGAGTGACCGTCGACCGCGACGCCGTCGATTCGGTCGAAACGGAGTCGTCGGCTGGCGAGAGCGACTCCGATTGATCGGCAGTGTCTCAGCGGCTGAGACTCCGATCAGGCTACTCAACGCGTATGAAAATCCCGCGCTGATATATCATGGTTTTCAGATACTGCTCGTTCGGGTGAGTTGCCGGTTCACCCGAACGCAACTGAAGAATCACCAGGCAGTGGAGACATACTGAACGTGCATTCCTGGCAGTCGAGCGGCCTCCCCTGATGCCGCTTTCTAGGCACGCAGGCCGATCAGCGCCACGCGTTCTGAGACGCGGTTGCGGCTCACTTTCGATACATGGAGACGCAAAACCGTGCGATTGGTAGTGCGATCTTCTGCAATTGAAAGTCACTATCTCGAAATATAGGTGAAAAACCATTAGGTGTCGGCAAACGTATTCTGTCTTATCGAGTTATGTACGAGAACATTCTCATCCCGTACGACGGTAGCGAGGGAGCAGCCGAGGTGCTCCATCACGCCAGCGAATTCGCCCACTGGGCCGACGCGACCATCCACGTGCTCTACGTTGCCGACACGACGCGCGACAGCGTCACCGTCGTCGAGGGCCACACTGTCGATGCGCTCGTGCAACAGGGTGAGAACGTCGTTGACGAGGCCGCAAAAACACTGGACACACTCGGGGTTTCATATGACACTGACGTCGTCCAGGGCAATCCGGCCCCGACGATCGTTGAGTACGCCGAACAGTACAACCAGGATCTGGTCGTGATGCCAACTCACGGCCGCGAGGGGGCCTCACGATACCTCGTTGGAAGTGTATCCGAGAAGGTCGTCCGGCTCTCCTCGGTTCCCGTGCTCACAGTCCGCATGCAGCCCGATGAGACGCTGGTGTTCCCCTACGAGAACCTCCTCATCCCGACGGATGGGAGTACCGCTGCGACGCACGCTGCCAATCATCTCGTTGAGCTTGCGGCGTCGCTTGATGCAACTGTACACGTCTTGTCTGTCGTGGACGACACTACACTGGGGATGGATGTCCGGTCGACGATTTCCGGGAAAGAAAGTGAAGAGGCCGCGACCGACGCTGTCGAGACCGTCGTCTCGGAGGCCGAAACACGTGGGGTTACAAACACTGTCCGCCACATCGAACACGGAACACCCGCTGAGGTAATTCTTGACTGCATCGAATCGAACGACATACACGCCGTTGGGATGGGGACGACAGGGAGACGTGGCACGGATCGTATCCTCCTCGGTAGCGTCGCTGAAAAGACCGTACGCTCCGCACCAGTCCCCGTCCTGACTGTCGCGGAACCAGAGTAAATCCTGTCGGTAGGAATGGTTTTCGACGCCTATGTTGATGGAATCTCTGACGAGGTATCGTGTGTCATCTCGATCACGAACGTGCTATGAAGACAGACGTGTCGACTGACCTCGTCACACGGTCCGTTGTGCTCTCCAGCAGACACTCCGTGATTCCCGAGCGACCACTCAGACCCATAACGATGAGACCGGTTTCGTGTTCAGTACTATATTCTACAATCGCTTCGTATGGGACCCCTCGAGTATCGTTCGTACAGAGTCCCTGCGTTTTCGGCCCGCGTTGTCGCCGAATCGAGGGTGTCGGTGGCCATCGTCGCGAGAGTCTTCGAGAGTTCATCGGCGATGTTCCCGACACCGGACGCAGACATTTCGGTTCCGACATCCACGACGTACAGGAAGTGGACGCTCGCGTCAGCGTGAACTCGATGGCGACCAAAATCTGTTGGTCAAGATTAGGAAGATCCCAGCTATGAGGCGGATTCAGAGCTCGAGTGCGTTCATCAGCGGGCAGGTTGATATCCGAGAGACAAATGGTTGATGGGCCTAGCTGACTGTAAACTACCATTGAATTTCTCAAATGAAACTAGTAGAACGGATGAGGGTGTCACAGAACTCTTGCCACGGTCGCTATTTTTCACGGAGGTCAGGGGGATTGGCCGATACGTAGGCCCTGCGAATTGATCACTCGATTTCTAACTGGCCGCTCCCGCCGTCCCCCTCACTGCCGTTCTCGTTCCATTCGAGTTCGAACTCGATACTCAATTCACCCGGGCCATCCGTCGGCCCCTCGCGTTCGGCTTTGACCTCGAACGTCGGGCGGGCGGGCGGCTCCATCGTCACGGACTCGGCACCGGATTTGAGCGTGATCGGCTCCCCTTGTTCGAGCTTATCAACGACACTGCGAAGATACGCTGCGATTTCTTCTCGGCTCTGGTCGCTCTCTGATTTGAACAGGACTTCTTCGGGCATACAGAGATGATACACCGCCTGCGCCAATAAATGCTCCCACGGCCAGTCGAAGAAGCATCCAGACGGTGAGAATCCGTAGGGATGCTCGTGGTCTCGGGCGGATGGGACTGCTGGGAGTGCCAAGCCCCCGGTACTCCTCTCCTCGACCACGTTCGACCCTCGTGGTTGTTTGTGCCCGGCAAGGGTTGAGTGGGCGTCAACGGACTCGGAGCTACTTTCCTCGGGCGTACAGCAGTCAACTCCGCAACCGATTCTGTGAGAATCGGGCGGTCATCAACTGGTTCCGATTACTGTCTTATTGCTTGGGGTGGACAGGCCGCCATCGTAGGACTAGCGGGAATCACTCTGTTCCCAGCCTGATTCCTCGTCTTTTGTAGGATCGCCTGCCAGTTCAAAGTATGGATTAGAAATCTCGTCGGGCTGTTGAACGTGGATTGGGGAGGAGTTGTCGGATTCATTCTGCGGCTTTAGCCGCAGGTATTCTCCTCGAATTTCTATAACGGTGTAGGCGGGAAAGTAGAGAGCCACCTCGTGGATTGCGGTCAAACTGGAAGGCTTGCCTTCTCTCGCCACTCCTCATCTATCCGCGCACCTGTTTCCGCCAGGCTATCGAACACCGTTTCGATGTCCTCGATGGTCGTCCTATGACTGCAAATCGACATCCGGAGGGTGCGCCTGTCGTGGATGGACGTGGTTGTGAGAAATGCGAGTCCACTCTGCACGACTTCGTCTACGATGCGCTGGTTGAGTTCATCGAGGTACTGGTGGACCCGTGCGAGCGGGACCGCCGGTGGGTCGGCCAGCGCCGCCTGGAGGTCTCCGGGGACGTAGCGGAACGAGTAGATGAACAGATTTGGTTCTTGTACCGTCACAAAGTCGTCGTGGTTGCGGGCGAGAGTATCGAGATGCTCAGCACAGTCAACGCTCTTGCGCAGCAGCGCCCGATATCCCTCCAGCCCGTAGTGCTTCAGGGTCATCCAGAGCTTCAACGCACGGAATCCGCGGGACATTTGCGGTCCAAACTCGTAGTAGTCGAATTCCTCTGGTGTCTCACCGATCGACCCCCGAAGATACGACGCGTCCATCGCGAATGCCTTTGCGAGTAGGTCCTGATTGCGGATGAGGACCGCCCCACACTCGTAGGGGATGAATAGCCATTTGTGCGGGTCGAGTGTCACAGAGTTAGCACGCTCCATTCCGTCATAACGCGACTTGAACTCGGGAACCATCGCCCCTACCGCCCCGCAGGCGCCATCGACGTGGAACCAGAGGTCACGCTCCGCGCAGACGTCGGCGAGTGCGTCAAGGGGGTCGATCGCGCTCACATTAATCGAGCCGGCCTGCCCAATGACACAGAAGGGTTCATCTCCGTTTGCTTGGTCGGCATCAAGCATCTGTTCGAGAGCGGCCACGTCTATCGTAAAGTCGTCGTGACTCGGCACTCGTTGGACGGCGTTCCTGCCGAGATTCAGCATGTCCGCGACCCGGACGACGCTGGAGTGCCCCTCGTGATCGGCCACATACAGTGTATACCGCGGTCGGTCAGTCTCCTGCAACCCTGGACCAGTCGTTTCGAAATCAGTACGCTCGCGAAATGCGGTCAGAAGTGCGGTGAAGTTGGCCATTGTCCCGCCGCTGGTTAGCAGACCGCCAGTATCAGATGGGTACCCGACCGCCTCTGCCAGCCACTGGGTGCAACGGCGCTCAATCTCCGTTCCTGAGGGTGCCGGGTGCCAACCGCCGGTGTTCATGTTCACCGTTGCTGCGATGGCGTCGGCTAGCGGCGCAAGCGGGGTGCCTGACCCCATTACGAAGCCAAAGTACCGTGCCGAGGGGTTGTGGGTCGCATACGGGATAACGAACTCTTCAACAGCGTCGAGGATCAGTTCCGGATCTGTCCCCTCCTCGGGAAGAGACTCGTCGAACGCTGCGACGATGTCTTCGGGATTGGCTTGGACGTAGACCGAGCGGTCATCGATACCCTCGTAATAGTCTGCAATCAGGTCTATGGTCCGGTAGCCTAACTCCCGGAACTGGTCGGAATCAAAATCGTTGTCTGACGGCTTTCCATGGGTGGCCATGGAGACAGTACATTATGTGTGACGATAACAATTCCCATACATAGGTTGGTTGAGCAGTCGCGCTAGCCAGTCGGTTCCGCCTAGAAGGTAGTGTACACCGTCCACACGCGCTTCGTGACTGTTCCATGCTATCACCGCACCCCTCGACCACCAGGTCGGTGTCGAGCTGGACGGTGTTCACGATGGTGTCCACCAGCGGTGAGGTGGCTTCGACTTGTTCCCGGAAGTCGGCGAGTTCCACCCCGGAGGCTTAGCATCGATTTCCTCGGCTGTAGCCTCCTGGTTCCAGTGATATCACAACCCCGGGTGTTCTCGTCGTCCAACTCACGCCGGCACCACCCTGGGTGGGGGATGGAACGTCCCGCTGACCACGGTCATCTCTGGTAACACTGGTTGAAACTGTGAGGCCGTGCTGAATAGAGGGCGCGTATTCCTCATCGAATTTTTGCTTAAGTAGTAATTTATGGCAGATTTCAAGAACGGAAATTAGACCTGGTATTCTCTCGGAACCTTCTCGTCCGCGTCGTTGACGAAGAGACGTTCCATCCCGACCACGATGATCAATGCGACGAGAGCCGTTACCAGCAGTGGTGGTAGTGGTTGTTGATATAAGCCGATCTGACCCGCTTCGCTGAGCGACGAGACGATGCCGATCAGGGCCATGAAATTGTGGAAGGCCAGAGCCCCATAGAACGCGTGGCCAACAAAGTAAATGAGGCCCGTTCCCACACTCACGACCGACAGAAGACCGACCATTTCGACCGTGTTGAAGGGAGGGCTGTGAGCGAAGTGATATACGCCGAATAGAAGACTTGAGATTACTAAGGCACCCCCGTTAGCGATATACCGGTTCAAACCCCGATGGTGCAGGAGCGCCGCAACGCTCCCTCCGACGACGACCCAGCACACGACAACCTCTGCGATCGAAACGGGGAGTACTTGCGCAAACACGTTCATCACTACGACGGGATCGGTCGTAGGTGGCTGTTGGAGAGCGTAGAAAGTGAATCCGAGAGTTCCGCCTATCAGAGCAGCGACGACGGCGCGGGGGGTAGATCGAAATCCGAGATGTGAACGGGAGACGAAATCAGACGCGACGAATTCCCGAACGAGTAACAGGGCGACAATTGTACCCACGAGTATGTTCACGACGCCCGTGTACACCAATCTGTCAGTCACAGCTTCTGGGCGGGGCAACGTATGGATTCGACCTTCAAGCAGCCACGTAAGCGCCGTCCACGTGGCGTACGTGCCAACCGCTATGAGCGTCTTCCAGAGCGGCGAAAGGCCCCTGAGGATTGGAAATTCTAATGCCTCTCTTGTCGACTGAACGATCGATCCCATCCAAGTAGGTTCGTTCCCCAGAAGAATAACGATTTAGTACGCTTCACTCCGCTCCAGATAGACCTTCGAGATTCGTAAGGAGAACTCTCTATCGTCGAACTGCTGAACTCAGCCTCTCTATTCAGCACGCCGATTGTGACAGCAGCTCGGTAAGTCGGTGAACAGATGCAAGATACAGGGCGCGTCTCGGTCAAGGCCGTAGTGACAGTATTTGACCGCCTGCTCTACTCCGTGCTGAACGTATGAATACTGGGCATCTCACTATTACTCGACGAGATGAGTCAGGTGATAAGAGCCGTTCGTCAGTGATGGGCCATGCCCCGGACAGACGTACTCGAACTCCGGAATCTGCGCCAGAAGCCGACGAATGCTCTCGGGAATCTGCCTCCGGTCGTAACTGCTGAACCGGCCTGATGGCCGGAGGCTCTCGCCTATGGCGAATGCGAGATCACCAAGGAAGGTAGCGTCGGTCTCCTCGTGATAGAACACGGTGTGCCCAGGCGTGTGGCCTGGCGTGTGAACTGCGTCGAACCCACCGATCTGGTCACCATCCTGAAGCGGGCGAATCGGGAGGTTGGGGAGGGTCATCCGCCTGTAATATAGCCGGTGGAGGGTTTCGAGCCCGTTTCGAGCGGTCCACGGCGGCAGTCGCTCGCCGGTGAGATAGGGGGCTTCTGCGTGATGGATATACACCGGTGCATCCAGGGCCGGCGTGAGCCGAGCGAGCGTTCCGACGTGGTCGGCATCGTAGTGCGTTAACAGTACTCGGTCGATAGTCTCGGGCCTAATTCCCGCCTCGGTGAGGCCATCCCGGACAGTCCGTTCGTCACCCGGCCAACCCGCATCCACGAGCGTCCAGTCGCCGTCCTTGCCGACGAGGTAGACGTTGGGACGGTCCCGTGTCTGACAATCGATTTGCCAGAGCCCCTGGGTGAGCTGGGTTGCCATCAGTAGCGATTCAAGGCTCCCGAAAATAATACACTCGCTTGCTTGCTGAACGGAGCCTCTCTATTCAGCACGGTATTTGTGACAGCAGCACGGTAACTCGCCGAGTCGCTGCAAGATACAGGGCGCATCTGAGGCACGTCAGGAAGTCACAGACACGGAATAGTTGTGGCTGGTGTCGACAATATTATCCAATAGTAGAGTAGAGTAGAGTCTACGGTACGGCATGACGGTCCTCCAGATGTTCGGAATCAATCCACTAGGTGGTTTAGTACTGGCGCTCGTGGTCCCGCTCGTAATCGTTGTCTTCGGGACGTATCTGGGAGTTCTCGGGGCGCTTCAGACGTTCTTCGGTGAGTCGTCGTGACAGGACGTATCGACCGTCGAGGAGGAGTGAGATGTTCGCCCGCCAACCTTCCCCAATGCAGTGAGGAGGTCATAAGACTCCGGTAGTTGGTGGGAGAGATACGCTCTGTATCCAGCACGGCACTTCTGACAGCGACTGGGGAAGTCATCGCGCCCGTGCTGAATAGAGAGCGCGAATGTAGCACAAGGGGAGTCGTATTCGGTTCGCTCAAGTCCGTAGGGATCTCTGAATGAGTCGGCGCGTCAAGTGGCTGTTCCTCAGAGCCAGCGAGCGATTATCGATTCGGTCGTGTTCCGATGGACGGTCAGAACGGGCCCTGCCACACCATTCTCTTTGACCGTGTCGGGGGTAGATCCGAAGAGAAATCGCCGGAGGGTGCCTTTCTGCGGAGCGCCGAGGATGGTGAGGTCGTGGTAGTTGGCGTGTTCGATGATCGCATCTGCGGGGTCTGGTGCGCTGGTGATCAGGTGGTCAACGTCGACCGCGTCGTCCAGCCGGGATTCATAGGCTTCGAGGAGCTTTTCAGCGTCGTTCTTTGTCTCGTCGCTGGCGTCGTCAGGGATGACGTGGAAGAGTTCCAGCCAGCAATCGTATGCTTTTGCGATTGCCTCGGCAACCCGGATTGCGAGTCCCGAATGTGGGCCTGCGGCGACCGCAACGAGGATGCTCGCCGGTGCGTCGAACTGGTCCATCCTGGTTGCGACGACACTGTGGCACTCCGTAGTGACTGGATGGGGAGAATGTCCACTCGGAAGGAGGCTCGTTTCGGCACTGTCGATGACGGTCGTCGTAATCGAGTGGGTGTCAATGAATGACTCAAGAAGTTTCGGGGAACGGATTTCTTCTGTCTGACTCAGGGGCACGGAAAATTGATCTTTGATGGCCTTCTTCACCTCGGCATCGTGGCGGATTACGTCTGTCTTGTCGATTTCGTCATCTATGGCGTGCAAGGGATAGAGCTCACCGTCAGTCCCGAAGGCGATGCTCGCCCCAAGCAGGCTCGTTTCATGCAAATGCACAGCCTCATGGAATGGGACGAGAATGCGTTGGTCCGTCGTCGGCCAGTCGAGATCCTTATGAGCGAGTGTCTGAGGCCACGGTCTGTCCCCCGAATTGATGCTCATAAGTGAAAGGTTCTAGACGTAGGATAATAAAGCTCGTTTACTAACACAGTCACTATAGCGGGGGGACTCCTCAGCCCCTATCACCCCCAACCGGGTCAATGGCAGTTCTACAAGATAGCGCAGTTGGGCCGAGTGTGATTGGACCCATTGGATCCGCTATGATGGCTAGATCCTCTGAGTCGGTCACGCCCTTCCTGACAGAACCCGAGGAGGTCCGACGACCCGTGCTGCATATAGGGCGCATATTCATCAAATTGGTAGTGCGATTTGAGATGACGCTCTAGATAGAGGAGTTAGGCCGGATTACGAGCGGCGATTTTTAAACCACCGAGTCACACGTGACGTGACTCCGAGGTCCCGTTTCGCCATGATGACCGTACTTTGCGCTCGCCGGCCGACGTCTTCAGGGATGGCCCCGAACACGACTTGCTGGAGGAGTCCTTCCCGGGACGCCCCGATGATCGTGAGGTCATGGTCGGCTGATTCCTCGACGATAGCATCCGTGATATCTGTACCGTCGATGATCTCCGTGGTCGCCTCGATGTTCTCAAGTTCAGCTCCGGTCGAATCGAGAATCGATTGCGCATCGTTGTCACGGTCTGATTCGTTCGATCGGACGTATATCACCTTGATGTAGGCACCGTTGCGCCTGGCAATGGCACGGGCGATTTCGGTTGCGAATTCGGCGTGCGGACCGCCAGCAGTCGGCACGAGGATCGAGTCCACGCTCCCGATGGACTCGCTGTCGGCGGCAGGGCCGACACGCTCAACCAGGACGTCACAGCGGGACTTGGTTACCACCTCGTCAACGTTACTACCCAAGACGAAGTCACGACGGCGGGGACGGCTCCGCCAGCCCATCAGCACGAGGTCTATGTCGTCCTGTTCGATCGTATTTAGGATTGCCTGGGACACGTCGTGTCCAATACGGATTTTGCCACTCACCGGGACGTCCGGGCGCTCTTCGTCGGCAAATTCGATTGCTTGGTCGATGACAGCACGTTGCTCATCGACGAACTGGCGCCCCTCTGAAAGCGGCGTCTGTTGCGGAACTGTACCAACGCTTACCACTTCTATCTCGGCATCTCGCTCTTCGGCAAGGTCGAGTGCCGTACGCATCAACTGCTCGACGGTCGCCGGATTTGCCACTGGGACGAGAATCCGTTGCTCGCGTTCCCGCCGTTCTCCGGCGGGCGCTTGCTCGGTTGTGACAGTCGGCGTTTCCTCCTCGATCTTTTCCTCCTCCTTCCGCTGAGAGTATCCGTAGTAGAGGAGGAGCCCCAGGCCCATCCAGATAGCGGTCGTCACGAGGGCGATGAACCCGTGCGAGTCCGGCCCCAGTCCGATTTCCATGCCCAGCGCCGAGAGGAGGAACGGCGTCAACATGAACTGAAGGACGATCCCGATGAGCGGGGGCCACGGCATATACGGGACTTCGTACGTGCGTGGCAGGTCGGGGTGGGTCTTGCGCATCTTGATGACCGTCCAGTTGACCTGCACGAACAGGAGGATGAACATAATGTCCGCTGACGCCGCGACCGTCTCGATCGGCAGTACGACCGCCATCAGTGCGATGAGCACCGCTGAGAGAAAAATTGCCAAGTGGGGCGTTCGCTTCTCGGGGTGAACCTTACTGAAGAGTTCGGGGAGGGCTCTGTCGCGCCCCATTGCAAACGAAACGCGTGACGAGGAGTAGACGGTCGCATTCAAGGCACTCATCGTCGCCGTTAGTCCAGCGACCAAGAGTAACGGGACGCCGTAGGGAACGAACTGGCCGGCCGCCTCAATAATACCGAGTTCGCCCAGATTGCCAAGCAATTGCCACGTGGGCGCACTAGCGGGGACCCCCGCCCGTGCCGCTAGTTCGGGAATCGTCTCGATCCCACCAATCGCGGCGAACGCGACGAGAATATAGATCGGCACGACGATAGCCAGTGAGTAGAAGACAGCCTTCGGGACGTTCTTCCCCGGCTCAACGACTTCCTCGCCTGACTGGACGATGATCTCGTAGCCCTCGAAGGCGATGTACGTAAAGCCCATCGCACCAATAATCCCAACGATACCGTTGGGCGCAAACCGGGGACTATTGAGGAACTTCGCGGGCCAGTTCGGGGTCTGAATCGTCGCCAGAATGCCGAACGCGACGAAGATTCCGAGGATGACGACCTTGATGAACGTCACGATAACGCCCGCCTTGCCTGTTTCCTCAGCGCCGCGATAGTTGATGTACGCGAACAGAGAAACCATGAGGACTGCGAGGATTTTATCCAGCAGTCCACGGCCGATGACCCCCAAGAGCTGGAATCCGTCAGCGAGAACACCACCGTAGACCAGAAACTCGGTGAGGAACACGCCAAACGTCACCGCGTACAGGGAACAGGCGACCGCGTGCGCGAACCAGGACATCCAGCCCGCGTAGAAGCCATTCGGATCGACGAGCGCTTCTTTCACCCAGAGATAGCCCCCACCTGCCTCCGGGAACGCGGCCCCGAGTTCGGCATAGGAGACAGCTGTGAACAGCGCAACAAAGCCATTCAGCGCGAACGCAAGAATCAATGCGGGCCCAGCGAGACCCGCAGCGAACCCCGTGAGGGCGAAAACACCGGCGCCGATCATCGCACCAACGCCGATGAACGTGATGTCGAAGAGACTCATGTCCCGCGAGAGTTCCGTCTCAACATCGCCGGATCCCCCCTGAGTAGCATCACCCGCCGTCTCTTGGGTCACACGATCCGGAGACTCATCATCCATATCCAATCCAATCAGACGCAATATCAAAAAGGGGAGGGAGCGTTTGGGAGGTGATTCACTCCGACTCCTCAGCTGCGACTGACCCGAGGTACTCCCAGTGAATGTCGTCTGATCCATCAGATCTCGGTTCATGTTGAATCCGATAGAGACCCCCTCGAATCACCATGCTTCGTTGTTTCCGTGATCTCGACGAGAACGTATTCTGGAATGAACGGAGCCTCTGTATTCAGCACCCAATTTGTGTCAGCCAGGGACGTTTCAACAGGGACGGCTAAGCCTATTTCTCCGACTTTTTCCTCTCTACTATCGTGGTGGTGTGCTCTTGACCTGGCATCGCACGCGCTCTCGTTAGTATTCCCTACTAACCACGATCAACCTGGAATTCGCTCCGGGCGTCCCATTTCTCGGCGACAGCTCTCCAGTTCCAGTGATATCACATCCCCGGGTGTTCTCGTTGTCCAACTCACGCCGACACCATCCCTACCCCGCGGGTGTAACGCACCGCTGACCACGGTTGTTCGCGGTAACGTCGGTCAAAATCCCGTGCTGATTCCTGTGTATAGAAATTTAATACAATTGTCTATACGAGCAACCTTTATACTGCTCGTGACTCTAGACGTCCGTACGACAGCCATTGGAGTGACGGACGACCACGGGGAGTCCGGAACGGCACTCGATTTCTGCTCTACGTGGTGTTTCTCGTTCTGCGTGCAAGCAACGGCTAGCTGGCGTGAGCGTCCCGTGTTGTTTCCACCGGCCCCATGGATGGTCGCAGAGTGTGGACGAGAACAACAGCACCGATTGTGATATCACTCGCGACCGGGGGGTCTCGGGGAGGTGAGCGTGGGTTTCATTCGACAGCTGGTGTCCCGGCCGCTACTGACCCCCGGCGAGTGATATCATTCACGTCGGCCTGCCGTCACGTCCGAGCCAGTACTGAGCGTTCCATTACGAAGTGCGTCACTGACCGACAGCGACCGACACCGCCGAATCAAGACAAGACTCCGTCTCCGCGGTGAGACTACTGCTCACGCCATTGAGCCAGTCGACGGCTCTGCCTTGACGTTTCGTTTGCCACTGTTACTGGACGCAACGGTCTGGGTGACGTCGACGATCTCGATCGTGACGTGGTAACTGTGTGCTCTCTCGCGGAAGAAGATGGGCTGCTATCAGTCCGAGCCAAGAGTATCGCAACGGGGTCAGTACTCTCCGTATCGAAGCGCAGCACCGTGCTTCTCGGTTGTCGTGCGTCGCAGCAGGCGTCTCGCTACTCCGCTCCTATCGTCTGTTGCTCTTTGGATCGCTGACGCCGATACAGAAACACGAGCAGACCGAATCCGATGAGTACGGCAAGTACTCCCGGAACAAGATAGACGATGTTCGGCGCGCAGTGATCCGGACCGCCGGCAACCATAGTGCACATCTGTCGCTGGAACGCATACCAGACCCCGATACTACCGCCAACGATACCGAGAACGCCGAATCCCTGGCCCAGACGGCGCCACTCCATACTCTCTCGGTCACTGTGAGCCAGTATAGGTCTTCGTAAGGAACAAACAGTCGTTTGACCGAGCGACACATCGTCCGTCTCGGCTACTGGTCGTGAGACTACAGTACTCTGGCCGGCGCTGTCGCTACTGGCTCTGGGGCGACCATCGCTGGCGGTGGTCGGCGACTATTCGTTCGTGATGACGGCCACGTACTCGTCGTCGAGCCGGCGTGAAACAACTCATCGAGGCGCTGGAAGCCGACCGGCAGACCGTAGAGGAAACGAACATTGAGGACTTGGAAGCGGAGATTGACGAAGCCGTGTACGACTTGTTTGACCTCACTGAAGACGAAAGAGAAGTTATCGAAGACTACCTTGAGGTGTTCTAAGAGGCCCGTACTGCGCCAAGTGTGTTAACGTCTTATCTTCCATTACAAGGGTTTGACTCCTCTTGGGATTCCTTCTTCCCACCAAACACTCCCGAAACGACGTCTTCGGCTTGGTCTTTCGCTTCTTTCCCTGCCTTTTCGGGATCGTCGGAAACGTTTGAGAGACAATCTTGGGCCTTCTTACCGACATTGCCACTAATCTGTTTACCTTCATCGAACCACTTCTCGCCCACTTGAGTGATAGCCTTCGAATTGATGCCCTGCATCTCAGCAACTCGTCGATAGTCTTCTCTGGTTATGTTCAGATCAGATGTCGCGGCGTACTGAGCCAGCTCGTGGAGTCTCACTAGCATCTCACCACGCAATGCCCAATGGACCTCACTCCATGCTAAGGCCCAACAGCGGTTCCCACAGACGTATCGGAGTCGATAGAGCCCAAATTTACTGGCAGTATTCATGACGTACCTGGTTCCGGTGAAAGCTGGCTTATAGAATCCACCACTTGCAACCAACAGAGTATCAACACCGAACATGATCGCTGCAACTTGGAAACGTCGGAGGGATTGGTCTGTGCGTTTCTCCGAAGCGGCACATGAAGCGTTGGTCAGACGATTGTAGCTCCCGACGATAGGAACGTACTTTGTAGCGTCATCAACACCATTACGTAGCCGCCTGAACCTCGAGACTGGCACGTCGTTCGTGAATCGCTCATTTATAACCTGAGAGGCATAAGAGAGTCGTCTGGCGGCCATTTTCGAATCTTTTCTTCCTCTCTCAATCCGATTGGGTTGGAGTGATCGCTCGTACTGACTACTGTTTTTACAGATACTACCTGCTGTCTCTAAGAGATACACCCGCCTTTCTGTCTTGTTCTCGGGGACCTCCTCCGTGAAGTTTGCAACCAGCTTTTGCGCCTGACGTCTTTCTCCCTCAGTTAGTCCGGCTGAATTGACTCCTTTTTGCTCTGCAAATGCCGGAAGAGACTGTTTCCCTGAGGACATCTCGTCTGGCACGGGCGTATCTTTCTAGGGGATCACTTTGACCTCTCCTCTGGCCTCTTCATCGTGACCTGGGAAAGACGATGTACAACCTGAAAGCAGTATTAGAAGAGCAAGAATAATACCGTGAAGATTCACTTCATGAGAATCCGTACTGGACACACCCAAGATACACTATTCCTTACATATATCATTTGGTGTGATGCCTTCTTCAACTAATTTACATAAAGGGGGATGATATACATTAATCTACAGTCTCCGTCTGTGACAACCGCGCTGAGGTTCGACAATAGACTCGGACAAACCCCGACTTTGATCGCCTATCACAGCTATCTACGAAATCCTCTTTAAGACAGAAGACTACCTCAACCAGAGCTGGGCTTAGGTGAATGATCGGAGTGTGGTTTCGATCTCGGTTTCGACGTAGTCGACACTGTTGTCGTAGGCGGTTGTGATGTCACCGTACCAGCGGGCTGTTTCGCCGGCGATATCGAGGCTGCCGACGTCTGTGTAGGACTCGAGCAGGGAGCCCTCAACAGCCTGGTTGATGATGGTTCGGCGTTCGCCCTCGATAAGTCGCAGCAAGACTGTTTGCATGACTGGGTCCGGGACGTCGTAGGCACGTTCGTCGGGAAGAAGAGTCTCAAAGAGTCCGCCGTTGAGATGCGGCGGCTGTCCAAACGTCGCCTCTCCGTCGGTATCCCGTACTCCAACCGGCGTCCCGAGAATATCATAGAAGAGCGGACTGAGGTATTGGCTGTAGAAACTGCCTTGAAACCGGTTCAGGCCGGTTGTGTGTTCGTCCCAGTACGTTTGCAGGGAGCGAAGCGCCAGTACTTCACGGTCCAATAGCAACTGCACGAACGCCAGCCGGTCAATCAACAATCCGGCGAAAGCCAGTCGGTCTCCGCGGTCGGCATCCGATGGTGCGTCGATGGCTGCAACGAGATTCTCTTCGAAGTCGTTGTACTCGCCTTCTCCGTCAATGAGTTCGATATACTTGTCGTAGAATCGTGACAAGCCACCGATTTCGCGTCGAATCGTTTCGTGGGAGAATGTCCGATAGAAGTCGCCAAGCTGACCGTCGACTGACTGCTCGGACTGCAACTGATCCGTATAGTTGATGAGGTCGTTCTGGCGTGCAAGCTGCTGGAAGACTGGCTGGAGATCATGCTCGTCGACGACCGCCTGACACTCAACATGCTTCCCGTCAGTTGCAACAATCTCGTAGACACCCCACGTCAGGCCATCCGTGGCAATGCCATAGTCGTACCGCTGCGAATCGAGATACAGTTCGATATCGCTCGCCGCATCACCGTACGCGTGGAGTGCCTTGTTCTCGCCAATCACGTCGTCGCTTAGATTGTCAATGCGGAAGTCAGGACACTCACCGTCGTCGCCAGCCGGATAGTATGGTCGTGGCGTGTATTGATACCCAAGCGTCTCCAGCATCGGCCAAATCAGCGTATCTTCGACGAACCGCTCTCGCATCTGCCCGAGTACGTCACTCTGAAGCGACTCGTCCTCTTCCACGATTGCTTCGAGCGTCTGGTCGTCTACTTGCGCTGACAGTTGTTCTAAGAACGTGGTGAAATGGCCGCGCAGATCGTCGATAGCAGCATCAACCGTCGCTGATTCCATTAGCATACTCAGCATTCCAATAGTCGGAAATAAAACATTCGCTTACGGAAACGATTTAATCGGCGATGGAACAGAACTAGAAAGGGTAGTTCGGTTCTTCACTCCCTTCAGGCTTGCCTATCTCATCAAGATATCTATTGGTATTGATCTTCTGTAATTAGGGCCGTAAACCACTATTTACGCCCTAGATTTTTACTGTACTCTTACAAATAGCGCTACAGAAGCTCGAAGTAGAGAATCCGGCGCTTGCCTATAGCGAATTCGGGGCGTCGGAATCGATACTGTGAGCTGAAACTGGAGGGCCAACATGAGCGACTCAAGCAATATGACTTCCAACCGGAGTTCAGAACAAGAAGAAGTGGTCGTTTTTGATGAATCGGATCCAATAGCCGCAATTGAATCTCTCCCCCCGACCGTTCTTCCGGTCTCGATGAAGCTGGAGCTGGGGAAAACAACTGCTGGCGATAAGGTGCATGAAACGCTTTCAACGCCAGAGTATCCAGTTGACGTTCGTGTGCCGAAGGGAAGGTACATTCCTGCATCGACGATTCACTTCGATAACCCTGCTGAACGACCGCCGAGAAACACGAAGGCATGGCGTCCGGAGCGATTTTGTGAGAAACTCTCCGAACTCCTCGAAGAGCTTGAAGACTTCTCTCACATCGATACAAGCCGGATTTATCTGAATGGCATCAGCGTCGTCGAACTCCCGCCTCGATATACGACAACCGATAGAGAAACAGGACAAACGGTCTCCACGCCTCGCTTGTACAAAGACGAAGGGGAGATGACACTTGCGTATTTCAGGCGGGAAGGTGGGTTGACTGCCACACGGGTGAGGGATGACTTGGATACGGCAATGCCTGGCCAGAGTCTTTCGCCGCCCCAATTGGTGCAGATCAAGGAAGTTTCGGCAAAGCCAGCTCGTTCTAGTCGGGACACGCAACAGCCTGCTGGTCGTCACAAATACTATACAGAAGAAGAAGCAGCCCGTACGAACAAATCAGACTCCATTCCAGCAGTCTGGAAACTCCGTCGGGTCGCTTCCCCAGGCGAGTCCATTCGACCCTTGACACCAGTTCTTGACGAAATAGACGAATTCGTGCCCGCTTTGAGTGAGAGCGAACTCTTCCAGCCAACTGAATTCAAGGGCCAAACCAAGCAACGAGAGCAATTCTACGCTGAGGAGGTGCTCTCCCGATGAGCGAAGCTAGCATCGAAAAAGAAGACAGCCCGCTCGTGAAAACAGGAAATGCAGAGTTAGAGTACGAATTAGGCGAAGACACTCCGTTCGTCGTAATCCCCAGGGGTGGAGCACAGGAAGTTGGCCGGAGCTGCTACCAGATTGAAACGACCCATGGCACATATCTGGTCGACGCTGGACTGAACCAGGGTGATGGCGGTCTCTTCCCTGACTTCCGTGGAATTGAAGACGGAGATATCGACGCGGTCTTTCTCACTCACGCCCACATTGACCATATCGGTGCACTCCCGGTCTTAGAAAGCCACAATCTCTTGGCTAAACAGGCTCGTATCATCACTACTCGGCCAACGGAAGCATTGGCTGACACCCTCCTCCATGACTCTCTGAAAATCCACAAAGAAAAGGCTCAGGAGCCAGGCTACAACCAATTATACGACGCAAAAGACGTCCGAGCAGTTCTCGACCGATTCGTCCCTCGCGGCTACATCCAAGACGATATCCAGAACTACGTCCCTCACGTCGGTCAGCAGGAACCTCTCTCCTTCCAGTTCGGAAATGCATCCCACCTCTTGGGGAGTGCGTGGTTAGCACTCTCGCATAGCGGTACCCGAGTGGTGTTTTCCGGTGATCTCGGAGGCCGATCGAACCACTTACCGTCAATAGACCAGCCACCGACAGCAGAGAAACTCTTCCTGGAATCCACATACGGCGACACGCACAGTCACCGGTCTGCCTCCGACACCCGAACAGCAATCTATAACGCGGCCGTAGAAGCCGCCTTGGACGGCCGCCCTGTTCTCATACCTAGCTTTGGCGTCGGCCGCTCGCAAGAGCTACTCTACATGTTCAAACACCGTCTTCACCAACTGGCCGACGACAAGCTAGCCCAACTTCGTGTCTACTACGATGGCATGGCAGTTGGAGCGACGGACACGTACAACCAACATGCCGATGGCGAATTTGCTGCCGAGTCAATCCGCAGATACAGAGTAAATTCCGGTGATAACCAACCGTTCCTATTTGGCCAAGCATTCGCTGGTTACGATATCGACCGGGAAAATATCTTCACCAGGGACCAAACCCCAATCATCATTGCTCCGTCAGGGATGTTGTCGGGCGGCTTTGCTCCGTCATATCTCGTAGAGTTTGCAGAGCGGTATGATGAGGCGGAGGTGTTTTTGTGCGGTTATCAAGCAGAAGGAACACCTGGACACGTAATCGAAGAAGGGCTTACAAGCGATGCCGAGGAGGTAACCGTTACTCTTCCAGCTAACGGAATTGGCAAAGGTATTCCCGACGACGAAGGAACAACGGTAACTCTCCCAACCGAGTGGATAACCCGCTATCATGGCCTCTCAGCCCACGCTGCTCGAAACAAACTTCTCGAGTTCGCCCGGAACGTATCCCCGGACGAAATCACCCTGATCCATGGAGAATCCGAGCAGCAAAAGAAACTCGCAGAACACCTTGCCGAAAACGTCTCCTCGGTGAGCGGCGTCAGGCTTGCAGGTATGATGCATCCTACCCCGATTCGGCCAGCAGCCAACCTCGAGGACCTTCGTTTCCAAGATCGGCCAGCTACCAAGATTCTCGACGAGTCCGGCGTCGAGATCGACGTTTCCTCTGAGAATGAGGCTCGGGATGTCAACGACCTCCATGGAGATCTCTCCGATGTCGTTGAACGAATAGAAGAACTGGAGTCAGCTTTCCGGACGCTAGATGCTCAGGTCGCACTGTCACGCCAAGAAGATGAGTTTAGTGAGCAAGATATTCGCGGTATCGTCCGTGACGAAGTGGGAGAAATTCTCCAAGAGGAAGCCCGCTCGATAGTTGAAGAAGAGTTTGACAATCTCCCATCTTCTTAGCATTCCACTGGCTTACTAAGGGTTTGAGACACCGCAATCAGGGCAGCATTCGTACCAGTATCCTTCTTCGTGGCTTCGGTTCTGGCATTGTCTTGGGTCGGCTTCAAGGGAGAGTAGGTCCCACTCCGGGTCTGGCTGTTCGCTCAAGAAAAGGTTGGTTCGCTCATCCTCATATCCACGCAGATCGGAGAGTAAGTGTACTGAACAGTGCTGGCAGGCACACAGTTGCACCGTGGCGGCGCCATCCCAGAGAGATTCCGGTGATTCCCACTCATGGAACCCTTTGGGTCCAGGGCACTGGTCGATTTCCGGCCGATCTGCGAGTGCTTTCTCCAATACTGCTTGACGATAGCATTGCATCAGCGATTCTTCGATGCCACATGGAAACTGTCCCACCAATGTTTCTCGAAGGACTCGGAGCGGCAAGTCAGGAATCGTGATCGACTCAGGATTGTAGATATATTTGGAGGCCTCTTCGGCGTATTGGCGGCGAAGTGTACAGGAGCTGCTGGTACAGATCTCGTAGTCGTCCTCGCAAGTAAGAATGTATCCTGGTACAGTTCCCCAGTTGTGTTCACCGATGTGGCGGTAGCTTTCACAATCGATGAACTGCTGTGGAGAATCATTGCAGACGCTGTATCCATCTCCGTCCGCTGTGGCGAAGGCTTCGTCGACGACTGAATACGCTAGCTGTTCGTCGGCAAAGTCCTCAGTGGAAAGCCAGGCTACGGAATATCCTGCTGAGAGGTAGTCGTGCGTCGTCGTTCGGATGCTCTTCGCGTGATGTTTGTGCTGTACTTCGATGATAAGACCGTTACCGAACAATGGATTCTCATCCTGGAACTCGACGAGGGCGTCAGCCCGTCGGGTACGGTTTCCGCTGCCGCTTTCGGTGACGTTGATTTCGATTTCAGCAGCGCATCGAGCAGCTTGTGAGCGGAATATTTCTCGGAGTGCGGCGACGGCGAGCGCAACGCACCGAGCGTGGGTAGCCGACTCTCCGGTGGAGGGTCCGGGACAGGCGTCACCGGTGGCAGCGTCGACGTGATAGAAGTGTCGAGCTTGCTTCTCACCGTCGCGGGCATACATCCTGCCCTTGCATTCCGGGCAGGCAACCGGTTCCTGATTCGTGACCATCGCCGGCGTGACGATTTCTTCGCCACGAATCGCTCGGAAAGGCACTGCTAGACACCAAATGCTTCGCCTATATCATGAGTGTGTCGTTTTCCATAATCGGAACGTAGCAAACGCATGAAACTCATGGAAATGGTAGAGGGAAAAATGAATGAAAGAGGTGGTGTGAGTGCAGATTTCTCCCGCTACAAGGTATCGAACCCCGTCTGGTAGAACGTCCTCATATCTCCGAGAGTGGTGGTTCCATATGCCGACGAGGATCATGAGCGCAACCAATAAAGTGAATTACTTATTACATTCTATGTATATATCATCGTATGGCTGCGCCCTCTCTTACCGATGGAATATCGAGAGCGATTGAGGTTATTGCGGTTCCCTCCGCTATTGTTCTGGTGCTGGTTGGCGGGACGAGAGTCGCTTACGATGCACAGACTGCGGGCGTCGTCTATCTTGGAATGACGGGACTGGTTCTCCTTGGCATCTATACTTCTGCCAAGTACTGGAACACCCGATACACGATCGGGTTCGTAGGTAGCGGAGCACTAATCTGGTTTGAGGTTCCTGGGATTCTACCGGAGTTGATTCCGCCGCTGTTTGCTAATCTCGGCAGACTATTAGTTCTATTATTCCTCGTATTAGTGGGGATGATGATAGGTGATAAGTGGTGAGGGACGAGTGCCGTCAAAACAGACTGCCGTTATGAAGGGAAGCCAGCGAGCAAGATGAATCCCAGACGGGCAGTGAAGCCTCTCCTATTGATGTTCGGAGTATCGCACTCCATTAGACAATCACTGAGTTCTTAGCACAGTTCACCCTCAATTTCGATAGTCTTCTCTCAGACGCAAGAAACTAGTACTCCACTGAGGAAGCTAAATCAGATGCCCCGAATCGATGAGATTGACAGGCGGACCGACGTGGTGTTTATCCTGTTCTACTTCGGCGAGCAGATTCGGGGAGTAACGAAGGTCCAAAAGCTTCTCTTCCTTGTAGAACAGGAAACCGAGTTCTTCGAAGAGTACGAGTCAGATGTCGCCTTCAATTTCGCCCCGTACAAGATGGGCCCGTTTTCGGAGCACGTCTACGAAGAGCTTCACTTCCTCCTACAACTTGATGCTATCGAAGCCGAGAAGATATCCGCACACGGCTCTGAAGAAAACGAGGATACAGATCTATCAAATAAGAAGTTCGAGATCACCCCGAAGGGCCAGAAGATCGCTACAGAACTCGTAGACATCTTAGATGAAGAATATCAAGAAGAGATTCGGAAACTTGTCGCTCAATACAACGAGCAGCCGCTCCGCGAACTACTTCAATACGTCTATACGGAGTATCCAGAGTACGCCACAGAGTCGAAAATCAAGGAAGAGGTCTTCCAGGAGGTTAGCTGATGTCCAAGTCGAACCACGTCGCAGACGAATATACTCAGCGATGGGTAGAGACGCTTAAAGACCAGGATACTCAATACGTCCCAGAAAAGTACCAGCTCGGAATCCTCGCCGATTATCTGCGCAACGAAGGCTACGAGTATGCAACAGAGAAACGCGTCTTTAGCTATCCTATCGATATTCTGGCGATTAAGGATGAAGAGACGGTCGCTATCGAGATGAAGTCCAAGAACGTGGGCCGAGGTGTAGAACAGGCACACCGAGATGCGAGTCTTGTTGACCACGCTTACTTAGCCGTCTGGGACGAGCAGATTTCAGATTCACTTATCGAGTCCGTCGAAGAGCTCCCTATCGGACTTATATCCGTGGGAGAGCGGGCCGAGATCGTCGTTGAGTCCGGCGATAACCCCCAACAGTTATGTGAGAAAGAAAATATTATTGAATTAGTTATTAACGATGTTCGAGACGACACTGCGGTACAAGAATCTAAATGACCGAAACATCGTCGAGGGGCATCCTGAGTACTACGACTCGGTTCTGATTCAAGCACATCTTCTTGCCTACTCCAAGAAGGCCGTACCGCAGCTTATCCGTGATATGGCCGACGAGCGTAGTTTCAACTACTATATCGACCCGATGCTCTCAGATTTTCGAATTGGGACGAACTTTCGAAACGACGACGGTGACGTTCGGGGATGGCATAGCAGATTCGTAAACCAACTCGGCGAACCACTAAAATCCGTACTTGCAGAACGACCGAACGCCGCAGCCAACGAACTCCCCGATAACACACTCCAAGAAATCACAAAATCTGTCGTCAAGTATCAGGAGAACTTTGTCTACCAGCGACTGCAAGAAGCGACTGGGAAGTCCGAGGATGTCGAAATCAACCGGCGAGATGTCCAACCTAAAGCCGTGATTCCATGGGTGCACAAGATCGAACGTGTGGAGGACATCCAGACTGTTCGAGAATTAATCTCCTATGCCGACGAAATAGCCTCATTGCCACTGAAACCGTGCCTCTATACAACGACTGGATTCGTTCGGGATACCACGAACCGGTCACTTCTCACAGACCTGCTCGGAGAGTTTGATGTCTCGGAGTGTTTCCTCGTCTTCGAAGAGTTAGATAAGTACGAGACTACGCAGAGCGAGTACACGACGGTAATCGATTTCGTCTACGACCTCCAGCAGTCGAACATCAAACCTCACTTCTACTACGGTGACTTCTTCTCGAATCTGCTCGCTTACTTCGGTCTCGGTGGAACGGCTTATGCTACACTCTTCGACGAAGAGTTCAAAGAAAAAACAGAATACTCCGGAGGCGGAGGGCTACCGCCTCGATACTACGTAGATTCGGTCAAAGATCTATTAAAAATCGACACGACCGTTGACTTAATGAATCGAGTCGGTGCTCCGATGTGCGAGTGCCAATTCTGCTCCCGACAGTTCGATACTTGGCAAGATATCGCTGACCGTGAACAGAGTGAAGAGGCACTTAAGCCAACGCTCAAAAAGCATCGGGTAGCTATTCGGTGGGAACACGCTCGTCTCGTTGAAGAGGAGAGTTTGGAGGATGTTCTTGAAGGGTTAGACGAGAACTTCTCTAAGATGGTGATGGCGTACAGTGCCTCACCTCACGTTGCACAGGCGAAGAATGTCCAATATCTTCCTAAGTGGATAAACGCCGTCAAGGATCGGAAGGAACTTGCAGTTGATAGTCTGCAAGAGTTACCATATATAACCTGAGAATGGAGAATACAACCTTTTTCTCCCTACAGATTCAGTAGGAATAGTCTTCTTCCAACCAACCTACATCTTCAGTGCCAAATTTCAAAACACTCAATTCAAGGGCCGAATGAAAAGGTTTCCCGCGTGTTGATACAATGCCCTTCATAGGAACGTTAGACGGTAGCAAGGTCATTCCTGAAGGCATAAATCAAGAAACTAACGTACGTTGCCCCGATTGCGGTGACGAGATGCATCCGTGGAATCCGTCTGAAGACGGAATCGCTTGCCACTTCCAACATTATGAACTAGACCGAGACTGCGACGCCGTCGGTGGCGAAAGCGATCTGCACCGCAGGATGAAGAGTCTCGCTGTGTCGTAGCTACAGCACGTCTTCGAGGAGGACCCGAAGCGATGCGAACCCGAGGCCACGCTCAACGCGCCTGTATCCGAAGATAAGAACCACCGAGACGCCGACGCACTGATTGAGGTTGATATATTCCGTACGCTTGTTGGCGTCCGTGCCGAGGGCAGCTGCTGCTGGATACAATCGCTGTATTCAGCACATCAGAGGGCTCTGATTCTGTTCTGCAGCTGTTCGTCGTTGCCTACGCGTAATCAGTGGGTAGTGAACTAGACCGCATATAGGTACTTGATATGGTAGTTTTATATTGGTGTTGGCAATTCACTACGACTGAACGATGGATGGACGAATTCTACTCGTTGCTCTGCTCGTCCTTGTCGCCGGCTGTGGGAGCAGTCTTGACTCACGTACAACGCAGAACACGACACCAGCAGTGACAACGACAACCCACCACGAGGCGACTCCCGGTCTGGACGATGCGACGACGACAGATTCGCTGAGACAAACGACGACTGCCACGTCGCAGACGACCTCAGTTACGACAGCGATATCGACGACAGCAAACAACCCATGGCACGAGCAAACCATCGTCGTCGATATCAACAACACTGCAAGTCCAAGCCGTGATTTTCGCCCACTCGTCAATCAAACGCTCGCCTATTGGGAAGCCCATGACGACCAGTACGCCGATTATACCGTGAATTACACCCTCAGTGACGGACGTGCACGCGCCGACGTCATCGTCCAGTTCGTTGCCCCGTCGACGGCACCGAGCTGTGGCAGTGGAAACGAGACGGACTATCTCGGCTGTGCGCCTCTCATTGAGACGACCGATACTCCGACCCGTCCCGAGCGGGTGTATATCGTGACCGGCTACGATGATGCCACGACACGACAGACCTTGAAGCACGAATTTGGGCATCTGCTCGGCATCGAACACGGCGACCCACCTGACCACCTCATGCATCCCCGTGGTGACGCTGTCACGCTCCCGCAGCCAAACACCAGTGAACGGGACCTCCCGTGGCAAACCGCTAATTTGACTGTCTACGTCGACGACAGGAATCTCTCACGCTATGATCGCACCGACTACCGAGAGCAGGTCACCCATGCCCTCTCCTATTACGCCAGCGGCGCAGACGGGACTATCCCCGACGACGTCTCCTTTACCATGGTCGAAGACCGGGCGAACGCGAACATCACGATTGTCTTCACGGACGAGACGCTCCCCTGTGCCGAAACTGGGGATAAGGGGTCGTGCAGCCGACGCTGGGGTATCGACCCCGATGCCGACGGTGCGCTCGAATACTACACCGATACGACGATTTATCTCTCTGGAATCGACGCCGAGGCAGCAGGCTGGCACGTCGGCTACTGGCTCGGCTACGGGTTCGTGGAGAAACAGGCAGACCTTCCACCGCCGTTCCAGGACGCGGATTATGACGACCGACGTGATGACTGGTGGAACCACCAATAGAAGGCTGCCAAGGTTCGTAGGAGACGACCTGCTGGCAGAGGTTCTCCTGGAACACGTATCGCCGTTGCCGTCTTCGCGCTACCAATTTCATGGCAAAGGTCCTTCCGGAACGTGGTGAGAGCGTAGCCCAACCCAATGGAAATGGGAGAACGGGATGAGCTGACAGACCTACTCAAAACATATCTCTCGGAGGAAGCAAAACTGAGCCAGAGGGTCACACAAGAGGGGCCTCGGTCGGGTCGAGCGTCCTTCAATCCCTTCCGGGTTCGTCTGAGGCCCGATCCGGTCTTTCGGAGCACCAATGATACCGTCACTGCAATCCCTCACAGGTTCGTCTGAAGCGCTCTCTCTCCGACGGCATGGCCGAGCATTGTTCGTCTTCACCGGGGGGATGTTACGGTGCGGTTGCACTCCTCCTTCCGTTTGCGCCGGTTGACGCAGGCGGTCGGCCAGTCTCCGAGACGCCACGGGCGAGAACACCAAGAGCAAGGCACTCAACCGCGCCACCGAGTGCTACCTGAAGATGCGAGGGAACTCAACTGCGGTACCGATCGGCGCACTTGAGGAGTTGATGACGGTTGCTGAACAACGGGAATCGCTTACGTCCGAAGAGATCGCTACGATTGCCGACAGCGATGAGATTCTCGCCGAACCAACGACGGCGTGGTCCGTCGGAGGCGATCCTCATGCGGTTTGCGTCGCTTCAGATGCAGGGGCACGATATAGACGAAAGGCTTAGGTCTGGTTTCATAGGTGAACTAACGTATGGAACGCCGACGACCGCGGCAGCTCGTGGGTATGGGATGATCGCTCTCGGAGTAGTACAAGTGATCTGGGGTCTTCTTCGGAGCGATCTTATATACGCCTCGTTTGGCGCCCTCTATGCGTTTCTTGGTGGCGCATCCCTCTCTATGCAGCACGGCGACTGACGAGTTAACGGAGAGAAAACCGTGGGACATTCACACCACGTACTGAGCACGTTCCCTATTCACCTAATCTATCTTACCGGAGACTCATAGCGCCAGTTTGACCAGTAGGCCGAAGGATATAGTGAAGGAGAGGGACGGACCCAGCAGGCTGTTTGAACGGAAATGAAACGCACCGGGGCCGTGCGCATGATATACAGATATGCCGATAGAGGGAACTTCCAGACGTATTCGCCGTAGTTCACTCAACGACGAACTCAGCATCGACGGAATACGTATCATCACCATCGAGTGTTTCCGTCGCAACGTAATCACCTGCATCCGGGTTCGTCACTCCATCGATTTCAACGCGGACCTCACCTTCCACCGACGTGTTATAGCGCCCGTCAAGGTCGAACGTATCCGTGCTCCCGCTGTACTGGTCAGCGTTCACCTGGATTTCGTCGACTGTCCCGTCCCCATCACGGTCCATGTAGACAGTGACGTTGTCGTTGGTGAGCCCGTCGAGACTCGTGCCAGACGGATAGTCGACGGTAATCGTATCGACCTCTCCACTGAACTCGCTCGAGGGGTCTGACAGTGTCCAGGTATGGTACGATGACGAACCTGCCGTATTCGGGTCAGCAGTGAGGACGTCCGTTCGAGCACTAGGTTCGCCATCGTAGGCAGACCAAAGATCGAAATCGGCAGTGTTGCGGTTCGCCGTCTTCAGGAGTTTCCGGCTGTCACCGACGTTGTTTGTATCATCACGAACATCGTCTTCGTTGAGCCGCAGATCCGTGCCGAGATCGGCTGCGACCGCATCGAGATTCGCGCGCTCCTCAGCGGTCTCGCTGCCACTACCCATTAGGAGTACGACACCGCCATTATCGATGAAGTTCTGGACTTCTGTGACCTCGTTCGACGTCCAGCTCTCCGGACTGCACGAGGCGATAAGGGCTCGTGCTTCCGACAGACTGTATCCCGTTCCATTGCCGTAGGTGTTGATGCTGTGGAGTTCGAGGTCCACGCCTTCGAGGAATCGCTGATAGAAGGCTGTATCCTCAGCCGAGACGGCGTTGTCCTGATTGAAGGTGTGGTGACCACCGTCGACTAACACCGGGCCGGATGGGCTGGTGCTGTCGTGCAGGTAGTCGATGAGGTTGGTGATGAAGACGAAGTGGTCCAGGGTGGACGATTCCTCCTCCCAGGCTTCGTTGATTGAACAGCCACCGAAGTACGCGATGTTGTTTGCTTCATCAACGCCAACCATCGGGATATTCCCACTATCGTAGCTGATGGTACTGCTCGTCGTATTCTCTTGGGCGGCTTCGGCTTCAGCCCAGACCGGTACTCGGGAGCGAGCGATCTTCCCATTGGTCGTCCGAATACTCGACGTGTGCGGGTGGAACGACGCAGCAACATCGGTATTCCGCCATTCTGGGGCGTGACCGTCTGCAGCCCCCCAGAGCCCGCGGTTGTTCGCTCGCGCCGTCTCCTGAGCAGCAACGTACTCGTCGGTGTTGCTCATACTGCCGGCGTATACTCGAGCGTAGCCTTCCTCAAGCGTGAGCTTGTTATAGACGGTGTCGTACACCCCATCACCGTCTCGGTCGTATCTGATTTTGGCAAGCAGTCGGTCGTACTGGTCGATTTCTTCGGATTCGCAATCGAGTTTGATCTGGCACTGCGTCCCTACGGGGAGTTCGTCTTCGGCGAAGGTCGTCGCTTTGTTCCCCCAGTCTTCGAGGTGTGTTTCGTCTTCGATGAACTCCCATTCCTCGGTCTTCTCGTACCGTGTGTTCCCACTCTTCTCTGGCGTGTCGTGT
This sequence comes from Halomicrococcus pelagicus, assembly GCF_051917725.1. Classification (GTDB taxonomy): domain Archaea; phylum Halobacteriota; class Halobacteria; order Halobacteriales; family Haladaptataceae; genus Halomicrococcus. The sequence goes on from NZ_JBQBLX010000006.1 coordinate 315,126, forward strand.
CCGAGAGTTCTGACATTGTACTCCGTGCTGTTATCGTACACGTGGACGTCGAACGTGTCACCGTCGATGGTGTCGGTGATTTCGGCGTCGTACCAGACGCCACAGTCGAGTTCTGAGTCAGCGGCGAGTACGGTCTTCGGGGTCGATGCGACTCCAACGGCCGCGGCAACTGATTGCAGGAAAGTACGCCTTTTCATCCCAACTAGCAACAATAAATATCACAACTTAGTTTTTCCTGTAATAATCTAGAATTAACGGGGTCGCAGGTTGACGACTGCTTGTTAGACAGCAGACGCCCGACGGCGGACCGAATTCATAGCACGAATTCATTTCTCCTGCTGTGACTTGGTGCGCACAAAACTTATCTTAGCCTGCAAGACACTACGTTTATGACCACCGTGGTAAGCCGTGACGATTGGAGACTCTTCGTCGCGTGCCTCGCCCTTGCACTGGGATTCGTAGTCTTCGGCCCGCTCGCCATCCCGTTCATCGGACTACTCTTCATGGTCTACTTCTTCAAGGACGAGATACGTGCTGGCTACGAGAGTGCAATGGAATCTGACTCTGACGCCGACCTCGAATCCACCGACTAATGCGTTTCAGTCTGTTTCCTGTTCTGGAATCGGCTCCCGGCGAAATAGAGGCCGACGAGTACGACTCCGAGTACGAGTCCGGTCGTGAGACTAACCGTCAGCCACTCACGTGGATGAGCCGCTATTGACCGAGGCTTCAGCACCTGAAAATACAGGTATTGTAGCTCCTGCGAAAACACATATGGGACGAGAAAACTACCGAAACCGCCACCACCACAGGCGAGTGCCCGTACGAGGCGACTGGTGAATGGCAGTCCTCGCCACACACAATCCAGATACACGAGACCGGCTATACCTGCCCCGGCAACAAGTCCAGTTCCGAGCAGGATTTCAAGGAGGGGCATAATGTCGGCGTACGCGGACAGACTGTCTACATACATATAAGAATACGCTCTAACCGTGCCGTTCTCGCCGGATGCACTTTTGTCGGCTCACGTCGCCGGGCTGGCGCTGTGGCTCGTGTTTTTCCTGGGCATTGGGCTCGTCGGCGTCTCTCTCTTGCAGACCAGCCAGTATCGTCTCGCTGGCGGCGGATTTTTGACCTTCGTCTTGGCACGGAACGGGCCGTTCCTGCTTGCGAAGGCGACCAGCTACCCCCTGGATAAGCTGCTCTGGTTCTCCTCAGTTGGGACGGCTCTGGCGATGGTGGTGATTGGTTACTCGCTGTCGCTCGGGCAGGACTTCTCCGATAGGAAGCAAGCGCCAGGCCTGTAACGTAGAGACCATTCGTCTTTAGCTAACTCAACTTTGCACATTGGCCTCAGAAAAGTCCGTAATCGACATCATCCGTCCTTGCCACCGGCTGCATCACGCTCCTATTTCATCACCGGCGGTCACTGATTGAGGGCGTTTTCTTTGCGCTCAAGCAGCGGTATGGTGACACGCTCCGGGCTCGAATATGGTTCGGCCCGTTTCGAGAACTCGTTCTGAAAGCGACGGTGAGAATGTCGAGCTTGCTCTCTAACGTCGGTCTGTACAGGGGAGATGCCAATTTCTGCAATAAATATAAAAATACCTATAATTGTCGAAATAAGAGGGTATTTTGATATTTGCAATGTCTCGTGAGATATGGTCAATGGTGCCCTCCAGAATCGATTAGATGGAATCCTTCTATTGTTGGTAATGGCTGTAAGCCTGCTTAGTGGACTCGTTTTCGGGAGAGGGTACGACGATCGAGTGGGTGTCGCTGTCCTTAGTTTCATAACCCTTGGATTAGGTTTGGTCGCTCTTAATCAGATGCAATCATCCTCCTCAGAGTAGTTCAGTCACTTACCACCAAATTCGGTAAATACGCAGTTTAACTGAGTGGCTGACTCTCGACGTCAGTGACGAAAATAGGGTGTTGTTCCGCGCTAAAACAACGGTCAATACAACATTTTACTGAAATCATCGCTCCTCTTTGAGCGCTGCTGACTATGCGCTGTTTATTCAGCACGAGCTGAACGTACTGCCGAACGGCTGTCGAGAGCGCCGTGCAGAATACAGAGCGTGTATCTCTCAGTTTTGATTCCGTTGATGAGCAATCTGTTGTACTGCGTCAGCAATAGCCTCTACAGCGGCGACGAACCGCCAGGACAGGTACAATACCCCAAGCAGGACGGTGATCCAGACGACAAATAGTAGCTGCTGTATGATCATGACGGAGTAGCCGAGCAGGAATACGTACAGGACACCAATTCCGACAAGCCACATGCGAGGAATCGATGGCGGAGACCAACCAGACATAGTTCATCTTTAAACTTCTATATATTAAATATTCCTCCTTGCTTAGTTCACACCCTGTATTCAGCAGCTGTACCACGATTCGAACGTGCGTTCTTGCGTCAAAGTTATTCCAATATCGATACCGATGTTCCTATTATTTGGACTGTTGCATTGCACGTCAGTACCAGGAGCGTAATCCTACGTTGCGGACACTCCATCTGAGGTGAAGACTGTCACTGTTGCAGGACGGGTTTGGATGCTGGCAGATTCATCCGCGTGTCCCGGGTCAAGCTCATAGACCCGGCTGAAGAGGGCATCTCCATTCTCGTCTTCAATCCAGACAGCGATTTGGGAAAGCTTGTCTGTTTAGTTACTAACGATGATTTCGATTGTATCCCCTTCTCCTTCCGGTTCACTGTCCGGAAGAAAATTGCTACAACCGGCAGTTGAGACACTGGCTTCGACACCAACAGTACCGAGAAATGCTCGCCGGGACGTAACCCGACTGCAGGAGGACAGCGACAAGCGTTTTTGGACATCTATTCTTTGTCTCACATAAATATTCTTTACTGTATTGAATTCAATCACTTTGAGGGCTCTGAATCGTTCAATACGCCACAAATGCACCAGCCAGTGGGTGTGGAATGAAAGATACGCGCCCTCTATTCAGCACGGCTTCTGAAACCTATCACCGTTTGAGGGTCTCAACAAGGCCGCTCGCTCCTAATTTTACGGGAGCATCGATTACGAGACGGTTCCAGAAGGACCCTTGTTGGGTTGAAGCCCGGCGAAGGGCTGGTTCCGGTTGTGGCAGGACAACTAGTTCCAGCAAGACCCCTGATGTATTGAAGCACGGTCGAGAAGACGGCCGGCGCTGCGGTTCGCTAGTTCTAGAAGAATCTTGTTAAATTGGAATTCGTTAATGCAAGCTCTGTCAGCTTTTTGGCTCGAGGTTTCTTCGGGAGTTCGTCCTGTATCTCGACGAGGACAGCCACATTCTCGAATTTAACGGGTTGCCCGACGCCGACATCGTCCAATTGTCTGAACATCCGTGCAAGACCTCCAGCTGGCTGACCTACTTCGCCGAAATCAATCGCATCGGATTCCAGGTCGTTCACCACGTAGAGGAGGTTAATCATCAGATATGACGGGTTGAAACACATAATTATTATTTGTGATGAAGTCCTATATGACTCAGTCTGCTATGAGCAGTGACGAATCCAGCGCCACAGATGAGAAGCACGGACACGAACACCACGAAGTAGAGGGGCCGGGCTATCCGACGCCCGCGGCGATGCGCACCGAGTCGGAGCGCGAAAAGACGGCCTTCGTCATGGCGCTCCGAGTCGGGATGGACGTGGACGAACCCGACTTCGTCGGCGTCGTCGACGTGGACCCGGACTCGACAACCTACGGCGAACTGATCGACACCGTCGAGATGCCGAACAAGGGCGACGAGCTCCACCACTTCGGCTGGAATACCTGCTCCTCATCGTGTCACGCCGAAGGGTTGACGCGCGACCACCTGATCGTCCCCGGACAGCGATCCTCGCGTATCCACATCGTCGACGCGTCCGACCCACGCGATCCGGAAATCGAGACGATTATCGAACCCGAGGAAGTATTCGAATACGACCTCTCGGCGCCGCACACGGTCCACTGCGTGCCTGAGGGCAAAATCGTCATCAGCATGCTCGGAAACGCCGACGGCGAACTCCCCGGCGGCTTCCTCCAGCTCGATCAGGACGACTTCTCCATCGACGGTCACTGGGAGGTCGACCGCGGGGACGTGGAAATGCAGTACGACTACTGGTACCAGCCCCGCCACGACGTGATGATTTCGACGGAGTGGGCGGCGCCGAAGACCTACTACCCCGGCTTCGACCTCGACGAAGTCGAGGAAGGCAAATACGGTGACAGCATCCACATCTGGGACTGGCAAACCAAAGAACACAAGCAAACGCTGACCTTCGGCGAGGAAGGACAAATCCCCCTGGAGATTCGCATGCCTCACAACCCGGAGGAGACCCAGGGATACGTCGGCGCGGCGCTCTCCTCGAACATACTTCGCTTCTGGGAGGAGAGCGACGGCGTCTGGGACTGGGAGAAGGTTATCGACATCGAACCGCGCGAACACCCCGACTGGGATATGCCCGTCCCTGGTCTCGTAACAGACATCGTCCTCTCGCTCGACGACCAGTACCTCTTTTTCTCGAACTGGCTGCACGGCGACGTGCGGATGTACGACGTGAGCGACTTCGGGAACCCGCGGCTGGTCGACCAAATCTGGGCCGGCGGCAACTTCGGCGACCGACAGGAAGTACAAGGAACCGAGATCCGGGGGGCGCCCCAGATGCTCCAACTTGCGCGTGACGGTAAACGCGTCTATTGGACGACGTCCCTGTTCTCTTCGTGGGACAACCAGTTCTACCCTGAGATCGGCGAGAACGGGTCGGTGATGCTGAAGGCGGACGTTTACCCTGACGAGGGACGGATGGAACTCGAAGAAGACTTCCTCGTTGACTTCGGCGACGCGCCGGGTGGCCCGGCCCGCGCCCACGAAATCCGCTGGCCGGGCGGCGATTGCACCAGCGACGTCTGGCAGTAGATGGTCACTCACGAGGTACAACTGGAATGGCGAGACGGCCGCGAGGCGGTCATCTCGGTCGCCGAGGACGAAACCATCATCGACGCTACCGAGCGCGCGGACCTCGGCATCCCCTACGGCTGTCTGTACGGGGCCTGTGGGACCTGTACCGGGCGCCTGCTGGACGGCGATCTCGTCCACGACGAGTGCCCACGTGCGCTGAAACCGCACCACCGACGGGACGGTTACATCCTGCTCTGTATAGCCGAACCCCGCTCCGACTGCCGAATCGAGGTCGGTGCGAGAGTTCAGGCCGACCTCGTACCCAATCCGTGGAAATGACGACGCTCCGCCGCCTCACCGTCGTCGCTACGGGGTCGTGCTGTTCGTTCCTGCGGTTACCCATCCGATCGCAGCGGAGCGACAACTTGCCGAGACTCTGGGAGTACGTGATCGGCGAAGCATCGTGGCGGTCAGACAGATACTTCGCTGTTTGATGTCGAGTACAGTAATACTTCGTTGGCGAAAGCGGGCGGGAAATCCGGAGGGGGCAGCCGAGGATCTCGCTGCCTCACTCCCGATGGAGATCAAGTGGTATATGACCGGTGCCGTCCACGAACACGGCGAGCGATTCGACTGGCGCGAGTTCGTCTCGCGCGTCAGCGAAATCGAGAACGCTGACCGGCCGGAAGCAGCTTACCACGCCCAGGTCATCACGGATCTCGTACGCACCCAGGTCCCGCTGTCCGACTTCCAGCAGTTACGCGACCAGCTTCCGGAGAGCGAGGATGACGAGAGCTGGGGGAAGCTGTTCAAGGTCGTTGATGCCGGGGGGTGGGGTGAGGCCGAAGAGGCACAAACCGGTGGCGGCCCGCAATCCGAGGCTGAAAGTGAGACCGACCCCGATACCACTTCGGGTGAGTCCGCCGACCGAGACGCGTAATTCGGACCTGTTCGATTAGCCGTGGAAGATGCCAGGGAAGTAATCGGGCTGGTGAGCTATCGCATGAATCGTAAAATCCTGTACTAGAATGGTGGCAAGACGGGGCCGCCTACTAGACGAAAATGAGGAGACCAGGGACGGCTACCAGTAGCACGAAGAAAGCGAAGAAGACGACGCGGTTCTCGACGGTATGTGTCAACAAGGTCTCGACGAACGTGAAGTACGGTCAGTAGAACGCGAGAGCGAGGCCGGTGACGAGCGCGAGAACTACTATGAACCACGCGACTACGATCAGGGCGTCGGCGGAGCCCTGATCGTGGCCGCGGCTATTTTCTCGCTCCACGAACGACCATACGAGGTGCCGGCCGGTATCCTCGCTACTGTCTTTCTTCTCGTGTATCTTGCTCGCCGGCACCGGTAGTACGAGGCCACCTCTACCGTGGACTCGACGCCAGATGTCGCGAAGACATATATTGAACGCGTCTAATCTTAGCTGTCAAGTATGGTAGAACGGGCGACAGCTGTGTGTATACTCGGAGCTTGGGAATCTGGCTTGAAAATTCGTTGTTCGACTGACACACAATCAAGCGGTCAGCCGGTGTCTACCTCGTCGAGCTGCACCCAGTTATCCAAGGTGACGCGAAGAGTGGCTTTGAGCGCACCGAGAACGACGGGACCGAAGAACAGTCCCATAATCCCGAATGCGTACGCGCCTCCGAGGATTCCGAGGAGGATGACGGCGGGATTGAGTTCGGCGTATCTATCGACGGCGAATGGACGGAGATAGTCGTCGGTGAGCCCAACCACAATGACGCTGTAGACGAATAACCCGACAGCGAGCACCGGCTCGCCTGTGAGGTACAGGTAGACGACAGCCCCACCCCAGACAGGTATAGCACCGACGAGCGGAACCATCGCGAGTACAATCATGATGGTCGTCCAGAACACCGCATTGGGAACGCCGGTGGCGACGAACCCGGCTCCGGCGACGATCCCTTGGACGATGGCGACGAAAACGTGGCCGAAGAGAACGCCCCACATCACGTCGTCAATTTCGGCGTAGAGGTCACGCTGAACGTCTGCCGGGAGGGGAACCGTTCGGTAAAGCCAGTCGAGCAAATCGTCGGCGTCTTTGAGGAGATAGTAGACGAGAAAGAGCGCCAACGCAATTCCGATGAGGTGGAAGGTGATCGTACTGAACGCTTCAATCGACCGTCCGAACACGACCGTTCCAATTTCTCGTCCTGAGCTGACAAGTTCTCCGGCGATGTCGACCTCTTGTCCGGTGAGATACTCGATTTGGGATTCGATCACCTCGATCTGCACCGAGTCTGTGTCGAAATCCTGGAGGATTCGGTCGGCACTATCTACGACGGTCGCGAGGACCACGATGAACGGTGCCACGAATCCGGCAACTGCCAGAATCACGAGAGAGAGTGCAGCGACTATCGGCGACGTGTACTCTTCAAGGCGGACTTGCAGTGGATAGAGCGCGTAGGCGAGGAGTACGGCACCGAGGACGTACTGGAGAAACGGCTGGATCAGTATAACCGATAGCACGAGGAGGGCGACGACGAGGGCGAGGAGAAACCCCTTGCTGAGGTTCACGACCATGAATTCGTCTCCCGATGACAAAAAGGCTCGATACCCATCTTGACATCCTCCTCCGTCTGAAGGCGGAGGTATCCCGAGCGTTGGGATAGTAAACGAAAGAACAAGCCGGCCAGAGTCCGCCCGAAGACCACGAATCGGACAGCCGTGGCTGGGAACACACATACACGGGCACACATCAGTATCGAATATCATCTACCTACGACTTAAGTCGTAGGTAGATGACAAAGCGAGCCGAGCTGACGATTCAGCAAGTGAACTACCCTACTCGCTCACGGCTGACGCCGTTCGCTCTTGAGGGTAGGGCTTGCTGCTTCCACGACGCGCTTTGCAGATACGGGCGTATCCACAGGGAGCGCAGTCTCCACAGGCGTTGATTCGGAGTGTCTCACTCCTACATCTTCGAGGCCGCGAGAAAGGATGTTCCACCCCGCGTTCGCGTCCCTGTCCGCCTCAAACCCGCAGGCGGGACAGGAGTGTTCAACGGACCCGCAACGGTTTCGCCGTCGAGACGCCGCACGACGCGCACTCCTTGGTCGTCCCTCTCGGGTTGACCGCGACGAAGTGCGTTCCCTCTTGCTCGCACTTATATTCGAGCAACGGGAGGAACGTCCGCCACGCGGCAGACGTGGTGGTGCGGCTGTTCGACGGCGACTCCATCATCCCATTCACGTTCGGGTCTTCGACCGCAACGAGGTCGTACTCCATTGAGCCCGTTTAATACGATGATAAACTACTGCAATGAATGTTGGGGTTGCGTGGGCCTGTAGGTCTGGTACCGAATCGTGTATGAGAACTGTGCGGCGCTGTATCCCCTCCCTGCTCGCGCCTCCCCTTCGGTCGGCACTCGCTGAGAAGGGGGGGTTTAGCGCCTCGATTCAGCTAAAAGCCGAGTTGGGTTATCTCGAACCGTCGCCGAAGTTCACGCTCTACCTGTCCGACACCGAGAGGAATCAGGCTCATCCCGAACACCACTAGCCATCCCTCGAGGCTGAGCGGAGTAGTACTTAGCGCTAACGAGATACCGGGTAAGTAGACTGCACCGAACAGAATCAGCGTTGACAGGCCAAGCGCACCCCAGACGTACAGGTTCTCCGTGACTTCATTCCGAAGGATGCCAGACGTGACTTCCCGCACGTTGAACACGTGCCAGAGTTGGGCGAACGCTAGCGTGAGGAACGAGATAGTGACGGCTTCCTCGGTCTCCATACCGCCGGCGTACATACTCCCGCCGATCACGAACGCGCCGATTGTTGCCACCGAAATCAGTATCCCGTAGAACCCGAGTTCGGTCCAGTGGGTTCGCGTCATGATTGGTTCGTCAGGATTTCTCGGCGACCTATCCATGATGTCCCTGCTGCCCCCGCAAGCACCGAGTGCGAACGCCGGAAAGATGTCTGTCACGACGTTGAGGAAGAGAATCTGTAGGGGGAGTAAGGGCAGCGGGAAGCCAAGCAGCGTGGCGATCAGGATAGCCAGTAACTCACTGAGATTGCAGGACATGAGATACAGCACGAACTTCCGGATGTTGCTGAAGATGATTCGACCTTCTCTAACGGCGTGATAGATGCTCTCGAAGTTGTCGTCTCTGAGGATCATGTCCGACGCTTCTTGGGCGACTTGGGTCCCACGCTGGCCCATGGCAACGCCGATGTCAGCCTTCTTCAGCGCCGGAGCGTCGTTGACTCCGTCGCCGGTCATAGCCACAATAGAGCCGACGGCCTGGTGAAGGTCGATCAAATCGAGCTTGTTCGCGGGGTTAACCCGCGCGAACACGGACGCATTCACGAACTGATCTTTCTCCTCCTGGGAGAGGTTCTCGGGGTCATCGAGTTGGCGTCCCTCGACGACCTCGACGTTGTCGGTGTCCACCAGTCCGACGCTGTGAGCAATGTTTCTGGCTGTCCCCGCGTGATCGCCGGTCACCATGATAACACGCATCCCGGCGTCCTGGCACCCCTGAATAGTCGACCTGACCTCCTCGCGCGGCGGGTCGATAAAGCCGACCAGCCCGAGCAACGACAGGTCCTCGTAGGGTGGATCTTCCGTACTGGCGACCTCTTTCCGAGCGAGCGCCAGGACGCGCAACCCGTCCTCGGCCATTCGGTCGCTCTTCTGGAGCCACTCCTTCCGGTCACTTCCTGACAACTCCTCAGTATCGTCGCCCGTCACAATGCGGGTGGATGATTCGATGACTGCCTCCGGCGCACCTTTCACGGCGACCTTGTAGTCCCCGTTCACATCGTGATAGGTTGCCATCATTTTGACAGACGGGTCGAAGGAAACCTCACGGGCTTCCGACATCAAGTCGAGAAGCTCGTCCCGGTCGAGACCTCCCTTCAGTCCTGCTATCAGAAGAGCGACCTCCATCGGGTCACCCGTCGCATCCATCTCACCCTCTTGCTCTGTCACGGACGCGTTGTTACAGAGCACGCCCACTTCGAGCGCTTCCTGCATGACAGGGTCCCGTGGCTCGTCCAGTTCCTGATCGCCGTGCTGGAACGTTCCGTCTGTGTCGAGCCCGGTTCCGGAGACCTCGACCGTCCCATTCGCCAGCTCGTACTCAGCCACGGTCATCTCGTTCTCGGTCAGCGTCCCCGTCTTGTCGGTGCAGATGATAGTGGTTGAACCGAGCGTCTCGACGGACGCGAGGTTGGTGATGAGTGCGTTGCGGTCCGCCATCCGCCACATCCCTCTCGCCAGCACCAGCGTGGCGACGACGGGGAGCCCCTCTGGCACGGTTGCGATGGCCAGTGCAATAGCGGTCTCGACCATCAAGAACAGGTCCTGCCCTCTGAGCCATCCGGACACGAGAACGATCGTTGCTACCACCAGCAGGAATGGAACGAGTTTCTGCCCCAAATCGTCGAGCTTCTGTTGTAGCGGCGTCTGTTCCTCGGCAGCCTCCTGGAGTGACGCTGATATATGACCCAGTTCCGTGTCCGGCCCCGTGGCCGCGACGACCGCTTCTGCAGACCCCCGCGTTACGTACGTCCCCTTGTAGAGCATGTTCTCTCGCTCGGCCAGCGGTATGTCTTCGTCGAGAGGTTCGCTCGTCTTCCCGACCGGGACGGATTCACCAGTAAGGGCCGACTCGTCGACCTGGAGCTTGGACGGTTCGAGTATTCGCAGGTCGGCCGGGACGAGGTCACCAGCTTCGAGGACGACGATGTCACCTGGAACCAGATCTTCCGCCGGGATTCCGTGCTCCTCGCCGGCTCGACGGACCCGGGCTTCGATTTCCGTTATCTCTTGGAGACTCTCCATCGAGCTGACGGCTCGCATCTCGGTGACGAAGCCGATGGCACCGTTAATGACGAGGACAGCGAAGATCGCGACTCCCTCGATAACGTCTCCCAATACGAACGCCGCTATTCCCGCAGCTGCAAGCAACAGGACGATGAAGCTTTTGAATTGGTCTGCCAGAATCTCCACCCAGCGTCTTCGTTCGGCCTCGCGTAACTCGTTGGGACCGAACCGCGCTCGTCTGCGTTCGACTTCTTCTTCGGTCAACCCCTCGGATTGCGATACGTCAGTTCGCTCTAGGACATCGCTAACCGATTGTGACCACGGTGTCTGACTCTCGTGTCTGTCTCGTGCCATCGCTCAGTGAAGGCCTCGATTTACCCCGTCGGACTAGCGGAAATTCGATGCCGTCTGGCTCTGTATTGTTCGGCGTTCAATCCGCTTCGCAGCGGGCTCGAACGTGATCAGTTCGGTCGGAGCGAACGTCACCTATCGTCCTCCCAGATTAGCACACATAGTATCATACATGACTACTGTGCTGGTTCTCGAACCGTCAACACTGGTATCGGAGACGTTCGAATGAGGTATTCGGTGACACTGCCCAGTACATACCGATCAAAGCCTGTCCGACCATGTGTTCCGACGACGACGAGGTCGATGTCGTGCTCGTCGATATACGACAGAATCGCTCGATGGATTGACGGTCCGTGTTCGACTGACCCGGAAATTGATTCGACGCTAGCGTTCTCCGCAAATGCTCGTGCGTCCTCGATCAGTTCGTCTGCCTGCTCCTCCAAGGCTGACATCTGAAGGTCACTCCGTACGTCGACACCAAGACTTGCGATAGCGATCACAGATAAGAGGTGAAGCGCTGCCCCATCCGCCTTCGCCACGTCCACCCCCATCGCGAGCGCTTGATTCGCACAGTCGCTACCGTCGGTCGGGACCAGAGCGTTCTGGTACGGATACTCGATCGTGCTGTCGTCGTCTGGCCGAATCGTGAGCACTGGAACGTTTGCTCTCCTGACTACGCGCTCGGTGGTGCTGCCAAGGAGGAACCGTTCGAGCCCCTGGCGTCCGTGAGTCGGCATGACGATGAGGTCGACATCGTGTGAGTCAGCGTAACCGATGATCGTTCTATACGGTTCGCCCTGAACGACCTCGGTGACAGTTGTGACCCCTCGTTGTTTTGCACGGTCAGCAGTCTCGTGAACAATCTGCTCGCCTTCTTGTTCGAGGGTATCGACAACCTCACCCTGTATCCGAGTAGTACTCATTTGAGTCGTATCAGCAACGTTAACGATGTGGACCGTCGCATCATGAGCGGTTGCAATATCGAGAACGTGGTCGAACACAACTGTTGCGCCGTCACCTCCATCGGTCGGGAAGAGAATCTGATCGAACATACTACTACTATAGACTGGATACACAAGTAGACAGGTGCAGCTGGTGTGTCCGTGGAGACTCAGTGGATATGAAGAACGAATCCTCACTCATACACATCGCTGACTCAATTGAAGGACTGTATCAATTCACGGAGGTCGGTCAAGTATCTGATAAGCGTGCGCTCTATCCCAGACTGATATCGGGATAAAGCATCACGACCAGTTCCAGAAGGACCCTTGATGGGTTGAAGCAGGCGTGCGTCGGCTCTCCACTGCTGCCTTCGGTGTTCCAGAAGGACCCTTGATTGACGCAGGGGGTCGACCAGTCTCCGAGACGCTACGGGAAAGAACATTAAGAGCAAGGTGCTCAACTACGCCACCGAGATCTACCTGAAGATGCGTAGGAACTCAACTGCGGCACCGACGGGCGTGTTCGCGGAGCTGTGGATGGCTGCTGAAGAGCGTAGCTCGCTCACGCCTGAGGAGATCGCTACGATTGTCGACACCGATGAGATGCTCGTCGAACCAGCGACGCCCTCGTCCGTCGGAAGTGAGGATAATGGCTCTTCGTCGAATGGCGCGCGGAGAAACGGGGGAGGGACACTTGCGAGCGGTCTTCTGCTGGTCATCAGTGGCTCCACAACCATTTAGATCTCGCCCACGGGCCATTCCGCCAGATAGGTAAAGGACTGTGTCTATCGGTCCACAGTTTCCCGTATCGTCGTCTTGTGGGGCCGACCGTGAGTAGTTACCAACAGCGGTTCTTGACCAATGTCATAGGAATTACCCACACAGAGCGTTCTTGAATCACAGCTGATCCCACTCAAAACGGCTGTATGTCTCGCTTCAGCTCAAGTCCGCTTTCTCGGAGGGCCAGTATCTGGGCGAGGCTCTCGTCGGTTATCACCCCAACGATTTCATCCTCTCGTTCGACGAGTACGAACGACGCACCCTGCTGGCCGAGCAGAGTGACGGCATCGAACGCCGGAGTCATTGCCTCGGTCGTGGGGAAGTCCCGCGATGTTATGTCGCCGATGGTGATCGATTCCCGGTCGCGCTGACGTGCGCTTGAGACGTCAGAAAGTGTAACGACACCCACCACGAGTCCGTCCTCTGTTACGAGGTAGGAGGTCTTGCGATCCATGAGCATCCGATTGGCGAACTCCCCGATCGGGGTGTCGGCCTCAATCCGTGGGAGGTCGGTGACGGCTAGGTCGCTGGCGGTGAACCCCTCAAGCAAGTCGGCGAGCGTAGAGATTCGCGACTCGCCCTTGGCAGCCATGTAGATGAACAGCGCCAACAGGATCAGCATGAAGTTCGAGAACACGCCGACAATCGCGAACACGACGGCGAACCAGACACCAACCCGGGCCGCCGTGCGTGTCGCTTTAGCATGGGGTTGCGAGCGCGCGAGGAGCGCCCGGAGAACTCGACCACCGTCCATTGGGAACGCCGGGATGAGATTGAAAACCACAAGCGTCATGTTGACGACCGCCAGCCAGCCCAGGACGAACAGAACCACCGAGTTGGAGATGGGAACGACAGCCACTACCGCATATCCTCCCAATCCCACGAGGAGGCTCACGAATGGGCCGGCGATGGCGATCCAGAACTCGCGGTTCCATTCCTTGGGAAAGCTGGAGAGCGCAGCCATGCCCCCAAGGATCCACAACGTGATCGATTCGATCTCGATGCCGTAGCGCATCGCGACCCAAGCGTGTCCGAGTTCGTGAAGGAGGACGCTCACGAACAGGCCGATCGCCGCTGCAAAGCCAACGATCCAGGGTGTATAGCCCTGCCGGAGGACGGGAACGTCCACCGGCTGTAAGGCGATACTGTCGATGATACCCGCATAGATATCGATCTGTGTCCCGCTCCCGATCAGGTATGCCAGTAACGGGATGAAAACGAGCAGTGAGATGTTGATACGAATAGGAATCCCCCAGATGGTCGCAACGCGGTAGTTCCACATAGTTCTATTCTGTCAGGCCATCAGTTTAGACTTTTGCCTATAATGGAATTCTCGCCGAACAGGATGGCGTCGACGAAGCCGAAGTTGAGGCGTGGGTCGATAATCACCACGAGCGGGGTGAGGCGAGCAAGTATTTCTTCAACTTTGGCATACCGGAGTGCGTGTGTGAATCTGACCAAGCAACTGGCGGCCCTGCTGGGATGACGGCACACCCTCGAACGCCGCCGGATTCGCGTTCTTCGCCGACTGTGGTGTTTCAATCTCTACCAAGTCAACGACGACCGTCTTGCCACCCTTGCGTTTGATGGTGAGCGTTTCCGGGCCCAGCACCGCCACACCGCGGGCTATTCTTCGTCGTCAGCCTCCTTTTCACTCGTTTCAGCCACCTCACTCTCGTCTTCATCGGACTCTTCCTCAGCCGAGACTGGCGCAGCATCGCCCATCGACCACTCTAATTCGACCTCTAGTTCGGCTTCGTCCTCTTCCTCCTCATATTCGATTTCTACTTCGAACTGCTCGGAGATGGTCACGGCCCCTTCGTCGCCGCCGAGTTCTACCGATCCATTTTCGACGCCGTCAGCGAGCCGACGGAGAACAGTCGCTCCCTCCTCGCGGGACATGAACCCTTCCAACTCAAACTCCTCTTCCTCACTTTCCTCTTCATCGTTTCCAGTCTGCTCTTGATCTGTCACGCGTCAATAGACGGCTACGGTGTACAAAACTCCTCTTGCCACGCCTACCTCGTTAATATCAGCGCCGACGGTAGGCGAATGTCTCGATTCCACCGACCACAGCTTGAACATCGCCTGCTCGCGCTCAGAGGTCGTTCGACCACTGTGGTACTCAGTTTGATATTTGTTTAGACAATCTGATGTGGCGTTTCCAATTCTGCATGGGTGGAGGGGGTTGGCCAGAAATTCCATAACAACGACTCGGGCGACTTGGAATGGCGATATTCAGGGTTCGGGGCCTTGTTTAGACGCAGTACAACAGTCTATTACTTTCGCCAATAACGCCGCGAATCAGCCCATCAATTAAAGTGCTTACCGAAAGGTAGGCAGGTTACCTCAGTGCTTTGGTCCTACCGGGACGGGAACCAATCCAGCCAGTACGGCCAACGCGACAATCACGGTTAGTCCCCCAACGAGTTGGAGCACAAGGACGAAGCTTGACGTGTATCCCATCGCACCTTTGGCTACCTCGCCGAGCCTGCTGAGTATCGTTTCTTGATGATTGTCTCTACGATTAGCCCGTTACAGAGCTTTTAAACTGGACGCAATCGTTGTGCGACCACCGAAACGCAAAATCAGTCCGAGAGTGTTGCCGAGCAGCCACGATTTTGCGTTACTGAGACCGAATCATGACCGATACCATGCATTCACAGCCACAACCAGCGCAGCTCCAATACACAGACGACTCCCTTGCAGCAGCAATTATCACCCATATCACCGCCCAGAAAGACGTCGAACCCACGACGCTTGATCCGCTCTATGAAGTGATCGATCCAGAGGCGCTTGAGAATTTGTTCGCCCCACAGCTCGATGGAACGTCGCGGACAGACGGCCAAGTGGAGTTTGCATACAGTGGCTACCGAGTGACGGTAACGAGTGACGGTGACATCCAGTCCACACCACTTGACTCCCGGTAAGCAGCCCGTTGGTCGCTGTCCAGTGTACATTGCGACCGTGTTCTTCTATGCGTCGCCCAGTAGATATTTTCTGCGTGGGTGCGAAAACAGGTCACAATGTATGACCGAATTCTCGTTCCGACCGACGGCAGTGAGGGGACAAAAACTGCAGTTGAGCAGGCGGTTACACATGCGACAACGTACGATGCAGAACTGCATGTGCTCCATGTTGTCGACCAGTCAGCAGTCGATCTTACTGCCGCACCAGCCGCAGACGGTATGACTACGGAGGTAATTCAAGAACAACTTGATGAACAGGGACAAGCGCTTGTCGAGGAGGTTGCATCACAGGCGGCAGACGCCGGCGTGCCAACCACGACCGAACTCGTCGAATTTGGGCAACCCCACGAAGAGATTCAGTCATATGCGACCGAGCACGAGATTGACCTCATCGTCATTGGCACCCATGGCCGGTCCGGTCTTGACCGGCAACTCCTTGGAAGCGTTGCTGAAAAGGTCATCCGAACAGCGGAAACGCCCGTGCTGGCTGTCCAGCTCGATGAAGAATAATTGACTTGTTAATTATAAAAATAGCATTCAAAATGATGGAGCCACAGTTCGTGCTATAACCCTGTTATAGCAGATGTGTGAATTGACGAACGCTCGTGAGATGTATCTAACCACGTACCAAGTCAGCGTCGCAGCACCAAGCATCCTCGATTAGCGTCGATGGTGCCGCAATTGGCAGCAGTATTACGATAAACCAACAGCCTTGGAAGACGACAATCTACGACAGGTCCGGACCACCATCACAGAGTATCGCGGAGGTGATGCCAAGCATACCGCCGTCACGATCAGTCTGCCCGGTCGGTCTCGATGTAATGGAGTCCTACGGTCACGGTTTCGCCGGTCTCGCACTCAATATTCTGATGGATTCGCTCGGCGAGACGCGGATAACGCTGGTCTGGTGGTACTCCGACCGTGACGACTACTTGATGTGGTTGGAACAGTGATCTGGCGGTTTGTCCGTCATGGGCTATATGACTCGCAGCGGACGGCCGACAGTCACCTCGCCCTGAAGTCGGGACTGTGACGCCGAATCGAGGATTTGTCTCGTACTCTACTACGGAGGCAGAGGCAGAGTCCACCGACAAGCCCCACCCTCAGCGAGCGAACTCGTCAGGGTGAGCGAAAGGTAGATTCGTGGTACGACCCCGAGCGACTGATTGCTGACGATATCACGCAGAACGACCGGCTGTTTTTCGTTACAGTTGTCGATGAGAGAGTTACCGGCTTTGTCGAGACAGTTCCTAACGAGTCCGACGACAAACTCAGTCACCTCTACCGCATCCACGTCGATCCAGAATACTGGGGCGCGGAATCGGCAGTATGCTTCTTGATTACATCGAGACAGTCCTTGAAGAACAGGGATTCGACCGGCTCCAGCTTTCGGTGATGGCTGAGAATGACGTCGGCGTTAGTTTCTATGAGTCCAGCAGGTTTCGCCGAACTGCGACGACACACAATGACCAGCTTGACTTCCGGGAATGCGAGTATCTTAAGCACCTGTAAAGAAGCCAAATCCGGTGTTCTCTAAACATAATAGAATAGAGGGCGCTTATCGTTCACCGACTCTTGGTTAGTTGCGCTCCTATACGGACAGCGGGGGTATTTCTGGCAATGACGCTATGGGGATGTGGCGCCTAGAGGATAGGGATGAACCATCCAATAATAGATGCAACACCACTAGATAGCGGGAGAGAAATAGAAACAGTCACCTCCGCCGATGGGACTTCAAGTATGCCCTTAGCACCATGACGCAAGCCACCATCGCCACCCGAGACGGGACTACGACCACGCTGATCGAAGAAACCCTTGACGAGTTTCGGCAGCACCTGCGCGGTCCGCTCCTTTCTCCCGAGGACGAGGGATTCGCGGAGGCGGCGCGCATCTGGAACGGCATGGTCGAGAAAACGCCCGCGCTTGTCGTCCAGCCAACGGGGACAGCCGATGTCGTGGCTACGGTGAATTTCGCCCGCGATAACGACCTCCTGTTTTCGGTGAAGGGCGGCGGCCACAACATCGCTGGGACAGCCCTAGCCGACGATGGCCTGACCATCGACATGTCTCGCCTCCGTGGAGTCATCGTCGATTCTGGCGAGCAGATTGTGACGGCTCAAGCCGGCTGTCTCCTCGGTGATCTTGACCGGGAAACCCAGGTTCACGGCCTAGCGACACCGGGAGGCTTCGTCTCCGAGACCGGCCTGGCCGGCCTGACGCTCGGCGGTGGCTTCGGCTACCTGACTCGTCGATTCGGCTGGACAGTCGACAACTTACGCGAAGTCGAGATCGTTACCGCCGACGGGCAGGTCCGCCGCGCCAGCCGCGAGGAAAACGTGGACCTCTTCTGGGCGATCCGCGGCGCCGGCCACAACTTCGGCGTTGTCACGTCATTTACCTTCCAACTGCACGAGGTCGGCCCGACCGTCTTCGGCGGGCTCATCGCCTGGCCGTTCGAGCGTGCTGACGAGATTCTTGAGACCTACCAAGCGCTCACTGATGACGCGTCCCGCGAACTGACTGTCTTCCTGAACATGCGGCGAGCGCCGCCAGCACCGTTCGTCCCTAAAGAGTGGCACGGTGAGCGCATCTGCGCCATGATCGTCTGTTATAGCGGTGACTTGGACGGCGCCGACGAGGCGCTCACCCCGATTCAAGCGCTGGAGAATCCCATTGTGGATCTCCTTCAGGAGCGGCCCTATACAGGGATGCAGTCGCTTTTCGACGCGATCCTCCCTAAGGGCAAGCACTACTACATGAAGTCCGAATTCGCCCCCGAGCTGAGCGACGACCTGCTATCGACGATGCGGGACCGATTCACAGAGAGCCCTGCCCCGGGCGAGATGGTTATCATGCACATCGCCGGGGCCCTCAATGAACACGACTTAGATGATGGAGCTATCAATAATCGCGACGCCCGGTTCGCGTTATTCCCGTTGGCCATGTGGGAGCCCGACGACTCCAAGGGAGACCAGTATCGTGAGTGGGTCCGCGATGTGTGGGAACAGCTCCAGTCCTACTCGACTGGCGGCAACTACATCAACTTTCAAACCGCCGACGAGGGGTACGAGCGCATTGAAACGACCTACGGCGACAACTACGACCGTCTCACCGAGATCAAAGAGAAGTACGATCCAGAGAACGTGTTCCGCGTAAATCGGAACATACAGCCACAGCTGGAGTAAGCCAGCGTTGCAGGGACCTGGCCAATGACTGGCGACCGCTGTCCGCACTGTAAAACGGCTGTCACGGTGACGATTGCCCGGGGTCCCTCGACGATGGTCGTGCATCCGTGCGGGCATGCAATCGCGGCAGAATCGCAGCTGATTGAACCCGGCGACCTCTCACCCCAACGGCCCGACGAGTGGCTTACGGAGTTGCTGGCTGAGACTGCCGACGACTGACGGCTGCTGACGCGTTCGGCCCTCTTCTTCGTATTGGTTAGCGTAAGTCAATAGTCGGCTCCGCCTCTACTGGTATGCGTGCTTCGCGTCTGTGATGCCCATGGGTTTGTTGCGGGTGAGTCGTGTCCCGTCTGTGGCAATCAGGGATAGCACCTCTTAGCAGTGAATGGCGAATATTCGCCTACTGCCTTGAGCAGTTAGAACGGGAGTCCATGCTGAATGCCATGCCCTTCAGGGCGTGGTGGCTTACACGTTTTGGTGCGAATTTTCGTTGACGCCCTCGATTGTGAGCTACTCTATCGTAAGAGCGCGTTCGGTGATCCCGAGGGTCGAACAATGGAACGACGTCTCGACGTGCATCCGGATGCGACTGCCTCCTCAAACGCCGAATCACTTATCTGCCAAAATCCATATGTTCATTGCCGAATTAACGGTAACTATGGCACGTGACAGTAAGTTAGCTGGCCTCGGGCTTGTAGGGTTGCTATTTGTCGCTGGTGCCATTCTCTTTTTCTTCCCAGAACCAGCGACGTCAGGAATCGGTGTCATGCTCATCATCGCCGCTGTTATCATTTGGGTGATCCAACGATTCCTCTGAGGAAGTAACCCACCACGTACGAGCCGACGGCAGCAAGTGATTCGGTTCATCGACCGGTAGAATACCCTGATGGGTGGGTCGTCCACCAACTGTTATGTGTACCGCTCCTAATCCACAGGTATGGAAACGCGTCCACTGGGGGATGTCGGGCACGACAGCACAGTGATGACGTTCGGCGCGATCGCGCTGAACTGGCTCGAACAGGAGGGGGCTAACCAAATGGTGGAACTCGTCTTGGATCACGGAGTCAATCACTTCGACGTGGCCCCGGCCTACGGCGACGCCGAACTGAAGCTGGGACCGAAGCTCCGCCAGCACCGCGAGGATATCTTTCTCGGATGCAAGACTCAGGAACGGGGCTACGAGGGTGCGAAGCAGAAGCTCGAACAGTCGCTCGACCGCCTCGGCGTGGGCACCATCGACCTGTACCAGGTCCACGGCCTGGAGTACGAGGACGAACTCAACAGGATCACCGACGACGACGGTGCCCTCGAGGCGATGCGGGAGGCTAAGGCCGACGGCGTCATCGATCACGTCGGGCTGACCAGCCACGGGAGCCCCCAGCTCATCCTCGACGCGATCGACCGCATCGACGACCTCGAGACGGTGATGTTCCCGCTAAACCCGGTCGTCGTCGGGAAGGACGACGAGGACCACGACTATCAGGCGGTGCTCGAGCGAGCGAACGAAGAGAACATCGGCACGCTCGGCATCAAGGCCTTCGCGAAGGGGTCCTGGCCGCCGACCGAGGAACTTCCCGAGCGGGACCGCCCGTACGCGAACTGGTACGAGCCCGTCGACACGCCCGAGGAGATCCGCGACCGGTTCGATTTCGCCGCCTCGCAGGGCCTGACCAGCGTCGTCAGTCCCGGTGACCCGAAGCTCGTCGCGATAGTACTCGACGCCGCGAGCCGGTATGACGGCATGGACGAGGCGGCCCAGCGATCACTTGTCGAGGCGGCTCGCCACGACGAGAGCCCCGTCCCGGAACAGCTCCACCACTGAACCCGGAGTTCTCGATGGACGTTCCCCAGACGGTGACGGCAGCGCTCGAAGACCGCCCCGTCGACGGGAACGCGACCGCCGGGCTACTCGCGAACGGCGCCCGCCGGATCTACAGGCGGAGCAGGCCGAGTGCCTCGGGGTCGTTCGAGAGAGCTTCGCTCTCTCGTGATGACGAGACGCCGTCGGCGTCTCGAACCACGTGACCCCGGGGCGGTTCACGTCTGGCACCTCACAGTCGAGCGTTATCCGACGTGCAGTCAAGGCATCTTCCAGAAGGCTGCCAAGATCGTGATGTCATTCCTGCTCGGAGAGGACAGATCAGACCTGCTCGAATCGAGGACGGGTTCGCAATTGGGCTACTGGTTGTCGGTGCGCCAGTCACCGATACAGGGGTGGGATGTACGCCCGTGGTTATTAGTCTCGATGAGCGAATACTGCAGACATGAACGTCGGCGATATCGTGACGCAGTCCGCCGCTCGGTTCGGCAACGCCACCGCCTGCAGGTACCTATCTGGTAATGATGAGGCCGCGGTGACGTTCGAGGAGCTTCACCGGCGGAGCAACCGCGTCGCCAACGGCTTAGTGGACCAGGACATCGGTATCGAAGATCCCGTTGCCTTGCTCTCGCATAACTCTCCTGCGTTCCTCGAGTTGTTCTTTGCGACCCAAAAGATCGGGGCCATCTTCACCCCGATAAACGCCCGGTCGTCCCAGGGAGACATCGAGTACATCCTCTCTGACGCCGGTCCGGACTATCTCATGGTCGAGTCCGAATTGCTTGCGTCTATCTCGGGGCTCGCGGAAGAACTTCGCGTCGGCGACGATGAGGTCTTCGTGGTCGGCCAGCACGAGGAGTTCGGTGACTTCGGCGAACGTCGAATGGCAAACGAGACGATGGCCGATCGGGAGATCGACGGAGAAACCGTCGACGGACAGGATTCGAACGAGAGGCCGGCACCATGACGGGAACTGAAGCAGTGATTACGGGAGTAGGTGAGACGCAGAAGCACCGGCCGAGCGCTGAGAGCGACGATTTCCATAGCCTAGAGGAATATTACGAACGTGCCGCTAGGCTGACGCTCGACGATGCCAATGTAGAGAAGGGTGAGGTCGACGGGCTGGGCGTCATCCGCACTATCACGGATACACCGTTCACCTATCCTGGAATGTTGGCCGAGACGCTCGGCTTCGAAGTCGACTACTTGTTCTCCGAGGATCAAGGAGGGGCAAACGCGCTCGCGGTCCTGTCGCAGGCGGTGATGGCTATTGAGGCAGGGAAAGTTGAAACCGTCCTCTGTCTGGGGGCGGATGCTCCTCTCGACCCACATGTCGACTCTGACGCTCTCTTCCCGCGAGACCCGCGTGGATACATTCGAAATTACAAGGATCCATTCGGCGTCCAAGGGCCGAATTCGAACTTCGGTCTCGTTCAGACCGCTCACATGACAGAGTACGATACATCTCGCGAGCAACTGGCCGAGGTTGCAGTCGTCCAGCGCGAGCACGCATCACACAACCCAAACGCATACTTGACAGAGGGAATCGACGTCCAGACATATCTGGATGCGGAGATGATTTCGGATCCAGTCTGTCTCCTCGATTGCGTCGTACCGGTGAACGGGGGATACGGGTTCCTCGTGACCTCGCGTGATCAAGCTGCGACGTCGGATCAGACGCCGGTAGAACCCCTTGGCTTTGGCCAGCAACACAATCCAGACGTTTCGCAACAGCCGGACGTGACGACTACTGGGGTTCGAACGGCAGCAACTCGAGCATTTAATCGAGCCGGCGTTGAAGTTGAGCAAGTAGACTTCGTGCAGGCGTATGACGACTACCCGATTATCGTCCTGATGCAGCTCGAAGACATGGGATTCTGTGAAAAAGGGGACGGTGGGCAGTTCCTGGAGACGACGGACCTCCGATACGACGGGGAGCTACCGTTAAACACGTCCGGAGGCCAACTCTCCGCAGGTCAGGCGGGGTTAGCGGGCGGATTCGAAAACCTCGTCGAAGCAATCCGCCAGCTCCGTCACGACGGCGGGGAACGACAGGTCCCGGACGCGGAGTACGGTCTGGTGACCGGTGTGGGAGGCGTCACGTACGACAAGAACCTCCGTAGTTCGGCTGTCGGCGTTCTGAAACGCGGGGTTCAGGGATGAACGACGGATGGCCGCTTCCGAGTGAGCACGCAGAACCGTACGCCGAACCGTTCTGGGAAGGTGCGAATCGAGGCGTCCTCCGCCTCCAATACTGTACCGACTGTGGGAAGCACCAGTTCTTCCCCCGACCGTGGTGTCAGTACTGTAGCGCCGAGGCTCTAGAGTGGGTCGACGCAGAAGGGAAGGGACGTGTGTACAGCTATACAGTTGTTCGGAGGGCCGTGACGCTGCCGGCATTCCAGGAAGCACTCCCGTACGTGGTCGGATACGTGGACCTCAAAGAAGGTCCTCGAATCTGTACGTTGTTCGCCGATTGCGATCCGTCTGAGATCGAATCCGACATCCATGTGGAAGTCACTTTCAAACGGGTCAACGACGATCTATCACTGCCGGTGTTCCGACCAGCGATGTCGAAACCATAGATAAATTGGAGTATCTTCAGCCGTGTCCGCCGTCATTGAGTACCGCTCGCGACCTTCGACGGGTAGTGACCGCAGCAGCAAGAGGAAACCCTCCGCATTACCTGTTGTAACGATCCCTATCGTGGTTAGTTTCCTCCCGTGTTCGCGTTGTGTGCTCGCATCTAGCCGGCGAGATCGGGATCAGCGACCGAGATCTCGATATGCCGGCCACTGACACCCAGTGCGTCGTCCACCGACAACGTCCGACTCTCCGTGTCGTTCACGCCGGGGACGCGGTCGGCCAGTTCCTCCGTGACGCGATCGCCGTCGTTCGTGGATGCACATCCGTCGTGGGTGGCGACCGTCCGATAGTCCATCCGCGCAATCATTACATCGTTCTCCTCCGCGATTTTCTGCCCGGCTTGAGCACGTCGAGATACTTCTTCTCGACCTGCTAGGACTCTGCGCGCTGCTCGCAGACGGTCACCAGTTCCGTATTCTGCTCGGACTGCTCGACCGTCTCGAAGAGTTAGCGGCCTGCCTTCGCTGCTTCAGCCACGAGAGGGAGGTTTCCGAGCGGGCCTAGCGACAGGCTGACGTCACCGAATACGATCCAGAATACCTATGCCTGTTTTCAGACATCTCCGCTGAAAACCGACGGGCATCCCGGAAGCCTACTCGAGCGAGTGAGCGGTGCCGTAGCCGTCGAACTCTCCGCGCCGAATTTCGGCCTCAATCTCACGTCGGGTACTGCGATCTGTTTGCACTATATGACAGAGGGGGTGACCGGGAAAGGCGATGGGGTTTTCAAGGAACCCGACGATCAGCCCCGTCACCGGCGAAGTCACTGTTCGCGTCTCCCGTTTGAAGTGGTCTGAAATCGTGCAGATCGGATCGCCTTCGTAGACGAATGGAAAGGGCCCCCACTCCATGTCGACCAACCCTCCGACGTCGGCTCGAATCCATCGCTTCTCGTCGTTCGCGTCGATGACGCGATACCAGCCTGGCCAGTCGACCGGCGTGTCTGGGAGCAGACCATATTCGGCGAGGACACTCTCGACGCCGTTGAGAGCCTTCGCAATGAGCAGTGGCTGGAATCGATGGGCTTTGCCCAGCTCAACCGTGATCGTGGGAATGCCGTCGTTCGTCGCGACCGTGCGAAGCATGCCGTCGCTTCCCGTCGAAGAGATGATGACGTTCGTCCCAAAGGCGAACGCGAGTCGTTCAATCTCCTGGTTGTTCATCGCACCGCGAACGTGAAACAGGGTTGTTCGGTGCCGCGTTGACGTGTGAAAGTCAATTCCGACATCGCACTGGCTGACGAACTGTCGATAGATTTCGTCAGCCATTCGCGACGCGGTAGTCCCTTGCCGTCGTCCGGGGAATGCACGGTTGAGATCCTGATCGTAGACGGGAATGTATCGCTGTTGGGCGACGAACCCTGGCACGTTCAGCACATGGAGACAGACGATTGTGCCATGTATCTCCGTCGGATCGTACTCCGCCGCGACTTCCTGGAGCACTTTTACACCATTCAATTCGTCACCGTGGACAGCGGCACTAAGGAAGATTCGGGGGCCTGGGTGGGATCCGTTGATGATCGTTATCGGGAATTCAATCGGGTTACCAAGATACGTCTCGCCAATCGAATGCTGCAGATGCTGTTTTTCGCCCGGCGGTACCTCGTCCCCGTCAGCGTAGCAAAACGGCTCAGCACAGTGCTCGTCATCGGTCACGTCAATTCACCCCTCCATACGATGACGCCGTCCAGCGTAGTGTAGATTGTCCTGAAATACTCTGGGTTCAGTCGTAGATTTCACTCCTTGCATCTAGCGAGTACGTCGTGCAAGAGTTAATTGATGCGCACGTTTCCGTTCGAATTTCGATTGGGAGGGATGATTCACAACGAGAGGTGCGAATTTCGAGTCTACGTCTGGACTGACTAACGCCGGAGCTTATCGTGTCGACGCGCGTCACGTCTACATATGGCAGATGTGGCAGTTATTGGTGGGGGGCCGGCCGGACTCAGTGCAGCGTTATTCACCTCGAAGAACGGGCTTGAGACGATCCTCTTCGACACCGACGAGACGTGGGTGCACAGTGCCTATCTCCTCAACTATCCCGGCGTCAAGCAAATGAGCGGTGATGCGTTTGTAGACGTAGCCCGCGAGCAGGTCGATGATCATGGAGCCGACCGTCATCAGGGAGAGGAAGTCACCGATATCGATCACGCCAACGGCAAGTTTGCCGTGGAAACTGCTCAGGAGACGTACGAGGCCCGCTATGTCGTCCTCGCGACGGGGCAATCCCGCGACTTAGCGGAGGAAATCGGCTGTGAATTCGCCGACGATGGCACAGTAGCGGTGAATAACGACGGACGGACCTCTGTTGACCGAGCGTACGCTGTTGGCTGGATAGCGCGGAAAGACATGATTCAGGTCGCTATCTCGGTCGGGATGGGCGCGGCAGCGGCGCTTGATATCCTGAGCACCGAACGGGGGAAGCCGTTCCACGATTTCGATACGCCGGCCGCTATCGAGTAACCTCCTCCACTGCACTCGGATTCCGAAACTGGAGGATAGAGAAGTAATCGCACGCCACCCGATAGCCGTCATTCGTGTCCGCACACCTGTAGTGGGGCGACCGTCTGATAGTCCAGCCGCGCACTCATCGCGTCATTCTCCTCCGCAATCTTCGTCCCGGCGTCCAGCACGTCGAGAGGCGTCTCCTCAACCTGCTGGGACTCGGCGCGCTGTTCATGGATATTCACTCGTTCCGCGTTCTGCTCGGACCGCTCAACCGTCTCGAAGAGCTGGCGGCCTGCGTTCGCTGCTGTTGCCACAAGAGTCGGCGACTCATATCTCGTGACCGAGGAGCTGCTCGTGAAAGCACAGACAGTTCCGGAGACGCCGACGTCAACGACGCTGTTTTTCGCCGGCTTTCTCCTCATCTTCCTCCTCGATATGTTCCACTGAGATCGTAGCTCGCCATCTAGATCGCCAATGGAACTCATCGCTGGATTGCAGCCATCCGAATGGGAGAGACTCACTTTTCGGACACGGTGGGACCTACCTATTGTCTAATTCCTAACCGAATTTTGCAACTCTGGGAAGATTCATCGTTGAAAATTTGAAGAGGTAATATTTTTTAGAAAGTTTTATATCATGCGGCAGATTATCGAAGGGCAGCCACCGGTCGTCGCCCTCAGAGGGGTGGCTCGGGGCCATACCACATGACCCAGGAAACACTCGTACTCGGGGGCGGACCGATCGGTCGCACGCTCGCGAGCCAACTAACGGCACAGAACCAGCCCGTCGCCATCGTCAACGAAGAGACAATGGCAAGCCGCGCACGTGAAGCTGGCCTGATCATCTACGAACCGACACTCGAGACTGCAACGTCATCCGTCGACCGTCCAGCGTCGACCGTCGTCGTTGCGCCAAGACTGGCGAACGAGTGAGGCTCAGAGAATAATGGCGAAGGAACTCGAACGCGACCTCGGGCTCGCGAGCGTCGTCGCGATCAGTATCGGCGCTATGGTCGGCAGCGGTATCTTCATCCTGCCAGCGCTGGCCGTCGGCATCGCCGGTCCGGCGGTCGTTTTCGCCTACCTCCTCGCCGGCATTCTCGTCCTCCCCGCGGCGCTCTCCAAGGCGGAGATGGCGACAGCCATGCCGGAATCCGGGGGATCGTACGTCTACATCGAGCGCGGGATGGGCCCGCTGCTCGGCACGATTGCCGGACTCGGAACGTGGTTCTCGCTGTCGTTCAAAGGTGCACTCGCGCTCGTCGGCGGCGTGCCGTACCTCCTCTTGCTCGTCTCGGTTCCGGATGCGTGGATACTGCCGTTGACGCTCGGTCTGGCCGCCGCCCTGGTCCTCGTCAACCTGGTCGGCGCCAAACTCACCGGACAGCTCCAGGTGGCCATCGTCGCCGTCATGCTGGCGGCGATGGTCTGGTTCGCCGCGGGGGGTGTCACCGACGCGAGTAGCGCCAACTTCGCCGGGGTCTTCCGCGAGGGACCGGGCGGTCTCCTCGCCGCGACGGGGCTCGTGTTCGTCTCCTATGCGGGCGTCACGAAGGTCGCCAGCGTCGCCGAGGAGATCGAGAACCCCGACCGGAACATCCCGCTGGGCATTCTCGGGTCGCTTGCATTCACGACCCTGCTGTACGTCCTGATCGTCGCCGTGATGGTCGGTGTCGCCGACCTCTCGACGATTGGCGACACGCTCACACCGATGGCGAATGTCGCTGCAGTCACCCTCGGCCCGCTAGGTGTCGCAGCGATCGTCGCCGCGGCCGTGCTCGCACTGGTCTCGACGGCCAACGCGGGCATTCTCTCGTCCTCACGTTATCCTTTCGCGATGGCGCGAGACCGACTTGTGCCCACGAAGCTCGGGACCGTCCACGACGGACTTGGGACGCCCGCGACTGCCATCACGCTCACTGGTGTCGTCCTGCTCGTGCTCATCGCGTTCGTCCCGATCATGGAGATCGCAAAGCTCGCGAGCGCGTTTCAGATTCTCGTGTTCGTGCTCATCAACGCCGCTGTCATCGCATTCCGCGAGGGTCACGCCGAGTACGAGCCGAACTTCCGGTCACCGCTCTACCCGTGGATGCAGGTATTCGGCGCCGTGACGGGACTGGTCCTGCTGACGCAGATGGGACTCGTCCCGCTGGTTGGCGCGGTGGCTATCACCGCCGCTGGGCTAGCGTGGTACCTCGCGTACGCCCGTCAGCGGGTCGAGCACGAAGGAGCGGCCATCGAGGAAGTCCGCCGCCGCGTCGGCGAGGACCTCGTCGGGGACACCCGCGAGGCGCTCTCTCAGCCCGGCTACGAGGTGCTCGTCGGTGTCGGCGAAGAGACGAGCCCGGAGCGAGAACGGGCGCTGGTACGCGTCGCCGCCGATGCCGCGCGGGCACACGACGGCGGCGTCTCAGTCGTCCGCTTCGACGTCGAACCCGACCAGGTGCCACTCGATCACGCCGCCGGCGTTCAGTCCCCGGGCGACCAAGCCTTCGAGGCGTTCACCGAACGACTGGCAGCCGAGGTCGACGTTCCGGTGAGTTTCGGGGAAGTCGTCAGCCACGACGTCGCCCACGCGGTCGTCAACGTCGCCGACGAACACGACGCAGATTTCGTCTTGCTACCCGAAGACGACCCCAGCTTCGAAGGGGGACTACTGCGAGGTGGGGTCCAGTGGATCCGCGAACACGCCCCGTGTGACGTTGGGACGCTCTCCGACGGTGACGTCGGCGACGTGACGGACATCCGCGTCGTCACCGGCCGCGGGCCGTACGACCCGGTCAAACTGGCACTGGGTGACGCGCTCGCCACGGTCAACGACGCACGGATGCATCTCGAGTACCGCGTCGGCCGTCACACGACCGATCATCGGGCAGATGCTATCGACGCCTACCACGGCGATCTTCGCGAGGTCGTCGGAAGCCCTGGGAAGACCGTGGTCGCACGTCCTGACGGTGGGCGCGTCTCCGCTCCCGATCTCACCCTCGTTAGCGCCGACGATCCTCTCGACGTCGATCAGGCTGATCAGTCGGAACCGGTGCTCACTGTCCACCTTCACGACTGAAACCGGCCGAGTTGTCTCCGACGGCTGCTGGAACGCCTGACGTTCTGACCGGCTACCCTCTTTTACAGGCGGTTCGAGGCGAATGCCCCGGGGCTTGACCCCGAGGTGGTTCACGGACACCGGTATGCGGCATGGGTTGGAAGGGTCTTTCTGGCACTCTATCGGAGGATTCTCCAAGAGATAGAGGGGCCGTTGACAGTGACGCACCCTGTGTATCCCATTGGATGTAGTCGCCACACCCCAAAGCGAATGGTTATTACTGTATATCGGCTAGGTGTGGCATGGGAACTCTTAACAACGGGTCGCCGATCGACGACATCGGGTATCTCTCTCGATCCGAACATCGTATTCCAATGCTCGTTTCGCTAACGGATCGTCCCCGGAGTCGCTCCGAACTCTGTGAGCTGAATGAAGTGTCATCGTCGACAGCCCGACGAACGTTGAGCGAATTCGAAGACCGCACTTGGGTTCAAAAGGAGGGGTACCAGTATGTAGCAACACGGTTGGGAGAGGCCATCGCGACCGGGATGGAGGATCTGATCGACCTTTTCGAAACCGAGCGGAAGCTACGTGACATCTGGCACTGGCTTCCAGACGAGGTGATTGAAGTCCCGACCGAGACATGGTCTGAGCTGACTGTCACACTTCCGGAGCCCGATTCACCCTACCGTCCTGTGAACCGATTCAAGTCGCTTCTCCAGCAGACGAACGAGGTCCGCTATCTTCGACCCGAGGTTGCCTTGATGGAGCCCTGCTTCGACGCGCTCCTCTCGTTGATTGACGCCGGAGTAGACATGACGTTGATCGACCGACCGAGTTGTCATTCATACTTCATTACGACGTATCCCGAGCGCAGTTTAGAGATGGAGAAACGGGACAATTTCACGGTTCTTGAACATGACAAACTCCCCCAATGCGGAATTGGCCTTCTAGAAACCCGAGTTACCATCAGTTGTTACGAGCAGGACAGTGGGTCGGTCCAAGCATTGATCGACACCGACGTTCCGGCTATCCGCGAGTGGGCAGAATCGACGTATGCATCCTTCGAAATCGACGCGCGACCGGTCACCCCCGAAGCCTACATGGAGTGACGCTCCCGGTCGCGTGAGTGCAATATCCATCCGGTTGCTCGATGTCTCCCCTTCTACTTCGCAGGACAGACTGGTTGGGCCATCGATTTCTCGGCAGAGTTCAGTGAGCAACTGTTGACGCGTGTACAGTGGCTGAAAGAATGGCAGGACCTGCCGAAATAGCACGGAATAGCTACAACGTCTCAGGAGTCGTTGTGCCGCTTGTCGGGAGGTACAGCGAAACAATGACTGACGACCGGCAAACAATGCACGGAATCGACCTCGAAACACTCGAAGGATTCGCCGAACACGCAGCCGAGAATCCTGAAGCCGTCCAGCTTGGCCTCGGGGCGTCCGCGACCTACGAGGGGACGGCCGCTCACAGCCTGGCAAAGATCGATAGCTACGATCTCGGCGGCGAGACCATCGCTCGCGAGACGCGTGAATACACCGTTCCGTACGGCGCCTGGAAGGAAGTGATGGATGCTGGTGGGTGGGTCGGCGCGACCGATCGAATCGAACCTATCGAAGCAGCACTGTCTGCGCTCGCCGCCTGTATCAATGTCGGCATCACCATCAACGCCGCCGCGAACGGTGTCGACATCGACCATCTTCAGACGCGCATCCGGACAGATTTCGATCCAGCGGTCCTCTTTAGTCTCGCTGAACTCAAGGAGGCCGACTCGGTGTACGAGAATCTGACCGCGGAGGTCGAAATTGATGGAGAGGACATCGACGACGACCTGATCGATGAGTGGGCACGACGAGCGCCCGTCTACACGCTGCTCTCACTCGCTCAGGACATCCAGCTAAGCATCAAAACCCCCGCCGAAGCGGCGGGAGACGACTGATTGGTGAACAACAATGAGTGAATCACTAGACACGGACAAACTCGAACGAAAGGTCAAGTCGATGTACCGTGACGTCGCGGAGTTCTCCGACGGGGAGTTCCACTTCGAAATAGGCAGAAATCTAGCCGAGCGACTCGGATACGATCCAGAAGATCTCTCTGACGTTCCCAATCCTGCGATTGATTCATTCGCCGGTGTTGGATACCACTTCGATCTGGCGGCGATCCAACCCGGTGAGTCCGTACTTGACCTCGGCAGCGGTTCGGGAATGGACCTGTTCGTCGCCGGAATGCACGTCACCGAAACCGGAACGGTTACCGGCGTAGACATGACCGACGAACAGATCCAAAAGGCCCGAAAATTGATTGAGGAGAACGGATTTCACAACGTCGATGTGCGACACGGCCACATCGAAGCGCTCCCCTTCGACGATGAGTCGTTCGACGTGGTCGTCTCCAACGGCGTGATCAACCTCTCCGCAGAGAAGGAACGTGTGTTCGAGGAAGCGTATCGCGTGCTCGAGCCCGGCGGTCGACTCGCACTCTCGGACATCATCAGCGAGTCACAGATGCCGGAGAGCATCAAGAACAACGAGAACCTGTGGGGGGCCTGTATCGGTGGGGCCGAGCAGGTCGACCGTTACATGGCGCTCATCGAACAGGCCGGATTCGAAGTGACCGACGTCCGGGACAACACCCAGTACGAATTCATCTCGGACCAGGCCGTGAATGCATGTCAGACGTACGGCGTGAAGAGCATCTCACTCGGCGCCAGGAAGTGAGCAACATGGGAACCGACACTCAAGCAAATCCGATAAACGAAGAGAAACTGAGCGAACTCGTGGAGACGTCCCTCGTCGATCTCGGTGCAACGGTCCATGCCGCACTCGCCGTCATCGGTGACGACCTCGGGCTCTACGCGACACTTGATGACGCGGGGCCGCTCACGTCAGCTGAACTCGCTGAAAAAACCGAAACCGTCGAGCGTTACGTTCGCGAGTGGTTGCGCTCGCAGGCCGCCGGCGGGTACGTGACCTACGACCCTGAGACTGACCGATACTACCTCACCCCGGAGCAGGCGCACATCTTGGCCAACGAGGAGAGCCCTGTGTTCATGCCCGGTGCGTTCCAACTGGTCGGGTCAGTGGCCAAGATAGGTCCCGAACTTCAGGAGGCTTTCCGAACGGGCGAGGGCATCGGCTGGCACGAACATGACGAGGATGTGTTCCATGGCACGGAACGCTTCTTCGGGCCGTCCTACGGAGCGTTCCTACTCGACTGGATCGCAGCGCTCGATGGCATTGATGCTAGACTGAAATCAGGCGGGCGGATCGTCGACGTGGGGTGTGGTCACGGCGCGCCGACGATCCGCATGGCCGAAGCGTACCCCAACTCGACAGTCGTCGGCGTCGACTACCACGAGGAATCGATCGAGGTGGCGCGCGAGCGGGCGGAAACGGCGGGCGTGGCCGACCGTGTTAGCTTCGAAGTGGCGACCGCGAGGGAGTACACCGGCTTCGACTACGACCTCGTTACGATGTTCAACTGCTACCATGATATGGGAGATCCCGTCGGGGTGGCTGCTCACGTTCGAGAGACGCTAAGTGAGAACGGTGCGTGGATGATCGTCGAACCGTATGCCAATGACCGGGTCGAAAACAATCTTACCCCATTTGGCCGCCTTGGATACTCTATTTCGACACTTGCCTGTACGCCAAATTCGCTCAGTCAAGACGTCGGGTACGGGCTCGGCGCGCAGGCGGGCGAGGACCGAACCCGAGAGGTCGTCACTGGAGGCGGGTTCACGCACTTCCGCCGGGCGGCCGAGACGCCGACCAGTCTGGTCTTCGAAGCAAAATCCTGATTTCTTATCTGGGGCAATCGTGTATCTCTGGATGGAGGAAACTCACCCCGAGTTCGGGACTCATGAGCCACCTGCCCCTGCGACGGAACAACCGGCCCAATCGGTTCCTCAAGACTAGCTTGACAGAACAGTCTTTCCGATTTCCTGATTGTATCGTACGTTCTCTTTCTCTCAGTCCGTGTGGGGCCAGGACAGTGCTGCGACGCGCGTAGCTGGCCCGCACGTCGGCCACGACAAACACGGCCACTTTGATCACCGCTTCTGACGGTGTGCGCGCTGCGGAACGGAAACCACCGACAAAGACGCGCTCACCAACTGCTGCTAACTACATTTCCCCCCATTTTTATGATTTTCAACAGACGCTTCCTGACGTCGCCGAACAGCGCACGCTCACCGACAGCATCGACGACTGCGACGCCGCCGATAGCGTCCCGACGACGCAGGCGGCTCTGCTCGACCGGGCCCGAACGCACGCGGCCGACGTCGCTGCCGAGCACTTCCCCGAGTTCCCCCTTCACAGCGATCGACTGGGAGGTCTTCCAGCGGGCGCAGCGACAGGCCGGCGTCACCGAAGACAACCCAGACACCGAAGCGGCCACGATCCGGCTCACCTGGGACGCTTACCAAGAATTCGGCTGGACACAATTCAGCAAGACGTTTCGACACGAACTCGTCCACGCCTGGCAATACCGGCGGTTTGACGAGGCGGACCACGGTGAGACGTTCGTCCGCTGGACGGACCCGCTTAATATCGCCTAGCACTGCGAGCGATTTACCTCTCCTAAATGGTGGTTGGTCTGCGGGGATTGTGGCCAGCGTCTCGGGCGGTATCGTCGCTCGAAGACGGTCTGCAACCCCGAGGACTACCAGTGTAGCGACTGCGGCGGGAATCTGCGCGTCGAAGCGGGACCTAGGCAATGACCGGCGACCGCTGTCCGCACTGCAAGGCGGTAGTCACAGCGACAACTGTTCGAGGTTCCGCGTTGATGGTCGTCCATCCGTGTGGGCATGCACTACGCGTCAAAATCGCTGCTGGTCAAATATAATTCGACGGTACCGTGCTGAATAGAAAGCGCGAAAGAAGCAGGCCAATGCTCTCGAATAGAAGGAGGTTGGGTTGTTCAGTGCTGAGAGAACCGCTCTCGGAAGGGGTGAATTAGTCGTTTAACAATTCCCACCATCAGTACGTCAGTAAATTATGTTTTACTAGCAGCATTTCTTTATAGGTGGTTGTCGTACGAGAGTGCGAGCTGGACGGGAGCAGTGCTGTGAGCACCGTGCAAGAGAAAAACAGGGACCAACTATGACCAACGAGACACACGACACGCGAGCTGACGCAAAATCGGACTCCGAACCGCTACGGGCAACCCGCCGCACTGCGCTTCGCGGGGCGGGTCTCGCCGGCTTTCTCGCGATGGGCGGTGGCGCCAGCGCCCGCCAAGACTCCGGTATACAACTCCACTGGCACCGCCGTGACCTTCGTGTAACCGACAACCCGGCGCTGGCGGGCGACGACCGCGTACTTCCGGTGTTCGTCCACGATCCCGCGATACTCGCCTACGGCGCGCCGCCCGTGGTGTCGTTCCTGCTCGATGCGCTCGACTCATTGCGCGAGCAGTACCGCGAGCGCGGCGGTGAACTGCTCCTCGCCCGCGGCGACCCAAGCGCGGTGCTTCCCAATCTCGCCGCGGCCTGCGACGCCGACGCCGTCACCTGGAACCGCGACTACTCCGGACTGGCGGCCGAACGCGACCGTGCGGTCGCGGCGGCGCTCACCGACGCCGGCGTCAGCGTCGAGCAGTTCGACGGTATCCTCCTCCACGAACCAGCGAGCATCAAGCCGAACGACGGGAGCCACTACGCCGTCTTCTCGTACTTCTGGCGGCAGTGGCGCCACCGGGAGAAGCCCGCCCCCGTCGCCGCGCCCGGTCGCGGTGACGTTGTCGACCCCCGCGACAGCCTTGACGAGGAGTGGCTCGGCGAAGCCTCCGATGCCGCCGGCCCGCTCCCGTCACTCGCCGACCTCGGCTTCGACGAACCCGAAGCCGACGTGCAGCCAGCGGGCACTGACGTTGCCTACGACCTACTCGCCGACTTTCGTGAGGGCACTATCTACCGCTACGGGGACGACCGTGACTATCCCGCTCGGGAAGCGACCTCGCGCCTCTCGCCGCACCTGAAGTTCGGGACAGTCGGCGTCCGGACGGTCTGGAAAGCCACTGAGGACGCGGCGGCTACCGCGAGCGACGGGGACGCCCGGGAGTCGGTTGAGGCGTTCCGGCGAATGCTCGCCTGGCGGGAGTTCTACGCGCACGTCCTCGACGCGCGCCCCGACATAGTTACCGAGAACTATCGCGAGTTCCCGAACGAAATTCAGTGGCGCGATGATCCTGAGGGGCTCCGGGCATGGAAGGACGGTGAGACCGGTTACCCGCTCGTCGACGCCGGGATGCGGCAATTGCGCGACGAGGGGTGGATTCACAACCGCGTCCGGATGGTGGCCGCCGCGTTCCTCACGAAGGACCTGCTGATAGACTGGCGCGAGGGGTACGACTGGTATCGTCGAAAGCTTGCGGACCATGACACCGCGAACGGCGCCGGCGGCTGGCAGTGGGCTGCCTCGACAGGAACGGACGCCCCGCCGTACTTTCGCGTCTTCAACCCAGCGTCCCAGGGTGAAAAGTACGACCCCGACGGCGAGTACGTCCGGGAGTACGTCCCCGAACTCCGGGACGCGCCAACCGACGCCATCCACGAGTGGCCCGCGCTGGACGACGAGGAGCGCGCCGCTATCGCGCCCGACTACCCCGATCCCATCGTCGACCACGGCGAGCGCCGTAAACGCGCAATCGCGGCGTTCGAGGCCGCACACGGCGACGGCTGACGGAGACGAGAGAAGCGGCGCCGTCAGGAGCATAAGGACACGGCGGGGCTGGTTTTCGGGGGCGGGGATACCGAAGCGACGAAATTTCAATGTCAGGCCGAACACAACGGAATTGAGGCTCTCAGATTCCGGACATCTCGAATGTAGCGACCCGTCTACTCCAAATCGAAGGCTGATTGCACGCTTGGGGTGCCTTGAACAACAGTACGGTGAGCAGTTCCAGCCTAAGAACACGTGAGCACGGTGAACACGCCCCAGGGTCAAGCTCCGAGGCACTCGGCCTGCTCCGCCTGTAGAAGGGTATCGTTGAGTACTACGTCGACTTCAATGTAGAGGCCCTACCGAAGCCGACGTGAGAGCCAGAGCAATCACTAGTATGAAAAATCCAAAATTGCTTCCACCATTATATAAGAAATTTATGTTTTACTGCCATCATCTCTTTATAGGGGATTGTCGTACGAGAGTAGGAATTGGGTGGGGAGTGCTGTCGGCACCGCGGAAGAGAAAACGAGGCGAGACACTACTCATGAATAACGAGACACACGATACGACGGCTGACGCAGAATCGGATTCCAACCCGCTGCAGGCAACCCGCCGAACCGCGCTTCAAGGAGCAGGGCTCGCCGGGTTACTCGCGATGGGCGTCGGTAGTGCTGGCGCTCACCAAGACACACCGACACAGACTACCAACCAAGCCGAGCAACAGACGACGGACAATACCGATGGTGTCCCAGTGACATGGGCGAACTTCCCACGTGCCTACTGTCATGCTTCATTTCAGTCAATCGTCAGCAAGGGCGGATTCGGACAGTTCTATCATGTCGGAGATCTTTCTCCCATC
Source organism: Halomicrococcus pelagicus (assembly GCF_051917725.1). Taxonomy (GTDB): domain Archaea; phylum Halobacteriota; class Halobacteria; order Halobacteriales; family Haladaptataceae; genus Halomicrococcus. The sequence continues at coordinate 351,522 of NZ_JBQBLX010000006.1, forward strand.
GGTGCAAAGAGTGAGTTGGGCATCGGGGAGCAACGTGACTCACTCTACTCACTCGGAGTCTTCGATCTGACCGAGCCCGTCACTATCACGAAACCAGACACCGGTGACCGATATCAGTCGATGAATGTACAGAATGAGGATCAATATGTGAAGCTGAGCGTCACCGAACCTGGCACGTACACATTGACGCAGGATCAGATCGGCACGCAATATGCTGGTATCGTGTTCCGCACGTTCGTCGACGCTGACGACCCGGCCGATGTGAAACAAGTCCGGCAACTCCAAGATCAGATCGACGTGGTGCAATCGTCGCCTGGGTCGTTCGAGATTCCCAACTGGGATCAGCAATCACTCAAACAGATCGACGACGCGCTCAGAACACTCTATTACACGATAGACAACTGGTCGGACGCATTCGGTGACGTCGGCCAGGTCGACCCTGTGAAATTTTTCATCTCCAGTGCGTCAGGGTGGACTGGCGTCCCGGAACCGTCGGAAGCAGTAATCCTCCAACGGACTCCCGACCAGAATGACGGCGACACGCCATACACACTCACCGTCGAGGACGTCCCGGTCGACGGGTTCTGGTCGATCAGCGTCTACAACAGTCGCCTGTCCTTTGTAAAGAACAAATACGATGCCTACACTGTGAGCAACGTGACCGCCGACCGGAACGCTGACGGCAGTATCACGATCCACTTCGGTGGCGACCCCGCCCAGAAGAACTTCCTCTACACCCCGGAGGGATGGCGCTATCTTTTCCGGTTCTACGACCCACGCGAGCCGATTATCAATAGGAACTATCAATTTCCCGAAGCCGAACCGATCGAGTGAGGTGAGCGGACGGCTAGCAGCCGTTCAGTCCGCTCGCGATTCCTTCACCACGATGTCGTGAACACACCCCGGGGTCAAGCCCCGGGGCTTCCTGCTTCCACGACGCGCTTTGCATCCACTCGTGAGATCGTCGCTGGCCCACGTACCTCGACAACGCGTGCTTTGAAGCGATCTCTGTCGGCAGGAGCATCAATATGGGCCAACGTGTTCCGGGCGACCGAGGTCGTTGTTGTCGACGTGGCCGATGTCGTCGTGCTCGTGCTTGGGGTCGTCGTCGTTGTCGCGGTCGTTGTCGTCCTGATCGTCGTGGTCGTCGTTGCTGTTGGCTCTGTGGCCGTCGCTGGTGGGTCGGGCGTCGCTGTCTCGGTTGCGGTCGTCGTGGTGGTCTGAGTATTGTCGCCAAGTCCAAACCCGCCGAGGCAGCCGGCGAGAACGACGAGCAGGGCAAGACAGAAAATGGGACGTGGTTGCGCCATACGTGGGGTCGCTGCTCTGATTAGTTCAACGTTGAGGATTGCGAAGAATGCCGTAAACGGCCTTGTCGATGGTTTTATTCCTAGCTTTGAGAAATACGGTGGACATGATGGACTCGGACACGAGCGGAGAAGATACGTTTCGTCTGTTTGGGTATGAGGTCCCGGAGTTAGTGGCCTGCTACTTTCGTCTGTTTGATCCCGCCAACGTTCCAGATCGGTCCGGTACTGGGTCTTATGTCGAATTGCGTCTGTCGGAGAGGCGGATTGTTACGGGCGATCTGAGGAAAAGCCCTCCCGTGAGGGGAGACTGCCGGACCCAGGGTTCTTCTGGACGGCGGTTCTCTTGCTCGCTATCAGCATCGTGACGGTCGTTCTCCAACTGCTGAGTCTTGTCTAACGCTTTATCCCCTACTGGATCTGTTGAAACTCTCTAGATCATATAAGAATCGTGTGCTGACTACAGAGGATGTATTCTGCACGACGGTCTTCACGCTCGCTATCGGCTTCGGATACCGCGGATACCATCGTAGCGCTCGTCGTGAGCATGTTGTTACGGTCATGAGCAACGGCTAGACGACACAGAAACGATATTTAACTAAAGAGCTAAGTATTCACCCGGCGTTCATTAAACCGGATGGTTGAACAATCGTCGGACGACCCGGATCTCGACGCGATATTCCAGGCGTTGGCGCACCCAATCCGTCGGGACATCCTCGAACAGGTAGCCGACGGGCCGGAGAGCGTCGGCGAGCTAGCCGAGCCCCACGACGTCTCACTGGCGGCCGTGTCCAAGCACCTACACATGCTTGAGGACGCGGGCCTCATCGAGATCGAAAAAGACGGTCGCGTTCGCCGCTGCCACCTTACCGCCGCGCCACTCAGTGCGGCTTTCGGCTGGCTGACACGGTACCGTGTTTTCTGGGAGGACAGGTTCGACGCGTTGGCTATCCACCTGGAGGAAGAAGACCAATGACAACAAACGGCAACGGTGACGATGGACAGCAGCGCAACAATCGGACCAACGAGCAGACCATGACCGTGAGCCGCGTCATCGAGGCGCCGCCCAGGCGGGTCTACGAGGCGTTCCTCGACCCGGACGAGCTGGTCCAGTGGCTCCCGCCGACGGGATTTTCGGCCGAGGTCCACCAGTTCGAACCCGAGGAGGGTGGTACTTTCCGCATGACATTCACGGGAGAGACCGAGGAGTTCGCCGAGTACGGCTCGACATTTGGCGGCACCTACCGGGAGCTCGTCCCTGGCAAGCGCATCGTCCACACCGACGCGTTCGAGACCGACGACCCGGCGATGGCAGGCGAAATGACGGTAACAGTCACCTTCGAGGAGGTCCCCGAGGGAACTGAGATTACCGTCCGCCAGGAGGGGATCCCCCAGGCTATCCCGCCCGAGGACTCCCATGCCGGGTGGACCGACTCGCTCGGGCAGCTCGCGGGGCTGGTGAAAGGAGCATGACTGACGGAGAGACAACCGAGACAGCCTGACCATCCGCAGCTCATCTTCTGGAGAATTCTGACTCTCAGTCTCTTCCTTTAGTACACCTGGAACTGCTGTATATGCGCCCTCTATTCAGCACGAGATCTGAAACCGATCACCGCTTGAGGGTTTCAATACAGCCCCCTCCTCTCTCGTTCCTGACCGCGTGTATAAATAGCCGTCTCGGCATGTCTCCGACCGAACGCTCCCTCGTGTTTTCTTCGGCGACCGTCCCGTGTTCCTCCGATCGCCGTCGACTATTGCTGTTGAATCTGACTTCGTTTTAAGTGGTTCTGGCGATAAGGGATAGATACGACGGACGATCCACGCGGTGTTTCTCTCGAGACTGAATTCGAGCACCAGCTATGCCGACGCATGTGAACGAGACGTCGGTATGAATCCTCACTATCCGTCTGTTCTCACAATAGTCCAACAGGCATACTTGCGACGGGTATCGGACATGGCTAGCGCAAAGGAAGCCCGGGCCAGGCGAGAAAGGGAGTGAAAATAGCACCAGGCATAATGTCTCGATACTGAGCGATCGTAAAGAGGCTTGCAATTTTCATCTCTATGGTCAGGACGTCGTCTGCGGTATAGTAATTGATTCCGGCAGTCGTCTCTCGATAGAACGCGTCAGTCGTCTGCGTCGCCCCATTGTGAGCGTCGATCCCCGCTGTAGCTGGTTGCCGTTGCAATTCTATGTATAGACTCTACCCCGTCCACAGCCAGATTTATTGTTGAATAATATGTTTTGTTATTATGGTAAATTGGTCGCTCATTCGTCGGTGTGGCCTCCGCTATAGCCTTGGATATGGTAGCGTCACCGTTGCCATTGTTGTCGCCGCTGCGACGACCGTCCGCTCGTTGGCGCTTCTCTTTAGTCCTGTTCTGATTGGGGTTTTACTTGTAGTGTACTCGCTGAATGGGTCCGGGGACGTTCGAACGGGGGCTGCTGTTGTGGCGAATGAAGATCCAACAGGCGTGACAGGTACAACCGTTGACCCAGCCGACGAAAATCAGACCCCAACGACACTGGAGTCTGACCTCAAATTCTTCTTCTACGCAATTGGCCTGATTGTATTCGGAATTCTTGGAATGGCGTTCATCGTTATTACAGGACAGCTATCCTCATTCTATACTTTTTGAATGGCAGCCGCTTTTTCAGCAACTATAGAGACTGCAACTATTGTGAGCGATGTTCACCGCTCATTCATCCGATCGAACCATACCGGTACTCTCTGTCTGCCGACCGCGGTTGTACAACGATCGATGGGACAGCCGACCGTGCTGAGACGGCCTGTCCCCTCGGTGTGACCGGTGACGCCCTGGGTGACAGTCAACCGGGAGACTTGAAATGAGGCTAACTTCGCTTTAAGTGGTTCTGGCGATAAGGGATAGATACGACGGACGACCTCGCGGTGTTTCCTTTCGAGACTTGAATTCGAGCACCAGCCATACTGACGCTTGTGAATGAGACATACGTATGAGCCCTACCAACCCGTTTGTTCTCACAGTCCAATAGGCGCGCTCGCGATGAGTGCCGGGCATGGCTAGCGCAAAGGAAGCCCGGGGAGAGCTAGATGAGATGATGATTCTGTGGTGCCCTGATTGAATCCTCTGGGTGTCGTCGCTGTTGTGTCCCTGGATGTGTTGTTGTGCCTGGTTTCGCTGCTAGCTGAGTCCTGTCGGGGTTCGTTCCCAAGAGCAAGGCGCTCGACCGTGCCCTCTAATTCTATCTGAAGACGCGGGGGAACTTGACCGCAGTTCCGATTGGCGCACTCGAGGAGTAATGATGGCTGCTGAGGAGTGCGTCTCTCTCATGCCCGAGGAGATCCCCGTCGAAGTAGCGACGTCCTAGTCCGTCGGACGTGAGGATAATGGCTTTTCGTCGAATGACGTGCGGAGAAACGAGGGACACTTGCGAGCGGTCTTCTGCGGGTCATCAGTGGCTTCACAACCATTTAGATCTCGCCCACGGGCCATCCCGCCAGATAGGCAAAGGGCTGTGGCTGTTCAGTTTGTGGTATGTATCTAACAGAGGTGGTCCCAGGCGTGCATACCGCGGATTCAGGTGGGATATGATAAACTGAATATGGGAAGTCGCTGAACCGAAAAGTCAAGTTTATACAAATCGGGACAAGCCCTGACATTTCGAAATTCCTTAGATTAATATGTACTCAAGCGGAATAGCTCCGGTTATGGCTCGGTGTTCAGCAAATCTGGCGGAGGTGAAGGGTAGCGAGGGGTATATTTTACAGTAGTTGGTAATACGGTTTCTTTATTCAATCTAGAGTCTGTAATGGGCTCGACGGGTTTGCTCAATGTGCGGTGTGAAAGGAAGTAAATGTTTATGTGACCTCATTTCCAATTTGGGGTATGGGAGTGGTTGTAACGGCTGTGACGGTCGGTTTCGGGGTCGCTATCCTGTATTGGTTATATCGGTCGTATGTGATGGGTGTCGACAAGTTTAATGGCGAACTATTAGATTGAATCTGCAGTCACGCAATTCACACTCTCGACTGGCTATTTGATGGGTTGCAGTTCGCTGACTTGTGCGACCCCGTGAAGAGGCGGCTGAACACGACCCACACGGTGTACGGCAATTCCGTGTCAGTCAATTATAGCGGTTGAAGCGAGCTTGTACGGTATTTTGGCTTGATGGAGAGAACAATCGTCCACTTTGATGTAGTTTGCGGTGGAGCGTTGTGGGGAGGGAGAGATGGGTGAGTAATCCAGTACGCATAGTTACTGAAAGTCGAGGCGTTGAGGCTATTCGTTCAGCGTATGGGTATTTTCGGTCTCTTCCTGAGCTCACTACTACAGTATTGTTAGGTGGTTTGCTATGGGGGTATGGGATTTGGCTGGTGCTTCCCTCTGTGTTTGTAATGGGAATCTATATCCGGATTTTGCAAAATACGTCGGGAATTTCGGCAGCTAATCCTGAAGAGCCGTCGTTTACGAATTGGCCGCAGCTTCTCAGTATTGGAGCCAAATCCTACATAATATGGTTTACATACTTGGCGATAGCATTAGTGGGTAGTCTCCCAGCTAGCACATCAAATAGGCAGAGCGCAGAATTATTTCTCGCTCTTTTCAGCTCATTAGCTGGCGCAAGTCAATTCCAATTACTAGCAAATATCACAAATACAGGAGAAACAGCGCTACGAGAATCAATTGCCTTTTCGAGCATCGTCTCTCCGAAGGCGCTCTTGTTCTTGATAGGTATGTATATCGCTCCTGCAGCGATGATTGCCTTTTCTGAAGAGAATTCTCTCCGCGCAGGGTTCGACTTTTCAGAAATAAAGAATATACTGGAACGCGAATATTATGCCAAGCATTGGGTACTCTTCATGCTATTTTGGTTGCTTAGTACCATAACACTCTGGTCCCATACCGGTCTATTAGAATCTTCAACTCAGCCGGTTCTTATCGGTCTTCTCAGGGAGTCGATTGAATTTCTTCGTGGATTTTTAAGCTTCATAATGTTGTCGATGGGGTACATCATTCTCGGACAATCACGAGCACACGATACAGAACGAACAGTAGGCGACATCGGGATGGAATATTTAGCAAGTAACAGATTCACTCAGTTGGTGCAAAAAAGCGACAGAGTTTCTCGAACATTCCTGATTGGTGTTGTTCTTACAGTATTTCACAGCCTGCCGTCCGCACTGTTTCTTAGCGGCTATATCGCTCAACTCCTTCGAACAGTGCTTAAAGACGAAGACCAACTACCAACATTCAAAAACTGGAGACGAATCCTAAGGGACGGATCAATCGTATTTGGCGTCTGGTCAGTATTTGGATTTCTATCTGCGTTCTTCCTAGGGTTTCTCACTTTATATACTCCATCTTCAATTGAAGATTTGTCGATCGAATTTCGCCCTGGCGAGCAGATAGATTTCGGCGATCTGATTACAACTGCAACATTCACGATTGGATCGCCAATTGATGCACCGACCATGGCTCGTGATCTCTACTCTTTTTTCTGGTTTGATCTCCAAGATATGGTGGGATCTTATGTTCCAATTGTTAATAGGACTGTTCCAGCTGTTCTCGTAGACCATTGGTGGATGTTTCTACTACCTGTCCTTCTTTCGTATGTCACTCTCTGGTATTTTCTCCCAATCATATTGTGTATCTATGTATCCGATACAGATATTCCAGTCTATCGTGCACCAATAGAAATAAAGAAAGTAAGCATGAGTCGTGTATACTTCAGTAACTGGCTGATTGCAGCCTTCTATTGGTTGCTTATTGCATTTCTCTTCCAAGTATGGAATTGGTGGCGAGTGGCTCCAGTTAGGGCAGAAAAGTCGGATACTGTCCCCATCATCTCTTTTAAAGGGTTTTCACTATTAGAAGTACCTTCGAATCTTGGCCTCCAAAGCAGTTTCTTATTATTTATAACATCTATGCCAATATTCTTTCTTGTAATTGAATCATATCTGAAAATAGGGTACGGAGTCAAACATGGACTCAACAAATAATAAGTGTCTTTTAGCCCCCGACATCATTGTAACGTAGTCGAGTTTGGCCGTCTTTGAGGCTGCCAGTTTTACGATACGCATGCGAGAAAACAATCGACGACAACGTGAACGAGGTGGCGATTGGTGAGCAGTCGACGAGAGTTCTATCCCCTTTACCTCACCCGCTTTGCGGGGAGTCTCGGATTCGTGACGCTGATGTCGCTTCTACCGCAGTTATATAATCCTAACATGAAGGTTAGAATACTGGACTGATGAATCTACGGACACAACGACTCCTCGCAATCGTTTTCTCAGTGCTAATCGTCACGTCCACACTAACACCCGCGGCAGCGGCCCTGGAACCAGGGAGTCAGTACTCGGATAGTTCCACCGATACCCTTCTGACCACCATCACTGACTCCCTATCAAAAATCGAGTCCATGTGTGTGTTTCAGGCCGTCTGTGTGGTGTTGATTGGATTCGGAAGCCGGCGGAGTTGTGGCATTGTGCCTTCGTTGTGGACTGTCCGGATGGGGGTCCCGTTCACGGTCACGCGAAGTGTCTCCCAGCTATTGGGGAGCTCACCAGCGCCTGTGATTTCTGTCCCGGTTTTACACCCTGAGTGAGTGAGGGTCTTTGACTGGCGAGCGTCTGACGGTTGCTGCTGGGTCGTGATTCGGAGTGCATAGACGCCGTCTCTTACTTTCGTGAGTTTCAGACTCTTCTGCGTATCGATACTTTCGTTCTGGCCGTGGGCGATCGTCATGTTATAGGTGAGGTCTGACTGCTCACCGTCAGCGACGATGTGTATCCAGCCGCCGTTCTGTTCGACGGTATCGTTGAGGCAGTCGGTGCCTGATGAGGAAACGACGAGTGGGAGGGTGTCTGAGGGTGTGGTCGGGGTCGGTGTATTGTTCTGTTGGGTGTTATAGTGCTGAGTAGCGAGGAGGCCACCCGTGAGGAGGGCGGCGCTGAGGAGGGCTGCGGTGGTAATTAAGCGGGTTTTTCGCTGCATGGCGACTGTTCAATGGGTTTTCACTAAACACTTCCGAATTTCATTCTAGAATACAATACTTAGTTTAGGGTTGGCACAAGAATAAGGTTTGTTATAGAACGACGGAATTTAGACCCAATCGCCGCAGTGGCCTACGTAGGCGCGGACATACGTGCCGTAGTACTCAACATCGCCTGTTTCGTATTCGTACTTGAATCGGTCATTCTGCGCGAGCCAATTGAAACAGTTCGCGTCGAACGTGACTGCGTCTTTGTAGTGGGAAATGGAGGGATGATTATTGTCTGGGAACCGTTCGTGCAAAACGGCTTTGCCTTCACTCCGAACGATCCGATAGCTCGGCGGGGCGCTGATCGAGAGGCTGGCGATGTCCTCGACGGACGCTTTGATTCACGAGGACATCGAAGCGAAGCTCGTCGATGTCGTCCGTGACAACGCGTGGGACGGCGACGTCAACGTGTACCCCGACGAGGACATCCCGGAGTCCAAGGAGGTTCAGGTCGCTGTCCTGCTCGACTACCTCTCCAACGGAGCGCTCCGCAGTGAGCTGGACGATTTCTTCGAGGGGCACACCTATCAGAACACAGTACTGTTCGTCGCGCCGAAGCAGGAGATTCGCAGCGATGACGACATCATCAGCAAGGCCGCACGCGTCCTCGGTGCGGAGAACCTTCAGGGGAAGGTCGAAGACGAACAGGGCGAACTCGGGAAGATCATCCGGGACGAGAGACGTTTTGACATCGGTCGGTATAGCGATGTCACCATCTATGACCTCCTCCGCGACCGACGACCGTCTGGCACAGTTCATCCCCGGTCATCGCTCTGTACTCTCTGAGAGCGTAACAGGCTCAAACCGCTGGAGTCCGAAGAAAGTATTCAGGACAGCGCCAAATCCCACGACAATCAATACCAATTGGACGAGTACGCCAACATAGGGTATGGCACCGAGGATGTCTATCCCAAGCAGGAACAGGCCGACTCCGGCGACCGTCGCGACATCGGCGCGGTCGATCGGAAGTCGCCGTCCGATCAGGTGCCCGAAGACGACTTGACCGTAGAGGACGATCAGCAGTTCACCAACGAGGCCGACGACGCTCAGTGGAATCAAGATGAGCGTGAATGCCATGTAGACGAATAGGACGAGCAACGTGGCGGCGGCGAGCGAGCCGACCACACCGCTCACGAGTGGATGGTCGGTAATCGAGTGGCCGACGTTGTCGAGGAGTACCGGACGTCGCCGAGCAAGCCACCAACCTGCCAATCCGACGAAGAGGAACTGCAGCAGGAACCCGCCGATCTGTCTTGCGAGTGAGTTCGAGGGGGCCGGCGGTTCGAACGCTGATCGATGCCCAACAGCCGCACCGTCGGCGACCATCGATTCGCCAGAGATCGACTGTATCGTCCCGGTGATCGTGGCGCCGTCAATGACTGTGAGGTTGCCAGCTAGCACGGTAACGTCGCCGTTGAGTTCGCCTTCGACGCGCGTGGTCCCGCCGATGACGTAGATGTCGCCAGTGATGGTAGCGCCGGCAGGAACAGTAGTCGTTCCACCAGCGGCAACATAGACATCGTTGATCGCATCAAGACCGTGTTCGCCTTGGAAGGAGATAGTCATCTGTTCGGCGTTTCCACCGCCGATCGACACGAGGAGCAACACGACAATCAACAGTGGGATAGCCTCGGTTGGACTCACGCTGCATCCCCCTCCCTCGTAATCACAACCATCCGACGTACGTACAGTCCGACTACGAGCCCGAACAGCAAGAGTAGCGAGAGGGCCTGGACGACATTTAGATGCGAGAGCAGCGTCAGTTCGGCGGCTTGAAAGTACAGAGCCAAGGCGGTGCTCATGAAGGTGGCGAGCCAGCCGGCGACGCCGATTCCAATGGCCGAGTGCGTTCCAACGGTCCCAGAGGTCGAGATATCAGGCCACAATGCAAAGTTCAGCGTCGTATAGAAGCTCACCGCTACGGCGTACAGAGCCGGGTTGAGCGGTGATGTCTGGCCTTGGGCGAGTGTCGGAAACACGGCGGCAAGCCGGAGGTCAGAGGTGTACATCACGTGGGTTAGCGCGAACAACGCGAAGGTCCAGAGGAATACCCGGTCTAGGGGGTAATTTGCGTAGATGACGCCAGCCATCACCGCCCCGACGACGTGCGCAACGGCGATGAACAGCCTCGTCGAGAGTTCAGGTGATTGCCACGAGGTGAGTAGCAGGGCCGGTGTGTCGATGATCCGTAGGAAACCTAAACTGTCGATGAAGAAGACGGCGAACATCAACGTGACTGGGACAGCGAAGGCGAGGCTTCGTGCTTGGACCGGCTCGGGATGACAGAACCGTCCGGTACCGAAATCGCGGTGCTGGTCAGCGAGGTCCATTAGTATCATCTCAATGCGGTCGACACGCCCCGACGCAAGCACTGCGAGAACAAGGAGACCAGGTACCATCGCGGCGACCATGAGCTGACTGAAGACGTCGATCGACCATGCGAGTGGGTAAGCGTTCGCGGCGAAGTACGCAATCGCTGTAATTGCCGCGGCGACGTACCCCCTGTCGGGAACTGGGATGAGGTCGATAGCGAGCGAGAATGAGACGGGAAATCCGACGCCGAGACCGATCGAGGCGGCGACGATCCATGCGCCGAAGGCAGGGATGGACCGAATCGATGGCGCGATTAGCGTAAGCGCAAACTGGACCAAGACAACACCCAACAGAAGTCGAAGCTTCGTTCTGAGGTCCGTACTCCATCCGCGACGGTCCATCGTCACGCCAGTCATGACGGCGACGGTGAGCGTACAAAGCGCGAGGCCTGCCATCCACGCCGAGACCGCCGTCTCTGACATGCCGACGAGCCGTGTTCCGAGGTCGATTAGCCCCAGCTGGACGAAGGTGATGTTGTAGTAATAGCCAGCGACCATCAACGCGACGAACAGCAGATAGCCGAAGACCGTCGACCACTGCCGGTCACGTAGATGCTCTAAAAGGCGCATTCTATCGATATTCTCTCCGTATCGTGGACATGCAGGAATATTAAGCACGGGGATACCATCACTCGCTCTCGGTACTCCTACCAGCCACCGGTTATCGCTTTGGCCTCTTCCAAACCTTCAGTTCGGTCGCTGAACTTGAGTGAACTACCCTCCCAGACGCCTCTCGCCGCGAAAGGCAGTTGTCTATCCACAGAAATCACGGAGAATGCCTCAAGATGCTATTCTGAGGCTGTTCACGTTAGACTTTCACTCGTGCGGTGGCAGCGACCGGCTTTCCGTTCTGCGTGTACGGCTTATCGACGCCGGGGAACTCGAGCTGCCGATTGCTGTTAGCGTCAGTATGGATCATCGCCGTCAGCGGCTGCGTCGACTGCTGCTGTTGTGTTTGGGATTGCATCTGCTGCATCAACTGACGCATTTGCGCGTAGTCGTGCATCTGCTGGCGCATCATGTGGCGCAACTGGCCCTGTTCGGTCGACTCGTCGGCGACGTGCATCAGCATCCGTTGTTGACGCATACTCGTCTGGTTCATCAGTTGCGCCATCTGCTGCATCTGCGTCTGGTGTTGCCCGTCGGCCATCATCGCCTGCATCAGCGTCCGCATCCGTTGGCGATCCTGCATCTGCTGGAGCATGAGGGCCATCATCTGGCTCATCTGCGTCTGGTTCATCATGCCACCCATGTGATGGCCGTCGGATTCGTTCATGATGCGCTGCATATCCTCGTGCGACATCTGCTGTGCCTGCTGCATCATCATCACGTTCTGTGACTGCGTTTCGTTCAACAACTGCATCATCTCCTGCATTTGCGAATAGCGGGACACAGCACCTGCACGCAGTTCGATTTCGACGTTCTCGTGTGTGCCTGGTTCGAGATAGTTCGATTGCCCGACGACTGCGCCGCTCTCGTTGTGAACGAGGATGAAACCGCCGTTCGGCAGCGTCGCAGACGCAACAGTCACGGTCGTTCCGTTGGTGGCCTGTTCCTGGAAGACGACCTGTGGCTGGGCGTTCTGTTGCTGGTCCGCTGTTACTCCATTCGTGGCGATCCCAGCAGTAGCAACCCCGGAGCTCGTAACGAGTAGTCCGACCGTCACAAGTATCGTCCACCGTCTTAGTGTCGTTATTGGTCCCATTTTCTTCCCCCGGAAGACACCGAGGTGACGTGGGAAAGGTACTTAATGATATTTGCCCATGTAGAGTAACGACATTTCCGCCGAACAGAATGAAAGCCAGTAATATCTGCGCTTCGTGATAGCTTCCCTGGTAACCGTATGAGCGCTCGAATCTCCTGACCGGCGATAAGTGCTTGTCCGGTCACCCGCTGGCCCGTCCCGCCCGTCGCACCAGCGATAACCAGTTTCATCGACGGACTCCGGCAAACGCGTTGGAGAGTCATATGAAGATGTACGTCAAGACAAGGGTCGCGACCACCGTCTCGACCGGCTAGTGTGTTCGTCGGGCAATCGTTACAGTATCGAAAAGGAACGAGGTGGAGCAGAGAACGACGTCAATACTCGGCGGCGACGTCGTCGAGCACGCGATCGAATCGGTCGCGAACGTCTCCAGCGATACCGTCCAGGTCCGGGTTGTCGACGACGCCGAGCAGCGTCTGGGGGTCGACAGCACTGACGACCACGTCGCCGTCGTCGTCCTCATAGATTACGACGTTACACGGCAGAAGCGTACCGAGGTCGCGTTCGGCATCTAGCCCCTGCTCCGCCAGCGGTGGGTTGCACGCGCCGAGGATACGATACTCCGGATACCCTTCGAGACCGAGTTTCTCCTTGAGCTTTGCCTGTAGATTGATATCGCTCAGGACGCCGAATCCTTCCTCCTCCAGCGCTTCAATAGTTGAATCGACGATATCTTGAAACGGTCCGTCGACGCGGCGAGTCATGGTGTAGTCCATCGCTACTCCCAGGTTCATCCGCCATCAGTATAGTGTTTAAGGCACAATCATAACTCCGTTGTCCTGTCAATATTGAAGCGGTGATACGGATGCAATACGTCGAGACGGCATTCTCAAAGGACGAGAATGAGCGCAGCAATATAATCCAGCAGCCGTCGTAGTAGTAGATAGAAGGGTGAACTCTCCATGACTCCTGCACAACACCTGAAAACGCGAATCGTGACGCTGGCCGCTACCGCGACGACGCTCGTCGCCACCGCGACCGGAACAGTCCTCGCCGACCCGACCGGCGGCGGCCACATGTGGGGCAACGGCTGGATGGCCGGATCCTGATGGATGGGACTCTGGGGAGTCCTCTGGATGGTTCTCCTCATCGCGATCCCACTGGCGCTCATCTACCTCATGGTGAACCGTCAAGAGCCCAGACAGCGGACCGATTCCGCGGTGGCGACGCTTCGAGAACGGTACGCCCGTGGCGAGATCGACGACGAGGAGTTCGAAACGCTCCGGGCAAAACTTTCCCGCCGTAGCGACACCGACGTTAATTAGATCACCTATCAAATCGGAAAATAGCGCCCTCTTGTTATTTCAGGTTGGTTTGGCTCGTATCGACAGCGTTGCGACCCGGCTCACCTGTAACGGTCTAATCAGTACGGTTTATTAGCGTGAAATCAGCCTACTGGGCTTCAAATGGAGATGGTATTTTATATTCTAGTGCCGTACGTCCACTGGTATGGCCTCCGAACGTACCGACCTCGGCATGACCGCCCGACAACTCGCTCGGACGGACGTGGTCAGCGTCACACCGGATACATCTGTCAGTGAAGCCGCTCAGACAATGCTTGATCGAACGGTCGGCAGCGTCCTCGTTACTGACGACGACGGTTCGCTCGTCGGAGTCGTCACTGACCGCGACATCGCCGTCGAACTTGTTGCCCAAGATGGTTCGTCTAGTCTCACTCAGGAGGACGTCACCTTGGAGACACTCACTGCGCAGGACGTGATGACGACGGACCCTCTCTCGGTCGAAGCAGACGCGAAAATCCAACGCGTCTTGCGAACGATGAACGACACCTACGTGCGCCGGATTCCGGTCGTCGCCGATGACCGTGTCGTCGGTATCATCACGTTCGACGACCTTGTGTTACACCTCGCTGGAGAGTGCACGCATGTTTCAGCGCAACTCGACAGTCTCGCCGAAGTCATCCGCGCAGAATCACCGTCGAGCTGAGTAGCCGATCAGAAAAGCCATGTTCACACCGGTCGCGACAGGTGTCTTCGAGGCGCTACGTATTGGCCTTGGATTCCTCTGGACTGCTACTTGGGCCATCTTGACCTCCTCCCGCGCCTAAAGGCGCGGGAATCCCACCACGGGATTTCAGGCCGGGCGTGGCCCTATGGTTTCAAGACGCATACGTTCCAAGCGTCTCCTGCTGGGTAGCATCGGCTTGGCTGTCTTGTGGGGTGGTCAAACGCCCCCCATCCTCAGCCGAGTCATTGTCGTTCGGGTGTTCTCTGGAACGACTCTCTCCACTGAGGTAGCGGTCCGCTATGTTTATCGCACCGTTCACGTCCGCTTGGTACTCGCCCATCCAGCAAGCGTCGTTCGTACACTTGAACGTCGCCTGTCGCGGGCGGTATCCTACCTCACCGCAAGCGTGGCACTCCTTCGACGTGTTGCGCGGGATCACCGTCTCGACGGGGATCGGTCGTGCTGAATAGAGAGTACATATCTCTCACCATCATCAGGGCGGCGAGAAAGAGGTAAATTAACACTACGACTAAACGTCCAGAAAGTATTTAATATATTTTATAAACTAATTACATATGAAACGGCGACGTTTTCTTGGCTCGTGCGTCTTCGTTCCTGTCTTGCTCGCCGGTTGCATGAGTGGCGACCAACGTAAGCGAGGAGACGTTAAAATAGAGAATTCGGATTCGACCAAACATACGGTTCACATGAGCATTTCTGAGTTGATACCGAATGCTCAAACCGCTTCAACGGCAACGACCGACACGACGCCGGAGTTCCGTCTCGACGAACGCTACACCATCACACCAGGCTCCACCAAACGGGTCGGATCTATCAAACATCCAGATCAGACGGGTCATGTGAAAATAACGACGGAACTGGACACGAACGTGACGACCGAACGGTGGATTGCGATTCCGACGACATACATCTGGACGCTCGATATTAGACCCAACGGGACGCTTTCGTGGGCGAGAACTGGCATCGAGTAGTACGCGCTACAAACTGAACAGGGTCGGATGACTAGTACGCAATCTAGAGCGTGTACTTCCCAGAAAGCATTTGCGTAAGCATATCGTGCTGGAGACATGAAATTCCGCTTTCGCGCCCTCTGTATTGTGGTACTCTTCGTCCTTGCTGGTTGTGTCGGTTCCCCATCTCCGAAGGCGACGACCACAGGGTCACCACCAACAGAGACCACCACTATCCCGGTGACAGCGACCTCAACAACGAGTTCTACACCGACACCCACGACCATCTCGCAGGCAAAGATTCTTGACTATCAGAATCTCGAAGCACCAACTCGACGTATACTTCGAGCAGCGATCGAAAACGGGTCCGTGACGGTCACCCGTTCGAACCTTTCTGGAAGAGTATCGCCTGACAAAGACGGGTGGTATGTTCGTCACCAAGGCGAACTCTACAAGATGTCGTGGGAATATCAGGGGTTTCGTGGTGAGTATCAACTCAGAAACGCAACCAAGGTAAACGCGTCGGCAATCGATGATGCATCTGCCGCCATTGAGTACCGAAATTTATCGGCACACGCCCAACGGATGTTCGACACCGCCCGGATGGGCGGCGAGACCGAAACCTACGGTGCGAACTTCCCGAATCAATTCCGGAACAACCGCTACGTGAAGTATCACGGCGAGTATTATGAACTCCGAACAGTGGTTGGTGACTACGTCACCTATCAACTGTCTCTCAAGAAGGTATGAACTGCGATACATACGCACCACGAACTGAACAGGGCCGGATGACTCGTGTGCAACTTAGAGCGTGTATTGACCACCGAGGTACCATATGCTGTACAGAAAGCATTTATCAATATAAGCGAAACTTCTGCTATGCATAGACGCCAGTTCCTCCAGGCATCACTTTCTGTTGGGCTGGGTGTGACTGCCGGTTGTTCGAACGGGGTCAACAAGGAACTCGACGTCATCAATAACTCCGGTGAGAACGTCACTCTCCACATCATCATTGACCGAAATAAGCCTGCTGGATCACAGAACAAGAAAACAATATTCGACGAAGACGTAACCGTCTCCGCAAAACAGACGAAGACGCTCACGGTGTTAGGGAAAAACCAATTCGAACTCACAGTCACTAGAACGGAGCAAGAGATGACGTTCTGGACGAGACCGATTTGTAGCGCGGCAAGAACTGCAATCATTATCGAAGAATCCGGCGAACTGCGGAATGAAGTCGAAGACTGCGAATGATCCACACACCGCGAACTCACCAGCCAGTGAGTGTGGGATAAAGATACGCGTCCTGTATCTTGCAGCGGCTCACTGAGTTACCGAGCTGCTGTCACAATCGGCGTGCTGAATAGAGAGGCTGTATTCATCACAACCGGTGATTGGGGGAGTGAGAAATGCAGAGCGTGTACTTATCGTTCCACTTCCAATAGCGGATTAAGGGGTTCAATAGAGCTAGCGAACAGTTTTCGTCTCCACTCACCTGGTTGTCTGTGTACCGGGATGAGAAGAATGACGTGAAAACGCATGACAGAGCAGTCGCAAGGCGGTGCCTGTTTCGGACAATATAGTTATGCCCTGAGAGAGCCTGTTGTACCTATGTCTACGATAGTGACGTTTACAATCCCTGCTGACGCCTTCCCACTTGGACACATCTTTGAGTCTTTCCCCCACATCACAATCGAAATCGAACAAGTCGTCCCGGCAAATGATACCATTCTCCCCTATTTTTGGGTACGAGAGGAACCCGTTGAAAACGTGCAAGAAGCCCTCGAAGCACAAGGAGCACTCAAATCATACACGCTTCTCGACGACCTTGGCGACCAAGGCCTGTTCCGTGCCGAGTGGGACGCAGATGTTGAAGGTGTCCTCACCGGAATCCTCGACGCAAAACTGACCGTACTCTCCGCGACAGGCACCGAGGATGAATGGAAGTTCGAGTTTCGAGCCGAGGAGACCAACCAAATTGCGGAGTTCCAGCAATACTGCGCCGATCATGGTATTGATATTACGTTAGGACACATTCATTCGGTCGGAGCGCGAACCGATGAAGGAGCCTATGGTCTCACGCCGGAACAGCGAGAAGCGGTGCTGCTCGCATACAAAAACGGCTACTATGAAACACCGCCAGACACAAACCTTGGTGAACTAGCGGAGGAACTTGGGATTACTCACCAGTCGTTCTCCGACCGGCTTCGACGAGGGATGCATAACTTTATCGAAGAAACACTTGACGTGACGTAACCTCACTCGCGTACGTTTTAAACCCCCTGGATATACTGTGTTGAGCTTCAACCGAACCGAGTGCCTACGGAGTGGTAGAACCCGCAAAATGACTCACTCTACTGAAACTGCTTCGGCTGAGTCGCACACTACCAAGAAAAACGACGGAACGATGTACTGTGTGCAGGAAAATGAATCAGTCACCGAGGCTGTCGTCCGGGACGTCAGTGCTGAGAAAGAATCTCCTCTTACAGAACTCGAATCGCTCTACTCGGTCGTCGAAACTGATGCGCTCAATACGCTGTTTGCACCCCAGGTGAACGGCGACCGACGGATGGCGAACGGAGCGGTCGCATTCAGGTACAGCGAGTGCGACATCCGAATTACGCATGACGGAAAGGTACTCATCAAGGAGGATGACGAAGAGTAAATGTATCAGCTTGACTGTGACCACTGCGACGTGATGGTCGAAGGGGAGGCCGTAGAACAAGTAAAAAGAGACGCAAAGACGCATCTCAAAGAGAACCACACCGAAGACCTGATAACTAATCTAAAGGAACAGTACACAAACGTTCCATGCCAGAACAAGTGTGGATACACAGTTCCTATCGGCGTTGAAAACGTCGCAGGAATAGAGTGCCCGGAATGTGGTCACGATAACTTTTCACCGCTCTTAGAGCAATACATCTTCTGGAGAATAATAGAAAGTCAGTGAAAGAGTCTTAAGAAAGATTCCCAGTTCCACGAGTCCTATCACTTTGATTCCTACTCGCCGTGAGTGTTCGCTATTTGTACAAGGAGACTCGATGAGTTTGCACCACTAGCTCACCAGTCTGGTCATCATCAGTGTGATGAATACGCGCCCTGTATCTTGCAGCGACTCAGCGAGTTACCGTGCTGTTGTCACAAATACCGTGCTGAATAGAGACTAAATACATCGGATAGACACGGTGATGCAGATTGGTTACGAGACTGTAACTGTATCACATTGGCCATCACGGTATACCTTATTATTGCGACCGACCGTTATTCGGAGGCCACCAGCACTTCTTATTCCGCGGTCTTCACAATCCATTTTGGGCCATTCATATATCTGGGGTGGATTTGCATCAATGGTCACCTGTATCGTCGTCGGTGTGTCGAGGAATGGCTTAGTATCCTCCTCTCCATGTTCAGGCTTCAGCCGAAATAGCGAGTGGAAAAGTATCTCTCCAGCATCATTCTTCACTCGGATATAGATGTTATGAGTCTCGTTGGAGATGTTGAAAACTTCTATATAATGCGCCAGTTTTGGCGAACTAAACAGACTCTTTGAATAGCCGCTAATGGCCGAAAACCACCCACTCGAGCCTAACGCCAGAAAGCGCCGTCGTGAATACCGAGATGGCATATAATCACTTAATGTGGATTATAATAATAACCCTTTGGTTAATCTACACCTCGAACTCAACAGCCAGGAGGTGTGGGATGAAAGAAATGCGCCCTGTATTTAGCACGTTGTTTATATCAACCGGCGAGGGCTTCAACAGAGCCAGTTCAGGGTAAGCCTTAGAATGACTCAGTCTACGCACTTGCCACCACAGTGTATTTTGGTCCGTCTGATGTCGTTCCACGAATCAAGAGACGAATGAGGCGCCAGCTCCAGTACTGCAACTCAACCACGGGTGTCTGACGGATGTGCGACTAGTTTCCAGTGGAACAGCATCTCCGACACTCACCGAAATTACCGCGTAGCACGGTGACCATCGTCTCGATGCGTGGTATTCACTCGAAATGAGGGGTGGTCAAGTGGGCATATGAAATCGACCCGCACGAAAAAGCATTCATAGAGACGGCTGTCCAGCGACTGAGGATTGGAACGAGATTGGCCACTAATATTGACGGGGTTGAGCCGTACCGTGTCTGTGCGTCAGTTCCGTGCTCGGGCGGCAGAGTTGGTCGGGATTTTCGGACGCCACTATCGTAGTCGTATAGAATTACAAACACATACAGCCGTAGACATCATATCTGTCGGCGAGGTAGGGATACTTACGGGCGAGCGTCGGTGTGAGCTTGGCGTGGTCATGGGCGCGGAGGTATTCGGCGACCCGCTGGCGGGTATGTACGCATGGATGGGGTCGACGCCGTGGTTCGTTGAGTTCGCGAACGTCGCCGTGCCGTGGGACGAGTTGTTCATCGGCCTCGGCTTACTCGTCGGCGCTGTTGTTCGTCTCGCAGCGTTCTTCGGCGCGCTCAGATGGCGATGTTCTACTTCGGGAACTGGGACATAGCTCACGGTTCATCAACGGGGACTTCGCGTACATGCTCGTGTTCCTCGCAGTCGCCGCGTTCGGCGCCGGCTGCATCCTCGGGCTCGACCAGTACATCGAACAGTACGAAATCCGCGGCTAGATGCCGTCGAGCGCTACCCCGCGCCCTCGAATACTTCCTTGGCTAACTCCGCCGAACTCTCTTCGGGAGTACAAGTATGCAAATTCCAATTTCTCACTAAGGGTACTAACTGAGAAGCTCGAAAGTCCGCCCCTCCCGCTATTAGTTTAGACTCACTCTAGGATTAGATGCGTCTAATTTATATATTGGAGTGGTTAACTAGCGCATATGGGTATCCGAAGGCACGACCAGCGGAGGAGATCATGCCATCGATAGATTACGACAGTGCAGCGGACGTCACAGAACGACTCGAACAGCGATTGGTCGAATCACTCACCGGTGAAATGAGTGTCAGTCGCCGCACGGTACTCGGCAGTCTCGGTGTCGCCGGGAGTGCAGCAGTCGGACTCGGGAGTACTCAAGCAAGTGCTTCGCCCGACCCTGAGGACGAGGATGAACACGGTAGCTTCGGTGCAGTGGGCGAATACCAGGATTTGGATTTCGACCCTCACGAGTTCCTCACCGCGTTCAATACCGGAGACAGCGGACAGGATAACGTCCCTCAGCAGGCCTACGAGGAGAATGGGCGAACCGTACGGGAGTTCGAGTTCACCGCCGTCGACACGACAATCACCATCGCGCCGGGCGTCGAATTCCAGGCGTGGGCATACAACGGCCAGGTGCCGGGCCCGACGATCCGTGCCGTTGAGGGCGACCTGATCCGCGTCACGTTCACGAACTTGGGGCGGCACGCTCACACGATTCATCCGCACCTGAAGAATCTCAACCCGCGAATGGATGGGATCCCCCAGAACGGGCCTGGTGTACTCGATACGGGTGAATCCTTCACTTACGAGTGGATCGCCCAGCCCGCCGGCACGCACTTCTATCACTGCCACTCGCTCCCACTGAAAGAGCACATCCACCGCGGACTCTACGGCACGATTATCGTCGATCCGGACCCCGAACGCGTCAGGGAAAACCCACGCGACTACGTCAATTACCCTGGCCCGATTACCGACGACTTCCGAGCGCAGCTCGTCAACGAGGCGAAGAGCCGGAATCACGAGTACGCCGAAAACGACGCCGTCAACGAGATGGTAATGGTGATGAACTCGTTCGATACAAACTTCGACGGCGGAAATGAGGTCTACGCGGCGAACACACGGGCGTTCGGGTACGGGGTCGGGGACACCGACGGCAACGGCAACTGGACGGCAGGTGAGACGAAGCGCCCCATCCAGATCGACAAGAACGAACGCCAGCGCGTATACCTCTCCAATGCGACTGAGTTCGACCTCATCAATTCGTTCCACACTCACTCGCAGTTCTTCGATTATTACGACCACGGGACGACGCTGACGCCGACGCGCAAGACTGTGGACACGATTATGCAGACGCAGGCCCAGCGCGGTATTATCGAGATCGACTACTCGGATCACGAACCTGGGCTGTACATGTTTCACGCACATCAGTCGGAGTTTGCCGAACTCGGCTGGATGAGCTTCTTCGAGGTGGTCTAACATGGCGGACAAGACACAGAACTCGACGACGGACGGTGGTGTACCAGCCGAGAACGAGATCACGCAACCGCTCGGGCTTCCGCGATGGGTCAGCGCGTTACTCCCGATTGTGTTGCTCGTGCTAGTCTTGGGCGTGTTCGCGTTCACGTCACCGCTCGCTGGTGTTCAGAGCGGCGCACCGCTTCCCGACGTGACGGTTACGCATACGACGCTTCCGAGTGACGAAACGGTCGTGCTGCACGTGACGAATAACGGGCCCGAATCCGTGACGATCTCACAGATTCTCGTCGACGAAGCATACTGGGATTTCCGGGTCGAAGGAGCCGGTGGTGACCGAACGCTCGCCCCGATGGAAAGCGCACAGGTCGTGATTCCGTATCACTGGAATCCAGGGTGGGATCTCGAAGTTGCTTTGGTACTCTCTGACGGAGCGACATTCCATAATACGATCGTCGCTCCGAGTCAGTCACCCGGATTTAGCCTCAGTCTGCTCGGGACGCTTGCAGTCATCGGGCTGTTCGTCGGCGTGATCCCGGTCGCATTAGGGATGCTCTGGTTCCCCTACATCAAGACGATGAGCGATCGCTGGCTGCACGCCGTTCTCTTATTCGCGGCCGGCGTACTGGGCTTCTTGGCGTTCGACGCTGGATTCGAGGCGTTTGAACTCGCCGAGCGGGTTCCAGGCGCGTACGAGGGCAACCTCTTGGTCGTCTTCGGGATCTTCGGCGCATTCCTCCTCGTCCAGGCGATTAGTGCGTGGCGTGAGGGTCGTGTCGCCGCTGGTGATAGTCGGGCGAGTAGTGGTCTCTGGATCGCCTATCTGGTCGCGGTAGGGATCGGCCTGCACAACCTCGCGGAGGGGCTGGCGATCGGGAGTTCGTTTGCACTCGGGCGTGTGTCGCTCGGCGCATTCCTCGTGATCGGGTTCATGCTCCACAACGTGACGGAAGGCCCGGCTGTCGTTGCGCCGGTTGCCCGCGGAAAACGCCCGTCGCTCAAGCACTTCGCTGCGCTCGGCGTCATCGCCGGCGCACCCGTCATCCTCGGTGGCTGGATCGGCAGTCTCGCATACTCACCGACGATCGGTGCCTTCTTCCTCGCAATCGGGGTTGGTGCAATCCTGCAGGTGAACTGGGAGATTGCGCGAATGGTTCGGGACGCAGGCGGTCGCGTGGCCAGCGCCACGAATCTACTCGCGTTCCTCCTCGGTTTTGCCATAATGTACGTAACTGACCTCTTCGTGGCGCTCTAATAGGTACCACTCGTTTCTGTCACAATGTCACTCGAATCTCACAGCCGACGGACGGTTTTGCGACTCAGTACCGCGACCCTGGCGACTCTCAGCACCGCTGGATGTTTGAACGGACAGTCATCGTCGACCCAGACTGTCACGATGCCCGATACCCTCACGTTTGAGCCGAAGACTTCGACGATCGAAACAGGGGAGACGGTAATATGGACAAACGAAAGCGATATCGAGCATACGGTCACAGCGTATGAAGATGATATTCCAGACGAGGCCGCGTACTTCGCAAGTGGTGGCTTCGAGTCAGAACGTGCTGCGAGGAACCGGGTCAACGAGGGGCTTATCGCTCCAGGCGAAAACTACGAGCACACGTTCGATCAGTCCGGAACGTACGGGTACTTTTGTATCCCACATGAGAGCTCGGGGATGGTCGGGACAGTACAGGTAAAATAATCGAATGGTCTATCTCTATCGGAATCCGCCGAGACCTTTTACAGATACTCCGGGAGTAGTAGGCTATATTCCGTGGTTTCTCTTGCCTTAATCACCCAAATTGGGCAACTGAACGTATTGCCGAAGGCCTGCCAACAGCGTCGCGCTGAGTACAGAGGATGTAGTCAGTCCGTGGGTTCTAGGAGCTTCTGAGGATCTCAACAGAGCCAGGATTTCGAATTTTAAGCGGTGTACGCTACTATGTCGGTCCGAAGGCCGCGATATCGGCTCCCACTGTCGCCAGTGCGTCGGCGGGGTTCGGGTCGCTGTCGGCCAGATGCGTGTACTGGTGGTCCGGGATGCTCGACAGTGCCGCCCTGATGGCCTCGCTGTATGTCTCGACGCCCGGTTCCGTCGGGTCATCGCCACCCCAGACGTCTCGAATGACCGTCATCGAATCGATGCGCACGTCCAGCCTGCGTGGCTCGTAGCGAGCCAACAGTTCGGAGAGCCCGAGCTGGAGGGCGACATACTCGGCGGTGTTGTTCCCAGTCCGGGAGCCGACGGGTCGGCCGAGACGCGCGAGTTCGTCCTCCGCAGCGTCCATGATGACAGCGCCCGCACCTGCGGGGCCGGGGTTGCCGCGTGAACTGCCGTCGACGTAGAGGATGAATGTGTCGCTCGTCGGCTCGGGAACGGGTGGCCGGGCGAGTCCCGACGCCAGCAGGCTATCGAGCGCGCGACGCAACTCGGCCGAGGTGGTCGCGGGATCGAATAAACCGCCGTAGCCGGGAACAGTGTCGTCGATGGCGTCGGTGGCGGCCGCCATCTCGTAGCCGACGCCCGCGAGTACCTCGTCGACGAGGGTGGCGAGCGGCGAGAGGTGTTCGGCCGGAAGAGGGTCGTCGGTCACGCCACGTCCCCCTTCGGGCTTCGGTTTCGGGGGCTCACACCTTCGCTCGCGGATGATCTCGTTGGCTGGTCGCACCACTGCATATAGGTCCTCGGTGGTCAAGCCGGATAATCTCTTCAGGTGGCACCGGTGGCGGGCCGGTTTGAATTAGTCGGCCCCATGGAGTCCTCAACGGCTGATACAAACGGCCTGCTGAATAGAGAGGACGTCTCTCTCAGACTCGCGCAAGTGCGTTATTGGACAAGATACTTACCACTACTCTTCGTGGATCCCAGTATGCTCTCCAGACGACAGGTTCTCGCATCTACCGGAGTGACCCTCTCAGCAGGCGTCCTCGGAGGATGCCTCTCCTCGCTTCAGCAATCGAAGAACGGCCACCTCCAGTTGAAGGCGGTTTCACTTACTTGGGAGTATAACGGACAACGATACACAAACGAACCACTTGACCTCCGGTTCGACACGAAGGAAAAGGAGGTCTCTGGTCAGTACGACCCCGATTTCTTCTCAGGTAGCGTCGACACACCGACGAACGTCGTCGTAAGTGACGATCACCATCGGCGACTCAGCAGGTACTTCCACGTTGAGTATCTCATCGGCGTCTGCGGGACGGACTTTGGCAGTGAGGATACTTCGTACGGATGTCTCAACACGCGTACAACCCGAGCTGACTTCAATCGCGTTCGGTTAAACAGCCGCGCAGACGTTCGTGAAAAGGACGACCGATTCGATGTCATTGATGTCGAGGAGGACGCGTATTCCGTGAAAACGACTGACATTCACACATTTGATTTCGCACAACTCCATGAGGATGATGGGATTAACCCTGAGGATTGGTAGTTCAAACGACGGAATCCTGAACAGCGGGGACTAACCAGTGGGCAATGAAGAGGGTGTATTCAGCAATCCACTACTCTTCGTTTCGCACTTGGGGGACTGAATAGACTGATAGGAAGGGGGTGCGATTTGTTCACCGGCGGGTCAGAACACCTGGAGAGTGGAGGTCGAATACGATATACTCTTCACCCGAACTATCGGCAGGATAGTAGTGAACGTGCCCTTCGTCTGTTTGTCGATTGTTGTCCCTGAGGACACTGTATCTGACTAAGTACGCATGGGTCTCGACGACATTCTCCTGTCGAACCTCGCCCTGTGGCTCGACATGGATGCTATCGTCGTAGCTTCTCGCGCCACGTGAGGATGCGTCCCCACTCTCCCGAAATAGATCCAGTACCACTGTGTACGGCGTATCGGTGTGATTGAAGACTGCCACATCGAGCATGGATGACTGGGACGGCAGTAGCGAACAGCCAGAGAGCGTCGAGAGCAGTGCGATACCACTGGCACGAAGGGCTGTCCGACGGGTAACTGGGGCCATATGCGCGTACAGATAGTTATCTGATAAGTATCTTCTTTATATCACTCAATGGGAGCTACCCCAGGTGACGACTATCGGGTACGCCAGTGAGAAAACACTCGCGATGAGGATGACGAGTGGAAGCAGTTCGAAACGAACACGTCCATTGACCGTCAGAGGGTTTCAGTGACCGACGGAGGTTGACCTCCGCAATTGGGCCGAGGATGAGTAATGGCCCCGTCTTCAGACGGAGGATGAAGCCGACACGATGAGGCACAATCCACCGTGCGGTAGACGGTCGAGAGTTCCGTCCCGAATCATTAAACTCGGCCCTCCCGTATTGGGAGGTTCCGGCGTCCCCGGTTATGGCCCGGGGTCTTCGACCCCAACGGACGCGTCGCGTCCACAGCCCACCGGTAAAAAGCCGAAGACCCACGCCCCCACGTCCCGTCCATCTGGTCGGACGCGAATGGTGGTACCCAGTCAGATGAATACCCGACCGTGGAGGGGCGGACGGTATTCCGTCCCGTCGAAGCGCCCGGCACGTCCGGGTGGGAAGGCCCGTTTGACCGGGTTGTACGCGCTGGAAAGCATATCCGGGGTCGTAACCGGACGGCGACCGATGAACGCCCCACGCGAAAGCGTACTTGAGGGCCGAGGAAACGCGCAACCGTACACTCCCCATCGGGGATTCCACGGTGTTCACGCCGTGGAGGAGGTCAATCTGGCGACCCTCGCTCGGTGGTCTCGGGTAGGTGCGTGTACCACCACGCCCAGAGGATCAGGACGCCTTGGAACGGGAGGCGCACCCACATCGCGACCCGAGCGATGCCGCTGGCCCAGTTGGGGACGGTCTCAGGAATCACGTCGTTGGTTGCCATGTAAACGTTCGCCGGGAAGACCGCGATCAACAGTGCGATGAGTCCCCACGCTGATTCGCGGCGCGTTCGCCGGAGTACAACGCCAATACCGAGGACGACCTCCGCCAGTCCGGAGAGATAAACAAGGAGGACTGGTCGGGGAAATTGTGGGGGGACGATGCGAGCATAGACCTTCGGGAACACGAAATGGAGCACGCCCGCGACGACGTAAAGCAAACCCATCACGTAGCAGAGCGGTCGTTTGAGTCCAGCCAACCGGCCGCCGATACCATCGAGCATACTAGACAGTCTTTGATCTCTATCAAGATAAGAACCTACGGTCGTTCGTCCACGACATCTCGAAGCTCGCCAACCCAGGGATTCGCGCGACGAAGACGTTTCTCGCTCCCTACTATCGACCGGTCAACGGCGCTGGCACCGATAGCTCGGCCCAAGACATCGCAGAGAAGGTCACTGCTGAGGTCGGCCAGTGGACCGACCACACAACCAACGTCGACACTCCGTGGACGGCCTGCGAGCACGGCAACCGTCTCCAGCCGTTGTTTCTCGTCGACGCTGCAAGCGACCGGCTGCTCATTACTACTACGACGACCTGAATTCAGTTAGCATTTATTGGATTCAGAGATCGGCGCTTGATGTACATTTTTCGAGCGTGGGGGCGTAGTGTCGGACCATGTCGAGTATCGAGGATCGGATACGCGACCATCCCGTCGCAGCGTTCGCGCTCCTCACTTACGCGGGGGCCTGGACCCTGGATTTCGGTGTTCTCGTGCTCGGGATGGAACCTTCCTGGACGCGGTGGATTCTGAGCGGATTCCTCTCTGCGCTGATGCCGACGCTCGCAGCAGCAGTCGTCGTGTACGTAGGTGCGGGCAACGTTCGTGCCTGGGCCCGGCAGATTATCAGATGGCGAGTACACCCGAGGTGGTACCTCGCCGCCGTCGGTCTCCCCATCGTGATCACGATCGGTGCGATCACCGCCGCAACCGTGACTGGTGGTCCGTTGGATTTCGGCTCGTTCGATCCCCTCGACGCCGGTGTGACGATTATTATTGGAACGCTCCTCGGGGCGTTCATCGGTGGAGGACAGGAAGAAGCCGGCTGGCGTGGCTTCCCACAACCGCACCTGCAAGACACGTATGGTGCATTCCGTGGCTCCATCATTGTCGGGGTGCTGTGGGGCGGATGGCATCTGCCGCTCTTTCTCGACCCGACGGCCCCTCACGCACAGTGGTCGTCAATCGAGCAGACGTCGTACTTCGTCGGCATCGTCGGGTTCTCGGTTCTGTTGACGTGGCTCTACAACAGTAGCGGTGCGAGCGTTCTACTGGTGATGATCATGCACGGGGCTGATAACGCGGTCAGTGGGCTGGTTCCAATAGATGTCGAGACGGTGATCGTCGAGGGGATTGTCCGGTTCGACTTGCTGTGGAGCGTCTATGTCGGGCACGCCGTCACGGTCTGGATTCTCGTCGTGCTTCTCGTCGCCATCTACGGCGCTCGGACACTCAGCGCGAACTCGGTCCCGACACCAGAGAGTGTTTGGGCTAGTAACGACCACTGAGTATGCAGTCCTGGACGTCAGTGAAAGAACAGGAATCTCATCTGGAACACGGAGAAAGCCATCTCCTTCAGGAAAATGAATCCATCGCCTGAAGGAGCCATCCCATCGTCGAAGGGTACTTCTGCCATCTAGGTCGTGAACTAACTTCGCGACATCGCTGCCGAGCACTTCCCCGAGTTCCCCGTCGACTCAATCAACTCGGAGGTCTCCGAGCGGACCCAGCAACAGGCTGGCGTCACCGAATATGACCCAGATACCCAGGCGGTCACGATCAGGCTCACCTGGGACGCCTATCAAGAATTCGGCTGGCAGCAGTTCAGCAAGACTATCCGGCACGAACTCGTCCACGCCTGGCAATACTGGCGGTTTAACGAAGCCGACCACGTCGAGACATTCGCCCGCTGGACGGACCCACTCGATATCGCCCAGCACTGCCAGCAGTTTACCTAGCCCAAGTGGCGGCTGATCTGCCTCGATTGTGGCGAGCGTATCGGTCGATATCACCGCTCGAAGGCGGTGCGCAATCCCGAGGATTACAATGATGGTGACTGTGGGAATTCGTGCATCGAAGAAGACGACTGTTACCCGTGCTGTCAGGTGGGTAGTGATGAGATTGGCCGTCCAGGGGCCAAAGACCAGCGTAGTAGGGAAGGGAAGAGAAAGGATACACTACAGCGAGGCTTCAGGCGATTGTTTGAATAACATATCCTTGAATACCTGGTGGAACAGACGTGTATCGAATGACTGGATGATAGTGGTTCGAGCGTCATCGCCGGTATCGTTGTTTTTGTCGACCGACAGGTAGCCCCGGGTGAGTCCTTCCCGTTCATCGACGTCAACGTGGTACGTCCCCGTCTCTTCGATGAGTTCTGGTGCAATGAGCCCAGCCATGAGCCCCGCGTCCGGCTGGGTCGTCAGGTCTCGGCCCAGATTCGCCTCGTTGGATTCGCGAACTGAACTGGCGATCTCCAGGAAGAATGACGCAAGGTCCGTATCAGGACCAGCTTCGATCTCGGCGAGCCTCTCAGCGTCGAACGCAGTATCGCGAACAGTAACCCCCCAGTCGAAGAGAACGATATCAAGTTCGCGCACGACTCTTTTTGCGGCATCCGGATCGACCCAGAAGTTGAACTCGGCGGCAGGCGTAACGTTACCAGGGTAGTTGACGGCCCCACCCATCACCCATACTTCGTCGAGCAACTCGTTGAGATTCGGTTCTTTCTGCAGCGCGAGCGCAACGTTTGTCAGCGGGGCAATACAGACGAGCGTGAGTTCGCCCGGATTCTCACGTGCCTGTTCAACAATGTAGTCGACAGCATACTGATCGCCGGAGGGAACTCCAGTCTCTGGAAAGAGGTCGCCGCCAAGGCCGCCTTCACCATGCACGTCATCGGCATACTCGTGCGTTTTCACTAGCGGTGTCCGTGCACCCTCGTAGACAGTAACATCGTCAGCAACGCCCGCCAGGTCCAGTGCATACTTGGCGTTTTCTACCATGTACTCGAATTCAACGTTGCCAGTACAGATAGTCACGCCCTCAATAGCAATGCGGTCGGAGGTTGCCGCGAGCAAGAGAGCCTGTGTGTCATCACCAGCGGTGTCTGTATCGATAATAACCCGTCGCGTTTCTCCACTCATAACGGGCAGTAAGAAGAGGTTCGGCAAGTAACTACTGACCAAAGTCGATGGTCGGGCTGGAGCAAGCCTTGGGAAAGATTTGAACTCTCGACCGACTCCTTACAAAGGAGTCGCTTCACCAGCCTGAGCTACCAAAACAGACTTCCACAGTAGTCAAACAGGCGCCCTCGCCATGGATGACGGCTAGTTGCGCAACGGGAAGCCAGGCCGGGCGAGATGTGATGATGATGCTGTGGCGCCATGGTTGAATCCTCAAGGTGCGTCGTTCACGTTGTTCAAGTCACTGCCAGCCGCTTCAGTGTGGACACTCTGGACACCGATTGCACCACTCCCCGACGAGGACGGATACGACTGATCTGTGACGAAACAAAGCACGTATGCTGAGATAATTTGGGCAAAAAGCACCGTCTGTTTGGCGATCCGCAGTGTTCCACACTCTCAGTATTACCAAAACGCACTTACCGCTTGGAATAAGAATATCTGTCACAAGTTTCTTCTTTATCCTCATTTCATTAATGTAGTAGGTGAAGATGAGCCGAAGAAGCATAGCAGGCTGGACAGATAGAAGTAGCCAACTAGCGCAACGAGAACCCCACCGTGCACCAATACACGATTACGCTCGACACCGGAGCGGGCGATCACATCGCCTGCACCTGTCCGCACCAGATTCACCGGCACACACTGTATAGCCGATAGGACACAACCATTGACGGATTGCTCAACGCCGTCGGGCACGTAAACTCCATTACAGAGATAGTATTGTAATGGAGAACTGGCTGTTGTTAAAACGCTAATACTGTATGATAATCTTCAACAAAGTGTAGAACACTACGGGGCACGGAAGACCCGTACGACGTATGGGCTGACGAGGACCAACAGCCTGCCGTTGAGACGGGTAGATGACCTGTCCGACCGCGCTCGTCGTCCCAAACGTCTTATACCACAGAGATCGAAGTCACGACGTCGAAAGGAGAGCGCAATGCCTTTCGAAAACCTTCCGGGCGTCGCTCGGTCGAGGAAACGGAGAACTTCCAGCGGTTGGTGTACTCGGGACGGAGCACATCTATCACTACCTGCCATTGAAGAATGTGCTTTCGATACCGCGTTATCAAGCGACTTCCCGGATTCTGGGAGTGACCGGTGGGTATTTGGAATCCAATACCGTGAGTTCACTTGGCAACCGGACAGTCCGGGGGTATTGAAAAACGACTAACCGACGGTGAAAAAGCATGGACATTAATGACATCGTTTCGGAAGAGTACATAGAATACACTCCCGAGACGCAGGTTTCGAAACTCGTCGGCACGTTCGACAATCCAGACGTCAAGGGCGTTGTCGTGAACGGCGACAAGTTCGAGGGGGTCATCACCAGAAGACAACTCGCCAACTCGCATCACCAGCCCGGAGAAAAGCTCGGCTCGCTGGTCTGGCACGTCCCCCGACTCGCTCCCGACGAAGACATCCGTAAGGTCGCACAGCTGATGATCGATGGCGACTCCCAACTCCTCCCCGTTTTCGACGGTCGGGAAATGGTCGGAGTCGTCACCGTCGACGGGATTCTCCAGAAGGTCAAGCCGTTTCTCGACGCGGCGACCGTCGCCGACGCCTACACCGACGACCTCGTCTCGGTGAGTTCGGAGTCGACGGCTGGTAAAGTGCTCCACATCTTTCGTGAGAACCGGATTACGCACCTTCCGGTCGTCGAGGATAGCACGGCGGTCGGCATCTTGAGCCTCTACGACGTGACCGACCTGACGGTCAGATCCACCCAGCAGAGTCAGGGTGGTGACCCGGCCGGGACGGACTCGTTCGGGGGAGACCTCTCCGACAGCGCCGGTCGCGTGCGTCGCGGTGGCTTCGGCGCCCGAGAAGGGGAACTTGCGCGTATCCTCGACCTGCCGGTTCGGGACGTGATGGTATCGCCGGTGCGAACGATACGACCTGATCAGACGCTCGACACGGCCGTCGACGAGATGTTCGAGATCGATGGCTCGTCGCTCGTCGTCACTGAAGACGAACGTCCCGATGGTATCGTCACGAAAACGGACGTCCTCGAGTCACTCACGTGGGAGGTCGGAGGCAATCGGGCCGTCCAGATTTACGGCACCGACTTGTTAGACGACGTGCGCTACGAGGAGGTCGTGGAGATGGTCGAGAAGTTCGACGACAGAGATCACGGCATGAACGTCCTAGACGCGAGGATCCACCTGCACAAACACGACGAGAAGCTGCGTGGGACGCCACTTCTGCTCGCCCGCATTCGTCTGCACACCGACCGAGGACTGTATATCGCCTCGGGGACGGGATACGGCGCAAGTCAAGCGATTAACGAGGCGCGGGACATCCTGGAGAGACAAATCCGCGACAAGAAGACCTACGGACGAAGCAAAAAGCACCCGGGCGAGGAGTACTGGAAGAAGCGCTTCGGCTGGATGCTCGAGGAGTGACCGACTACCGTTAGCGGCCCGCAAGCTGCGGGCACCTTCTCCAAGTTCAGCGAACAGTACAGTTGTATCACAGCTACTCGCTAGACCTCTCTTCCCCGAAATCCGAAAAATGGATAGTTAGTACGGGGGTCGTTGCGCCCGGATAACATCGGCAAGCTGTTGCTGTTCATCAGCAAGAAGCTCGGTCAGATCATCAGCCGTGATGATTCCAACCAGCTCGTCGTCGGCATCACAGACGGGAAGCCGCCGAACACCGTGTTCGCACATCAATTCGGCTGCCTGGTGAACCGCCTCGGGGTCACGCCCCGAGGCTTCCCGTGGGTTAATCGGACACCCCCACGCGATCATCGGCCTAATAGCCTCGGGCGGTCGGGTGGGTCACGGTCGGGGCGTCCACGGCCCCCGATGCCTGCCGTCGCACCGTCCGAACAACGGGAAGGCTGTTGAGAGCAGGCACATTCCAGTCCTGATGCGTCTCGATACCTTTCACGGCGATATTCACGCTTGCACTACGGTCACTGTGATCTTGATGGGAACACGACCGACACTTGAACCGCTTCTTGTTCCGATTTGCTCGCTCCGTATGCCCGCACATCGGGCATCGCTGGCTCGTGTACTCGGGTTAATCCACGCAGTTGGGATGCCCTCGAACGACGCCTTGTAGGACGTATAGAACTGAAGAGCGCGGAACGGGAGGTGGTGCAAGCGTCGATTCATCCGCATGCCGTAGTCGATACTGTCACGCATCTCTTTGAGGTCTTCAAAGACGATGCACGGCTTCTCGAACTGACGACACCACTCCATGATGTGACGGCTCACCTTGTGGAGTCGGTCGCGGACGAACCGTTCCTCACGTCCTTCCAGCGTGTCGTGGATGCTGTCTTTCCCCGCGTTCTGCACGCGCTTTCGCATCGTGAAGTAGCGGTGACGCTCGAACTTAATCTCGGGGAAGTCGATGACCAACGAGTCCTTGACGCCACCTTCGGAGAGAGCGGTGAGAGCCACGTTATCCTCGTTCACGTCCACACCGATGACCGTCCGTGAGTCCTGCTTGTCGCGGACGGTCTGCTCGGTGTTGGTGACGTTGACGTGTAGTTCAGCGTTCTCGTTGTGGAACAGGGCTTCCGCCGTCCCAATCTTCCACTCGTCGCTCGTGAGCGCGGTCTTGAGAACGTCGAGGTGGGCGTCACTTCCTTTGAGGACGCCCTTGACGTGCTTGTACGGCTTCGCGCTGATGCGGAACGCCACGTCGCCCTCGTCGGTGAGCGACAGGTTGTACCCCTCCTCGTAATTCGCTCGAAGCGGGTACGCGCCGTCCTTGGTGTGACTCGGAAGCCCGAAGTCGTCGTGCTCGTAGTAGTTTTCCACCGCGCCAAGTGCTTTGGCAACGACGCGCTGTGTCGTGTTTTTCACGAGGTTGGCTTCGTCGGCCACGCGGTCGGGAATCGCGTCCCAGTCCACGGCTTGTTTGGCGAGGCGGATGGTTTCGTTGTACACCGAGCGGGCTTCGAGCGTGGCATCGTACAGCAGGCTCTCGTTGTCACTCTGGATGTTGAGTTGGAAGTCCAGTGTCTTGACGAGAGCCTGTGTGTCGGTCATTCTTCGTCGTTGGGTTGGACGTGACGGTAGTGGAGGAGGAGCGTACGAATCACGCTGTCGAAACTCGTGTGGCCCTCTTCGTCCTTGAGTTCGTCAAGATCGTCGTACACGGCATCGGATACCTTGAGTTGTTTCGTCACGTCTACCCCTTGTCCTTCCACGCTTAAAAGTCTACTGAAGGTTGACTGTGGGGGGCTTTAGAAAATACTTTCGATTGGTAGTTGTGTGGTAGGTATGGGTGAGAAGCGGTCGAATCACACGGTGTACAACGTCAACTACCACTTCGTGTGGTGCCCGAAGTACCGGCACTCGATTCTCGAACCACTCGAATATTCGCTGGAAGCGAGTTTCCGCGACGTGTGCAACGAGTATGGCTACAAGATACTATCGCTAAACATCTCGCCCGACCACGTACACCTGTTCGTCTCCGCTCACCCGAAGCACGCGCCGAGCGAGATTGTACGGACGGTCAAGAGCATCACGGCGCGAGAGATGTGGGAACAGCATGAACCGTTCTTGGAGGACTACCTGTGGAGCGGTGGGTTTTGGGAGGAATCGTACTACGTCGGGACGGCAGGCGATGTTTCGACCAGCACGATCGAACAGTATATTGAGCGAACGGAACACATTTAGCGGAGCGTACGGCCTTCACCCTCGGGGTCGTTCGAGAGTCTCTCGTGATGACGAGACGCCGTCGGCGTCTCGAACCACGTGACCCCGAGGCGATTTACGACTCCTCGTAGAGGTACGCCATCGCTTCCTCGTCGCTCACC
Organism: Halomicrococcus pelagicus; assembly: GCF_051917725.1. Lineage (GTDB taxonomy): Archaea > Halobacteriota > Halobacteria > Halobacteriales > Haladaptataceae > Halomicrococcus. The sequence continues at coordinate 385,904 of NZ_JBQBLX010000006.1, forward strand.
TGCTCGAAGTTCTCGTAGAACTGCCCGACCGCACTGAACGCCGGCGTCGTCGTTGGGCAGACCACTTCGTCGGCCTCCGCTCGGAGGTCGTCTATCGTGCTTGGCGGTCCGACTGGGACGGCGACGACGATTCGTTCGGCTCCCTTCTCGCGAGCTAACCGTACTGCGGAGATGGCAGTCGACCCGGTCGCGACACCGTCGTCCACGACGAGGACTGTCTTCCCCGCGAGAGTAGGTTCGCTTCGTTCGCCGCGGTATCGTTCGGCCTTCTCGCGTGCGTTCCGAGCCTCCCGTTCGCGCTCGCGTTCGAGGTAGTCGTCCGAGGCGCCAACTCGCTCGATGGCCGCCTCGTTGAACCATGCGCTCCCGTCGCTGGCTACCGCACCGATGGCATACTCTGGATTGTCTGGCGCACCGATCTTCGAGGCGACGATGATATCCAGTGGCAACTCGAGTGCATCCGCCACCTCGCGTCCTAAAGGAAGACCACCACGTGGGATGGCGAGTACGATGTCAGCGTCTACGTCGTGTTCCGCAATTGCGTCAGCCAACCGCTGGCCAGCGTCGATTCTATCCTGGAACCGGTCGGTTCCCCCTAGTCCCCCAGACATACGCTTCGATAGGACCCTCTGACAGAAAATAACACCGTCTCCTTTCCGTGCGGGTTCGGTGAAACTCCGCGACCGTATGCGAACGGCCAGCGATGCAACCCGAAAAAGTGAGTGCCGTCGCTCCTTCCGGTGGGAGGATACTCGTCTCCGGTACCGAGCGTGCCAGCCGCCAGTTCCTGACCAACTGTCGGGGACGTACACTTATGGATTCCTCCGTCGTATCGGTTCGCGGGAGACACAGTGACAGTACAAGACGTAGCCCGAGCTGGCGTAGTAACGGCTCCCAGAGACAAATCCGCCGGGAATCTGGCCACCGTGATGAAAGAGGAGAACGTCGGAAGTACGATCATCGAAGACGACGGCAGGCCGGTCGGTATCGTCACCGACCGCGACCTCGTCATGGAGGTTCTCGAACCACGCGAAGACCCGACGGAGGTGACCGCCGAAGATATCATGACCGAGACGCTGACCACGGTACAGGCCGACGATGGCGTCTTCGAAGCGACCGAGACGATGTACGAGCAGTCGGTGCGGCGTCTCCCAGTCGTCGATTCAGAGGGAAGTACCGCCGGAATCGTGACGCTGGACGACCTCCTTGTCCTGCTCACCGACGAGATGGACAACCTCGCCGGCGTCATCGAAGCCGAATCACCGCCATACTGAAACCAAAAGCGAACCACCAACGATGACCGTCACGATAAAACTCAACGACGATCTCGCAGAGCGACTCGACCAACACTTGGAGGAGGACGAATCGTACGAGGAACTCATCGAGGAACTGGTGTCGATGTACGAGACCGAGGGGGCGTTCCTCACGGAAGGCTACTCCGAATAGACGAGACGAGATATCTGCATCCACTCCACGTTCACGTGATCAGCACGATTGAGATTCAGTGGGGCCCGGCGACTCCCGAGACGACTGCGAACGTGGTAACGATTCCGTCGTTCGCGCCGTAGATGATCTCCGCCAGATACTCCCCGGACGACTCCACCTCGTCGCCGAGTAGTTGCTCTAACATTTCTGTCCCCTGTACAGTCGAAACCCTTACAAACCTTTCCTCGAAACCCCCTTCGTCAACGAGTAACGCTACTCGTCGCTCCCCGCCGTTCGTTTCACGGAAGATGTCCCGGGGACTAAGAGTACTTCTCAGACGTACTCGAAGACTCGAGCCATCCCTCGTTCCAGGTGATAGTTGTTGTGGCAGTGGAAGAGCCAGTCACCGGGGTTGTCCGCCAGAAAGTCGAACGTAACCTGTCCCCGATGGGGCGGGACGAGGACGGTGTCCTTGACTGCGTCGCCGACCTGGAAGAAGTGGCCGTGAAGGTGCATCGGGTGAATCGCCGGACTGCGGTTTACCATCCGAACCCGAACGTGCTCGCCCTCGCTGATCTCTAGAGGGTCGGCGTCCGGGTACACCTGCCCGTCGATGGTCCACGCTCCGGGTTCCTGCATCATCCCTCCCGAGAGGGTGAGGTCGAACGTCCGGTCGGGTGTACCGCCAACGTCGAGCGGTTCGAGTGCCTGGAGGTCGCCGTACTGTAGCGTCCGACCGTCGAACTGTGGTCGTCCGGCAGAATTGGTCCCGGTCGTGCTATCGTACCGCAGTATCGCTTCCGCAGGTCGCTCACTTCCGACGACGGGTGACGCGACGATGGCCCAGTCCCCGGGGGAGTCGGCCTCGACGATTGCGTCGTAGCGTTCGCCCATGCTGATGTAGAAGGAGTCGACTTCCACCGGTTCGACCGGTCGTCCGTCGGTGTGCGTGACGGTCATCGAGTGGCCGCCGATACCGACGCGGTACGTCGTAGCGCCGCCGGGGTTGATGAATCGCAGTCGGACGCGCTCGCCTTCTTGGACGTCGAATACGGGCGGGTCGGAGGGGAGCCGTCCGTTGATGACCATCCCCTTGTACGGGGGACGGCGGTCGTGCATCGGACCCCCACCTCCTATTCTGCCGTTCCGGCCTCCACCACCGGGGCCACCTCCTCCACCGGGTCCGCCGCCACCGCCGCCGGGACCACCACCGCCACCGGGACCACCGCCTCCACCAGGTCCGCCACCACCAGGTCCGCCGCCACCGGGGCCGCCACCGCCACCGGGGCCGCCACCGGGACCACCACCACCGGGTCCGCCGCCACCGGGACCACCTCCACCAGGTCCGCCGCCACCAGGTCCGCCGCCACCGGGACCGCCGCCGCCGCCGCCACCGGGGCCGCCACCGCCACCGGGGCCGCCACCGCCACGACCTCCCCCAGGTGGCGCCTCGATGGAGTCGAGTTTCGGATCGCCAGCGAAGAAGTCGTCGACCACCAGCGTGTGCTCCCGGTCGTACTCGACGTGGGGCGACTCTTCCTCGACGATCAGTGGCCCGTTGAGCGCCCTGTCGAGTTGGAGACCGACGTGGCTGTGATAGACGTAGGTGCCCGCTGGCGACGCTTCGTATTCGTACGTGAACGTCTCGCCGGGTGGGACCGGGTCCTGCGTGACGTTCGGAACGCCGTCCATCGGATTCGGGACGGGGACGCCGTGCCAGTGAACGGTCGTTCCCTCCGGTAACCGATTCTCGACGGAGACACGCAGCGTGTCTCCCTCGCTCACGCGGAGTTCCGGTCCGGGATACCGGTCGTCGTACAGCCACGTATTGCCGGTTTCGCCCGGCGCTACCTCGGCCTGTCCTTCTGTGGCCACGAGAGTCGGGTCCTGCCCGTCCCCGTTTCCTTCCTCCTGCGACCCGTTGACGGGCTTTGATTCGATTCCGTTTACTCCCCTACTTCCTGCAATTCCCAGTAGTGCCGCGCCCCCTCCGACGCGCAACACACGTCGCCGCGATACGTTCCGTTCGTTGCTGACCATCACGTGCCCTACCACGTCAACAACAAAAAACGAGGGGGCAATGCCCAGCACCTGAGACTTTCGTTGTCTACCTCGGCCAGCGTGTCGGGATGTTTCGGGTGATTGATAATCACCTCGTTCGCGTCGTGTGCTCCCTCGTACGCCTTTGATATTTATCGGGGTTAGATGTATTCGAGATCCACGTGTTGTCGTTAGCCATGGGTTCATAGAGGTTCGACGTGCGGGTCAGCCGTCAGCGCGGTCGTCTTGGCTACGGGTTGTCAGAGATATGTCATCGACTCCTCGTCGGTCACCTGCTCGAAGCCCTCGTAGAACTGTCCCAGCCCGCGGAACGCGGGTGTCACCCTCGGACAGACCACCTCGTCAGCCTCCGCTTGGAGGTCGTCTATCGTACTCGGCGGTCCTACGGGAACGGCGACGACGACGCACTCGGCACCCCCCAGCAGATTACCGAGTTCGGCTCGGTTGCCTTTCCGAGTGCCGACGCCGTCGCCAACTTCGCGAACCTTCGACTCACCGATGAGACGGGGTCGAATCTCTCTTTCCCGCCCTTGGCCTGATTGGCACGGTCATCGCGATTCCGATAGTCCTCTAGCACCTCTATCGCACCGACATCGAGATACTGCTCTGGATCGTCAGTATCTTCGTTTTGCTCTTCTTCCTGGCGTTTCTCTATCGGAGTGTCACCCGTTTGAATCCGAGTTCGAAGGCGAGGCGTGAGATGCTGCACCTCGACTTGTCGTGAGGTCCTCGAACGAACCCCCCGGCAATAGATGTATGCTAACGCGGGCCAATAGTGGCTATATGAGTGTCGAGTCCACCGACCCAGAACCGAATTACCGGCAGTTGTCCGACGACGTGTTCGACCGCCGGATCGCCGACCTTCGGGGACGATACGCGAACTGCGACTTGTGCGCGTACGAGTGTTACGTGGATCGGACGGCCGGCCGGGAAGGCACCTGCCAAGTCGACGACACCGCCTACGTCTCGTCGTACTTCCCTCACTTCGGCGAAGAGGACTGTCTAAAGGGTCACAACGGAAGTGGGACGATTTTCCTGGCGAACTGTAACATGAAGTGTGTGTTCTGCCAAAACTTCGAAACTAGCCACGAGGCCAAAGGCGATCCCGCCACGGCCGAGGACATCGCCGAAATGGCACTCGAACTCGAGGCGAAAGGCTGTCACAACGTCAATTTTGTATCGCCGACCCATCACTCACCGCATCTAGTGGAGGCGATCAAAATCGCGAAGGATCGCGGACTCGACCTCCCGATCGTGTGGAACTGCGGCGGGTACGAGCGCGCGGAAATCCTCGAGAAACTCGACGGAATCGTCGACATCTACATGCCCGACGTGAAATGGTCCGACGATCAAGCGGCGGCGAAGTATTCGAAGGCTCCGAACTACTGGTCGAACGTCACGGAATCGCTTGAAGAGATGCACAGGCAGGTGGGGGACCTGCGGATGAACGATATCGGGTTGGCGACTGGCGGCCTCCTAGTGCGCCACCTCGTCATGCCGAATCACCTCGACAATGCAAAACGAGTCGTTGAATTCATCGCCGAGGAACTTTCCGAGCAAACGTTCGTCGATATCATGGCCCAATATCAGCCGTATTACAAAGCCAAAACCGAAGACTTCTACGGAGAGATCAGCCGTCCGATTACCCAGAAGGAGTACGAGGAAGTGGTGACTCACGCTCGAGACACGGGGCTGGAACGACTCTATCTCGACCAGTCGATGCTCTCGGAACGACCCGGAATCACCGACCTCTTCTAGAGACCTACTCGGAAGCTTCTCCCCTCACGAAATCGGATAAGTCGTCGCTCGTGGCGGGTGAAGGACGTGCTAGAAACCGTTGACGGACCGTCAGTGTCGGTTGCTCGGCAGTCCGAATCACGCGTTCGGTGGTGCTTCCGAGGTGGACTTCGCTCGTCCGACCGTGCGCGCCCAGCGTGAAGAGGTCAACGTCGTTCTCGTCGGCGTAGTCGAGGAGTTCCTGTGACGGTCTTCCACGCCGGAACGACGTCTCGACCTCGACGTTAACTTCCCGACCCATCTCGACTATCCCGTCCAGTCCAGCGTTCCCGCTCTCTTTGAGGATGCCGACGATACTCCGCGGCACGTCTTCGAAGGCGTACGTATTCGTGTCCACGACGTAGAGTGCGTGAACTGTCGTACCGTACATCTCCGCGATGCCGATTCCCTGCTCGGCGGCGGCCATCGAACCGTCACTACCGTCGGTAGCGACGAGTACGTCGTCGAAGATTCCGTAGTGACTTTCCAAATCGAGGGGGATGGCTTCGCTGAATCGAACCGTCAGCACCGGTACGTCGACGTTTCGGACGACCCTGAGCGTCGTACTACCCAGGTCCGGCCCTCTCCCGGCCCGACCGTGCGTGCCCATCGCCACGAGTCGATGTCGCGCTCATCGGCGTAGTCGAGTATCGCCTCGTAGGGTGTTCCCTGTCGGCATCTACGTTCCGCGGCGTCAAGTAAGCACGCGACGGGATCACTCTCTGCTCTGGCCGAACGTCTCTTCGTTCCAGACGTAATCGGACGCTTCCTCGCTCCGTTCGAGGTAGTCCTCCAGCATCTCTTGGACGGTTCGACCGAGATTCTGTAACTCGGCGTCTATCATCGAAACCGTGCTGGAATCGAACGACTCAGTCACCTCCCGCTCGCGCCAGTCGTCCGGAACGCTCGGGGCGTCGTATCGAAGGCGGCCGTCGGTGGGGTCCCAGTAGAAGTCGAACGCCTGAAACAGCCCGAGGTCATCGACGGCCCGAACCTGCTTTTCGTCGAGGTCCGTATACTCGGCCCACTCGTTAAACCCCTCTTTCCACGCACCGTCCTGGAGCCAGTCTTCGAGTGCCTCGCGGTGGAACTCCTCCGACCCGCTCGTCTCTTCCAGCCACTCGAACTCGCGCGGCATGCCTCGGTTCGAGAGGTCCGGTGATTCTGGAAGGTCCACGTCGAGGGACATACGAGCGCTACGACGGGCAGGGAGATAAAGCCAGGTGACGGCGCCAGTCGGTCGAAAGCGCCTCCCTTCGAAGGCGAACAGCGCGAAGCAGGTCTGAACCTACTCGACCCGAGCGAGGGCGAACGCGTTCTCGACGTGGGCTCCGGGACCGGCGAGGCACTCGTGTCGCTTTCGGACTCCGTCGGCCACGCCGGACACGCCGTCGGCGTGGACATCGCCGAGGGTATGTGTCGCACAGCGCGGACGAGTATCCGGACCGCGGGCGTCGGTGACCGCGCCGAGGTGGTCTGCGCGGACGCGACCCGTCTTCCGCTTCGAGACGGATCGATGGACGCGATATTTTCGAGCTTCACGCTCGAACTGTTCGACACGCCCGACATCCCGGTCGTGCTCCGGGAGTGTCGGCGCATTCTCCGGCCAGGGGGCCGCCTGTGCGTCGTCTCCCTTTCAAAGCGACGTGCGGGCCTCGCGACGGGGGTCTACGAGCGCCTGCACACGCTGTTCCCGCGACACCTCGACTGTCGGCCGATATTCGTCCGCGAGGCGGTACGGGACGTGGGCTTTCGCGTCCAGAGCGCCGAAGACGAGGAGATGTGGGGTCTCTCCATCGAACTCGTGCTAGCACGGGCGTCGTGAGAACGACCGTCGCGACCTGCACACCGCCCGAACCTCCGTCCATCCGAGAATATAACACCAACTCCGTCGTATCCCGTCCGAGTAACGTCCTGTCGGGCGTTTCAGCGACGAAACGGCAGTCCTGCAGATGCTTCATCGGTGGCTACGTAGTCGCGTGGTCGTAGACATCGATCCAGACCACTCCGGACGGACGTTCAGCTTCGACGTGAGGGTTTTCGACATCGAGTGACGTCACGCCTGCGTTCGGCGTGGCGTCCGAGAACACGTACTCATTTGTGCATGGGAATCGGAATATGCTGACGCCCGAGAGAAGCCCCGGGTTCCTCGCCCCGTGACAGAGGAGCGGACGATAAAACGAACGGTGACTAGAAACGAAGGCGGAGGCTGAGGTCCACGGTACTCGAAGGCTACACGCGAGAGGAGAGTTCGTATCTGATGCAGCGACAGGACGCGAACGACACGTCGTCGGTAAGTAGCGAGACGGATTATCCGGTCGTGGACGAGAGCTCCAACGAGTCGAAGTGCGAAGCAGCCGAGAAACGGAACGTCGAACGGGTGAGCACCGACGAGTTCCGCGAACAGTTCCCGAGCGAACGCGAGTAACACGACCCCATGCCGGACTCTTATCCCCCCGCGTCGGTGAAGGATCTCGCGCCGAAAGCAGCCGTCTGGCTCGGTGTCCTCGTGGCACTGGCGCTGTTCCTGTTCGCAGCGCGCCTGCTCGGGGCTGCTACCGAGGCGTTCTCTCCAGTCGTCGAACTGTATCTAGATCGAATCGTGACCAGCGATCCGTCGGCCCTCGGTGTCAGTTGGTTGGCGGCCTACGGATTGCTGAATGGCTCGGTCGTGGCAGCAGTATCAGTGGCGTTTTTCCACGCGGAACTCGTCTCGCCAACGCAGTTCTTCCTGTTAGTCGCGGGAGCCCGGCTCGGCGCGTCTGGTGTAATCGTACTCATCGGGGGACTGGAGTTCCTCCAGGAGCGTCAGGGGCCGGTCATGAAGTCGGTGAGTATGGGCATTCTCTCGTTCCTCGTGACCCAGACGATCTACCTTCCTGCGACCGCAGTGGGGTACATTACGCTCGATTGGCTTCTCTCGGCGTTCCCGACGGTCGAGTTGGCCGACGACAGCGGGGGAGCGAAAAGCATGAACGGAACCGCGACCGACGCGCTCGTCGACTACCTCGGTGCCGCTCCGACGTTTCTACTGGCCGTGGTCCTGCTGTTCCTCAGCCTCCGGCTTTTCGACGCCGTCCTCGACAAGGTCGACACTGAACAACTCCGGCACCATTTTCACGACAAGTTCGAAAGCAGGTGGTTCCCGTTCGTCCTGGGTCTCGTCGTTGCCGGGGTGACGGCGAGCATCGTCTTTTCAGTGGGTATCGTCGTCCCCCTGTACAATCGCGACTCGGTGGATCTCGACGACATCGTCCCGTACATTATGGGTGCGAATATCAGTACGTTCGTCGATACAGTCATCGTCGGCGTCGCGCTCGGGGCGGCCGACGCCCTGAGCATAGTCGCGTGGTTCATAGTAGTTCTCGCGCTCGTCACTGGCCTCGCTCTCGCGTTCTATCGACCGTACTTCACGTTCGTCGAGACCTTGTTGACACATACCGTCGAGAACCGCGTCGTCTTCTTCGCCTTCTTCGTGCTACTGGTAGCCGTCCCTGGTCTCCTCATTTTCGTCCAGTAGGCGGCCCCGTCTTGCCACCATTCTAGTACAGAATTTCACGATTCATGCGATAGCTCACCAGCCCGATTACTTCCCTGACATCTTCCACGGCTAAAGTCGTGGGTTTCCACCTCGCAACCGCTGTAATCGGGCAATGGGAGGACGTTCCTCCAACAAAGAACCGCTACGGCGAACGGCTAATCGAACAGGTTCGAATTACGCGTCTCGGTCCGAGGACTCACCCGAAGTGGTTTCGGGTTCGGTCTCACTTTCAGCCTCGGATTGCGGGCCGCCACCGGTTTGTGCCTCTTCGGCATCGCCCCACCCCCCGGCATCAACGACCTTGAACAGCTTACCCCAGCTCTCGTCATCCTCGCTCTCCGGAAGCTGGTCGCGTAACTGCTGGAAGTCGGACAGCGGGACCTGGGTGCGTACGAGATCCGTGATGACCTGGGCGTGGTAAGCTGCTTCCGGCCGGTCAGCGTTCTCGATTTCGCTGACGCGCGAGACGAACTCGCGCCAGTCGAATCGCTCGCCGTGTTCGTGGACGGCACCGGTCATATACCACTTGATCTCCATCGGGAGTGAGGC
>NZ_JBQBLX010000007.1:0-310320 GCF_051917725.1 Halomicrococcus pelagicus
TGCGCCGGCTCTTGGAGGACATCGCCAACGACGAACAGCTCGGCGACACCTCCACCCTCCGCAACCCCGAGGTCGTCCAGGAGATAGCGGCGAAGGTAGACGACGACTGACCAGCGTTTCGACCGACACCACCAACTCGAACTATGACCGACAACGACATATCACAACAGGCACCGGAATCGGACGTCGAGACGGACGGCGGCGTCGCGGCCAGTCGAGAGACCGCCGACTACCTCGACGCACGAATCAACATCTTCAGCCCGTCGACCCCGTTCATGCGGGACCACCTCAAAATCGTGTGGACGATGTTCGTCGCGTGGGCCATCGTCGTCTTCGGCCCCGTAACGGCGACGTACCTCGCGACCGACTTCATGACGAGTATCACCGTACTCGGCTTCCCGCTCCACTACTTCTTGACCGCGGTCTGTGCTCCGTCGGGCGCGCTCGTCCTCTCGTTCATCTACGCGCGCAAACGCGACAAGCTGGACGCGAAGTACGGTATCGACCACTCGTCCACGCAGCGAGAGAGGGAGACCGAACCGGCGGCGACTGACGGAGGAATCGACGAATGATGCCGACGCCGCTGGGGTTGCTCCCGGACGCGCTCAACGCGTCGTTCAAGATAATCCCGGCGATCATGGTCTCCGGGATGTTGCTGTTGTTCCTGGGCATCGGGTACGCGTTCCGCGTCGCCGACACCGAGGACCTGTGGGTCGCCGGGCGTTCCATCGGGAACATCGAGAACGGGATGGCGATCGGCGCCAACTGGATGTCCGCCGCGTCGTATCTCGGCATGGCCGCGCTCATCGCGCTGTCGGGCTACTACGGGCTGTCGTTCGTCATCGGCTGGTCGACGGGCTACTTCATCCTGCTCATCTTCATGGCCGCACAGATGCGTCGGTTCGGCAAGTACACCGCACCGGACTTCGTCGGCGACCGGTTCAACTCCGACACAGCGCGCGCCATCGCGGCCCTGACGACCATCCTCATCGGATTCGTCTACTCGGTCGGCCAGGCGCGCGGGATGGGACTGGTCGGCCTGTACGTCTTCGGCGGCGACTACGCCACCATGGTCATCCTCATGATGGGCATTACGGTCGGCTACCTGGCGCTGTCCGGGATGCTCGGCGCGACGAAGAACATGGCCGTCCAGTACGTCATCCTCATCGTCGCGTTCCTCGCGGGCCTGTACGCCGTCGGCTTCAGCCAGGGATACTCCACGATTCTCCCGCAGATCGAGTACGGCGCACTGCTGGGCTCGCTCAACTCGGAGTTCACCGAGCCGTTCACGACCGGGGGATTCTACCTCTGGGTCGCGACGGCCTTCTCGCTCATCGTCGGCACGTGTGGCCTCCCGCACGTGCTGGTGCGCTTCTACACGGTCGAGAGCGAGCGAACCGCCCGCTGGTCGACCGTGTGGGGCCTGTTTTTCATCTGTCTGCTGTACCTGAGCGCTCCCGCGTTCGCGGCGTTCGGAACCGACCTCTACGCGAACTCGGTCGGAAACGTGTACGGGGCCAACGGCATGAGCGGCGCCGAGGGTGACGTCATCGTCGTCCTGGCGTCCCAGCTCGCGAACCTGCCGACGTGGTTCGTGGGACTCGTCGCGGCGGGCGGTATCGCCGCGGCTATCGCGACCACGGCCGGGCTGTTCATCGCCGCCTCCTCGGCGGCCGCACACGACATCTACACGAACATCGTCAATCCCGACGCGACCCAGCGCCAGCAGCTCGTCGTCGGTCGCGCCACCATCATCGTCCTGGGCGCGATCGTGACGGTCACCGCGCTCAACCCGCCGGCGCTGGTCGGGGAACTGGTCGCCTACGCCTTCTCGCTGGCCGGACTCGTACTGTTCCCGATGTTCTTCCTCGGGCTCTGGTGGGAGAACACCAACCGTCAGGGTGCGCTCGCCGGCATGACCACGGGCCTCCTCATCTGGTTCGCCGCCATCCTCAACGAGGTCCTGCCCGCGTACGTCGGGTTCCTCGGGGACGCCGCCGGCGAAAGCGGCGCGATAGTGCCGGTGTTCGCCGACGTGTTCCCCGCCATCGGCGCGGCGCTCGCCGGCACGCCCATCGTGTTCGTCGTGACCATCGGCGTCTCGCTCGTCACCGACGAACCGCCGGAGCGAATCAAACGGATCGTCCGGCAGTGTCACAGCCCCGAGCCGATGGGGCAACAACAGGCCGCCGAGGACGTCGTCAGCACCGACGGCGGCGAACGGCTCGGAGACGACTGACCCATGTACGAACGCATCCTCATCCCCACGGACGGTAGCGAAACCGCAGAACGGGCCGTCGACGAAGCGCTGGCGGTCGCGGAACGGTTCGACTCCGAGGTCCACGCGCTCTACGTCGTCGACACGGACGCCGTGGACGTCAGCCTCGGCACGGAACAGGTCGACCGCATCCACTCCGGTCGGTTCGGCGAGATGGACGAACTGGAAGACCGTGCGAAGGCGGCGACCGGATACGTCGTCGACCGCGGGCGCGAACGCGGTATCGCGGTCGAAGAGCAGTTCCGCGGTGGCCGACCCCACAAGGTCATCGCCGACTTCGCCGAGGACCACGACGTGGGCCTCATCGTCGTGGGCAGTCACGGCCGCTCCGGCATCCGGCGAATGCTACTGGGGAGCGTCACCGAACGCGTGCTGCGGTCGACGCACCGGTCCGTGCTGGTGGTGGACGGGCGGGAGGACGAGTAACGTGCGTCTCGTCGGAACACTCCGCGACCACGTCCGCGAACATCGGTCGGGGATGGTCGTCGACCTCGCGTTCGCCGTCACCTGGGTGACGGTGGTGTCGGCGTTGTTCGACCTGCTCCAGGGTCCGACGTGGGCCTATCATCTGTCGCTGGCCGCTGGCGTCGTCGCCTACTTCGGGTTCTTCGCGTCGCTGGAGGTGGCGCGAGACGCGCAGTGACGGTCGTCCGCGGAGTCGGTCACGGTTACTGCGGCGGTGCCGCAGCCCTTTCGTCGTGTGATCCGGGTTAAATACACTGCGAGAGAGCTAGACACTACAGTACAATGTTGTGAATTATGTCCAATACTCTTATGCGTCTCACGGGAGAACGGGTACACGAATACGATGGCAGCGATCACCGTAAGTGTGGGTTCTGAACGTACGAGCAGTTCCCGGGCGAGTTCAGTCGTACTTGAAGCCCTGTCGCAATACGCTGAGATCGACGTCGACGGGAGCGACTTTCGACTCTACGACGTCATCGACCCCGACGCGCTCGATAGCCTGTTCTCCCATCAGCGAGACGCGAACCTCTCCGTGGAGTTCGACGTCCGAGAAGCGACGGTAACCGTCCAGCGAGACGACGACGAGATACGGGCGCGTATCAGCGACGGTAGCACGTAGACCGCTCCCGGGCGACCCGAACACCTCCGAGTACGTCGACAGGCCCAGACGCGGCGAGCGATGCGGCGCGTTCGGACGGCTCTCGTACCGGCTGTACTCGGGGATTCACCGCGTCGAAGACGACCGGTAGCCACGCTGCGGAGAGCTTTCACCGTCCGAACAAAATCTGTTTAATGTATGGGAACGACTCGCATAGTATCTCGGAGATTCCAATGGTTCGACTCATCGACGTCGAGATGGAGCACACGCTGGCCGAGTACGCGACCGACGTCGTCCTCCGCGAGTCCGTCCGGGAGATGCAGGACGCCGTCACCGACGACGTGGCGGCGCTCGAAGGCCGCACCGTCTGGATGGTGAACTCGACCGCGAGCGGCGGCGGCGTCGCCGAGATGATGCCGAAACTCCTCGGCATCTTCCGCACGCTCGGCGTGGACGCGGAGTGGGCGGTCATCGACGTGGACGACCCCGGATTCTTCGAGTTCACGAAAGACGTACACAACCTCCTCCACGGGACGGGCGACCCCGAGATCGTGGACCGCGAACGCGCACTCTACGAGCGAGCGAGCCGTTCGGTGGCCGACGAACTCGCCGACCGACTCGCCCCCGAAGACGTGCTCGTCGTTCACGACCCACAGCCGCTCGCGGCCGGTGCGAAAGTCGTCGAAGAACTCGGACTACCCGCCGTCTGGCGCTGTCACATCGGCTCCGAGCGACAGACCGAAAAGTCGCGGGCCGCGTGGGAGTTCTTGCAGCCGTGGGTGCGCGACTACGACCGGGCCATCTTCTCGCTGCCCGCGTACGTGCCCGAGTTCCTGCACGACGACGCGACCATCGTCCCGCCAGCTATCGACCCGTTCAGTGCGAAGAACGAACGTCTCAAGCCACAGGAGGTCGCCGGCATCCTCGCGCGGGCCGAACTCGTCGCCACGGACCACCCGACCGAGCCGTTCGACGAGCCGGCGCGACGACTGCAGGCCGACGGCACGTTCGCGCCCGCGACCGAACCGGCCGACCTCGGGCTGCTCTTTCGCCCCGTCGTCTGTCAGATATCCCGCTGGGATAGTCTCAAGGGGTTTCTCCCGCTACTGCGCGGGTTCGCCCGGCTGAAACGCGAAGTTCGGCCGGCAGGCGACGCCGGCGCGGACGTCGAGGAGACGAGCGAGAGAGAAGAGAAGGGGGCGACGAACGGCGGCAGGCGAGCGGAGGGGACGGCTCGCACCGACGCCCACCGGCGGCGAATCGAGGACGCCCGACTGGTCCTCGCCGGACCGGACCCGTCGTCGGTCGCCGACGACCCCGAGGGGCAGGCAGCGCTCGAAGCGATAGAGGAAGCGTGGCACTCGCTCGACCCCTCGATTCGGCGGGACGTCGCGGTCGTCGTCATGCCGCCGGACAGACACGACAGCGCGCTCGTCATCAACGCGCTGCAGCGCTGTGCCACGGTCGTCGCACAGAACTCGCTCCGCGAAGGGTTCGGCCTCACGGTCACGGAGGCGATGTGGAAACGCGCGGTCCTGATGGGGTCGGACACCGGCGGTATCGGCGCGCAAATCCGCGACGGCGAGGACGGTCGACTGGTGCCGGACGCCGCCGACCCCGGGTCGGTCGCGGAGACGCTCGACGCCGTGTTCGGGGCTCCCGACCGGTGGGACGAGTGGTCGCACAGCGCCCAGCGGCGCGTCGCCGACAACTACCTCGTCTTCGAGCAGGTGACCCGATGGCTCGACGTGCTCGGCGCGCTCGTCCGGTGACGTCGCGAGAACGACGTCCCGACGGAAACTTCGAGACGGGGTTCCGGGCGGGCCCGTTCCGCATCGGCGAGCGGTTCGAGAGACGGCTACGACAGTCCACCCGGCCTCGTTCGATGGTCTCCTGGCGGGGGTCACGATGTTTTTCCGAACGGCGAGACTGGCCGACCGCCGGGCGTGCCGCGTCAGTCGATGACGGTGGCGACGACGTCGTCGCTGCCACATTCAGGGCATCGGTCGCGGGAGGCCTCGAGCGTGGTCCCACACTGTCGGCACTCGACGACGACGGCCGGCTCGTCGCCGGGCGAGATGAACCGCCGAACCCGCGAGAGAACACTCATGGTTTCCCGTCGGGGAGCGACACTCATACATCATTCGGAATCGAGTACGGGCGTCTCGAAGCCATTACCGGCCGATAGTGGCCGTTCTAGCCAGTACTGGCTAGCCGGTGGACCGACAATCGTTCCCGCGTTCCTCGCGCGTTGGCCGAAACGGTCGTCGAGTCGCCTTCGAAATCCGAGGTCGTCTGCCCGTATTTCTCGGATTGTGAGGCGAAACGGGAAAAAGCGACCCGCCACTACGATTACTGGATGACGACCGAACTCACCGTCGAAGGTATGAGCTGTGGTGGCTGCGAGCAGACGGTCGTATCGGCACTCGAGGAGATGGAGAACGTCGAGAGCGCCACCGCCGACAACGAAGCCGACCGCGTCACCGTCGAAGGGAATCCGGACGCCGACGCCGTCGCGCAGACGATCGAAGACGCAGGCTACACGGTGAAGCGGTAGTCCGGAAACCCACTCGACGGAGACGTTTTTTAGCGTAAGCAGTACGCCCCCGTCTGCTCGGATTACGTCGTAGTACCGGACGAGGGGCGTTCGTCGGGAAGTTCGTCCGCGTTGTCCCGCATGAACCGTAACAGCGGACGGACGGCATCGAAGTGCGAGCCGGTTCGGAGTTCACGGGTCTCTCGGTCCCACTCGACGAGCCCCGCGTCTTCGAGCTTCGGGAGGTGAACGTGGACCAGTTCGACGTCGAGTCGGTCCCACTCCTCGTCGCTGCTGGTCACGTCGGCAGGGATACGGGCGTCGTCGGCGTCCTGCGAGTCGCGTTCTAGAAGCGTGACCAGCAACCGCCGGCGATACGCGTCCGCCAACACGTCGAGGACGGTGTCCAGTGACGGCTCCTGTTCGGGAGACGAGGGGTCGTTCCAGCGTCCCCCCGTACTCGCGTTCGAGGACTCGGTCACGTTTCGGTTCGGGGACTCGTTCATGTGTATTACCAGCCTCGCCGGCGTCTGCCAGCGTCTACCTGCAGAAAGTACCGTCTGTGGGTAAGGGTTCGCCCAAACTGTTTAGGCCGTGCCGGGCACAGTCGTTTCGACGTCGCCGAGCAGAACTGTATTTGCTCAGAAATTCCAAATCGGCGGGGGTCTACAGATAATTTCGGAGGCAGGGTCCGAAGGAGACTCCGTCGGCGGAGAGTTGATAAGCGTGAACCACGACTGACGGGGTAATGTCGACAGAATCGTTGACCGACGCGCTCCGGGAAACCCTGGCCCTTTTCGCCGAGAAGGGAACGCCACGGACGACGAGCGAGGTGGCGGAACGCCTCGACCTCGGACACCGGAGTTCCTACGCCAGACTGGAGCGCCTCGTCGAGCACGGCCGACTGGAAACGAAGAAGGTCGGTGCCAGCGCACGCGTCTGGTGGCGACCGTCCGCGACCGCAGGGATGGACGCTCCGGACTGGTCGGCTGCCGCCGAGTCGCTCATCGACGACGTGCTCGACGACGCCGAGGTCGGTGTGTTCGTCCTCGACGACGACTTTCGGGTGCGGTGGATCAACGACGCGACGGAGCGGTACTTCGGGCTCGACCGCGAGCGGGTCGTCGGACGGGACAAGCGTGCGCTCGTCAACGAGCACATCGCAGCGACCATCGGTGACTCGGCGACGTTCGCGGAGACGGTTCTCGCGACGTACGACGACAACACGTACACCGAACGGTTCGAGTGCCGCGTGACGTCCGGCGATGGACGCGAGGAGCGGTGGCTCGAACACCGAAGCAAACCCATCGACTCCGGCGCGTACGCCGGCGGTCGGGTCGAACTCTACTACGACGTCACAGAGCGGAAACGAACCGAACGGTCGCTGGAAGAGAGCAAGGAACGGTACTCGAACCTCGTCGGGAACCTGCCCGGGATGGTCTACCGCTGTCGGAACGAACAGGCGTGGCCGATGGAGTTCGTCAGCGACGCCTGCACCGACCTGACCGGGTACGACGCCGACGCCGTCGAGTCCGGTGACGTCGACTGGGGAGACGACGTCGTCCACCCCGACGACCGAGGCCGGGTCTGGGAAGCCGTCCAGTCCGGCCTCGACCGGGACGGGGAGTTCACCGTCCAGTACCGCGTCCAGACGGCGGACGGCGAAACTCGGTGGGTCTGGGAACGCGGTCGTAGCGTCGCCGACGCGTTCGAGGGCTCCCCGATGCTCGAAGGGGTCGTAACCGACATCACGGCGCAGAAGATGACCGAACGGGAACTCCACGAGAGCGAACTCGATGACGTGTTCGAGCGGATGGACGACGGGTTCTTCACGCTCGACGACGACCTCCGGTTCACGTACGTCAACGAACGCGCGGGCGACCTCCTGGAGCGACTTCCCGGGGAACTCGTCGGCGAACACATCTGGGACGCGTTCGAACGGGACCGGAGAGCCGAGGCGGCGATCACCGAGGCCGTGGAGACCCGGGAACCGGGCGCGTACGCGGAGTTCTACGAGGCGCTCGACACCTGGTTCGAAATCCACGTCTATCCCTCGGAGACGGGCGTCTCGGTCTACTTCGAGGACGTGACCGAGCGCAAACAGAGCAAGCGGAAACTCGAACAGTACGAGCGCATCGTCGAGACCGTCGACGACGGAATCTACGTACTCGACAGCGACCACCGGTTCACGATGGTGAACAACGGGTTCGCGTCGATGACGGGGTACGAACGCGACGACCTCATCGGCGCTCGCGCGGCCACCGTCTTCGGGGACGACCTCGTCGACGTCGGGGAGAAGCGGACCGAACGGGAGTCCGACGAGTACGCCGTCGCGAAGCACCAGGAGGACATCCAGACGGCCAGCGGCTCTCCGCTCACGGTGGAGAGCCGGTTCACCGTGTTCGAACTCGATAGCGGTGAGACGGGTCGCGTCGGAATCGTCCGTGACGTGACCGAACGCGTCGAACGCGAGCGCGAACTCGAGAAGTCGGAGCAACGGTATCAGGCGCTCGTGGACAACTTCCCGAACGGCGTCGTCATACTGTTCGACGAGGACCTGCGATACCTGACGGCTGGCGGAGAGGTCTTCGAGGGCCTGGAGTTCTCGACTGCCGACATGGAAGGGGACGTGCTGACCGAACGACTCCCGCCGGAGCTACGCGACGAACTCGAACCGAAGCACAGCGCGGTCTTCGACGGCGAGGCGAGCGAATTCGAACTCGAATTCGACGGGCAGGTCCGCCACGTCCGAATCTTCCCGGTCCACGACGACCAGGGAGCGGTCTTCGCCGGTATGGCGATGTCCCAGGACGTCACCGAGCGCATCGAGCGCGAACGGGAACTGGAACGCCAGCGCGAGCATCTCACCGCACTCGACCACATCAACGACGTCGTCCACGACATCAACGAAGCCGCCATCGACCAGTCGACGCGTGAGGACATCGAGGCGAGCATCTGCGAGCGTCTCGCCGACACCGACTCGTACCTGTTCGCCTGGATCGGTGACGTCGACGGTCACACGGAGACGGTGAACCTTCGGACGGAGGCGGGCGTCGAGGGCTATCTCGACGGAACGACGATTTCCGCGGATCCGGACGACGAACGCAGCGGCGGTCCCACGGCCAGAGCTATCGTACGGCGCGAGATGCAGACCGCACAGGACATCCCCGCCGACGAGGGGGACGGGCCCTGGAGCGACCACGTCCGAGGGGCCGACGTCAGGTCCTCGGCGGCGATTCCGATAGCCCACGAGGAGACGCTGTACGGCGTGCTCAACGTCTACTCCGACCGACCCGACGCGTTCACGGCTGAGGAGTGCGAGGTGATCGGGCGACTCGGCGAGATCGCCGGTCACGCTATCGCCGCCGTCGAGCGCAAGCGCGCGCTGATGAGCGACGACGTCGTCGAACTCGAGTTCCACCTCTCGGACGTCTTCGAGGCCCTCGGCGTCGACGCGACGACCGACGGCCAGATCACCCTCGACAGTGCCGTTCCGGCCAGCGACGGAACCTACCTCGTGTACGGCACCACGACGAACGACGCCCGCGAGGCGCTCGACGCCCTGACCGAACGGTTCGATCACTGGGATTCGATGCGGATTATCGACGAGGAGGGGACGGTCTCCAGATTCGAACTTCGGTTCACCGAGCCGCCCATTCTGTCGGCAGTCGCCTCGCGAGGCGGCTACGTCGATACGGCCCGGGTCGACCAGGGTGACCTTCACATGCGGATTCACCTCTCACCGAACGTCGACGTTCGTTCGATCACCGACGTCGTCAAGGAGGAGTTTCCGGGCACCGAACTGCTCGCCCACCGTCAGACCTCGCGCACCGACGACTCGCCACCACGGTTGCGGGGGCTGTTCCGCGAGAAACTCACCGACCGACAGCGGACGTGCCTCGAAGCCGCCTACAACGCCGGATTCTTCGAGTGGCCCCGGGCGACCTCCGGCGAGGACGTCGCCGAGTCGCTCGGCGTCTCGCCGCCGACGTTCCACCAGCACCTTCGGAAGGCGGAACGGAAGACGTTCGAAACGATACTGCGGACCTCGACGGTGCGTTCTCGACGGTAGACGTCGCCGAGGGACCGTCCGAATCGACGTGCCGAGAGAACGTTCCCGCCGACCCCTGCCCGGCCGAGCGCGGACTCACTCGTCGCGCTGGAGTCGGCGGGCCGTCTCGAAGACGTCCGTCATCCACGTGGTGAGGTCGTTCGCCTCGACGCGCTGTCGCAGCGTCTCCATCCGGTCGCGGCGGTCGGCGTCGTCCATCGTCAGCGCCGAGGTGATGGCGGTCGCGAAATCGTCGGTCTGGAGGGGGTTGATGCTGATGGCGTGGTCGCCGAGCTCTTCGTGTGCGCCGGTCTGGTCGCTGAGAACGAGCACGCCGGGGTCGCCGGTCTGGGCGGCGACGTACTCCTTGGCGGTGAGGTTCATGCCGTCGCGTATCGCACTGACGATCATCGCGTCGCCGTGACGGTACAGGCCGGCGAGTTCCTCCTCGCTGAGCCAGTCGTCGATGTAGACTATCGGCTGCCAGTCGTCGGTCCCGAACCGCTCGTTGATGCGCTCGACCGCGTCTTCGACGTTCTGCTGGAGGTCCCGGTACTCCGGGATGAGCGACCGGCTCTCGTTGGCCTTCTGGACGTACGTGAACTCGCCGCGCCACTCGGTGTCGGTCGTCCAGAGGCGTTCGAGCGCGTCGAGGCGGTCGACGATGCCTTTCGTGTAGTCGAGGCGGTCGACGCCGACCACCGTTCTCGTCCCCGGCGCGATACCGTACTCGCGCTGGAACTCCCGCCAGAACGATTCGTCGGCCGCCTCGCTCGCCGTTCGAATCTCGTCGGCGTCGACGCCCATCGGGAAGGCGCGAACGGTCGTCGTTCGACCGTCGTAGCGTACCTCCCCACCGTCCCGGTCGACGAACGCGTCGTCCAGGCATTCGTCGACGCAGTCGAGGAAGTTCTCGCAGTACCGGTCGATGTGGAATCCGAGCAGGTCGTTGGCCAGGAGTCCGTCGAGAAGTTCCTGCCGCTGCGGACACGTCCGGAACGTCTCCCAGCCGGGCCACGGGATGTGCCAGAAATGCATCACGAAGGCGTCGTCGACGGCGTCTCGGAGGCGTCGCGGCGCGAGTGCGAAGTGGTAGTCCTGGAACCAGACCATCGACTCCTCGGTCGCGTACTCGGCGGCGGCGGCGGCGAACCGCTCGTTCACCTGCTGGTACCGCGCCCAGTGGCGGTCGTTGTACTCGGGCTTCCAGAGGCCGCCGTGACTGAGCGGCCACAGGACGCGGTTGCTGTACCCGTAGTAGTAGCCGCTCACCTCCTCGTCCGAGAGCCATATCCGTTTGAGCGTGTACGATTCCTCTTCGGGCGGCATCCGGACGGTACCGTCGTCGTCCGTGACCTCCCCGTCCGCCTCGCCGTCGCCCCACGCGATCCAGGTGCCGCCGGTGCGTCGCAGAACGGGGTCCAGCGCTGCGGTGAGACCGCCGGCGGGGCGGTCTATCTCGACGCTGCCGTCCTCGGCGTAGCTGTGCTGGTACGGCTGTCGATTGGAAACGAGGACGAGTTCTTTCTCCAGTATCGACGCGGGGTCCCGGCTCTCGTCGGTCGCGGTGTCGTCGTGGAGAGAGAGCTGCTCGTCGGTGGCGGATTCCATTGCTTCTGTTGAGTTTCGAGCGACACAAGATAATCCCTTGGGCCCTCCGTCTCCGACAGCGCGGTCGAGGCGGGGGCAAATCCCGTTCCCTCACCGTATCGACGCGCACAGCTCCACGGACTGACACCGCCTGTAGCACTCCCCGCGAACGGCGTCTCGTCCACTCGCTCGAGACGGTATAGCAGGGGCGAGGCCGCGCTACCGGCCCATCTCGCCGACCGGCACCGGTGGAGGTATCGTCGGCGACTCTCCGGGACGCTCCGGTCGATGCGTACGATGCGACAGGACTCTGTCAGGGTTTTAGAACGACTCCTGCATGAATTAGCGCCTTAATTTCAGGTGGTTTAGTTGTTGATTATCGTCGACCGATAATATTCCAAAACACTTCTTACTCGATTCGACGAGGGTGAACGTACAGCTTCCATGGCTACGACCGACATACGAGAGGCAGTAGCGGGTAGTGGCGACCGGTTCATCTATCTCACCGCCGCACTGGCGGCGCTCAACGGACTACTGTTCGGATTCGACACCGGCATCATCTCCGGCGCTTTCCTCTACATCAACGATACGTTCACCATGTCGCCGCTCGTCGAGGGCATCGTCATGAGCGGCGCGATGGCGGGCGCGGCCCTCGGCGCGGCGGTCGGCGGGAAGTTGGCCGACCGTCTCGGCCGTCGCCGACTCATCCTCATCGGCGCCGTCGTGTTCTTCGTCGGGTCGCTGACGATGGCTATCGCCCCGAACGTCCCCGTCCTCGTGGCCGGTCGACTCATCGACGGCGTCGCGATCGGGTTCGCCTCCATCGTCGGCCCGCTCTACATCTCCGAGATAGCGCCACCGAAGATTCGCGGCGCGCTCACCTCGCTCAACCAGCTCATGGTGACGCTCGGAATCCTGATATCGTACTTCGTCAACTACGCCTTCGCCGACGCTGGCGCGTGGCGACTGATGCTCGGAACCGGAATGATTCCGGCGGTCGTCCTCGCCGTCGGCATGGTGAAGATGCCCGAAAGTCCGCGCTGGCTCTACGAACACGGACGGCGAGACGACGCCCGCGCGGTCCTCGAACGCACCCGCGAGGGCGACGTCGACGACGAACTCGCCGAGATAGAGCAGACGGTCGAAAAGCAGTCCGGAACGAGTCTCCGCGACCTGCTCCAGCCCTGGCTGCGCCCCGCGCTCGTCGTCGGGCTCGGACTCGCCGTCTTCCAGCAGATAACCGGCATCAACGCCGTCATCTACTACGCTCCGACCATCC
The DNA here is from genome assembly GCF_051917725.1 of Halomicrococcus pelagicus. GTDB lineage: Archaea > Halobacteriota > Halobacteria > Halobacteriales > Haladaptataceae > Halomicrococcus. The sequence goes on from NZ_JBQBLX010000007.1 coordinate 12,798, forward strand.
TCGAATCGACCGGCTTCGGCAGCGCGACGTCGATCCTCGCCACGGTCGGCATCGGCGTCATCAACGTCCTCATGACGGTCGTCGCCATCGCGCTCATCGACCGCGTCGGTCGACGCCTGCTGTTGCTCGTCGGCATCGGCGGTATGGTCGTCACGCTCGCCGTCCTCGGCGTCGTCTTCTACCTCCCGGGGTTCAGCGGCGTCCTCGGATGGGTCGCCACCGCCAGTTTGATGCTGTTCGTGGCGTTCTTCGCCATCGGCCTCGGTCCGGTGTTCTGGCTGCTCATCTCCGAAATCTACCCGCTCTCGGTTCGCGGGAGCGCGATGGGGACGGTCACCGTCGCCAACTGGGGGGCGAACCTCGTCGTGTCGCTCGCGTTCCCCCTGTTGACGGCGAATCTCGGCAAACCGTCGACGTTCTGGCTGTTCGGCGTCTGTAGCCTCGCGGCGCTCGCGTTCACCTACCGGCTCGTCCCCGAGACCAAGGGTCGGTCCCTCGAAGCCATCGAGAACGACCTCCGCGAGAACGTCACCGACACGGTCGCGACTGCTGCAGACGAATCGTCGACGACATCGCGCGAGTAAGGACCGCCGGTATCCCCGGGGACCAACAGGAGTTCGTACCCCTCGGGGACGGACGCGAACGCGCCGAGCGAGAGGAAGAACTCGAGCGTGAGGTCGACCGACTCCAGGAGGTTCGTCGAGGACACGTTTCGATTGCACGGGAGCACGGACAGATATCCTCGGCGGTGTCGAAACCTGTCCGGGAGCGTCGGCGCGCGTCGCGACGTCCCCGACCGTCGCCTGTCCGCGGGGAACGCGACCGCACGAAATCACCGCTTCGACCGCGGTTTCGCGGGCGACACGCGCCGAGTCGGTCGCCGCCGCCCCCGCGAAGGGGCACCACCCCTGCCGGAAGCGCTAATCCAGTGGGGGACTCACTTCCGCCCAGTGCCACAGAACTACGACATCACGCACATGTCGGGCGGGGGGATGGAGAGGGAGACGCTCAGAGTCGACACGTGGAACGCCGACGGCGACCACTGGCTCTACTACTTCGTGAAAGACGAAGACCGGATGGGGTACGAGCTGGCGACGGGGGCGACGACGGTCTCCCGTGAGGAGGGAATCGACGAAGAGGGACTGGACACCGCGAAGGAGGCGGTGGGCCGCAGCGACTACGTCCTCGTCTCCTGAGCCGAGCGCCGGACGGGAAGAACGCACCGGGGTCACGTTTCGCCCGGCAGTAGAGCGTAGCAGCCGAGAGCGACCGCTGAGAGGCCCGCTAGCGCGAGGAACGCGAGGTCGAACTGGCCGGCGTCCGCGAAGAACCCGACGAACGTCGACCCGGTCGCGCCGACGAGGAAGAACGCGGTGCGGATGAACCCCCACGCCGCACCCTCGATCTGGTCCGGCAGGGCACCGACGATGTAGGCGTTCGTGACGGGATTGACGGCCATCCGGGAACCGAGAACGGCGACGACGACGGCGAGGGCCGCCGTTCCGGACGTGACCGTGAGGACGGCGGGGGTCACGACGCCGACGGCGGTGACGACGAGGAGGACGGGTTTCATGCCGACGCGGTCGGCCGCGCTCCCGGCGACCACCTGCGACATCGCGCCCGTGATGAACATGAGACCGAACAGCAGTGCGGCGGTCTGCTGGTCGAGCCCCTTGGTCTGGAGATACAGCGGCAGGAACGCGGTCAGTCCCTGGTAGACGAACAGGAGAAGCGCCACCGCGACCGTCGCGAGGCGAATCGACCTGTCGGAGAGCGTGTTCACGATGTCGCGGGCGAGACGACGAGGCGAGCGGTCGGCCGCCGCCGGGTTCGTTTCGGCCGTCGACCGCTCGGGGACGACCCGCCACGTCAGCGCCGCGGCGACGAAGAACGGCACGGCGAGACCGGCGAGGACGAACCGCCAGCCGACCCGGCCGACGACGGCCGTCGCGACGTTCGGCAGGAGTGCGGAGCCGAGGCTCCCGACGGCGAGCGTGATGCCGAACGCCGCGCCGGCGTTCGTCGTGAACGTGCGCGAGAGAACGGTTCCGCGACTCGGACCGTAGATGCCGGAGCCGAGCCCGAACGCCGCGCTCGCCGCGAAGAAGACGGCGAACACCGGGGAGAGCCCGAGCAGGCAGAGACTCACCCCCGAGAGACAGAGACTCGCCGTGAGTAGCGTCCGTTCGCCGAACCGGTCGACCATCACGCCCGCCGGAAACTGCATGACGGCGTAACCGACCCAGAGAGCCGTGATGGCGAGTCCGGCGGTGGCGTTGGTGACGTCGAAGGCCCCCTTCACCTGCGGCAACAGCGCCGGAACGAGGAAGCGGAGGCCGAGCGTGAACGCCCAGCCGAGCGCGACGGAGAACAGGATCCAGCCGCGACCGTCGCCCCGGAGCCCGTGAACTGCGTCTCGGAGGCGGCCAGCGACCGGGTTGCGACTCGACGTCATCGGGTTGTTCGATGGTCGTCCGGCGGCGGTTTAAGCGAGTGGATACGCCTCGATTTCTCCGGTACCACTGGTCGCGAATCCGGAAGCGGGCGGTCCCGGACCCCCCTTCCCCTAGGCCGTCTCAGCGTCGGCGTCGACGACGAGAACGCGCAGGTCGTTCACGTTCGTCCCCGTCGGCCCCGTTTCGACGAGCGCGCCGGCGGCTTCGAGGAACGGGGAGGACTCGTTCGCTGCCAGCGCCGTCCGTGCGTCCATCGACGTCCGCTCGGTCGTTTCCCCGTCGACGATGGCGCCGGCAGCGTCGGACGCGCCGTCGATACCGTCGGTGTCGACGCTCCCGACGACGACGTCGGCGTCGGCATCGAGTTCGATCGCCGCGCTGAGCGCGAACTCCTGGTTCGGCCCGCCGGCACCGGCGTCGTCGGACAGCGTCACCGTCGTCTCACCGCCGGAGAGCACGACCGCCGGCGGCGCGATCGGATGCCCGGTAGCGTGAATCTCCTCCGCGATTCCGACGTGCGTTTTGGCCGCCTCGCGCGCCTCGCCGCGCACGCGCGAACTGAGGACGAGGGGCGTGTAGCCGTGGTCGGCCGCCACGTCACCGGCGGCCGTCAGCGCGGTCAGTCCGTTCGCGAGGACGTGCGTGTCCACCGTCGCGAACGCGTCCGCGCCGGGTGCCGGGGTCTCGGCGATGTCACCGTCGACGCCCCGTTCGAGGTGGTGCTCGACGCGAGGTGGCAGCGCCACGTCGTAGCGGTCGACGACGTCGAGCGCGTCCGCGTACGTCGACGCGTCCGGAACGAGCGGCCCGCTCGCGATGACGTCGAGGTCGTCACCGACGACGTCGCTGAACACGAGTCCGACGACGGTCGCCGGTGCCGCCGCGGCCGCGAGTCGGCCGCCTTTGATCGCCGAAAGGTGTTTTCGCACGGCGTTTATCTCGTGGATCGTCGCGCCGCTGCCGAGCAGGTCGTCGGTGACCGTCTGGAGGTCGTCGAGCGTGACGTCGCCGGCAGGCGCTGGAAGCAGGGCGCTCCCGCCGCCCGTGACGACGCCGAGCACGAGCGTGTCCGCGGTCGCTTCGCCGGCGCGGTCGAGGACCCGCTCGGCGCCGGCCAGTCCCTGCTCGTCCGGTACCGGATGGCTTCCGTCGACGACGTCGATAGTCGACGTCGTCTCCGGGACGTCCGTGACCACGACGCCGTCGGTGAGACGCTCGCCGAGTACCGATTCGAGCGCGGCGGCGACCTTTCCGGCGGCGTTCCCGCCGCCGAGGACGACGACGTCTTCGTACGAAGAGAGGTCGTAGACCGTACCGTCGACGGTGAGTTCGTCCCCAGTCAGCGCGACCGAGTCCCCGACGACGGTCGCTGGATGCGCCGCCTCGATTCCGCCGTCGATACACGACCGTGCGACCGTGTGCGGGGAGGAACGTTCGTCCGGTGCGCGATCACTGGACATACCGCTTCGAGACGACGCGCCCCGTAAAGTAACTCCGGTCCCGCGGTCGACGAAACCGCCTTACTACTGCGAGGATACCCCGGAACCAGGAAACGCCGTTCGGACGTGTGGTCCTGCGAAATCGTTCGACGAGTATCGCGTTCGGGCGGCGTACGCGGCCTCCAACCCGTCGTTCACGTACACCGTACCGGAGAGGTTCATCCCCGGAACGCGCCAGGGTGAGCACGGCGGGAGCGTCGACCTACGGGCCGGACGGCCACCCCCGATTACGCAAGCCGAACTGTAAACCACACGGAACGCCAGATACCCGACGTGAAAGCTTCGGACCGCACGGAGTCGCCACGAACGTCAGCACCGTCAGTCCCTGACGACCGGTGCGGCTACGTATTCGAGGCGGGAGACTCGCTCTCGACGGAGGGGGATGGCTGTTGTCTACGAGAGGCGTGGGACGGAAAGGACCGCTGCAAGTGGCATCTCGACGCCGACAAGGCCGACGTCCTCCGGGAAGACGACTTTCGGGACGAGACGAACCTCGTCGGCGGCGTGTTTCGCGGTTCGGTCCTGTCCGGCGGAGACTCGCTCGCCGGTCGGCGGTTTTCGAGCGGGGACTTCTCGGGAAGCGACCTCTCGGGCGTGGACCTCAGCGAGGCGGACCTCGGCGGGGCGAACCTCGCGAACGCCGACCTGCGAGACGCGGATTTCACCGGTGCGAACCTCCGGGGCGCGGACCTGACCGACGCCAACGCTCGCGGCGCGACGTTCGAGGACGCGAACCTGTAGAACTGTACGGTCACCCGGACCAACTTCCGCAACGCCAACATCGAGAACGCCGCGCTCTACGAGATCGCCTTCGCCGACACCTGGATCAACGAGAACACCGAAATCGGCGAGTTCTGTCGCTACGAAGCCGAAGAGAAGGCGATAGAGCGCGACGCGCGGACGGTACTGCACCACGAAGCGGCGGCCTGGACGTACCGCGCGCTCCAGAAGCTCTGCGAGGAGAACGCGCTTCCGAAGAAACACCGGACGTACTACGTCCGCGAGAAGGAGTCCCGCCGGAAACTCGCCTGGGAGGAGGGCCGCTACCGGAAGGCGGTCAAGGCCGAGCTCTCGCGCTGGGTGATGGAACACGGCAGTAACCCGTGGCGAGTCATCGCCGTCTCGGCTATCACCATCCTGATGTACGCGGCGGTCTACCCCCTCGTCGGCGGCATACACGACGGTGCGAACGACAGGGTCATCGGGTATTTCGATGCGGACGTCGCCACCGACGCCCCGAGGTGGTATCTCACCGGCCCGTTCCTCAGGGGGCTCTACTTCAGCGTCGTCACGTTCACCACGCTCGGGTTCGGCGATATGCAGCCACTCGGCGGCTGGGCTCGCCTTCTGGCGACGACCGAGACGATTCTCGGCTCGGTGCTCATCGCCCTGCTCGTGTTCGTCCTCTCGCGCACCGTCACGTGGTAGCGGCTCGGACGAACGCGCCGGCGTGACGCCGCACGTTGCCCGGTGACGGGCGGACGCCGACCGTGGTCGACCGTCACGGCACCGGCGACGGGTTGTCGTACGTCCGGACACTACAGGTGACGGTGGGACGATGGAGGACTACGTCTTCGCTCAGTACAACGTCGAACGGTTGACGACGGAGAAGGTCCAGCGCGAGGGAACCGACCAACTGGAGGCGGCCGCGGAGATGGTCCAGCGGTTGCCGACGCCGGACGTTCTCCTGGTCAACGAGATGGACGACAACTTCGTGCAGGGGTGGGAACGGACGCACAACGCGGCGGCGTTCCTGGAGAACTATCTCCGCACGCCCCAGGCCCCGGACCTCCAGGGCGTCGACTTCGAGACGTGGTTCGCCCCGCGGTGTAACACCGGTATCCCGAGCGGGATGGACGTCGGGAAAGACGGACTCGGCGTCGAACCCGGAACCGACGCCTACGCCCGGGACTGTTTCAGCTACGCCCCGTATCCGGGGCGATACGCGATGGCGTTGTACAGTCGGTTTCCCATCGACGCCGACGGCGTCCGTACCTTCCGGGAGTTTCGCTGGACCGACCTCCCGCGTCACCGGATTCCCACCGACTCCGACGGCGACGTGTACCTCACCGCCGACGAGCGCGAGCGGTTTCGACTCCCCGCGAAGACGGTCGCGGACGTGCCGATCGAGTTTCCCACCGGAACGGTCCACGCCGTCGTCGCACACCCGTCGCCGCCGCTCGCAGACGGCATGGAGACCCTCAACGCCCCGCGGTGTCACGACGAGATTCGCTTCATCGGCGACTACGTCACCGACGCGGACTATCCGTACGACGACGACGGCCGGGAGGGCGGTCTGGCGACCGACGAGCGGTTCGTCGTGCTCGGCGACATGAACGCCGAACCCGGCGGGACGGTGACCGACGACGCGATTACGCGCTATCTGCTCGACAATCCGCGGGTGACTGCGACGAACCCGTCCAGTCCGGAGGGTCGTGAGCGCGGCACCGCTCGCGCGACCGGCGTTCTCTCCCGCGGGCCGACGCGGGCCGACTACGTCCTGCCGTCGACGGAGTTCGCCGTCCGGTCGTCCGGCGTCGGCTGGCCGACGGACGAGAACCGTCGCGCGGTCGCCGAGCGAGCGTCCGACCACTTCCCGGTGTGGGTCGTCGTAGACGGTGGCTGACCGTCCCGTCGACGACCGACCCGACGAGGTTATCCGGCTTCCAATCGTCGTTTCGTACGATGGCAAGCAAGCGCGCGACGGTTACGTGCCCGGCGTGTGAGCTCGAGGAGACGTTTACCAGGCTCTCGGCGGCCCGTTCCCGCATCGAAGACCACCGCGCGGAGACGGGTCACGAGGCGACGTGGGAACTCCATCGGCTCAGCCCCGGCGTCGAGCAGGCCGGAGACGACGCCGGCGTCTGCGGAAAACCGGGCTGTGCGAACGCTGACTCGCCGCTCAGACGACCGCTCGCCCGGCGGTCAGCCGACGACGAAACGGAGACGTGACTCTCGCGGCTGACGTCGTTCCGCGAGACGGCGTCACGACGTAGCCGGCGACGAGGTTCCCGCCTCGTCGGCGAGTGTAACCGCCACCCTGACGTCGGAACGTACTGGCGGCGTCTCTCCGTCCAACGCGAGACTCGCGCAGCACGAGCGAAGCGTGGCCCCGTGCAGGGGAGGTCACTCGACCGTCGTCGTCCGATAGAAGGCCAGGACGCTGACCACCAGGAGAAGGAGGAGGTATCCGCCGGCGGTCGCCAGCGCGTCGAGGCTCGACCCGGACGTGAACGCCGCCTCCATCAGCGCGTTCGTCGCGAAGTGGCCCGGCAAGGCCGCAGTCCAGCCGGGCGAATCCGTCGCGAGCGGACTCTGGAACATGAGAACGTCCACCATCGGCGCGAAGAGCATGACGTACACGCCGGGAAGTCGGTCGAGGACGGTCCCGACGATGACGCCCAGGACGCCGTACGTGAGTCCGCAGAGGGCGGTCGCGAGCGCGAACGCGAGAACCGCCTCGGGGGAGAAAGAGAGGAGGGCGACTGCCAGCGACGCAGTGGTGGCGACGAGGGTGCCGGCGGCGAGGAGGCCGACGCGGGCGACGACGAGTTCGCCAGCCCGGTATCCCGCGAGTCGAAGGCGGTCGTCGGCCGTCTGGGACGACTGGACGAGAAACAGACCGACGATTCCCGACAGGATAGCGACGGCGACCGGCGTCATGTACGCGGCCGCGAACGCGGTCATCGCTACCGTCACCCGCGTTCCGTCGACCGTTACCGGGACGGACGTATCGGGAACGAGCCAGACGAAGACGCCGATGATGTAGACGGGAAGGAACGCAAGCAGCGCGAGCAACAGGGGCGTGCGGACGAACTCGCGGGCACCCATCGAGAGAGCGGTCGAGACCCGCCGTCGCATCAGGCCTCACCTCCGTTTGCGACGGTGAAGGAGTACACCCCGACGCCGAGTAGGGCGAAGACGAGCACGTGTGCCAGCGCCGGGAGGACGTGGTCGGTCGCGAGCGTCCCGTCGACGACGGCCTGCGTGACGATCTCGTGCGGATGGGAGAGCGGCGCGAAGCGGGTGATGCTCTCGTCGATGTCGAACAGCCCGCTGGCGAAGACGTTGTCCACGTCCGCGAGGACGACCAGCACGAGCGAGCCCTCGAGTTCTCTGGGGAGCACGGTTCCCACCAGGAGACCGAGCAAACCGTAGACGACACCGGCGAGCACGAGCCCGGCGAACGCGACCACCGGTGCGCCGATGGGGGTCGAGAGCAAGATGCCGAGCGTGACGGCAGCGACGGCGCTGATGACGATGCTGACGACGAGCACCGTCGCGAACCGGGAGCCGACGAGTTCGGAGGACCGAAAGCCACAGATAGAGAGCCGGCGGTCCGCGTTCCGCGCGCTGATCATCTGGAACAGGCCGAGCACGCCGGCGAGAGCGCCAGTCGCGAAGACGGCACCGGTGATGCGGCCGGTGATTTCGAGCGGCCTCGTCGTATCGAACAGCCCCAGTTCGGGGAACTGGGCGAGGCTGACGCCGTAGATCTGGATGGAGAGGGCGGGCAGTATCAGCAACAGTGCCACGTTTAGCGGTTCCCGAAAGAACGACAACGTGCTCGCACGGACGCCCGCCGAGATGCGGCGTGACCCGCTCATTCACTCCACCTCCTGCGTCACGGCGTTTCCACCGTCGTCGGTCCCCCTCCGCTCGAAGAACTCCGCGGTTCGCCCGCAGGAGACGCCATCGGCGGTCGGTTCGGGATTCACGGTCTCGTCTCCGCCGATCTCCTGGCGGTGGAGGTGTCCCTCGTGGAGTTCGTAGATGACGTCGAACCGGTCGCGCTCGCTGATGATGTGGGAGATGATAGCGACGCCCACGCCACGCTCTCGCAGCTCCGCGGTCAGGTCCCAGAACGCGAGGAACGTCTCCCAGTCGAATCCGGTGTACGGTTCGTCCAGCAAGAGCAGGTCCGGCTGGTGCATCAGCGCCACGGACAGGTTGACCTTCTGCCGGTTGCCGCCACTCAGATGCCGAACCTGCCGGTCACGGAACCGCTCGAAGTCGAGCACGTCGGTCAGCCACCGCCGGGCGTCTTCGATTTCCGCGTCGTCCATCCCGTACGCCCGTCCGAAGAGGCGGAAGGTCTCGTCGACGGTCAGTCGGTCGTAGAGACGTGGCTCCTGCGGACACCATCCGACCGTACCGGCGCGTGTTACCTCCCCCTCGTCGTAGTCGAGGACACCCGCGAGAATCTGCATGAGCGTCGATTTGCCGCTCCCGTTCTCGCCCATAATCCCGACGACCTCTCCGCGATTGACCTCGAGTGTGGCTCCCTCGAGGACTGCAACCGACCGGCCGAACGGGAGTGGCGAGTCGTACGTCTTCGCGACGCCCGACGCAGTCACGACCGGGCTTCCCGTCTCCTGTCGCTTCGCTGCCTGTTCGCCGTGTCCGTCGTTCCGATCTGCCATCAGTACCGTACATACGGGCTCCGTTCCTAATGCAATTTCTCTTACGTTTTGTCCAGTCCAACGACTCCGATCTTTTGTATCCAAAGTGTCTATCGAGAAACGATTCGCCGGGGAGTTTCACGCGTCGCTCGCTCCGAAGCCGTCGTTGCATCGTCGTCACGGTTCGCGACCGGGACGTTCGACCTCCTCAGGGTACGGTTGAAGTGCAGTACTCGCCGCCTGCGTTCCGACGTGAGCGACCCTACTCCCGTCGGGCAATCCAGAAAGTACTTACCAGATCTACAGAACCGTCACTGTGACGAGGGCCTGGCGGTCGAAAACCACCCAGAGTCTGGTACCATCACCTCGCCCTCGTCACTTCCTTCGAAAAAAGGAGCGGTCCTACAATCGCTGGGGAGCGAAGCGTCGACCGACGTCCCACGTTCTGTCCTGGCTACCGTCGTCGCCCTCGTTGGTCGCGGTCCCTTCGGCGATCTGCACGTTCTCGTTCACCTGGTAGTTGATCTGTTCCGCCGACGCGTTGCCGCAGTTGGTGGCGAACGCGAGCGCGCTGAACTGTTCGTTGACGTTCAGCTGTTCGACGATCTGCAGTTGCGTGATGTCGACGTTGGCCGTCTGCTGGTTGGCCTGGTCGCCACCGTTCTCGTAGGCGACCGCCCAGGACTCGTCGCCCTTCGCGTCCGTGCCGTCCATCACTTTGGACGCGCTGTACCGACCGTCCTCGACGTTCACCGCGGCCGCCGACGCGATCTGCGCGTTGAAGTTGCCCTGGTAGCTGGCCTGCGTGGCCGTGGCCTGGCTGTCCTCGAGAGCGACGGCGATGGCCGCGTTCTGTATGTTGATGTTCTCCTGGCCGACGCTCTGGACCTGGTCGATGTCGGCCGACGCAACCTGCTGGTTCGACTGCTCCGAACCGTCCCCGGAACGCGTCACGTCCGAGTCCGAGAAGTCGCCGTTCATGTCGGCGCTCGCGGTGACCTCCGCCATCGTCTTCGGCTCGAAGTTGATCGCCGTCGCGCTGGCGATCTGCTTGTTCACGTTGAACTGGCAGCTTATCTGCCACGCTTTCGCGACGCTTCCGTCGCCGACTGCGATAGCGACCGCGACGCCCTGTTCGTTGACGTTCAGCTGGTTTACGTCCTGCCACTGGTCGACCGACGAGTCGGCGTTCTGGGAGTCGCCGTCACCGGCGTTCGCTGCCAGCGCTTCGGCGGACTGAAGGTTGTTGTTCTCCTGGTAGCTTCGCTGATACGCCCGGGAGTAGCTGCTGTCTTCTGCAATCGCGACTGCGGTGCTCTGGCTGTTGTAATTGAACTGCTGGACCGCCTGCGTCTGGTCGATATCCGCCTCGGCGGACTGCTCGCTCTGGTATGCGTCGTCGCTGACGACCCATCCCGAGAACTCACGGCACTCCGTTTCCTCTGCGAAGACGACGTACGCGTTCCCGACACCAGTGAACGTCTGTTCCTTCGTCTCCTTCTTCACGTTTATCGACTGCGCGCTACCCTGCTGGGTGTTCCGGTTGTTCTGGTACGTCCGCTGGATGGCCTCGGCGTCGCCACCGTCGATGGAGATGGCGACGGCGTTGCCCTGCTCGTTGACGTTCAGTTGCGAGACGTTCTGATACTGGATGACTTCCGACGAGGACTGCTGTGAACTCGCTGCGATGTCTCCCTTGTGATTCTCGACCCACGATTCGAGGTCGGTCGACGACGTGTCCGCACCGAAGACGAGATAGACGCTCTCCCCGTCCGCGTGCACGGTGTCGTCCGAAGCCGCACTCGCCGAGCCGGAAAACTGGGTGACAGCACCCACGCTCATTCCTGCCGCTGCGATTCCTTTTAGATAGCCTCTGCGCTTAACCTTGCTACGATTTCCGTTGTTTTCTCGCATAGCGCACTCTGGTCGAAGAGGGATTTACACTTCGTTATGAGTCTCCTGAGGCCAATAGTTACGCAGTAAACGCTAGTTACAACGGTCGTCTCCTCAACGAAAACCATTGGTTCGGTAATAGTTCTATCCGTGCGAACGCTTCAATCAGCGGGGAGGTGGTTCGAACGCACGACGGGTCGGACGAAACGCAAAACCGCACTACGAGAGCGGACGGTGCCTCGACGAATCTGGCTTCGTCCCCATGGTAGGGGCCGCCTACGGTGCTACGCGCGGCCCGCGACGGGCCGCCGTAGTATCGAGAAGCGCGGAACGATGGGGTAGCGACGGCGGTGGCGTCGAGTCTGCGACGGCAGGCTCGAACGACTCGACGACCCGACACTCGTGGGTCACGGAGTGATTGACGCGACCGCAGCGTACGCCTCACCGCGGGAACGAAGTGTAGCTTTTTGACACCTGCCGTCGTAACGACTGATTCTCGATGGCGGCATCCGATGCAGCGGTCCGGCAACGATGGATGCTACTCGGAGCGTTCGTGCTGGGCGTCCTCGTTGCCGGCGGAATCGTAGCGATCGGCATCATCACGGACGACCCCGACGGAGCCGGTAGCACCTCGACCGACTCGTCACCGACGTTCACGAACATCACGCAGTGTACGACGATTACGGAACCCGGCCGGTACGCACTCAGGCGGAACGTCGGCGGCGCAACGGGACTCTCGGATAGCTGTATCGTGATTCGTTCGAGCAACGTCACGCTCGACGGATTCGGTCACACGGTCGGGGGCGGGGGCGTGACGAACTCCACCGGCATTCGAATCTCGCACCCGCAATCAGTGTCGAACGTCACCGTTCGGACGGTGACGCTGACCGAGTGGAATCGGGGGTTGCTCGTTCGCAACGCGTCTCGGGTCACGATTCGACGGATGAACGTGTCGCACAACGCCGAGGGAATAGCGTTCTGGAACGCGACCCGAAGTTCCGTCAGGAAGTCCGGCTTCCAGCGCAACATAATCGCCATCACAGTCGACGACGCGAGCAGTCGGATCACGACCGGGAACAACTACTTCGACGAGAACTACGGCGCTGCCATCATGCGGAACAGTAGTCGGGAGCAGCTACAGCGAAGCGGGGCGGGGCAGAACGAGACGAGAGCGCCGGGAGTTCGTCTTACTACCCGACCAGCCGAAACGACGTCGGTCGAACATCGCGGGTCTCGGTTCCGGGGCCGCAGCCGTGACATCCCATCGTGACGACTGTCAGCCCCGACTCCACGCTGCCGTCGCAGCCTCACCGGGGGTACTCCGTCCCCGGCAACTCGACGTCACGTCGGCCGGGCTTGATCTTCGCGGCCCACTCCGGGAACTCGCGTCGCTCGCGTCCCTCGAACGTCGGGTCGCCGGACATGGCCTTGATGGCGCTGGCGTCGTCCTTGCTCCAGACCGCCCCGTCCTCGTGGAAGAGGCCGTTGATGACGCCCATCCGCCGGAGGCGGACCGAGTACGCCGGTTTGACCATCAGCGACCAGAAGAAGTTGCCGATGCCCGCGTCCGCGATTATCGGCGCCAGCGAGGAGTAGTCGGGGACCGCAGACTCCTCGTCCACGTTCGCGAAGAACCCCTCACCGGGGCGGATGCGCTGCCACTCCGACAGCCAGACGGGGGCGTCGACCTGGCTCGCGATACGGTTCGCCAGTCGGAGCGTCCGACGATACTGGGCGGGCGTCTGTGCGAAGTTGTAGTGGAACTGCAGGATGTCCATCCCCCAGTCGAGATAGCGGGTGTTGTTCGTGAGGCTCGTCGCCCCCACCGTCAGCGGCAGGTCGCCCCGGTAAGCCGTGAGCGTCTTCGCCATCTTCGCCATGAACTCGACGTCCTTCCGGTCCCACCCCGGTTCGTTGGTCAACTCGATGGCCAGCAGCCGCGAGTCGCTGCGATACCGCTGCATGAACCACCGGATGTACTCCCGCGGCTTCGTCCAGAGCCGCTCGTTTCGCATCGTCCGGGTCGCGGGCGAGAACGTGTGGACGCCCGTGAGCGGGTCGTCGTCGATCAGGTTCTCGTACGTCGGTTCGCGTCCGACGCTGTCGTGGAGGCCGAGGACCACGCGCATGTCGCGGTCGGCGGCGGCGTCAAGGAAGTGTTCGAGTCGGTCCTCGTGGCCCTCGGGGTCTTCGAGCCAGTATGCGTAACTCATCCACGTCCGGATGGCGTTGAGGTTCAGGCGGGCCGCGTACCCCAGGTCGCGCTCGATGACCGCGCGGTCGTAGTCCTTCCACATCTGGTACCGGTTGAACGCCCGCGCCGGAACGTAGATAGCACCGCGCAGGGCGACTGGCCCGTCGGCGTTCGGCAGGTTGGTCAGGATCTGGCTCCTCGCGTCGCCGGATTGCGTCCCGGACGTATCGTCCCGTTCGGCGTCGACGCTCTGAAGTGCGGTGTCGCTGGGCAGTCCCCCGACGACGGTGCCGACCCCCAGAGCCAGGAACTGCCGGCGAGAGGTGTGCTGGCTCATTCTCGAACGGACACGGCAGCCAGCTACTAAAGTGTTATCTCTGGTATACGTCTCGGCGTCGGGCGTGCTGGACGGACGGCCCGTAACTCGACGGTCGGACGGCACGGGGGCCGGCGGCGCAAACGCTGGAAGAGCGAGCGTACGCCAGACCCCTCGGGGAGGGTCTCGTGGGGGACTCACGGGCCGGGCGAGCGTCAGTCTTCACGGTGTCTTCACGGACTGAACGACGAGGTCGTCGGACTGCCGGTCGGTCTCGCCGGTCCGGTCGCGGACGCGGTCGTTGAGCGCCACCATCGGCAGGACCTCGACCGCGCCGCGGTCACGCAGTTCGGCGAGCGTCCCGAGGAACGACCGGATGGGGGGCCACTGGGAATCGTTCGCCATGTCGTGGAGGTGACACCAGAGGTGCGTGTACGAGTCCTGCTCGGCCGCCGTCTCGACCGCTCGCGTCAGATAGCGCTCGTGGAGACGCTGGCGGAGTCGGCGGGGGACACAGCGGAACATCGCTAGCGGTGGTTCCGACCCCGAGGCCAGCGACGACGCGGTCAGCGTCGTAAACGGCGCGCAGTACGTCTCGACGACGCCGTCGACCAGACGCGGCGCTTTCGGCGGCGGCGGTTCGAACAGCAGGCGACGGAGTTTGTGAACCCGCTTCGGTTCGCGGTCGTAGCCGACCGTCCGAACGATCTCGATGCCGGCGTCGCGCAAGACGTCCCGCGGCGGTGGCGAGTGACGAGGCGGGACCAGCGAGACGGGTGCCGGTTCGCCCGCCGCACGGTGGGCGTCGGCCGCCCGCTGGAGGTCCCACGCGACCACGTCGGGGTCGACCTGCGAACAGAGGGTGTGAGAGTACGTGTGCGTGCAGAGCTCGTGGTCGACGTCGGTCCGCTTGATCCGCTCTATCATGTCAGGGGCGTAGAACGCCGGGTCGGGACCGTCCGGGACGCCGTCGAACCAGCCATCGGGATGGGGCGAGTCGTACGCCGGCCGCCGGTCCTGGAACAGGTGTCCGACCACGTCGAACGTGAACGGAACGTCGAGTTCGTCACAGCGGTCCAGAAGCCTGTCGAGCGCGACGTCCTCCTGGTCGCGGTCTTCGCTCACGCGGCCGTCGTGGTCGAGGTCGTGATAGCCCCATCCGAGTTCGATTTCGACGCTGAGCGTGACGACGCCCGTCATCCGAGCCTCTCACCGCCGTCGGTGACCGTATCGCAGCCGTCGTCGCGGTCGCTCGATCCAGAAAGGTCGCCCGTCGGTAGTAAAGCCGTCATGGTAACGAAAGCCACCCGCCACGACGCCGGGTTACGGCTTTGTTATGGTCGTGCTTCGGCGGGGTACACCGGGCGTATGCGAGAGCGTGTGGCGTCAGAGGGCCGTAGTAGGGACGCCCTGACCGCGTTCGTCCGTCGAGAGAGGAAACGCCGGTGCGGTCTCGCGGGACCGGATTGGTCATCAGCGAGCGGTACGAGGGACTGCACCGAACGCCTCGCAACCGCGTCGGTGGGCCGTCGCTCTCGGCACGTCGAACGAGTCTCCTCCGCGGAGGTACCACAGGTAGTTTCGAACGCGGTCGGTTCCGACCGCTCGACCTGCCGGTCCGGACGTGGGTATGGACGACACCGACCGGGGAGGGGCCGTTCGAGTCCGACCCGGTTCGCGGACGGACAGTCCCCCGTAGCTACGAACTGCCGGTGGAGAGGAAGTATCGGCCGTGGCTAACGCACCATAATCGTCTATCTCTGTCGTCGGACTAAATTCACCGCACCTCTCCTAACGACGATAACTACCGATAAGTTACATATAACAAAACTCGGTGAGCGCGACACTCCGACCGTGCAGAAACCAGCGTTCAGGCGTGCGGTACCACGGAGGAGGTGACAGGCCCGATGAGAGCCCTGCAGCTCGTCGCGAGTGCAAACGACGCGTTCTACCGCAAGCAGATAGAGGCGCTCGAAGCGAACGACACCGCTTGTACGACGATAACGCCGCCGGGGGAACACGTCCGCGAAGAAGTGGCGGGGAACAGGTCCGTGGTGGATTATCTCCGGTTCTATCCGCGGGTGCGAGCGCACGTGCCCGACTCCTACGACCTCGTCCACGCTAACTACGGGTTGACGGCGCCGTTCGCGCTCGCACAGACACACTTGCCGGTGGTGCTCTCGCTCTGGGGGACGGACCTGTTCGGAAAGTACGGCTGGGTGAGCAAGCTCTGTTCCCGCTGGTGCGACGCGGTCGTCGTCATGTCGCAGGCGATGGCACGCGAACTCGACCAGGACTGCTACGTCGTGCCCCACGGCGTCGACACCGACCAGTTCCGTCCGATGCCACAGGAGGAGGCGCAAGCCGCGGTACGCTGGGACCCCGCGAACAGACACGTCCTCTACCCGTACCCACCGCATCGCGAGGTGAAGAACTATCCGCGCGCCGAGCGGGTCGTCGCCGCTGCACGGGAGTATCTCGACGCCGACGTACCGATAGAGATCCAGACCGTCTTCGACGTTCCACACGAGCGCATGCCGCTGTACATGAACGCGGCGGACGTCCTCCTCGTGACGTCGCGCTGGGAGGGCTCGCCGAACGCGGTCAAGGAGGCGCTCGCCTGCAATCTTCCGGTGGTCGCGACGGACGTCGGTGACGTTCGCGAACGACTGTCGGGCGTCTCCCCCTCGTACGTCTGTCAGTCCGATGCCGAACTGGTGACCGGCCTCGTCGATGTCCTCTCCGCTCCGCGCCCGTCGAACGGTCGGACGGCCGCGAAAGAGGTGAGCCTCTCTCGGATGGGCGACCGTCTCCAGCACGTCTACGAGACGGTGCTCGACACCGGAGGGTGAGTCGTTCGACGACGCTCGGAGCGGAGAACGTTCAATCCCTTTATGAACATCAAGTATAGATTCATATGGTATTATACTGTACGTCGAACCGGTGGTAACGATGGGAGAGAGTGGTGCTTTGACGGATGGGGCGTTGGACCCCGTGAGCTGGTATCAAACGCGGGTCGGGGAGACGCTGCTCTCGCTGGCCGGACTGTTCCTCGTACTGTCGGCGTACACCGTACTGCGAATAGAGGACGCTCCGTGGTACGTCCAGCACTCCGCACTCGCGGCCGGCGTCGTCGGCCTCGGAATGCTGCTGACCTTTTCGAAGCGAGCGGCGATGAAAGCGGCGTGCCGACCGTTCGGCGAGGGCCGACTGTAACGAGAACACCCTCCGCCGGACGCGCCTCGGAGACCGCGAACTCGCGAACCCACAGCCCCGTCAGGAACCAGTTCGACCCGACGTGGTGAACGACAGCAAGACCGTTCGGAGCCGGGCGTTTCACGAATCCGGGTCACCTCGCCGGTCGTCGTCTACTGACGAGTCCGCCGAGTGCTCGTCGTCGGCCTCGAGCTCGGGGGGCACCGGCACCCGTCCCCTTTCGCCGTCCAGGGAATCGGCATCGAGCGCGCGCTGGTCGTCGGCGACGCGTTCGAGTCTCCGTTCCGTCTCTTCGAGGAGACGGTTGCCGACGTCGGTGCTGACGATTCCCCGTTCCATCGCCGTCTTGATGCCGAGAATCTCGCGACGAGTGATCTGGCTCTCCGCGGCGAGCGCCTCTCGCTCGCGCAGATGAGGATGTTCGTCGAGCAGGTCAGCGACGTCGTCTTCCAGCCGCCGCTTCCGGTCCGCGTACCGGCTGACGATACTCTCGTAGAACTCGGTGGGTATGTCGTCCCGTTCGTGAAGCTCCCGGGCGCCCGCGAGTGCGGCGTCGACGCCGTGGAGGCGCCCCATCAGCAGTTCGTAGCGCCGTTCCGCCGCGGACGTCCTGACGATACCGAGGTGCTCGATGAGTCTCGCCACGGTGAGTCCGTTGACGACCAGCGTGATAGCCGCGACGCCGAAGACGAGCGCGGCGAGTTCCTCTCGCAGTCCAGCGGGAAGGCGCTCCGGAAGCCCGAGGACGAGAGCGATGGGGACGGAGGCGTGGATGCCGCTCCAGACGATGGTGTGTTGGTACGACCGCGGAACCGGGTCCGCCAGCCGCCTGTTCGTCAACTCGATCAGCGGGTACACGACGACGGCCCGCGCGAGGAAGACGAGAACCATGGCGACCAGAATCTCCCCGGCGTACTGCGCGAGCAGGTCGAGCGGGATGGCGACCCCGATGGCGACGAAGATGACGGTGTTCGCGATGAACGCCGCGCTCGCCCAGACCGTCCCGAGCGTCAGCCGCGTTCGTGCGCTCACCTCGTCACCGGGGCCGTGAGTCCCGACGACGAGTCCCGCGCCGAGCGTCGCGATGACGCCGCTGACGCCGAGGTGCTCCGCGAGCAGGTACACTCCGTAGGCGAGCACGACGGTGAACACGATACCGGTCATCGGGTCGTCGACGAGAACGAGGAGACGATACGCGACGTAGCCGGCGACCCCGCCGACGAGGGTTCCGCCGACGATAGCGAACACGATGCCGAACCCGACGTCCCTGACGAGAAGGTCGGACGTGACCACCTCGCTGGCGGCGACTCCTTCGGCCTGGGCCTCGAGCAGCACGGACAGGACGACCGAGTAGAGCACGATGGCGACGCCGTCGTTCAGGATGCTCTCACCTTCGACGAGGACCGAGAGGCGTTCCGGTGCGCCGAGTTCGTCGAACAGGGCGACGACCGAAACCGGGTCGGTCGGCATCGCCATCGCTCCGAGGAGGAGGGCCGCGGCGACGGAGAGTCCGAACACCGACGCACCGACGACGCCGACGACGCCGACCGAGAGAACGAGACCGACCACCGCCAGCACCAGGATTGGACCGACGTTCTCGCGCAACCGTTCGGTGTCGATGTTCATCGCGCTCTGGAAGATCAACGTCGGGAGAACGACGAGCAGGATGAGTTCGCCCGAGAGCGGCGTCCTCAGCGGAAGGTCGAGGATGGACACCGTCAGTCCCGCGAGCACGAGACCAACGGTGTAGGGGATGCGAACGACTTTCGTCGTGAGCACGCCGACGCCCCCCGCGATGGCGAAGACGGCGAGAAGCGTGAGCAGCTGTGCCTCGATACCCGCCGTCGGTTGAAACCCCCCAACCATCGTACGACGTACGCGTCCGAGCCTCATTAACCACCGCCACCGGCCGGCGGGTCGGACGCCGGCGTTCGGACGACGCCGCGAACGAGGATTGACACGGCGGCCCTCCCGGGCCGGCGTCCGCCGCAGCGGCGGCGAAACGGCGGAACGAGTTATCGTCGGGGCGGTAGTAGCGGTGATATGGACACGGAACCGGACGCGCCGCTTCGCAGTCGGCTCGAAGACACGTTCTGGGAACGTCACTCGAATCCGAAGAGCGGCTGGTCGCGCCTGCTGGTCTCGCCGCTGTTGGTGTTCGCGCTCTATCGCCGGGACCGGCGGCTGGTCGCCCTGGCGGTGCTCGCGACCGTCGTCAATCCTGTCGCGTTCGGCCCGCCGGACCCGGACACGGATAGCTGGATGACGAGAGCGGTGCGCGCAGAGCGGTGGTGGATCGAAGCGGGCAACGGTTCGTTGGGACTCGGGTGGCCGAACGTCCTCAACACGGTGAACGTGCCCGCGTTCGCCTACGCGCTGGCCGCCGCGTACGCCCGAAAGCCCGTCCGTGCGGCGCTCGCGACGGCGCTCTCGATGGGGCTGAAACTCGGGTGGGTCGAACTCGTCGCCAGGCGTTACGACGCGGCACTCGACGCGGAGACCCGCTAGCGTTCTATCGACGTCGACACCGGAGAGCGAGGCTCGACTGGCGTCGAATCCGTTCTCGGCGTGCACTGCGAAGGTGGCGGTAGCTAGTGGTACGTCTTCTCGCCCGCCTCGATGGGGACGTCGAGCCAGTTCTCGGTCGGCGGAAGGGGACACTCGTACTGTTCCGAGTACGCACAGGTCGGGTTGTACGCCTCGTTGAGGTCGAGAATCCACGTCTCCTCGTCCGTCCGGTGGCTGGCGGCTTCCAGGTCGAGGTAGCGACCCGCCCCGTAGGTCTCCTCGCCGCTGGTCGCGTCGCGGAACGGAACCCACAGTCGGTCGTCGTCGGGGTCGCTCTTGTACGCCTGGAGCGCGACCGCCTCGCCGTCCACCTCGAACCGGAACTCGCCCCAGCGGAGATACTCCTGTTCGCCGCCGGTGCTGGTCCCGACCGTCACCGTCTCTCTGTCGTCGTGTTCGTCGAGCGACAGCTCGAACCGGTACGCCTCGTCGACGGGATAGTACGAGAGCCCGTCGAACGACTCGCGTTCGTCGGACGGAATCGGTGAGTGGGGATTCGAGCCGAAGTACTCGTCTTTCTCTTCGCGTCTGTGACGGATGCGGGATTGCCAATCAGAGCTCATGCTCGTAACTACGGGCCGGGCCATCTCCACGCTTTCGGCTGTTCCAGGGAGGTGCGAACTACCACCAGTCATTAGCGGTATCCCCACGTACGCCCAGTATGGTCGATGCGTTCGTCGTCGTCGGTGGTGACGCGGCCGGAATGAGCGCTGCCAGCAAGGCGAAGCGAGAGAATCCGGACCTGGACGTCGTCGCGTTCGAGAAGGGCGACTGGGTGTCGTACGCCGCGTGCGGCATGCCCTACTACGTGAAAGAGGAGGTCGAGTCGCTGGACGACCTCGTCCAGATAACCCCCGAAGAGTTCCAGACGGAACGGGACATCGACGTCCGGACGAACCACGAGGTCGTCGCGATAAATCCGGAGGAAGGGACCGTGACGGTGTCCGCGGACGGAGACCGGTTCGAGCAGCCCTACGACCACCTGATCGTCGGGACCGGTGCCAGCGCGATCGAACCGCCGTTCGAGGGGTTCGACCGCGACGGCGTGTTCACCATCCACGACATGGACGAAGCGGGTGCGATTCACGACTACGTCGGCGACGCCGCGCCGGAGACGGCAGCGATCGTCGGCGGCGGCTACGTGGGCATCGAGATGGCCGAGGCGCTCGCCGGACGCGGACTCGACGTCCACCTGTTCGAGATGCTGCCGCACGTCCTCCAGCCGTTCGGCGAGACGGTCGCCACCGCCGTCGAGGACCACCTCCGGGAGCAGGACGTCGACCTCCGTCTCGACACGCCCGTCGAGGGATTCGCCGGCGACGGCGCGGTCTCCGCCGTCGAGACGGCGGACGAGACGGTGCCGGCGGACATCGTCGTCGTCGGCGTGGGCGTCGCGCCGAACGTCGAACTCGCCGAACGGGCCGGCATCGAGATCGGCGAGACGGGCGCGATAGCCACCGACGAGTACGGGCGAACGAACTACGAGGACGTCTACGCGGCCGGAGACTGTGCGGAGACGACCAACGTCGTCACCGGCGAACCGGACCACGTCCCGCTGGCGCTGACCGCCAACCGCGCCGGCCGTGCGATCGGCCAGACGGTGACCGGAACGCCGACGGAGGTGGGCGAGACGGCCGGCACGGCGATCGTCAAGGCGTTCGACCTCGGCGCAGCACGGACGGGGATCCTCGACGAGGCGACGGCGCGCAACGCCGGGTTCGACCCGGTCTCGGTCGAGATCACGGCGTCGTCACGAGCACACTACTACCCCGGTGCCGAGGACCTCACCGTGACCCTCGTCGCCGACCGAGAGACGGAACGCGTCCTCGGCGGGAGCGTCGTGGGAAGAGAGGGCGTGAAACGCGTCGACACGGTCGCCACGGCGCTTCACGCCGACCTCACGGTCACCGAGCTACAGAACCTCGACCTCGCGTACGCCCCGCCGTTCAGTCCCACCTGGGACCCCGTCCTGACGGCGGCGAAGGTCCTGAACGGAAAGCTCGACGGGTGACGGTCGTGAGTTCGGCACCGGTCGACTCGCCTCCCGCTGGCGCGCCGACGCGACGGTGGACTGACCGCCGTGCTCTCGGTCGCGTTCGGCGGTGACGGTGAGGGCTGACGGGGAAATCATCGCGCTGTTATTCCAATTTCTCACTATACTCCTTCGTTGCCCATCTGAATCTCCACCTTTCCGACCGCTATCCAGTCTTTCCTCCACCCTCTCATCGGGCGAACCCTTTATACGTAGGGAGTGAGTAGTAGTGTACAGAATGAGCAATACCAAATTCGGATCGGCCGACATCGCTCCGAGCGAAGTAGCCGAACGACGCGACGACGACGACCTGTTCGTCCTCGACGTCCGCAACGAGGACGATTACGAGGAGTGGGCCATCGGCGGAAGCCACAACCTTCCCATCTACGACGAACTGCTCGACGGGGACTTCTCGGGCCTCGAAGCGGCGCTCGACGAGATTCCCGAGGACAAGGAGATCGCGGTCGTCTGCGTCGGCGGAATCACGTCGGACGACGCCGCCGGCTTCCTGAACGAGCGAGGGTACGACGCGCGTTCGATGACCGACGGGATGCGCGGCTGGGGGCGCGTCCATCAGACCTACGACGTCGACGAGCGCGGCGTCAGCCAGATAGTCCGTCCGGGCACCGGCTGCATCTCGTACCTCGTCTTCGACGACGGCGAGGCGCTCGTCGTCGACCCGAGCCAGTACGTCGAGCAGTACGGCGACATGGCCGACGAACGGGGCCTCGAAATCGTCGGGGCGGTCGACACGCACGCCCACGCCGACCACGTCAGCGGCGGGCGAGAGATCGCCGATCGGTTCGACGTGCCGTACTACCTTCACGAGGACGACTCCGGTTCGCTCGACGAGTACACGCCGCTCGAGGACGGGGAGACGATACCCGTCGGCGACCGCGAACTCGACGTCCTGCACACGCCCGGCCACACGCCCGGGAGCGCATCCTTCGAGTTCGGCGACGCGATTCTGTCGGGGGACACGCTCTTCCTCCGGAGCGTCGGACGTCCCGACCTCGAAGACGGTAGCGAGGACGCGATTCGGGAGGCGGCGGACGACCTCTTCGACAGCCTCCAGCGACTCGCCGACCTGCCCGACGACACCGTCGTCCTCCCCGGCCACTTCAGCGACGAGGAGATCCGTCCGCTCGCGACGACGCTCGAGCGTCTCGCCACCGACAACGAACTGTTCCAGTTGGTCGAAGAAGACGACGAGGAACTGTTCGTCGAGACCATCGTCGAGAGTCTCGCGGACACCCCCAACAACTACCAGCGGATCAAACACATCAACTGGGGCGACGAACCGCTCGACGACGACGCCGAGGACCTCGAACTCGGCCCGAACAACTGCGCCGCGAACTGACGGGCGTCGTCCCGGCCGGCGGTTCCTCCGCCGGGAACGCCCGTCGACTCCTGAGCGACGCATCCGGCCGACCCTGAAGGTGCGAGCGTGACAGCCTTTTGTTTTATTATTTTTTAAGAAACTTTTAGTACTGTCTGCTATGTAGAAATCCTGTATGGAACGACGAAGCTTCGTTTCGGCTGTCGGAACGGTCAGCGCCCTCCTGTTCGGGAGCGAATCGGTCGGTGCGACGCGCGACCGATGTACCGGCGACCCCCGGCCGTCGCCGCCCGCGAAGACGGTCGTCCACCTGTCGAGTGGCGAGACCAAGGCCCAGCGCCACGCGCTGCTCAACGCGAAGAACCTGCTCGAGGACGACACGGTCCCCGTGAAGGAACTCGTCTTCGTCGCGAACGGCAAGGGCGTCACGCTCTACACGCCGTCGACTGAAGACAACGAGTTCTACGACCTCGTCACGTCGCTGCAGGAGCGCGGCGTCGCCTTCCGCGCCTGCGGGAACGCGATGGAGGCGCTGGGACTGACGAAAGACGACCTTATCGACGGCGTCGAACCCGTCCCCTCCGCCGTCGGCGAACTCGCACGCCTCCAGGAGCTGGAGTACGGATACATCAAGGCGCCGTGACCCGGTCGATAGCGGGCAGACGCCCGTCGCCGTCCGCCGGGAGACGAGAGCAGGAGAGTCAGACGGCCGCCAGCAGTTCCTCGACGTGGTCCTTCCCGAGGGCGATGGTGTCGTAGTCCTCGGTCCCGACCTCCAGCGTCGCCGTGCCGGACCAGTCGGCGTCCGCGAGACCCGCGAACACCGTCGCGAAGTCGATGCGACCCATCCCGACGGGGAGATGCTCGTCGTCACCGCCGCGGGTGTCGACCAGGTGGAGGTGTCCGATCCGGTCGGCGTGCTCGCGGCAGAACCGCGCCATCTCGGTCTCGTCCATCCCGGCGAGCAGCGCGTGGCTGGTGTCGAACGTCATCGACGCGTCGGGGTACCGCTCCAGCAGTTCCGGGAACGCGGTGGCGTCGTAGTAACTGGAGACGACGTTCTCGACGCAGGGAACCAGCCCGCGTTCGCGAGCCGCGGGAATCAGCTCGTCGAGGCTCGCGTGGACGAACTCCCGGCGCTCGGACTCGGTCCAGCCGAGCTCCCAGGCGTCCGAGGAGGGATGAAACACGACCGTCTCCGCGCCCAGACCGGCCGCGAAGTCCATGCCGGCGGTGAACTCGGCGACGGCGCCGTCCCGGACGGGGGTGAACGGCGACCCGGGGTCGACGGTGAACGGGAGGTGAACGACGAGGCCGACTCCGGCGTCGGCGAGCGTCCCCCGCATCGCGTCACGTCGGTCGGCGATGCGCTCGCGGGCGTACCGGCCGTCGAGCAGTAGTTCCACGAACTCGAACCCGACGTCGGCGGCCCACTCGACGCTCCTCTCGAACGGCAGGTCGAGACCGAGGGTGAAACCGACGTCGAGGTCGACGTCCCCCCGGGCTTCGGTGTCGCTGCTCGTCATGGAGCCCGAACCTCGCGGCCCCCGATCATATCGGTTCCGATCGTGGCTCGTCCGACGCCGTTCCCGGTAGCCGTCGGCGCGGGGACCACGCCGTCCTTTCGTCCGGCCGGGACGGAGGTGGTTCGTAGCGGGCGAGAACCGACTACGGGGTATATCCGACGCGAGGGAGACGGAGTAGACGGGACTTACGATGGTATCGATTGACCTGCCAGACGCGGACGTCGGAGGGGAGGGAGTTCGAACGTCGGTCTCGCTGCGGGCGGTCCTCGGGGGACTCGTCGCGCTCCTGGCCGGCGTCCTCGTCGGCAAGCTCCGACTGGAGCGCTCCCGTGCCAGACTCGTCGAGGAACTGCTGGGAGCCGCCGACGCTCGCTCGGAGCGCGCGTTCACGAGGGACGACGTCGAGGGGCTACCGCCCCCCGTACGGCGGTACTTCGACACCGTGCTCGAAGAGGGCCAGCCGTACGTTCGGACGGTCCGGCTGGAGCAGCGCGGCCAGTTCCGGCTCGGCGACGCGGACGCGCCGTGGAGAACGCTCGAAGCGACCCAGCACTACACCGTCGACCCCCCGGGGTTCGTCTGGGACGCCACGGTAGCGATGGCGCCGCTCGTCCCGGTTCGCGTCGTCGACCAGTACAGGGACGGCGAGGGGTCGCTTCGCGCCCGACTTCTCTCGGCCGTCACGGTGGCCGAGGCCGAACCGTCCCCGGAGACGAACGCCGGAGAGCTGATGCGGTATCTCGCCGAGAGCGTCTGGTTCCCGACGGCCCTCTTGCCGACCGAGGGCGTCGAGTGGGAGCCCATCGACGAGCGGTCGGCGCGGGCGACGCTCGACCACGACGGAACCACGGTCTCGCTGGTCTTCCACTTCGACGACCGGAACACGGTCGAGCGCGTCGTCGCCGAGGACCGTTACCGGCGGGTCGACGATGGCTTCGAGCCGACCCGGTGGACGGGCTACTTCAGGAACTACCGGCACAGAAACGGGATGTTCGTCCCCGTCGACGCGGAGGTGGAGTGGAACCTGCCGGACGGGAACCTCCCCTACTGGCGCGCGAGGATAACGGCGCTCGACCACCGGCCGGTGGACTGACCCGGTCGACACCGGTCCTCGTGAGCGTCCGCTCTCGCGTTCGCGTTCGACTCCGCCCCGGAAGATTTGACTGGCACGGGACCGTGGTACCGGTGAACCATCGGACGGTGGGGACAGCCAGTGCGACGCGACGGACGACCGTCGCTCTCGCCCGAACGTTCCACTGAACACGCATGGACGACGCTGACGACGACCGTTTCGGGTTTCCGGGGCGCAACTACCTCGCGTCGGCGCTCGGGGCGCTCGTTCCGCAGTCGCTCGCGCGCCGGGCGGTTACCGTCAGCGTCGCGACCGACCACCGTCGCTATCGGCCGGGCGACACGGTCGCGATAGACATCGAGTTCCGCAACCGCCTGCCGGTGCCCGTCTCCGTCTCGACGCCCGGCCTCCGCCTGTGGGGGTGGTCGGTCGACGGCCTGCTCGAAGCGAGCGACGAACCCCGGTACCACCGGGCGACGTCCGCCGAGTTCGTCTTCCGACCCCGCGAGCGCAAGCGATTCCGCCGGACGTGGGACGCGCGGTTCGAGCGAGCGGGCGAGCAGGAGCGAGAGGACGCGGAGCCGGGCGAGCACGAGATCGCCGCCTTCGTGGCGACCGACGGCCGACGGCCGAGCGACGCGACGACCGTCGTCGTCGACCGTCGTGCGCCGGGGAGCGACGTCCGCCGTTCCGAGTCGGGAGAGCCTCACCGGTGAAGGTGACAGGCCGCGAAGTGGCGGCCGCCGTACTCCGACGGCACCTCGTAGTCGGGTTCTTCGCGGGCGCAGATGCTCCGCTCGGCGAACGACTCGTTCAGCAGTTCGCTCGCCGCCTCCCAGTCGCCGGCCAGCACGCGGTCGATAGCCTCGTCGACGATGCGTCCGGCGGCCCCCCGGGGTGTGACGTCGGCGAAGAACGTCTCGGTGATGTCCGTCTCGTCGACGTCGAACGACCGCCGGTCGACCGCCCGCACGAACCGTCGGACGTTCGCCCACTCCTCGTCGGCGAGGTCGTACTCGGGCGGCGCGATGAGCCGGGGACATCTGGTGCGGAACCGACACCCCGACGGCGGGTCGATGGGACTCGGCACGTCGCCTTCCAGTACGCCGCGCGTTCCGGTCTCGCGCGGGTCCGGAACCGGAATCGAGTCGAGCAGCGCCCGCGTGTACGGATGCTGTGGGTTCTCGAACAGTTCCTCCTTGTCGGCGAGTTCGACCAGCTGGCCGAGATACATCACGGCCACGCGGTCGGAGATGTGCCGGATGACGCTCAGGTCGTGCGCGATGAACAGGTAGGTCAGTCCGAACTCGCGCTGGAGGCGACGCATCGTGTTCAGCACCTGGGCCTGTATCGACACGTCGAGTGCCGACACCGGTTCGTCGCAGACGATGAAGTCGGGTTCGACCGACAGCGCCCGGGCCAGGTTGATGCGCTGGCGCTGGCCGCCGGAGAACTCGTGTGGGTAGCGGTTGTAGTGTTGCTGGTCGAGTCCGACCTTCTCGAGCAGTTCCCGGGCGTGGTCCTCGCGTCCCTCCTCGTCCAGCATCCCGTGGGCCTTCAGCGGTTCCTCGACGATTCGACCGACCTTCATCCGCGGGTCGAGACTCGACTGGGGGTCCTGGAATATCATCTGCATGTCGGCGCGCCGCGAGCGCAACCGTTCGCCATCCATCGACGCCACGTCCTCGCCCTTGAAGTACACGCTCCCGGCCGTCGGTTCGAGGAGCCTGAGAATCGTGCGGGCCAGCGTGGACTTGCCACAGCCGGACTCGCCGACCAGCCCGAGCGTCTCGCCACGCCGGATGTCGAAGCTCACGTCCTCCACAGCCCGTACGCTCTGTCGGTCGAACCGCACCGGGAAACCGTCCCCGTCGCCGTCGACCGTCAGCCCCGCGAGCATGCCCTGCTGGTTCGAGAAGTGCTTCGTCAGGCCGTCGACCCGGACGAGCGGTTCCTCGCCGTCGTCCACTTCGCCCGTGGACGATGGCGTGGCGGCGTCGCTCATCGTCTCTCCCCCTCGGCGACGAGGTCGTCGTCGAATCGCCGACGCGTCTCGTTCTCGATCGGGTCGCTCTGCCAGTAGTCCACGTCGAAGGCGTCGTGTTTGATGCAGGCCGCACGGTGGGGTTCGTCCTCGTCGGTCACCGAACGGAGGTCGGGATGGACGCGCGTACACGCTTCGCGTGCGTCCGGACAGCGCGTGTGGAAGCGACACCCCGGCGGCGGGTCGATGGCCTCCGGCATCACGCCGCTGATGGGATTCAGCTCCTCTATCGTCTGGTCGGGCCGAGGAATCGAGTCGAGCAACGCCTCGGTGTAGGGGTGTTTCGTGTCGTAGAAGAGGTCGTCGACCGCCGCCTGTTCGACGACCTCGCCGAGATACATCACGTTCACCCGGTCGCAGATCTCGGCGACGACGCCCATGTCGTGGGTCACCCAGACGAAGCTCGTTCCGTACTTCGACTGGAGTTCGTCGACGAGTTCGATGATCTGTCCCTCGACGGTCACGTCGAGCGCGGTGGTCGGCTCGTCGGCGATGATGAGGCTCGGCTCGCACGACAGCGCCATCGCGATGAGGACTCGCTGGCGCATCCCGCCGCTGAACTGGTGGGGGTAGCTGTCGTACCGCTCCTCGGGTTCGGGGATGCCGACCTCGCGGAGCATCCGTATCGCCTCCGCTTTCGCCGCGCGTTCGTCCAGCCCCCGGTTGAGTTCGATCACCTCGCGGAGCTGACCGCCGACGGTGAACACCGGATTCAGGCTCTCCATCGGGTCCTGGAAGATGATGGCTATCTCGTTGCCTCGGATCTGCTGGCGCATCTCGCGGTTCGACAGCATCGCCTCCCGGGGGCGTAACTCGCCGTCCGGTCCCTCCTCGACGCCGAACAGGAGTTCGTCCCGGAACCGGACCTCGCCGCCGACGATTTCGCCGGGTGCCTCGATGAGGCGGAGGACGGAGGCGACCGCGACGCTCTTGCCCGCGCCGCTCTCGCCGACCAGTCCGACGATTTCGCCCTCCTCGACCGTGAACGACACTCCGTCGACCGCGCGGACGACGCCCCCCTCCGTGTAGAAGTGGGTGCTGAGGTCGTCGACTCGTAGCAGTGGTTCCGTCATGGTTAGTTCTTGATGCGTGGGTCCAGCGCGTCGCGGAGGCCGTCGCCGAGCAGGTTGAACCCCATCACGGTGACGAGGATGGCGATGCCCGGCCAGACGCTGAACCACGGGTCGGGAAGCATGAACCCGCGCGACTGGGACAGCATCTGGCCCCACGACGGCGTGGGCGGCTGGGCGCCGAACCCGAGGAACGAGAGACCGGCGACGATGAGGATGCTGATGCCGACCTGGAGCGTCGCCTGCACGAGCACCGGCGCGAAGCTGTTCGGAATGACGTGTCTGAGGATGATGTTGCGGTCGCGGACGCCCGCTGCGCGAGCGGCCTCGACGTAGTCTTCCTCGCGGACGCTGACGACGCGCGAACGGATGAGGCGGGCGAACACCGGAATCGTCGTAATGCCGACGCCTATCATCGCGAACGTGAGGTCGCGGCCGAACGCGGCCATGAACGCGATGACCAGCACGAGGAACGGGATGGCGTACAGCGTCTCGACCACGCGCATGAGCGCGTCGTCGATCCAGTCGCCGTAGTAGCCCGCGACCGCACCGACGAGCGTCCCGACGACCATGCCGATGACGGTCGAGATGATGCCCACCTGGATGGCGATGCGCGACCCGTACACCAGCCGAACCAGTATGTCGCGGCCGCGGTGGTCGGTGCCGAGCGGATGCGCCCACGACCCCGTCCCGTACACGTTCTCGATACC
This sequence comes from Halomicrococcus pelagicus, assembly GCF_051917725.1. Taxonomy (GTDB): domain Archaea; phylum Halobacteriota; class Halobacteria; order Halobacteriales; family Haladaptataceae; genus Halomicrococcus. Next base: position 42,135 of record NZ_JBQBLX010000007.1, read on the forward strand.
CACCGGCGGATAGAGCATCTTCGGATTCGCCGGGTCGTGGTTGGGATTGTACCAGACCGCCTCGGCGACCGCGTAGTCGAGGACCTGGGAGTCGACGAACGCGAACGCGGCCATCGCCGTCATGAAACCGATGATGTACAGTCCGATGCGGGCGGTCGTGTCCCGTTTGACCTGCCGGACGGTGTACCGCCATCCGACTCGCGATTCGACTTCCTCGCGCTCCTCGCCGAGTTCTCGCTCCGATTCGCGCGTGACGAAATCGTCCGACTGGGTTTCGCCTGTTGCCATGTCAATCCGCCTCGTCGTAGGACACTCGCGGGTCGACGTACGCGTACGAGAGGTCGGTCAGGACGACCCCGACGACGAACGTCAGTCCGAACACGAACGTCGTCCCCATCACGAGCTGGAAGTCCTGGTTGTTTATCGCGGTGATGATGAGCCGGCCCATGCCGTTGATGTTGAACACCGTCTCGGTCAGCACCGCTCCCCCGAGTATCGAGGTCAGCTGGAGGCCGACGACGGTGATGACCGGAAGCTGTGCGTTCCGGAACGCGTGCTTGGTGACGATCGTCCGCTCCGGGATGCCGTACGCGCGGGCCAGCCGAACGTAGTCCTGTCCGAGCACCTCGAGCATCGAGGAGCGCTCGATGCGCATGATCGCCGCCATCTGGAGCGTCCCCAGCGAGAGCGTCGGCAAGAGCAGGTGCTCTATCGAGGCGACGACCACGTCGAGTTGCGTCTGTGCGCCTTCCACCGAAGCGGGGGCCGCCCACGGCAGGACGAGTCCCGTGGCGGGAAGCACGTTGATGTGGTACGCGAAGACGATGATGAGCATCAGGCCGATCCAGAACGACGGCGTACTCACGCCGACGAGCGCGACGACGCGGGAGACGTGGTCGGTGGGCTGGTTCCGTCGCTTCGCGGAGATAATGCCGAGCGGAATGGCGGCCGCGATGGCGAACGCGTAACTCGACAGGAGCAACAGTATCGTCACCGGCGCTCGCTCCATGATCTTCTGCGAGACCGGCACGTTGTAGTAGAGGCTCCGTCCGAGGTCCCCGTGGAGGAGGACGTCCGCCAGGTAGTTGAAGTACCTGACGTACAGCGGCCGGTCCAGTCCGTACTTCGCGCGTATCTCCGCCGCCTGTTCGGCGCTCGGCGACGGCCCGAGCATGATGCTGACCGGGTCGCCGGGAATGGCGTCGGTCAACAGGAACGTGATCGTCACGATGCCGATGACGACCGGAATGGCCTGCAGGAATCGTCTGATCGCGTACCTCAGCAGACCCACGACCGGTCACCTCCGGCGTCGCTTCGTTCGGCTGTAATGGTTACCACGCTTTTTCGGAATGTCGTCGTCATTTCGCCTCGGAGACGGGGAGAGGGAGCCGTTCGCCTACTGACTGGAGAGCGAGGTGTTAGCGTACTCCTCTGCCACGGTGAAACTCCCCACCGGGTGCGAACGGAAGTTCTGAACGTACTGTTTCACCCCGAAGCTGTTCTTGAGGTTGTACGCCGACAGATGCGCGCGGTCTTCCAGCATCGTCGTGATGGCGTCCACGTAGAGCTGCTTTCGCTCCGCCCGGTCGTTGGACTCCCTCGCCGAGACGATCTGGTCGCTTACCTCGCCGTAGAACGTCCCGTCGGTCACGCCGTGTGACTCCTCGGCGAAGAAGTAGTAGGTGAACGCGTCGGGGTCTGGTACGCCCGCCCAGCCCAGGGTGTACATGTTGTAGTCGTTCGGGTCGCCGGAGACGTACTTGTCGAGGAACGCACCCCAGTCGAGGCGCTGGACGTTGGCGTTGTACCCGGCCTCCTTGAGCCCGTTCGCGACGGTGACGCCGATCTGTTCGCGCTTGTCGTCCGGCGGGACGATGATGTTCGCGTTCCAGTCGTCCGGGACGGAGTCGGAGTCGTCGAGCATCGACTTCGCCTGGTCGACGTCCTTGTCGTTGGGAATCTCTTTCCACCTGTCGACTGGCATCCCCCACTCCTCCACGACCGGTTGGGGGAGCGGGCTGTACTGGCGCTCGCCCGTCGGTTCGACGAAGTTCGACACCGCCTGGTCCATACTGAAGGTGTAGTCGATGGCCTCCCGGACCGCGGGGTCCGCCGTCGGTCCCTCCTTGCAGTTGAACGCGAGGTAGAAGTAGCCGATGCCGAGGACTTCTTCGATGCCGGCGTCGCCCATCCCCCGGACCTGCGGGTAGAGCTTCGGCGGAATCTCCTCGATGACGTCGTTCTCGCCGTTTCGTAGGGTGGTGACGCGCGTCGTCGGTTCCTCGACGGGCACGAATCGGATGCCCGAGAGCTGCGGCTTCGGCTCGCCCCAGTAGTCGTCCCAGCGCCTGACCTCGGCGAAGTTACCCTCCTGCCAGTCGACGAACTCGAACGGTCCGGACCCGACGGGTTTCTTCGTGTTGAAGGCTTCCTTGTCCTGTTCGCGGACCGACTTGGGGACGATGGACCACGTGAGCGTGTGGTTGAACGCCCCGAACGGATACTTGAGGTCGAACTGGACCGTGCGCTCGTCCTGTGCCGTCACCGTGTCGATCATGTTCAGCTCCGAGGCGTTCTCGGTCTCCTCGTCGACCGGAGCCTCGAAGGAGTACTTCACGTCCTCCGCCGTCACCGGGTCGCCGTTCTGGAACGTCGCTCCGTCTTTTATCTGGACGACGTAGGTGCTGCCGTCGTTACTGACTTCGGGCTCGCCCGTCGCCAACTCGGGGATCACGGTCGTCGATTCGTCGTACCGATACAACCCCTCGAACACGCGGTCCGACACCTGCGCGGAGGGAACGTCGTTGAGGACGATCGGGTCGAACTCCAGTGGACTCTTGACCTGTGCGAGTTTCAGCATCTGGTCGCCCTGCGCTCCGGTCGTCCCGGTGAATCCGAGGACTGATATCGTCCCCGCTGCCCCGATACCGCGTAACACGCTCCGTCGGTCGACGCCGGAGGTTCCGCTCTCTTCTCGTCGTTCGTCTTTCTCGTTTACCGCCATTGTGACACACCACCACAGGTGATGGTAAGCAACAACGTTCGACAGCCAATAAAAATCTATCGACACTGACCAGTCTACAACGATACATTAACTCCTTTACTGTTGAGTTACCTAAGTTTTTCCAGCCAAACCAGTTCTCGGCAAAATATTTTCAGCAGCTAATCGGAATGCAACCCGTTCCTACCTCGGCGTGACAGCCACTGCGTCGAACGAACGGATCGGTGGCGCTCGTCCGTGCTCGCGCGCGAAACGCGGTACAGTCGTCGGACCGAGCGTTCCGACGACGCGACCGTGAGGGGAGACCGCCCGGAGCGGTGGCCCGAGTGGTCGCACGACCGACGATTTCAATAGAGTAATCGTCGTTGGTAGTAAGCGTTACCATATGACACTCCAACGTCCGTACGCGGACCTCAGCGAAGGCCGCGATTGTAACTACTGGCGGATGGACCCGACGCTCAGACGGCACGCTCGAAGCGCGTACGGCGACGAGTTCGACTGGGCGGAGCCGAAACTGGACGAGTGGGGTAGCGTCGTCGGGACGCGAATCGCCGACAACGCCGACGTGGCGAACCGGCACGGACCCGTCCTCCACACCTACGACAGACACGGCGACGTCCAGAACCGCGTCGAGTACCACCCCGCGCAGGCGGAGAACGACCGGCTCGCGTACGAGGCCGGCGTCGTCGCGGACTCGTTCGAGGCACCACCCGACCGAGACGAACGGCTCGGACTGACCCACACGCTCGTGATGCAGACGCTGCTCGCCTACTGCGACATCGGGTTCGCCTGTCCCGTCTCGATGACCGCCGGCGCGGCACTGGTCCTCGAGAACTACGCCGACGACTCCGAGCACGCGGACGTCCTCCGGCGGTACTACGAGCGTCTCACCGCACGCGACGTCGACGACCACGTCGAAGGTGCGATGTTCCTCACCGAGAAACAGGGCGGTAGCGACGTCGGTGCGAACGAGACGACTGCCGTCGAAGCCGACGACGGCACGTACCGACTCACGGGCGAGAAGTGGTTCTGTTCGAACGTCGACGCCGAAGGAACGCTCGTCCTCGCGCGCCGCGAGGGAGCCCCCGACGGTACGGACGGCCTCTCGCTGTTCCTCGTCCCCCACACGAAACCCGACGGGTCGCTCAACGACCAGACCTACCGCCGACTCAAGGACAAACTCGGCACCGTCAGCGTTCCGACCGGCGAAGTCGAGCTGGACGGCGCCCTCGGCTACCTCGTCGGCGAACCGGAGAACGGGTTCAAGCAGATGACGCGGATGCTCAACTTCGAGCGCGTCGCCAACGCCGCGGGCGCGACGGGCGTCTCGGGTCGCGCGCTCCTGGAGGCGAAGGTTCACGCCGCGAACCGGGAGGCGTTCGGGAAACGGCTCGACGAACATCCGCTGCTGCGGCGAGACCTGTTCGAACTCACCGTCGACTACGAGGCGATGACCGCGTTCACGATGGAGGCGACGTCGCTGCTGGACGCCGCCGAACGCGGCGACGGCGACGACGCGGTCTCGCTGATGCGGGCCGTCGTCCCCGTCGCGAAGTATCGAACCGGACGCATGGCGGTCGAGACGACCTCGTACGCGATGGAGGTTCTCGGCGGAAACGGATACGTCGACGAGTTCGTCACCAACCGCCTCCTCCGTGACGCGCAGGTCCTTCCCATCTGGGAAGGCACCTCGAACGTCCTCTCGTTGGAGCTGCTTCGGTCGCTGTCGCGCGGCGACGCCGGCGAACGCCTCCTGGCACGGGTCGGCGAGTATCTGCAGACCCCCACCCATCCGTCGCTGGCCGACCCGACGGGGACGGTCGAAACCGAACTCGACGCCCTTCACGACGTGCTCTCGTCGCTCGCGGCCACCGACCCCGACGAGGCACAACTGGTCGCGAAGGAACTCGCGGACTACGTCTTCGACGTCTACGCGGCCGCGCTGTTGCTCTCGGCCGCACAGCGGCGCCTCGACGACGAGGACGACGCCCGCGAGGCGGTCGTCGCCAGGACGTTCGTCGACGACTGCTTCGGCACGGACCGCGGCCGAGGGATTCCGGACGACAATCCGCCCAACCTCGACGCCTACGACGCGGTGGTACGGTACCACCGTCTCGACCCCGACGCGATTCCCCACCCGGAGGTGGCCGACTGAACGGCCCGTCGGGCGTCGACGTCCGGAAGACGTGACCGGAGTCGACCTACTCCAGATTACCGTACGTCGCCACCAACTCGCCGTCGACGTACCGGAGTTGTCGGTGTCCGAGGGCGTTCGTCAACACGGTGTGTCCCAGGAACGTCGCCGTGTAGTCAAGCATTCCGAACGGATGGAGGCTGGACTGGTGCGCCGGGGGCAGCAAGCCGCCGACGACGTGGATTTCTCCGTCACCGGCCGTGAACGAACCGGCGGAGACGTACCGTCCCGAACCGCCGGTCTCGTTCGTGTACCCCGCGACGGTGCCACCGGCGGCCGTGAACGCCGCCGGTTCGACGACCGTGAGCGGCGCGGTTCCCGGCGTCGAGATGGGGTAGCCGAGCGGCGCCGGCTTCCACAGTTCCCGCTGAATCGGACGCGTGTCGGCGAGCAGCGGATGGTCGCCGACGCGTTCCGAGAGGAACACGCTGAACCGTTCGATTTCGGTGACGTCGTCGTCGCCGATCGCGTCGACGAGGTCGTTCTCGAGCGCGGCCAGCAGCGACACGCCGCGGTCGGTCAGTACGAGGGTGCCCCCCGCTTCGACGAACCTGTCCAGTTCGGCCGTGTACGCGTCACTCGACGCGCCTCGTGCGTGGTTGACGACGAGGTTGTCGACCGCCCGTCGTTCGCTCCGACCGCGGAACAGCGCGCCGTCGCCGACGTCGTCGACCGTCATTCCCGTCACGTCATCGACGACGTTGCCGTTACCGCGTTCGTTCCGTCGCCGCCCGTCGTTCGTCGCCCGCTGGTCGGGTCCCGAGATAGCCGCGGCGTAGTCCGGGAAGTACTCGAGCGGCGACACGCTGTACGGCCGCTGCTGGTAGCCGAGGACGTCGACCGGGTCGGGTGCCGTGACCGCGTCGTCGGCGTCGGTGAGGACGAGCGACTCGCGCACGGTCACCGCCGCCTCCTTCGAACCACCGACCGTCTTGACGTCGATGGTCCACTCGCCGGCGCGGGGCGTCTGGACGGTCCACTCGACGCTTCCCTCGGACGAGTCGGCCGCGGCGGCGTTGTATCGCTGTACGACCCGCCCTGTCGGGGTGCGGAGTCGCGCCAGTATCAACCCCGACGCCGTCAGCGACACCGAGACGGACCGCGTCGTATCCGGGACGTCGAGAGTCACTCGCTCGGGTGCCGGTCCGACGGTGACGTGATGCGTCGTCGTCCGCGTCCGTGCGTCGGTGAACGACAGCGCGGCCGACGTCCGGGTGAGGGCGTCCGTGTCGACGTAGGCCGTGGTTTCGCCGCCCGTCTCTATCGTCCCGGTGACCGTCCGTACGGCGTGCTGGGCGGTCTCCCGTATCACCTCCTGGTAGCCGGTGACCTGGAGGTCGACGAGCCAGGGACGGAACGGAATCCGGTCGAGAACGCGGTTGTCCCAGCCCATCTCGTGGGCCATCATCTGGATGTCGAGCCCGCCCTGGTCGCGGGGCTGGCTCATCCAGCTGATGAGCGTCCCGCTCGTCGTGTAGCCAATCGTGTCGAGGATCGTCCCGTAGTCGTACGCCTCCTCAGGCGTCGGCAGCGCCGAGCCGTCGAATCCCCACTCGTTTCCGTACGTCTCGTTCAGTTCCCGGAACCGGTCTCGATGAGCGTCGAGTTCGTCGGCGAGCGCGTTCTCGACCCGATGTTCGGTGCGACGGTTCCACTCGTAGAGGTCGTGGAACTCGTCGGTGTCGTACTGGTCGTTGACGATGAGGCCCTCGATGAAGTCCGAGGACCAGAACATACCGTGGAGGTCCGAACCGATGCGGACGTTGTCGTATCCACGGAGGAACTCGACGATGTCGAGCGCGTCCGGGACGGTGTCTGTGTACCGGGGTGGCACGTCGCCGTCGACGCCTTGCTCGTCGTCCACCAGGTCGGTTCCGTTCGGTTCGGCCGGATTGTGTTCGCTGTCGATCCAACCGACGGTCGGGTACTGGCGGTTCGGATCGACGCCCGTCGCGGTGACGCGCCTGAAGGAGTTGTGCTCCGGTTCGCCGTCGCCGTCGGTGTCGACGCGGTACTGCTGGTTGCGCGCGACCCAGCCGTCTGGGTTCGGGTAGAGGAACACGAGGACGACGTCGTCGAGCAGGGCCTCGACCTCGGGTTCGTCGCCCGCGAGGAGTTGCTCGACGAATCGCGTGCCCGCCTCTGCCCCGGACCGTTCGTCGCCGTGTATCGAGAGGGTGAAGACGACTTTCTGTTTCTCCGCGAAGGCGGCGTCGTCGTGGACGTCGTTCGTCAGTTCGGCGACCCAGAGGTTCTGTGGGCCAGCCTCGTCGAGAAAGAGGTTGTAGTGGCCGGGACTCTCGCCGACGGAGTAGAATCGCATTCGGTCGTCGTTCCGTCCCTCCAGGTACCGCATACCGTCGACCATCTGTTCGAAGTCGATGAAGTCGACGCTGTCGTCGGGCGCGGGGAAGACGCCGTCCGGATAGTGGTCCAGCAGCCAGAAGGGGTTCGAGCCTGGCGAGTAACGGAGCGCCGTGACGCTGTCGACGCTGGTGACGGCGTCGACGTCGGCCGGCGTGACCGAGACGTACGCCGCGATAGTGGGGGAAGTGGTCGTGACAGGGTCGAAGCCGTTGGCCGCTAGCTCCCGAAAGCCGGCCGTATCGGAGAGTTCGACGAGCGTCGGGATGGAGTAGTCCTCGGGGACGTGGGTGACGACGTACTCGTACAGGTCCGAGAACTTCGGCGAGGTGGTGTCCGCGACGGCGTTGCCGGGAAGCGTCAGCGCGCCGGCCGTCGCGGCGGAGAGCCTGACGAACTGACGCCGCGAGATACCGCTCCGTTCGAAACGCGATTCACGGTCGGAACCGCCGGGTGTTTCTGACATGGTTGGGTCCGCTCGCTGCGTGCGCCAGCGAGCAGTGTGAGTAATGGTAACGAGGATAGATTAATTTATTGTAAGAATTAGAAAGTTAAAATAGCTTTGTAGGAGATTATATTCCCTGACTCGGTCGTAGCGGTCCTCACCCGTCGAACTCGGGTCGAAACCTCGGAACGCGACCGCGAGACGGCCCCGGGACGGCCCCAGACGGCGGGACGCCCCGTCCGTGCGGTCGAACGTCGGGGAGACGTACTAGCGCCGTCGCATGCTCAGGTGGGGGTTGTCGAGCGACCTCCCGTGGGTCGGGATGTCGAAGTAGTCGCTCGCCGAGACCTGGTCGAGCGTCTCCGTCGCCAGTGCTTCGAGCGATTCGACGAAGCCGACTCTCGTCGCCTCGACCATCCGTCCGAGCGACATCTGCCCGCGGTCGTCGGTCTGGTAGGACACCTCGTAGAGCATGCCGGCGGCGTCCGTGTGCGGCGTCAGGGCGTCGAGATACGACCCCCACAGCGGGAGGTAGCTGTATCGGGTGATGGTGTCGAAGACGCTGTTGCCGCGCTCGGCGAGCGCGTTCGCGACGAGCGCGTTGAGACGGAGCGAGCGCGTGCTGGTGGCCGCGTCGACGAACGGGTTGACGACCTGTTCGACGGGGACGTCCGGGTCGTAGAACGGCGATTTCTCTATGTACGCGGGTCCGTACTGGCCCATGACACTCATGATGATCTGGTCGGCGGGCCCGTTTCCGTTCCCGGAGTCCGGGACGAGATAGGCGCCCTGGTGGTGGTGCGTGATAGCGATGTCGGGGTCGGCGTCGAGATACGACCGCGTGACGGCCCTGACTTCGGGTGCCAGCCGGAGACCGCTCGCGAGCAGCGTGTACCCCTCGTACGGCATGTCCAGGTACCAGTCCCCGTCCACCTGCGACCACCACTCGGGGTCGGTGTCCGTGCGCGGGTCGAACTCGGAGGGCGGCCGAACGTTGAAATCGCGATTCATGTCGTAGCCGGGTGTCGTTCCGGCCGGGTGCGTGTAATGGTACCAGGGTTCGTGTCGCGAGTCGTCGGCGGTCCACCGCTGGGTGTTCGTCCGCCGGCCGACCCATTCGCTGCGACCGTCGTCGTCGATGTCGTAGTGGAACATCGCCCCGTCGGGGTTGACGCGCGGTACGACCGTGAGCGTGAGTTCGTCGAGAATCGACCGGACCTGCCCGGAGTCGCTCAGCGCGAGTTCGCGGAGGAGGTCCACCGCGACCTCGGTTCCGACGGGTTCGTCGCCGTGAATCTGCGTGATGAGGTGGACGTTCGTGTCACCAGTGCCGACCGTCGCCTCCCATATCGGGGCGTTCCGCCCCGCAGACTGGCCTATCTGGCGGAGGTCGAGCCTGTCGCTCCGTCGGTCGATCTGCTGTAGGCGCTCCGCGAGTTGCTCGTTGGTGAGCAGCCCGTTCAGGTTGATCGCCTGCAACTGCCCCGGCCAGGGGCCGCCCGGACGATACACGGGAGGGTCTTTCGCGGCGGCGATACCCGTCGTCGCCGCGCCCGTTATCGTCGCCCCGAGCGCCGTCAGGTACGTTCTGCGATCCATATCTACGACTATGCCACTGGAAAAGTATAGTACTTATTTAGTTGTATTATAGTATATCGTCTTACGAATCTACGGGAGAGAGGTGGCCGGTGTCGGCCGTCGCTGGCGTCGACGAGAGTACCGGGAAGAGCGGTGAGTGCGTTCGCGTCGGTCGTGGGAAACACCGCATCCCGCCTCACGACCTGACGGTACCGGCGGCCGCAACGATAGAAACGAGATAATCAGGGCGGCGAGGGGGATGTCGAAGGCGTCGTGGTGATGGCGCCAGACGCGACGTTCGTTCGGGGACCCTCGCCGTTCGGTGATTCACCATAGCACCTCTAAAGTTTTACGGCGAGACTCCCGGAACGTAGCTCCGGATTCGAGCCGTTCGTTCATTTCTCCCGCATTACTAAGTAGAATGGAACGAAACATCACGAACAACGAGTCGTTACCGTTCGCAGGGAGCGACTCGTCGTGAACGGAGGGGCCCGGGGTGAGAATCGAGTTCCACGAAATCGGAGTTCGTCGGCGGACGTTGGCGAAGATACTCGTCGGGGTCTTCGTGTTCAATCTCGTGGTGATGGGCGTCGGCGCGTGGTACTCCTCCCAGAACGTACCGCCGATACCCGACACCGTCCGGGGACCGGACGGGAACACTGTTGCCAGCGACGCCCAGATTCAGCGGGGCAAGGCCGTGTTCCAGTCCGAGGGCATGATGAACCACGGGTCGATTCTCGGGAACGGCGCGTACTTCGGCGTCGACTACACCGCGGACGCGTTGCGGCTCAAGACGAAGTTCATGCGGCGTTACTACGCCCGCGAGCGGTACGACGCGGAGTACGGCGACCTCGACCCGCCGGAGCAGGCTGCGGTAGACCAGATAGTGAAAACGGACCTGGACGAGGGGACCATCCGGGGAACGGCGCAGTACTCCGCGGCCGAGGTCTACGCTCACCGGCAAGTACGACAGGTGTACGTCGACCGGTATCACGACGGGGCCCGCGAACGAGGCGTTCCTGCAGACATGATCGGCGACGAGCAGGACGCTCGCCGGTTCGCCGATTTCGCGCTCTGGACGGCCTGGATTTCACACACCGATCGACCGGGGTCGGACCACTCGTACACGAACGGCTGGCCCCCCGCGCCGGGCGCGGGCAACGTTCCGACGGGAGCGAACGTCATCTGGAGTGCGATTAGCATAATTCTGCTGGTGGGCGCCGCAGGCGTCGGCATCTGGCTGTACAAATCGGTCCAGCTTCCGGAACCCGACGTGACCGGCGGCCTCTCGGTTCCGGGTCCCGAGGAAATCGACGTCCTCCCGAGTCAGGTCGCCACGCTGTGGTACGTCCCGGTCGCGGCGTTGCTGTTCGTCGCCCAGACGCTGCTCGGCGGACTGCTCGCCCACTACTACATCGAACGCGACGCCTTCTTCGGCCTCCGGGAGATCGCCGGCGTCGACGTCCTCCAGCTGCTGTCGTTCACGGCCGCCAAGACGTTCCACCTCGACCTGGGTATCCTCTGGATAGCGGCCATGTGGCTGGCCGCCGGCATCTTTCTCGCGTCCCTGCTCACCGGGTACGAACCGCATCGACAGAGCACGTTCGTCTGGTTGCTCCTTGGGGCGCTCGTCCTGGTGACCGTCGGCGGATTTCTCGGCATCTGGCTGGGGATCAACGGCTACGTCGACACCGACCAGTGGTACTGGTGGCTCGTCGGCAACGAGGGGCTGGAGTACGTCGAGGTCGGGCGCATCTGGCAGGTCGGTCTGCTCGCCGGCTTCGCTTTCTGGACGTTCCTGGTCTGGCGGGGCTTTCGGCCGCTGCTCGACGACGAGCCACGGTACGGGCTGGCGCACATGATACTGTACGCGGGCGGGTCTATCGGCCTCCTGTTCACCGCGGGCATGCTGTACACCCCCCAGACCAACATCGTCATGACGGAGTTCTGGCGCTGGTGGGTCGTCCACATGTGGGTCGAGGGCGCCTTCGAGTTCTTCATCGTCGCCGTCGTCGGCCTCACGCTCGTCAGCATGGGGCTGCTCCGGCGACGGTCCGCGGAGAAGGCCGTCATTTTCGAGGTGCTGTTCATCATGGGCACGGGCGTCATCGGCGTCTCCCACCACTACTGGTGGGTCGGCCAGCCCGACGTCTGGATTCCGTTCGGGTCGGTGTTCTCCACGCTCGAACTCATTCCGCTCGTGTTCATCCTCTTCGAGGCGCTCAACGAGTACGCGACGCTCTCGGAGGCCGGCGAGACGTTTCCCTACCGGTGGGCGTTCCTATTCATCATCGCGAGCGGGTTCTGGAACTTCGTCGGCGCTGGGGTGCTCGGATTCTTCATCAACCTGCCGCTGATCAACTACTTCGAGCACGGCACCTACCTCACGGTCGCTCACGCCCACGCCGCGATGTTCGGCGCGTTCGGATTTCTGGCCATGGGGATGGTCATCTACATGCTCCGTATCACGACGTTCAGCGACCGGTGGAGCAGGCGACGGATTCGGTGGTCGTTCTGGCTGATGAACGTCGGACTCGGGGTGATGGTCCTCACCTCGGTACTGCCGGTGGGGTTCCTCCAGCTCGAGGCCGCGTTCACCGAGGGCTACGCCGCCGCCCGGAGCCTCGCGTTCTACAACCGCGACGTAGTTCAGACGACGTTCTGGCTCCGAGTCCCGGGAGACGTCATGATAATCGTCGGGTCGCTCGTGTTCGCCGCCGACGTGCTCGCCAAACTCCGTCACCGAAAGACGGCCGCCGACGTGGATCGCCAGCTCGACCAACCGATCGCGAATCGCATCCTCGGCGACGAGTACGCTCCGGAAGACGACGACTGAGCGACTCGCCGGGGAGTAGCCCGAAGGAGGCGCACGTCGTCGGTCGAGAGCGTCACGGCGTCGAGGCGAACGCGGCTGTCGACGTCGACCGCTCGAAGGAGTCCGTCACCGATGCTTGCCGACGGACTGGGTGTGGAGTTCGTCCTCGGAGTGCCACGTCCGGGGTCGCAGTGCGACGACCACGGCGACGAGGTAGGACAGGACGACGCCGACGGTCACCAGAAGGCCGGGAATCCGCCCGATGCTGGCGCTGGCGGGCCACGATTGCACCGCGAACGCCGCGATTCGGACGACCCACGCGGCGAGCATGATTGTGAACAGCAGGAGGTAGACCCGTCGAAGCCGATGGGCGACCGACTCCTCGATCGTGATCTTTATCGTCGGCGTGCGGTAATCCTGGCTCAGTTCCCTGCGCCAGTTGGGGTCCTCGATGCCGGCGGAGGGGTCGAGTCCGTACGCGAAGACGTTCCTCTGGAGCGTTCGGACGCGTCCGCGCCAGATGTCGTAGCCGCGATAGCGCCGGGCCTCGATGAACAGGAACGCCGTCAGCGCCGCCATGCCCAGGAGCAGAATGTAGTGGGGGTTCTCCCGACTAGAGAAGGTCCACGTCAGAATCGCGCTCATGATGACGATAGCCCAGTACGTCGTCTGGTCGAGCCGTTCGCGCCAGAATCGCATCCGGTGGATTTCACCCCGGTAGAGATGCGCGGCCGCCGAACTCGGCCCCATGTTCTCCTCCAGTAGTCCCCGGCCGAGTTCTTCGTCCTTGGTGTCGGTGGAATCGCCGTCGTCCGGTGAGTCACGAGCCATCGTTTACGGTAGGGACACGGAACGGAAAGAGCGTAATGGGGGAGTACTGCTCCGCTGCAATTGGTTCGTGTCTCGCCGTCGCGAGCATACGGGGTCGAAGCGTCGACGGACGCGAGTCGTGGCCGTATCGTACCGCACGCGCCGACGGACTGCGAGCGACCCACCATTGGCGGAGGGGGTTAACGAATCGGAAAAACCGGGGCGAGTTCACCGCAGTGCGTTAGGCACAACCGCGTTAGGTGGAGCGGCCGTACATTCGAACATGGAGAAAAAGGAGTACGCGATCCTCGCGATCATCGCGCTCGCGACGGTCGGTGTCGGCGTGTTCACCACGTCGAAGCCGCTGGGTGCGTTCTTCGCCGAGAGCACGCGTCAGTTCGTGACGACGACGGCGGCGATGGCGTGGATCACGTGGTGGGCGCTGGTCGTCGGGTTCGCCATCGCGGGCGGCGTGGAGGCGTGGACGTCCAACGAGGCAGTCGCCGACCTGCTTGAGGGGCACGGCCCGCGCGAAATCGGCTACGGGTCGCTGTTCGGGTTCATCTCCTCGTCGTGTTCGTACAGCGCCATCGCGACCGCGAAGAACCTCTTCAAGAAGGGCGGGTCGGCGGCGGCGACCCTCGGCGCGTTCATGTTCGCGTCGACGAACCTCGTCATCGAGATCGGCGCAGTCATCTGGATCCTGCTCGGCTGGCAGTTCCTCCTCGCCGATATCGTCGGCGGGTTCATGCTCATCGGCCTGATGGCGCTCGGGTTCGTCTACCTCGTTCCCGACGAGGTCGTCGAGCAGGCGCGCCAGAACGTCCTCGACGAGGGCCAGCCGACCGTCCAGGACCCCGTCTGCGGCATGGAGGTAAACCCCGAGGAGGCCGACTACTCCACCGAACACGACGACCGGACGTACTACTTCTGCTCGCAGTCGTGCAAGGAGAGCTTCGACCCCGAGGAGGCCAACACGACGATACGCGAGCAGGCGACGTCGCTGTCGGGGTGGAAGGCGCTGGCCGACAAGCAGTGGAAGGAGTGGGGGATGCTCTGGGACGAGATCGCCATCGGGTTCGTCTTCGCCGGACTCATCGCCGGATTCATCCCCGAACACGTCTGGACGTCGATATTCGCGGAACCGACGTTCGGACTGCCCGTGTACGTCTTCTGGACCGCCGTCGTCGGTGCCGTCATAGGCATCGCGACGTTCGTCTGCTCGGTCGGGAACGTCCCGTTCGCAGCCGTTCTCTTTACGAACGGTCTCCCGTTCGGCTCGGTGCTGTCGTACATCTACGCCGACCTCATCGTCCCGCCCATCATGGACGCCTACCGCGAGTACTACGGGACGAAGTTCGCGGCCATCCTGTCGGGGATGATCTTCCTCTCGGCGGTTCTCACGGGATTCGTCATCCACTTCCTGTTCCTCGGCGTCGGACTCATCCCGGCGCGGTCGACCGCCCAGATAGCGGAGGTCAAGATCGAGATGAACTACAAGATGGTTCTGAACGTGCTCGCGACCGCGTTCTTCCTCTTCCTCTACTGGCTCCACCGGTCGGAGCCGACGGAGGGCGAGGGCGGCCACGGCGAGCACGCCCACCCCGCAGACTGAACGGACGGGAGGGCTCGCCGTCGGTCCCGCCGACTCGACCACGGGGCTGCCGGAACGTCGGAGAACGGTGAGAGGGACGGACCGGAGACGGCGGCGGAAGCGCGAGCGCCGACCGGCGCGTCCGGCGGTGAAAGGGCGCGGTCGCCGAACCGGGGCGGCCGTCTTCGCGGCATTCATGATGCTCGCCGTCGTTTTCTCCCTGTGTCACGGTCAGTCGACGACGTGGTGACGACCGTTCGCCGCATCGTTCGCCTGGCGAACGGGAGTTACGTTCCCTTTCTGGCGGGAAGCTTCGCGTATCACAGCTTCCTGCTGCTGTTGCCGCTCCTGCTGTTCGCGCTCGTCGCCCTCTCCGCGCTGATAGGGGACGCCAACGTGGCGTACCTCGTCGATTTCACCCGGCCGTATCTCACGGAACGCGCGCGAACGTTGCTCGCCGAAACGCTCAGGGGGCAATCGGACCGCGTCGACGTGGCGATCGTCGGCGCCGGCGCCGTGGTCTGGAGCCTGTTTCGAATCTTCCGCGGACTCGACCTCGCCTTCGCCACGATCTACGACACGTCGACGCACGAATCGGTCTGGGGGCAGGTCAGAGACGGCAGCATCGCCGCGCTCGCGGTCACACTGGCGCTACTCGCGGCGGTCGTCGCCGCCACGGTCATCGCGGCGTTTCCCTGGGACCCCCTCGTCCGCGCGTTGAACGTGGGGCTGTTCGTCGTCGTGCTCGTGGTCGCCTTCTTCCCGCTCTACTACGTGTTTCCGAACGTCGAGGTGTCGGTCCGCGAGGTCCTCCCGGGGACCGTCGGCGCGGCCATCGGGTGGGTGATCTTTCACGTCCTGTTCCAGGTGTACAGTTCCTACGCGGTCACGCTCGAAGCGTACGGCGTACTCGGTATCGTCATCTCGGTGCTCGTCTGGCTGTACTCGAGCATGCTCATCCTCCTGTTCGGCGTCGCCACGAACGCCGTACTGGCCGACCGAGCGTGACGACACCCGACCGTCCCCTCCGGCGCGCCGACGCGACGACCGTTACGGACGAAACGGCCGGACCACATCCCAGCGCGCTCGTCGCCGCAACGGTAATCCGTTGCCGGTGAACTACCGTTCGAGACGAGGGCAGCGCTATCCGGTGAAACCACTCCTTCTAGCTGGTTGTCACGCAGTTCGGACGCCAGCAGTCTTTTCCGGGTCACGCAATAATGGTAGATGCATGCCATCTGCTCTCTTCGTCGTAAGTGAAAAAGGGTACTGGGGAGAAGAGTGCGTCGAGCCGCTGACGACGCTCGACGACGCCGGCTTCGACGTCACCGTCACGACGCCGACGGGGT
Organism: Halomicrococcus pelagicus; assembly: GCF_051917725.1. Classification (GTDB taxonomy): domain Archaea; phylum Halobacteriota; class Halobacteria; order Halobacteriales; family Haladaptataceae; genus Halomicrococcus. Next base: position 58,285 of record NZ_JBQBLX010000007.1, read on the forward strand.
CGAAGCCCGTCATCGACGACACGTCGATCGACCCCGACAACCCGTTCGTCGGCGCCGAGACCGCCGAACGGGTCGAAGAGGTCCACGAGACCGACGAACGGCTCAACGACCCGGTTCCCATCGCGGAGGTCGACGCCGACGACTACGACACCGTCGTCTTCCCTGGCGGACACGGCGTCGAGTGGGACGTCAACCAGGACAGACACGCCCGTTCGCTGCTCCGCGAGACGCTCGAAGGGGAGGACGGCAAGGCGCTCGTCGTCTGTCACACCCTCGCAATTCTGGCGTTCGCGCGGGACGGCGACGGAGAGCCGCTCGCCAGCGGCCGCGACGTCACCGGCTTCCCCAACGAGTGGGAAGCGGACATCGTCGACGAGAACGACCTGCTCCCGGACGGCAGGAAGCTTCCGTACTGGGTGGAAGACGAGGTCGAGGCCGCCGGCGGCAACTGGGACGCCGAAGTCGATCAGGACGTGAGCGTTCGCGTCGACGGCGATCTCGTCACCGGGCGGGGACCACGGTCGTCCCGTGCCGCGGCCGAGACTCTCCTCGAGGAACTCGGCGTTCAGACCTCCACCTGATACCGGCGATCGTCGACGCCGGCCGTCCGTCGCGTTAGGGGTCGTTCCCTCGACCGCCACGGAACCAGGCCGTCTGCTCGACTGCCGTGGGACGGAGACGTCTCCGAACGGGGCGACTCACGTGGAGTTCTCCAGGAGTAGTGAAATCGTCCGGAATCGGAGGAACGCGAGACGCATTTCGCCGAGCTTTTATCAGTCGTTCTACTTGTTTCCGGACAATGGTAGCGATCGAAACTGACGGACTGACACGGCGATTCGGGGACTTCGTCGCCGTCGACGACCTCTCGTTGACCGTCGAGGAGGGGGAAGTCTTCGGGTTCCTCGGTCCCAACGGTGCCGGTAAGTCGACGACGATCAGCGTGCTTCTCGGGTTCCTGAAGCCGTCGTCGGGAACGGCATCGATCCTCGGCCACGACGTCACCACGAACTCGCAGGCGATACGGAAGCGAATCGGACTGCTCCCGGAGGGGTACGACGTGTACGAGAACCTCACTGGCCGCGAACACGTCGTCTCGGCCATCGAGACGAAGGGCGCCGACGACGACCCGGACGCTATCCTCGACCGCGTCGGTCTCGACCCCGACGACGCCCGGCGACCGGCGGGCGACTACTCGAAGGGAATGAAACAGCGGATGTCGCTCGGCGTCGCGCTCGTCGGCGACCCCGACGTGCTCGTCCTCGACGAACCATCCTCCGGACTGGACCCGAAAGGTATCAAGCTCCTCCGCCAGATCGTCCGGAAGGAGGTCGACCGCGGCGCGACAGTGTTCTTCTCCTCGCACGTGCTCGACGAGGTCGAGAAGGTCTGCGACCGCGTCGCCATCATGCAGGCCGGGGAACTCGTCACCGTCGACACCGTCGACAACCTCCGCACGGAACTGGGCGCCCAGTCGGTCGTCGAGGCCACCGTCGAGCGCTCGCCGTCCGGTATCTCGCTCGACGACGTCGAGGCCGTCACCGACGTCACCGTCGACGGCCGGACGGTCCGGGTGACGTGTGCGAGACCGACGGCGAAGATGCGAGCGCTCCGCCGAATCGACGACCGCGCGACCGTCACGGACATCTCAATCGAGGAAGCGTCCCTCGAAGCGCTGTTCGAACGGTACACCACGGGCGACGACGGCGCGACCGACGACGCGCCCACCGCCGAATCGCCCGAGGCGAACGCGAGGGCCGCGGTCGGAACCGGGGGTGATGCCGAATGAGTTTCTACACCGTCACGCGAGACGACCTCCGGAACGTCCGCCGGTCGTACGTCGTCCTCGGCGTCGTCGGCGTGTTCACTGCGCTCGTCGCGCTCGTGTTCGGCTCCGAAATCAGCATCTACGACGACGCTTACCGGACGCTCTACGACGTCTCCGCGCTCGTCGGGTTCGCGTTTCCGCTGTTCGTCGCCTCGCTGACGTACCTCTCCATCGCCGGCGACCGCAGCGGTGGGGCGATAAAGTACGTGCTCGGGCTACCGAACAGTCGCGCCGAGTACTTCCTCGGGAAGTACGTCTCCCGCGCTGTCGTCGCCGTGTCTGCGGTGGTACTGGCGACCGTCGTCGGGTTCGTGATCGCCGCGGCGACGTTCACGAACGGTGCCGACCCGATTCGTTTTCTCAAGTTCGCCGCCGTCTCGGCGCTGTACGCGCTGACGGTCACCGGCATCTTCGTCAGCCTCTCGGCGACGACCGCGAGTCGGTCGCGGGCGATGTTCGCCGTCATCGGTGCGTACTTCGTCCTCGTCCCGTTCTGGTTCGGATTCCTCCCCGTGATCAGCCTCGACACGGTAATCGACGCCCTCACCTCGACCCTGGGGATAACGCTCTCGGAGTCGACGCGCGAACTCGTCAGCGTGCTCTCCCCGGCGACGGCGTACCTCCAGGCCACCGAGGTGGTGTACGCGGGCGTGTTCGACCAGTACCAGATTTTGGGGACGTTCCACCACGAGAGCGACCGGCTCGCCAGACAGTCCTGGTTCAACGTCCTGGTACTGGGCTGCTGGGCGACCGTCGCCCCTCTCCTCGGCTACCTCAAGTTCCGCGTCTCAGAACTCGGGTGACCGTCTCTCGCGGAGACGGTCCCGCTCGATGAACTGCGTGTTCGGAATCGGTCCCGATGGGTCCCCGGTGAATCGGAGGGGTCTGACCTGAATTTGCCGCTCTTCGTTCTGCCGGGATAGCCGGTCGGTACACCGTCGTTTGGCGGGCCTGCGGTGTAGTTTGGTCCTCTTCAATTATCGTTCGTCGGCCCCCAATTTAGCCCCGGGTCGTTAATAGTCGCGTTTGCGGACGCTTCGGTGTAGTCAATGTCTACCGAGATAATGATCTCCACTGCCGAAGAGGGCGTACAGGACGAGAAACTTCGAGTCGGCGTCGTCGGGACCGGGGCCATCGCACAGCGGTTCCACATCCCCGAGTACCAGGACCACTCGGATGCGGTCGTCACGGCCGTCTGCGACGTCGAGGAGAAGAAAGCGAAGGAAGTCGCGGCCACGTTCGAGGCCGAGGAGTACTACACCGACTACAGTGACCTCGTCGAGTCCGGGACGGTAGACGCGGTCAGCGTGTGTCTCCCGAATCACCTCCACGAGGAGGTCGTCACGGCTGCACTCGAAGCCGACGTACACGTGCTCTGTGAGAAGCCGATGGCGACGTCCGTCGCGGAGGCAGACCGGATGATAGAGGCGGCGCGGAACAGCTCGGCTATCTTGATGATCGACCAGTCCGAGCGCTTCCATCCCGTGTACGTCAAGGCGTCAGAGGTGCTGGAGAGCGGACTGATCGGTGAGATCGAATCCGTCCGTAGTCGATTCAGTCACAGCGGTCCCGCGGGATGGTCGCCTCGCTCTACCTGGTTTACCGACGCCGAATCGTCGGGCGGTGGAGCGATGGTCGACATCGGCATCCACAACGCCGACATCGTTCTCGACACCATCGGTGCCGTCGACGAAGTGATGGCCTACACCGACACGTTCGAGTACGACTTCGACGTCGAAGACACGGCGGTCGCCTGTATGCAGTTCGAGGACGGGATGCTCGGCACGTTCGAAGTGTCCTGGACGACCGATCCCGAGGCTATCGAGATGCAGGTGGTCGGGACGGAGGGGGTACTGTACGCCGACAAGATAGCGGAGGAACTGTACGTCGAACTCTCCGACGAACGCGGAACTGTCGACGTGCCACTCCCCGAGTATCGCAGCCCTATCAAGCGATTCGTCGACGCCTCCCTTGGCGACGGGGAACCCCCGGTCACCGGCGAAGAAGGTCGCGACGCCCTCGAACTGGTGATGGCTATCTATCGCGCGGCAGAGAAGGGAACTGCGGTCTCGCTGCCGCTCGATACGGACGGTGATGGGGCATGAAGCTCGCCTGTAGTAGCTACTCGTACCACGATGAACTCGACGACGGCGAAATGACGCTCGCGGAGTTCGTCGAAATATGCGGTGAAGAACACGACATCGACGGCGTCGAACTCATCGACGAGCACCTGCCGGCGGAGGACCCGGACACGCTCGCGGAGGTCCGTGCGACGGCCGACGAGCACGGCGTCGATATCGCGTGTCTGTCGGTGTTCTACAACGACTTCGCCAAGCCCGACGCCGAGGAGCGCCGCGACGACGTCGAGAAAGTGAAAGCGTGGCTCGACCGTGCCGACCGCCTCGATGCCGACGTTCTCCGCGCGTTCGCCGGCTTCCCGGGACTCCACGACCGAGAGTTCGACGACGAGCAGGTCTGGCGGGACATCGCGTGCGGGATACAGGAGTGCCTCGATTACGCGCGCACGGTCGACGTGACGCTCGCCGTCGAGAACCACAACCACGACGGCATCATCAAGACCGCCGACGACGTGTTCGACCTCCGGCGTCGGGTGAACGGCGACCTCCCGCTCGTCCTCGACCTCGCGAACTACGTCGACGGCGTCGAATCCGTCCGCCGAACGAGCCATCTCGCGGCACACGTCCACGCCGCCTACGACCGTGTAGCCGACGACGGCTCCGACCCGAACTATCCGTACTACCCGGACGTGTTAGACGAAATCGACGAGGAGGGGTACGATGGGTACGTGACGCTGGAGTACGAGGGAGACGGCGACGACTACGAGATGGTTCCACGGGCCCTCTCGTATCTCGCTACGCAACTCGACTGACTCCGTCGCTACTCTCCGAGCGGAACGCGTCGTTCGTCCCTTTCACGGCGACCGGTTTTCACCCGTACCGAGATGCAGGGCGAACAGTCCGGGGTATCAGCCCTCGTTGCCGCCGATGTGCCCCGTGTGGCGAAACGCGAGCGTGTTGAGCAGGTCACTTCGTGTCGCGTGGCCGCACGATGTGTCGAAGGCCCCGGTTGGAGTCCATCCGTTCGAAGGCCCGCGTGATACGCTCCAGTTCGCACTCGTCGGTCACGACAGCGCCGGCATCGATTCGACCAGTGCGGAGGAGGTCGACGGCCCGACGGAACGCGTCGGCCGTGAGGGAGTACGATCCGACGAGAGCGAGTTCGTCGAAAAACAGTCGAAAGGGACTGATTTCGATAGTTCCATCCCTGGGTGGAACACCGAAGACCAGCGTCGTTCCACCGTCGGCAGTCACCGCGTGAGCCTGCTCGATCGTTTCGATGTGTCCGACGGCTTCGACGGCGAGACTGACGGCGCCGAACCGGTCACGGACGGCGGCGACCGGATCGCGACCTGTCGGATCGATCGCCTCGTCGGCACCGAGACCGAGTGCTCGTTCTCGACGACTCTGGTCGGGTTCGACGATGGCGATAGGGCTCGCGCCGCGGTTTCGGAGCGTCTGCGCGAACAGGAGACCCATCGGGCCAGCCCCGAAAACGACTGCGCTGTCGCCGTGGTCCACGTCCGCGCGGTCGACGCCGTGGACACAACAGGCGACCGGTTCGGCGAGCGCCGCGATTCGGAACGGAAGGTCGCCGACGGGCTCGACGTTCGTTGCGGGAACGCGGACGTACTCGGCGAACGCTCCGTCGAGGACGGTATCGGCCGCGCCACCGAGTGACGTATTGGACGCGCAGAGGTTCGTTCGTCCGGCTTTACACTTCTCGCAGGCATTACAGGGAACTGTCGGGTTGACTGCGACGCGGGCGTTTTCGTCGACAGCGTCGCTTCTCGACTCGACGACGACGCCGGCGGGTTCGTGACCCGGCACGAGGGGCGTTTCGACGTCGATATTTCCTTCGTACAGGTGCAGGTCGGTCGTACAGACGCCACAGGCTTCGACACGGACGATAACGTCCCCGGGCGACGGTTCGGGACGGGGGCGGTCTTCAACGACGAGACGGGTATCGTCGCGGAGAACTGCGGCTCTCATCGTCAGTCGCCGGAGACGGGACGCTCGCCCTCCTCGGAACGGTCGCCGGCGTCGGTTCTAGCGTGGGGCATTCCCTTGGACTTTAGCGTCTCACCGTCGCTGGCGAACAGATGAACGTCGTGGTCGTCGAACGTGTACGTGACTTCGCTGCCAGCGTCGGGTTCGATGTCGGACTCGACCCGAGCCGTCCACGTATCCCGGCCGACGTTCAGGTAAAGATAGTTGTCGCTTCCCATCGGTTCCACGACGTCGACTTCCGCCCGATAGTCGCTGCCTTCGGCGTCGGCCGAGGACACGTCGATGTCCTCCGGGCGAACGCCGACCGTGAGAACGTCGCCAGCGCCTACGTCGAGTCGTTCCGCGATTTCAGCGGGGAGGGTGTACGTGAACTGCGTCGCATCCGGAGTCGAGACGAACACGAACGAACCGTCTCTCTCGCGGACCTCGCCCTCGATGAAGTTCATGCTCGGCGAGCCGATGAACCCTGCGACGAACAGGTTAGCGGGGTGGTCGTACACCTCGTCCGGAGCCCCGATCTGCTGGAGTTCGCCGTCGTTGAGGATGGCCACCCTGTCCGACATCGTCATCGCCTCCGTCTGGTCGTGCGTCACGTAGATGGTCGTGACGTCTATCTGCTGGTGGAGCCGCTGTATCTCGGTCCGCATCTGCGTACGGAGTTTGGCGTCGAGGTTCGACAGCGGTTCGTCCATCAGGAACACGGCGGGGTCGCGGACGACTGCGCGACCGAGTGCGACGCGCTGTTTCTGGCCACCGGAAAGCTGAGCCGGTTTCTTCCCGAGGAGGTCGCCGATGTCCATGATGTCCGCGGCTTCGTCGACCCGACGGTCGCGCTCGTCCGCAGAGAGGTCGGTCGTCATCTTGAGACCGAAGCTCATGTTCTCCCGTGCGGTCATGTGTGGATAGAGTGCGAAGTCCTGGAACACCATCGCCATGTCTCGGTTCTGTGGCTTCTCCTCGGTAACGTCTCGACCGTCGAGGGCGATCTCGCCCTCGGTCGGCGTCTCCAGCCCCGAGATACATCTGAGCGTCGTCGACTTCCCGCAGCCGGACGGGCCGAGCAACACCAGGAACTCGCCCTGTCGTACGTTCAAGTCGAGGTCGTTCACCGCGACTATCGTATTGCCTCCCTCGCCGGATGCGAACGTCTTGGTAACGCCGTTTACATCGAGTCCAGTCACGGTCGTGGCTCCGTGAGAGAGTGTTGACGCCTCCCACGGTAATAGATTGCTGTAGAGTAGGAGAGAACTCAATGACGTTTGACGGGCATCAAACTGAGTTCCCGACGGTGGCCTCCTCGTCCTCGAACAGGTCGTCCATCTCCCCGAACGAACGCTCGACCTCGGTCCACTGTTCGTCGGTGATGCGCCCGACGTTGGCACCGGTCGAGAAGACGTCCACCCCCTCGGCACGACCGTGCAGCGCCATCTGTATCGCCGTGAACAGCTCGTCGCTGGGAACGCGCGTGCTGGGTTCGTCCGCCTTCGCGGCGCGGATGGAGGGGACGACCGGCAGGTCGCAGGTTCGTCTGAACCACCGCGTCACGTCGCGTATCCAGAGCGGGTGGAGGTTCATGTCGACGTGGGCGGTCCGGGGCGAGACGAAATCAGCATACCGGGCCAATTCTCGGACGTCGACGCCGAGAACCTCGCGACTCTCCTCGAGCGTCCCGTCGACGTCCGCGAACGCTTCGAGCTGGAGATTGACGCCCACGCTGGGGTCGTCGGCGAACGGCGCGGTGAGGTCGGCGACGAACGACGTGAGGGTCGAACTCCGTTCGTCCGTCCAGGACCCGTCGTCGCGGCTGTCGTGTCGTTGAATGCATTGCTCACAGAAGCAGGACCGATGCTCGGCGTCGCCGGACCGGACGGGCTGGAACTCGAGGTGCGCGAACCGTACTCCGTCGATGTCGTACTCCGCGACCTCCTCCGCGAGCCCGACGAGATGGTCCCGGACGATGTCGTGGCTGGGACACACCCAGTGCATCCACTCGAAGGAGACGTTCGGATACTGGAGTTCCGTCCCGTCGCGAGCCACCTGTACTGCCTCGGGGTGTTGCTGGAGGAGATATCCGTCGCACAACGCGAAGAAGACGGGAACGATACGGAGACCGTGATCGTCGGCGGCGGCCACGAGTTCTGCGAGGAGGTCGCGCTCGGGGACCTGATTCGGCGCGAGGTCGGAGTCGTAGAACACGTAGCCGTCGCTTTCCTTGGCGATGACGAACACGGTGTTTACTCCCCGCTCGGAGAGTCGCTCGAGGACGGCATCCGCGTCCATCGTCGCCCACGGATAGAGGGTAACGCCCTTTATCGAGGTCTTCTGCCACCACGCGTCGGCGGGGACGTGCTCCGAGCCGTCAGCAGTCATTAGCACCGCCTACGCTCCCTCCAAGAATAAAATCAATGAGTGGATGGATCTGTCCCGGATTTATTCGTCTTCTTACCACTATATTTGATTTCTATCAAACTCCACCCGACACTCATATGTAGTACCTGCACTGTTGTTTTCGTCATAGCCAGTGGAAAGAGACCGCCACGCCCCCACTCGAATCAATCCATGAGCGACCAGCGCTTTTCACGTCGTGTTCCAAGCTCGAACAGGCCGGTACAACCATCCAAGACGCTCTCGGTCGACGGTGACGAGGTTCTCGAGGTCGCGGAGGCGCTCGGCTCCTCTCCCCGCTGGAAGATAGTACAAGCGCTGACCGAGCACACGCGCACCATCAACGAACTCGCGGATACGGTCGATCTCACGAAGGGGACCGTCTCTGTACACGTAAAGCAACTGGAGGAAGCCGGCATCCTCGCTTCGCGGTACAACGTCAGCGATAGCGGCGGCGTCGAGAAAGAAATCGGACTCGCGGTCGACGAAATATCCCTCGACCTCGAAACGCCGTAGGGCGACTCCCGCGAGCCGACCGTCAGGAGGAGACGAGCGACCGGACCGAGAGAAGCGTGTACCCGAGCGGTTCGACCCCGACCGTCACTGACGAGACGCCATCGCGATACACCTCGTTCGTGACGCCCGACGAACGACCGTCCGCGTCGAATCGACGAACGGTCACCCGAACTCGTCCGTCGACGTCGACGGGGACGGAACGGGAACGGGCCTCGTCGACGACGTTCCGCACGACGCCCCAGCGCTCGTGGTCGCCGTCGCCGGCGACGCGGAACTCGACTACCGGCTGGAAGACGACCGCGTCCACGTCGACGGACGTCCCGGACGGCCCGTCGTACCGGAGCGTAACTGCGTCCCCGTGGTCGAAATCGAACGCCTCCGCAGACTCCATCCAGAAGTACTCGCTCCCCGCGTCCCCGACGGTGAGTTGTGCAGCGGCGTCGCCGACCTCGACGGACAGGACGCCGTCCGGGTCGAACTCGTCGCGCTCGAGGACGACGTACGGCCGGTACGCTCCGACATCTGGACCGCCGTCGAGCGTGACCGCACCGCCCGGCCGCAGTTCGACGTACCGTCCGCCGCTGACGAGCGCCTCGCCGGTCCATCCGCCGCTCTCGACCGACGCGTCGGCGTTCACGGTTCCGCTCTCGGCTTCGACCGTGGTGAACGGGTCGGCTGCGGTCGTTCCGTCGAGGTCGAGGAGCGAGGCGGACTGGGAGTGCATCGCCGCGTCCAGCATGGTCAGGACGGCACACACCGTCGACTCCGCTCCCGCGTTCCAGTTGACGTCGGCGGCGGCCCTGATGCCGTCGAATCCCCGGCCGGTCGTCGAATCGTACATCTCCGCGCCCGCGACGTTGTTACCGGTGTACCAGGTGGCGAACAGCCCGGCGAGACGACGGTAGTGGCGGTCGTCGGTCGCTCTGGCGAGTTCGACACAGCCCTGCACGAGCGCGTTCGCACCGTAGGAGATCTGATTGTAGAGCACCGGTGCGGGGTAGAACCCCTTGATTTGAGTGTACGACGCCAGCAGATGGGTGAACAGGGCGGTGACCTCGTCGCGCGCGGACTCGACGAACGTCGACTCTCCGAGCACCCTCCCGGCGCGAGCGAGCGCCGCCGACTGGCGAGCGCCCCAGGCGTGCCAGAGGCCGACCGAACCGGTCCAGGGGAGGTGTGCGTCGAAAGGATACTCGTCGCTATCGCCGAACTGGTACGCTGCGACGCCCTCCGAGAACCGTCTGAGCTGTCGACGTGCGCGACGCCCGCCCCCGCCAGCCTCCACGAACGTCGCGAGGCCGAGGACGGCCGGTGCGGTCGCGTCGGTGCCACTCGCGGGGAGCCACTTCGGTACCCGCCGGCCGTGGAGCGTTTCGTACTCGCCGTACTCTTCGAGGGGGCCGGCGGCCCACGCGTCCATGAGCGCCTCGACGTCTGCCGCGAGTTCCCCGGCGTACTCCGGGTCTTCGTCGACGAACACGCGGTAGCCGACGCCGAGAGCCCAGCAGGCACGGCACGCCCACCAGCCGACCGACGGTGCACTCGTTTGTGAGCCGTTCACCCTGATGCCTTCGACCACGTCGGGGTCCTCGCTCCCGAACACTTCCTCCGTGAGCGCGGGTTTCGTGATGAAGTTGAGGAACTTCCCGGATTCGAGCTGCATGTAACGGACGAATTCGAGGGCCTGTCGTGCCCGCACGCGACTGTGGTCGTCCCCGAACTGCTGGTAGTGACGGAGGTACGCGACCGCGATGCGCGCCACGTCGTCGACACATGCGACACCTTCGTCGGACGCGTACACCATCTCGTAGGTGGCGTCGGCGGGCGGTTGCGACTCGTACTCGCCGGTCGGTTCCGCGTATATCCACCAGAAGTGGAGCGTCTCGCCATCGGGCGTCTGCACCGTGTCGTGAAGTCGCTCCAGGTGGTCGAGCGTCACGAGCCCCGGGCGTGGACCGCGGTCGGCAGACGCCCGACGACGACGGTCTCCGCCTCGCACCGAATCCGCACTTGCGATACCCCCTGTCGCCGTCACGCCCATCGTTCCTAGCAACGTCCGTCGTGTGATCTGTGGTAACTCGTCTCGTGTCACGATAGGAGACGACGAACCGTCGTAGAAAAAGGTTACTTGCGAGTTTGGCTGGATTGAAACACCGTTCGAATCGGTCAAATTTTCGGGCCGCCGCTCTGATAGACGTAGTATCCGACGAGCGTTGCGAGGCCGAACTCGACCGCAGCGGCGAGCGGCCACGCCTCGCGCCAGAGCGCGGGAGCAGCGTCGAACCCGCCGGCGATGCCGACGAGAGAGACGGCGATGGCGACGCTGGCGAAGAGGCCCGCGAGCTTCGTCGCCGGTCGGAGCGGCCGGGTCATAAGGTTTCTCCCGCGACGCGATATCGGGTCGCGAGCGCGAGTATCGCGCCCAGGAATCCAGGACCGACGAGTACCCACCCGGCGACGGTCGCGACCAGGACGGTGGTGACGGTCCCGGCGAACAGGACGACTGCGAGCGTCGTCGTCGGGTCGGCGACCGCCAGTTCGGCACTCCGTCGAAACGCCACTCGGGCTCGGACGTCGCTCTCGACGAGAATGGGGATGGCGTACACTGCGAGAAAACAGTAAACGATCAGGGCGTCGACGGCGAGAAACGCCGCGACACCGGCGAGAGCGTTCCCGGTGGTGACCGCGACGTACCCCGGCCACACTATCCCGTTGACGAGGAGATAGGCCGGGATAGCGAGGGCCTGACTTCGCCAGAAGTAGCGGCGGAAGGCGCTCGCGAGGTCGGTAGCAGCGACGGGGTCGTGGTCGACGACCGCGGTTCCCAGCCAGACAGCCGTCGCTGTGGCCGGTGCAGCGAGAACGACGGTGGCCGCACAGAGCGTCCATCCCAGGCTCACGACGACCAGCCAGTGGACCGAGCGGTAGACGGCCCCGCTGGCTTCGCGGGCGAGGTCGAAGAAGTTCAGACGGCCAGTCGCGGTGTCGAGCGCCATTGTGAGTGATTACAGAGAGGGGTGAGTTGAAGATGTGGGAACCGCTACGCGCCGACCTCCTGCATCGCGACGCCCTCGAGGAAATATCTCCGGAGCAACAGGAACAGCAGGATGGTGGGAACCGCGAGCAGCGAAGCTCCTGCCATCAGCGCACCGAAGCTGTTGCTGTGAAGACCGGACTTCGCGAAGAGGGTGATGGACACCGGAAGGGTGTACAGCGTCTGCTTCTTGACGACGATGAGGTCCCAGAGCATCTGGTTCCAGCGGTTCATGAACGTGAAGATGGCGACCGTCACGATGGCAGGCATCGAGTTGGGTAACACGATGCGAAAGACCACGTCGAGTTCGTTGCAGCCGTCCATCTTCGCGGCGTCGATGAGGTTGTCCGGAACCTGCCTGAAGAACTGAGTGAGGAGGAAGATCCCGAACGAACTCACGGCGAACGGGACGATCATCCCCTGGTACGTGTTGGTCCATCCGAGCCACACCACGACGATGAACCGGGGGATGAGCAGCAGGATACCCGGAATCATCATGGTGGCGAGGATGAAGTTGTACGCGAACTCCCGCCCGAACCAATCGAGCTTTGCCAGCGCGTACGCCATGATACACGACGTAACGACCACGCTGAACACCGTGCTCGCGGTCACGACGACACTGTTGAACAGCTGGCGGACGATCGGCACGTTGTCGAGCAGATACCGATAGTGTACGAGCGTGAAATCGGACGGAATCGGGTTGAGACTGTATATCTGGGACGTCGGCTTGAACGACATCGAGATCATGAGGAGGAACGGGAACAGCGGTGCGATGACGCCAACAGTGAGCGCCCCGTAGACGAGCGCTTTCCGGAGCAGTCCCTGTTCCGTCTCCGTCTCGTCGGCTTCGAGGATGTCCGTCTCTTGTTCGAAGCTCATGTCACATCGTCACCTCCTTCTCGATGTAGTTGCGCTCGACGTAGCTGACGACGAAGATGATGCAGGCGAGCACCACGCCGATCGTGGCGGCGTACCCGAACTCGATGTACGAGAACGCGTGCTGGTAGATCATCAGCACGAACGTGGTCGTCGCGTTGTTCGGTCCACCCGAAGTCATGATGAACGGTTCGGTGAACACCTGAAACGCGGTGATGGTGGAGAGGATGACCACGACGAGGATGCTGGGGTTTAGAAGTGGGAAGGTGATGTAGCGAAACTGCTCCCACTCGCCCGCACCGTCGAGCGCGGCGGCTTCGTAGATGTTGTCCGGCAGCGACTGGAGGTTCGCGAGGAAGATAATCGCGTAGTACCCGACGAACTTCCAGGAGACCATCATCGCGATGGCGGGCATCGCCCACAGTTCACTCCCGAGGAAGTTTATCTTCCCACCGAACATGCCGAGTAGCTGATTGATATACCCGTTCGGCGCGTATATCCACCGGAACACGACGGCGACGACGACGCCGCTCGTCACGTACGGGACGAAGTAGCCGACCATGTACAGCGTTCGGCCTCGCACGATGCGGTCGAGCAGCAACGCGACTGCGAGCGCGAGGACGATCTGCGTCGGGACGTTCACCACGAAGAAGTACACCGTGTTCCCGAACGCCTTCCAGAACAGCGGGTCGTTCAGCAAGGTGACGTAGTTCTGGAGGCCGACGAACGGCTTTTCGGGACTGATGATCGACCACTCGTGGAAGCTGAGATAGACCGCGAACAGGAACGGGAAGATGAGGAACGCGGACGCCCACACCAGCCACGGTAGCATCATCGCCCATCCGACGAGGTTGTCGTCGTGGTTACCCAGTCGCTCGGTAGCGGTCCCGACGAGCGGCAGACCCGCTATCCGGGCCGTCGTGCCGCGGGCTCCGTCCGCGCTCACGGTCGTCGACTCGTCGCGGATTCGGTCGGATGATCCACTGGCCATTAGCGATCAGTTCAGGACGCCTTTCAAGGCTTGTTCGGCATCGTTGAGCGCTTTCTTTGGCTGCTTGTTCCCCCGGCACACCGGTACGAACGCCTGCTCGCTGAACGTGTTCATGTACTTGGTGTAGTTCGGGGTGTACGCCGGCGGGTGCGAGGTCTCTAGCACCTTCGCGTACTTTTCGACCCCGGGATTCTTCTCGAAGAACCCGCTGGCGACGTCGACCAGGTCCTTCCGGAGCGGAAGCTGGAGGCTCCGTTCGAGGAACTTCGTGTCCCACTTTTTCTGCTGCTCGAACGAGACGAACTTCCAGGCGCCTTGCTTGTTGTTGGCAGATTTGAAGATGGACGTGTTCTTCGGGTCGGCGTACGTGTGACCGTTCAGCGACATCCCGTCGGGAACTGGAGGCTTGCGGTGGGACATCGAGATGTTCTCGTTCGTCTCCTTGAAGAACGGAATCACCCACGGGCCGCCGGTGTTGATAGCAGCTTTGTCCTTCGCGAACAGCTGTTTCTTCGTAGACTGGGATGGGGCGAGGTCGTTGTCGTACAGGTCCTGGAAGAACGACAGCACCTTCGCTGCGGCGTCGTTGTTGAAGGCGGGCTTGAGCTTCCCGTCACTCGTCGCCTCGATCATGTCGCCACCCTTCGTCGCCGAGAGGTAAAGCGGGAGGAAGTCGAACCAGCGTTCGTACCAGGTCGGCTTCGGGGCACGGTCCCAGAGGTACTCGACCGATTTCTGGTTCGTTATCTTCTTCCCGGCTTCGATGAGTCCAGACAGGGTTTGAGGATAGTCGTCTGCCTCGTACCCGCTCTCCTCGAAGACGGTGTCGTTGTACTGGAAGAGGACCGGGTTCGCCTTCCACGGCGCCTGATACATGCCGCCGTTGTCGGGCGACTCGTACCGGCTCAGTATCTTCTGGCCCGAGCGCTCTTTCATGAACTTCTTCGCGCCGTCTAGCTCGTAGAGGTTCGCGACTGCGCCGTTCTTCTCGAGCTTCGCCGCGAACCCGGGGAACACGTTCGCGAACACGCCCGGTGCGGTTCCGGACGAGAGCGCCGACAGCACGACCTGTTCCGAGCTCTCACCCTCGGGAACGGGTCGGATTTTCAGGCCCGTCGAGTTGCTCTCTCGGAACGCTTTCGCCGCGTTCTGGTGGAACGTGAGTTCTTGCTTGTTCGTCGACGACCAGAACTTCACCTTCCCCGAGCCGTCGGAGCCGCCCGCGCCGCCATCGTTGCTCTTGCCGCCACCGAAACTTCCGGTGCATCCGGCGATACTGGCCATCAAGGCCGTGCTCGTCGCTGCACCGGAGAGAACCGTCCGCCGTGTCTGACCGTCACCATCAGTCGTGGGCATCGTGAGTCTCGTTACCAGAGACGATTGTTAAACGCAGCCCTAGAGTTTGAATATCATCAAAGTTCTTGGAGACTATTACGTGAGACTGCCGATCTATCGGTGGCTAATCATAAAATGCCATAAAAATGTCAGTTGTGCCAGTTCGTCGGTCCGTTCGACCCGTTCGGCGACCCGTTTCGGGGCCTCACGATGTCTCGCGGCCTCGACCCCCTGGCCGTTCGGCGGTAGCAACGTCGGATAGATTGCGCCGCACGAACCGCCATCGCGGTACGGGACCTACCGTTGCTCCACGTGAAGGGCCCGGTTCTCGTGAGCTATGGTGACGTTGTACCTGCCGGGTTCGTCGGGCGAGACCGCGAAGCTCACGTCCCGTGAGCCGTAGGAATCGAGTTCCAGCGACCGGGTGAGCGTCGACGGCCCGACGGAGAGTGCGACCTCGTACGCCCCCGATTGCGGGGACGTGTTTACGACTGTCATCGAGACGGTGGCCGTTTCGTCGACCGAGATGGACGTTGGCTCTACGGCGAAGTCCTCGACGATGATAGCGCGCGTGGGAACCGTCCGTGTCACCAGATACGATTCGTCGACGGCCAACTCGAAACGGTAGCAATCGTCGTCCTCGTCGTAACAGAGGGGAACGTCCTCGTCGGACGCGCCTGCCGGTCGGACGACGTAGTCGATGAGGGCGTCCATCTCCCCGAAGAGGCGGGCTTCGTACGTGCCGCGCTCTCCGAGCGGTTCGACGCGCCAGGTGTGAGCAGTGCAGGACTCGACCGCGGTGGGGCCCCCCACGTAGAGCGTCGCGTCGTCCCCCAGTGGCTGGTACTGTATCGTCGCCATCTCCGGGTAAGCGCCCGCGCCGTAGAGATCCTGTCCGACTTCCCCCAGCTCGTCGAACATCGGAGCGATAGCTCCGAACGGTTCTATCGGGAGATACCACTCCCGGTCGACCCGCCGTCCGGACTGTGGCGAGGGGTCGTCGTGTATCAGCGAGGGGTCCGGCTGGAACGCGGGGAGCGAGTCCGCGAGCGAACTTCCCTTGTGGCGCAGCAACTCGGCGGCCATTTCGCGGGCCGCCGACGTCAGCGCGTCGCCGCCTTCGCGAAGGTACCGTTCCAGATGGTGGAGGACCGACCACTCCTCCAGGGCGTTCGCGAAGAAGTTCCCCTCGTAGCCGTCCGGCGGCATCGCCTCGTTCAGCAGGAACACGCGCCGTCCCTCGTACTCACCGTAATCGGGGTCGAAGAAGTAAGCGTGGCGCAGGACGTTCGCGAGACCGATGTAAGACGCCCCCACGTAACGGTCGTCTCCAGTCCGCTCGGCCAGTCGGAGCATCGCGAGTGGGGTGAGCGGCGTCGTCGTGAACTCGTAGGGAAGTTCGAACCCGTACTGTAACAGGCGGTCGCCAGCCGCCGCCGCTTCCTCGAGATACCGGTCGTCACCGGTCAGGTCGTGGTACTGTAGCATCAGGTAGGCGTAAGCGCCGGTACAGTCGTACTGGTAACCGTCCCACTGGCCGTCCGACGGTTCGTGCCCCTGGAGATTGTCGACGTCGACCCACATCGGGAACTCGTAGTCGAGTTCCCGACCGACGTCGACCATCACGTCCGCGGTGTCGACGACCATCTCCGCGATCCGGTCGTCGTCGAACGCGAGCGCGTACTCGGCAGCCTGGACGACCGGCCAGAGGAGGTACCAGGCGTCGACGTGCGTGAGCGTGAGCGGTGCCGGGGAGTTTCCGATCATCCCCGTGTTGCCGGCGTCGTCCTCGTACTCGGGGTCGTAGTAGGTCTCGACGAGTGAGGCGACGTCCGCGGTGAGGTCACGACTGCGCTCGTCGTCGAACTGCTCGGCGTAGGCCCGATAGGGCGTCACGATACTCATGACGGTGACCAGTTCGACACCACCGGGGTGGAACGTTCCGTCGTACTCGTACCGGTTCGCCGGGTCACGGACGGCGTCCAACGTCTTTCCGCTGACCTCGCGCCAATCTACGTCTACCGGATCGGGCTCGTCGAGTTGATCGTAGAGAGCCGCCACGTCGTCGACGAACCGTTCGCAGTAACGCTGGGGGTCGTCGACGGCAACTGCCTCCGGAGTCAGCGAAAGATTCGCGGCGAGAACGGTGATGGGGTCGGTACCCGGTTCGTCGACCGGTGTCGGCGGTTCGTACCCGATCCGGCCGGGAGGCGAGGAAACCGTCGCCCGCATGTTCGTCCCCGTTCGCCGGAAGTACTCGTCGAGCGCCGGCCAGTCGGCCAGATACAGGAGCGTCGAGTCCAGAACGGCGTCCTCGCCAGCGTAGACGAACTGATTGTAGTCGCTCGTTCCGGCCGCCGGATTGCTGGCGGGCGTTCCGTCGAGATACGTGACGAACGCATCGTCGACGCGCGTACCCGTCTCGTCGCGGATGACGAGTTCTGGCCCCCATTCGCCGACGTTTGCCGCCGTCAAGTCGCCGGTGACGGAGAGTTCGTAGGAGAGGACCCCAGGGTCGGTGGCCGGTAATCGGACCTCGAACTCGAATCCGCCGTGGTCCAGTTGACCGGTCACCGTCAGCGTCACGTCGCCGCTGGCATCGGGGTCCACGTTCACTTCGTCTACGCGGTCGGCTTTGAGCAGGTTCCCCTCGGGACCACCGGGCTGGATGGCGAGGCAGCCGTTCGGGTCGGCGTCGCGACGAGAGACACGAACGGCATCGAGGTCGACACCGGCGGTGACCGTGTACGGACCGGTCCGTACGGTCGCTCGTCGCCCGTTCGCCTCGATGACCGCGACGGTGTCGTTTCTCGGCACCGTCACCGACCTCCCTCGAACCGGAGTACCCCACCGCTCCGTTCGTCCACGGTGACCCGAAGCGGGTCGTCCGAGAGCACCTGTACGTCTCCGATAGTCTTCCCCTCGGTGCTGGGGAGATCCTCGAACCGAACATCGACCGTCTCCTTCTCCAGAGCGGGGTTGACGAGGTACAGTAACCATCCGTCGTCGTGCCGGTGGAGACGCGTCTGTACGTTCGGCTCGGAGGTGCGAACGCGAGGAACGACATCGCCGCGAACGGCCAGATTGGTCAACAGCGTACGAATCGATTTTCCTTCGTCCGTCTGACCGTAGGCGCTGCCGACGAGGGTGCCGAGTGCGACAGCGGTTCCGTCGCCGTACTCGTTCGAGGTCGCGCCGACGCCACCGTCGCTCCAGTATCCGATCGGCGTCGCGCTCTCGGGGTCGAACACGTCGCGCCGGGCAGCGCTCGGAACGGTCACGTTGTGCTCGTCGACCGACGCATCGCGGTCGGTCGAGAGGGAGAGCGACTCGTCGCCGTCGTGTCGCGTCGTCCGTAGCCGCGTACCGAACACCTCCTCGAGACCGCGACCGGGCGGTCTGCGGAACGCGCGTCCGTTGTGATCGTACACGGCTGGCGCACCACCGGTGACGAGCATGCCGCCACCGCTGACGTACGATTCGACGTGGTCGACGGTGTCGTGGGAAAGCAGCAACGGGAACGGGAGGAAGACCACGCCGTAGTCGTCGAACTGATGTGGTTTCGCGAAGTCGACCCGGTAGTCCGTGTTCCACAACGCCCGGTAGGTTCCGCGTACCGCGCTCGCGAACTGGTCCGTGTCCTTCTCGGCCACGTAGTTGAACAGCGGGCCTTCCGGAAGGACGCCGATGGCGACGTCTCCGCGAACTGGCGTCGCCGCTTCGAGGACGGGGTGTCGGTCGACCAGGTTCGCGAACTCCGCAGCGACGTCCGTTCGCTCGGTCGTCGATCCGTCGCGACGGACGAGGCCGAATCCCGGGCTCTCGTGGCCGAGCAACTCGGGGCGGTACTGCCAGTACATGACGCCGCTCGCCCCACCGGCCAACGCGTTCCAGTTCCAGAGCCCGACCGATTCCCGGTCGGGTGACGGTCCCCGCGTGAGTCCCATCGGATCGACGCTGTTCCCGCTCCGGACGTGTCCGCCCTGCAGTTCCGTCTGCCAGAACGACCGCCCCTGTGCCGCTCCGCGCGCGACGTCGAGCATCAGATGGTGGTCGACGGTCTGTCGTCGGGCGTCCGTCGTGATATCCGGGTGGTCCGGCCCCCAGTGTGGGAAGGTCGTCGTTCCCCACTCGTCGACGGTCGTCGCGGAGCGCCAATCGTCGTTGAACCGGTGCGGGAGGTCGCCGAGATTGCCGGAGATGCCGTGTGCTCGGACGATAGCCGTATCGTCGGCGTCGTCGAGCGCGTCGGCGCGCCACTGCATGTGGCGCTGGTGTGAGTCGAGTCGAAATCGGAGCCAGTCCAGAAATCGGGGATACCCGCCGTGGAACGCCGGCGGTTCGACCTGTTGCCAGTCCGTGTGTCTGGTCTCCCACCCGTCGTTGAGACCGTCGAGGTCGCCGTACCGGTCGCGAAGCCACTGTCGGAACTCGTCCGTACACGCATCGCAGTAACAGAACCGCTTGTCCGGAAAGTGGAGGTTGGGTTCGAAGAACGCCTCGTCCCACGTCGTGTACGACGCGACGGCGTCCTCGTCTGAGAAGTGCCCGGCGAGCGCCCTCGTGTATCGTTCGGCCTCCTCGCGGACCCCGGGGTGGTTCAGACACAGTCCGGGCCATCCTCCACCGGGAGTGTTCGGTCGCGCTCGAAGGTCGACTTTCAGTCCGTTCTGGTCCTCGTAGCGCGCCGCGGGATACCGCTCTGCGAGCCAGTGCGGTGCGTTCTCCAGGATGAGCGAAACTGCGACCCGGAGACCGTTCTCCCGGGCGATTTCGACGAGTTCGTCCAGTTCCGAGAAGTCGAACTCGTCTTCGGCGGGATGCGTGTGGTTCCACATCGCCCACAGTTTCACCGTGTTGAAG
Source organism: Halomicrococcus pelagicus (assembly GCF_051917725.1). Lineage (GTDB taxonomy): Archaea > Halobacteriota > Halobacteria > Halobacteriales > Haladaptataceae > Halomicrococcus. The sequence goes on from NZ_JBQBLX010000007.1 coordinate 78,198, forward strand.
CCCAAATCCGCCATCTGCTCGAGGTCGTCAGCCCAGACGTCCGACGGCGGATTTGGCGGCCGATAGTACTGCGCTCCGTACGCGAACATTGATGATTTCTTCAGACGCAATCACAATGAACCGTTTTCTTGAGTTTGGAAGTATCCAAAGAAACCGCATCGGTCTCGAACTAACCATGAATCATATTCGCGCGCACGGGTAACTACTGTGTTGATGGACGACACTCCGACGCTGTTCCGTGACGCGCGGTGGCTTCGCCAGCACGCCGGACAGCTACTGAACTTCTACTATCCGGACTGCATCGACCACACCCACGGCGGGTACGTCGCACAGTTGAGCGACCACGACGGCCACGTCTACGACGGTCGGACGAAGCATCTCGTCGCGACGTGCCGCCTCGTGTACAACTTCAGCGTCGGCGAACTCCTCGACGGGCCCGACTGGTGTCGCTCGGCGGCGACGCACGGACTCCAGTTCCTGCTGTCCGAGCACCGCGACGAGGATAGCGGCGGGTTCGCGTGGCTGCTCGACGGCCGCGACGTGACCGACGGGACGCGGTCCTGTTACGGCCACGCGTTCGTCCTGCTGGCGCTCGCGACGGCGACGAAGGCCGACCTCCCGGGTGCGCGCGAGGAAGTCGACGCCGTCTACGACCTCGTCGACGAGCACTTCTGGGAGCCCGACCACGACCTCTGTCGCAGCGAACTCGACGCCGACTGGGAGCCGACGTCGACCTACCGCGGCCAGAACGCGAACATGCACGTGTGCGAGGCGATGCTCGCCGCGTACGAGGCGACCGACGACCGGCGGTATCTCGACCGCGCGTACGCCATCGCCGACGCGCTCGCCCGCCGGCTCGCCGACCGAGGTGACGGCCTCGTGTGGGAGCATTACACGGACGACTGGGACCTCGACTGGGAGTACAACCGCGACGAACCGGACCACCTGTTCCGGCCGTGGGGCTACCAGCCCGGCCACCTGCTGGAGTGGAGCAAACTCCTGCTGATGCTCGACCGACACCGCGAGGAGCCCTGGTTGTGCGACCGCGCCGAACGGTTCTTCGAGAGCGCCGTCGAGAACGGCTGGGACGACGAGTACGGCGGGTTCTACTACACCTTCGACCGCGATGGCGAGCCCATCGTCACGGACAAGTACTACTGGAAGCTCGCGGAGGGCATCGCGGCCGCCGCGCTGCTTGCCGACCGAACCGGGGACGACCGCTACTGGGAGTGGTACGACCGCTTCTGGGAGTACGCCTGGGACAACGTGGTGAACCGGAAGTACGGCAACTGGTTCTTCAAACTTACGCGAGACAACGACGTCCACCCCGACGTCGACCAGTCCCCGGCGGTCACCGTCGGCTACCATCCCCTCAGCGCCTGCTTCGAAGTGCTCGAACGCGCCGTCTGACGGGAACGGTGCGCGAGGGGACGGAGTGACTGCTCAAGGGTCGTCCTCGTGACGGAGGACGCTACGGGCCGACGCTCACGACAGGTGGTCGGCGAACCAGTCGGCGGCGAGGTCGGCCACCTCATCGAGTTCCCCCGGTCCCTCGAACAGGTGGCCCGCACCCTCGATCACTGCCAGTTGCTTCTCGCAGTCGAGGGCGTCGAACGCCTCGCGGTTGAGTTCGAGCACGTCCGTGTCCTCGCCGCCGACGACGAACAACGTCGCCGCCTGGACGTCACCCAGGTGCCCGGACGCCATGTCGACTCGTCCGCCACGCGACACGACGGCCGCGACGTCGGAGCCGCCTCGCGCCGCGGCCCGGAGCGCGGCGGCCGCGCCCGTGCTGGAGCCGAAATAGCCGAGCGTGAGGTCCCTCGTCACGTCGTACGCTCCGAGCCACTCCGTGACCGCTGTCAGGCGGTCCGTCAGGAGCGGTACGTCGAATCGGTTCTCCCGGGACCGGTCCTCCACTTCCGTGAGCAGGTCGAAGAGGAAGGTACCGAGGCCGCGCGACTGGAGTACGTCCGCGACGTGGTTGTTTCGAGGGCTGTGACGACTGCTCCCGCTTCCGTGTGCGAACACGACCAGTCCCCTCGCACCCTCGGGGATGCGTAGTTCTCCTTCGAGGTCCACCCCGTCGGCTGGCACGTAAACGATGTCCCCCTCGGGTTGCACCATCGCCGAACGTGCGACACTGAGTGGCATAATACCAGCGGTAGTTCTCGAAACGCGGAGACGTCCGGGGAGCGGAAGTGCCAGCGAAGCACCCGGGACCGTCCGTCGCTATCGCCGACGGGAACGACACCGGATTCTCGTGAGCCATTCCCGCTTACTCCGCTGCTTGCGCCCCACGACGGGCGTTTTCGGAGGGAACGATAGCTACGTTATGCGCTTTTCTTTCCTCGTGACCGTAGTCTTCATCCGCGTTAAGCCGGGAATTCTTAGAAGCAATCGGTGAACAACAAAGTATATACCGCCACCAAGTCCCATTATGCCATCCGCCGAACTGCTTGACCACGACATCGTCGACCTCTTTCACAATCTCTTCGAGACAACAACCGAGCCGATCCTCGTGGTTAATCCATCACGGACCGAGTTCAATGGTCTGATTACGGCCGCCATAGAGTTCGAGGGCGACCTCTCCGAACTGCGCGTGCTCACGGACGAGCAGACGCCGAAGGACATCTTCGACGACTTCGTCACCGCGGGCCACGCGGCAGACCTGATCGCCGACGGGCGGCTGTCGCCACGGTCGACGGAAGACATCGCCCGGAGTTCGCTGCTGATCACTGCGGACCAGGCCATACCGCTCGTCGAGGTGGAGGGAGACGTGACGGGGTTCCAGTCGGACGACCCGGAACTGGTCGAGCGAATGCGAACGGTGTTCTCGGAGGAATGGGAGAACGCCGACGAGGTCACGCTCCGGACGCCTCCGCTGTCACAGGTCCGGGAGACGATGCGGGAAGACATCGGGGAGGACGCGGCCGACGATTTCGACCAGATTCTCGACGCAGTCGAGACCGTAGACAGCGACAGTGACCTCGACGAGGTGACCATTTGCTTGCTCGTTGCTGCGAGAAACGAGGTGTTGCTCTACGACATCAGCAAGTGGGGCGAAGACGTCAGCCTCGCGAGCAAGGCGACTTTCTCGCGCACGAAGACGAGACTGGAGGACAACGGGATCATCGACACCGAAAAGGTCCCCATCGAGGTCGGACGCCCGCGTCTCAGGCTACGCTTCGCGGACGAACAACTGCAGGACGCGAGCATCGACGAGATGCTCTCGGAAGTGCGAACCCAACTGGAAGCGTAGGCCCGTCCGACTCGGAGCAGCCAGCCGTCGAACGGCAACTGAAGGTCGTTCTCTCCGGGCCGTTGCCGATGGACACGACCCCGTGAGGACGACCGCTGGCGACCAGCGTCGACCGAACCGTGTGAAAGCGGCAAAACGAGTCGACGGCGTCGGTGGTCGCTACCGTGGTTCGTCACCACCGTGGACGCCCTCTGCACCGACCGAAGTCACGGTCGACGATTCGTTTCTCCCTTCGCCAGCGACTACTGACCCGACCGAACGCCTCGTCGGTCACGCCGCCGCTCACTTGGACGTCTAGTTCGCCGCCGTCTCGTTCGCGGCTTCGGTCACGGTCGCCCCTGCCTCGGTCGTTTCCGCGGCCTCGGTCGCCGTGGTTTCACCGGCGGCTTCGGTGGTCTCCGCAGCGGTCGTCTCTTCGGGTTCCTCGGTCGTCTCTTCAGGTGCCTCGGTCGTCTCCGTGGCAGCCGGCGCCGCGGTCGTGGTCGTTCCGGCGGCCTCGGTGGTGGCGTTCGCCGCTTCCGTCGCCGTCGCAGCGGGCGTCGTGGTCACGTTCGCCGCCGCAGTGGTCGTCGTCTCGTTGAACTCCGCTCCGACGACGACGTCGCCTGCGGAGGCAATCTGTGCCGTGGCCTCGTCGACGGATCCGTTGTTAGCGGCTATGCTCACGAAGTCGAAGTCGGGGTCGGTCCCCTCCGCGATGGACTCCACGTCCGGTTGCGACTGGCCGGTCGTCACCTGCTCGACGGTGAGCGATCCGATAGTGAGCTGTTCGAGTTGGACCTGATCGACGACGGCAGTACCGAGGCTCTCGTTCCCGTCGGCCGTCGTCTCGTTCGGCATCTCGGTCGTCGTCTCGTTGGCAGTCGCCGCCTCCGTCGTCGTCTGGTTGTCCGTTTCGTTCGCCGTCTCCGTCCGGGTGGTCGTCGTCGCCGTCGTGGCTCCGGTCTGGAACTCCTCGACGACGACCGTATCGACGGTAACCTGCCGGATCAACATCTGCTGGAAGGAGGCGTTTTCGACCGCGATGTTTCCGGCGGACTGCTGTCTACCGGAAAGGTTCGTCCCGTTGACGCTATCGAGACTGGCGTTCGCGAGCGTCAACTGTTCGAGACGGACGTCCGTAATCATGACGCCCGTGAGCGTCCGGCCTTCGTCTCGAAGCTGTATCTCGTTCGCCTGTATCGTCCCTATCGTCGCGTTCTCGACCGTCGCGTTCCCGACCTGAAGCCGGTCGACGGTCACGTCCTGGAGCGTGACGCCCTCCCGCGCTTGTCCGGATTGGGCCGCCACTGTCGAAGCACCTGCGACGCTCGTGAGCATCAACAGCGCCGTTACGACCGCTACACTGCGTTGAACGTTCCATCTCATCCCCACGACGGTACCGCGATGGGGTCAATAAACGAGGGGGATGGTTTCGCTCGATTCGTCTTTTCGACGCCTGCCTATCACCATCGAACGAGGATTACTCGACCGAATCGTCGGCGTATCTCGACGCCGTTCGAAGCGTGTCGCGAGCCACCCGTCCGGAATCATCGGAGTCGAGCGAGCCCGTCCGTGTTACGTTCGTAACGGAAAGGGGCGCTCTTCGACGGCGTCGACGCTGGGCAGGTTCTGTAAGTGCCGACCTGCGTTCGACGTCGTCGGCACGGTTCGGCCGTGAAGGGAGTACTTATTACTGTAACCGCTCTCTGAAAGAGAAGATTGAGAGTCCCTAGAGGAAACCTGTTCGGTTAGTTGCATCCTGTAGGTAGCGGTTCGACACGGGAAGGGAGAGCCTATTCCGTTAGTATCGCGCTCATAACAATTAAGGCATCACTACCATTTGGAGCTGGAATCATGCAATTATCCGGCTTCGGCCTCTCGGACTATAAGCAACTGTTGAGGACGGCACTCGACCAGGGGTACGAGTTCTACACCGTGGCCGAGTACTTCGACACGACGACCCTAGATACGCCCTCCATCGTGCTCCGGCACGACGTGGACCGCCGCGTCCACAACGCCGTCGCACTGGCCGAGGTCGAAACCGACCTGGGAATCGACGCCACCTACTACTTCCGGACGAGTACGTTCGACCCCGGCCTCGCCGAATCGATGGAGGCGGACGGTCACGAAATCGGCTATCACTACGAGGACCTGGCGAACGAACGCGGTGACGTGCGACGAGCACACGCCCGGTTCGCCGCCAACCTGGCGTCGTTTCGCCAGCACGTTACCGTCGACACGATCTGCTCCCACGGGAGTCCGCTCTCTCCCCACCTGAACACGGATCTGTGGGAAGGTACCCGGACACCGGCGGACTACGATCTCACCGGGAGAGCGTACGAGGTAGAGGCCGACGACGATGGCACCAGCGAACGGCTGTACTGTTCCGATACCGGCCGCGACTGGAACGTGTCCGTCCCCGGCTTCGGCCGTGTTCGCTCTACCGACGACGTGATACGCGCCCTCGAGTCGGAAGCGTGTCAGGACCTGTATCTCCTCGCACATCCCAGTCGGTGGGCGACGTCCCGCATCCAGTCGGTCGAACGACCGAGCTGGGACATCGCCGCCGAGACCGGGAAAGCTATCGCGAGCGGCGTTCACAACTTACAGCGAACGAGCAGACGATTCGCCGAACGGACGCACGTCGCAGGGGCCGTTCGAGCGATAGCGAGCACTACGTCTACGACCAGAAGCGAGCGTTAGCGAACACCACGTGTCCGTCCAGAAGCGAGCGATAGCGAGCAATCGCGGACGTGGCCCAGCGGCGGACCGTCGTCGGTTGGATTCGACCAGCCGTCGGGTCGATGTCCTCCGGCGGTGAACGTAATGACCGGAGAGACGAGCGCACCGTCGTTGCCGTCGAAACGGACGATGATCTCGGTGAGATGGTGTCAGTTGCGGACCCAGTGAATTCGTGTCGGTCGAGAAGACGACGGTGACACACACCCCTCGTCCAGAGTGTATTTCTTGGAGGGGAAGGGTGGGGTAGGGGTGAGGTCGAACGAACCAGCCATACGGCGACGACTTCAGAGAAAACGGGTAGACGAGGGATGTCCGTCGGATACCGTCGGAGATACCGTCCACTCGACGAAACTACTGGAGACGACACGAACGGAACGTTACGACCGTACGTTTCGGCCGTTCGGAACGAACGGTCGTTCTCCTCACTATAGAACGAACTATCCAATGGACTATGAGACCGTGCCACCACATAAAACTTCTAGATCGACTTCTACATCGAGTGTAAACTTCTACATCAAGAGGTGATTGGTCGGTAAGTGGGTCCCAGTCCTCTCGATTGTCCCGTCGGTTCGACTGTCCCACCTGGACGGCGTATGGTTGCTTCCACGATAGAGCTGTACTCGTTCGGGCTGATACCCCCCAAAACGACGGTAAGGATGGCGTTACGTACGGCGAGTATTTCCTCGAGACGACTGTCTCGAACGATGGCCAGACCACCCCGAACGACGGTCGGATGGCGACCGCCTGCACGGACCGTGCCTACCTTCGTCGCGTTTCACTCTGGACGAGGGGTGTGTGTTTGCGGGATGAGGGGGCGTACCGGCGAGAGGGAAGCGCGTACTGGCAACACGAGACGTGGGGGCGACGAGGGGAACGTACTGGCGAGAGAGAATGGATCGTCACTTCGTCGCACTCCAGCTGACCGAACCCGTCCACCGTATCTATCCGAGTAAACCCGGTGAGGAACGAGAAGGACGACGTCGCCCCACGGCCCGTGCTAGACGACACCGACGAGTGGCGTGAGGACCGAGATCTCTTCGACCGCTGTGACAGTACACTCTGTATCGGGGGTGTCCCGGACGAGTCACAGTGGCGGATGACGACCACGAATCGGTCGTCCCTTTCACTTTGGACGAGGGGTGGGGGCTGGTTCGTTAGTTCGATACACTCTGGACGAGGGGTGTGGCCAGCGCTCCGGTTCTCGCAATCGTCCTCGATTCGACGTTCGTCGGAGACTGCATTTTCACTCTGGACCAGGGGTGGGTCGCGACGAGACCTCGCGAGGGATTTCCGCGTCGGTCGACCGCTTCGACGTCCATCGGAATACAGTCTGGACGAGGGGTGTGTGGTTGTGAAGCTGCGAGTCAGAAATTCTAAACCTCGACGATTCGCCCGCTGTATTTACGGGCGATACACTCTGGCCGAGGAGGGAGTAGTTTTTTATACAATAGCGATAGGACATGAGGTATGACCGACGACCCCGCACGTCTCTCCGACGTCGACGACCCTTTCGAGGATCCGTCGGAGGATCCCCTGTTCAACTGGGACGAGGACGAGGCCGTCCACACGTCGATTTTCGAGCGAAAAGAACTGCTGAAAGTCGGTCACGTCCCGGAGAGTAACCGGATCGTCGGCCGCAACAGCGAAATCGAAGCAGTCGCCGCCGAACTCCGCCCTATCGTCCGCACCGAACCGCCGAACAACGTGATGATCTACGGGAAAACGGGAACGGGCAAGTCGCTCGTCGCTCGTCACGTCACCGAACGTGCACGCCGGGCCGCCGTCGCTCAGGACGTATCGGTCGGCACCGTGTACGTCGACTGTGCACAGCACAACACCCAGACCCGCGTCGCACGGACGATCACTCGCGACCTCAACGACGAGGCCCGAACCGACTTTTCCATTCCCCGGGCAGGCATCGGCAGCGGTGAGTACTACGATTATCTCTGGGAGATTCTCGACGCGGTCTACGACGCCGTCGTGATAATTCTCGACGAGGTGGACAGACTCGAAGACGACGACGTGCTGATGCAACTCTCGCGCGCACGCGAATCCGGGAAGGCCGACTGTCATCTCGGTATCGTGGCGATCAGCAACAAGATCGAGTATCGGGACGAACTCAACGAGCGCGTCAAGAGTAGCCTCCGCGAGGAGGAGTTCGTCTTCCAGCCCTACGATGCCAATCAACTCCGGGACATCATGAACCATCGTCGCGACGCGTTCAAAGACGGCGTTCTCACGGACGAAGTCATTCCCCTCACTGCCGCGTTCGCCGCCCAGGAGCACGGTGACGCTCGAAAGGCGATCGAGATCCTCCGTCACGCTGGTGAACTCGCCGAACGCCAGGGCGACGAACAGGTGTCCGAAGACCACGTCCGCGAAGCGCAGGAGTGGGCCGAGATCGATCGCTTCGAAGAACTCCTTCGAGGCTCGACGACCCAGGTAAAGTTCATCCTCTACGCTCTCGGTCGTCTTACGAAGGAGAACTCCCGAGACGAGTTCTCGACGAGCGAGATCTACGAGCGCTATCAGGTCGTTTGCAAACAGCTCAGCGTCAACGTTCTCGGTGAACACCGCGTCTACGAACTGCTAAAGGAACAAGCGTTCCTCGGCGTCGTCGAGTCGACGCGGACGGGCGGCGGTCGAGGGCAGGGAAGCTACCTGGAGCATCGACTCGTGAAAGACACCGACGTCGTGTTGAAGGCCGTGCTCCGGGACAGCCAGCTAGAAGAGCTCGCGTGACGATATCTCGTCTCTCCGGCGGTCCTCGATTCCGTTCTCTCGTCCACGCCCAGCACCAAAAGACATCGCCAGCGGCTGATTTCCAGCGATCCGGTGTGACGGTAGAGAAATAGCGAAAGTCTACCTCAGTTCCAGCGTCCCCGAATCCTACAATTCCTACGAATCATATAACACTCACGAATCTAACGAATCATACGAATTGTCAACATCCTAGGCATCATTGAACGTGTTCGTATCCCTATGGAGAGTCGTCCGACGCTTACACTTCGTACGAAACTCTCGGTTCGAAGGATGTCTAAGAGTCGTCCGAATCGTAAGGTTCGTACGATTCTCTCGAAGTATGTTCACTCACTCCTTCCGGTGGATTTGGCCGAGAATTTCGCGAGGCTCGGGAATCGTAAACGGTTCAAGAATCGTAAACTGTTCGAGCATCGCAAACTTCGTCTCGGCTTCTCGACCGGCCGTCTTCGAGTTCAGGAGCGTCGATAGTGGCCGCATGTGGTGCAGTTACAGCGTAGAGAGTTCGCAAAATTCGTGGGGTTCGTCAACGTCGCACGATTCGTAACGTAACTGAACTGCAGAGTGGGCCTGTTTACCGTCGACGTTTCGCCGTCCCCGTGGGAATCGTGAGATGGGTCTCCTACACCACTTACGAATCGTACGATTCTCACAGTCCGTACGACGTTCACAACTCGCGCAGTGTGTGCAAATCGTCGACGTCGTACCAGCTCGGAGAGTCGAACGGCGAGTGTAACAGACCGTTGTCGGTGACCGTCGCGCTGTCGACCTACTCTTCGTCGATGTCGATTCCGCGACTGTCGAGGACTAATCGTGCGAGTTCGTCGGGGTTTTCGGCGGCGAGACGGACCATGGCGTCGTGGACTTCCCGGGAGGTTACGTCGCGAACGTCGTGGTCGCGGAGGACGCGGGTCATCTCGAGGTCCCGGCCGTCCTCGAATGACTGCCAGGACTGTTCGCGGGTGTAGATACTGCGGCGCAGATCCGAGGAGAACTCGAACGCCGGCGTCGACCGTGGATCTTGGGTCGTTTCCTGCTCGCTTTCTGTCCGCGCCTCCCCGTCCGTGGTCGTCTTCGACGTCTCTTCCTCCGGTTCTTCCTGTTCGGCGACTGCGTCCTCGAGGTCGTCGAACGCACCCGTCATTCCCGAACCACCTCGCCGCGCTCGACGATCTGTGACAGTTCGGCGTACGCCGATAGCTGGTCGCACGACTCGTCGTAATCGCGGAGCGGGAGCCCCTCGTCGTGCGCGCGGTCGATCGCCGACCGATGCCTGATGCCGGGGAGGTCGTCGTCGTAGTTTCCGTTCTCGAGTGCAGCCCAGTCGTCGTCGGTAAGGCGGGCGTAGTTGGGGACGAGTTTGGCCACCGCTTCCCGAGAATTGATCTCCTCGAGGAGAGCGCGGTCACGCGTGTCGTAGTCGATGCGGTTCTCCAGGTCGGTCGGCGTCACCGCCAGGATGTCGAGCTCGAAGTATTCCCGCGCTTGCATGACGAGGCGCTGGACGGTGCTCGTGAGTCCACTCTCGTAACCGCTTTCGGCGCGCAGCGGGATGATGATGTTTCCGGTCGCGTACATCGCGTTGTCGTTGAGCTTGCCGCGGTTCGCCGGACAGTCGACGACGATGTATTCGTACTCGTCGCCGAGCAGGGGGTCGACGAGATTCTCCTTCAATCGCGTCGTCCCCATCGTCGCTTCTTTCAGGCCGCTCTGGACGTCTTCGAGTGCTTCGTGTGCGGGGAAGATGTCGAGCCCGTCGACCACTGATTCGATGTACTGTTTCGGGTCTTCGCTGCCGATGAGGACCGCTTCTGCGTGATTTTCGTCGGCCTGATACTGGTCGTCGTACCCGAGATTCTGGCTCATGTGTCCGTTGTCGTCGAGGTCGACGACCAGCGCAGAGCCGTTACGGTGTGCGAGCTCTCGTGCGAGATTGAGCGCCGTCGTCGTCTTGCCGAATCCGCCTTTGAGTACGCCGACGGACACCGCCCGCGATTCACGTTCGTCAGTATTCTCGTCTGTCATGTCTACCTCCTGTCCACCGGGCGAAGTTCGCGAACTCCAGCTGTTCTACGAACTGCCAGACTCGTACGATTCGTAGGCATCGTACACCTCGCCGGTGACTCTGTCGTAACCCACGTACGGACCCTATTTAAGAATTGTGCGACTCGTATACATCGTATAATTTCTCGGCATCGCACGATTCGTGAGAGTCGTAAACATCGTAATTACCGGGAACCAGTGTCGTGGAATTCGCCGCTGTGCCCTCTAACAATTCGAGGAAAGGGAGTCACGTCCACGATGACGGCCTCGTTCGTCGACGACCACCTCCGCACGCCACGGTCGTATCCGGAGGTACTCGCCGAACTGCAACGATTCTCGAACCTATCTAGAACAGTACAGTTCGTCCGATTCCTACGAATCGCAGACATCTCTAGAATCGCGACGTGACGACGAACCCATATCCCGGTGGACGAGCTGCGTTCTTTGCGGACTCGTCCAGTCACGTCCGAACCCTACTGACCTATCTCGTTGCCCCAACGTGAGACGAGGCCCTCGCCGTCTCCCAGTCGGACGGAACCCCCGTCGATACGCGGCTCTGTGCTTCGTGATCACCGCCGCCGCCGGCCGACGAGGGAGGGACCATTCGATGCGACGGACAGTGAAGGGGAAAACGTCTCCCGGTACTAGATCGTGACGCGAGTGGTGAACGGCGACATCCCGGCGTTCGGACCAGCTCTGCTATCCTCGTACGTCGGCGTCGGCCCTCGCTCGGTGCGACTCACGGACGACGATGCGTGAACGGAACCGGACGGTACGGAGCCAGTGGGCTGGCGACCCGCCGGAGCTTTGGCATGGGAACTGCAGTCTTTCGGCAAAGCCGGAACCGTCGGACGTCGAACTCTCGTGCACTTCTGCTGTCACCTCTATCAGCGGCGGCCATCGAACCTTCGTTTCTCCTGTATCCCCACCGCCCCGCACTTCTAAACTACATACCGCTATATCAATGTGGTCGCGGTAGTCCGCTGACTGCGGTGGAGGAGCCGACGCGTCGTTCGGTGAGTTCACGTTCGAGTATCGTCGCTGCGGCGAGGAGGACGTACGAACCTTCGTGACAGTAGGCCATCGCTCTCTCCTCGGTCACTTGCTCGAAAGTCCCGAAGTACTGTATTACACTTCTATATCTGTAACGAGCCCCTCCGGGACGTTTCGTACCGTCCGGGGGTGACTGGGGTTCCGTCACCGCGAGTGGTCGGGACCTGCCGTCCGTCTCCGAAACAGTCAAAGGTGTAACGTGAGCTACTGTGAGGTATGAGCGAGAACTCGGGTACTCGAAGCAAGGTCCAGCGGGTTATCGACGAGTACGAACTGGCGGGGATGGGCGAGCAACTCGAAGCGTACTGGACGGGCGACGACGAGGAGGAGTACAGTCTCCGAGAACTGGCCGACGTCTTCAATCGGGCCGTGCTGCGCGCCGCGCTGGACCGGGCGGGTGCCTCGCCGCTGGAGGGCGAAGTCGAGAACACGCACCGCCTGTTGACGGACGACTCGGTGAGCAGCGGGGTGCGGACCGAAACGAGGAACGCGCTCGCGCGTGACGGCGTCGCCGTCGAGGAACTCGAAGACGACTTCGTCACCCATCAGGCGATTCACACGTACCTGACGAAACATCGCGGCGTGAGCTACGAGTCGAGCGCGGACGAGACGGATCAGGTGGAGAAGAGCGCCGAAACCATACAGCGATTGCGGACGAGAACTGCAGCCGTCACGGAGACGACGCTCGAGAACCTCGAGACCACCGACCGCATCACGCTGGGCGACTTCGACGTCATCGTCGACGTGCGCGTGCTCTGTGACACCTGTGGTCGGTCGTACACGGTCGACGAGATCCTCGAAGACGGTGGCTGTGGCTGTCCTCCCTCGGAGTGAAACTAGCCATTACAATATTAGTGGTGTAATGCCAGATGTCGAAGGTCCGTTTTCTCGAACGAGCGACGCCAGGTCGGTCCGTACGGTCGCGAGACGGGACGAACGTCTCCGACCAGTGTCGTCCGCACCATCAGTTACGTAGAGAGCCGCGTCATCCCGTTTGCAATCGACGAACACCGTTGCGAACGGAAAGCAGTGGGACGAGCCCACACGTCGGTTGGAGGGCACGGCGGTGAGGCGGCGATACTGACGGGAAGAGCGGTGATACCGGCCGACCGCTACGCTCTTCGCACGCTCCGTCGGAGGAACGGTCAGGTAGACGAAGAGGCGTCGAAACCGGACGAACGGCGCGTCGTCGACCGTTTCTCTGGCCGAATCGAGCGACTACGACGCCGTTCACCGTCCACGAATCCCGGTGTCGACCGGTTCCAACGGAAAACGACTCTAGAGGGCGGTACTGCCCCTTGAACTGGCGCATCTCGTCACTTTTCGTTCGATTACGTGCGGAAAATCGTCGAAATAGCCCTCTCGGCCACTGTCGCCGCGTATTTGCGACGAGCGAACGACTACACCTGCGTAGCGTTCACTTCGATGACGTTGGCTGCACCGCGGACGATCTCGGGCAGTTCCTCCCGGAACCTGTCGCCCTTGAACCGGCTGGTCGGGCCAGAGATGCTGATTGCGCCCTGGATATCGCCGTTCGGATGCGCTATCGGTGCGGCCACGCATCGCAGCCCCTGGAGGATCTCCTCGTCGTCGAACGCGACTTTCTGTTCGCGAATCGCATCCAGTTCTTCGAACAGTTCGTCGCGAGTGGAAACGGTGTTCGGAGTCCGCTGGGGTAACCCCGTTTTGTCGATGATCTCGTCGACTCTCGTTCTGGAGAGCTGTGAGAGTATCGCCTTTCCGAGCGCAGTGCAGTGGAGGTCCTTCCGGTTGCCCGTGTACGACGCCGTCTGGATGGCGTTGTCTCCACTCGCCTTGTGGAGGTAGACCCCTTTCCCGTGTTCCTCTATCATGAACTGGGCGACTTCGCCGGTCTCTTCGGCCAGTCGGTCTACCTCCTTCTTCGTTATCTCGTAGATGTCGACGTTCGACTTCGCGTACTCTCCGAAGTCGACGAACCGGAGACTGACCCGGTACTCGTCGCCGCGCTTGACGACGAACTCGTTGTCGACGAGCGTCGCGAGATGGCTGTGCACCGTCGCTTTGGCGATGTCGAGATGGTCGGCCAGTTCGGTGACGCCAGCCCCGTCCAGTTCCCGCAGTGCTTCGAGGATCTCTGTCGTCGTCTGGACGGCTTTCACCCGCCGTCCCTCGCCGCTCGGACCGCCGTGCTTGCTCATACGTGGTCGTACTCGACACAGCCCCATATCGTTTGCGACTAGCGAACGTCCCTCTCGGGCGTCGGTCGATCGGTCACCGTCCCGTTGCTACCCACTCGCCGGCGGCGAAAATCGGTCCAGAAACGGGGTCGCAGTCAGACTCGGGACGCCGATTCGACGGTCTCGGTCGTCCGACTGTTCTTCACGGCCTCGCCCGTCTCGGTGTCGAAGAGGTGAATCTTGTCCTCCGGAAACTCGACGTCGACGACGTCGCCGGAGGAGAGACGCATCTCTCCACTGACGCTCGCAGTGTACGTCGCATCGCCGATCGTGAGGTAGACGTAACTGAGTTCCCCCATGGGTTCGACCACTTCGACTTCGGTCCGAACGGCGTTCTCCACGCTCTCGTCGACGATGGCGATGTGTTCGGGGCGGATACCCATCGTCAATCGGTCGGACGCCTGGTCGATGGCGTCGACCGTCTCGCCGGAGATAGCGTAGGTGAACGCTTCGTGTTCCAGAACGTTCCCGCCGCGTTTCACGTCGAAGAAGTTCATCGAGGGTGACCCGATGAACCCCGCGACGAAACGGTTCCTGGGTTTGTGATAGCATTCGAGCGGCGTGCCGAGCTGCTGGAGTTTCCCGTCGTTGAGGACGGCGATGTAATCACCCATCGTCATCGCCTCCGTCTGGTCGTGCGTCACGTAGATTGTGGTCACGTCCATGTCCTGCTGGAGCTGTTGAATCTCGGTGCGCATCGTCGTCCGCAGCTTCGCGTCGAGATTGCTGAGCGGTTCGTCCATCAGGAACACTTCGGGTTCCCGGATGATGGCGCGCCCGAGCGCGACGCGCTGTTGCTGGCCGCCGGAGAGTTCGGAGGGCTTCTTGTCGAGCAACTCCTCGATTTCGAGGAGCGTCGCCGTCTCTTCGACGCGTTCGTTGATCTCGCTTTTGTCGAGGTCGGTCGTGATCTTCAACCCGTAGCCGATGTTCTTCCGAACGGACATGTGCGGGTAGAGCGCGTAGTTCTGGAACACCATCGCCATGTCGCGTTCCTTCGGCTTGAGGTGAGTTATCTCGCGGTCGTCGAGCAGTATCTGTCCCGACGTCACCGTCTCCAGGCCGGCGATACACCGAAGCGTCGTCGACTTACCGCACCCGGACGGCCCGACGAGGACGAGGAAGTCCCCGTCGTCGACTGTAACGTCGAGGTCGTCGACTGCTACGATTTCGTTCTCTCCCGTGTCGAACACTTTCACCAGGTCTTTGAGTTTTAGCTGTCCCATCGTTCACCTGTTGTCTGTTGTGGCATAGTTTACCAGCCCGGTTAATAAAACCACCTCTCGTCCGCTGGGCTACGCGACGACGATCACGCTACCGTCGTCCACCGTCCACTCGCCGCTCGTCGGCGTCCCGTCGACGCGCTCGAAGGTGGCCCCGTCGACGGAGACCGCGTCCGGCGTCGCTCCGTCGGCCTCGACGGTGACGGCGTCGGCAGTCAGTTCGCCGAGCGAGACGGAGAGCGTCCCGTCTCCGGTGGCGACCGCCACGTCCACGAGTTCGTCGCCGTCCACGTCGTAGAACCGGCCGCTGGCGGCGCCCTCGGCGTCGAGCGTCGCGTCGAGCGTCAGCGACTCCGGCGTCCCCGCCCGTACCGTCTCGGTCGGGTCGCGTCGCGGAACGACGCTGCCGGCACGGACGAACATCGGCATGACCTCCAGCGGCGCGTCGACGCCGACGGTCCTCTCTCCCTCGTACCGTTCGTCGGTCCAGAAGTCCACCCACTCGCCCTCGGGGAGGTAGACGTCCCGCGTCCCCGACTCCTCGAAGACCGGCGCGACGAGCAGGTCGGTGCCCACGAGGTACTGCGTATCGAGGCGGTGGGTGTTCGGGTCGTCCTGGTACTCCAGGACGAGCGGACGGATTACGGGGAGGCCGGTCCGCGCGGCGATCTCCGCGTACGTGTAGATGTACGGCAACAGCGAGTACCGGACGCGCGAGTACTCGCGGAACACGTCCAGCGCGTCCTCGCCGAACTCCCAGGGCTCCCGGGGCGTGGTCCCGTGACAGCGAGCGTTGCTCGACAGGAGACCGAACTGCGACCACCGGGCGTAGAGCGCGTCGGTGGGCGTCCCGCGGAACCCGCCGATGTCGTGGCTCCAGTAGGCGATGCCGGACAGCGACGCCGACAGGCCGCCACGCAGCGCCGCGCTCATCCCGTTCCAGGTCGTCTGCGGGTCGCCGCCCCAGTGCATCGGGAACCGCTGGCTCCCCGTCCAGGCCGAGCGACCCCAGACGATGCCCTCGTCTTCGCCGTTGACCTCGCCGACCACCTCGTAGACCGCCTCGTTGTACAGGTAGGGGTAGAGGTTGTGCATCGACTTCCCGCTCTTTCCGTTCGCGAAGACCGCGTCCTCGGGGACGTACTCGCCGTAGTCCGTCTTGAACACGTCCACGCCCATCTCCAGCAGACGGCGGTGCTTGTCCTTCCACCACTCGACTGCGTCGGGGTCCGTGAAGTCCACGAGCGCCCCCCGGTAGTCGCCCTGGCACGTGTTGTCCATCACGTACGGTTTTCCGGTGCCGTCGGTGACGAAGTACCCCTCCCGCGCCGCTTCGTCGAACGCGTCCGTGCCGACCGGGACGTGAGGATGCTCCCAGAGCGAGAGGTGAAAGCCGTCCTCGTTCAGTCCCTCGATCATCCCTTCGGGGTCGGGGAACTGCTCGGTGTCCCACTCCAGGTCCGTCGAGGAGCGGTCGCGCATCCAGAACGGGTCGAGGTGGAGGACGTCGCTCGGAATCCGCTCCTCGCGCAGTCGGTCGGCGATGGCTTCCAGCTGGTCGCGCGACTCGTAGCCCAGTCGCGACATCCAGGTGCCGAAGCTCCACTTCGGCGGACGGTTCGGCCGACCGGTGAGCGCGGTGTACCTTCGCAGAACGTCGTCGAACTCGGGACCGTAGAAGAAGACGAACGCGAACGCGTCGTCGGCGACCGAGACCGAGGCGCTGGCCGTCGACGTCTTTCCGAAGTCGTAGTGGACGCGCGCCGTCGTGTCCACCAGCATCCCGTACCCCTTCGTCGAGAGGTGGAAGGGGACGTTCTTGTACGCTCGCGGCGTCTCCGTGCCGAGCGGCTCCTCGTGCCAGAGGTCGATCTCCCGACCGCGACGGTCGAACTCCACGAACTGCTCGCCCGCCCCGTAGAGCTTCTCGTCCGGGTCGAGACCGAACGCGGTCCCCGTCTCGGCGACGCGTCGGGGGTTGTGGTTGATCTCCTCCTGGGTGACCCCGAGCGGCTCCACGCGCGACCGCGCGAACACGTCCAGGTCGCGGCGCTGTTCCCGAAGAATCGATTCGCCGTCGTCCTCGACGCGAAAGCTCCACTCGTCGAGACCGACGACGACCTGGAGCGCGCCCGTGTCGAGGACGAGGTCCCCGTTCGTCTCGGTCGCGTCGAGCGCGAAGTCCTCGGCGACCGCGTCCTCGTCGAACTCGGGGTACTGCCGGTCGGCGCTCACTTCCGGGTTCGCCCGGAGCGCGAATCTGAACGTTCTGGGGTCGTAGAACTCGAGCGTCACGGGGAGCGTGCGCGCCGTCGCCGTCTCCGGCGCGTCGGTCGCACAGTCCAGCGTGACGTCGGTTCCGTCGACGGAGTAGTCGTCGACCGCCGCGACGGTAATGCGTTCGCTCGTCATTGACAGTCGATTTAGGGAGAGTGGCACTATTAAAACTACCCCGTCGCCCCCGGCGCTCGTCGCGGACCCTTCTCGTCTTCCGTTCTGCCACTGCCGTGACCGCAATCTTTATTCGCCCGTTACGAAAGAACACACACGATGACGAACGACAAGCCAGACTACCGCATCGCACAGGGCGGTGGCGTTCCCTGGCGCGACATGGGCATGGAGGAGACCCACCGGCCGTCCGAACGGGACGTCGAGATCACCGACGTGAAGACGATGGCCATCGCCGGCAACTTCACGTGGGGCATCGTCAAGGTCGAGACCGACGCCGGCATCTACGGTCTCGGCGAGACGTTCCGCGCCGAAGCGGCGCTCGACATGGCCGAGCGGATGACCGTCGACCTGGAGGGCGAGAACCCCCTCGACACGCACCGACTGCGGGAACTCCTCGAACAGCGCTACACCGGCACGGGTCGCATCGGCCAGGCAGCGTTCACCGCCATCGAGACGGCCTGTTACGACATCAAGGGCAAGATGTTCGACGTCCCCGTCTACGAACTGCTGGGCGGGAAGTACCGCGACAGCATCAAGATTTACTGTGACACGCACGCGGGCGAGTCCCTCGGCGCGGCGGAGAGCCACGACCCGAAGGACGTCTACACGCCGGAGTCCTACGCTCGTGCGGCCCGCGAGGTCGTCGACGAGGGCTTCGACGCCCTGAAGTTCGACCTGGACGTCCCGACCCACGAGACGTACGACGAGGCCAACCGCCGGATGGACAACGAGGCGCTGGAACACAAGGTGTCGCTGGTCGAGGCGGTCCGCGACGAGATCGGCTACGACGTCGACCTCGGGATGGACCTCCACTGGAACTTCACCGTCGAGACGGCCGTTCGCCTCGGGAAGAAACTCGAACGGTTCGACCTGGCGTGGCTCGAGGACCCGGTTCCGCCGGAGAAGTGGGACGCCCAGAAGCGCGTCACCGAGAAACTCGACCTACCCGTACTCACGGGCGAGAACCTCGTCACGGTCGACCAGTTCAACAAGGCCGCCCGCCAGGGCATGATGGACATCGCCGCCCCCGACGTGAACAAGTGCGGCGGCCTCGGCGAGTACGTGGACATCGCGACCGTCTGTGACCTCTACGGCATCCCCATCGCCTCGCACAACATCTCGAGCCCGCTCGGTACGGTAGCCGGCGCTCACGTTTCGGCGGCGATTCCCAACTTCCTCTGCATGGAGTGGCACTCCCGCGACGTCCCGTGGTGGAACGAGATGGCCGTCAGGACCGAGGGGAGCGGCCCCATCCTCGAGGACGGGTACGTCGACGTGCCGGAGGGACCGGGTCTCGGCGTGG
The DNA here is from genome assembly GCF_051917725.1 of Halomicrococcus pelagicus. Classification (GTDB taxonomy): domain Archaea; phylum Halobacteriota; class Halobacteria; order Halobacteriales; family Haladaptataceae; genus Halomicrococcus. Next base: position 97,236 of record NZ_JBQBLX010000007.1, read on the forward strand.
AACTGAACCGCGACCTGTGCGAGCAGTATCTGACCGACGGCTCCGAACTCATCGTCTGACCTCCCCATGACTCACACCGTAGTCGTCACCGACCACGACTTCGAAGACCTGTCCATCGAGCGGTCCGTCCTCGGCGACCTCGCGGAGGTCGTGGAACTCACCGACGACGTCGGCGAAACCGCCGAAGACGTCGAGGAGACGCTCGCGGCCGCCGACGCGGTCATCAACCTCCGCTACGACATCGACGCGGACGCCATCACCGCGATGGACGACGTCCGGGTCATCTCCCGGTACGGCATCGGCGTCGACAACGTCGACGTGGACGCGGCCGCCGACCGCGACATCCCCGTCACGAACGTCCCCGACTACTGTCTCGAGGAGGTGTCGATGCACGCGCTCACGCTGCTCCTCGCGATGGCCCGCAGCGTCCCCCGCTACGACCGTTCGATCGAGCGAGGCGAGTGGAACCGAGACGTCGGTGCCCCGGTCCACCGGTTCTCGACGCGGACCGTCGGCGTCGTCGGGTACGGCGCTATCGGCCGCGAGGTCGGTTCCCGCGCCGCGTCGCTGGGCGCTGACGTGCTCGCCAGCGACCCGTTCCTCTCCGCGGACGACCTCGCGGACGACCCCGCGGACCTCGTCGCGTTCGAGGAACTGCTCGAACGCGCGGACTTCGTGAGCGTCCACTCGCCGCTGACGGACGACACTCGCGGGCTGTTCGACGCCGAGGCGTTCGCCCGCATGAAGGACTCGGCGTGCCTGGTGAACGTCGCGCGCGGTCCCATCGTCGACGGTGACGCGCTGCTGGACGCGCTGAACGCCGGGGAGATAGCCGGCGCCGGCCTGGACGTCTTCCCCGACGAACCGCCGGCGACCGACGCCCCCCTGCGCGACCACGACCGCGTCGTGGCAACGCCCCACGTCGCCTGGTACTCCGAGGAGGCGAACGAGGAGCGGCGCCGAACGGTCGCCGAAATCGTCGAGTCCGTCCTCGCGGGCGGCGACCCGTGGAACGTCGTCAACGGCGTGGAGTAGCGGCCCCTTTTCCCGCCTGAACTGGCGCGAGAGCGACGCTAACGATTACTGCGAATCCGGGCACTGTGCGACTGGAGACGTCTCGGCGACCGGGTGGGAGAAGGAGGGTGGCGAGCGGTCAGGCTTTGCCGGTGCCGGCCGTGAGCCCCTCGACGACCTTCCGCTGGAAGAACAGCATGAACAGCATCAGCGGGACGATAGACATGAACACCGCGGCCGAGATGGTGCCCCACGGGTACTGGAACTCGCCCTGATAGGTCGCGATGCCGACCGTTATCGTTCGCATGCTGTCCTCGGTCATGAACGTCAGCGCGAAGAGGAACTCGTTCCACGCGTAGATGAAGACGATGATGGCCGTCGTCGCCATCGCGGGGGCGGAGACGGGGAGGATGATGCGAAAGAGGACGCCGATGCGCGAGAGTCCGTCCATCAGTCCGGCTTCCTCCAGCGAGTCGGGGAGTTCCTTGAAGTACGCCTGGAAGATCCAGACCGCGAACGGAAGCTGGAACGCGGCGTAGGGGATGATGAGACCGACGTAGTCGTTGAGCAGCCCCCACGACCGCGCCAGCGAGAACAGCGGGATGAGCCGGGAGATGAACGGCAACATCGCCGTGCCCAGGATGAGCAGGAGGACGGGTAGCTTGAACCGGAACCGAAGCCGCGAGAGCGCGTATCCGGCGAGCGCACCCAGGATGACGTCGACGATGGCCGTCCCGCCGGCGACTATCACGCTGTTGAGGAGGTAGCGCATGAACGGCGCGTCTGCGAGCGCCGTCCGGTAGTTCTCGAGCGTCGGGTTCTGCGGCAGGTAGTGGACCGGGAACTGGACGACGTTCGACGGTTGCTTGATGGACGTGAGGAACATCCAGAAGACGGGAAACATCGAGATGGCCGCGATGGTGAGTATCGAGCCGTAGAAGCCCAGTTTCTCCCCGACCTCCTGTAGCGAATCGACGTCGAACGTACCGCCGGTTTTCGTACTCATGTTAGCGCACCTCCGGTTCGTAGAGGGTTCCGACGTAGACGAGCGAGATTATCAGCGCCATCAGCGTGATGAGCGTCGCCGCGGCCGACCCCCGGCCGAACGCCAGCTGGGTGAACGTGAGCTGGTGGTCGAACAGGACGAGCGTCGTCGTCGCCTCCCCGGGACCGCCCCCGGTCAGGCCGTACGGGAGTCCGAACGCCTGGAACGCCGGCAGCGTCCGGAAGATGAGCGCGACGAGGATGGTCGGTTTCAACAGCGGGAGCGTGATGTCGCGGAACTGCCGCCACTTCGACGCTCCGTCCATGCGCGCCGCCTCGTAGAGGTGGTCCGGGATGCCGGACAGGCCCGCGAGCAGGATGAGCGCCATGAAGGAACTGGTCTTCCAGATGGTGATGAAGATCATCGACGCGAGCGCGACGTCCGGCTTCGCCAGGAACGGGTACGTCGACTCGAGAATCCCGAGGCGGATGAGCACGTCGTTGATGACCCCGTACTGTCCGTGGAACATCCACGCCCATATCTTCGCGTTGATGACGGTCGGCAGCGCCCAGGGGAAGAGAATCGCCGCCTGGATGAAGTACTTCCCCTTGAACGCGCGCTGGAGGAGCAGGGCGATGCCGAGCCCGATGACGAGTTCGACGGGCACCGACACGAAGGTGTAAATCATGCTCACCTTGAACGAGTTCCAGAACCCGCCGTTGCTCAGGATCTGCTCGTAGTTCTGTAGGCCGACGAAGGTCGTCGGCCGCGATTCGATGATGTACCCCGTGTAGAGGCTACTCCGTATCGTCTCGACGATGGGATAGAAGGAGACAGCCAGGAGGAACAGCACGACGGGCGTCAACAGCGCCGTCGCCAGTTCCTCCTCCGTCAGCCGAAGTTCTCGGTACCGCTGCCATCGCGACTGGACGGGCGTCGACGCCCCGTCGGACGAGTCACGGCGGGAGCTACTTGCGTGGTCCACAGTGTCTGGCATACGTATACGTCGCACATGAAGCAACCCTCGACAATAAACCTACGGGAGTCCGCAGAGCGTCGCAACGCGAATTTTAAATAGTTCGTCGGAGACGGTGCGCACACGACCATGGTATCAGCAACGTCCGCGTCTCTCGATAGCGACGCTGTCGGTGTCGCGCTCCGCTGGTGGAGCGCGCTCGACCGCGGCTGGAAGGCGACGATTCTGGGCGTGGGAATCGTGTCCATCCATCTCGTAGTCGGATGACGGCGCGGACCCACGCGCGACGACTCCTCCCGGGGCTCGCGCTCCTCGTGGGCGTGGCGGTCGTCGCTCGCACGCTCGGAACGCGCCTCGCGCATCTCAGCCCCCTCATCGTCGCCATCGCCGTCGGCGCGCTCGTCGCCAACACGGTCGGCGTCCCGGACTGGGCGACGCCGGGCGTGAGTCGACACAAACTCCTCCTGGAGACCGGCATCGTCCTCCTCGGGGCCCGTCTCACCGTCGAGGAACTGGTCACCACCGGCCCGCTCGTCGTCGGGTTGGCCGCCGGGGCCGTGGTCGTCGGCGTCTTCTTCATGGAGACGGTCGCCGGACGTCTCCTCGACGTCGACGGACGAACCACGTCGTTGCTCGCCGCGGGTGCGAGTATCTGCGGCGTCTCCGCAGTGGTGGCCGTCGCCGGGAGTATCGACGTCGACGAGGCCGACATCACGTACGCCGTGGCGACGATACTGCTGTTCGACGCGGTGACGCTCGTCGTCTTTCCGGCCCTCGGCAGCGTTCTCGGTATCACCGGCAAACAGTTCGGCATCTGGGCCGGCCTGAGCCTGTTCAGCACCGGCCCGACCGCTGCCGTGGGATTCGCGATGTCGGAAACGGCCGGACGGTGGGCGACCGTCACGAAGCTCGTCCGCAACTCCTTCATCGGCCTGCTGGCCATCGCGTACGCGGTCAGGTACACGGCGGGCACCGACGACTCGACCGGCCTCACCGAACTCTGGAATCGCTTCCCGAAGTTCCTCCTGGGGTTCCTCGCGGTCATCGTCATCGTGAACGCCGTGAGCCTCCCGTCGTCGACCGTGGCCGCGATCGACGTCACCGGTGACTGGCTGTTCGCCCTGGCGTTCGCCGGCCTCGGCTTCGACCTGGACCTCGACAGTCTGGGTGCGGCGGGGATGCGGCCGGTGGCCCTCGTCGTCGCTCATCTCGCCACCGTCGGTACCCTCTCGCTGGCCGCCGTCGTGACGCTTCTCTAACCAGCCGCGCCCGCCAGCGGTACCGCTGACAACAACTGTTAATACGAAGGAGTCTGTTCGCTCGATTGCATGGCCGACCAGCTTATCGAGGTCGTAGAACCTGCAGACAACGTCGCAACGGCGCTTCGTGACGTCGAGGCCGGCGAGACGGTCACCGTCGCCGTCGGCGACGCGGAACGAACCATCGAGATGAACGACGACGTCGAGTTTGGCCACAAACTCGCACTCGAACCGATACCCGAGGGGGAGACGGTCACCAAGTACGGCAAGAGCATCGGAAACGCCTCGACCGACATCGAGGCCGGCGACTGGGTCCACGTCCACAACGTCGACTCGAACTACGGTCGCGGCGACCTCGCCGACGACCAGAACCAAGCGCAGGCAGCACACGAGTGAACACCATGAGCGAATTCCTCGGATACGAACGCGACGACGGTAGCATCGGCATCCGGAACAACGTCGTAATCGTCTCGACGGCCCCGTACGCGAACGACACGGTCGAGCGCGCGGCCGACATCGTCGAAGACGCCATCCCCATCACCCACCCGCTCGGGCGGTGCCAGACCAAGCCCGACGTCTTCCAGACGTACCGGACGCTGCTGGGCTACGCGACGCATCCGAACACCTACGGCGCGGTCGTGGTCGCCCACGCCGGCGAGATCGTCGACGGCGACGAACTCGCGGACGACGTCGCCGAGACCGGCCGACCGAGCGAATCGGTCAACGTCCACCGGGAGAAAGGCGTGATGAACGGTCTGAAGGCCACGGTCAACGCCGCCCAGGAGATGGTCCGGGACGCCAGCGCGCAGCGCCGCGTTCCGGCGGACATGTCCAACCTCACCTTCGGCATCAACTGTGCGACGTCGGACACCACCTCGGGGCTCTGCCAGCACAAGGCGACCGCGGGCGCGGTCTGGCGACTCATCGACGACCACGGCGGTCGTGGCGTCTTCGCCGAGACGCCCGAGTTCTTCGGCGGCGAGACGGAACTCGCGGAGCGCGCGGTCTCCGAGGAGGTCAAACAGAAGATACTCGACCGCGTCGAGTGGTGGGACGAGCGCCTGCAGGCGACGGGCTACGACGTCCGCGGCGCCCAGCCCACCCCGGACAACATGGACGGCGGCCTGACGACCATCGAGGAGAAGTCGCTCGGCGCGCTCGTCAAGTCCGGCGACGGTCCCATCCAGGACATGGTCGACTACGCCGAGAAGATCCCCGACAGGTCGGGGATGTACATCATGGACTCGCCCGGCCACGGCGCCGAGTCCGTCACGGGCATCGGCGCGAGCGGTGCGCACTTCATGGTCATCTCGACCGGCCAGGGACACACGCTCTCGAACGCCGTCATGCCGACCATCAAGGTCACCGGCAACCCCGGCAGCGCCGAGCGCGTCCCCGAAGAGACCGACGTCGACGTGAGCGAAGCGCTCGTCGGCGACAAGTCCTTCGACTGGGCGACCGACCAGCTCTGGGACGAGATAGAGGACGTCGTCAACGGCAAACTCACGATGAGCGAGGCCCTCGGCGAGAGCCAGTTCGCCATCCACCGCATCGGACCGTCCACGTGAGATGGAGGTAGACCGTCAGCGCGCCGTGGACGTAGCGACTGCGGCCTTCGAAAACCAGGGCATCTCGCCGTCGGACGCCGAACTCACGGCCGAAACCCTGGTGAGCGCGGACGCCCGCGGGAAGCACTCGCACGGGCTCCTGCGTCTGCCGCGGTTCGTCCGCGGCATCGAACACGGGAACGTCGACCCCGACGGTACCATCGAGGTGGTCGCCGAACGCGGCGGTGCCGTGACGCTCTCCGGCGGCTCTCGACTCGGCCCCGTCGTCGCGAGCGAAGCGGCGGTGACCGCGATGGACCGCGCCGACGAGTTCGGCGTCGGCGCCGTCGGCGTCCACGACACGAACCATCTCGGGATGCTCGGCTACTACACCGACCGGATACGGTCGGAGGGGTACGTCGGCGTCGCCATCACGAACACGGAACCCGCGATGCCGCCGTACGGCGGGGCCGAACCGATACTGGGGACGAACCCCATCGCCGTCGGCCTCCCGACGGACCCGCCGTTCAACCTCGACATGTCGACGTCCGCCATCGCGCGCGGAACGGTGCTCCACCGAAAGGAGCGTGGCGAGACGCTCCCCGAAGCCGTCGCGCTCGATGCGGAGGGCGAACCGACGACCGACCCCGCCGCGGCGCTGGAGGGGACCATCCTCCCGTTCGGGGGCGCGAAGGGGTCCGGCCTCGCCATCGCCGTCGAGGTGCTGGCCGGCGGTCTGGTCGGTGCGGCCATGGGAACGGACGTGACCGGCACGTACCACACCGGCGACCCCTGCACGAAGGGCGACTTCCTTCTCGCCCTCGACCCGTCGGCGTTCGGCCGACCCGACTTCGCGTCGGAGGCGAGCGCGTTCCTGCGGGAGTTGAAGGCGTCCGAACGGGCGAGCGACGTCGACGAGATTCGCCTTCCCGGCGAGCGGTCGGTGGCGCGCGACCGCAACCGGGACGTCGTCGAACTCGAGGACGACCGCTGGCACGAGATTCGGACCCTCGCCGGCCTGGCCTGACGCCCCGGCGACTCGGTTTCACCCGTCCCGGGTTTCTTCCAGGGTTAATGAATATGTGTTAACAATAACAGTTATCACACCACCTGACCATGTGTGACAATGTATGTGGAACGAGGATACTAGCCGTTCGAAACGTCAGCTACTGAAAGGAATGGCCGCCGGTGGAACCGCCCTGCTCGCGGGGTGCACCGGTGGTGGCGGCGGCGGAGGCTCCGGCGACCAGGACGGGGGCAAGACCAAGATAAAGTACGTCTACCCCGGCTACTTCAGCGCGGACGCGAAGGACCTGCTGCCGATGTTCAACGAGCAGGCGAAGAACGTCCAACTCAACTCCCAGAAGACGCCCGCCGAGTCGTCGTCGACGCGGAAGTACTACGTCAACCAGTTCATCTCCCAGTCCTCGGCGTTCGACGTCGGGAACATGGACGTCGTCTGGCCCGCGGAGTTCGTCAAGAACGGCTGGGCGGCCAAGGTCGAGGATTCGAACGGCCTCACCGACAAGATGCTGAAGACCCCCGTCGACTCCGTCACCATCGACGGCTCGATGTACGGGATGCCGATTCACACGGACGCCAACGCGCTGTACTACCGCACCGACCTCCTGAAAGATGCCGGGTACGACGAGCCTCCGAAGACGTACATGGAGCTCGTGGACATGGCGAAAGACATCAAGCAGAACAGCGACGAGGACCTCAACGGCTACATCTGGCAGGGTGGTGCCAACGAGGGGCTGACCATCATGTGGCTCAACTGGCTGTGGGGCATGGGCGGCGGCGTCCGGAAGAACGGGAAACTCAAGGTGAACACCCAGAAGGGCGTCGACGCGCTCTCCCACGCCGTCGACCTCATCCACGAGCACAACGTGACGCCGGAATCCATCCCCTCGTCCAGCACCGACCAGAACCGGAAGACGTTCCAGCAGGGCAACACCATCTTCATGCGCAACTGGCCGTACGCCTACGCGCTGATGAACGAGGACGGGTCGGCGGTCAAAGACAAGTTCGACGTCGCGCCGATGCCGAAAGCCGAGGGCAACTCCAACGCGAAAAACTCCTGTCTCGGCGGCTGGAACATCTTCATCAACAAGAACTCGAAGAACAAGGGGGCGGCCCAGCAGTTCGCCAACTTCATGGCCTCGATGAAGGCCCAGAAGAACATGGCACTCGAGCACAGTCGACTCCCGGTCCGGAAGGAACTCTACAAGGACAAGTACCTCGAGCAGGCGGAACACCTGAAGGTGTTCGGGAAAATCGTCGAGCAGACGAGCGCTCGCCCCTCGACGCCGAAGTACTCGACGTTCTCGAAGATCGTCTTCACGGAGTGCAACAAGGCGCTGGTCCAGAACAAGTCACCGAAGAAGGCGCTCGACGACGCCCAGAGTCAGATCGACAGCCAGGTCAACAACGCCTGACGAAACTGCTTCTCTTTCGCCGTCTCCGCCGCAGCCGAGGCGCACCGACGCGACCGCGTTCAGTTCGGTAACTCTGACGATGTCGACGAGCGGAACGGGCGCTCACTGCTCGACGAGTTCGTTCTCGGCGGTGTCGACGATGCGCCTGTAGGACTGCTCCAGTCGCGCCCGCTCGGACTCCGTCAGCGTCGGCAGGGGCGGCAGCGGGTCGCCGATGTCCATCTCGTGGACGGCGACGAGGTGCTTGACCGCCGCGGCGGTCGGGAGGTCGTTCGTCGCGCTGACCGCGGGCACGACGACGCGCTCCATGATGCGGGAGACGACGTCGTGGTCGTTCGACTCGTAGGCCTCGTACAGGCGAGCGAGGTGTTCCGGAAAGACGTTCGCGGGCCCCGCGATGATTCCGTCGGACCCGAGTTCGAGCGACGCAGCGGCGAGTTCGGTCGCGCCCTGGAAGACGGCGAACTCCTCGGCGGTCCGTTCGTTGACCCGGTGGTGATAGGTGAGGTCGCCGGAGGTGTCTTTCAGTCCGACGACGTTCCGGTGGTCCGCGAGCGACGCCACGGTCTCTATCTCAATCGCGTTGCCGGTCAGCTGTGGGATGTTGTACAGGACGACGGGAAGCGGCGACCGGTCCGCGACGTCGGTGAAGAAGTCGTCGAGACCGCTCTGGGTCGTACTCAGGTAGTAGGGGGTGACGACGACGGCGACGTCGGCGTCCGCCGCTGCGGCCGTCTGTACGTTCTCCACGACGGCGTCGACGCTCGTGTGGCCACAGCCTGCGAAGACGGGAACGCGGTCGTCGGCGACGGCGGCGACGGTCTCTATGACGGTACGATTCTGCTCGGTCGTCAGGCTCGAGAACTCGCCGATAGAACTCCCTGGAAACAGGCCGTGAACGCCACTCTGGACGAGGGAGTCCGTGAATCGCTCGAGCGCAGACACATCGATTTCCCCGCTCCGCCTGTCGGTAGGCGTAGCCATGGGAACGACTGTCCCCGATAGGTCCATGACTATTGACTGGACTAGCACCGATTTATAATTTGGGATGGAGTCACAATCGGTTAAACTCTCTCCTTTCTGTCAGAAACGGCGCGTGTCGCAGGCGACGGACACACGGCGACTGCGCGAGCGGCGTTCACCGGGGCAACACTTATTGTGACGTTGGGCCACGTTGAGGTATGAGCCTGGAAGTAGCCAGCCGTCTCGACAAGCAGATGCTCATCGACGGCGAGTGGGTCGACGCCGACGACCGAACGGACGTCAGCTATCCGTACGACGGATCGACCGTCGGGTCCGTCCCGGTCGCGAGTGCGGAGCAAGTGAACGAGGCCATCGAGGCCGCCGACCGTGCGTACCAGGAGTCGACGCTCTCGGCCTACGAGCGCTACGAGCTGCTCACCGCAGCCGCGGACAGACTCGAAGAACGTGCGGACGAGGTGGCGAACGTGGTGACGAGCGAACAGGGGAAACCGCTCTCGGAGTCGCGGACCGAGGTCGACCGAGCTGTACAGACGCTGCGGCTCTCCGGCGAGGAGGCAAAGCGGATGTTCGGCGAGTACGTTCCGATGGACGGCCAGAAGGGGTTCGCGAAGGACCACTGTTTCACCCAGCGCGAGCCGCTGGGCGTCGTCGCCGCCATCACGCCGTTCAACTTCCCGCTGAACCTCATGGTCCACAAGGTCGGTCCTGCCCTCGCCGCGGGCAACGCCGTCGTCGGCAAACCGGCGTCCAACACGCCCCTGAGTTCCATCGTGCTGTTCGAGTGCCTGGCGGAGGCCGCCGAGGAGGTGGACGCCCCCGACGGTCTCGTGAACGTCGTCACCGGAAGCGGGTCGACCGTCGGCGACGCCATCCTCGACCACGAGGCGGTCGAGGCCATCTCCTTCACGGGGTCGACGGACGTCGGCAAGTATCTCGCGAACAACAGCGGAATGAAGGAACTCACCCTGGAACTCGGCGGGAACGACCCGACCATCGTCTGGGACGACACCGACATCGAGCAGGCCGCGGAACAGCTCGTCGGCGGTGCCTGTTCGAACGCCGGGCAGGTCTGCAACAGCGTCGAGCGCGTTCTCGTCCACGAGACCGTCGAAGAGGAACTCGTCGACGCGCTCGTCGACGCCGCCGAATCGCTGACCGTCGGCGACCCCACGGACGACGAGACCGACGTCGCCTCGATGGTCGACGACGACCAGTTCCAGACCGTCGTCGACCTGTTCGAGGCGACGGTCGAGCAGGGTGCGACCGTGGAGTACGGCGGCAACTACGGCGGCGACCTCGGGGAGCGCGTGTTCGAACCGACCGTCCTCTCGGGCGTCACGCCGGAGATGCCCGCGGCCAGCGAGGAGGTGTTCGGACCCCTCGTGCCCGTCATCCCGGTGAGCGACTTCGACGAGGCCATCGAGGAGGCCAACAACACGAACTACGGACTCGAAGCCGGACTGTTCACGCAGGACATCGACCGCGGGAAACGCGCCGCGGACGAGATCGACGCCGGCGGCGTCAACATCAACACCGTCTCCGGATTCCGCGCAGACCACATGCCCTACGGCGGGTTCAAGGACTCCGGCGTCGGCAAGGAGGGCATCAAGTACGCCCTCGACCACTTCTCGCGCGAGAAACTCGTCGGGTTCCACCAGGGGTTCAACGCCTGAGTCGAGCCGCGAAAGCGAAGTAACGGCGCGCGTCGCTGTTTTTTCACGTGCCGTCCGGTATCGCGTGACCTCCGGGATGGGAAAGTCCAGTCTGGACAACTCCGGTACGCCGAAGTCCGGGGCGGGGAGGTCCACGCCGGACGGGACTCACTCGACGGGAGTCCAGGTCCGGTCCGCCGCCGACTCGTAGACGGCCTCCATCGTCACCATGTCGACGAGACCGTGCTCGCCGTCCGGGTGCATCGGTGCGTCACCGCGGACGCGGTCGGCGAAGTAGTCGAACTCCTCCAGCATCTGGTCGACCTTCTCGAGCGTGATGGACGACCGGCTGTCCCCCCGCGAGACGTGAAGCGTCCGCGACTGGTCCTGGAAGAACGCGGGTTCGACGCGCACCTGGCCCTCGGTGCCGGTCACGGTGATACCGCTGGACTGGCGAGCGTTGTGACTGGCGTAACAGGACGCGTACACCTCGTCGGGGAACTCCAGCATGAAGGACACCGTCTCGTCCACGTCGTCGAAGGCGTCGTGCGTGCTCGCGGTCCGGCCCGTGACGGCCACGGGGTCGGCGTCCAGGAGGAAGCGGGCCGTGTTCAGCGGGTAGATGCCGATGTCGAAGAGCGCGCCACCGCCGGCGAGCCCCTCGTCGAGCCGCCACTGGTCGGGGTCCGGATTGATACGGTCGAGCAAGCGCTGGGACATGTCCCCGCGCACCTCCATCGGTTCCCCGACGAACCCCGACTCGACGAGTTCGCGCGCGCGTCGGACCGCCGGTTCGGTGTGCATCCGGTAGGCGACCATCAGTTCGACGCCGGCCGCCTCGCACGCCTCGACGAGTTCCCGGGCGCGCTCGCTGTCGCGTTCCATCGGCTTCTCGCAGAGGACGTGTTTCCCGTACGTCGCCGCGGTCTCCACGTATTCGAGGTGCAGCGCGTTGGGCGTACAGATGTAGACGGCGTCGTACTCGTCGCGGGCGACCCCGTCGTGGAACTCGTCGTAGTCGATGCCGTCGACCGCCCCGTCCGTGTCGGCCGCCACTCGCTCGGCTTTCTCGGTCGTGCTGCTGACCATCACCGTCGGCTCGCAGCGGTCGCTCGCTTCCAGCGCCGGCAGGGCGCGTCCCTTCGTGAACCAGCCGAGGCCGATGACGGCGAACCGAACCGCCGCCGTTTCCTCGCCGTCGACCGTCTCCCAGTCGCGCGCACAGCTATCCTCGAAAAGCGCATCTAGCTCCATGTCGGGGGACACTGGGGCATGGCTATTAAGCCCACCCCTGCCCGAGTCCGTTCCGGAACCTCGGCAACTCTCCGGGGCGGGCAGTTGCGACCGGACGGCCGACGCCTCCGGCGGGAGAACCCCGAACCTGACGTTCGCACTGGATATACGTGAAGGTTACACGAGCGTTCGACGCGTCGTTCGAACTCGGAAAAACGACGCGGCGACGCCGGCACCACGCCGGCGCTGTCCTCGCCTGCTCTTCGACCCGGACTCGTCGTCGACGCCGGTTTCGGCACGTTCGAAACGGACTGGCGATATCGTCGGCGTCGTCCGGTTCGTCCTCCTCGCCGATGTCGCGGGTTCCGAGCGGACTCGGACGGCATCGAGGGACGGGACCGACCGGAGGGCTGCTCCAAGGGGGAGTCTTCGCGCACGCGACGACGCGACGCCAGTCACTACGAACCGTACCGAGTCCCGTCGCGGGCGCGAGCGGACTTCGAGACGTCTCCTCGCCCAGCCCTCGCTTCTCGTACGGGCGTTCCTGCTGCCGTCGTGGACTTCACGAGGGGGTCGCCGCCTCCCGACTCGCGGGACCGCTCGCCTCGAGGCCGGCTACTGGAACGGTCCCCTCCGGGTCCTACGGCTCCCCTCCGCCCCCACCCGCCGACGTCGTCCGGGGGAGTACTCCCCCCAGTCTACGAACAGTAGCGCGAAAACGAACCGAAGCTTACAATATATTCGACTCGAAAAAGTGAGTGGTAAGATCCTTCTACGTCTATTGCCACACTATCGATATCCGTGAGTGACAGTGGCTGGCGAGTTTCGCGCCGTAGCGCTCGACTTGGCGACTGTCGCGTCGACCGGACTGGACTGCCGTCCCACCTATTACCTTCGAAACCGTACCCCGCGAGAGGTGAACGGACGATGGACCCCTCGACGAACCCGGCACCGAGCGAGGCGGAACCGTCGATGCTCGTCGATAGGTACCTGCCGGAGTACGACGTGACGGAAGTTCGCCACGCGGTTGTAGACGCCGACCCGGAGACGACCTACGAGGCGATGCTGACGGCCGACCTGCTGGACCTCGGGCCGGTCGTCCGCGCCCTCGGACGGCTACGCGACCTGCCGGTGGCGCTCTCGAACTTGTTCCGGGGAACCGATCCGGAGGCTCCGCCGGACCAACTGCGGTTCGCCGACGTTCCGGAGACCGACGAGTGGACGTTGCTAGACGAAACGCCGGGGGAGGAGTTCGTCTTCGGCGCCGTCGGGAAGTTCTGGCGGCCCAGTATCGAGTGGCGACAGGTCGACCCCGGGGAGTTCGTGACGTTCGACGAGCCGGGGTACGCGAAGCTCGCTATCAGCCTGTCAGTTCGGCCGTTCGGCGAGAACCGGACGGTGCTCTCCTACGAGGCCCGCACCGCGACGACGGACGCACGCGCCAGCCGGAACTTCGGACTGTACTGGGGGGTCATCGGCCCGTTCGCGGGGTACCTGATGTCGCGCGCGTTGGACCGCGTGGCGACCGACGCCGAGACGCAGGCGCGCCAGGTCCACGAGACGACGGCGAGCAGCGTCGAAACCGGCGAACGGACCCGTTCGTCCTGGACCCGCGGGCGAATCGCGGCGACGGCCGTGCTGGTGCTCGCGGGAATGTACCACTTCCTGGTCAGGCCGTGGCATCGACGCTGGGGAGCGACCGACGAGGAGGCGAGGAAATCGCTTTCCGGCGACGACCTGCTCGCGGGGGCGACCAGACAGGTCACGCACGCGGTCGAAATCGACGCGCCCCCCGGGGAGGTCTGGCCGTGGCTCGTCCAGATGGGGCAGGGCCGCGGCGGGTTCTACAGCTACGACTGGCTGGAGAACGCTATCGGGGCGGACATCCACAACGTCGAGCGAATCGTTCCGGAGTACCAGGACCTGGAGGAGGGCGACGTCGTACGGCTCGCTCCTCCCGACTACCCGCTATCGTCGCCCGAGTCGGCGCCCGAAGTCGCCCGTCTCGACCCCCAACGGGCGCTCGTCCTCCGGCCGCCGGGCGAGTCGTCGGCGTGGACGTGGGCGTTCGTCCTCGAACCGGTCGGCGATAACACGACGCGGCTTCTTGCCCGGATGCGGTCGAAGCCGGCCGAGTCCTCGATCGGTCCCCTGGTCGGACGTCCCCGACTCCTCGGCGCCGTCGACTACCTCTTCTGGGAACCGGCTCACTTCGTCATGGAGCGGAAGATGCTCCGGGGAATCAAGCGACGCGCCGAGCGGGAAGCGACGACCGAACCACGGTCGGCGGCGTGATACGTGTCCCTTCGCGTTCGGGACCCCCAGCGAGACGCGTCCGCCGGGAAACCCCCGGACGGTAGCGCTCCCCGGTCGTTGACCGTCGAACTCGTTCTCCCGCGGCTCATCGCCCCGGACGCGTGACGCGTCCCTTCCGAATGCCGTGATGGCACGACAGAGGGCCTGCGTTTCTCGTCCGCTCACCGGACCGACGTCGACCACCAGTAACGGGGGTGGTCTCCGCGGTACTCACTTCGTCTGCCAGATAGCAGTCACCACGACGCCGTCGTCCGTGACGGTCTCGTACTCGTACCCTCTCTCGGTGAGCTTCGGGTAGAGGTGTTGGGGCGCACGGTCGTTGACCTGCACCAGCACCGTCCGCTCGTCGAGGTCGGCCAGTGTTTCGAGCGTCCGCGTCAGCGGCTTTGGCGGGCCGAGTGCTCGGACGTCGAGCGTCTCGCGTGGTCGTTCGGTCGGAGCACGAGTCCGGTCGACCGCCGCTTCGGTGCCGTCGGTCTGCATGGTCCGAACGACGACTCGTACTGCTACGACCGTTGCGCCGAACACGTTCGACGACTTCCCGAACATGTTCGGGAAGACTTATGGGGGCGCGAGGACCGAACATGTACGTACAGATGCCGACCGCGAAACTGCACATCACGCTCCCGGAAGACGTATGGATTCATCAGGTGTCGTCGACCCATCCGAACGCCGAGTTCCGCGTGCTCGCCGCCTTCCCCGCCGAGGAAACGGGCGTCGGCCTGCTGGAGATCACGTCGTCGGACCTGCCCGCCGTCGTGCGCGCGATGGACGACGACGAGGAAATCGTGAGCCTCGAACCCCACGAGGCCTCCGCGGAGACCGCGCTCGTGGAGTTCGAGACGACCGAACCCCTCCTGCTGTTTTCGGTGCAGGAGTCGGGGCTACCGCTCGAGCTTCCGTTCACCGTGCAGGAGGGCGTGGCGGAGATCGAGATAACCGCCTCGCGCGACCGTCTCTCGGCGTTCACGACGCAACTGGAGGCGTTCGGGATGTCCTTCGACGTGGAGTACGTCCGGGAGATGGTCGACTCCGAGAGTCTACTGACCGACCGTCAGCAGGAGTTGCTGGACGCCGCGGTGGAGGCGGGGTACTACGACACCCCGCGCGAGTGTTCGCTGACGGAACTCGCCGAGGAGGCCGGAGTGGCGAAATCGACCGCCAGCGAGGTCCTGCACCGCGTGGAGGAGAAGATTATCAAGGAGTACAGCGAGGGGTGACGTCGGCGGTCTGGCGCTCGGCCAGGGTTTCCGCCGTCGCCCTCGCCTCCCGAATCCGGCCCGGAATCCCCGCCCGCGACGTGTAGTTCGTACACAGGTGGACTCCCTCGGGCGTCGAAACCCCGTCCAGTGCGGTCCAGCTCGCGTCGTAGGCGGGCATCCCGCGTTCCAGTCGATGCACGGACAGTACCCGCGCCGGACGGCCGGTGACTTCTTCGAACTCCTCGACCGCCACTGCTGCCAGGCGCTCGTCGCTCCACTCGACCATCTCCGGACTCCGTGACCCGGCGAGAAAACAGGTGTAGACGCCGTCCCTGTCCAGCAGACTCGCGTTCCACGTCACGCCGAGCGTCCGGAACTCCTCGTCGTACTGGACCTGATACCCTGCACCCGTCAGGTCGGCCTCGGAGTGGAGGTGGACGACGACCTGCGGGTTGTAGTTCAGGGTTCGGAGTGCGTCGGCGGAGTCGGGTGCGAGGTCACAGAGGAGACCGGCGGTCACGTCGGCCGGGGTCGTGACAACGAGTTCGTCCGCGACCGTCTCGCCAGCCGCCGTTTCGAGGACGAACCTCGCCCCCGGTCCCTCCCGGTGCATCGCCCGCACCGGGGTTCCGAGGCGGACGCTCTCCTCGTGGGCATCAGCGAGTGCCGCCGGCAATCGCTGGAGACCGTCGTCGAACGAGGCGATCGGCGGAGCCTCCCGGCCGTTCAGGAACTTCCGGACGACCGACGTCAGGACGCTTCCCTCGATGCCGGCCGAGTCGAGCGCCCGGGACAGCGAGTACTCCATCGGCATCTCGCCGGGACGTGACCCGTAGATGCCCCCGTAGAGCGGTCCGAAGTAGTACCGGGCGACCTCGTCCCCGAACTTCCGGGTCAAAAACTCCTCGACCGTCTCGCCGTCGCGGGCCGGACCGGTGAACGGTTCGAGGAGAACCCGGGCCTTCCCGCGCCACGAGAGCAGGTCGGTCGTCACCGCCGCTCGCGGCGTCTGAGGCACCCGCCGAAGCCTCCCGTGATGGTAGACGTACAGGGGGACGTCGTCGGCCTCCCGCAGTTCCTCCGTCAGTCCGAGCGACTCCACGAGTCCGGCGACGTCGGGGGTGAGGCGAGTTCGCTGGGGTCCGAAGTCGAGTACCCGCCCCTCGATTTCGGCGCTCCGGACGACGCCGCCGGGTTCGTCGGCCGCCTCGAAGAGGACGCTCTCGACGCCCGACGCCCGCAGATAGTGGTGGACCGCCAGTCCCGTGATGCCGCCGCCGACGATGCCGACTCTCATACTCGAAAACGGGAAGCGAGGCCCGGTTATCCCATCTCCGAACGTGTTCGGGTCTCCTCGCCGTCGGCGAGCAGTTCGAGCGCGACCGCGTGGTCGACGCCGTCGTCGGCCAGATTCGCCACCCAGCGTTCGACGAGCGCGTCGGTAATCCGGGCCGAGAGGCGAGACACCGTCCGGCGGTCCTCGGCCGCCACCTCGCCGCGGGTCTCCAGCCGTCGGAGCGCAGTCTGGAGCTCCCGGCGACGGATTCGCTCGGCCCGGTCGCGGACCAGGTCGGCCACCTCTCGGGCGTCGAGTGCATCTTCGTCGGTGGTTTTCCGGTCGCACCGTGCTGCGAGTCGGGTCACGAACCCGGATTCGGATTCGGCTCCCGAATCGACTGTCCCGAACACGTTCGTCTCGACGCCCGACGGACGGGAACGTCGGCGACGGACGTCACTCGGCGTCCGTCCACGGAAGCGGTCCGTCGTACCCCTCCGGTACGAACGAACAGAGAGGGTCGCTTTCGAGCGGGTCGCCCGTGTAGGCGTAGGCTCTGGACCGACTTCCGCCGCAGACGTTGCGGAACGAACAGGCGCCGCACTTCCCGCGAAGGGAGTCTTTCTCGCGGAGCGACTCGAACAGTTCCGAGTCCCGGTAGACGTCCACCACGCTCCGGTCGCGAACGTTTCCGGCCGATAGCGGGAGGAACCCCGACGGGTAGACCTCGCCGACGTGACTCACGAAGGCGAAGCCGTCACCCGCGGTGATACCCATCTGTCGGTCCGGCGGTCGCTCGGTCTGCTGGACGGCGACCCGGCGATAGTGGGGTGCCTCGGTCGTCTTGACGCCGAACGGCCAGTCGGTGTCGACCAGCCACTCCATCACTCGCTCGGCCCGGTCGGGAGAGATGGGCGTCAACGCCGCACCCCGCCCGACCGGGACGAGGAAGAAGACGCTCCAGAGGACCGCCCCGAGGTCGGCCACGAGGTCGGCTATCTTCGGCAGGTCCGAGACGGTCTGTCGACAGACCGTCGTGTTGATCTGCAGCGGCAGTCCCGCGTCTCGGGCGGCACACGCGGCCCGTAACGTCTCGTCGAAGCTTCCCGGTTCGCCCCGGAAGTCGTCGTGGTCGTCGGCCGTCGCACCGTCGATGCTGACCGCCATCCGGCGCAGACCCGCGTCGGCGAGTTCGCGAACTGCGTCGGGCGTCAGCGAGGCGGTGCCGCTCGGCGTCATCGTGACGCTCAGGCCGACGTCGGTTCCGTACTCCACGAGGTCGACGACGTCGTCGCGCTTCAGGGGGTCACCGCCGGAGAACACGACCAGTTGATTCTCCCCGAACTCGCGAGTCTGGTCGAGGAGGCGCTTCGCCTCCTTCGTCGAGAGTTCGTCCGGGTGGCGGTCGGGCCGAGCGTCGGCCCGGCAGTGTTCGCAGGCGAGGTCGCAGGCCTGCGTGAGTTCCCATATCAGCACGAAGGGGCGTTCGGCCGTGTCTACGCGTGGCGGCGGTCCGGCGGAGTTGCTCGCAGGTGTGGACATGCTAGTGATTCACTCCGCGACGATCGCGTCCCTCGTCTTCGACGTCGTCCGTCGGTCGAGCGTATCGCGTTCCGTCATCGGTCGGGGGTTCGTGGGGTACGTAAATGGCAGTAGCTCCGATTCCTGCCGGGTGAAAATCCCGTCCGAACGTGTTCGGGGCCACCGATACCGGACGCCTCGACCTACTCACGCACATGCCCGGATTCCCGCGTCCGTTCGCCAGCGAGGATGCCAGCGACGAAACCTTCGACGACTACGACGAGTTCGTCCCCCGACACCTGCCCGAACCCGGTCCGTTCCTCGAGGGAACCGACGTGCTGACGGGCGACGACCACGTCGACTTCCATCGTCTCACGCGCGAGATATTCGAAGAGCGGGGCGTCTACGACGCGACGTTCGGTTACAACCTCGCGCGCCTCAACCTCGATTCGCGCCACCCCGATGCCGGGTTCCGGTACGCGGTCGCCCCCGGAGAGAGAAACGTCTTGCTCGCGGAGTTCACGCCGACGACGAAGTTCTGTCCGCAGAGCGACAGCCTCACGGTCGGCGCACTGCGTGCGTGGAACGGACTGAGCGACCGTCACGACTACGACCGGGTGTCGGTCGCCGTCGCACCGATGCACCAGCAGAGCACCGAGATAAACGGAAAACTCCGCGACCTCGAACGTCGGCTTCGTGACCAGAGCGACCCCCCCGACTCGAACGCCGACGACGGGCCGTCGCCCCCGTTCTGAGGTGGCGGATCGAGCCGTCGGTCGGTGGTCGCGACGTTGTCGTGCGATTGCGTGGCCGCTCCGGAACGATGCGGCCGGCCGAACGTCTGCGAGGTGCGCTCACGGTCTCCGCCGTGCCCGGTCGAACATGGTCGGGACAACCGATAGACCGACGTCTCACGGAGAGTGACACATGCCACGAGAGCTCGACGTGCGTGAAATCGAGGGCGAACCGTTCAGCGATATCATGTCGGCACTCGACGAACTGAACGCCGGCGAGACGCTGGTGCTCGTCAACAGCTTCGAGCCGGAACCGCTGTACGCGGCGTTGGACCAGCGGGACTTCGACCACGAGACCGAGCAGACCAGGCCGGACGAGTGGCGCGTCGAGATAACGCCACGATGACCGTCCCCGCAGGCGTCGACGCCGACCGTGGCCCGCCGATGACGGTGCCCCTGGGCCACTTCCTCGTCGGTTTCGCGTTCCTGCTCGCGGGGAGCGCCCTCGGTGTAGCCTCGGCCGCGGGGTTCGACGGTGGACTCGCGGGGCTGGCCCACGTCCACCTCCTGCTGGTCGGGTGGGTCTGTATCACCATCATGGGTGCGATGACCCAGTTCGTTCCGGTCTGGTCGGGCGTGGACCTCCACTCGCGGCGGCTCGCAGTCGCCCAGCTCGCGCTCGTCGCGGCTGGCGTCGCCGGATTCGCTGGCCTGCTGCTGTCGGGGCGACTCGACCGGCTCGCGGTCGCCGGCGGGCTGATGCTCGCCGGGTTCTGGACTTTCGTCTACAACGTCGCCCGGACGCTCCGGCAGGCCGAGAGCCTCGACGTGACCGAGCGTCACTTCGCGCTCGCGCTCGGCTACGTCGTCGTCGTCACCGCGTTCGGCTTCGTCCTCGCGCTCGATTTCGTCCGGCCCACGCTGGCTCCGGCGGGACTCGCCCGTCCGCGAGTCGTCGCCGCTCACGCCACGCTCGCGGTGTTCGGCGTCGTGCTCACGACGGTCGTGGGCGCGCTCTACCAGCTGGCGACGATGTTCACCCAGACCGAACTCCACGGCGTGGACGCGCCCCTGCGGCGGTTCGAGGAGGTGGGCTACCCGGTCGGCGTGGTCGCGCTCGCGGGCGGACGTCTGTTCGCGGCCGAGTGGCCCGCTCGAATCGGCGCGCTGCTCGTGCTGGCGAGTCTGCTGTCGTTCGCGGTCGTCTTCGGACGAAAACTCTACGAGACTAGGGTCGAGTGGACGCCGATGCTCTCCAGGTACGCGGTCGTCGCTCTCGCGCTCGTCGTCTGGGTGCTCGTCTCGCTGCCGGCGTGGGTCGCCGACCCGACCGACCCGGCGGCGACCTTCGGACCGCCCGACGCGACCCACCTCCTGCTCGCGGTGGTGGTCGGCTTCGTCCTGCTCGGGACGCTCTACCACGTCGTCCCCTTCATCGTCTGGGTCCGCCAGTACAGCGACCGCGTGGGCCTCGAACCGGTGCCGATGATAGACGACCTCTACGACGACCGGCTCGCCGCGGCGGACTTCTGGGCGACCCTCGGCGGTCTCGTCCTGGTCGTCGGCGGTGGGGTCGCTGAGGTCGAAATCGCCCGTCTCGTCGGCGGGGTCGTGGCGACCCTCGGCTTCGCGGTGTTCGCGCTGAATCTGGTCGGCGTCGTCGTCCGTCACGGCCCCGAGTCGCTCCGTGTCGGCTTCCTCGCGCGGGCCGGGAGCGACCCCGACGCGGACTAGGGGACCCCCGTGGTTCGCTTCTCTCGACGAAACCATCGCTGCCGTGGCCCGAACACGTTCGGCGAAGCCTCCACGACCGACTCGCGCTACGGTTCTAGCATGGTCGCCACCGACTTCGACGCGGAGCGGGAGTACGACGACGAGCGATTCAGCGCCCGGTCGGTCTTCCGGAGCGACCGGATGAAGGTCGTCCTCGGCTACTTCGAACCGGGACAGTTCATCCCCGTCCACGCACCCGACAGCGACGTGGCGATAACCGTCCGGGACGGCCGGGGCGTCGTTCGCGACGGCGAGACCGACCGCGATGTCGGACCGGGCGACGTGGTGGTCGTTCCCGCCGGGGAGCGTCGAGGCGTGAAGGCTGGAGACGAGCGCCTGGAGGCCACGCTCGTGACGGCCCCGCCGCCGACCGACGCGGAACACGACCCCGTGCGTGAGGGGCTGCGGAGGGGAGCGTTCGACCCAGAAGCCGACGCGTAACGCGACTTCCTCCAGGGGACCGACCTCCGTTTCCCCGGCGTTTGCGTACGGCGACGACGTTCGTCAGTCCGACGCGGGGGGCCTCGCTCGGAGCGCACGGTCTCCAGACGCTCCTCTTTCGCGCGGTCCGAACAGGTTCGGGGGAATCCCGAATAGGCCGGTCCGTCTCAGTGTACGTGTATGCCGACGCTAGACGTACGCGAGATTCCGCCGCCGCAACGCCACCCGAAGATACACGAGACGTTCGAGGAGATGGACAGCGGCGAGGTCCTCGAGATAGTCAACGACCACGAACCCAAACCGCTGTTCTACGAGATGCAGGCGGAGGTGGAGTCGTTCGACGCCGACAACTACGAGGTAGAGCGCGAGGCGGCAGAGAAGTTCGTCGCCAGGTTTCCCAAGCAGTAGTCGGCCGGAGACCAGTCGACCACGACGCGCGAGCAGTACGACGGGTTCGAATCGCCGTCACCGCCGTCCTATTTTGAACGTCGACCAGATAGCGTCGCGCACGTCCGTCCCCCACCTCGTTCCGACACCGCCCCTCGCCTCCTCGAACGTCGTACTCGGAGGTCGAACACGGGACCCAAGACTGGGACGAACACGTTCGGACCCCTTCCCAATTTTCAGGAATTGCGTTCCGGTTAAAAGCCCCACGTCGACGAACTCCGACGTGTATGAGAGTGAGACGTAGCACACTCGGCAAGATACTGGCGACGGTCTTCGTCCTGAATCTGCTCGTGATGGGCGTCGGCGCGTGGTACTCCTACGAGCAGGCTCCGCCCATCCCGAAAGAGGTCGTCGGTCCGGACGGCGAGACGGTGGTCACCGCCGAGCAAGTGCGGGCGGGCAAGACGACCTTCCAGTCGGACGGACTGATGAACCACGGGTCGATTCTGGGCAACGGGGCGTACTACGGCGAGGACTTCACCGCCGACACGCTCGACCTGAAGGTGAAGTACGTCCGACAGTACTACGCCCGGGAGCAGTACGGTGAGTCCTACGGGGCGCTCTCCGCGGGCGAACGGGCGTCCGTGGACGCGCAGGTGAAATCCGACCTCGGCGACGGCGACCCCGGCGCGAAGATTCGATACTCCGCAGCCGAGGCGTACGCCCACGAACAGGTCCGACAGGTGTACGTCGAGCGATACCACGACGGCGCACCCGAGCGGGGCGTTCCCGACGGGATGATATCGAGCGAGGAGGAGGCGAGGCGGTTCGCGGACTTCGCGCTCTGGACCGCGTGGATCTCCCACACCGAGCGTCCCGGTACGAGCCACAGTTACACCAACGACTGGCCGTACCAGCCAGCGGCCGGTAACGAAGCGACCGGCGCGGCCATGACCTGGAGCGCCGTCGCCATGGTGCTCCTCGTCGGCGGGGCGGGCGTCGGCGTCTGGCTCTACAAGTCCATCGAACTCCCCGAACCCGAGACCGAAGGCGTCTCGATTCCCCGACCGAACGACGTGGACCTGTTCCCCGGACAGGCCGCCGCGCTCCGGTTCATCCTGGTCGGAGTCGGACTGTTCCTCGGGCAGGTCCTCCTCGGCGGTCTGCTCGCACACTACTACGTTGAGCGCGCGGGCTTTTTCGGTCTCGGCGAACTGCTCGGCGTCGACTTCCTCCGGCTGCTCCCGTTCGCCATCGCCAAGACGTGGCACATCGACCTCGGCATCCTCTGGATCGCCACGCTGTGGCTCGGTGCCGGGCTGTTCCTCCCGCCACTGCTGACCAAACGCGAGCCGAAGAACCAGGGCCGGTACGTCAACTGGCTCCTCGCCGCGCTGGTCGTGGTCTCGGTCGGCGGCCTGGCGGGCGTCTGGCTCGGCGCGAACGGCTACTTCGACGGCCAGCTCTGGTGGATACTCGGCAACGAGGGGCTGGAGTACCTCGAAATCGGCCGACTCTGGCAGGTCGGCATCCTCGTCGGCTTCCTCGCGTGGGCCGGACTGACCGCGCGCGGACTCAAGCCCCTGCTCGACCGCGAACCCAAGTGGGGCCTCGCGCACATGATTCTGTACGCGGGCGGTTCCATTGCTCTGCTGTTCACCGCGGGCTTCCTCTACACGCCCCAGACCAACATCGTCGTCACGGAGTTCTGGCGCTGGTGGGTCGTCCACATGTGGGTAGAGGGCGCTTTCGAGTTCTTCATCGTCGCGCTGGTCGGCGTGACGCTGGTCAGCATGAACCTGCTCGAAAAGCGGTCGGCGGAGAAGGCCGTGATGGTTCAGGCCCTGCTGGTGATGGGTACGGGCGTCATCGGCGTCTCCCACCACTACTGGTGGGTCGGCCAGCCGGACTTCTGGGTCCCCATCGGGAGCGCCTTCTCGACGCTGGAACTCATCCCCCTCGTCTTCATCCTCTACGAGGCCATCGGCCAGTACCGGGCGATGTCGACGAGCGGCGAGCGGTTTCCCTACACGCTCCCGTTCATGTTCATCGTCGCCAGCGGCGTGTGGAACTTCGTCGGCGCGGGGGTGCTCGGCTTCTTCATCAACCTCCCGCTGATCAACTACTTCGAGCACGGCACCTACCTCACAGTCGCTCACGCCCACGCCGCGATGTTCGGCGCGTTCGGCTTCCTCGCGCTCGGAATGGTGACCTACATGCTGCGCATCGCGGTGCCCGAAGCGAAGTGGGACGAGACCAACCTCCGGCGGGCGTTCTGGGCCTGGAACCTGGGACTGGCGCTGATGGTCGGCATCAGTCTGCTTCCGGTGGGCTTCCTCCAGCTCGAGGTCGCATTCACCCAGACCTACGACGCCGCCCGGAGCCTCGCGTTCTACCAGGACGACCTCGTCCAGTTGCTGTTCTGGGCGCGGATGCCCGGGGACACGTTGGTCATTCTCGGGACGGTCATCTTCGGCTACGACGTGGCGAAGAAGGTGTCGAACCGTGGCGAGACGACGCCGACCGACGACCCCGCCGACGCTCCCGTGGTGGCCGGGTCGTCGCTAGAGAGCGACGACTGAACTCCCCTCGGCTCGTTTTTCGGTCGCTTTTCCGCTATTCGCTCGACCGTACTTCGCCGGATTGCCCGCCGATTCCCAGAATCCGAGAACGACGCGAATACGTTCGCCAGCCTTCCAGCCGTCTGAGAACCGGATGTTTGTTTCAAGATATGTCGGACACTACTTGCAACTGTGAGGTGAGCCCCAATGCCACAAGCCACTCGACGAACGGTCCTGCAGGGAATCGGCCTCGGCGGTGCGGCCTCGCTCGCCGGCTGTTCGAGTAGCTCCACGCCGCAAACGACACAGACACAGACGCACGAACCCACGAACAAACAGAAGACGGCAAATCGCGTCGCTGCAGACCCGGCGGACATCCCGTCCCCGATAACCCGAACCGAGCCGAAGGAAGTCGACGTGACCCTCCGTCCGGAGGAGGTCACGGCTGAAATCGAGGACGGGGTTCGGTTCACGTACATGACCTACAACGGTCAGGTTCCCGGCCCGCTCATCCGGGTCCGGAAGGGTGACACGGTCAACCTCACCTTCGACAACCCCGCCGAGAACGACCTGCCCCACAACGTGGACTTCCACGCGGCCGCGGGACCGGGCGGCGGTGCCGAAGCCACGATGACCGCACCGGGCGAGACCGCCCGCCTGACGTTCAAGGCGACCTACCCCGGAGCGTACATCTACCACTGCGCCGTGCCGAACCTCGACATGCACATCTCGGCGGGAATGTTCGGCCTCATCCTCGTCGAACCCGAGGACGGCCTGCCGGAGGTAGACCACGAGTTCTACTTCGGCCAACACGAGATATACACCACCGAGCGCGCGGGCAAGAAGGGGAAACACGAGTTCGACATGGGAGCGATGCGCCGCGAGGAACCGACGTACGTCGTCATAAACGGCGAGAAGTACGCCTGCACGCCGGACAAGTACGGCCCCGCCAAGGTCGAGACGGGCGACACCGCGCGGGTGTACTTCGTCACGGGCGGGCCGAACCTCACCAGTAGCTTCCACCCCATCGGCAACGTCTGGGAGAAGCTCTGGCCCGAGGGATCGCTGACGACGCGACCCCAGACCCACATCCAGACCAAACAGGTCGCGCCCGGCAGCACCACCGTCGCCACGATGGACTTCCCGGTTCCGGGCGATTTCAAGCTGGTCGACCACTCGTTGACCCGGGTCGCTCGCAAGGGCTGTATGGCCATCGTCCAGGCCGACGGCCCCGAAAATCCGGAGGTGTTCGACCCCAACCCGGGCAAGTAATCCAGCTCTCGTCCGTCGCTCCGACCGCACGAGACCGGGTGCTCTCACGCGCTTTCGCGACCGTTTCGAACCTCTCCTCTCTTCGTAATCGTCCGCGAACGGGCCGGTTCAGTTCTCGTCGTCCAGCCAGGACAGGACGGCCGCTTCGAGTCCGTCGAGGGCGGCGTCGAGGGACCGTTCGTCCGTGTCGATGGTAAGCGCCTCCCGCGGCGGCGCGAACTCCGCGTGGACGACGTGGAGTCCCTTCTCGGAGATGGCGTCCTCGCGCGCGCGGTTGCGAGCCAGACACGTCTCGACGTCGGCCGTCACGCGGACGAAGTGGACGTCCTCCAATCGTCGGAACCGCTCCTGCCACTCCCGTCTGTAGAAGGTTCCGTCGACGAGCCAGTCCGCGTCGCTGTCCGCGACCCGTTCGTACATCTGCCCGTACGTTCGCCGGGAGAACTCGTCCGAAGAGAGACGTTCGAACTCGTACCCGCGCGCTCGGAGCCGCTCGTGCAACTCCGTCGCGAGTGTGGTCTTCCCGGTGGCCGGTGGCCCACAGAGGACGACGAACACGGTCGTCGTTGGTGGTCCGGACGAATAACGACGCGGTCTCGAAACGGACTCTCTGCACCGGTCGACGGATTCCGGCCCTCCGGGTTCGAAGCCGCAGTCGCGGCTGGAGTCGGCTACCGTGTTCTCACCGGTCCGATTCGACGCCGGCACTCCTCGGGTCGGGAATCCCCCGGCGGGACAGCGATTCGGCGTCGTTCCAGCTAACTACGGCGACCGCAGCGAGCCAGATGGCGATAATCAACGCCCCGTCGACCACAAGCGGCCACTGTTCCGCGACGCCTTCTCGAACCGGGAGGAGTCCCCCCGACGTGTTCACGCTGGCGTGGAACAGCATGGCGAGCAGGACGCTTCCGCCGGTGCTGTTGTAACACCACGTCAGGAGTATCGAAACCCCGACCACTAACAGTGCGTACAGCAGGAAGCTCCCTGTCTCGTTTCGGGGGAATCCCATGACGTACAGCGGCAGGTGCCAGACGGCCCACACGCCACCGACGATCAGACTCGCGGTGAGGGAACTGTACGTCTCCTGCAGCCGCGGCAAGGCGAATCCCCGCCAGCCCGGCTCCTCCTGTCCACCACCGACGAGAAGTACGAAGAGGAGCCCGACGGGATACTGGGGAAGCCGTCGGGTGAGTACGGACGCGTCGAGCGAAGCGCCCGCGAGTGCTACGCCGGCCGTGACGCCCCCGACCATGAGCACGATGGGGAGTCCCAGCGCGACGAGATACCATCGCGGCGAAACCCGCCAGTCGACGATCTGTGCCGCCCACGCCCGGAGGTCACCCCCGCTCGCCCAGGTGACGAGGGCCGCGGCTATCATCGGCCCGAACGCGCCCGGGACGAAATGAACCTGTGTCAACTCGTCGCTGGGCAACGCGACGTAGGTGAGGGCCCAGCACCCCCACGATACGAGCAGGGTCACCAGGAAGAACGCGGTCGTCTGGTGGCGCCGGGCGAGTCCACGAAGCCCGTTCTCGCCTGGCGCGGTGGAATCACCTCGTTCCGAGGTCGTACTATCTTCCATCACACATGTCTGTATAATTGACTGTTTTTATAACGCTTCCCACTGACCGTGCCTCGTCCGAACCCGCAGTGTTGCCCTCTTCCGAGGTCGTGAGCAAGCCGCAGTTCGGACGACACGCGCTCTCGTCTCATTTTGACCGTTAGTCCGGAGCAGCCCGGGTGCTGGCATCGTGTTCCTCGATGGCAGCCTCGGGGAGCCAGGTGTCGGATACGCGCCGCCGCCGTACCCGTCGAAAGAGCGCGTCCGGAAGCAGTTCGAACGCGAGATTGCGCGCCCGACAGCCGATGCTCGATTGCATCGTCCCGAGCCTCCCCAGTCTCTCCGACTCGGACCGAATCCGGTCGGCTCTGGGCTTTCGTTCGGATTCGTACGTCGCGAAGGCTGCTGACCGATCTGCGTGCGCATCTATCGAGTGGGCCAGCGCGAGCGCGTCCTCGATCGCCTGAGCCGCACCCTGTCCGGCGAACGGTAACATCCCGTGGGCAGCGTCACCGGCGAGGACGACCGACCCGCGATACCATCGTTCGAGTGGCGGAACGTCCTCCAGCTCGGTGACGATGACGTCGTTCTCGTCGAGCGATTCGACGACGGATGGAATCGGGTCGGGGAACGTAGCGAAGTGGTCGCGGAGCGCCGAGGTCGTCTCTCGTGGGTCGGTCGTATCCGCCGCCAGTCGCTCGGGTGCCGTCGCGAACCAGTAGAACCGGTCGGAGTCGAGCGGTGCACCACCGGTGTAGGTTCCCTCGCCCCATATCTCGAATCCCAGAGCGCGGTACTGCTCGGGCAGTTCGAGCGTGGCGATGGCCCGATAGACGATACCGTCCATCGCTTGCAGTTCGACGTCCGGAGCGACCGCGTCGCGAACGGCGGAGTCGATGCCGTCCGCCCCGACGAGAACGTCGGGGTGAACGCGCGTCCCGTCGGCGAACCGGACTGTCGGCGTGTCCGCGTCGGTCACCGCCGTACACGCCATTCCCGTTTCGACCTCGGTGTTCAGTTCGTCGAGGAGTATCCGCAGCAGGTTGGCACGGTGTATCGCGACGAAGCCGTAGCCGAAGTCGTTCCGTTCGACCCCCTCCAGGTCGAATCGTTTCAAAACCCGTCCGCTCGGGGACCGAATCTGACTGTCCTCGAGGGGAACTCCCTCGGTACGGATGCGGTCGACGACACCGAGATGGTCGAAGACGAGCAACGCATTCGTCTGCAGGAGGATTCCGGCACCGACGGGTCGATATTCCGAGGCGGCCTCGTAGACGGTCGGCTCCAGACCCCGCTGTTCGAGCGCGAGTGCCGTGGTCAGCCCGCAGATGCCGCCACCGACGATCGCGACGTCGGGCGTCTCTCCCGTGTGTCCCATGTCTCTCCGTTCGTCGTCGACTGCGAAACGCCGACTGCAAGTCATGCACGATTCTTTAAGTCCAGTCGGCGCTTGCCTCCGCGCGTATGCGATATCTCACGGTCCTCGCTCACCCGGCCGAGACCGGCACGTTCCATCCGCTCGGAAAGGAACTCGCCGAGGAACCATCGCTCGAGCGGGAAGCGATTCACCACGTCGAACTCCTCGCCGACGATACGGTGCTGTTGCTCGCCGAGGGGAGCGGTGCCCAGGACCGATATCGGGAGATCATGCGAGACTCGCCCTACGTCGTCGACTATCTCGTCTCCGGT
This sequence comes from Halomicrococcus pelagicus, assembly GCF_051917725.1. GTDB lineage: Archaea > Halobacteriota > Halobacteria > Halobacteriales > Haladaptataceae > Halomicrococcus. The sequence continues at coordinate 126,057 of NZ_JBQBLX010000007.1, forward strand.
GAGGAACGCTGGATGGCAGTGAGCCAGTTCGAGCCGACGCCCTCGACGCGACGAATCCTGGAACTCGGACGCGAATCGGACGTCGTCATCGAGATGCCGATTCGCATCAACACCGACGGGTCGCTTCGAATAACCCATCTGGGGAGTGACCCGGACCTCCAGACGTTGTTCCGTGACGTCGTCGAGGAGACTGCCCTTACGTTCGAGGTCGTCGAGACGGGTACCTACGAACCGGACGAAGGTTCGTTCACGAGACTGCTGACGACTCGCCAACGAGAAGTGCTCGAGGCAGCAGTCGAAGTCGGATACTACAGCGCGCCCCGGCAGTCGACGCACGAAGACGTGGCGGACGCCGTCGGAATCGCACCTACGACTGCGGGCGAACATCTCCGAAAAATCGAGGAGCGAGTGTTCGGTGCTCTGGTTCGCTGACCGCTTCGTTCCGCCATAAGCACCGATTACTCAACCAGATGGAGGCCGAACGTACTCGCACGGAGGACATCGATGACCGCTACAACGACTACCTGGTTTGGCACCGAGACGGACCGTCCCGGCCCGAGCGTGTCTACTCAGTACACTCTGATGGGGTCCTATTCGATGGATTCGTCCCGGTCGCCGAAACACGGCGTCGTCGACGCCGTTCTGGACGCCACCGAGCCGCCCGACGGCCAGACGACACTCACCCTGTACGAGCATCTCGATCCGGACGCGCTCGACGCGCTCATCGACGCGAGTTCGGACAAACGGAGCCACGTCGAAGTCCGATTCACGATCGACGAGAAGCTCGTCGTCGTCCGGAGCACCAACACCATACTCGTCTACGAAACGCTGCAAGTACCCGAGTGAACCGCATCGGCGCTACTTGCCGAGGCACTCGCCTCGTCCGCCCGTAGACCCGAAGAGAGACGAGAACTCCCGGTGGGCGGAACAGCTGCGGTACCGGACTCACGTCCGTGCAGCCCCAACCTGCTCGCTCGCCAGCAGGTGTCGGTGGCTCCCGTACCGCCCGGTGTGGAGTTCCGGTTTCCGACTCGCGACGGGACTCTTCGGGACGATAGAGACGGACGGCGGAAGTCGGGGCGCTCCGTCGGAAAGCGGCGGGGGGATGACAGCGTCGTCGGCGGGTGGGTAGCCGTGAGCGTCGGTCGCTGCGACCGACGGGCGCAGGGGGCTCACGATGCGGTGGGCGCAGGCGACGGGTGGCTTCTGTCATCACCGCATCTGCATCCGACTTCCACGCCGGCGCGAGTCACGGACACCGTCGGACTGTCGGATGCGTCTCGGGAGTCGGACGGGGTGGTATTAGACACCGGGAATCGTTTTGCCCGATGAACGCTTTGAACTGTCTCCGACTCCGTTGAAACGTGTGAACGGTTTCCACCGAACGACGCTCCCCGACCTCGTCGCCTCCCCCAGCGGCCCGCCGTCCCGATGCCATTCGATCGTCGGCGAGCGATACGTAGGACCCCGAGACGCTGGCGCGCAGACGGCACCGCTGGCAGCGACGCGCGACGATTCACGTCGTAATGGTTATGGGTACCACACGGCGACGTGAAGGTACGGTGGGGACGACACAGAAACAGTTCAACGTCGGTGGTATGGCCTGTTCGTTCTGCGCCGAGAGCATCGAGAAGGCGTACGACAGGACGGAAGGCGTCGAAGACGTCGACGTGAGCCTCGCCCACGAGGAGGTCCTCGTCCGGTACGACGAGGCGACGCTGAGCGAGGTCGAACTGAAGGACACGCTCCGCGACCTGGGGTACACGATTCGTGACCCGAACAAGCGGAAGCGATTCGAGGAACGACGGGCGGAACTCGCCGACGGGAAGCGCCGACTCCTGCTCGCCGGCGGCGCCTCCATCGCCACCGCCGCGCTGATGCTGTGGATGATACTCGTGACGGGACGCTTCGAATCCGAGTCGCTGGCGATGGACCTCGTCACGCTCGCGTTCGCGCTCGGAACGGTGTTTGGGCCGGGGGGTTACGTTATCGAGAAGGCGTACAACAGCCTCCGCAGGGGCATCCTCAACCAGCACGTGCTGCTCGAGGCGGGGGCGTTCGCAGGGCTGTTCGGCGGGTTCCTCGGTCTGTCCGTCTTCCCCGACTTCCCGACCGTCCACTTCTTCGCCGTCTCGGTCTTCATCACCACCTATCACGTCCTCTCGGAGTACACCAGCTTGCTCGTCCGTACGCGGGCCTCCCAGGCGGTGCAGAACCTGCTCGACCTCCGACCGGACACCGCTCGCCGCGTCACTGTCGAGGGTGACGTCGAAGAAGTCGCCGTCGCCGACCTCGCTGTCGGCGACCGCGTCCGGGTCAAGCCCGGCGAACGCGTTCCCGTCGACGGTGACGTAGTGGATGGGGAGTCGACCGTCGACCAGTCGGTGGCGACCGGCGAGTCCGCTCCCGAAGACAAACGGCCGGGCGACGAGGTGATCGGCGGGAGCGTGAACGAGACCGGGACGCTCCTCGTCGAGGTGACCGCGACCGGAGAGGACGCGTTTCTGAACCGGGTCGCTCGCGAAATCGAGGAGGCCCGTGCGACGAAGCCCGCGGTCGTCCGGCTCGCGGATCGCGTCCTCGAGTACTTCGTCCCCGGCGTGCTCACCGTCGCGGGACTCTCGTTCCTCCTCTGGGTGGTCGCCCCGCCGACGTGGGGCGGTAGTCCGAACGTCCAGCGAGGTGCCTTCGCCGCACTCGCCGTCCTCGTCCTCGGCTACCCCTGTGCGCTCGGCATGGCGACTCCACTGGCTCTCGTCCGCGGCGGCGGGAAGGCCGCAAATCGGGGCATCCTGATGCGGAGTGGCGACGCCTTCCAGATATTCCCGGACGTCGACCACGTCGTCCTCGACAAGACGGGGACCGTCACCGTCGGCGAACCCGGGGTCTCCGAGGTCGTGGCGTTCGACGGGAACGAGGCGGACGTGCTGGCCGCGGCAGCGAGTGCGGAGGTATTCAGCGAGCATCCGCTCGCCGCCGCCATCCTCGCGTGTGCCGACGAGCGTGGCGTCGAGTACGGCGACCCCGAAGCGTTCGACTCTACGACCGGAAACGGCGTTGCTGCCACCGTCGACGGCTCTGACGTGCTGGTGGGCAAGCCCGGTTGGCTCGAAACCGAAGGGGTCGACCTCTCGCCCGCGAGCGACGAGATCGAGCGACTTCAGCACCGCGGGCTCACCGTCTCCGGCGTGGTGGAGGGCGGTGCGCTCGTCGGCCTGGTCGGCATCGGCGACGAGATAAAGAGCGACGCCGCCGAAACCGTCCGGCGGATGGAGGACGCCGACGTCACGCCCGTGGTGATCACGGGCGACAACGAGCGAACCGCGAACGCGGTCGCGGACGCGGTCGGCATCGACCGGGTGATGGCCGACGTCCTCCCCGGCGAGAAGCGCGAGGAGATAGGCCGCCTGCAGGACCTGGGCCACCGCGTGGCGATGGTCGGCGACGGAATCAACGATGCGCCGGCGCTCACGCAGGCGGACGTCGGCATCGCCATCGGCGCGGGCACCGACATCGCCATCGAGTCCGCCGATGTCGTGCTGATGGGCGAGCGACTCAGCGGCGTGATGGACGCCTACGAGATTGGTGCGGAGAGCCGTCGGAAGACGCGACAGAATCTCGCCGCCGCGTTCTCGTTCAACGGCATCGGCGTCGCCGCCGCGACGACCGGCCTCGTCCATCCGGTGTTCGCGATGATCGCGATGGTACTGTCGGTGTCCGCGGTGCTGGCCAACAGTTTCGTGGGACGACTGCTCGGCGGCGAAGGCGTGAACGCGGACTTCGCGGTCGAAGGTGATGAAACGGGACCCGCGACGGAAGAGACGCCGGACGACTACGCCGGAACGTCGTAGCCCGCGCTCTCGATCGTTTCGCGGATGTCGCGGTCCTCCACGTCGTCGTCGACGACTATCTCGACGGTGTCGTCCTCGTGGTCGGCCTCGACGCGCGTTACGCTGTCGAGCCTCCCGAGGGCGCTCTCGATCGTCTGTTCGCAGTTGCTGCACGACATTCCCGTGACCGGGACCAGCTTTCGGTTCATGCGCGTACCTGGGGAGCATCGCCGAAAGCTATTGCTCCTCGTGTTTTATGCACGACAGTCGGGCACGACCACGCAGTGATGGACGACGGCGGCCGGTTCAAAGGCGACCCGTCCTCGCTGGGGGTTGCCTCGCGCGACCTCTTGCCGGACTCCGTGGTGTTGTGGACCCGTCTCGCGCCGAACCCTCTCCAGAGGGTAGTGGGATGCCCCGGAAGAAAGTTCCCGTTCGGGGGAAGATCGCATCGACGGAGGACGTGGCGTCGGTCGAGAAGGCCGGCGTCGTCTTCGCGAAACTGGAACACGCACATCCGTCCACGTGGACGTGAGGGGTCTCGAACCCGACACCGAGTACTACCGGTTCACGGCCGCTGGCCACCGCAATTCGGTAGGTCGGACGGACGCGAGTTTCGTCGTCGACGACGGGAACTCGGGCGTCTAGGGACTCGCCCTCCCACTTGAACGCGTCTCGGTCGGGGTGACCCTCGGGAATTTTCGAGCAGGCGACGACACCGGGAACGTTCCTCGCCGCTCACCGAGTTGGGCAATCCTTTTCTCTATCACGAACGATAGCTAGGTAGTCAGGTGGGGAGGGATGGCCACACACGGCATCGCCGTCAGTAATCTCTCGAAGACGTTCGGTCGCGAGTCGGTGCTCACCGACGTCGGCCTCACGGTCGACCCGGGCGAGTTCTGCGTCGTCGTCGGTCCGAGCGGCTGCGGGAAGAGCACCCTGCTGAAGTGTATCGCTGGCCTGCACGACATCGACGCCGGCCACGTCGAACTCGACGGACGCGACGTGACGACGATGCCGATTCGAGAGACGAACGTGGGATTCGTCTTCCAGGAGTTCGAGAACACGCTCTTTCCGCACAAGACCGTTGCCGAGAACGTCGCGTTCGGCCTCGAACAGCAGGGCGATCTCACCTCGGAGGCCATCGACGACCGCGTCGATTCGATGCTGGAGTTGCTCGCAATCGCCGAGACGAGAGACGACACTCCGAACGAGTTGAGCGGCGGCCAGCAACAACGGGTGGAACTCGCCCGCCAGCTGGTACGCGACTGCGAGACGATGCTGCTGGACGACCCGCTCGCGGATCTGGACTACAAACTCCAGAAGCGGATGGAACTCGAACTCCGTCGACTGCACGCGGACTCCGGGAGTACGTACGTCTACGTCACGCACAACCAGGAGCAGGCGCTCGAACTCGCCGATACGCTCGTCGTGATGAACGACGGCCAGATCGAGCAAGTAGGCGCGCCGACCGAGGTGTACGACCGGCCGGCCACCGCGTTCGTCGGTCGGTTCGTCGGTGATTCGAATCTCTTCCGGAGCCAGCTACGGAATCGGAACGGCGAGGCGGTCACCGTCGAGACGGACGTGGGCGAGATGACGGCGACGACGATGGGACGCTCGAAGTCGCTCCCCGACGAGTCGGTGACCATCGTTCGCCCGGAGAACGCGGCTCTCGGCGAACCTTCGAAGGCCAACGCGTTCGAGGGAACGCTCGAAGGACGGACGTACACCGGCGAACGAACGGAGTTCACGGTGGCCGTACCGGCGAGAGACGGGACTCGACGATCCCTGACGGTCGTCGAGCCAGGGGAGGCGTCGGCTGGCGATCTCCACGAGTCCGTTACCGTCGGCTGGGACGCGACGGACGCCGTCTACTTCGACACCATCAGCGTGACCGAAACGACGACGATCGACGACCTGGAGGTGCTCTGACCGATGACCGACACGCCACGAGGAGAGGAGGTTCCGCAGTCCTCCCGTCCGGGCGACTCGACCACGGGCGGAACGCGACCGGACGTCCTCCAGGTCCGGGGCCTGACGAAGATCTACGACGACGGAACGCTCGCCGTCGACGACATCGACTTCAGCGTCGCGGCGGGCGACTTCTGCGTGTTGATCGGGCCGAGTGGCTGTGGAAAGTCGACGACGCTCCACTCGATCATCGGGAAGGTCGAACCGACCGAGGGGGAGATCGTGCTCGGCGATACGGACGTCACGGACGTCCCGACGTACCGGCGCGACATCGGGCTCGTCTTCCAGGACTTCCAGCTGTTTCCGCACCTCTCCGTCGAGGACAACGTCCGATACGGGCTGGAACGGACGCGGGCCGACCGCGCGACCCGCGACGACCGCGTCGAGGACGTGCTCGAGTTGATGCAGTTGACGGCCCTTCGCGGGAGTTCGCCGGAATCGCTGTCCGCGGGGCAGAAGCAACGCGTCGCGCTCGCTCGGAGTCTCGTCCTCGAACCGAAGCTGTTGCTGCTGGACGAGCCGCTGGGCGACCTCGACTACAAGATGCAAAAGCGGATGGAACGCGAACTGCTGCGAATCCACCGCGAACTGGACACGACGTTCGTGTACGTCACCCACGACCAGTCCCAGGCGATGCGGCTCGCCGACCAGATCGTCGTCATGAACGAGGGCCGTATCGAACAGTCGGGGTCGGTCTCGGCGGTCTACAACCGTCCCGCGACGGCGTTCGTCGCCGCCTTCGTCGGCGACTCGAACATCTTCACGGGTCGCGTCACGGACGTCTCATCCGACGCCGCGACCGTCGACGTCGAGACGCCGTTCGGCGAGTTCACCGCGAGTGCACGCACGGTCCGGTCCGACGTCGACGACCTCCTCGACCGGAAACTCCCGTTCGTCGTGCGACCGCAGGCGCTCCGGCTCGATTCGACCGCCGACAATACGCTTACGTGCTCGGTCGTGGACGTCATCCGACAGCCGAGTCGAGGGACCCGACTCGTTCTCGAGGCGCGCAGCGACGGCGGACAGGAGATGGAAGTTCAGGTCAAGATTCCGGAACGGGTCGACGTCGACGGGGATACCGTGACCGTCGGGTGGGACGCCGGCGACGGACTCCTGCTGGCGGAGACGAGCGTCGTCCCCGACGTGGACCTCCAGAAGGACATCCTCGGCGAGTGACCGGCCGAACCGTCGCCGCCGTTACGGGCGACCCCGGGCGGTAGAGACGGGCGGTCCGTTTCGACCGTCCGGGTCACCCCTGGCTGATCTCGGTGATGTCGACGAGGCGAGTCAGTCCGTAGACGAACGCGAAGATGACGACGAGGAGGGCGATCGAGAGCGCGGACGCGGCGGGATAGTTGAGCCCGGAGTTGACGGAGAGGTAGATCAGCGTCGTGATGGTGCTTTCGCCGCCGCTCAGGAACTGCGGGACGGTGAAGTTCCCGATCGAGAGCACGAACACGAAGATGGAGCCGATGACGACGCCGGGGAGACTCAGCGGCCAGGTCACGTGCCGGAACGTGGCGAGCGGATTCCCGCGCAACGTCTCGGACGCGTCGAGGAGGTCGGGGTCGATCTGGGCGAGCGAGATGTAGATGGGGGCGGCCATGAAGACGACGTAGTTCTGGAGATACCCGACGATCTGCGAGAACGGGGAGAACAACAGCCAGCCGAGCGGTTCCTGAAGGAGTCCGCTGGAGACGAGGAGTTTGTTGACGACGCCGGTCCGGCCGAGGACCGGATACCAGCCGAGCGTCCGGATGACGCCGGAGGTCCAGAACGGAATCACGAGAAACAGGAGCAGGACGATGCCGCCGGTCTGGCTCATGTAGAAGCGGAGGAAGTACGCGAGGGGATAGCCGAACAGGAGGGTCACGACGGTGACGGTCGCGCCGATGGTGAGCGTTCGGACGAAGACGTCGTAGACGGTCTCGTCGAAGACGCTCGTCCGCCAGGCTTCGAGCGTGAACTCGTGGATGACGCTGAAACTCGAGTAGGTGAGGAAGCTGTAGTAGAGGATCACGCCGAGCGGAAACAGCAGGAGGACGGTGAACCAGAGGAGCGTCGGCCCGACGAGAAGCGACGTTTCGGCCTGGCGAACTCGGGAGCGGAGTGACGGTGACATGACGAGACGTGAGAGACGGTCAGGCGCTCGTGAAGTCCCGCCAGCGTTCGATCATGTAGTCGGCGTTGCTCGGCCAGATCTGGAAGAAGCCGATGCGGTCGATTCGCTCCTCGATCGGGCCGGAGTCGCGCTGCTGGCCGTTCTGGTCGGGTTCCCCCTCCTCCATCGACCAGTCGTAGCTCTGCGGGTCGAACAGGTTGGGGTTCTCCACGGGCTGGTACGTGCGCTCGCCGCGGTACGCCCAGTCGTAGTACTCCGGCCCCATCCCCTGTCCGGAGTCGTCCGACCCGGTACGGACGAGTTCCGTGTTGGGGTACTGCGGGACGGAGTAGCCCCACCCCTGGATGAACCCCGGGAACCAGGCGCCGTAGTGTACGTCGTTGATGAGGGTGTTGACCTCGTCGACGTTGTTCCGCTGTTGGGCGCCGGGTTTGGTCGGGATGATGCCGGCGTACCAGAAGCGGTAGCCCTGAACGCCTTCGCTCATCGTCGCGTACTTGCAGGGCGTCCCCGAGCGCCGCACGTCCAGTGCGGCCGGTTGCCAGATGTCGCCGACGACCGCCTCTTCGCTCGCCATCAGGTTCACCGAGTTCCCGTACGCGGTCCACGTCGAGCGGAACTGGCCGTTCCGCTTCTGCTTGACGAGGAAGTCGATGGCCTGGTCGAGCTGGTCCCTGGTCGGGTCGTTGAGCTGGCCGACTTCCCCCTGGACCATGTTGTTGTCCATCATGTGCATGAGGGCTTCGGGAATCCCGATGGCGGCGATTGCGTCGTACAGGACCTGCCCGCTGTACTGGTCGTCGAAGAGCGCCGACCACTTCGAGACGCTACCGGGTTCGACGAACTTCGGGTTGTAGCCGATGGCGTCGAAGTTGTAAATCGTCGGCGGGAAGCGCAGCCGTTGCTGGTCGTTCACGTCCATCCAGAGCTGCTGGCTGAGCGTCTCCGCCTGCGCGCCGATCTGGTCGGACAGCCGTTCCTCGGGACTGGTGAACAGGTCGGCGATGGCGTCGCTGTCCCACTTGTCGAGCGCGGAGGTCGGGGTAGCCGCGGTCACGTCGTTGTCCATCGTGAGCGCGCCGGCGCTCGAGGTGTCGACGGAAACGGCGTCGAAGGTTTCGTTGCCACCGCCGAGGATACGCTGCTGGGTCGTCGGAAGGTCGCCGATCGTCCGGTTCAGCGGTATGTCGGTCATCTCCTCGAACTTCTGACTCTGGCCGTCGCGAGCCGCGTAGGCGGTGCTCGCCCATTGAACCGGCCGTTGTCCGTTCTGGAGACCGTCCTGGCTCTCTACGCGGCTGGCGTCCGCGTCTGCGGCGGCGCCGTCGGCGACCGCCAGACCGGCCGACGCCGACCCCGCGTACTTCATGAAGTTGCGTCTAGTTAAGGGGTCTCCCATGATGCATGTGAACATCCAACGCCATCCATAATCATGATTGATGTCGGATGCTGTGAGCCGCGCGATTCAAATAGACCCGAATCGGACGGCAGTTAATCGCGAGTATCGTGCGTCGAACGGCCGTACGTGCAAAAATATCCTCGTCGTGTCCCGAAAACGGATAAACTCACTTACCCGAGAATCCCGTACCCTGTTCCATGCCACCTGTAATCAAGGTGCTCGGAACCGGGGGAACCATCGCGAGCACCCGGGACGAAGGCGGTGCCTCCCCCACCGAACCGGGAGCAGCGCTGCTCGACGCCGTCCCCGGTCTCGACGCGTTCGCCGAGGTCGACGTCGAACAGGTCGCCCAAGTTCCCAGCTTCGAACTCGACGTCGATACCGTCGCAACTATCGGCCGACGAGCACGGCAGGCCATCGCCGACGGCGCGGACGGCGTCGTCGTCACCCACGGGACGGACACGATGGAGTCGTCCGCGTACTACCTCGACCTCGCGCTCGACATCGACGCGCCGATCGTCTTCACCGGGGCACAACGCCGTCCCGACGAACTGAGCCCCGACGGACCGGCCAACCTCCGAACCGCCGTCCGCGTCGCCACCGACGACCGATTCCGGACGACGGGCGGCGTGTACGTCGCGTTCGACCAGCAGGTCCACGCCGCCCGCGACGTTCGGAAGCTGCACACGAGCGCCCTCGATACGTTCCAGTCCCCCGAAACGGGGCCGGTGGCGGTCACCACGCGCGACTCGATTCGTCACTTCCGGCAGCCGGGCAGCTACACCGACCACATCCCCGTCCTCGACCCCGACGCCCGGGTAGCCGTCGTCACCTCGGACGTCGGCGTCGACGACGCGGCGATCAGGGCCGCCCAGGACCGAGGCGTCGACGGAATCGTCGTCGAAGCGACCGGCCTCGGAAACACGACCGCACCGCTCGGGAGAGCTATCGCGGACGTCGTCGACGCGGGAACCCCGGTCGTCGTCGCCTCACGGTGCCCGGCCGGCAGCGTCACCCCGGTTTACGGCGGGGACGGCGGCGGTGAGACGCTACGCGAGCACGGCGCCATCTTCGCGGGCGACCTCCCGGCGCACAAGGCCCGAATAAAGCTCATGCTGGCCTGCGACCAGCACGACGGGATTGACGGCGTTCGCCAGCAGTTCCAATGACCGTGGCCGCTCGCTCCGACTACACTACGCTCGCCGCCGGGCGCCAGAGCGTCGCAACGCTGTGGAGGAACTGAACGATGGGGGAACGAGAGGCGGGACGCTCGCGGTCCGACCCGGCGCCTCGATTTCCACAGGCGAACATCACTGCCGTCCGGGCCATCGCGGAGATCCTTCGCACGACGCTCGGCCCGACGCCGCAGGACACGCTCGTCCTGTCGCAACTCGAAACGCGAAGCGGCGACGCCGACCGCGGCATCCCGGGCACCGACGAGTACGTCGTCGCGAGCGACGGCGCGACCGTCCTCGAAGAACTCCCGCTCGAACATCCGATCGCACCCGTTCTGTTGCGCGTCGTCGGCCCCGAACGCCCCGGCGATACCGACGTCGAGGGGGAACGGATTCCGGACGGAATCACGACGACCGTCGTCCTCGGCGCCGCGCTGCTCGACGAGGCGGCGACGTTGCTCGAGAAGGGACTCCACCCGACGACCGTCAGCATGGGCTACGAGACCGCTCTCGGCGTCGTCGCGGACGTCCTGGACGACGCGACCCGGAGCCTCTCCGCGTTCCCGGACTCGACGGCCGCCGCCAGCGCCGTCGCTCGAACGGCGATGACGGGCAACGACGTCGGAGCGTTCGCGGACGACTGGGCCCCGCTCGCGGTCGACGCCGTCGAGACCGTCGGAACGCCGGACGAGACGACGTTCGCCGTCCGACGGTTCTCGAACGGCCGAATCGACGAGTCGAGACTCGTTCGCGGCGCAGTGCTCGACCGCTACAGCCGAGCGCATCCCGAGATGGAGCGGGAGAAGCGTGACGCGACGGTGCTGGCGCTCGGTGGGCAGGACAACCGAGGGCTACAGATTCGGGAACCGGAGTCGATAGCGGGCGTTCGAGTCGACTCGGTCGCGACGGAGGCCGCGCTGGTCGACGCGGAGCACGCTCGCCGCCGCGAGGTCGTCGACCACCTCGTCGAACTCGGCGTCGACGTAGTCGTGACGCGGTCGGGAATCGACCGCCACTATCTCCGGCTCCTCGTCGACGCGGGCGTTCTCGGGGTACGTGGCGTCACGAGCCTCGATTTCTCGCACGTCTGTCGCGGGACGGGGGCGACCGAGATAATCAAACCCGACGACGCGACGGTGGCGGATCTCGGCCACGCGGGCCTCGTCGAGGAGCAGCGCATCGGACGACGCCGACATCGACGCAAACGACGGCGTATCCTGGTGTTCGACGAATGCGACGCTCCCGAGACCGTGACGGCCGTACTCACCGGCGTCTCTGGACAGCCGGGAGACCAGATGGCCAGACAGGTCCGGAAAGCCGCGGCCGCAGTCGCCGCCGCTCGAGGGCTCGGTCGTCGTTCAGGTGTCGTTCCCGGGGGCGGGGCGACGGAACTGCGTATCGCACGAGCGCTTCGAACCACCGCGCGGTCTACGGATACGCGCGAGCAACTCGCCATCGAGGCGTACGCCGATGCGGTGGACCGAATCGTGACGACGCTGGCCAGGAACGGGGGCCGTGACCCGGTGACGACACTTGCGGACCTCCGGGCAGCCCACGAGACCGGCTCCGAACGGGCCGGGTTAGTCCTACCGGACGGAACGATCGAGGACACCGTGGACGCAGGCGTTCTTGACCCCGTCGCGTACCGTCGGAAGCAGTACGTCTGTGCGACCGAGGTGAGCCAGCTACTCCTCACGATCGACGACGCCATCGACGCCGAACGCGGTGACGAAGGAGCGAGTCCGGGCGAGGCGTTGTACGATACTCCCGGGTCTCGACGTACGGACTCTACGGACGGGTGAGCAATTCGGGCGACCCCCTGCTTTCTTCGGTTCAACGCGTCCCGACGGTACTTCAGCAGCGATTGCGGGATGCATGACCCACGGTCCTACTGAATATTTTATGATATCCTTATCCCTTATCGCGGTGTGCGGTAACGTATGACGGGTGCCACCGTCTGTCTCTCATACGACTTCGACGCGGTATCGACGTGGCTCTGGTCGTACGACTCCTGGGAGATGCCGACGAGACACTCACGGGGCGTGTTCGGGGCGGAAGTAGCCGCTCCTCGATTGCTCGACCTTCACGACGAGTACGACATTCCCGCGACCTGGTTCGTCCCCGGTCATACGATCGACAGCTTCGAGGAGATCTGCGGCGAGGTGTGGGACCGGGGGTACGACATCCAGCACCACGGATGGAGCCACACCGGTCCGGCGACGTTCGAGAGCAAGGAGGACGAACAGGCCGACATCGAACGCGGCATCGAGAGCATCCAGGACGTCACCGGCCGGGAACCGACCGGCTATCGCTCGCCAGCCTGGGATTTCTCCCAGCACACGCTCGACATCCTGCAGGACCTCGGGTTCGAGTGGGATTCGAGCAAGATGGCGTCCGATTTCAGACCGCACTACGTCTACGGGAACTGGAGCGCGCCGGAAGACGGTCCCTACGACCGTGGAGAGCCGACCGACCTCGTGGAGCTTCCCGTCTCGTGGCAGCGCGACGACTGGCCGCCGTTGACGTTTACGTGGTCTCGCCCACACCGGATGGGGTACGCCAGCGAAGATTCGATCTTCCAGCGCTGGTACGACCAGTTCGACTGGATGTACGACCACGTCGACGACGGCGTGTTCATCCTCACGATGCACCCCCAGGTCATAGGTCAGGCGCACCGACTTCAGCGGCTGGAGCAACTCGTCCAGCACATGCAAGCGAAAGACGACGTCGAGTTCGAGGAGATGGACACCGTCGCCCAGAACTTCGACGGATAGCCCCGAACGCCGGGCGGCCCGGGACGGGCGGACGCTCGCTGAACGCCGACTGGCAACCCGTCAGACGGACCACCGAGAGATGACAGCCGACACCGAAGCGACCGAACGCGAGACGCGCCGCCCGACCGGCGGGCGCTCGCTCGCCGAAACGGCGACCTCGTTCGCGGAGCGCCTCGGCGTGAAACGGTTGTTGGCGGCGTACGCCGTTCTCATCTCGCTCTACATCTACCTCCCGATGCTGTCACTCATCGCCTTCTCGTTCAACGAAGGCGGGCTTACGTTCCCGTTCGTCGATTTCAGCACGCGGTGGTACGCCGAGTTGCTCGCCAGCAGCGGCATCGTCACGGCCGTAGAGCGCTCGCTCAAACTCGCGTTCGTAACAATGCTCATCACGACGGTTCTCGCGACGGCGACCGTACTCGCGTACCGCCGACGGTTTCCCGGGCGACGCGCGGTGTTGTACCTCCTCTTGCTCGGTATCATCACGCCCGGAATCACCTACGGGGTCGGTGCGACGCTCTTTCTGAACCAACTTCTGGGGTTCTCGAAAGGTCTGTGGCTCGCGCTTACGGTGCACGTCGTCTGGACGCTTCCGTTCGCGATGGTCGTCCTCCTGGCGGGGATTCCGCCGAACCTCCCGGAGAACGAACGGGCGGCGCGCGTGCTGGGCGCCGACGAACGAACGGTGTTCAGGGAGATAACGCTCCCTCAGATCGCTCCGACCGTCCTGGGGGCGGCGGTCTTCGCGTTCACCCTCTCGTACAACGAGGCGACGCGGAGTCTCCTCCTCGTCGGGCGCCAGAACACCATGCCCATCCAGGTGTTCTCGATCGCGTCGTCCCGGCGAGCGACGCCGGAGTTGTTCGCACTCGGCAGTATCACGACGGTCTTCTCGACGCTCCTGTTACTGCTCGCGGGAATCTTCGTCGTCTATCGTACCCGCTCGTAGCCGCCCGCCGTTCGAGACGGGCAACGCCGGTTGCGAACGAGTCGGCGTGAGCGACACGGCCCGTGGCGTCTCGCGTGACTGCTCGGGTAGTCGTCGCGGCGGAGGGTACCCATCGTCCTTCACGCTGCCTCCCCTCGGGGCGAGGTCGTCGTTTCGGCGGTCGATTCGTCCCGCAGTTCGGCGAGCGTGCCGTCGGCCTTCCAGGTTTCGACGACCTGCTCCAGGCCGTCCCGGTAGGTCGGATACTCCGGCTCCCAGTCGAGTTCGCGCTTCGCCTTCTCGTTGGTCGTCGGCATCGGGCTGGTGAACCCCTCGGCGTTGATCTTCCCGACGAAAAATCGGGCCAGCCAGGCTGGGATTCGCCCCGGCTCCGGAGCCTCCAGCAGGTCCGCGAACGCCTCGAAGAACGCGGCCCCGGTCACCGGTTCGTCGTCGACGACGTGGTACGTCCCGCCTGCCTCGGTCTCGATGGCTGCGACGAACGCCGCCGCCGCGTCGTCGGCGTGAACGAACGAGAGTTCGGCGTCCTGCCGGCCGAGCAGGCCGCCGCCCACTACGGGCAGGTCGCCGTCGAGCAGTCGTTCGCCCCAGGTGTGCGTGTCTCTCGCATCCGGCGCGTAGAAGAACCCGCAGCGGAGGACCGTCGCGTCGAAGCCGTCCCCGGCGGCGCGTTCCTGGAGGAAGTCCTCGACGTCGGCAGCCGACCGCGTGGCTCTGTCGGGGTGGCGGTCGGCCGTCTCGTCGAACCACGAGCCGTCGGGCTGGCGGGCGACCCAGACGACGCTCGGGAACAGGACCTGCCGGAGCCTGTCAGGGGTTGCGTCCAGTAGATTCTTCGCGCCCTCGAACCGGACGCGGTCGTTTCGCGCCCACTCCTCGTCGCTGGGCTTGGTGGAGTCCGGGATGGCCGTCGCGGCGTGGACCGCCACCTCGACGTCGTCGTCCATCGCTCGCTCCAGCGTCTCGGGGTCGAGGACGTCACCGCGTCGTGCAGTTCCACCCCGGCGTCCGACGATGCGCTCGCCCGCTTCGTCACGAGCCAGTCCGACGACCTCGTGGTCGCGGTCGGTGAGTCGGTCGACGAGTCGACGCCCGAGGACGCCCGTAGCGCCCGTGATGAACACCTTCATACAGACGTGGATAGTCGCTGACGCTGCGAAATACTAACGCCGGATTCGCACGGGAGGTTTAAGGCGGCCGACGCGGTGGTCCCCGACATGAAGCACGTCCGGGTTCGCATCACCGCGGGCGGTCGCGAGGCCGAGATTCACCCGATGTACGACGTGTGGGCCAACGCTTCCTTCGTCGAGCGCGCGACCGCCCTCCAGTGGAACTTCACGGGCGACGCGCTGGGAATACTCCACTACGCCGTGGGCGACGCCGACGCCTTCGAGGCGGCCGTCGAGGAGATTCCGGAGGTTCTGGGTTACGACATCGCACGGGCCGGCGAGGACGCCTTCTACGTCTACGTCAGGGACGCCACGACCGACGCGTTGGGTGAACTGTTCGGCCCCATCACGCAGGGCGGACTGGTCGTCGTTCCGCCGATTCGGTATCACGAGGACGGGACGGTGACGTTCTCGCTCTTCGGCCCGGACGCTGAGATACAGGCGGCTATCGAGACCGTGCCCGGTCCCGTGGACGTGACCATCGAGGAGATCGGCGGGCTGGACGCGACGGCCGCGACCGTGGAAACGCACCTGAGCGAGCGCCAGCGCGAGGCCATCGAGACCGCGTTCGAACTGGGCTACTACGAGATTCCGCGCGAAGCCAGCCACACGGACGTCGCCGCTGCAATCGACTGCGCGCCCAGTACTGCCGCCGAACACCTGCGGAAAGCCGAGTCGAAGCTCGTCTCCTCGATGGTCGGGAAGTAGTCGCGTTTCGGCGCATCGTCTTGCCCGGAGTGTCCGGGCGACCGCAAACGAACACTTTCGTCTCCTGGCGTGGAACGGGTTCACATGGTCGATATCGAATCCGTCGACATCGATTCAGTCGCCGTCGACCCCGATCACTGCCACCGGTGTGGCGCCGCCGTCGGAAGCTGCGAGTTCGAGGGCCGGGAGCATCCCTGGTGTTCGGAGTGCGAACTCGTGCTCTCCCGGAATCCGATTCCGGGCGTCCACGTCGTCGTCCACGACGACGACCACGTCCTGCTGCTCGACGAACCGATACCGCAGCACGAGGGCGTCTGGAGCCTTCCCGGCGGCCACGCCAAGTACGACGAGGGACCGAAGCGGGCGGCCGTCCGGGAGCTAGAGGAAGAGACCGGTCTCCGGGCAGACCCCCCGGACCTGCAGTTCCTGACCATCCTCCACGCCGAGCGTTCGCGCGTCGCCTTCTACCTCATCACGTACGCCCTGGAACGTTCCGGGGTCTCGGGGGAGCTAACCCCTGAGGCGGAGGGCTTCGAGGCTACGTTCCTGTCCATCGAAACCGTCAGGGCGTCGCCCGACCGGATACGGGACTCGGATCTGGAACGCATCGAGATGGCGCTGGGGAGGTAGCTCTCTCACCGGCGCTCTCGATTCCCGGTGACGGACGACCAGCGGTCGACCGAAACGGGGCCTCTGGTCGTCGCCCTCACCGGGGTCGGCGGACCGCTGTCGCAAGTGGACTGGCGGTTCTTTTCACATCTCCTGTGCGTCGTCGGGAACTCCGGTCGCCGGCGTCGTCCCGAACTAGCCGCTCCTCCACCGTCTCGAATGGTCAGAAGGAAAATACGCCGACAGAAACATAAATTTCTCTATCTTAACCTCCGATACCATCACCTATTTCCCCGATAAACGACGACAGAGTCCCATGATATCGGTAACAATGGACATGGTCCAGTACGACTGTCCGTACATCGACGTGACGGACGTCGCCGACGTCTCCTTTCACACGATGCACTGGGACTTCAACACCGCCCAGCAGGAACTGGAGACTAGGATCCTCGTCACGGGGGACGACCACGGCGCGCTGACGAACGGCCTCAACGAGTTGCAGGACCACGAGCGGATGCTGGGGTTCGAACTCCTGTCCCGGCGGGGGGACACGGCGGTCATCAAGTCGTTCATCGGACAGACGAACGCGATGCAGACGATTCGCGACCACGACGGCTACATCACCGGGCCGTTTCAGATCCAGGACGGAAGCGAGCTCTGGAACGTCGGGTTCGACACCGGCGCCGACGCGGACGACGCGCTCGCCGACCTGGAAGTCGAGAACGATTTCCGGGTCGAAGCTCGAAACGCCACGTCGTTCGAGGATTACCTCGACGTCATCCAGCACCTCGACGCGGCGAAGGGGCTCCTCGACGGCTGTCGGGAGCTCTCCGAGACGGAGCGTCTGACCCTCCAGAAAGCCGTGGACGGCGGGTACTTTCGAACGCCGCGCGACGCGACGCTCGAAACGCTGGCCGACGCGTTCGACGTCTCGAAGACCGGGGCCTCGAAGAACCTGCGACGAGCCGAACAGAAGGTCCTTCGTCGCATCGTCGCGGCGTTCCCGGCCCTCGTCGAAGAGGACCGACCGAATCGAGACGAAGGGAACTCCGTCCCGGAACGATAGGAGACGTCAGAGCAGTCGACCGCTCGTCTCGACGCCGATATCCACGTGCGATAGCGCCGGCTCTTCTGCGAGCGCTTCGACGACGTCGACCTGCGAGTCGCTCGAACGCGTGCCGTACAGTTCGACCGAGGTCGAGGAGTCGTCGTCGCGCCACGTCACCGTCAGCGCCGTGCGCCGAAATCGCGACCCCTCCCGGAGCCGGACGGACTGGAGCGATTCGAGCGCGACCGCGAAGTTTCGGTCGTCGAGCGCCAGCGCTCGCTCGGCCGACGAGCGCTCGACCTCGCGGCGACCGCGTTCGCCGGTGTCCGCCCGCAGGAGGAGCGATTTGAACGACTCGCCGACGAAACACCAGACGACGCGTCTGTCGGTCACGAGCAGTTCCCAGAACTCGAGCGACGTCGGACGTCGCCGGAACCATCCCGTGAAGCGTGCGAGCCGGGTTTCGTTCGATTCGGCCATCGTCATCGTTCGATGAGGACGGCGATGTCCCGTGGCACCGTCCGGTCTCCCTGCGTCGCCAGCGAGACGACGACGAAGAGGACGACGGTGACGAGGAGTGCGACCGTTCCGACCGGGAACGATTCCGGGAACGGGTAGAGACTCGCGACGGTGCTGGCGAGTCCACCGAGACCGGCCGTGTCCGCGATTCGAGGGACGGCGCTGTAGAAGAGGTTGACCACCAGTCCACCGACGAGCGCGGCTATCGCGCCCTCCTTCGTGGCCCCCTTCCAGTTCAGTCCGAGCGCCGCGATGGCGAAGAACGCCGCAGCGAAGAATCCCCATCCGATGGTCCCGAGGATACCGACCAGCGCCTCCGAGAAGTAGACGATGAGCGTCGACACGATGGTGATACCCGCCAGCGCGGCCTGGGTCACCCGCAGTTCCGTCTCGTCGTCCTCGATGGGTCGTCCCAGCGCACGCGGGATGTCCCGGGCGACGGCCGCCGCCCCGATGTTGAGGAACGAGTCGCTCGTGCTCATGATCGCCGCCAACAGCGCCGCCAGGATGAGTCCGGCCAGGACGCCCGGCGTGTGTTCCAGCACGAACACCGGACCAACGACGGAGGCGCTCTTCGGTGCCGCGGCCTGTCCGGACTCGACCATCGACCGCATCGATAGTCCGGTCGAGAACGCGAGGAGGCTCGAAATCGCGTACGTCACCGCGGCGATCGGGGCTCCCCAGCGGAGGATGCGGAGGTTACGACTCATGTAGAACTTGGTCACCAGATGCGGCTGACCGGCCGCGCCGATGGAGAAGAGGATCCACCAGCCGAGCGCCGTGAACACGGTCGCGACCGGGGCTCCCATGGCTCCGAACGGCGAGACGAACGACGGGTCCGCGCTGGCGAGATTTCGCGAGATGGTCTCCATCCCGCCCCCGAACGAGAGCGCGAAGGCGAAGACGAAGACGGCGCCGACGATCATCGTGATGGCCTGCACGAAGTCGGTCCAGACCCCTGCGATCATTCCGCCGAGCATGCTGTAGAGCAGGAGAATGAGCGCACCGATGAACAGCCCCCACACCACCGGGAGACCGAAGATCGCCCGCATCACGTACTGCAACGCGGCGAGGTTGGTCGCCAGGTACGCCATTACGCCGACGACGACCGCGACCGCCGTCAGTCCGCGTACCCACGCGCTCTCGTACCTGACGTACATCCCGTCCGCTATCGTCATCACGTCGCGGATGTCTGCTAACAGGCGCATCCGCTTGGCCAGCAGTATCCACGTGACGACGAACCCGAGCGGGGCGGTGAAGAAGATCCACAGCGCGGTCGTCCCGAACGAGTAGACGAGTTCCGGCCCGCCGACGAAGCCGAACCCGGACTGGATGACCGAGAACGCCGTCAGCGCGAGCACCCACGTCCCGATGCTCTTGCCGGTGATGAGGAAGTCCGCCGTGCTCTCCGTCTGGAGGTAGCCCCAGACGCCGATAGCCAGCACCAACAGAAGGTACAGACTGCCGAACAGCAGGACGTACGGGCTGTCCGTGACCGGAATCTCCTGTAGTGGGACGAGCGGTGGCGCGGTCATCGCCGCTCACCTCCGTCTGGGCGTTCCGTCTCCTGACGTGATTCGTTTGCGCGTGGCCCTCCTTCGGTTCCGTCCGAACGGCGTCCCGACGACGCTCGCGGTGTTTCTGCCTCCTCGCCGCCGTCGGCCTCTGGTCGAGACGACGACAGCGGGTAGCGTCCCGTTCCCTGGACCTGACGCACCTCGCTCATGATATCGTCGACGACCTGCTCGTCGCCGATTCTCGGAAAGACGAGGGCGTAGTACACCGCGCCGAGGATCGGCAGCAACCAGAGGAAGACGACGTACGCTAGCGTCGGAACTGGCAGTCCGAGTACGTACGTGTACTCGGTCGTTCCCGGCCGCCAGGTGAACCAGATGATAGTCAACCCGGTCACGAAGATAGCGCCGAGGCCGACTACCAGCCACGAGTACGGCGCGAGGTCGAGTTCACCGTCGTTTCGCTCGACCGAGGCGGTACCCAGCACCGCTGCGATGAAGAACGCCGCGAGGTACGAGAATACGCGGTACGTTCCGGTAGCCGCGGAGAGTAACAACCCGGCCGCCAGCAGGGCGAGCACGCCCATCACCTTGTTTCGCGCTCCCCGTTTCGACTGTGGTCGTGAGGATACCATCTTTCCATGAACCAGGGTAGCAAATAGCGAAAAACGGCGGGTTGATATGTAAACAACAGTCTCGATGTCGGTGTCGCGGACGCGACGACCACGGACGGCCTCCGAAATCTCGCGTACGACGTCCTACCGGGTACTCGATCCGGATTCTGTCCGCCCTCCGATTCCGGCTCACCTCCACAGAATCTCGCTTCCAGCGACTTCTCTAACGCGTCGGGTATCGCGAGGAAATGCCGGAATGCGTTCGACGTTTGGACGTCGTCGCTCGGCTGATTACGGGCGCTGAGCCATACCCGCATGGAGCGACCGGCGGCGGCCGTGAACGAGGAGAAGAGGATAGTTCACCGGGAGAACATCCATCCCGATTCGACAGTTCCTCGACCGCTACGTACCAGGCAGCACTCGTTTCGAATCGTGCCCGTTATTTACCGCTGACTCTGAGAGCAGGTGTGACAACCCCCGATTCTCCCGGCGAGGGTCTCGAATTAGCGAGTCGCGGCTACAAAATCACCGTCGACGAGGGCCGCGATTCGTTTTTCGCCATCTGTATCGAAGAACCGGAGAGCGAGACGGCGTGGATCATGTCGGACACCGTCAAAACGCTGGAGGAAATGCGGTAGGTCGTCAGTCCTCACCGAGCGTTCGTGACGTGAACACCGTCGGAACACCAGGCTCGATTACTCACCGGGCGAAGGCTGTCTGGACGGGCGCGGTGGCAGCAGGAGTTCTTCGAGGTCCGGCATGTGCTTCACGTTGTAGATCACGTGCAAGTCCTTCGTGATGGGGATTCCGTTGCAGGACAATCGGATGTTCCGCTCTAGCATCTCCGCGGGGAGTACGTGATTGACCGGCATCGACAGCTCGCCGGCGGAGAGCGCGACTGCACAGTTGGCGCAGGCGCCACCACGGCAGGAAAACGGCCACTCGAGACCGTTGCTCTCGGCCGCTTCTAAGAGCGATTTACCGGGTTCGGCCTGAAACTGGCCGTAGTCCGTCTCGTCGAGGTCTGCAGCGGCCGCCTTCTCGAAGAGCCGTTCGTCCGTGGGCTCCCAGCCGTAGTCGGCGAGGACGTCGTAGTTCAGGTACGTGACCTGCGAGGGCGTCGCTCGGTAGTCCGGGGTGTCGTTCGAGTCGGCCGCCCGGTCGCGGCCAGGTATCTCGTCGCTACCCCGTGAGCCTGCTTTGAGTCGTTCGTAGGCCGTTCTCACCGCTCGAAACGCCTCTATCGAGCCACCCTGGTCGGGGTGCGTTTCTTTCACCCGTTCTCTGTACGCGCGTTCGATTGCCTCCTCGTCGGCGTCGGGATCGAGACCCAACACCGCATACGGGGTGTCCATTATCCCCTCTAGTGACATCAACGGGATAAGCAGCACGGCAGTACCCTGGAGGATGGACGGGAAAACGAACTGCTGGCGAGCGCCCACCGGAGAGACGGAATCTTCTGGCCAGTATTTCCATACTGCTTCCGCCCGTACTCGAGCTTGCAGATGACCTCGAGACAAGCCGAAACTCACTGGCAGGGTGGAAAGGACGGAAGCGGTGACTTCGAAACCGAGAGCGGGCAGATCGAGGGAACCTTCCGGTTCCCGACTCGCTTCGAGGACGAACCGGGAACGAACCCGGAAGAACTGATCGGAGCCGCACACTCCGGGTGTTTCTCGATGCAGTTGACGGCGTTCCTCGACGAGGAAGGATACACGCCCGACCGCCTCGACACGCAGGCGGACGTGCATCTCGAACGAGCCGACGGTGGCGGATTCGAGATCCCGCGTATCGAGCTGACGCTGGAAGCTGCCATCCCCGAGATCGACCAGGATACCTTCGACGACCTTGCCCAGCGCGCCAAGGACAACTGTCCCGTCTCGAAGGCGCTCGCCGGACCGGACATCACGCTTGACGCGACGTTAACGCAGTAAGCGACCATTGAAAGGGGGTCGCTACCGAGGCCAGAGGACGCAACTGCGTCGGTGGCAACCCCTCATCGGTAGTTGTACCATGGCCGGGGCACCTTGAGCGCACCACCGTCACTCGAACCACGAGCATGGGAGCGTCGTCAATCCGAAACCATCGACGCGGACGCGACGTTGACGACGATGAACGTAACGATGAGGACGACTGCAATCGCCACGAATACCAGCGCTGCCGAGGTACCGCCGGGGTCGAGACCGAGACGCCGTCGTCCCCACGTCGTTCCGACGAGAACCGAGGCAAGGAAGTTCGCACCAATGGCCGCGATCCAGAGTCCGGTGAGGCTAGATTGGGGGAGCAAGAGCACTCCGATGGCGGTACAGAAGAGCCCGAGCGAGGTGACGACGACGCCTGCGAACCCGTCGAGTGGAGACCGCTGTTCCGAGGCCACGGCCACAGTAGCAATCGCTGCCGATAAGATTATGTGCCAAAAGTAGCAACGAAGGCTCGATAAAGAGTCCCACTAACTATCGTCTACGCATCCAGTAAGTCGCGGTTACCACTCCGGTAGTCGTCTCGTCGATGCGCTGTGCGAGTACCGGCTGACCCGTGCGTCAGCGACCGGTGACGGGACAGAAAGCGAGAGAGGAGTTCACCAGCAATCGCCGAGGGCGCCGTCGATGGTGGCGTCTTCGACACCTGTCGTGTGCGTGGCGATAGACGTCGTGCAGACGAGCCACCGGTCAACTAATCGGGGATACTGGCGTGTGGAGGGAGAGTGGCCTCTGCTCTCGGGCGGCGCTAGATATCTCAGCCCGTTTGACGAGCGGTCGTCGAGAGGAGGTTCAGGTCCGAACTGAACACCTGGGCGTTCCCGGAGAGTCGATAGCGTGCGTTCGTCTGTAGCGCGTCTCGGGTGAACAGCAGGGTCGTGATGCCGGCCGACTGTCCTCCCTGCCCGCCGAGGCGGTAGTTGATGACGTAGCCGTTGTAGTCATCGGGCTGGCTGATCTCCGGCACTGTCCTGCCACTCGGACGGCGGAGGACGTTGACGGTGGTCGACGCCTGCAGTTGCTGGATGACGTCGAAGGCCACGTTCGGATAGTAGTTGTACGTGTACACCAGAACTTGTACCGGGCCATCCTGCGCTGCTGCGCTGTCCACGCTCGAGAGGCCAAGTGCGGTCGCCCCCGAAGCGAGCGCTCCCTTCTTCATGAACGAACGGCGCGATTCTTCCGTCGTTTCGCCTCCGGCGCTATCGTCCGTCTCGATGCCGTCGTCGTGTGTCTTGTTTTCTTCCATCGCGCCAATCCGGTTCGGCTGAGGACTGTATAAAGAGCCGCCATCGTTTAGCTTTCGACGACGAGTTTCCAGTCCGAAAACGATGGTATTGTTCGTTATGCTGTTCGCCGGGAGATAGGCAGGTATTGACCATAACACAGATGTGGATGTCTCGACACTCCTCGGCGATGAAGTGAGAGGATTCCTCCGTTGGGGTTCGCTCTGCCGACTCCCTGGCCACAACTTGCGAGGTCGTGTCCACTTCTCCGGCACTTTCGTAAGAATGTCGTTTCTCCGATCGTTCGTCGTCCCGTTCGAATCGCACGGGCCGTGCCATCGGCCCGACTTCGCTCTCGCTGTTTTCCCTGAGAAACGTCGCTGACGCCGTGAGGTCGGCGTCCTCCCGAAGCCTCACGGATACGTCACCGCCACTACGTTTCGAACCCGTGGCGAGTACGGGGCGTGAGCCTCGTTTCGACGCAAAAACGTGCCGAAGGGTACACGAAAATCCAAACTGTACTCTGTCGACCGAGTCAGCCAGCGAGGGCCTGTATCGGAGGATGTGGTCGCACATCGCAGAACAATCGCCAGACATATCGGAATTATTTAAAATCCGGGGGAAGAACCCGCCGGCAGATGGCCGCCATCGAAACGCAGTCCCTGACGAAACGATTCGGTTCCCTCCACGCCGTTCGCGACGTCGATCTCCACGTTGAGCGCGGTGAAGTGTTCGGATTTCTCGGGCCAAACGGTGCAGGAAAGTCGACGACTATCAATATCCTCCTGGATTTCGTCCGTCGGACCTCCGGCGAAATCTCCGTCCTCGGACACGATCCCGAAGAAACCCCACGAGCCGTCCGTGAGCGTACCGGTGTTCTCGCAGAGGCGACCGGCTATTACGGCCGTGACAGCGCCCACGATCACCTCCGGTTCGCGGTCGAGATGAAACGCGCTGATGACGATCCCGACGACCTCCTCGAACGGGTCGGTATCGCCGACGCTGCCCATCGGCCGGTCGGGGGTTTCTCCAAGGGGATGCGCCAACGACTGGGCCTCGGGATGGCGCTCGTCGGGGAGCCGGAACTGCTGATTCTCGACGAACCGCTGGGCGGTCTCGATCCGGACGGGGCACGATTGCTTCGCCAGATCGTTCGCGAGGAACGGGACCGTGGTGCTGCGGTGTTCTTCTCCAGCCACATCATGGATCAGGTCGAGGCGATCTGTGACAGAGTTGGCATCATGCACGACGGTGAACTCGTCGCTGCAGACACTCTCGAGACACTACGTGCAAGCACTGAGACGCCTGCGACGTTCAGCGTCTCCCTCGAATCGGTCACTGATGGCCTCGCTCGGGACGTCGCCAGCGTCGAAGGTGTGGCTGACGTGCGCGTGAGGGATGATACGCTGGTGGTCGCGTGTACCGAATCCACGGCCAAGGCAGGCGTCGTCGCTCGCATCGATGGGTCGGGAGCGACCATCGTCGACATCGATAACGAGGTGCCCTCGCTGGAGCAGGTGTTTCGGTCGATCACAGACGGAGCCGACGAATCATGACTCGCGTCCTGACGATCGCCCGGAGGGACCTGCGCCACGTGCTCCGTGACCGCCTCGTGTGGGGAGCGATAGCTCTCCTTGGACTGATGTTCCTGCCGAGTACTGCGTCGATCGCGTCGTCCGGGCATCGAGAAATCGGCGATTTCCTCCTGACGATGTCGATCGACCTCGTCACGTTCGCGCTCGTGGTGGTGGCCGCCGTCGGGTACAACTCGGTCGTTGGCGAACGGGCTACCGGAACCGTCCGGACCGTTCTCGGTCTCTCGGGGACGCGTCGCGACCTCGTTCTCGGGAAGTTCCTGGGGCGTGCGGCGATCGTCGTCCTGGCGATGGCGGCGGTGCTGGCCGTCGCATGCGTTCTCGTCGCGCGCGGGTACGGAAACCCCTATCTGGTCCCGTTCTGGGTTATGGCCGGGTGGATGCTCGCATACGCCGTCGTCTGGACTGCCGTCACCGTCGGCTACTCTGCGGCGTTCGCCTCGCAGTACCGGACGCTGGGTGCCATCGTCGTGACCTACGCAACGTTCAGCCCGGCACTCGACGTCTGGAATGTCCTCGTCCGCCCGGTGTTCGCGTTCGCGCTCACCGGATCGACGGTGACACCGGCGTACGACGGACTGGCTACGGCACCGTTGTGGCTTCGCGTTACGGAGCGGCTCAACCCCTTGAACGGGTTCTTCCAGGCGATGCGCTGGTCCGTCGAGTCCGTCGGGCCCGGAACGCCCACCTCTAGCATCGGCTTGCAGCTGTTCGGAACCGCCGTGTTTCTCTGCTTCGGCGCGGTCGGGCTGTTCGTCGGCGTTCGACGGTTCGAGCGGACGGACCTCTGTCGGGACGGGAGCGGATCGCGGATGCGGGAGCGAGTCCGGCGACCGCTCCGGAGCGGCGCCGCTACGCTATCAGTCGTTCGTCGGGCATCGGAGCCGGCGAACGGACGTTCCCGTTCGGCGACGATAGCGCGTGCGGACCTGCGACACGCGCTGCAGCAGTGGGTCGTCGTCGGCGCTATCGCACTGTTCACGTTACTCGTCGCTCCGCAACTCTGGTCGAGACTGGACCCGAATAGCGTTTCCCCCGCGAGCGATCAGGTCGCGAGCATACCCAACCTGTTCGGGCTTCCGATCATCGTGTTGAGTATCGCCGTTAACTACGGAGCCGTCGTCGGCGAGCGAGAATTGGGGACTGTCAGGCTCCTCCTCGGATCAGCGGGGAGCCGTCGAAATCTCGTGGTCGGGAAACTGGGGGCTCGTCTCGCCGTCGTTAGTCTCGCACTCGCGCCTTCGATCCTCTTCGCTGAAGTACTCGTCGCGACGCGGTTCGGCGATCCGTTCCCGAAAGCGTTCCTCGCCTGGGCGGGTTGGACTTTCGGCACTGGACTCGTGTGGACGACGTTCGTCGTCGGCGTTTCGACGGCCGCTTCCTCTAGGTACCGAACCCTGGCGGCGGTATTCGGTACGTATCTCCTGTTCGGTACCGGCGTGGGCCTCTGGAACCCGGTAGTCCGCCCCCTGTTCTCGTTTCTCTTCACCGGCCGATTCGCGGCGTACGAATCGTACGTGTATGCAACCGAACAGGGACCGCTGTGGTTCTGGTTCACCGACCACCTCAATCCACTCGTCGCACTTCAGACGGTCCGTGAGGGCCTCTTCATACTAGTCGGTCACGAGTATACGTTTACGAGTGTACCTCTGCCGGTTTTCCTGTTCAGTGTCGCCATCTCCCTGCTGTTCGCGACAGTACCGTTGTATACCGGATACAGACGGTTCGCACAAGCGGACCTGAGCTAGCAAACCCTTTCGATTCGTTCCGTCATCGTAACTTCGCCAGCTAATTCCTGGCCTACGAGAACCAGCGTGCCTCCTGGCTCGAACGGCGATGGCAATATTTCCGATAGCAGTTTTCGGCATAGGCTCGCGGAACTGGCTGAACCACGTCGATGTCTGGAACAAAACACCGCTGTCAACGGCAACCAGGTCCAGCAACTATCAGGCTAAGGTAATAGATTTCGTGCTGACAGCGAGCCAGCAACACGACGTCGTCTCGGTCGGCGTGCTCCCGACCGCCGGCATCGACTGGTTGACGTCCGATCTTCTAACAGGCAGGATGAGCGATTTACCGCCACGGAAAGATGGGTTAACATCCTGAACCAACCGCGTGGTGTCGTTCAAGAAACAGACGGTGGATCGACATCCTTCTAGAATAGAAATATAGGGATGTACACCAGTGCTGTGAACTACTACTTATCTGGTAGCTCATGCCCCGGAAACATCGTCCGGCAATTGCGGTGTCGAATACCGTCGGTTGGTAACCTATCTCACTAGTCTAACTAAACAGCCTAACGAAACGACCTAACCGGTTGCTGGTCCGTTAGCTGGTCGTACTACCCTCGTAGAGAGTCTCCCTATCCAGCCTCAGGAGAGCCTCTTGGGGCCTTGTACTAGAAGCACTAATCCTGATTATGCAGCATAACTAGTTAGCCTAACTAAACTGGATAACCACATGGCCTAACCAGGTTGTCTGACGGAATTTTATAACACACTTCTTCGAGTAGCCTACCATGCTCACGTATACGACCTACAGCGAGGCAGGCGGCGTCGGCAAAACGACGCTCTCTGCAAATCTCGCGCGCGCACACGCCGACCACGGTCACCGCGTACTCGTCGTCGACCTCGACCCCCAAGACGGCTGCCTGAGTTACCTGCTCGGCGTCGACGCCGGTCGCGACGACGACGACGCGGACACGCTCGTCCACCACATGATCGACCGGCCAAAAGGCGACTTCGACGACCTCATCCGGACGACGGAAGGCTTCGACGTCGTTCCGTCGCACAACATGCTAGAGCGCCTCGGCGACCTGCTCGGCGACGCTGCCAGCATCGCCGAACAGACGGGCGAAACCTTCTCGAGATACGGCCGACTACGGCACGTACTCGCGAAAAACGACGTTCCCGACCAGTACGACGTCCTCATCGTGGACCCGCCCGCCACGTCGGGCCCGCACTTGTTCAACGCCATCAATGCGACGCGCTCGCTCACCATCCCGGTCGAACCGTCCGGAAAAGGCGACCAGTCCATCGAAGGCCTCCAGTCGGTGGTCGCCGGCATCGAACACAACCTCGATATCAACGTCGGCGTCTTGGCAGTCGTTCCGAACCGTTTCGAAGGGACCAACGACCAGAAAGCCGTCCTCGAAGGGGTCTCCAGCCTGGGGTTCGACGTCCCGGTTGTCCTCGGGAAACGCTCGTCGATGTTCGAAGGCTGCTGGCGCAAACAGTCCAGCGCGTTCCAGTACGTCGACGAGCATCGCGACCGTGAACGCGACTACGAACGGGAAACACTCGCGAAGATCGACGAGCTGGCCGGCCACCTCGAGGAGGTGGCCAATCTATGAAAGGCGGGACCGGCGACGATCCGTTCAGCGACGAACTCGACGAGACGGACGGGTCTGTGACGGGAAAAGAGGACGTGGACGCAGACGCGAATTCGGCCGAGCAGGTCAAGACTGATACCGATGACGATGGTACTGAAGCGGAAAGGGTGCCGTGGGCGGTCCGTCGGAACAGCGTGAAGAGCGAGCGAGAGATGGTACAGTTCTACCTTCGGGAACGTACGCAGGAGCGCGAGAGCGAGTTCCAGCGAGATGTCGAGGCCGACGCAGGATTCTCGACGTACCTGACGGACGTGCGGGAGGCTGCCTACCTGGTGGCGATGGAGCATCCGGAGGAAGTCGCCGAACTGTTGGAGGACTGGGGGTGCGAGTACGACTAGCGGGTGAACCACGAGACCGCCGAACGAGAGCCAAAGCGTCAGCGCGGGGGTTCCGCGCTGAACCGCATGAACTGGTCGGCAACACTGATGTTTGCCCGTACTTCCGTAGAAGCCGGCATCCAGTGCCGTCCGTGCCCGCAGCGCTCCGTCCGTCGGGATGACGGTATCTGGCGGACCGTCACTCTGGTCCGCCACAATCGATATAGCGATATACCGTATATGAAACGTGCAGGGAGTCAGAAAGTAGCACTGTCGGTGGGAGTACGGTCGCGTTCCTCGCCTCGAATCTGGGCGCCGTCGCAGTGACGAGACGCGAGACAGTCACACTCGGTCGGCGGGCCAGATGAAGAAGTCGAGCGGGAAGATCGTCTCGAAGACGGGATAGTCGGCCTTGAGTTCCGCTTCCCGGTCGTGCATTCCGAACAGGAGGCCTGACATCTCT
The DNA here is from genome assembly GCF_051917725.1 of Halomicrococcus pelagicus. Taxonomy (GTDB): domain Archaea; phylum Halobacteriota; class Halobacteria; order Halobacteriales; family Haladaptataceae; genus Halomicrococcus. Next base: position 155,432 of record NZ_JBQBLX010000007.1, read on the forward strand.
CCTCGCTCCCGTCGAACGTCGGGAGTCCCGTCGAACGCTTCGACTGTAATTCCATCCCGGTCGTAGACGAGTTCGACTCCCTCCGACTCCGCTTCGAGACCGAGCGTAACCCGGCCACTGGCCGTCCCTTCCCGTCGCGACCAACGGGCCTCCATCTGGTCGGCGAAGCGAGCGAGGACCGCTCGGAGGTTGCGGACGTTCAGCTTTCGATGTTCGCTCACCGACCACGACCGGCTGTGTCGCCGAAACTCCGGGTTTCGTGGATGACGCGGTGGCACGATGGCGGTCAGGGAGTCGACGTCGTACGCCGAGAAGAGGTGGGCTATCAGGGCCTCGATACCTCTTGCTGCCCCGCCGAACTCGGCGATGGTACGCTCTCGGCTCTCACGCGTGAGACTGAGATAGGCAGTGTCACCGTCGCTCTCGTAGAGGAGAGTCTCCAGCCCTCGCTGTCCGAACACCGTCCGGCTTCGTTCCCGACCGCGGCTCACCCGGTACGGTTCGTCTCCGTGGAGTTCCCGGAGCGTCTCGACCTGCTCGTCACCTCCCTCGTACGTCGTGATCGTTCCTGCCCCGGCGCTCCCATCGAAGGAGCGCTCGCGTATCTCGTAGCGGTGTTCCCGGCCCGCTTGCTCCCAACCGAAGTGAGCGTATCGCTGGCGATTTCCGCCGAGGTCGGCGAGCGCCACCCCTTCTTCGGCCATCCGGTCGAGCCAGAACTCGAGCAACTGCGTCATGTAGCCGTTTCCACGGTGGCGCTTGTCGGTCGTGACTCCGGACACGCCCCAGCACTCGATTTCGTTCCCCTCGCCGACGCTGAGCGTCTGAGGTATCGCCCCGACGTGACTCACGATGTCGCCGTCCTTCCTGACGATAGCGTGGTTCTCGGGCGTGGCCTCGTCGTAGGCGTGTGGAAGTCTGGCGGCCATGCCGCCGCGCTCGTAGGCGAAATACCGATCCAACAACGACATCATCTCGTCGAACTCGTCCGGTCTGGCGAGTCGTGGCCCGTCGATACTGACCATTGATAACAATGAGGTACGGCAGATATATAAATATTCGTAACGCCCGAAACCGGTCCCTGGCCGTTCACGTTCAGTAGTCGACCGAAACCGGTTCGCCCGCCTCGGCCGACTCGTAGGCCGCCACGCAGACGGCGGTCTCGCGGAAGCCGTCCTCGCCGGTAATCGTGGGGGACCGCCCCGTGCGAACCGTCTCGACGAAGTCGGCGAGTAGTTCCTCGTTCGGGAGCTCCCCCCAGTAGACCGAGTCGATGCCCTGGTCTTCCCCGACGTCCCGGGTTTCACGGAGCTTGTAATCGAAGCAGTCGACGGTCAGTTCCCCCGCTGTGCCGACGAGATTCAGCGTCGCGTCGCCCCAGTAGTCCCAGTTGTCCGGGCGGTCCCACGACCCGTCGAGCGTGAACGGCGTCCCGTCGTCGAGTTCCATCGAGAGGACGTTGATGTCCTCGACCTCGGGGCCGTCGCGCATCGTCGCGAGTTCGGCGTGCACTTCGGTCACTTCCCGTCCCGTAATCCAGCGGACCAGGTCGACGACGTGGACTGTGTGGTCCATCACCGCACCGCCCCCGGCGCGTTCGGGGTTGGCCGACCAGCCGTCCTCGTGACGATTCCGGAATCTCGCACGGTTGGTGCCGGTCGCCAGCGTCAGGTCACCGATAGTGTCGTTCCGGTAGGCCCTCCGCGCCGCCCGTGCTGGCTCCGAGAACGGTAGCGGCATGTTCATCCCCAGGGCCACGCCGGCGTCCTTGCAGCGTTCGACGAGACGCCGGGCGGTGGCGCGGCTCGTGGCGAGCGGTTTCTCACAGAGGACGTCCACGCCCGCATCGGCGGCGGCCGTCACCCACCGCTCGTGGGTGGTGTTCGTCGAGAAGACCAGCGCCCCGTCGACGGCTGCGAGTAACTCTTCGGTTGCCATGTACGGGACACCGTATCGGTCGGCCGCCTCGCGACCGCGGTCGGCGTCTGCGTCCGCGACGCCGACGAACTCCACGTCCTCGCGTCGGTCCAAGAGCGCGGCGAACCCGTCGGCGTGGACGTGGGCCGTCGACAGCACTCCGAGCGAGACGGTCACGCGCCCACCTCCCTCGGGTCGACGGGAGTACCGCGCTCGGCCGACGCTCGCGCGGCGACGCACGCCCGGAGGGTCGCGAGGGCCTCTGCGGCGTTACCTGACTCCTGCTCCCCGCCGGCAACGCAGTCGAGGAAGTGTTCGATCTGGCGATAGTGTTCGTCTCGGCGAAGCGGGACGGACCTGTCGTCGCGGTCAGTGCGAGAAATCGCCAGTGGTGTCGCTTCCTCGCTGTCGAATTCGATGAGACCGTCGGTGCCGGCGAGTTCGAAGCGACGGACCGGGCGGCGCTCTTCCGCTCCGGTCCGTCGCACGTCCAGATGCCCGACGATGTCGTCCTCGAACCGGAGCGTTATCAACGCTCGCGCGTCGCGGTCGCTCTCCGTCGTTCGGGTGAAGACGCGGTCGACGTCGCCGCAGACCCGGCGCAGGAACGCGACGTCGCGGCCCACCAGATCGAACAGTCCGGCCGGCTGCTCCTCGCCGACGCGGCGCGACGTGCGGGCGTTGCCGACTGCTCCGATGTTGCCGCTCTCGACTCGTGTCGTCGCCGCGTCGTACTCGGGCGCGAACGGCGTCGCGTGGCCGCCGACGAAGACGACACCGGCCGTCGTTACCGCCTCCACGATAGCTGCTCCGTCCGCGGGCGAGTCGGCGAGAGCGCCCGGACAGAGGACGTGGAGGTCACGGTCGGCCGCGGCGGTCACCGCTCTTCGCCGACCGGTCGACGAGCACACGTCCACGGCGTTGAGCGCCGCGTCGTCGAACATCTCCTCTGGGTCGTCGTACGTTGCCGCGTCCGCGAGGATATCGCTATCGAGAGAGCTGCTGCCGGCGACTGCGACGACGTCCGCGCGAGGTAGTTCGGCGCAACGTTGCGCGTGTTTCTGGGCGAGGGAACCGTGGCCGATGAGACCAATTCGCACCATCGAGTGAGTCACTCCGCTCGGCGGGATTAAGCGTTGTCATCCGCGTCCGAGTCTGGATACCGCTCGGGACAAAGTTAATACAGAGCCGGTCCGTCGAGATGGCATGGACGAACTCGCCCTTCGTGGCGGCCCAGAGGCAGCGCAAGCGCTCGACGTTCCAGATTGGCCGCGGTGTCCGGACGGCGCGCGCGAGAACGTGCTGGACGCACTGGAGTCCGAAAGCTGGTGTCGCGTCTACGACGATGCGCAGTGGGTGGACCGATTCGAGGAGCGGTTCGCCGACTACCACGACGCCGACCACGCCATCGCCGTCGCCAACGGTACCGTCGCCCTGGAAGTGGCGCTCCGGATGCTCGACGTCCAGCCGGGTGACGAAGTGCTCGTACCGCCGTACACGTTCATCGCCACGGCGAGCGCCGTCACTTCCCTCGGTGCGGTGCCGCGGTTCGTGGACGTCGACCCCGACACGTACAACGTCGACCCCGACGCCGTCGCCGACGCGGTGACCGACCGAACGGTCGGCATGGTCGGCGTGCACGTCGCCGGCTACCCGATGGACTTCGACGCTCTCCTTCCCGTCCTCGACGACCACGACCTCTTTCTCGTCGAGGACGCCGCCCACGCGCAGGGCACCGAGTGGCGCGGCGAGAAGGTCGGGACGATCGGCGACGTGGGAACTTTCTCCTTCCAGGAGTCGAAGTCGCTCCCCGGCGGCGAAGGGGGAATCGTCGTCACCGACGACGACGTCCTCGCGGAACGAGGCGAGTTGCTCCACAACATCGGTCGGCAGGACGGCAGTGTCTACCGCCACTACGAGCTAGCCTCGAACGCCCGGATGACGGAGTTCCAGGGCGCGCTGCTCTGTGCCCAACTCGACGAGCTCCCGGCGGAGAACGAGACCCGGCGACGCAACGAGCGGGCGCTACGCGAGGAGATAGCCGACGTCGACGGCATCAGTGCGAAACCCGAGGACGACCGCATCACTGCTCGCGGCTACTGCTTGTTCGACCTGACGTACGACCCCGACGCCTTCGACGGACTCCCGCGGGACCGGTTCATCGAGGCGTTGAACGCGGAGGGCGTCCCCGCCGGCACGGGGTACGCGATACCGCTGTATCGCCAACCTGCGTTCTCCCGGGCGACCGTCGAGGCCCTCGTCCCGGCGGACGCCGACGTTCCCGCATATCGCAGTCTTCACCTGCCCGGGGTCGAGGAAGTGTGCGCGACGACCGTCACGATGCCTCACGAGGTGTTGCTCGCGTCCGAGGTCGGCGTCCGCTCCGTCGGGGACGCCGTCCGGAAGATTCGGCGCTGTGCGCCGGAACTGGGGTGACCGACCCGACCGTAACGGCACTCGGTCGAACCGCCGCGGACGAACCTTTCCCTGCTCGCTGTTCGATGGTCGGAGCGTGATGGACCCGTTCGAGCGGAACGTCGGCGGATACTACGACGTCGAAGACGGGCCACCGACGTACCTGCGGTCGATGGCCGAACGTCAGTTCGCCGCCGCCGAACGCGAGCGGGCGCGACGCGCGACGTCTCCGTCGACCACGGCGTGAAGATGTACGCCGTGGTCGACGGAGACGTCCCTCACCTCCTGGCGGCGCTTTCGAACCGGGACGTCGAACGAGTTCCGTTCCCCGAGGGGCCGTTCCGGCGGAACGCTTACGTCGGTGACACGCGACGGTCCGGTCATGCGAGTAGGACTCTGTACCATATCGAACGCCGAGGCGGCGGTCGAGACGGTGTTATCGCAGGCCGCCCGGGCCGGCTACGACGGCGTCGAGATATGGGGTCGTGACCACGTCGGCGACGGCTCCGAACGGACCTGTCGTGCCATCCGGCGCGACGCCGACCGCCTGGGCCTCGACGTGCCGGTCTACGGCTCCTACCTCCGAGCGGGCGGGGACGCCTTCGCGGACGCACGCGAGCACGAACTCGCGGTCGCGGAGCGACTGGCCGCCGACCGCATCCGCGTCTGGGCGGGTACCCAGGGGTACGCCGAACGGGACTCCGACCACTGGGAGCAGGTCGTTGCCGACCTCCGGGACCTGACTGCGCTCGCGGCGGACCGCGGCGTCGAGGTCACCGTGGAACGACACGCCGGGACGCTGACGGACGAGCGCGAAGGAGCGCGACGACTCGTCGAGGCCGTCGACGATTCGAACCTCGGTCTGAACTATCAGCCCTCGTTCGACGCGGCGCCCGACGCCATCGTCGCGGAGGCCCGGGAACTCGCGCCGTTGAGCAACCACGTCCACCTACAGGCCGTCCCCGAGCGCGGTGGTGAGTCGAGATGTCCGCTCTCGGAGGCGTTCTACGACGTTTCGGGGGTTCTGGCTGCCTTCCGGGCGGGCGACTTCGAGGGATACGTCAACGTCGAGTTCGTCCACGACAGCGCTCCGTACGCGGAAGCGATCGCCGCCGACCTCGACTTTCTTCGGTCGACGGTCGGATAGAAGCGTTCGAGCGTCGGTCTGCACGCCCTAGATGGTGTGGTCAAAGTTACCGCGTTCCAAACGTTGAAATATCACCCTTCGTACGGTCAACGTGACCATGCGAGTTGCATTTATCGGAGCGGGTAAGATGGCGTCCGATCTCATGGCGTGCGTGGACGACGTCGATGGTGCGGAGATCACGGCCGTCTGTGACGTCGACGAGTCCGCGGCTGTGGCCGCGGCGGACCCCCGCGGGGCCGCCGTCTTCACCGACCACGAGACGCTCTTCGCGGACCACGATTTCGACGCCGTGTTCCTCGCGATTCCTCCGTTCGCGTACGGAAACCAGGCGGAACTAGCCGTGGAACACGGCGTCGACCTGTTCGTCGAGAAGCCGGTCGGTCTCCGTCCCGAGGACGCCCGCGAGGTGGAAGAGCAGTTGAGGGACGCAGACGTCGTCACGGGGTCCGGCTACGTGTTTCGTTACGACCGGATCACCGAACGAACGCTCGACCTCGTGGGGGATCGGGACATCGGCCTCCTCCACGCCCGCTACTGGAGCGGACTTCCCAACAGCGAGTGGGGCTACGAGATGGCCCGCTCGGGCAGCGACGTCAACATCCGGACGACGCACGTGCTCGACACGATGCGGTATCTCGCCGGCGACGTCGACCGGGTGTACGCTACCGATACCGATCGAATCGGGACTGACGAGGTGGACTACGCCGACGGCGTCGCCGCCACCGTCGAACACCAGAGCGGCGTCGTCGGGACCGTCAGCTCGTCGATTACGGCTCCGGAGTGGACGGTCGAAATCGACGTTGCGGGCGAGGACTTCCAGTTGTCCCTGGACTACGCCGCGCAGTCGCTGACCGGCACCGTGGGTGGTCAGGAAATCGACTTCGACGGCACCTGCGACCGCTACCGCCGCGAGGTAGCGGAGTTCATCGAGGCTTGCGAGCGCGGCGACCAGAGCCACGTTCGGTCGTCGTTCTCGGACGCGACGCGGACGCTCGAACTCAACTGGGCCGTCATCGAGTCGGCCGAGCGGGCCGAACCGCTCGAACTATCGTAGTCCGGTCTTTCCACTCGTCGTTCGGTTCTCCCCTCACCACGTCGTCTCGGTGAGGAGACCTTCCTCGTCCGCGCCGACGTCGTAGTAGTGCACCGCTGCGCGGTTCTCGTCGGCGTCGACGTTCATCCAGCGCACGTCGCCCCCGTAGTCCGACTCCTCGCTCATGTGGCTGAGGTGGCGGGCGAGAACGTACTCGACGCCGTCGATGCGGCGACTTCCCCGACCGTGGTCGTAGTAGTAGTGGCCGCTGTTGACGAAGACGGTGTTTCCGCGTTCGAGGACGCTCTGGACCGTCTGGCAGTTGAGGACGTAGAAGTACGGCTTCGCGTGCGTCTCCCAGTTCTCGTCCAGCTCCGTGTGTTTGCACAGCGGTGCGTGACAGAACACGAACGTCGGTATCTCGGGGTCCTCGTCCATCAACCGCTCCAGCATGGAAATCTGTGGAGCGGTGACGAAGTTCTGTATCTCGCCGAGCGGGTGATACCCGTCGTGGGGGTTGGAGTCGAGGAAGACGTAGCGCGCGCCGTCGTCCTCGAAGTAGAACCAGGGCGGGAACTCCTCCGCCGGGAAATGCTTGCGGTACGCGCTCATCGGCCGTTCGTTGTTTCCCCTGATGACGTGGTAGCCACTGTCCAGGTGGTCCTCGAGCAGTTCGCGGGCCCGCTCGAACTCGCTGTGGTAGAACGCGTCGTCCGGGTCGCCGTGCCACTCGCCCCACTGGGTCTGTTCCTCCCAGGGCGAGAGCAGTCGAAGGTCTCCGCCGGCCAGCGTCCAGTCCACGCCCACGTCGTTGAGTTTGTCGATGGCCGCACGCTGGACGGACTCGTCCTCGTGCTCGTATCGTCCGATTCCGACGTGCAGGTCGTACAGGAGGCCGATAGTACGCATCGTCACTCGCTCCAGAGGTGGACGGCCGTCCCTTGGTCGAGGTACCCGGTCCCGTCGATGGCTCTCGCGGAGAGGACGTAGCCGCCGTACATCTCGCGACCGATGAACGTATGTTGGCGGTAGTCGGGGGCATCCGGTGTGAACTCCACCATCGGCGTCACGAACGGCGCGTCGCTTCCGTCGGCCAACTCGACGGTCGTCCGGTACTCCTCGCCCTCCAGGTGTATCGGTTCGATCCGCAGTGCGAGCGTCCCGTCGCCTTCGACGCGGCCGCGACCCCGGACCCCGACGTAGAGTTTCGTGAACTCGACGGGTCCGAGGAAGTGGTTCACCGTGAGATTGCGCTGCAACTGGACGAACTTCTCGCTTTCGACCTTCCAGTCGACGTTGCCGGGTCGGGATTGTCGCGGCGGCGTTCCGAGCGGCCACGAGGCGACCAGTTCCGGTCCGCCCCGTCGGGGTTGGTAGTCCCGCGAGACGAGACCGCTCTGGCTCCGGTCGACCGGGTCTCGGCGGTCTACGAGCCGATTATCGGCGGTGTCCGGCACCTGCGGACTGGGAACATCCCTGTCCGGGGCTCGTTCGCTCTCGGCGCTTTCACGACAGTTCCTGTCCTGGGTCCTATCGCCCATGGCGCGTGTTCCGCCACCCCGTACGTAAAGCTTTCCCACACGAACGGTCGGAGATGATCCGCTATCGTCGCCATCGTCGACGAATCGCCCTCCTCGTCCGGTGGTCCGGCGAGCTACTGTCCCGTATTCGTTTGGGAATGCCAAACATAACTTCGGCTAGGAGCCGACCACATCGTAAATCGGCACGTTTCGTCGGGGGTGATCGCGCGAGCGACATTGCTGATACCCCTGTGCCAATTACAGAACTAATACTGTAATGAACTGCCTGCAATCGTCTGACGCTACCGAACGGACGAGGGTAGCAACGGACGAGGGGACGCCGCTGCTGGCCGTCAGGCCGTCGCTGGCCGACGATGTACCGTCGGACGTCCGGGACGGGCTCGGCCGTTACAGCATTAGGGGTGTAATAGAAGGCACCCGGGGTCGACTACCCTGCTGTTTGGAATAACAAAACAGATGGTGTGGTGGCTTAGAGCGACGTAGCGTTGATTTCGATGACGTTGACAGCGTGGTTGAGCATCTCCGAGAACTCGTCGAGGCGGTCGTTCATGCGACTCGTCGGCCCGATGATGGCGATGGCACCGTGTACGTCGTCGTCGTGGTCACGAATCGGTGCACCCACGCCGACGAGCCCCGGGATGGTCTCCCCGCGATTGTACGCCAGTCCACGCTTCCGTATCTCCTCCAGTTCCTCGCGGAGTTCACGCTCGTCGGTGATCGTCTCGTCCGTCAGGCTCTGCAGATCCATCTCTGCCAGGATCTCGTCGATCTCCTCCTGAGATTTGAACGCGAGGATGGCCTTTCCGACGGCAGTGTGGTGGAGTTCGTTGCGGTAGCCGACGTACAGCTCGGTCTGCACCGCGTTCTCCCCACTCGCCTTGTAGAGACAGACCCCCTCCCGCTGTTCTTCGACGGTGAACAGCGTGAGCTCGCCGCTCTTCTCGGCCAGTTTCTCGACCTCCTCCGTCACGATGTCGTAGATGGGGACGCGTCTCCGGACGTGGTGTGCGATGTCCACGAATCGCAGTCCGAGACGGTAGCGCCCGTTCGTGTTCACGACGTAGCCGTCGTTTTCGAGCGTTGCGAGGTGACAGTGGACGGTCCCCTTCGTGAGACCGACCTCCTCGGCGAGCTCGGTGACGCCGATCTCGTCGTGTTCCTTGATCGTTTCCACGATTTCGAGCGACGTTTGCACCGATTTGACCGGGTTCCGGGCGTCGTTCATCTGTATTAAGGGTGACGGCCCAATGGGACTTAAGCGTTTGGAGTGTTCAAACGACCGCGCCGGTTCGCGCACCGTACGGCCGGTCCTCTCCGGAGAAGGGATTCTCGACGGAGCGGTTCAGTACCACCGTTCGACGGGCTACGGTCGGAGGATAGCCGGTGGTCACGGCGAGACAGCCATCGTCGCTACGGAGAAATCCGAACGGTCTGGAACGTCGCGTCGCTCGTGGGCGTAGTCGTTCACAGACGGTTCACGTGGACTACACCTGACGAAGCCACCAGATGGCGGCGTACACGACGGCCGTGAAGAGGGCGACGAAGAGGGCGATCGTTACCGTGATGCCCGCGACTTCCGGATGGCCGTTGTTCTCGAAGTAGAAGGCAGCGCCGAACAGGGTCGCGTCGAGCAACGTGATGGCGAGGACCCAGAAACGCTGAAACGGTTCGAGGAGGACCGCTAACGGATCGACCTGTTTCACCTTCGGTAACATCGTACACGAAAACTCCTTCACGTAACCTTTTAGTCTTACCGATGAATGAAATCGCACTGACACGAAAACGGAGTTAGTCTCCGAACTGCTTTCGGTACGTCTGTTCGTCCTCCGTGTTGTCGAGTGGCTGGCTCTCCCAGTACTCGTGATTCTCGAGCACGCGATAACACGCCGCCCCGTGGTCGGACGAGTCGTCGACGGGGAATGCCTCCGGCGTCTCACCCTTGCACGCCTCGCGTGCGACCGGACACCGCGTGTGGAATCGGCACCCCGACGGCGGGTCGATGGGGTCGGGGATGTCGATTTTCCGCATGGGGAGTTCGTCGTCGCTCGGGTCGATACGAAGGTCCGGTGACGACCACCGCAAGGCCTTCGTGTACGGGTGCTGGGGATCGTTCAGGATCTGTTCGGGCGGTCCGATTTCCACGAGTTTGCCGAGGTACATGATACCGATGCGGCCGTCGGCTTTCTCCGTTATGTACCGTGCGTTCGAGAGGTCGTGGGAGATGAAGAGGTACGACGTATCGAACTGGTCCTGGAGTTCCAGCATCAGGTCCATCATCTCGACCCGTAGCGAGACGTCGAGGGCGCTGACGGACTCGTCGGCGAGGATGAGGTCCGGGTTCATGAGGAGCGACCGAATGAGCGCGACGCGCTGTTTCTCCCCGCCCGAAAGCTGGTGTGGATACCGCTCGGCGTAGTCCTCGGGAGGAGCCATCCCCACGGTTTCGAGCAGGTGGAGGATACGGGCCGTTCGGTCCTCGTCGCTGAGGTCCTTCTGCCACCGCTTCAGCGGCTCCTCGAGGTTGTTCTTCACCATTCGGTACGGGTTGAGCGCGCTCCCGGGGTCCTGGTGGATGATCTGGAGCGCCTTCCGGATGTCCTGGTACGGGACGGTCACGTCGCCTCTGCCGTCCTTGGCGTCCCAGATGTCCTGTCCGCGGTATCGAACGCTCCCACCGGTCGGTCGTCGCATCCCGATGGCCGCCTTCCCTAACGTCGTCTTCCCGCAACCGGACTCCCCGACGAGCGCCACCACGTCGTTTTCGGAGATGTCGAGAGAGACCCCGTCGACGGCGTGGACGGTGTCCGGTTCCGAGAACAGTCCGAGGAGGCTGTCGTCCTCCTCGAAGTGTACCTCGACGTCCTGCAGGGAGACGACGGTGTCGTCGGCGTCGCTCATCGTTCCCCCGTCTCGACGGACTCTCTCGTGCTGAGAGGCAGTTCCCGACGCGCCCGTTCCCAGTGATGGCAGGCGGCACGGTGTCCATCGCCGACGTCGTAGTAGTCGGGGTCGTCCCGGGTACACTCGTCCGTCGCCAGCGGGCACCGCGGATGGTACGAACATCCCTGGGGAACGTTCACCGGATCCGGGCTCGAGCCCTCTATCGGTTTCATCTCCTCGACGTCCGTGCTGAGGTTCGGCGTGGCGTTCAGCAGCGCCCGCGTGTACGGGTGGGTCGCATCTTCGAGGATGTCCTGGCACCCTCCGACCTCGACGAACTCGAAGGCGTACATGACGGCGAGGCGGTCGGCCAGCTCTGCCACGAGCGGGAGGTCGTGCGTGATGAACACGAGCGTCAGGTCGTACTTGTCCCGGACCTCCCGGAGCATCTTGAGGATGGACCGCTGCATGAGCAGGTCGAGGGCTGCCGTCGGCTCGTCCATCACGAGCACCTCGGGTTCGAGCACGAGCGACAGCGCGATGAGCGCGCGCTGTTGCATCCCGCCGGAGAGTTCGTGCGGGTAGACGTCGAGCACTCTGTCGGGGTCGAGGTAGAGGTCCGTGAGAATCTCTCTGGCCCGCTCCATCCCCTCCTTCATGTCCGCGTCGTGTGCCTGGAGCGTCTCCTCGAAGTGAGTGCGGATCGTCGTCGTCGGATTGAACGAACTCATCGCGCCCTGGAACACCATCGAGATCTCTTCCCAGCGCAGTTGCCGGAGTTCGCGCTTGTTCAGGTCGAGGACGTCGACGGGTTCGCCGTCGGGGGGATGATACGTGACGTCGCCCGTGAGCACTCCCGGGTCGACGACTGCGTCCAGGAGCGACGACGCGAACATCGACTTTCCGCTCCCGCTCTCGCCGACGATACCGAGAATCTCGCCGCGCTGGATGTCGAGTGAGACGTCGTCGAGGACCCGGGACTCCCCGCGGTCCATGTCGAAGGTTACGCTCGCGTTCTCTACTTCGAGTACCGTTTCTTCTGCCGTTCGCATGTCGTACGCGTGTTCGCTGACAGTCATTGTTCTAGCTGTTGATGTTAGTCTCGTCATCGTCGACGGTCTTCGCGTGCCGCGCACGGATGCGCGGGTTGAATATCCTGTCCGTGCCCTGGCCCAGCATGATGAGGCCGTAGGACAGCAGAACGATGGCGACCATCGGCACGGCGAACCAGAAGTAGAGGCTCGGCGCGATCAGGCCGCCGTTGTTGTACGCCTGGTCCAGCATGACGCCCCAGTTCTTCGTCCCCGACTGCGCGGGGAGGAACCCGAGGAAGTAGAGCGCGACGGAGGCGAAGATGACGTTCCGTGCGGACTGCACGAAGTGGACCATCACGTAGGGCATGATGTTCGGCGTCACGTCCTTGGCGAGGATGGTGGCCGTCGAGAGACCCATCGTCCGCGATGCCTCGATGTACGGTTCTTCGCGCAGGGAGAGTACCTGCGACCGGATGTTCCGAGAGAGCCCCGCCCAGGCGGTGATAGAGAGGACGAGGCCGACCACGACCGGGTCTTTCGGCTGCAGGGTCGCCGCTAACACGATGACCAGGGGGAGGCTGGGAATCGTCATCACGATGTCGACGACGTACATCGCAATCCGGTCGACGGGGCCGCCCTTGTAACCGCTGACCGTGCCGATGATGGTCGCCATGAACGTCGAGAACACCCCACCGGCGATTATCATCTTCAGCATCGGTGCGGTGGCGTGGACGACCTGGCTCATTAGCCCGCGGCCCTGGTGGTCCGTTCCCAGCGGGTGAGCCATGTTCACGAACGGCTGGAGATGCTTCGGCGCTCCGTGGTACTCCGGTTCGGGAACGACCATGGTCCCGACCGTCCCCATTAGCAGGAAGAAGCCGATGATTATCAGTCCGATGCGTGCACGGTAGTCGCTCCAGAGCACGCGGAACGGAGCCAGTACGTACTCGTCGGTGAGCCGACGGGCCCGTTCTTTCCGCGTCAGTTGCACGTCCGATACCGTCTCGAAGTCGAAGGTCTGGTCGTCGTCAGTACGATTCACGGTGATCACCTCGTTCGACGCGGGGGTCGATCTTTCCGTACGTCAGGTCGGCGACGTAGATGCCGAGTATGACCATGGTGGTCGTGAGGAGGAAACTCCCCATCAACAGTGGATAGTCCCGGGTCTGGAACGCGCGGTTCATGTACCAGCCCATCCCGGGATAGGTGAAGATGGTCTCGAGGATTATCGAGCCACCGAAGATGGAGGCGATACTCATCATCAGGCCGGTGTAGAGCGGAAGCAGTGCGTTGCGACCGACGTACCGCAGAACGATGAGTTTCTCGGGGAGACCGCGGAGGCGGGCGACCCGCAGGTAGTCCTCGCCGAGGATGCGGATGCTGTTACCCCGCATCGAGAGCGCCGTCCCGCCGAACCCGGCGACGATGAGGGCCGCGAGCGGCATGACAGCGTGGTAGACGATGCTTCCGATGAACGCGGTGTTGAGTCCTGGCTCGACGGCGTCCGAAACCCGACCACTCGTCGGGAACCATCCCAGGTCGTATCCCAGTACGACGAGTAACGCGATGGCGACCACGTAGAACGGAATCGAACTGAGCAGGATGGACAGCGAGGAGCTCGTGTAGTCGAAGCGAGTTCCTTCGAAGTAGGCCATCGTGGCCCCGAGGACGATGGCGAGGGAGAACGAGATGGCCAGCGAGACGATGGAGAGGAATATCGTCCACGGGAGCGCCTCGGCGAGGATGTCTACCACCGGCTTCTGGTACCATATCGACTGTCCGAAGTCGCCGTTCAGGACGGCCGTGAAGTAATCCAGGAACTGGACGTAGAGCGGGTCCGAGGGGTTGATGTTCGTGTACGTCTCGATCTGGTCGTTAACCTGTGAAATCGAACTCGTCCCGGGCTGGGAGATCATCTGCGCTCGCAGGTACGAAACGGGTCCGCCGGGCATGAGGCGGAGCAGCGCGAACGAGATGCCGATCGCGCCGAACATCGTTACGAACACCTGCGCTGTGCGTTTTAAGAACCACCTGTTCATGTGTTACCACTACCAACATTCCGACGCTATCTGTTATACCTTTTGGTGCCATTTCCAACCGTCGTACGGCTATTAGACCACAATATGAACCGTCGGAAGAAAACGAATAGATTCGCGGAGACGCTCGGTGGCGGAGGACCGCCGTTCGCGAGTGCCGGCGGAGTCGCGTCTCGCCTGCGTCGCCTCAACCGCTGGCGGTGACCTGCGTCGTGTACGTGTACCCGTTCGAATCCAGTTCGAGGACGTAACCGTCGATCTGAGACGCCGTCCGTCCGATAGCGCCGGCTTCGATGTCGAAAGACGCCGTTTCGCCCGCCTTCACTCCTTCGAGCGTCTCGCTGTAGTTGTTCGTCTTCTGGCTCTTTTTGTAGAAGGTGACGGTGACCGTGACGTCTATCGGGTCATCGCTGACGTTCTTTACCTCGCCGACGAGGTGGACCGTCTCGTTCGTCTCGCCCTCGTTCTTCCGCTGCAGTTCGGCAGTTACCACTTCCACGTTCTTCTTCGCCCCCCCGCTGTTGGCACACCCGGCGAGGGACATAGCAGTTAGCGTCGAGACTGTCGTCGAAACGAACGTACGTCGTTTCATGGTCAGTTGATATGCCATTATTGACTTAAAGGTATGCCTCGCGATGGTAGTACGGCCGAAAACCATAACGGAAAGACCCTAAACTATAAATACTCTTAGTAATGTTTGTGAGGACGAAGCATGCCAGACCATTCCAAAATGGATAGCACTACGAGCCGTGTCTCTCGCCGGCAGTGGATGAAGATGGCTGGGACGACCGGCTTGGCAGCCAGCGTTGCGGGATGTAGCGGAAATCAGGACAACGGTAACGACGGAACGACCGATGGTGGAACGCAGTCGACCGGCGACAACAACAAGAACGGTGGTGGGAAACCAGTCGACCCCGTCTACTCGACGCGCACCAGGGAAGGAATCCTCCCGAACGAACTGCAGTGGAACCAGTACAACTCCAAGAACAAGTCCTGGGTTACCAACCAGTTCTGGTTCGACCGCCTCGCGATAAAGCGGAACGACGGGGAGTACGTTCCGGGCCTCGCCAAGAGCTGGAAGGTGACCGAGAACAAGATGACCATCACGCTCCAGGACGACGCACACTGGCACGACGGAACCCCCGTCACCGCCCAGCACGTCAAGGACAAGATGGACATCGAACTCGGCATGGGCGCGACGGCGTCCAACTTCATCGACGGTGCGAAGGCAGTCGACGAGAAGACGGTCGAACTGTCGCTCCCGGAGCCGAGGAACAGGGACCTCCTCCAGACGGTCATCCTCAGCATCAGGATCAACACTCCGCCGAACAGCAAGTTCGGCACGTTCGCGAAACGGTTCCGTAACGCCGACAGTGAGGAGAAGAAAAAGCAGGTGCAGAAGGATGTCAGTTCCTACAAGCTGACCGACCCCGTCGGTAACGGGCCGTTCAAGTTCGAGAAGGCGACGCCCTCGAAACTCACCGCGAAGAAGCACAGGAAGTACCACTACGCCGACCGGGTCGCCGTTCCGAAACTGGAAGCGCACAAGGCGAAGGGTGGACAGCCCTGGGCGGAGATGCGCAACGACAACGTGGACGGAGTGGCTGGCGACGCAGATCCGAAGGTGGCCCAACAGTTCCCGGATCACATCCGCCACGACCTGCTGCCGTCCGTCGGCGGCTACGGCTTCCTGCTGAACTTCGACCATCCCAGCTTTCAGGACTGGCGGGCCCGCCAGGCGATGTGCTGGCTCCACGACCCCGAGCGGACCCAGTCCGGGTCGTCGAACCCCGACAACCTCATGACGCCACCACCCGTCGGCCACAACTTCGCCAATCGGCTCTCGGACAAGGTCCGGAATAACCTCAACCAGTACAACGAGGGTCCGAAACCGCAGAAAGCGGCGAGTCTCTTCAAGGAAGCCGGGTTCACGAAGCGAAACGGCAAGTGGTACCAGCCCAACGGGGAACGGTTCAAAATCGTTCTCGACAACAGTGGCGACCCGACGTACCAGACGCCGTTCAAGAACCAGTTGGAGGAGTTCGGTATCAAAGCGGAGATCGACACCAAATCGAGCTCCGTCTGGGCCGAGGACTTCTTCAACGGCGATTTCCAGGTGTTCGTCAGCTGGTGGGGTGCCTCGATGGGTCCCGACCATCCGTGGTTCCAGATGCAGTGGGAGTGGGATCCCGGACTCGACCAGTACGTCGGACCCATGGGCAAGGACGTCGAGAACTTCCCCGTGCCGATGCCGGTCGGCGACCCCAACGGCACTATCAGGGAGGTCAACGTCCTCGAACGCTTCCGCAAACTCGGTAGCGCAGTCGACGAAGACGAGTTCCAGAAGCATCTCGACTTCCTCTCGTGGGCGTGGAACCAGACCGGCTGCAGTCCACAGATCTGGTCCGGCACTCACAACCACTGGGCGGACACGAAGGACTGGAACTGGCCGTCGACCAAGGAGATGCAGCGCGGTCCCATGATGCCGTACTTCACCGGGTTCCGAACCGGCGATCTCACTCCGAAGACCAAGTAGCCGGTGTTACGGCACCGGTCGGCTGCCGCCGCTTCCACGTTCCGTCGCTCGCTTTCCATCCTTCGAGCGCCGCAGACAGTTCGTGCGAGCGAATCACCGGGAGCAACTTATTTAGCCTGGGGGGTCACAACACCGGGTATGCGATCTGGAAACGGTAGCCCCAGAGAAGTCGCGACCCCGTGGCTGACTGGAACCGGCGAGCAGTATCGAACCGTGGTGATGGCGAAGTGAAGTTCGGCGTGTTCCTCAACCAGTACTACACCGAGAACGACGCCTTCGACGCGCCGGACCTCATCGAACAGGCCGAACTCATGGAGTCGGTCGGCTTCGATTCGGCGACGTTGGGCGAGCGCCACGTTCACGAGGAGGGGTTCGTCGAGCCGCTGACGGGGCTGGCCGCGCTCGCCGCCCGGACCGACTCGCTCGAACTCGGGACGGCGGCGATGCTCCCGGCCCTGTACGAGCCGCTTCACCTCGCCGAGACCGTCGCTACCATCGACCGCCTCTCCGGTGGCCGGGCGGCGTTCGGCGCGGCCCTCGGTTATCGAGAGCGAGAGCTAGCGGCGTTCGGCGTCGAGATGGACGAGCGCGTCGGGCGCTTCCTCGAATCCGTGGAACTGCTGAAGCGCTTCTGGTCGGGCGAGGAAGTCACCCACGACGGGGACTTCTGGAACTACGACGAGGCGTTCGTCAGTCCCGCCCCGGACGACGTTCCCGTCTGGATCGGTGGCCACGCCGACGTCGCCATCAAACGCGCCGCCTATCGGGGGGACGCCTGGATCGCCAGCGCCTCCTCGACCACCGAGGACCTCCGGGAGCAGATCGGAACGTACGAGGACGCCCTCGACGAGTTCGGCATGGACCGTGCCGACAACGACGTCGTCCTGATGCGGGACTGCTTCGTCGCCGACTCCGTCGAGGAGGCCCGCGAAACTATCGAGCCGTATCTCCTCAACCTCTACAAGCTGTACGCTCGCTGGGGCCAGACGTACATGGACGAACACGAGGTCGAGGTGGACTACGACGAACTCGCCGAGAAGTTCGTCATCGGTTCGCCAGAGGAGTGCGTCGACCAGCTCCGGACGTACGAGGAACTCGGTGTCGACCACGTGCTCGTGCGGTGCCAGTTCCCCGGCCAACCGCAGGAACCGACGCTGGAGTGCCTGGAGAGGTTCGGAAACGAGGTAATCCCGTCGTTCCACTGACCCTATGACGAACATCGCCTACATCGGACTCGACCACCACCACTGCCCGGCGTACCTGGAGAGCATCGCGCAACTCGACGCCGAAGTGACCTGCGCCTGCGAACCGTCCGGCGACCCGACGCCGACCGACCTGGACGGCCTCGACGACGTGGCGTTCTACCGCGACCCGGATCAGTTGCTGGCCGAGGAGGCCGTCGACCTCGTCTGGGTGACCCTCTCGAATCGGGACACTCCCGCAGTACTCCGGTCGGCCATCGAGCGCGACGTGGACGTGTTCACCGAGAAACCCGCGGCCCGGACGGCGACGGAACTGGAATCGGTCGCCGAAGCCGCCCGGCACTCCTCGTCGACGGTCGGCGTCTCGTACACGTGGCGAGGCCACCCCGTCTCGCGACGCCTCCGCGACCTGTCGGACGCCGGGTTCTTCGGGGACGTGGACGCCTTCGACGCTCGCTTCGTCGCCTCGGCGCTGGACGCCCGGGACACCGACCACTACCTGTTCGACGGATCGGCTAGCCGTGGCGGCATCGTCCAGTGGCTCGGCGTCCACTGGCTGGACCTCGTTCCCTGGATGCTCGACGACCCGATAGTCCGGGTCAACGCTCGGACGTCGGCTAGCACGCCGACGGTCGACGTCGAGGACGGGGCCGCGCTCCAGATCGCGACGGAGTCTGGCGTCATCGGAACGCTGACGTGCGGGTACTTCCTTCGCCAGGGCCGCTACGACACCCACATCGCCGTCTACGGCGACCGCGGTCGGAGCGAGTGGGACCCGATGGGGAAGACGTTCGGGTTCGACGGGGAGACGACTCTCGAACTCGACTCCACCGACGACGGGTGGGCGAGCACGCCCCACCGTTCCGAGACCTACGAGTACGACGGAACCCCCGGGTACGGCGGCAAGTGGGGACTGGAGTTCTTCGAGGAGTACTTCGCGGCTCGGAACGGCGTCTGCGAACCGCCGGCGACCCTCGAAGACGCGCTGACGGTGCTCCGCGTGCTCGACGCTACCTACGAGTCCGCCGAGACGGGCGAGTGGACCCGCGTCGCCGGCCGCTGAGTTACCAGGTCCAGCGCGCGTCGCGGCCGCAGGCTCCGTGATGGCTGGCCCCCGAGCGGTCCGGCACCCGTCCGTCGGGAGCGACCCGACCCGGCCAGTACCCGAGGAGTCGGTCGGCAGGGGTCATTCGCTCAGTAGTAGGGGTCGTAGTCGGCGAGAAACGATTCGCCGGTCACTTCGAACGTGTCGAGGACGGGAGAGTCGGGGGTCACACTGTGGCCCTCGGCGAGCGCCGCCTCGATGGCCAGCGCGAGGCGGCCGGAGTCGAGGATGCGGTCGGTGTCGTCGCGGTTCCCGCTGGTGACGTCGAGGAACGCGTCCAGAAATCGGTCGTACGTCCGGGAGAGAACGTCGGAACTGCTCTCCATCTCGACGGTCCGGGTCGTCTCTCCGATGTCGAGGACGCTGAACGTGGCGTCCTCCGGCGATCCGTCGAACCGGAGCGTGGCGTGAACGTCGTTGGTGAAGTGGACGTCGACGGTCGTTCCGGGCTCCGAGCCGGGGACGACCTCGGTCCAGTCGGCGTCCGCGAGGAAGCGGACCGTGTCGGCCAGATGCGTCCGGTAGTAGAAGTAGTCGTTGTAGCCGGCGGCGAACAGCGTTCGTTCGCTCCCACCGCGCGGGAGCGCCGTGAACCCCTCGTGGAACGGGACGGCCGAACAACCGAACAACGGCGTGTCACCCGCGGCCGCTTCGAGGGTCGCGATGTCTTCGAAACTGCCCGCCAGCGGCTTGTCGACGAGCGTCGGAACGTCCGCTTCGAGGAACGGTTCCGCGAGCGCGGCGTGGGTTTTCCAGTCCACGGTCAGCACCATCGCGGCGTCGACCGCTTCGACCATCGCCGCAGGTTCGTCGAACCGGCGGGCACCGTACTCCTCGCAGAACGACCGCGCGTAATCTGCATTCCGGACGGCTCCGCCGTCCCAGACCCCGCGAACCGACGCGTCGTCGCGTCCCGAGAGGACGTCTGCGAAAGCCTCGGCGTGGCTGGTGTCTAGACCTACGAGTCCCATGGCTGTCATGCGTTAACGAGAATACCTCGGGGCTTCCTCTTAAAACCATTGCGTCGATTTCGTGGAACGGTCTTCGTCGAACCGGCGAAGTCGGGTCGGCGGTGGGACAGTGACCGTTCCCCCCGGACCGTCCGGACGGCGATGGTCGTGTCGTCCCGTCGCGTTCCGTCATCGTCCGTCCGCGTTCCCGCTGTGACACCCGTGAGTCTCCCTTCGGGTCGTGCGCCAGTCGGAGAGACCATCCCCGGCGTCCCTGCAGCGTTACGCGTCGAACGTCCAGTCCTCGACCGGCGTGAATCGCGAAGGGTCCACGTCGACGTCGTAGCCGAACGGGGCGTCGACCGTCGAGTCGACGCGGACGCGACCGTCGGTCACGTCGAGCGTCGCGTATCCGGCCTCGTGTTCGCGGTAGAGGTCGCCGTGATCCGCGAGCAACCGCGACTGCACGTCGTCGGGCAGCATCGAGAGTCCGGTGAAGTAGTGGTGGCCGTTGCGTTCGACGTGGCCGACGTCGAGGGAGGCGACGACCGCGAGGTCCTGAAGGAGCGACACGGGGCCGACCGTGGTGAGGTCCTCGCCGCTGAGCACGTAGTCTCGGTCGGGGTTCTCGCGCCGGCGACGTTCCAGCAGGCAGGCGTTGACGACGCCCCGGAACACGCCCTTGCAGTTCTTGTGACTCGTTCCGTCGTAGCCGCAGTCGAGGGCGCGCCCGAGGCTGTCGTTCAGCGCGTCGGACTCGTCGACGATGGTTGGCGGTCGGTCGTCCCACGACGCGAACGTCCGTCGAGTCTCGGCCGTCATCGCCTCGTCGCGGGCCAGCGGTTGCTCGACGTACAGTGTACGGTCGAGCAACGGCGCTACGTCGGGGTCGTCGACGAACGTCGTCCACGCGTCGCGGAACGCCGCCGCGTCGTCGAACTGCTCGTTCGCGTCGAGCGTGACGGCGTACTCGGCGAGGCCGCGGTCGTCGAACAGGGACGCGAGGTCCCCGAGGCGGTCGGCGTCGGCCGACGGGTCACCGCTCAGCTTCACTTTGAAATGGGTGAGGCGCTGGGCGTCGAGGTACTCCGCGAGCGTCTGGGGTAGTCCGTCGTCGAGGCGGTCGTTCGGGCCGAGGTCCTCGTCGGTCAGCGGGTCCGTGAACCCGACGGTGTGTCGCAGCGTCAACTCGCGGGCCGGCGTCTCCGGGAGGAGGTCGGCCGGGTCGGCGCCGTCGAGTTCGGGATAGATGCGTCCGGGGTCGACGCCGAACGCACCGGACCGAAGCGCCGAGGCGAACGAGACGTCGTGGTGGCGACAGTAGGCGTCGACGAGGCCGCGCTCGACCATGCTGACGCCGAACCCCCAGAGGAGCGGTGGATGGTCGGTGTCCGACGCCCACTCGCGCTGGGACTCGTAGAGGCGGTGCCAGTAGTCGAAGACCGACGCCGTCTCCGCCTGCTCCTCCGCGAGGGAGCGGGCCGAGTCGACCACGTCGACCATGTCGGCGAGGCCGCCCGCGAACGTCAGGTCGGGGTCCTTGACGAACCACAGCGGCGAGAGCCCTTCCGCGGCGAGGCCGGTCGCCCGCTCACCGTCGAACTCGGCCTCGACGACGAGAAACAGGTGCGGGAGCGACGTAATCTCCGTGTCGCCGAAGTGGAACGGCATTCGGAACTCCATGTCGAGTACGTACCCGGCGGTGTCTCTGACCGAGAGCATGAGGCCCCGTTCGTAGGCCCGCCGCAAAAACCCCCGGGGGAACGACACGGGGATTCAAATACCTCCACAAAATACGAACAACAACAGATGAGCAATTATCGTGTAGCGTTCATCGGAACCGGCCCGGACCCCGGGGACCAGAACTGGGGCACGAGCGCGGCGATGGCCTACCGTCACGCCGCGGCCTACGACGACCTCGACGACTGTTCGCTCGTCGGCTGTGCGGACCTCGTCCGCGAGAACGCAGCGGCGTTCGCCGACCGATTCGACCTTCCCGCGTCCAGCGTCTTCGAGGACTACGTCGAGATGCTGGAGGCCGTCGAACCGGACGTCGTCAGCGTCTGCACGCCGGTTCCGACGCACGCAGACATCGTCGTGGACTGCGCGGAGAGCGGTATCCCGGCGGCCATCCACTGTGAGAAACCGATGGCCGACACGTGGGGCGACTGTCGCCGGATGACGGAAACCTGTGACCGGGCCGACGTCCAGTTGACGTTCAACCACCAGCGGCGGTTCAGCGGCGCGTACCGCAAGGCGTACGATCTCATCGAAGACGGCTTCATCGGCGACCCGCGGCGTTTCGAGGTCGGCGGCCAGAATCTCTTCGACTTCGGCAGCCACCTCATCGACATCTGTAACGGAATCAACGCCGAGTGCGAGGCGGAGTGGGCGCTCTGCCAGGTCGACTACCGGGAGGAGAACGTCCGGTACGGGTCGCACAACGAGAACCAGGCGCTCGCGCTCTGGCGGTACGAGAACGGCGTTCACGCGATTCTCTCCAGCGGCGTCGGTCACGAGAGCGTTCGCTGTTACGTGCGCGTCCGCGGAACCAAAGGCACCGTCGAACTGTGGCCCGACGAGGGCCCGGAGCTCCGGGTGCGACAGACCGGCGAGGAGGAGTTCGAGGCCTACGACGTCGAGGAACCGTACGAGACGATGCTCCACGGTGCGGTCAGGGAGGTCGTCGACTGTCTGGAATCGGGCGAGACGCCGGACATCGGGGCCGAGAACGTCCTGACCGCCAACGAGATAATCTACGGCTGCTGGGAGTCTGCGCGGCGGCGCGGCCGCGTCGAGTTCCCGCTCGACATCGCGGACAACCCGCTGGACGCGATGGTGGAAGCCGAGGACCTCACCCCGCGTCCCGCCGAGTCGGACGCCGGCGACTAGCGCTCCGTCCAGGCGAGCAGCGCGTCGACGCTCTCCTCGACCGACTCGGTTCTGCGGTCGGAGCGGTTGCCGCTCAGCACTTCGAGCGCCGTCGTGACGACGGCGCCGTGTGACTCGTTCCGAAAGAGGTTCAGCAGCGTGAGCAGTTCCCGCCGTCGCCGTTCAGGGTCCCAGAGCGGACGCTGGGCGTCCGGGTCGTGCGGGTTGGTGCGGGCGAGTGCGAGGTTCTCGCCGACGCCGGTCATCAGCCAGTTCGAGTACCGCTCGTAGAACAGTCGGACGGCGATGGCCTGCCAGTGGGCCTCGTACCGCTCCTCGTCGGCTACCACGTCGGCGGCCCTGTGGAGGTAGTCGCGGTACTCGTCGGCGGCGTCGCCGTCGAGAAACCGAACCGACCCGTCGAGCACGGTCGGGACGAGGTCGACGGCCGCCACGGCGCCGTCGGCGAACCGAACGTCGAGGGCCAGGCCCCGTGCCGTGTTCTCCTCGTCGGCCTGCCGGTCGAAGACGAAGTTGCCGAGGCTGTAGAACACCGGTGCGTCCTCGTACAGTTCCCATCCCTGCGCGACGTGCGGGTGGTGGCCGACGACGAGGTCCGCGCCCGCCTCGACGAACTCGCGAAGGCGCGCCCGGCGACTCGGCGGCGGGAGTGGCACGTACTCGGCACCGCCGTGGGAGAGGACGACGACCGCGTCCGCGTCGTCGGCCGCCCCGCGAACGGCCGCGACCGCGTCGCGATGGCCGCTCCAGGCCGTTCCCGGTCGGTCTGCAGTGGCGACGCCGAACTCGCGCTCGCAGACGCTCACCACCGCGACGTCCGTGCCGCGGACCTCGAACCGCGCCGGTTCGAGGGCGTCGGTCCGGTCCTCGCCGGCGCCCGCCGTCCGGACGCCTGCCGTCGCACAGGCCTCGCGGGTCGCTCGCATCCCGGTCGCGCCGTAGTCCATCGCGTGGTTGTTCGCCAGCGCGAGGACGTCGAACCCGGCGTCTGCGAGACGCTCGGGGGCGTCGGGGTCGGCCGTCAGGGCGGGGCCGCTCTTGGAAACGGGGTCGGCGTCCGTCTCGACGGGTGCTTCGAGGTTCGCGGCCGCGAGGTCGGCGTCGGCGATGCGGTCGACCACCGCCGGGGCGACGAGCGGGGTGTCGTCCCGGTCGGGGACGCAGTCGCCCGCGACGAACAGCGACCACTCCGAGCCAGCGCCCCCGGCGTCGAAGGAAAGGTCGTCAGCCATCGAGATCACCGCCGCGTCGCGTCCGGAAGGATTCGATGCACAGCACACCTCCCTCACGGACTCCCTGCGATAAATAGGTTGGCCCCGTGCGCCGCCAGCGGGTCGCGCGGCGGTCGCCGCACGGTTCGGCGGTGCGAGCGAAGCGGTCGGGGCGATTCGCCACCGGCAGGGGTGCTGGAATCCACGGATATCCACGACCCGGTCTCCGTTTCCCGCGATTCGAACGCCCGCCCACGACCGGGCACGGGTGGCGGGTCTGGCCGGTCACGGTAGCGGAACGCTCTAATATAATGACCTGTATCTACCGTGCATGACCGGCGTCGACATCGAGGACGTACACGCCGCGGCGGAGCAGTTCGACGACGACATCGTCGAGCGGACGCCCGTCGACCGGAGTCGCTCACTGGGAGAGATGGCCGACGCGGAGGTGTTTCTGAAGATGGAACACCTCCAGCGCACCGGCTCGTTCAAGACCAGGGGGGCGTCGAACAAGATGGCGAGCCTGCGAGCGGCCGACTCCGTCGTGGAGCGGGTCGTCGCGGCGAGCGCCGGCAACCACGCGCAGGGCGTCGCACTGGCCGCGTCTGCCGCGAATCTCGACGCGACCATCGTGATGCCTCAGGACGCACCGCAGGCGAAGATAGACGCGACCCGGGAGTACGGGGCCGAGGTCGTGCTCCACGGGCGAGACTTCCGGACGGCGATGGACCACGCGGAGTCGCTCGCCGAGGCAGACCGCACGGAGTTCGTCCACGCGTACGACGACCCGGACATCGTCGCCGGGCAAGCTACCGTCGGCCTCGAAATCCTCGAGGACGTCTCCGAGGTGGACACCGTCATCGTTCCCATCGGGGGTGGCGGCCTCATCGGCGGCGTGGGCGTCGCGCTGAAGGCGCTTCGACCGGACGTCCGTCTCGTCGGCGTCCAGGCCGAGTCGGCGGCGACGGTTCCCCGGAGCCTAGAGAAGGGCGAACCGCACACGGAGGACGAGGTGGACACCATCGCCGACGGTATCGCGACGGGCGGTATCGCGTCGCTGACCCTGGACCTCATCGACTCGCACGTCGACGAGGTGGTGACCGTCTCGGACGGCACCATCGCGCGCGGAATCATCCTGCTGATGGAGCGTGCGAAGCAGGTCGTCGAGGGGGCGGGGGCCGCGGCCGTCGCACCGCTCGTCACCGACGCCATCGACGTCTCTGGGGAAACCGTCGTACCAGTACTGAGCGGCGGCAACATCGACGTTTCGATGCTTCAGACCGTCCTCACCCACGAACTCACCGAACGAAACCGGCTACTCCAGTTGCGAGTGCTCATCGACGACCAGCCGGGCGTGCTCGAGGAGATATCCGGCGTCGCCAGCGACCACGGCGCGAACATCCGCACCGTCCACCACTACCGGGCGAACGCGGACCTCGACGTCGGCGAGGCGTACATCACGTTCGAGATGGAGACCAGCGGCACCGAACACGCCGAGACCATCAAACGCACCATCCGCGACCGCGGCTACGAAATCACGCAGGTGAACTGATATGAGAGACGACGACGCGTACGAGCGTGCCCGGGAACTGCGCGAGGCCGCGGACGCCGACCCCGCGACCGTCGACGTCGAGGCCGTGGTCGACTGCCTGGCGACCGAGGACGAACGCGCGCGCCACGAGGCTGCGAACGCGTTCACGACCGTCACCGAGGCGCGTCCGGATTGCGTCCCGGACGCGGCCGACCGCCTGACGACGCGCCTCGAATCCGATGAGGCTGGCGTCCGCCAGGGCGCGGCGCGCACCGTCGCCCAACTGGCCGACCGCCATCCCGACGCCCTGGAGCGGACCGCGCCGGCGCTCCGGGCCATCGTCGAGCGGGACTTCGACTACGCCCGGAACACGGCGCTGCTCGCGCTGGCCGACCTCGGGAAGTCCAATCCGGCAGTCGCCGCACCGCTGGCGGAGTCGCTCCGCGAGTACGTCGCGGAGGACTACGGCCTGCCGACGCGGGAGCGAGCGACGCGAGCGCTGGCGGTGGCCGCGGACGCTCGACCGGACGCAGTCGCCGACGCCGTGCCGGCCCTCGTCGAGCATCTCGGAACGGACGACGCCGAGGACGGCGCGACGGCGCTTCCGGCCGAGTTGCCGTCCGCGGACGAGGCGGACGACCCCGCGCTGGCCGCCTCGTTCCGCGAGCACGCCGCCCGAACCCTCGCGGTCGTCGCCGGCGACGACCCCGAGGCGGTCGCGCCGCACGTGGCGACGCTCGCGGCGCTCCTCGACGACGAGGCGGACGGCGTCCGTCGGGCCGCGCTGGACGCCCTCGCCGCGCTCGCGGAGCGGCGGCCGGACGCGGTGCTCGGCCGCCGAGACGCGGTGTGCGAGACGTTGACGACCGACGGGAACGAGGGGAATCGCGCGACGGCGGCGTACGCGATGAGCGCCCTGGCCGAGGCCGCTCCCGGGAGCGTCGCCGAAACGCTCGATGCGGTGGTGCCGTCGCTCGTCGAGTTGCTGGACGGCGAGTACGCGCGGACCCGCGGGACGGCGGCCGGTACTCTCTCGTACGTCGGCGAACGCGACCCGTCGACCGTGGCCGACGCCGTGCCGTCGCTGGTCGAGTTGCTGGACGACGAGACGGCGTTCGTCAGAGCGAATGCCGCGTACGCGCTCGGAACGACGGGGGTCGAGGAGGCACGCGAGGCCCTCCGGGCGTGTGCAGAACACGACTCCGACCCGGAGGTGCGCGCCGCCGCTCGGAACGCGCTCGAACTTGCTCCGGACGGGTAGTCAGGCGTTCGTCGGTTCGGTCGCCAGGCGCTCCATCGCGGCGAGTTCGCACTCCGCGATGGAGCGGTCCGTGAGCGCGTCGTGCGGCGGGAGGTGACATTCGGCGACGACGTAGCCGTCGTAGTCTCGCTCCGCGAGCGCCGCGAACAGCGGGCCGTGGTCGGCCGCGCCCTCCCCGAGGAGGCGGGGCTGGAACAGTTCGGTCCCCGCTGGCGTCTCCATCTCGAAGGTCCCGAGCGCCTCGTCGGCGACGCGGAGTTCGTCTTTCACGTGGACGTGCCGGAGCCAGTCGCCGAGTTCGGCCACCGAGTCGCGGCCGAAGTCGGTCCGTGAGATGTACATGTTCCCCGCGTCGTGGATGGCCCCGACGTTGTCCCGGTCGACCCGCTCGAAGAACTCGCGGGCCGTCGACGCCGACTCGATTATCGTCACCGAGTGTATCTCGACGAGCAGTTCCTTGTCGTACTCGTCGGCGAGGTCGGCTGCGCGCCGCATCCACTCGACCGCCCTGTCGTAGTCCGTGTCGGTCGCGTGATGCTCTGGCGGACCCCGCGGCCCGTGGCGAATCATGTCGCAATCCACGAGGTCCGCGAGTTCGCAGAACCGCTCCAGACGGTCGAGTTGCTCCGCACACTCCGTCTCGTCCATGTCGACGTACCCTCCGGTGTACGACGCCACGCAGGAGACGTCGAGACCGAGATCGTCGAGGTGCGCCCGCAGTTCGCGGGCCTGTTCGTCGTCCGTCTCTACGCCGAAGTGAGGGTCGCGCCCCATCAACTCCACGGCGTCGAAGCCCACCTCGGCGGCCACCGAGCAGGCGTCGCGGAGGTCTCGCTCACCGAACATCTTCGTCAGTACTGACGTCTGCATCGAGCGCAACTGCACGCGGAACGACCTTGTATCTTACCCGTCCGGCATCGGGATTTATGGTACCGATGCACGTACCCTCGCGTGACGACCTTCAACATGTCCGAGTACGTTCCGAAGATGCGGCCGACATACTTCACGCCCGAACGAGTGGCCGCAGCGCGACGAAACGTCGAGGAGTACGAGTGGGCGGCCCGACAGCGCGACGAGGCCGTCGAAGCCGCAGCCGAGTTCCTGGAACGGGGCCTCGACGGCCTCTGGCGGATGGTGACCGGCCAGGCGATACCTCGCTCCGGTTACGCCGGCGACGGCACCCAGGACGACCGCTGGACCTCCGGAGAAGAGCCCTGGACGGTCACCGACGGCGAGACGGTCCTGCCGACGAACGACTTCGCGGCGTACCGCGAGAGCGGCCGGGACGCACGCGGGTGGTTCGATCCCGAGTTGGCCGACGACTCGCTGCTCGTCAACGAACGCTCCCCCGAGCGGGGCGAGGACTGGGGCGTCGACGACGGCTTCGGCTGGGAGGACGAGGCCGGCGACGTGGCCGACCCCGGGTCGACGATGACCGTCGTCGCCCAGTACAACCACTACTACGTCTGGTACCGCGTCCGCGACGCCGTCGTCGCACTCCGGGACGCGTACCTGTACACCGGCGAGCAGCGGTACGCCCGCGCCGGGACGGTGCTCCTCGACCGCATCGCCGACGCCTACCCCGACCTCGACATCTCGGCGCACGACGGCGACAAGTTCTGGAACTCCCACGGCGGCACCGGCGACGGGAAGGCCGTCGGCTCCATCTGGGAGACGAACCTCGTCCGGGCGTACGTCTCGGCGTACGACGCGTTCTTCCCCGCGATGGACGGCGACGACGAACTCGTCGAGTTCCTCTCGGGGAAAGCCGAGGAGTACCCGGGCCTTCCGTCGAAGGACTCCGTCTCGGCGATTCGGAAGAACGTCGAAACCCGACTGGTTCGGCGGGTGCTCCCCGGCGTGAGGCGGGCCCAGATTCGCGGCAATCTCGGGATGCACCACTCCGCGCTGGCGATGGCGGCGGTGGTGGCCGACGACCCCGGAGGCTACACCGGCGACGCCCTCTCCTTCCTCTTCGAGTCGGGCGAACTGCGCAACGCGGCGGGGGAACCGTGGACGGCCAGCGAAACCGGATTCGAGGAGGCCAGAGCCCAGGAGTGGCGCGTGACCGGCTGTAACCTCGCCGCCGCGCTGGTCGACCGCCTGGACCGCGACGGCTACGCCGACGAGGCCGCGCCCAACTACAACCTCATCATCCAGCGCCAACTGCTGCGCGTCGCGGACATCCTCTCCGTGTACGCCGACGTCGTCGCCGCGGACCTCCCGGTGGACCCGGACCTCTACGCCCATCCCAAACTCCGGCGGGCGACGGGGGCGCACTTCCCGCTGCTCACGCTCGACCGGTACATGCCCTCCATCGGCGACAGCGGGAAAGCCGGCGAACCGGATCGGGGTATCGCCGTCGAGACGGCGCTCCGGGGGTTCCAGCGGTACGGTGACCCGGAGTTCGCTCGAGCGGCCCACCTGTTGAACGACGACTCGGCCGAGGGGCTGCACGGGGACGTCTTCTCGGCGGACGCGGGGTCGCTCCCCGACCACATCGCCGACGTCGTCGCCAGCGGCGGCCGCTTCAACTCGGAGAGCCGGATGCTCCCCGGGTACGGGTTCACCGTGCTCCGGGGCGGGACGGCCGGGGCGGCCCGAACCGGCGAGCGAGGTGGCGGGGCCGGAGCCAGCGAGCGGGGTGGAACCGGCGGGACGGCCGGAACGGACGACGACCGGCGAGCGCTGTGGCTGTACTACGGACGCAACAGCTTCGAGACGGGGACGAGCCACGCCCACCAGGACTCGCTGAACCTCTCGCTGTACGCTCACGGCCTCTGTCTCTCGCCGGACCTCGGCTATCCCGAGTTCACGGGCAACTGGCCGAAGGGACGCTTCTGGACCAAAAACACCGTCAGTCACAACACCGTCGTCGTCGACGCGGAGCGCCAACGCCCGCAGTCCGTCGGCGTTCCCCGCCACTTCGCGGACGCCGACGGACTGGCGCTGACGGACGTCGAATCCCCCCGCGTCTATCCGCAGACGGACGTCTACCGCCGAACGACGGCGATGGTGCGGATAGACGAGTCGGACGCCTACGTCGTCGACCTGTTCCGGGTGGCCGGCGGCGAGGACCACGTCTACAGTTTCCACGGTCCCGAGGGGGACGTCGCGACGGCGGGTCTCGACCTGACTGCTCGGGACGGGACCTTCGCCGGGGTGGACGTCCCGCGGCCGGCCGACGAGGAGGTTACCGACTACGACCGCGCGGTCGGCAGCGGGTTCAACTACCTCACCGACGTCGCGACCGACGGTGACCCATCCGGGGCGTTCGAGGTCGAGTGGGACGCGACCGACACCTGGGACGTCCGGGACGACGACGCGGACGTTCGCCTCACCCTGACGATGCTCGGCGACTACGACGAGGTGACGCTGGCGGACGGCGAACCACCGCGGAACAAGGCGGGCAACCCCGAGTCGCTCCGCTATCTGCTCTGTCGCAATCGCGGCCACGACCCCGACTCGGCGTTCACCGCCGTCCTCGAACCGCACTGCGGGGAGCGCCGCGTCCGTGACGTCTCCGCGGTGCCGGTGGCCCGCCGGGACGACCGCGGCGCGCCGGGGGACGACCCGTCGAACGGCGAGGGGGAAGACGGCGCTCTCCCGGACGCCAGGGCCGTTCGCGTGGAACTCGACACTGGCCGCGTCGACTACCTCGCGTGGGCGTCGGACCCGGACGCCACCTACGAGGTCGGCGACGCGTTCGCCTTCAGCGGGTTCTTCGCTCGCTACTCCGCGGTCGACGGTGCGCCCGTGGCCGCCCAGCTCTGTGATGGCGACGAACTCGACACCGCCGACGGCGCGACGCTCGTCTCCCGCCCGTCCCGCCACCGGTTTGCCGGCCCCCTCGTCGAGTTCACGCGCGACCTCTCGTCGTCGAACGAACTCGTCGTCGAACTCGACGAGGCGGTCGACCCCGAGGCGGCCGTCGGCGACTTCCTCTACGTCGACGTTGCTGGCGACGCCAACGGCGTGTACCCGGTCGAATCGGTCGAACGGCGGGGGGAGAACCGCGTCGCCTTCGACGTCGGCGGTGCGACGACCGTCGAGGCGTTCGTCGACCCGGAGGACCCGGACGCGGGGTACGAGTACGTGGTCGAGGCCGGTGCCCGGGTCCGGTCGCCGGCGTTCGAAACCTGGTCGCCGGAGCCGTAGACGACCGGCGTTCGGGA
Source organism: Halomicrococcus pelagicus (assembly GCF_051917725.1). Classification (GTDB taxonomy): domain Archaea; phylum Halobacteriota; class Halobacteria; order Halobacteriales; family Haladaptataceae; genus Halomicrococcus. Next base: position 186,298 of record NZ_JBQBLX010000007.1, read on the forward strand.
AGAACTAAATCCTGCCTCTCCGAACTGCGCGTATGAGCGAGTTCAGGGAGACGTTCTGGGCGGTCGCCTGCGAGTTCGACTTCGTCTGGGGACTGATGTTCGCGCTGAACGTCGTGTTCCTCGTGATGCTCGGCTTCGTGGCGCTCATCGTCGAACCCGGGACGGGGAGCTACTACGTGACCATCCTCTCGGCAGCGGTCGGACTGCCGTTGGCCGTCGCGACCGGCTACATGGTTCGGAAGTGCGGCTGACCCGAACACATAAGGTCTCCGACGGGCATCTCGTACCGTATGCGATTTTTCGTCGTAACCGACATCGAAGGCGTCGCCGGCATCGACTCCTTCGACCGCACTCGCACGCGAGACGAAGCGCAGAAGGCTCCGGCGATGGACCAGCTGGCCCGCGAGGTCGACGCCTGCATCGCCGGCGTCCGAGACGTCTATCCCGACGCCGAGGTCACCGTCTGGGACGGCCACGGGTCCGGCGGACTGCGAGAGGACGACGTCCAGGACGCGACGTACGTGGCCGGAGATAGCCGGCCGTACTTCGACCTCTCGGAGTACGACGGCCAACTGTTCGTCGGCCAGCACGCGATGGCCGGAACGGTCGCCGCGCCACTCCGACACACCTACTCCTCGCGGTCGGTCGAGTCCTACCGGCTGAACGGCACGTTCGTCGGCGAGTTCGGCTGTCGAGCGCTCGTCGCCGGTTATCAGGACGTCCCGACCGTCTTCCTCTCGGGCGACGACAAGGCCTGCCACGAGGCGAAGATGTTCGTCCCGGAAATCGAGACGGTGGCGGTCAAGCGCGGCACCGGCGAGGAGTCGGCCGTCCACCGGGACCCGGACGACGCCTGCGCGGCGGTCCGCGACGGCACCGCCCGCGCCGTCGAACGACTGGACGACGTTCCGCCGTACACCGGTCTCGAACCCCCGTACGAACTCGACGTTCGACACTACGACCCCGTCCCGCCGGGCGAAGGGTGGTGGGACGAGGACGCCGACCACGTCGAACGCGTCGACGACCGGACCGTCCGCATCACCGGCGAGAGCGTCGTCGCGCCGCACGACGAGTTCTACCTCGCGTTCTGAGACGGAGCGACGAGCGTTCCGGTCTCGCTGGAGCGATAAATCGCGTCGACGACCCGCTGGACGGCCAACCCCTCTTCGACGTCGCTGACGGCCGGCGGTGCGCCGTCCTCCACGGCGTCGACGAACGCCTCGTCCTCGGGCGCGAGCCAGTCGTGGTCGGCCGTCTCGACGCGTGTGGCGTCATCGGCGTCGTCGTACACTCGTAGCGTCCCGTCGCCGACGTCGAGGAGGGCACCGCCGTCGCTACCGCGGACGGCCACCGACTGGCCCGGGTCGGCGTTCGCCGCCCACGACACGTCGAGGCTGACCGTCGCGCCGTCGTCACACCGGACGAGCGCCGTCGCCGAGTCCTCCACGTCGATGTCCTCGCGTTTGGCCCAGGTGCGACCGTACACGCCCTCGACGGCGGGGAAGTCGAGGGCCGCCAGCGCCAGGTCGAGGACGTGGACGCCGACGTCGACGAGCGCGCCACCGCCGGCGAGGTCCGGGTCGATGAACCACCCGCTCTCGGGCACGCCGTCGCGGCGAACGTATCTGGCTTCTACGTGGGTGACGTCGCCGAACTCGCCCGACTCGATGCGACCCATCAGTTCGGTCACCTCTGCGTAGAATCGCATGGTGAATCCCGTCATGCAGAACCCCTCGGAGTCGCGAGCGGCCGCGACGACGCGTTCGGCGCTCGCCAGGTCGTGGGCGACCGGTTTCTCCAGCAGGACGTCGAGGCCGGCGTCGAGCGTCGCGACGGCCGCCTCCTCGTGGAACGCGTTCGGTAACGTGATGACGACGCCGTCGATATCCCCTGCGTAGAGGTCGGCGTGGTCTTCGTAGACGTCGGCGTCGAAGGTGTCGGCGAACCGCTCGCGCGCCTCCGGGGCGACGTCGACGCCCGCGACGATGTCTCCGCCCGCGCGCTCCATCCGCTTCGCGTGTTCGGTACCCATCAGTCCGCACCCGACGATACCGATTCGTGAACTCATACCCCTGGCGAGAACCCGACGTTAGAAAAAGGTTCGCCGGTCGGGATAGTTACTAGAGCGTCGACGCCGCGCTCCACTCGACGATGATGAACGCGCGCGGCAACTTCGAGCCGAAGGAACCGAAGGAGGACGTCGAGGTCGGCGAGTTCCCGCTGTACACCGTCTGTCCGGTCTGGCGGTTCGAGGGGGGCGTCGTACGCCCGCCACGACGACCCGATGTTCGATACCGACACCGACCCGCGCCAGGAGACGAACCTCGCGGGTGAGGGCGGTCCGAAGAACTCGATGCGGGAACTGCTGGTCGACGCGCTGCACGAGCCGTCAGTAGCCGAGGACCAGTAGGACCGACTGGGACTACCGAAACCCTAGCGCGTCGTCACGTGATTTTCGAGCGTGCCGACGCCTTCGAACTCGACCTCGACTGTGTCGCCCTCGCTCAGCGAGTCCGGGCCGTACGGCGTCCCCGTCGCGATGACGTCGCCGGGTTCGAGCGTGATGAGTTCGGAGACCTCCGCGACGAGCTCCGGCACGCTGAATATCATCATCTCGGTCGTCGTCTCCTGTTTCACCTCGCCGTTGTGCCGGAGACGAAGCGTCGCGTCTTCCGGTACTTCGTCGGGCGTGGCGACGACCGGCCCCATCGGAAGCGACCCGTCGAACGCCTTCCCCCGCACCCAGTTTCGCTCCTCCTGCTGGTCGTCGCGGTTGGAGACGTCGTTGACGCAGGTGTAGCCCGCGACGTACTCCATCGCCTCGTCTTCGGAGACGGCGCGACACTGCTCGCCGATGACGACGCCGAACTCCGCCTCGAACTCGACGACGTCGCGGCCCGACGGCAGCTCGATGGCGTCGCCGTACGCGGAGACGCTGTTCGGCCCCTTGAGGAACAGCTCGGGCCGCTCCGGGCGGTCTTCGAACCCGGACTCCTCGCGGTGGTCCATGTAGCCGCCGGCCTGACAGACGACCTTCGTCGGTTCGCACGGCGGGAGGACGTCGACTGCCTCGGGGTCGTAGGTCTTCCCGGCCGCCTCGATGTCGCCACCGGCGGGCCACTCGCCGGTTCGTTCGATACCCGTCGCGTCGCGGAAGCGTATCTTGCGCATGCGGTGGGTCGTTCGCGAGGGGGCCTTACGAAGTTTCGGGTCGAATACCCGTCCCGTTTCGTCTCCGGTCGTCCCGCCCTGCCGGCTATCCGTACCGCGTCGGCGACCGACGAACGGAGGCCCGCGTCACGTCGCCCCGTACACCGAGTCGATGAGTCCGCGCATGTAGCCGATGGCGAACAGTCGTCCGCGGAACTCGTACCCCGCGGTATCGTTGGACTCGACGCTCGTCGTCGGAACGTGGTCCGGTCGGGCCGGTCCGTCGAAGCCGACGTCCCGGTAGGCCTCCATCGCCGCTACCATGTCGGTCTCGCCGTCGTCGTGCCACGTCTCGACGAGACGTTCGGCGTCGCCCTCGATGTCGCGATAGTGCACGAAGACGATGTCGTCCCCGAAGTGCCGGATAGCGTCGGGGACGTCGACACCCATCGCGGCGAAGTTTCCCTGACAGAAATTGATACCGTTCGCCTCGCTCGGATAGAGGTCCATCACCCGGTCGTACGCCTCGACGCTAGTAACGATGCGGCCGACGCCACGGATGGGACTGAGCGGCGGGTCGTCCGGGTGGAGGGCGAGGCGCACGCCCGCGTCCTCTGCGACGGGGACGACTCGTTCGAGGAAGTACTCCAGGCTGTCCCACAACTCCTCCTCGGTCACCTCCCCGACGTCGGGGACTGGGCCGCGCTGCATCTGGTCGTGGTCGTACGCGGTCGTTCGCGCACCGCCGCGCGTCGGATACTGGTCGCTGGTGCGCAGCCACCAGAAGTGGGTCATCCAACTGTAACAGAGGACGGGGATGTCGAGGCGACCCATCGTGCGGACGAACTCGCAGAAGCGATCTATCTCCTCGTCGCGCCCGTCGAGTCCGAGTCGGGTCACGTCGGTCAGCGGCGTTCCGCCTTCGATGACGCCGACGTCCAGTCCCACGTGCTCGAAGGCGTTTTTCATGCGGAGCAAGTCGTCGAACTCCCACGGCGTGTCGCCGCGTCGGCCGTTGTCCACCTCGCTCATGTGCGGGTGGACGACTGCTTGCTCGACGCCGATCTGTGCTGCCAGCTCCCAGCGTTCGTCGCGCTCTGCCGGGAGTGCGACTGCGGTCTTAATCGGTGGTCACCGGACGAGACGTGGGTCGAGAACGTCTTTATCCTTTCGCCGCGCGTTAGCGACCCGCACTACCCCGTCGCGACCCGGAGTCGAAGCACGACACCGCGACGCGACCGGTGGACGATGCGACGTCCGAAACGGCGCGGGAGAAGGATTGAAGTGAACGGCCACGAACTCCCGGTCATGCCGACGCTTCGCGCCGGGAGCGCCCGGACCGACATCACCCCCGACGAACCGATTCAGCTGAGCGGCTACGGACCGGGGACGCTCGACCGAACCTCGACCGGCGTCCACTCGCCGCTGTCGGCGACGGCGCTCGTCCTCGACGACGGGACGACGACCGTCGCCGTCGTCGCCGTCGACCTGTTGAACGTCTCCCGCGAACTGACGGCGGCCGTCCGCGAGGAGGCGTCGGCGCTCGGCGTCGACCACGTGACGGTTGCCGCGACCCACACGCACGCCGCGCCCTACGTCCCGGGTCGGTTCCTCGAAGTGAATCCGCTGCTATCCTACGACGCGGACACGACCGACTACGTTGCGACCGTCGAACGGGCCGTCGTCGACGCGATATCGGACGCGTACGACCGTAGCTCGTCGGCGACGCTCCGGGTGGGGCGTGCGACCGACGACGCGGTGGCGGTGAACCGCCGACGGGCGGACGGTCCCGTCGACCCGGAACTGGTCGCCGTCGTCGTCGAGACGGACGCACGGGACCTGCTGCTGTTGAACTTCGCCTGCCACCCCGTCTGCACGACGGCCGACGCGACGCTCGTCGCCGCGGACTGGCCGGGGGCGCTGTACGAGCGCGTTCGCTCTGAAACCGGCATGGAGACGCTCTTCCTGAACGGTGCCGCTGGCGACGTCAACCCCCGGGGGAGTTCCGAGACGCGACCGGACGAGGCGGTCTACCGCTACGTGGCGGCGGTCGGCGAGGAGGTGGCCGAGACGGCGCTCGACGCTGTCGCCGACGCCCGCGACGCCGACCCGCTCGCCGTCGCGGGCCTGACAGTCGAGCGACGGACCGTGGAACTCGCGTTCCAGGCGACGCCGACGCCCGAGGAGATGGAGCGACGGCACGCGGAACTGACGGCCGAAATCGACCGGATTGGCGGCGACCCCGCTGCCGTCGACTTCCACAGTCTGCAGGACGACGATAGTCGGCTCGCGTCGCTGTTCCGGGACCGCTGGTATCTGGAGGAGAAACGGCGGCTGGCGGAGTGCAACCGCGACGCGTACGAGACGGAACTCGCGTACGTCGACGTCGGCCCTCTCGGCTTTCTCTCGATTCCCGGCGAGGCGTTCGTCGAACACGGTCTCGCGTTCAAGGCGGCCGCGGACGCCGACCCGCTGGTCGTGGCCGGGTACGCGAACGAGTACGTCGGCTACCTCCCCACGGTCGAGGCGTTCGACGAGGGCGGCTACGAGGTCCGCACTTGCAAGTTCGCACCGGCCGGAGTCGAGGCGTTCCGCGAAATCGCCCTCGACCTGGTCGTGGAGTGAGACTCCGCTCGACCGTCGCGTAGTGTGGACCATGCTTATTTATCGGTCGCCCGCGTCGGTCACTGTCGGATGATAGACAGTCACTTCCACCTCTGGACCGAGGACAACTCCACCCCTGAAAAACGGGCCGAGCGCGCGTCGCAGGTCCGGGAGATGGCCGAGACGATGGGAGTCGACCGAATCTGTCTCATCGGCGACTTGGGCGAGACCGTCGAGGAGTGTCGCCGCAACAACGAGATAGTGGCGTCGTACGTCGAGGAACACCCCGACCTCTTCTACGGGTGGGCCCGTGCGAACCCGCGGTGGGGCGACGACGCCGTGGCGGAGTTCGAGCGCGCCGTCGAGGAAGACGGTCTCGTCGGCCTGAAGAACCACTTCGGTCCCGGGGACATCTGTGGGTCGGACATGAAGGTGTCGAACCCCCAGTTCTTCCCGCTCGCGGAGGCGGCGGCGGAGATGGGCGTTCCCATCATCGTCCACGTCGGGCAGCGCGAGGAGCCGTATCCGGAGGAGTACCCGACCGAGTCGTACACGGAGGACGTGATGGAACTGGCGACTCGGTATCCGGACCTGCAGATTATCGCCGCTCACATCGCCGGCGGCGGCGACTGGGAGTACCGTATCAAGAACATCCAGCACCAGGAGAACGTCTACCTCGACGTCAGCGGGAGCGTTACCGATACCGGCATGCTGGAGATGGCCGTCGACTACCTCGGTGCCGACCGCCTCGTCTTCGGCACCGACACGTGGTTCCTGCCGGGGGTCGGCAAACTTCTCGGGTGCGATTTGACGCCGGACCAGAAGGCGACGGTCGCCTACAACATGGAGGACCTCGTACCCGATGACGCCGCGAACAAGCTTCCGGAGACGGAGGTGGACCGGCGCAGGAAGGAGATACGCGAGCGATTCGAACGGGCCGAGGAACCTGTCGCCGACACTGTCGTGGACGCGAACGCGTTCGTCGGGCAGTTCCCGTTCCGACCGGTCGACGCCGATCCGGACGACCTCCTCGCGACGATGGACGAGAAGGGCGTCGACCGGGCGCTCGTCTCGGCGGCAGAGAGCCTCTTCTATCGCAACTCCCACGCGGGTAACCGCGAACTCCACGAGCGCCTGGACGGTAACGAGCGCCTGATTCCGGTAGCGACCATCGACCCGACGTATCCAGCGTGGGAGGAGGACCTGGACGAGTGCATCGACGAGTTCGACATGCGAGCGGTGAAGATGTTGCCGGCGCACCACGACTACGACCCGGACGCGCCCGAGGCGAAGGAACTCCTGGACGCCTGCGCGGAGCGGGACGTCCCCGTCGTCGTCGCCGCGAGCATCGAGGACCAGCGCCAGCGCCATCCGCGAGTCGTCCTCAACGGGTTCGAGGGGATGCGGAGCAAGTACTTCTCGGACGACCAGGCGGACGCGATAATCGACCTGTTGCAGGCCTCCCCGGACGCCGACGTCGTCGTCGCCGACGCCTGGGACAACGCCGCCCGTATCGCCAGGGAGACGACGCAGTCGTACCCCGACGGCGTCCACCTCCACAACGCTGTCCGCGACGGGGAGACGCTGTTCGTCCTCGACGACCTCTACATGTTCTTTCCCCACCAGGGTGCCGAAATCGTCGACGACGTCGGCGTCGACAACCTCGTCTGTGGTCCGAAACTGCCGTTCCGCATCTTCGACGCTCACTACGTCCACGTCGAGCAGTTGCCGGTCGACGACGAGGCGAAAGACCGCATCCGCCACGGGAACCTCGCGTCGATACTGGAGTAATCAGGGCAGTTCGTCGAGGAACGCGTTCCAGACCGCGTCCGGTTCGTCGGCGGCGATTCCGGATATCGTTCGACAGCCGTCGTAGCCCCACGTGAACAGGCTGTCGACGCCGACGTCGAGGGCCGCACGCGTTGCCGCTCGAACGTCCGCCGCGGCACCCGCTTCCAGGTCGAACCCCTGCACCCAGAGCTGGCTGCGCAGGTCGTTGTCGGCCGCGAGGCCGCTCACCGTCTCGCCGAACTCGGCGACGAACGTCTCGGGGTCGTTGGACTCGCCGAACGCCTCCCAGTAGGGGTCGGTGGCGAGGACGTCGAGGTGGTCGTTCGTCGCCACCCTGGACCAGTCGCTGAACCCGTAGTCGGCCGTCTTCTTTGGCATCAGACAGACGGCGTTCTCCGCGCCGCGCTCGTGGCCCAGCGCCATCATCTCGTCCAAAAAGTCGAGTAGCGACTCCTCCCTGAACCGCGTTACCGCCTCCGTCTCGGTCACGGGCATGGGTTCGTCGAATCGCTCGCGGTAGCGCTCTCGGCAGTGCTCGCACCGACAGCTCCAGTCGTCGTCGGCGTACTCCTGGAACCAGTCGACGTTGTACCAGTGGGGCTCGTCCCAGAACAGCACGTCGGCGCCGATGTCGACGGCGTCGCGGGTCCATCCGCGGACGTACTCCCTGAAGTCGGGGTCGTTGAAGCAGGCAGCGGGGACGCGCTCGCCCGAGGCGAGACGCTGTCGCACCGAAGGCTCGCGGGCGACGAGACCGGAGTACGCCTCGCCGCCGAAGACGCCGCCCACGGCCCAGGGGTTGACATAGACGGTGAAGTCGCGGTCGTGGCTCGCGGCCACGAGGTCGGCCTTCGTTCGTTCGAAGTACTCGCGGTCCCGTTCGCTGAACGTGTGCAGGACGGCGTCTAGCCCGGCGTCGCGGAAGCGGTCGAGGTCTCGCTCTGCGTGCCGGACGTCCATCACGTCGAAGTAGCTGGTTCCAGTTTCGAGGCCGGTCATGTGAGTGCTCCGTTACCGTCACCCTCGGCCCCCCGGGAATTAGACCTACCGGTCGGCGTGGACGACCAGTTATTTAGGGTTCGAACCACCTTACCCGGTAGGATATGCCAGGGAGCACGATATACGAGGAGTTGGGCGTCCCGAGCGTGGTCAACGCGACGGGGACCAAGACGCGCATCGGCGGGAGTCGAATCCGCCCCGAGGCCCGGGAGGCGATGGACCGCGCGGCCGAGGCGTTCGTCCGGCTCTCCGACCTGCAGGCCCGGGCGAGCGACCTCGTCGCCGACGCCACGGGCGCGGACGCGGGCTACGTGACCTGCGGGGCGGCCTCGGCCCTCGCGCTCGGCACGGCGGCCTGCATCGCGGGCGACGACCTCGGCGCGATGGCCCGGCTCCCCGACACGGAGGGGCTGGCGGACGAGGTCGTGATGGCGCGGACCCACCGAACGGGGTACGACCACGCCATCAGGGCGTCGGGGGCACGCATCGTCGACGTGGGAACGAACGACCGCCACCTCGGTACGGGGTCACGGAACGTCGAGCCGTGGGAGTACGCCGACGCCATCACCGAGGACACCGCTGCCGTCGCCTACGTGGCGAAACCGTACACGGAGCCCGATCTGGAGACGGTCTGCGCGATAGCTCACGACGAGGGCGTTCCCGTCGTCGTCGACGCAGCCGCGGAACTGCCGCCCGCGGCCAACCTCGAACGCTTCACGGACGCCGGCGCTGACCTCGTCGCGTTCAGCGGCGGGAAGGCCATCCGGGGGCCCCAGACGACGGGCATCCTCGCGGGTCGCGCCGACCTCGTCTCGTCGGTCGCGGCCCAGCATCTCGACATGCACGCAGCCGAGTCCGTCTGGGAACCGCCGACGTCGCTCCTCGATCCGGACGAACTGGGCGGCGTTCCCAGGCAGGGAATCGGCCGACCGATGAAGGTCGGCAAGGAGGAACTCGTCGGCCTCATCAGCGCGCTGAAGGCGTTCGTCGCGGAGGACCACGACGCCCTCGGGGAGGAGTGGCTGGCACGCTCCGAGCGGGTCGCGGACGCTCTCGATTCGGTTCCCGGCGTCGAAACGACGATAACCGCCACCGACAAGACGGCGGTCGCTCCCGAGGTCGCCGCGACGGTCGACGGCGACGCGGCCGGCGTCACGGCGACCGAGGTGGTCGCCGGGCTCCGCCGGGAGGAACCGCGCGTGTTCGTCGGGGCCGACAGCCTCCCCGAGGGATTCACGGTCAACCCCATGTGTCTCACCGACGAGGAGACCGACTACGTAATCGACCGTCTCCGGGCTCACTTCGACGCGTAACGACTCGCCCGGGGCGACGTACGCTCGACGGTCCCTCCACCCGCTAATGCCGGGGACGGGGCCGCGGAGCGCGGTCGTTACGGCGAGTCGAACTCGACGACGGTCTTGATGACGTCGTCGCCGGTTTCGAACGCCGCGTCGACCTCGTCGGGGGAGTAGACGCCCGTGACCAGTTCGTCGAGGAACCAGTCGGGGAAGGCGGCCAGCGACTCCTTCGCCGCCTCGAAGTGTGGAACGGAGGAGTTGACGCTGCCGACGAGCGCCTTGTTCTCGAGGACGAACTCCCTGTGGAGTCGGCCGCCGTCGACGTCGAACGTCCAGTCCTCGGGGATTCCGAGCAGCGCGGCGACGCCGTTCGGCGCGAGCGCGTCGACGCACTCGAAGGCGTGTTTCGCGTGGCCCGTCGCCTCGTAGACGAAGTCTACTGGCTCGTGCGTGTCGGCGACCGCCGGAACCGGCGTCTCCCGCGAGTCGACGTAGGTCGCGCCGAGACGTTCGATGATGTCGATGGTCCTGTCGGGGCGGTCCCGCCGGCCGAGACAGTAGGTGCGGTCGAACCTCTCGTCGAGCATCGCCAGCGTCAACAGTCCCAGCGGGCCGTTGCCCAGGACCATCGCGCTCTCGGGCGTCCACTCGAACGTCGACCGCGACCCGTACGCGAGTTCGAAGGCCTTCTCGGAGTTGCTGATGGGTTCGACCAGGAAGGCGTGTGACGCGAACTCGCGGGGGACCGGGACGAGGAACTCCGCCGGACTCGTGAAGTACTCGGCCATGAACCCGTGAGCGCCCGCGATGCCGCGCTCGCGGTACATCCCGTCGGGTGCCATGTCGGGTTCGCCCGCGTCGAAGTACCGATTCGACCCGTCGGCGGGCGGCCGTCGCACCGTGGGCACGACGACGTCACCGGTCGCCAGGTCGGTGCCGTTGGGGTCCTCGACGACGCCGACCGCCTCGTGGCCGAGGACCTGGTGGTCGGTACCCTCCGGAAACCCGCCGTGGTTGCCCGACAGTACCTCGTGGTCAGTTCCATCGATGCCGACCCGCAGCGTCCGGACGAGCGCCTCGTCCGCCCCGGGTTCCGGACGCGATTTCTCGATGACGCGCGGCCGCGACTCCCCGCGGCCGACGACGATGGCCTTCATTGGTCGGACGCGACGACCTCGATTTCGACGCCGATGTCGATGGGTAGGTCGGCGACTTCGACGGCGCTGCGCGCCGGATACGGTTCCGTCATGTAGTCGGCGTACACGTCGTTGACGGCGTCGTAATCGTCCATGTCACGGACGAACACCGTCGCCTTCACCACGTCGTCGAGCGACCGGTCGGCGGCTTCGAGGACGGCGGCGACGTTTTCGAGCGTGCGCGCGGTCTGTTCCCGAACGGTGTCCCCGACTATCTCTCCCGATTCGGGGTCGACGGGGCCCTGGCCGGAGACGTAGATGCGACCGCCGTCGCGGATGGCTTGCGAGAAAGGACCGATACTCGGCGGTGCTTCGTCGGTGTTGATCTCTTCCATGACTCGTCTACACCCTCCCGCGGCGGTGACATAAATCCCTCGCCGGTCCGTGCGACGGGAACCGTCGAGCGGAGCGGCCGTTCTACTGGGTCCGTGGCGGAGAGCGGATTGCGGCGCGTCTCACTCGTCGCGGTAGTCGACCGACACGGCCTCGCCGCGGTCAATAGACCGGTAGGCGGCCTCGATGACGGCGGCGACCGCGGCGCCCTCCTGCCCTGTCGTCGCCGGCTCGCGTCCGTTCGCGACGGCGTCGACGAAGTCGGCGACGAGCGCGCGGTCCGGGTTGGACCCCCAGAACGGCCAGGTCGCGTCGCGGTCGCCCCCGCTGCCGACGCGAAGCAGCGTCTGGTCGAAGCAGTCGACGGTCGCGACGCCGTCGGTCCCGTGAAGTTCGAGCGTCGCGTCGCCCCACGTCGGCCACTCGTCCGGCCGACTCCACGACCCGTCGAGCGTTATCTGCGTGCCGTCGCCGAGTTCCATCGAGAGCAGGTTCACGTCCTCGACCGGAATGTCGTTGAACCGCGTTCCCGACTCGGCGTACACCTCCCGGACGCGCTCGCCGAGGAGGTGGTGGACGAGGTCGAGGACGTGGGGCGAGTGGTCGACGACCGCGCCGCCACCGCTCCGGCTGGGGTCGACGAACCAGCCGCCCGGGCACCGACCGCGATTCGTCCCCGTGACGGCGTGTACGCCGCCGAGCGTGCCGTCGTCGAGCGTCCGCTCCACTCGTCGCACGGGTTCGCTGAACCGGAGCGGCATCGCCACGCCGAGACGGACGCCGGCGTCCTCGCAGGCGGCGACGGCGGTGTGGGCGTCGTCCGGGTCGGCCGCGAGGGGTTTCTCGCACAGGACGTCGACGCCGGCCGCCGCGGCGGCCTCGATGCGGTCGCGGTGCGCCGCGTTCGGCGCGCAGACGACGACGCCAGCCGCGCGGTCGAGCAGTTCGTCCGTGGAGCAGTAGTCCGTGCCGTGCTCGTCGGCCAATCTCCGGCCCCGGTCCGCGTCCTCGTCCGCGACGCCGACGAACTCCGCGTCTGCGTTCGTGTCGAGCGCCGCGGCGTACGCGCCGGCGTGAACGTGGGCCGCCGAGAGGATGCCGACGGGAACGCTCACGCGTCCACCTCCTCTGGGGCGACCGGCGTTCCGCTGGTGGCCGACTGCCGCGCAGCGAGCGAGAGCCGCATCGCCGCCACCGCCTCGTCGATGCCGACGTCCGGCGCGGTTCCGTTCTCGAGACAGTCGACGAAGTGTGCGAGTTCGCGGTAGTAGCCGTCCTCCGCGACGGGACTCTCGACGGTCGCCCCGTCCCCGGTGAACTCCCGGTACGGTCGGGCGTCCTCGCTGTCCACCGCGACGACGCCCTCGTCGCCCGCAAACTCCAGGGACGTCGTGAGTTCGCGCGAGTCGGGTTGCGCCCACGACGCCTCGACGTAGCCCGTGGCCCCGTTCGCGAACCGGAGCGTCACGGTGCCGTGCTGGCGCGCGCCGTCGCCGGTTCGCCGGGCGAACACGCGGTCGACGTCGCCCCAGACCCAGCGGAGGTAGTCGAGGTCGTGTATCGCCAGGTCGAGGAAGACGCCGCCGCTCTTGTCCGAGTCGGCGAACCAGTTCGCCGACCCCCACTCCGGGAACGGCGAGAGTCGCCGGGCGCGCGCGACGCCCGGCCCCCCGACGGCCCCGGCATCCACCTCGCGCTTGGCGGCTGCGTACTGCGGGAAGTAACGCAGAACGTGCCCGACCATGATCTGCACGCCGGCCTCGCGCACCGTGTCGCGGATGGCGGCAGCCTCGTCGAGCGACCGCGCCAGGGGCTTCTCGCAGAAGATCGCGAGACCGTTATCGGCTGCCGCGTCGACGACGTCCGCGTGCGTGTGCGTTGGCGTGCAGACGTCGACGGCGTCAGCGTCGCTCTCCTCGCAGGCCGTCGCCGTGTCGGTGTACGCCGCAGCGTCGAGGCCGTGACGGTCGAGGAACGGTTCGGGACCGCTCGGTGAGACGACGGCCTCGACGGAGACGTCGTCCATCCGCTGCCACTGGGGAACGTGCGTCTCGGCCATGAAGCCCGTTCCGGCGAGTACGAGTCGTTGCATGCGGGAGCAATGGCCGGCCACCGTAATGAACGTCGGGGTGGGGTCCTCGCTCCGGTCGCACCGGAGTGGTACATCCCTGCCGGGCATGACTGCCCGTCACTCACCTCCGAGACGGCAGGCGTCTGCGCCGGAGCCCCACCACCATTTATGTCCCCTCGCGAACTGGTGTCGAGCGATGACGACCGACACACTTCGCGTCCTCGTCGTCGGCGCGCACCCGGACGACTGCGACCTCAAGGCGGGCGGCCTCGCGTGCAAGTACGCCGACCGCGGTCACCACGTACGGTTCGTCTCGATGACGAACGGTGCTGCCGGGCACCACGAACAGGCCGGTGCGACGCTGGTCGAGCGACGCCGCGCCGAGGCGAACGCGGCGGCCGACGTCGCCGGCATCGAGTTCCGCATGTTCGACAACCCGGACGGTCGGCTCCGGCCGTCGCTCGAGAACCGCGACGACGTCATCCGACTGATACGGGAGTACGCGCCCGACCTCGTGCTGAGCCACCGGCCGAACGACTACCACCCCGACCACCGGTACACGGCGCAGCTCGTCCGGGACGCGGCGTACATGGTGACCGTTCCGAACGTCTGCCCTGCGACGCCGGCGCTCGACCGCAACCCCGTCTTCGCCTACCTGAGCGACGCGTTCGACCGGCCGTACCCCTTCTCACCGGACGTCGTCGTCGCCGTCGACGACGTCGCGGACCGAAAGTTCGAGATGCTCGACCGTCACGAGTCCCAACTGTACGAGTGGCTGCCGTACAACGAGGGCGTGCTCGACGAGGTGCCGGACGCCCCCGACGAGCGGTACGAATGGCTACGCGACGGGGGCCTTCCGCACGTAGAGGCCCTGACCGACGTCGCCGACCGCTACCGCGACCGACTCGTCGAACGGTACGGGGTCGACGGCGAAGACGTCCGGTACGCCGAGGCGTTCGAGGCCAGCGAGTACGGCCGGCCGCTCACCGACGAGGCGGCCGACCGACTGTTCCCCTTCTAACCCTACTCCGACCGCCAGGCCGCACGTCCGTCATTGGCACCCTGTCAGCGAAATTACCATCGACCGACACCGTTATAGAGGATGCATTTGACCCTCGAACGATGACAGACATCCTCCTGGCCGGCGAATCGTGGGTGACCGTACAGCTCGAAATCAAAGGAAGGAACGTCATTCGGGACAGCGAATACGGCGAGGCCGCCGACCGGTACGTCGAGTTGCTCGAAGGGCTGGGAGCGTCGGTGACCTACCAGCCGTGTCACGTCGCCGCGGAGTCGTTCCCCCGGACGCGCGAGGAGCTAGACGCGTACGACCTCGTCGTTCTGAGCGACGTCGGCGCTGACACGCTCCAGATAACCGAACGGGTCGCTGCGGGTGACACCGACGCTGACCGGTGTGCGCTGCTCGCGGAGTGGGTCCGCGACGGGGGCGCGCTCGGAATGGTGGGCGGTTACATGAGTTTCGCAGGGAAAGGCGGGCAGGCGCGGTACGGCTCGACCCCGGTCGCCGACGTCCTCCCGGTCGAGGTGTCGACCGGCGACGACCGCGTCGAGAAGCCCGCGGGTGCCGTCCCACGGAACGCCGGCGTCCCCGACGCCGACCTGCCCGAGGAGTGGCCCCACGTCCTCGGTTACAACCGGTTCGCGGCGAAACCGGAGGCGGAGGTCTGGGCGACGGTCGACGACGACCCCTTCCTCGTCGTCGGCGATGCCGGCGACGGGAGCGCGTTCGCCTACGCCACAGACTGTGCTCCCCACTGGGCCCCCGAGGCGCTGCTCGACTGGGAACACCTCCCGACGGTGTGGGAGCGCGTCGTGGACCGGGTGACGTGACGTGTCCCGTCGACGTGCGGGCGGTACCCGACCGTGCTCCGGCCGGGTCGAACGCTTGAAGCACTCCGCCCGCTATTCGTAGCGTATGGGCGAGACGCTCCGGGTGCTCTCGTACAACGTTCACGGCGGCATCGGCGTCGACGGAAGACTCGACCTCGACCGCGTCGCTAGCGTCGTCCGGCGGGTGGACCCCGACGTCGTCGGCCTCCAGGAGGTCGACCGCCGGTTCCGTGCGAGCAGCGAGTACGAGGACCAGTTCGCGGTGCTGCGCGACCGACTGGGCGCCCACGGCGTGTTCGCACCGGCGCTGGAACGGGAGCCGACCGACGACTCCGGCGGCGACCCCCGACAGTACGGCAACGCCGTGCTGAGCCAGGGCCCCGTCCGGTCGTCGCGGACGCTCGAACTGCCGGCGGACCCCGAGTCGGAACGGCGGGTCCTCCTCGTCACGGACGTCGAACTGGAGGGGACGTCGCTGTCGTTCGCCACGACGCACCTCGGCCTGACCGCCGACGAACGCCGACGGCAGGCCGGGGCCATTCTCGACGTGGCGATAGAGACGCAACTGCCGCAGGTGCTCGTCGGGGATTTCAACGCTCCGCCCGACAGCGTCCCCATCTCGGCGCTCACCGAGACGTACGTCGACGCGTTCGACGACCGCGGCGCAGGCCACGCGCCGACGTTCCCCGCTTCGTCGTCGAACGACGGAACGGGCGAGTCGACGACTCCGGAGCGCCGCATCGACTACGTGTTCTGCACGCCGGACGTCGCCGTGCGGTCGGTGGGGCGAGTCCACTCGCCCGCGTCGGACCACCTCGCGCTGACGGCGACGCTCGAACTGCCGTCGTAGCGGCGGCTCAGTCGCGTTCGCCAGTGCGCTGTCTGAGCGTCGCACCCACGGGGTCTCCGCGCAGTCGGTCGGTGACCTCGTCGTCCTCGACGGCGTCCGCCAGTTCGGCGAGCGCCGTCTCGTAGACGTCGAGCGTGTAGGCGACGTCGTCGGTCGTGTGACTGTACGACGGCAAGTGGGTGCCGGAGAAGAGGACGCCGCGGTCCATACACTCCTGCATGAACAGGCTCTTGGCGGCGGTGTCGACGTCGCCGTCCTCGTCGTGGAACCGCACCGCGAACCGCCACGGATACCCCGTGGCGCTCGTCCGGTCCGCGAGTCCGTACTCCACGGCGAGGTCGTTGTAGCCGTCGCGGAGCGTTCGTCCCCGCACGGCGATTCTGTCGGTGACGTCCTCCTCGCGAATTACGTCGATGCAGGCCTTCGTCGCCGCCAGCGACATCGCTTCGCCAGCGTACGTCGTGGAGAAGAACACGTCGTCGTCCTCCAGCGTCCGCATCACGTCCTCGCGGCCGGCGAGCGCCGATATCGGGAACCCGTTCGCCATCCCCTTGGCGAAACAGCCGAGGTCGGGCGTCACGTCGAAGAACTCCTGCGCGCCGCCGAGGGCGAATCGGAAGCCGGTCAGCACCTCGTCGAAGACGAGGAGCGCGCCGTGCTCCCTGGTCAGTTCGCGAACCCGCTGGAGGAAGTCGTCCTCGGGCGGGTGGAGGTTCACCGGCGTCGTGACGACGGCCGCCACGTCGTCGGGGTGCGCCTCGAATATCCGTTCGAGGCTTTCGACGTCGTTGTACTCGAACGTCGCAGTCAGGTCTGCGGTCGACGCGGGCACGCCCCGGTCCATCTCCGTCGCGCCCGTCCACACGTCCGGCCAGCCGTGATACCCCTGCGTCGCGACGACGTCTCGGCCGGTGTACGCTCGGGCGAGTTTCGCGGCGAGCGTCGTCACGTCGTTGCCGTTCTTGGCGAACCGCACCATCTCTGCGCAGGGGACGACGTCCGTGAACAGTTCCGCCACCTCTACCTGGAGAGGGTGGGGCATCGAGAACGTCGTCCCGTCGTGAAGCTGTGCTTCGACGGCGTCGGTTACCGCGGGATAGTCGTAACCGAGGATGGCCGGCCCCAGCGCCATCGTGTAGTCGACGTACTCGTTACCGTCGACGTCCCAGACGTGCGACCCCTCTCCACGTTCGACGTGCGTCGGGGCGACGCCTCGCACCCAGTTCGATGGCCCCTTGCTCTGGGTCTGTGAACCGCCGGGGATGACGTCGGTCGCGCGGTGCAATAGCTCTCGCGAGCGTTCCAGTGGACGTTCCCCTGTCGAGACTCTCTGCTGGTCGTCCATTGTCGTGAGAACGTGACCGCGGACGAATAAATCTTCGTCCGCCCCTGTCGATTCCTGTCAACAGGACGTGGGTCGACATCGGTGCGTCGTTCGTCCGCCGTCCTCGTCTCGGAATCGGACCTCCCGGGCGGAGTTTGACTCTTTGAAACGCGGTGATGCCGAACCAGCTACTCCGGTACCGGTAAAGGGCGGTGAGTCGGTCAGACGCAGGGCTTTCCGCCGGAATTGCACCACGCGTTCTGCAATCACTGGCGACGCGACGCTCACTCCTCCTGACCGGCTCTGTTTCCTGTTGCCAAACGATAGCTCCCATTCGGCGTCACAGGCGTTACATCTCTATCTCTGTAAAGGACAGGCCGGTGAAAAGTGTTGGAGAGCGACTTGCTCCTCGCCAACGAGGAGCTCTCGATGGAACGCCGTCCGGAATCGAGAGGCGGTTCGACCGCCGAACGACGCCGATTTGGGAGCGCGAAACGCGGGGCTTCGAGACGACGGACTCCGTTCGCTCACGGTCGACGGTATCGACCTCTGAGACGGTCGGGACACGAAGGACGATTCGAGTGAACTGGGGCCACGAGTGCGGCAACTCGCTCGAAGTTCGACGATTCTTCGTGCGGCAGGGATACGATTTATAGGGGCACGGCCGCATCGGGGTGTATGGAGGAGCGATTTCGAGTCACCAGTCTCGGGCGGGCAGCACCGACCATCTCGATATCGGCGTCGTGTCGCGTCGGCGACGCCGTCCACGTCGGGACCCGGAGCGTCCACCCGACGAGGGTCGCGGCACTCGACCTGGCGAGTGCGACGACAGACGCCCAGCACGAGGTACCCGGCGTCGGCGGCATCCGCGGGATGGTCGAACACGACGGAGTCGTCTACTTCGGCACCTACCACCCCGCGAGCCTCTACCGGATCGACCCCGACGGTGCGGGCGTGACGGAACTGGCCACGTTCGACGACGAGACGTTCGTCTGGGACGTGGCGGCCGTCGACGGGTGCGTGTACGCGGGTACGTACCCCCACGCGACGGTCCGCGAGTACGACGTCGAAGCGGGGGAGGCGCGTTCGCTGGGACGGGCGCGCGAGGACGTCGACTACGCCCGGAGCATCGTCGCCAGCGAGGACACCATCTACGTGGGCGTGGGCACGAAGGCACAGCTCGTCGCGGTAGACCGGGAGAGTGGCGAGAAGCGATCGATTCTGCCAGCGGAACTGACCGACGAGAACACGGCGTACGAACTGGCGCTGACCGACGACGAGGTGATCGTTCGGCTGACTCCCGACGGGACGCTCTGTGCGATCGACCGCGACGACCCGTCCTCTTTCCGTCTCGTCGACGAGGGCGTCTCGACGGTCGCCGTCGACGCGGAGACGGTGTACGGGTTCAAGGACGGGACCGTCCTCCAGTACGGAGTCGACCGAGGGCCGGAACCGATCGGATCGGGCATAGACAACTTCGAGCCCTTCTGGCTCTCGGTCGACGACGGGGCCGCCGTCGGGGCGTCGTCGGACGGCTCGGTCTGGTCGTCCGGAGTCGGCGACGTCGAAGTGATCGACCTGGCCGACGCCGGCATGAGTCGCGGCGCGGAAAGGCCCCAGGCAGCTCTCGCGCTCGACGACGCCGTCTACGTCACGTCCCACGGGAAGATACACCGCCATCGCGACGGCGACGCCGTCGAAACCCGGAGCGTTCCCGGCGAGGGGAAGGCGATGGTGGCCGTGGACGGCACGATCTATCTCGCCACGTATCCAGACGCCAGCGTCGTCGAGTACGACCCCAAGAGAGACGAACGGCGGACGCTCGCGACTATCGGCGAGACCCAGAACCGGTCGCGGACCATCCACTACGACGAGGGTCGCGACGCCCTCTACGTCGGGACCCGTCCGGATTACGGGCACATCGGCGGTGCCGTGGCCGCATTCGACAGGGAGACCGGCGACGTCCGGGTCCACCGGGACGTCGTCGCGGAACAATCGATTTCGAGCATCGCCCGCGACGGCGAGGACGTCTACCTCGGGAGCGAGATCCAGGGTGGACTCGGAATCGAACCGGTCGCGAGCACCCCCCGCCTCGTCTCCTGGGACCCCGAGGCGTTCGAGACGGGGTGGGAACTCGCTCCGGTCGAGGAGACGACGGGCATCGACGACGTCGTGGCTCTCGACGGGATGCTTTACGGGGTCACGGTCGACGGCGACCTCTTCGTCGTCGACCCCGACGTCCCCGAAGTCGTCCATCGTGGGACGGTCACCGACGGCTGGACCACGCTGGCGACGCACGAGGGGGCAGTCTACGGGCTGAGCACGGAGGCGGTTATCAGGATCGATCCTCGAACGTACGACGTGACGACCGTCGTCGACGGACTCGACGGTCAGTGGTACGGCAACCCCAGAATCACGATTGGCGACGAGGGCGAAATCTACGCGCTCTCCGGGTACGACCTCGTCCGCGTGGAAGAGTCGTCGCCCTCCGAGTGACCGAGCGTGGCCCCGGAAGGGGTCGACCCCGAAGAACGTGGGCCGCGAGAGTCTCCGCTCGTTCGGAAATGGCCTTCTCGCCGAGCGAAACGTCGGTGTTCCGCGTTCGGAACCGAACTCGGCTCCGCCGTTGCGGTCGCGGGGTCACGTCGCGGAGCCGGTGACCGTCGACGACCCCCGTAGCCGTTCGCCGTGTTCGTCAACGGACACACCGTCGCGGTGGACGTCGAGGACTGGCACCCTGTCCTCGAATCCCATCCACCCCCACGCTCAGGACTCGACGTGGTCGTCGGTCATCAGCTCGAACCGCTCGCGCGGAATCTCGTGACGGAGCGGTTCGTCCTCGACGAAACGTTCTATCTCCGATATCACGGTCTCGGCGAGCCGACTCCGGGAGGGCGCGCCAGCGACGTGGGGAAACAGGACGGCGTTCTCGAGGGTCCGGAGGGGACTGTCGGCGGGGAGCGGTTCCTCCTCGTAGACGTCTAAGACCGCCCGGATGCGCTCTGCCTCCAGTTCGTCGACCAGTGCCGATTGGTCGACGAGCCTCCCCCGGGCGGCGTTGACGAGCAGCGCACCGTCCCGGAGCCGACCCAGTCGCTCGGCGTCGAGGAGGTAGTGGGTCTCCGGCGTCAGCGACGCGTGAATCGACACGACCGGCGACTCCGAGAGGACGGTGTCGAGGGACGTGAGCCGGGCGTCGTACCCGTCGAGCGCAGACTCCTCGACGTACGGGTCGTAGACGAGCGCCGTGACGTCGAACGGGTCGAGCAGATCGAGCAGGTCGCGACCGACGGTGCCCAGTCCGACGAACCCCACCGTCCGGTCGAACAACGTCTCGGTCCGGTTCCAGCCGTCCGGCCACTCGCCGGCCCTCGTCTCCGCGGTCAGGTTCGCCACGTCCCGGAGCCCGGTCAGGACGTACGTGAGAACCCCCTCGGCGACGTATTTCGCCATCACCTCGTTGGCGCTGCAGACGATGACGCCCTCGTCGTAGAGGGCGTGCGAGCCGATCACCGCGACGCTCCCCCCGACGTGCGCGACGAGCGAGAGGTCCTCGGCGTCGGCCAGCACCGTCTCGTCGAGCGTCCGCGTCCCCCAGCCAGTGACACAGACGTCGACGCCCCGGAGCCGGTCGGAAAGCTCCGTCCGGGTCAGCTGTTCGGAGGTCTCGTTGTACGTCACGTTTCCCAGCCGTTCGAGTCGGCGACGCTGCTCCGGGGGGAGGACGTTCTCGCGCAGTTCCCCGTCCGGAAGCGTAACCAGTACGTCCATCGTCTGGCAGGTATGGGGGTGACACAATAAGCGTTCTGACGACGGACGTGTCGTCGCCTTCGTTCGGCTCCCCCCACGAGTAGCCGGTACCGTCCGCGTGAGCGATTTCTTCGACTGGCCGACTGACGTCACTCCTCTGGAAGGGTTGCGCCACGCACTGCGTGGCGGTCGTTCGGTCCGCTAGAGTAGATTGTTGTCGTCCATCCGTCGCCAGCCGGGGACGTTCGCGTCCCAGTACGCGGGAACGGGGGGACTGCTGCCGGTGTGGAATGCCAGATCACCGTGGTCTCTCCCTTCCGCCGCGCCGGACGCCGAGAGGTCCTGCGGGACGAACCGAGCGCCATCACCACGCACCACCGACGAATCGCCCGAGTAAATCGGTTCGTCGGCGGAACTGTCCCCCGACGACCAACACGACGACTGTTCGACGAAGACGTTTCTGGCGTCCTGGATGTTGACGAGGGATTCCATCCCGCCGGTGTACTCGCAGTTTCGAACGACGACCCGGTCGTCGTCGTCCATCGCCCGAACGTACCCGGTTCCTCCGTTTGCCCAGACGCCGTCGACGAGAATCATCGACCCGTTGTTACCGGTGGAGTTGTCTCCGTTGTCCAGCGAGCCGACGAGCCACTGGCCGTCCGGATAGCTGGACTGGTCGTTCTTGAACTCGGTGTATCCACCGTACATCTTGAACGACTGGATGTCGTCGAGAAGCACGTGGTAGTGGCTGTCCCTGACCAGTTGCAGTGTGCAACCGAACAGGGAGATATCCGAGTCACCGCTGTTGAACCGTAGTGGAACTGCGCTAGGGTAGGTAACGTCGCAGCCGAAAAATCGCATGGCGTTGTTGCCTCCGTCGTCGACGTTCGCGTTGATTAGCCCGGCGTCGTGGGTGTCGACGTGGCTGAAGGTCGCCGAAAACGACTGGCTGTCCTTGTTGTCGTTGCCTTCGTTGACGTCGTATTTGAAGGCTCTTCCGCCGCTCGATTTGATGAACCGGATGTTCTCGAAGTAGTGGTTGGTGCCACCCATCACTCGGGCAACGTTGGGACTGTATTCGACCTGTAGGTCCCGGATGGTGACCTGTGTCGTCGCCGCATCGTCGGTCGGATTGATCTCGAAGATCGGGTTTTCTCCGGATATCCTCGTCGCTCCGGGACCGTGTCCCTGAATTACGATATTGCCTCCCTCCCAATCGTTCGTTCCGAGTTTGATTGGAAAGCTGTCCGGCACCGCGTAGTCTCCTTCGATAACGACCTTCCCGGCGCGGACCGGAGGTTCGCCGTTGTACTCCGTGTTGTCGACTGCGAGGTTGTCCACTGCGTTCTGGACGTACTGGTATTCGGCATTTTCGCCCACGTAATTGATGGCGTTGCTGTTGTGATCGTCTCCGAAGGCGCTCGCTGTTCCGCTCGCGCCGAGGAGAGTGCCGCCTCCGACCATGGCGCCGAGCACCTGTCGCCGCGTCTTCGACCCCAACAGGCCACCGCTGGTCTGCTCTTTCAACTTCTCGTTCTCGGCTTCGAGGGTCTCGATTCGTCGTTCGAGGGCGTCGATACGGGACTTCTCGTGGTTATCCTGAGTTCTCTCGCTCATCGTTTGCCTGCCGGAACTCGTCTCTGTTCCGGACGAATTTATTTCGTTCCTATAATACTTATATTTTCCTGCGATTAGAAATTTCGGGAGTGATACAGTGGAGATGGTCCCGTGACCGGTCGCGTGTACGGTCGAACCAGGTCCAGTCTCGCCCGGTGAGCATCTTGAATGACTACAATTGTACATAAAGTTTATTGAGGTAACGAGTAGCATACATTAGTGTGGTGTGGATTCGACACCATCACCACGGAATACGACTATGACAGCCGAAAGACAACTAGACGGACTACGACTGAGTCGGCGAGCGATGATGGTAATGGCGGGCGGAGCCGGGTTGCTGGGCGTCGCAGGCGGAACCGCGAACGCCGCCTCCGGCCAACCGGACCCGTCGTTCGAAACCGAACAGGTGGTGGGCGACGAGGACTGGATGTACGATTCGATTCAGGCCGCCCACGACGACGTGGACGCGGGCGGCCGCATCTACGTCACCGAGAGCTACGACTCGGCGAACGAGTCGTTCCCCATCGTCCTGTCCAATCACGTCAACGTAACCGGTGCTCACCGCGGAAGCACCGTCGTCGACGCGGGCGACTCCGGCGAGAACGTCTTCGAGATCCGCGAGGGCATCGACGACGGCCAGCGGCCGTACCCCCTCACCCACGCGATACAGAACCTCCGCGTCGAGGGAGGAGAGATAGGCGTCCTCATCTCGCCGGAAACGTCCGCGACGATTCAGCACCTGGTCGTACGGAACACCAACTCCCACGGAGTAGCGAGCCTCGACCAGACGGGGAACTCGGGAGTGTCCTTCATGAACTACCTCCACAACGTCCACGTGTTCACCGTGGGCGGTAACGGATTCCACCTACCGTTCTCCGGCGTCAATCACGCGAGTCGACTCCAGTTCTGCGTCGCCTGGGACAACGACGGAATCGGCGCGAACGTCGGCGGCTACGGCACGCACATCGCGGGCGGCGTCTACCAGGGCAACGGCCATCACGGAATTCGATTCGCCCCCGGCGCGAACCAGTTCGTCCGCGACGCCTACCTGGAAGGGAACGGCGACGACCAGCGCGCCAACGAGGACCACGAGTACTCCGCGGACGTTCAGGTTCACAACACGCAGGCGTCCATCGAGAACTGCTACTTCCAGGGGGCCGGCGCCGGCGGCCGGTCCGAGCGCGGCGTCGACTTCAAGGGCGGCATCAACTCGCACGTCCGGAACTGCCTGTTCCGGAACCACCTCGAGGGCGCCGTCTACGTCGACGAGAACTCGACCCAGTGCGACGTCCACATGGAGTCGAACATCAACTGGGACGATACGTACCTCGTCGCGGACAACGGCGACCGCACGCGCTCGGAGGGGGAGATTCTGCCGACGGACCTCTCGTCCACACCCGGCCAGTACGCGCACGACTCCGGGTACGACGACGGCACGAACACCTCGTCGGGTCACCCGGAGCAGGCAGTCTGGCACGACGGTGCCTGGTACACCTGGGGCGGCGACGTCATCCGTCCCTCCTGAGCCCCCGACGACGCGGACGGTCGCGGTGGACCCGTCGGTAACTCCGACAGACGCCGCGAGGCCTACTCGCCGTCGAGATAGTCGGCGGCGGTCTGCTCGACGATGCCACCTCGTGCGAGCACCGTCTCGGCGTGCTCCTCGCGACCGGTTTCGCGCAGGCGCTCCGCATACTCCCCGGCGTGACCCTGCGCGTGGAACGGGCCGCCATCGCGAATCATCTCCCACAGTGGGTCGGTGACGCCGCCGGGCGACGACGGATTCCCTCCCGCGACGCCAGTCGCCGACTCCAGCAGCCGTTCGTCGACCCAGTCGGAGAGCAGCGAGAGGCCGTGGCGGGCGACGTCTGCGTGCTCGCGAGCGAGATTCGTCGTCTCGTGGGGGTCGGCGGCCACGTCGAACAGCATCACCGGGTCGAGCGCTTTGAGACCGTCGTGGTAGGTGCGAATCAGGAGCCAGTCGTCCCACCGGACCATCCTCTGGGCCGCCCAGGCACCCTGACTGCAGACGACGAATTCGCGGCCGACGTCCTCGCCGTCGGTGACCGAGACAGCAAACGATTCGCCGTCCCAGCCGGCGGTCCAGTCGACGCCTGCGAGGTCACAGAGTGTCGGCGCGAGGTCGACCTGATAGTGGAACTCGTCGTCGACGCCGGGTTCGACGTCCGGCCCCGAGACGACGAGGGGGACGTTGCACGTTCGCTCGTCGGCGGTCTGGTGGTCGCCGTAGACGTTGAGTTCGCCCTGGTTCTCGCCGTGGTCCGCCGAGACGACGATCAGCGTCTCCTCGCGAACGCCGTGCTCGTCCAGTGCTTCGAGCAGCATCGAGAGGTGGTCGTCCATGAAGCGGACGCCGATATCGTATCCGTCTATCCACTGCTCGAACTTGCTCCGGGAAGAAATCTCGTCGGGCGTCCGCTCCATCGCTGCGCCGTCCGTCCACCCTCGCGGTTCGCGGGCGCTGTGGGGGCCGTAGCTCTCGTACTGCTCGCTGATCGTCTCCGCGTCGGGGAACGCGGGCGCCGGTTCGTCGGCGAACGGGTTCTCGTACTCCTCTGGCGTGTTGTAGGGCGTGTGAGGGTCCCAGACGTTGACGTGAAGGTACCAGTCCTCTTCGGTCGCGTGCGCGTCGAGCCAGTCGAGCGCGTGCGGTACGACCTCGTCGGCGGTCTCTCTCCCCTCGCCGCCAGGGTCGCGCCACTCCTCGAACCCGTCCAGGACGTGCCAGGCACCGTGTCGCTGCGGGAAGCTACTGACGAATCCCGTCCGATAGCCCGCCTCCCGGAGGAGCGACGGGAACGTTCGGTGGTCGGGGTGGTTCTTGAACGCCCGCTCCGTGCCGTGACGGTGCGGTTCGGCGGTCAGCCCGCCGTGGTTGACGACGCCCGTGTGGATGCCGAACCGTCCCGTGAACAGCGCGGTCCGCGACGGGAGGCAGGGAACGTCCGAAGCGTAGTAGTTCGTGAAGCGACGGCCCTCCTCAGCGAGTGCGTCGACGGTCGGCGAGGTGTTGCGGTCGTAGCCGTAACAGCCCAGATGGTCCGGACGCAACGAGTCGACGTCGAAGTACAGGATACGCATGAACAGTCTCAATTGATAGACCCGTAGTAATTCTCTTTTGGTTCGTGAGGCCAGTGACACGTTCGAGCGACGACAGTGCGTCGTTTCCGGTGGTTCCTCGTCGAGTGAAACGGCTTCGTGCGTACGTCTCGTTCGGCCCTCTGCGGTTGCGGGCGTTCTTCGAGCGGCCACCGTCCGCCACTCACGCCCAGGGGGTTTTATCATACTAAACGGCGGGTGGTATCACGACCTCGAGGGATGAATCAGCAGGCAGGGAATCGGCGCGACGACCACTTCGTCCGGGAGCAACACCGTCGAAACTGGAAACTCTCGGTTTTCTCGGTCACGCTCGGAAAGTTCGACTCACCGTACCTTCCACCCTGCCCGTGAATGAGAACTTTAATTCCCCCCGCGTTCGTACTGTTTCTAATCTCCAAACGCCAGCCTGCGGAACTGTGTCCGTAATAGCCCTCCTGCCCGGTGAATCCGAACATTCCGCGTTCCGTCACACCACGGCCGGTCGTGCACGGTCGACGAGTCGACGAAGGCGGTGTCCGTGTCTGTGCCCGTCCGGCGTGACTCCTCCTGTTACAGTCTTAGGGCTGTAATAGATGTGATATCGAAGACCGGATTTTATATATGAGCAACACTACGACAGTGATATGGGAGCAACTCAGGATAAACGTCTTCACCCTGTGATTTCGGTCCGGAACATCGGTGGCATCGACGAGACGGAAGTGACGCTGGCATCCGGTGTAACCGCACTGACGGGGCGGAACGCGACGAACCGAACGTCGCTGCTACAGGCCCTCATGGCCGCTCTCGGGAGCGAACGCGCGTCGCTCAAGGCCGACGCCGACGAGGGAACGGTCACGCTGGAACTCGGCGACGAGACGTACACGCGCACGCTGACGCGATCGAACGGGACGATCGCGACGAGCGGCGACCCGTACCTCGACGATCCGGAACTCGCCGACCTGTTCGCGTTCCTGCTCGAATCGAACGAAGCCCGGCGGGCGGTCGCGCGCGGCGACGACCTGCGCGACCTCATCATGCGGCCGATCGACACGGACCGAATCCAGGCCGAAATCGAGCAACTCGAGAGCGAGAAACGAAACCTCGACGAGCGACTCGACGAACTCGACACGCTCGCTAACCGACTACCCGAACTCGAACGGGAGCGATCGCGTCTCGAATCCGACCTCGAAGCAAAACGGGAGGACCTCGCCGACAAGGAGGCCGAGATCGAGGACGTCGACGCCGACCTGGACGAGACCCGATCCGAAAAGGAAGCGCTCGAGGAGAAGCTCGACGAACTGCGCGACGTGCGCTCCCGACTCGAAGATACGCGCTTCGACATCGACACCGAGAAGGAGAGCCTGGAGGCGCTGCAGGCCGAGGTCGCGGAACTCGAAGACGACCTGGACGACGTCGGCGACGTCGATGAGCGAGCGGTCGACGACCTCGACAGCGAAATCCGGCAATTACGCGACCGGAAACAGGAGATCGAAGCGACGATGTCGGAGCTCCAGTCGGTCGTCCAGTTCAACGAGGAGATGCTCGAGGGCACGAGCCAGGACGTGGCCGACGCGTTGCGAACGGACGACGACGCCGGTTCGGAGACGGACGGCTCCCTCACCGATCAACTGGTCGAGGACACGGACACGGTGGTCTGCTGGACCTGCGGGTCGGAAGTCGACCGCGAGGAGATCGAGACGACGCTCGACCGACTTCGCGAGCTTCGCCGCGAGAAACGCAGCGAACGTAACGAACTCGGGTCGGAGATCGACGACCTGCAGGCGGAGAAACGCACGATAGAGGAGGAACGACGAAAGCGCGAAGAAGCGACTCGTCGTCTCGAACAGCTGGAATCCGAGATCGACGACCGAGAGACGCGTCTCGAAGAACTGCGGACGACCCGCGACGAGTTCGCCGACGAAATCGCAACCCTCGAAGAGGAGGTCGAAGCGCTCGAACAGGACGATTACGGCGACATTCTCGATCTCCACAAGGAGGCGAACCAGCTCGAGGTCGAGATCGGTCGCATCGAAGACGACCTCGAAGCCGTCGAAGAGGAGATCGGCGAGGTCGAAGACGAACTGGCGACCAGAGACGACCTGGAGAGCCAGCGCGAGAGCGTTCAGGAGGAGCTCACCGAACTCCGGACGCGCGTCGACCAGATCGAGGCCCAGGCGGTCGAGGAGTTCAACGAGCACATGGCGACGGTCCTGAACCTGCTCGATTACGAGAACCTCGACCGGATCTGGATCGAACGTACCGAACGGGAGGTCCGGGAGGGCAGACGGAAGGTCTCGAAGACCGCGTTCACCATGCACGTCGTCAGGAGTACGGAGTCGGGGGCGACGTACGAGGACACCATGGACCACCTCAGCGAGTCCGAACGGGAGGTCACGGGGCTGGTGTTCGCGCTCGCCGGCTATCTCGTCCACGACGTGTACGAGGAAGTGCCGTTCATCCTCCTCGACTCGCTGGAGGCGATCGACTCCGACCGCATCGCCGCGCTCGTGGACTACTTCAGCGAGTACTCCGACTACCTCGTCACGGCACTGCTCCCGGAGGACGCTGCCGCCCTCGACGAGA
The DNA here is from genome assembly GCF_051917725.1 of Halomicrococcus pelagicus. GTDB lineage: Archaea > Halobacteriota > Halobacteria > Halobacteriales > Haladaptataceae > Halomicrococcus. The sequence goes on from NZ_JBQBLX010000007.1 coordinate 214,814, forward strand.
GCTACGAGCGCGTGACCGAAATCTAAGCGCGAACTCCCCATCGGTCGGCTCCTCGCGAGCGGTGATTCGTCGTCCGGTCCGATCCCGTGAACGCCGGGTTTGAGGCTCTCAAACCCCTGTCGGATTGATACGTTCCACTGGACGGCTCTTCCGTCTCCGCACCCCGCGCGGTGAGAGGCGGACACGACCCGTCGAGTCCGCCTTCAGGCGAACCTGGCGTTGATCTCGATCACGTTCGCCGACCGCTTCACCATGGCTGGAAGTTCCTCCTCGAACCAGTCTCCCTCCATTCGACTCGACGGACCCGAGACGCTCACTGCGCCGAGGACTTCGGAAGACGTTCGCACGGGTGCGGCAACGCACCGAAGTCCTTCTATCTTCTCCTCGTCGTCGATGGCGTATCCCCGTTCCCGCACGCGGGCCAGTTCGTCGAACAGTTCCTCGCGAGTAGTGATCGTCCGTTCCGTGAACTTTGGCAGTCCGTGACGGTCGACGATTTCGTCGACCCGCCGTTCACCGAGGTGAGCCAGAATCGCCTTTCCGAGCGCGATACAGTGGAGGTGTTCGCGCGTTCCGACGCTGGAAGCCGTCCGAACCGCCTCGTCGCTTTCGGCTTTGTGGATGTATACGGCCCGTCCGTGTTCCTCCGTTGCGAACTGCGCCAGTTCGCCGGTTTCCGCCGCGAGGTCCGTAAGCTCGTCTCGAACGATATCGTAGATTCCGAACCGCTCTTTCGTCGTCTCTCCGAGTTCGAGATATCGCAAGCCGAGTCGATACTCGTTTCCTTCTTTGACGACGTGCTCGTTCTGTAACAGCGTCGCCAGATGACAGTGAATCGTTCCCTTCGAGCGGTCGAGTCGATCCGCCAGTTCCGTCACTCGCACCCCATCTTGTTCCTGCAGGACGTCGATGATGTCGAGCGTCGTTTGTACCGCCTGGATCGTTCTCGAACCGGTCTCCCCCTCCGGCGTTCCCGGACTGGATTCCCCCGACATACGACAGGTTACCACTCGTTCCCACATAACTGTTCGTGTCGTTCAAACGAGGTCGTTTCCCGGATCGCTCTCCGAGCGCGGTAACACGGGCGCTTCGTCGACGTCGTACGGCGGATATCGCCGGGACGGACGGTCACGGAACGCGTCCACGCCTCGGGCGTCGTTTGAAGGCTTCGAACGCGCCGTCTCCGTCTCTTTCCGCTGAGCGGACGTAATGCCTTTGTAAACGTGCAGAGTAGCTCTACGGGTATGACGAGCAGGCAAGAAGAGGCGGGAGACGCTCCTGCGGTACCCGACTCCGTCAGTAACTACGTCGACGGGGAGTGGGTGGACGCTACCGCCGAAACGTCTCTTCCGGTAACGAATCCGGCGACAGGTGAGACACTGGCGACGGTGACGCTGTCGGCCGACCGCGACGTCGGTACGGCCGTCGACGCCGCGAGCGAGGCGTTCGAATCGTGGCGACGGGTACCCCCGGTCGACCGCGTCCAGTACCTGTTCGACCTCAAGCAGGAGCTGGAGAAACGCCACGAGGACATCGCACGAACGCTCTCCCGCGAACACGGAAAGACCGTCGCGGAAGCACGCGGCGAGGTTCGACGCGGAATCGAAAACGTCGAGGTCGCGGCCGGCATTCCGAACATGATGCGTGAGGGGAGTGGAACCGTCGAAGACGTGGCCGCGGGCATGGACGAGACGGCCGTCCGCCAACCGCTCGGCGTCTTCGCGGCTATCACTCCGTTCAACTTCCCGGCGATGATTCCGCTGTGGTTCCTGCCGTACGCCGTCGCGACCGGGAACACGTTCGTCCTCAAGCCGAGCGAGCGCGTCCCGCTGAGTTCGCAACTCATCGTAGAAGCTATCGAAGCGGTCGGACTCCCCGATGGCGTCGTCAATCTCGTCAACGGTGCGGCCGACACGGTGAACGCGATACTCGAACATCCGGACGTCGAGGGGGTCTCGTTCGTCGGGAGCACGCCGGTCGCGAAACACGTCTACGAAACCGCCGCCCGGCACGGAAAGCGCGTCCAGGCACAGGGCGGCGCGAAAAACTACGTGGTCGTCACGCCCAGCGCCATCCTGGACGACACCGTTCCGAACATCGTCGGTTCGGTGTACGGCAACGCGGGCGAGCGCTGTCTCGCGAACGACGTCGTGGTCGGCGTCGGCGACGTGTACGACGACCTGCGCGAGGAGGTCGTCTCGAACACGGAGAAACTCGTCGTCGGAACCGGCCTCGACGAGGACACCGACGTCGGCCCGCTGATCACGGAGGACGCCCGCGAGAACGTGGTCGCGATGGTAGACGAAGCGCTCGACGAGGGGGCCGACCTCGTCCTCGACGGCCGCGACTTCGACCATCCCGACCACGACGACGGCAACTTCCTCGGACCGACCATCCTCGAAGGCGTCACGGCCGACATGGCGATTGCCCAGGAGGAGATTTTCGGCCCGGTGTTGTGCCTCGCACGCGCCGACGACTTAGACGACGCCGTCGAGATGGTCAACTCGACCCGGTACGGCAACGCCTCGTCCATCTTCACCGAGAGGGGGAGCGAGGCCCGCAAGTACAAGTACGAGGTCGACGCCGGCAACGTCGGAGTGAACGTCGGCGTCTGTGCCCCGATGGGCTTTTTCCACTTCGGCGGCCGGAAGGACTCGTTCTTCGGAGACACCCACGCGCAGGGCGAGGACGCGGTCCAGTTCTACACCGAGAAGAAAGTCGTGATGGAGCGCTGGTACAGCTAGTGCCGAGCGGTCGGTTCACTGCGGTTCTTCTCGGGGCACGTTCGTTCCCGGACACCCCTGGGTCGACGCGTTCGTCCACCGGTCGGCTTCCGTCGTCCCCCGTCGGTCGATTCGAGACGGACGGATTTCCGGTTCAGCGGACGCGCTCGTGGTAGTAGTCGTAGTTCTCCTTCGCGTGAACGAGCGGTTTCCGGTGTCTGTTCTCCACCTCGACGGTAATCGGCCCGTCGTACCCCGCGGTTCGGAGTCGATCCCGAACGTCCCCGAACTCGATTTCGCCGTCGCCGAGGTCCGTGAACGACCGGAAGTAGTTGATGACGTGATCGAGGTTGAAGTTCGCCGCGGTGAGCGCTTCGACGTGGTCCTCGAACCCGTGCGGTGGGCGAACGTCCTTGAAGTGGACGTATCCGATGTCGTCCGCGAACCGGTCGACCCCGTCCCGAACGTCGCCGTACGGGTAGTAGTGGGCGGTGTCGAAGAGGAGCCGCAGGTTTGGCGGCCCCGCGTCGAGCCACGTCCGTATCTCGCTCGGCCGTTCGACGAGCGTCGCGCCGTGGTGGTGGAGCAACGGCGTGACGCCCGCGTCGTCGCACGCCGCACAGAGGTCGTTCAACCAGTCCTCGAACGTGGTCTCGCCGACGAGTCCTCGCCGCGGGGGGAGTAGTCCGTATCGGGTGACGCCGGCGTCTGCCACCAGCGACGCCCCCGCCGCCACGCGCTCTACCTGCTCGTCCGACTCGAGCCACTCCCCCATCACGCAGTACGGTTCGAGGTCGTGGCGGGCACAGCGGTCTCGTATCTCGTCCGGACCGGCCTCTCGGATTTCCGGGAGGCTGAACTCGATGCCGTCGTAGCGACACGCTCCGACGTCGCTTATCGCTCTATCCATCTCATCGATATCGTACATGATAGTCGAGTACCCCACCGACATGGCTACTCCGTCCACGGTCGGAGTATTAACGGTTCGGGTGACCCCCGACGGCGGCGTTCGGCCGGGCCGTATCGGTCCCGAGACCACCGAGGCTCACCGAAAACTTATGTCGACTGAGAGTGCCCGTTCAACGGGCGAAACGGTCTCGACGGCGAGAGGGGGTGACTCGTGAACGCAGTAGTCTTCCGCGGTCAGCGAGATGCTCGGGTCGATACGGGGGCGCTCGATGACGGCGGGGTCTCCGACGGTAGCGTCGTCGGACTCCGGGCAGTCGGCGATGTGGTGGCGAACCCGTCTCCGGTACTCGCCGTCAGCAACGCGTTCGAACCTACCGACACATGGTTTCGATTGACTACATGGCGCACCAGGAGCAGTACAGCCCGAGTCAGCTACTGTCGTACGCGGAACGCGCCGAGGGAGCCGGCTACGACTTCGTCTGGACGTCAGACCACTTCCATCCGTGGTTCCACACCGACGCCGAAGCCGGTTTCGCGTGGTCGTGGATGGGGGCCGCAACCGAGCGCCTCTCCCTTCCGATCGGCACCTGCGTGACGCCCGCGACCGGCCACTACCATCCTGGCGTCGTCGCGCAGGCGTTCGCCACGCTCCAGGAGATGCACGACGAGCGCGTCGTGCTGGGGCTGAGCACCGGCGAGGCGATGAACGAGACGCCGCTCGGATTCGACTGGCCGGAGTACTCCGAACGTCGCGACCGTCTCGAAGAGACGCTCGAAATCGTCCGACGGCTCTGGGACGAAGACGACTTCGTCACGTACGAGGGGGAACGGTTCCAGTTGGACGACGCGAAACTGTACACGACGCCCGAGACGACCCCCGAAGTTCACGTCGCCGCGAACGGCCCGAACACCGCTCGGCTCGCCGCCCGCCACGCGGACGGGTTCATCACGGTCATCAAAGGCGACGAGTACACGGACCGTCTCTATCCGGCCGTCCGTCGCTACGCGACCGAGGAGGGACGCGACCCCGACGCGATAGAGACGACGCTGTTGGTCATCGCGTCGTACGACCCGGACTACGAGCGGGCGGTCGAGGGGACGCGGCCGTGGTGGGCGACGACGCAGGACGTCTTCGACCGGGGGCTCGCGAACCCGAAGCGGATCGAGGCCGAGGGCGAGAAAGCTACCCGTGAGCAGGTCGAGGAGAAGTTCCTCGTCGCCGACGACCCGTCGACGCTCGCCGCCCGACTGGAGGAGTACGCTGCGATGGGGTTCGACCGCATCGCCGTCGCCAACACGAGTCCCGATCCCGGTCGACTGTTCGAGGTGATGGGCGACGAGGTCGTTCCGTCGCTCTGAGCGGTGGCCGTCTCAGTACACCTGCCACCCCCCGTCGACGTAGAGGAGTTCACCGGTGACGTAGGAGGCGTCCTCGCTGGCGAGAAAGAGGACCGCACCGGCGACGTCCTCCGGCGTGCCCGCGCGCTCGATGGGAACCGGCTTGGCCACCTCGCCCGCGGCGACCGCCTCTTTCTTCTTCTCAGCGCCGCTCCCGAACTCCGTCGCGATGTGACCCGGTGCGACCGCGTTGACTCTGACGTCGTGGTCCGCCAGTTCCAGCGCTGCACCCCGAGTTATCATCCGGACGGCGCCCTTCGTCGCGTCGTATGGAATCTGGTTCTTCTGCGCGTGCGTCGAACTGATCGAGGCGGTGTTGACGATGGAACCTGGCTCGCCGCGCTCTATCATGTCGTCGGCCGCCGCCTGACAGCCGAAGAAGACCCCACCGGCGTTGATCGACGTGATCCGGTCGAACTCTTCGGGGCTCACGTCGCGAAGCGACGATTCGAGGAACCATCCCGCGTTGTTCACCATGACGTCGACGCCACCGTACTCGCCGGCCGACGCGACGAGCGTGCGTATCGCGCTCGGGTCCGAGACGTCGGTTTCGACGAACTCGGCCTGCCCGCCGGCCTCCCGTATCGCCTCGTGAGTCGGCCTCTCTTCTCCCCGGTCCTTCGGTCGTTCGCGCACGTCTCCGTTGATCACGGTGGCTCCGGCCTCCCCGAACCGTACCGCTATCTCCCGGCCGATTCCGGAGCTTCCACCCGTGACGACGACGGTCTCGCCCGTGTAGTCGTAGCTAACTCGCCCCATTGGAGAAGGATAGTCGTCGACCGTCGACATCACTGTTTCGCGTCTATCGACGTCCGTGACAGGTCGGTGAACGTTCACGGGGACGGCCCTCACGTCCCCACCGTCGGCGCTCGAACGGAGGTCCAACTGGCGGCAACGGTCAGGACGACCACCGTCGTCCTCGTCGACATCGGTGGAACCGACGCCTCACGGCTGTCTCCCGAGGACGGCACTCGTCGGGGACGACGGGTCTCCGAGATAGCTTTACGGTCGCGCTCGGCGTACGTCCGGCTATGCGCGGAGCGAATATTCCGCGGCTCGGGTACGGAACGTACGACGTGCGAGGCGAAACGGGAGCGGAGTCCGTGGCTACCGCTATCGACGTCGGGTACCGGCACGTCGACACGGCACGGATGTACGAAAACGAGGACGTCGTCGGAGAGGGAATCAGACGGTCGGGAATCGACCGCGACGACCTGTTCGTCGCGACGAAGTTCGGCCACTTCACGGAGCCGGAGCCGACGCCGGAGTACGTCAGAGCCGCGGTCGCCGAGAGCCGCGAGGCACTCGGCGTCGACGCCATCGACCTGCTGTACGTCCACTGGCCGACCGACGACTACGACCCCGAGGTGGTGTTCCCCGTCATGAACGACCTTCGGGACGAGGGTGCGATACGCCATCTGGGAGTCAGCAACTTCACCGTCGACCACCTCCGGGACGCCCTGGCGGTCTCCGACGCGCCGATTCTCGCGAACCAGGTGGAGATGCATCCGTTGCTCCAGCAGGAGGAGTTGCTCGATTTCCTCCGCGACAGAGACCTGACTCTCGTGGCCTATTCGCCGCTGGCGCAAGGGAACGTGTTCGACGTACCTGTGTTACGGGAGATTGCGGCCAAACACGGCGTCAGCGAAGCCCGGGTGTCGCTGGCGTGGTTGCTGTCGAAGGAGAACGTGGTACCGATTCCGAAGGCCACCAGCGAGGAGCACGTCCGGGACAACTACGCCGCACTCGACCTGGAACTCGACGACGAGGACGTGGCTCGCATCGAGAGCATCGACCGGACGATGCGGCTGGAAAGCCCCGACTTCATGTGGTGATTCGAGGGGTGCCGTCACCGCCGGCCGTTCGTTTCTCGCGACGAGCTAACAGAAGCAGTATCGGAAGCCGAATCTTTAAGCGCCGAATCGTCGATGGTGTTCGTTGTCATGGCGGAGCTCAACGGGGGCGAGATCATCGCCGAGTATCTCGAAAAGGAGGGAGTAGAGTATCTCGTCGGCATTCCGGGACACGGGAGCACGAACCTACTCGACGCGTTCAACGACTCCGACGTCGAGGTGATACAGCCTCGACACGAGCAGGGGGCGGCCCACCTCGCGGACGGATACGCTCGTGCGAGCGGGAAACCGCTGGCCGTGTTCACTTCCATCGGGCCAGGCGCGACGAACACCGTGACGGGAGTTGCGACGGCCTTCGTCGATTCGATTCCGATGGTCGTGTTCACTGGCGGTCCCCAGACCCACGAGTACGGGGAAGGCATCTTGCAGGAGATAGAGCGCGAGAAGCCGGGCGACTTCCCGAGCGTGATGGAGCCCATCACGAAACAGAGTTTCGTCGTCCACGACGTCGAGCGACTGCCGCGAATTCTCCGGCGTGCATTTCAGGAGGCGCTGACCGGTCGTCCCGGCCCGGTTCACGTGGAAGTGCCGATGGACGTTCAGGGTGCCGTGGCCGACGTGGAGATACCCGACCCGGAGCACTCGCGGGTGCAGAGCCGGCCCGGTGGCGACCCCGAGTCGGTCGCGGCGGCCGCCGACCTGCTGGCGGACGCCGACCGCCCCGTCATCGTCCCGGGCGGCGGGTGCGTGTTGTCCGAGGCGTGGGACGAGGTTCGGAGCCTCGCCGAGTATCTGCAGGCACCGGTCAGTCCAACCTTCCAGGGCAAGGGGGTCGTTCCCGAGGATCACGACCTCTTCGTCGGCTACGCGGGCTGGATCGGGAGTACCGCGGCCAACGAACTCGCCAGCAACGCCGACGTGATCCTCGCCATCGGCGTGCGGTTCTCGGATCTCCACACCTCGTCGTTCGAACCGGGCGTGAGCTTCGAGATTCCGCCGAGCGAGCTCGTCCACGTCGACATCGACCCCCACGAAATCGGCAAGAACTACCCGGTCGAAGTGGGCATCCAGGGTGACGCCAAAGTCGTCACTGACCAGATTCACGACGCTGTGGCCGACAGGACCGACCCGGTCGAGACGGACGGCAACGAGTACTACGAGGAAGTCCAGCGACGCTGGGACGAGTGGGTCGAGATGGTCGAAGCGCGCAGAGCCGACGACGGCGTGCCGATGAGCATCTCTCGCGTCCTGGCGGCCCTTCGGGAGTCCATGGACCGAGACGGTATCGTCGTCTCCAGCGCGGGCCAACCGCAGGAGACGACCAATCCCGAATTCCCGGTCTACGAACCGCGAACCAACGTTTCCTGCGGCGGGTTCTCGACGATGGGCTTCGGCGTGTCCGCCGCCATCGGCGCGAAACTCGCTCGCCCGGGTCGTCAGGTCGTCGCGGTCGAGGGCGACGGCAGTTTCCTCCAGACCAACCAGGAGGTCGCCTGCGCGGTCCAGCACGACGTCGACCTCGTGTACCTCGTCCTCAACAACCACGGCTGGAAGTCGATTCGGAACCTGCAAGTCGAGAAGTACGGCTGGGACCGGGTGCTCGACACCGAGTTCGACCCGGAGACGGACATCGATTACCTGAAGCTCGCCGACGCGTTCAACGTCGAGTTCGCCGAGCGAGTCGTGAAACCCGAAGCGCTCGTCGACGTCCTCGACGACGCGTTCGCACACGACGGACCAGCCGTCGTCGAGGCGATGGTTCGGCCGGACGATCCCGACTCGGGGGCGATCATCACCGGCGAGTGGGACCTCGCCGACCTGGAGAACTGATCCGCTCGCTGTTTGCGTCGATCTACGACACGTCGGGACGGTTCACCGCGTTCTCCGGTCGCGTCCCCTCGAGAACGCGGCGGACGTCCCGTGCCGCTTTGCGGCGACGCTCCCTGTCCGCCTCCCGGGAGTACCACGCGACGTGCGGGGTGAGCACGACGTCGTCCCGGTCCCGGAGGGCGCTCTCGAACGGCACTCGCCGTCCCGACGGCTCCGTTTCGAACACGTCGAGGCCCGCCCCCGCTATCTCACCGGCGTCGAGCGCCGCGATCAAAGCGTCCTCGACGACGATTTCCCCCCGCGAGACGTTGATCAGTGCCGCCGTCTCCTTCATCGTCCGGAACGCGTCTGCGTCGACGAGCCCCCTGGTCTCCTCCGTAAGTGGTGCGTGGACGGAGACGACGTCCGCGGTCTTCAGAACGCGTTCGAACGTTAGTTTCGACGCGCCGTGGTGCGCCATCTCGCTTTCGTCGACGTAGGGGTCGGTTGCCACGACGTCCATACCGAACGCCTGCGCTTTCCGTGACACGGCTCTGGCGATACTGCCGAACCCGACCAGTCCGAGCGTCGAACTGCTCAGTCGATGGATATCGGCGTCCGGAACCCGCCGTTCCCACACGCCCGCTTTCAGCGTCGAGTCGTACTCGAGGAGGTTCCGTGTGAGTGCGAGCAGCAAGAGGAGCGTGTGTTCGGCCACTTCGTCCTGGCAGTAATCCGGAACGTTGACGACGTAGATTCCGCGCCTCGCTGCCGTCTCGGTGTCGATTCCATCGACGCCGATGCCACAGCGAGCGATGACCGCGCAGTTCGCGAGCGACTCGACGACCGCAGTCGTGTACGGTGCGGTCAGGAGCCGGTCGATTATCGCGTCGACGTCGGCGAACGCGTCGATCGCGTCGTCCGTCGTTTCGATGTCGACCGGTCGGAGTTGCACGTCGAGTCCCTCGAAGACTCGTCGCTCGACCTCGAGGTCGAACTGCCGCCCACCGGTCACTCCGACGTCGAACGGTGGACCTCCGTCCGTGCTCATACGCTATCCCCGCTTCACCGTTCCAGAGTATAAAGGTAGTCCCGCAGGACGATGATAATCGATACCAATACACACCTTTTTATCCCCGACGCTTGTTGAGGGGTACGATGCAGTTCGGAGTCCTCGGATGTGGGCGCATCGCACAGATTATGCACATCCCGAACGTCGCCGCGTTCCCCGAGACGGAGCTGCACGCTATCGCCGACCCCGCCGAAAACGTACTCCAGTCCGTCGGCGACCGGTACGCCGTCCCGCACCGATACACGGATCCGACCGAACTGGTCGCGGATCACGCGGCCGAACTGGACGCCGTCATCGTCACGACGCCGATGCACACGCACGTGGACGTGGCCGTCCCCGCCCTGGAGGCCGGAATCGACACGCTCGTCGAGAAACCGCTCGCAGTGACGGTCGAGGACGCCGACAGACTCGTCGAGGCTGCCGACGACGCCGACGCGACCGCGATGGTCGCGTACAACAAGCGCTACGAGCCGGCGTATCGGTTGGCGAAGCGGGAGCTCGACCGAGTCGAGGAGGTCGACCTCGTCACCTGCCTCGACGTCGACCCCGATTACGCCCATACCGTCCCGACGGTCTACGACCTCGTCGACCCTGAGCTTCCGGACGCGTTCGTCGAGGACAGCGCCGACGAGCGCAGGAGGCAGGTCGAGGAGGCGATCGGCACGACCGACGAGACGCTCGCGTGGGCGTACGACTTCCAGCTCGAACACGTCTGTCACGACGTGAACGTGCTCCGCGGACTCTTCGGTCGCGTCGAGGAGATCGGACACGTCGACATCTTCGCAGACGGAAAGTACGCGACGGCGGCGCTCGAGTACGAGGACGGGAAACGGTGCATCCTCGAAACCGGCCTCTCGGGCCGTAACTTCTTCGAGGAGTACGTTCGCGTCGACGCGCCCGACCGTCTACTCACGCTCGAGTTCGGCCATCCGATGCTTCGGTACAATCCCGCAACGTTGCGAGTGAAACAGGGCGTCGAGGACCTCACCGACACCGTCTACACGCCAACCCGGGAAGAGGCGTTCAAACGGGAACTCGAGTACTTCGTCGACTGCGTCCGCGGTGATGCCGACGTGCGTACGACGTTCGCCGAAGCCCGCGACGACGTGGCGCTCATCGTCGACCTCTTCGAGACGTACCGGGACGAGTGATGCTCACCGCTCGTGCTCGTCGACGACTCCCCAGTCGAGTTCGATGCCCAGTCCCGGACCGTCCGGCACTTCGATGCGTCCGTCGTCGATGAGGTCGTCGCCCGCGACGAGGTCGTCCCACCAGGGCACGTCTCGGGCGTGGTACTCGAGGGCCAGGAAGTTCGGAACCGCCGCGCCCACGTGCACCGAGGCGACGGTCGCGACCGGACTGCCGATGTTGTGCGGGACGAGGGTTCGATAGTGAGTCTCGGCGAGGTCGGCGATCTTCTTGGTCTCCGCGATGCCGCCCGTTTTCGGCACGTCCGGCGCGAGGAAAGCGACCGCTTCGTCCTCGATCAGGTCGCGGAACCCGTGGCGACCGTACCGATTCTCTCCGGTCAGGAGCGGCAGGTCGACGCGCCGACCGAGTTCGGCCAGCGCGTCGGTGTTCTCCGGCGGAAGTGGGTCCTCTACCCACGCGACGTCGTACGGCGCGATGGCTCGACAGAGCGCTTCCGCGGCCTCCGGACTGAAGTTCCAGTGCAGGTCGACCGCGACCTCGGCCTCGGTTCCGACTTCGTCGGTCACCGCCTCGACGAGCCGGCGTTTGTGTTCGACTTCGGCGGTTTCGAGGTGGCGCGCCTTCCGATCACCGCCGTGACCGGCAGGAACGTCCAGGTCGAATTTGACGATGTCGAACCCGTCGTCGACCGCGCTCCGTGCGGCCGCCGCGTACGCCTCCGGCCGGTACGTTTCCTCCGTCTGTCCCTCTTCGGCCGACGAGACCATCGCGTCGCCGCCGTGGCAATCGGCGTACACTCGAACCGAGTCCCGCATCTTTCCGCCCAGCAACTGGTAGACGGGCAGATCGAGTAGCTTCCCCGTCGCGTCCCACAGCGCGATTTCGACCCCGCTGATCGCGATCGTTCCCACGCCCTGCTGGGAGCCGCGACCGGAGAGGCTCGCACGCATCAGGTTGTACAACCGTTCGACGTCGGTGGGGTTCTCACCGACCAACACCGGTCGAAGGTAGTCGGTGATGATTTCGTGGACGCCGGGGGAGGGGTAGGCCTCGCCGACGCCCACCGTCCCGTCGTCGGTCTCGACCGTGACGAGCGTCCACGGGAAGTTCCCGTCGATCACCCTCGTCGAGAGGTCGGTGATCTCTACCCCTGCAGTCGGCCCGTCCCGGTCGGGCGTCACGTCGAAGTCCGCCCACATCGTGGCCGCGAGTTTCGAAGCGAAGTCCTCGTACATGGCTTTTACCGTTCCGCGAACGCGAAATCGTGGCGAAAGTGGCCGCCTCTTCCGCTCTTCGAACGTTCCGCGACGACGACTGTGTCGGTAGCGACGGGATTATACTTTCCGGTGGGTGTCGACTGCTTCTCGCGGGGGCGAACCCGGCGAGCATTTTTATGTCGTTCGGCGTGAAAACCGGAAGTAGACCTGCAGATGACGCCTCGAAGCAGGGCAGTTCATGGCAGGAGACCGCCGACGTAAACGACCAGCGACTGTACAATCATGACTAACGAGCTGAAAGAATCCATTCGGGCGTACGAGTATCCGGCCGGGACGTGGGTATCTATCGGACATCCGACCGTCGCGGAGGTCAGCGCGATGTCGGCGTTCGACTTCGTCCTCGTGGACACCGAACACACCGCGATGCATCTCGAAACCGTCGAGAACCTCGTCCGGGCAGTCGACGCCGTCCAGGAACCCACGGCCGCGGTCGTCCGAGTGCCGTGGAACGACGCGGTTCGACTCAAGCGAGTGCTAGACATCGGCGTCGACGGCGTGATGGTACCGATGGTCGAAACCGCCGACGAGGCGCGGGAACTCGTCAGGGCGGTCCGATATCCGCCGGACGGAATCCGCGGCGTCGCGTCCGGTCGGGCGTCGGGCTACGGACGCGACTTCGAGGAGTACGTCCGCACCGCCAACGGAACGAACCTCACCATCGTCCAGATCGAGACGGAAGCGGGCCTCGAAAACGCCGAGGCGATCGCCGCAGTCGACGGCGTCGACGCGCTGTTCGTCGGGCCGGCGGACCTCTCGAGTTCCCTCGGGATGTTCTCGGAGTGGGAGTCGCCCGGACTCGCCGACGCGATGAAAGGAGTTGTCGAGGCCGGACATCGCTCGAACACTCCCGTGGGGACGCTCACCGTCGACCCCGACGACGTCGAGACTCGACTCGAACAGGGCTTCGACTTCCTGATCGTCGGCAAGGACACCTCGCATCTCCGTACCGCGAACGAGGAGGCCAAGGAACTCTACGACCGGACGGTTTCCCGAATCGGTGATACCGAATCCGGGGGTCGGGACTGACGGTGCGGCCATCGTCTCCGAAGGTACGGGGCGAACGCCTCGTCTGACGGGGCGTTACAGGATACCACACAACATTATACCGATCGATCGCACAGTGGTTCACATGCAAGCTCTCGTCCTCGACGGGGACTGGAATCCACGTCCGGACTACGACCTGACCGACGACGAGCGACGGACGCGGAACGCGACGAACGCGTCTCAGGTGTGGACGGACCCGACGCTGCGAGTCGTGGACCGTGACCGACCGACGCCGGCGCCCGACGAGGCGCTCGTCAGGGTCCGGTACGCTGGCGTCTGCGGCAGCGACGTCTCGATGATAGAGACGGACGACGAGGGATACCTCCACTACTCGGCGTACGCTAGCCTGCCGAACGTTCTCGGTCACGAGTTCTCGGGCGAGGTGGTCGAAACCGGCCCCGACGTGCGGCTGTTTTCCGAGGGTGATCTGGTCACGGCAGAGGTGACGGACTACTGCGGGCGGTGCGAGACGTGCCGACGGGGGTTCCACGGCCACTGCGAGAACTTCGAACAGATCGGATTCACGATTCCCGGTGCACACGCGGAGTACGTCGCCGTCCCCGAGAAGATCCTCTGGGACGTGTCCGCACTTCGAGCGTCGTACGACTCCGAGGACGACCTGCTCCGGGCCGCGGCGACGGTCGAACCGAGTACGATCACGTACTACGGGCTGTTCGGCCGGGCGGAGGGTATCGTCCCCGGCGACTACTACGTCTTCCACGGGGCCGGTCCCATCGGTCTGACGGGCATGAACGTTGCGCGCGCCGCCGGGGCCGGGACGGTGATCGCGTTCGAACCGTCGCCGGAACGTCGGGAGATCGCGCGCGCGCTCGGCTTCGAACACGTCTTCGATCCGACGGTGGCGGATCCCGCTACGACCGTCCACGACGTGACCGACGGCGAGGGGGCCGACGTCCACGTCGAAACGGCCGGGGCCGTGCGACAGACCTATCCCGCCATAGAGGACTCGTTGGCGGAGCGAGCGAACGTGGTTCACATCAGCAACGCCGGAACGAGCCCGGAGATCGATCTCCGGAAGTACCAGGGCAACTCCGCCCAGATATACGGATCCGAGGGCCACACCGGTCAGCGGATCTTTCCCCGGGTGATTCGGCTGATGGCCGCGGGGCATCTGGACAATCTACCGCTCGTCACCGACACGTACGCCCTTTCGGACGCCGACGTCGCAGTTCGAAAGGCGGCAGAGCGCGTCGACGGGAAGGTGCTTATCGAAATATGACCCCTCCGTCCGACCGAGATGTCGTTCGGGGTGGCCGTAGTTCGCGACCGTAGATCGAACCGTACGTGTAGCATAGGCGAACAATAGAGAACGTTTTATTATCCGTGATATTGTACATCGGGTCATGCCATCACATGGCAGAGATGCGGGGGGAGAGTCATCCGTTCGTTCACGAACGCGACGCCGATTCCTCGGTGCGACGGCAGGACTCGGGGCTGGATTGGTGTCGGGATACGCTAGTGGATTCCGAGCGAACCAGGCCGCACAGAGCGTTTCCGTAGCCGCGGTCGGGGGTGGAGAGGGAGAGCTGTTCCGTCGTCTCATCAACGAGTACGTGCAGGACGACACGGGGGTCAACGTCGACGTCTCGTTGTTCCCGTACGCCAACCTGTTCGAGCGGACGAACAGCGTCCTGAGTACGAACGGAACGGCGTTCGACATCGTGTTCATGGACGATCCGTGGTTCCCACTGTTCGCCCGGTACGTCGACCCGATTCGGCAGTGGCTTCCGAGCGACATCCCGGAAGATCAGTTCATCGACACCACGATCGACATCGCGACGTGGCCAGCGCCGCGCGGTCCGAACCCGCCGTCGGCACAGGGACAGGAGCAGCAACTCAAGGGACTCGTCGTCGTCGGTAACACGCAACTGTTCGCGTACAATCAGCAGTTCTACGACCAGGTGAACGAGTCGGAACCGAACACGTGGCAGGACGTACTCCGCGCGGGCCGGAAGATCGACGAGCAGATCGATGGAACCAGCGGATACAACATCCGGGGCAGGCGTGGGAATCCCATCATGGCGAACTTCTTCAGCCTGGGGATGTCCAGAATCGGGGACATGTTCGACGAGAACTGGCGGTACCGGTGGGACGACCAGAACGGTGCCGAAACCGTGAGCTTCTACGTCAACGACCTGAAGTCGATCAGCCCGGATGGCGTCGCGTCCTTCGACAGCGACCAGGTGCTCAACAGCCTCGGGGACGGAAGCGCCGCACAGGCACCCGCGTGGCCCGCGGCCGCGTCGATTCTCCTCAATCCGGAGCAGGCCGACGAGGCGGACAACATCCGCTTCACGGTGATTCCCGAAGGACAACGACGCGCCCCGCAGCAGGGCAACTGGATCACCGGCATCAACTCGTTCGTCAGCGACGCGAAAAAGCGGGCCGCCGGGCAGGTGCTGCGGTCGTTCGTCTCGCAGGAAGCACAGGAGATGTACGTCGACCTTGGCGGCGTCCCCTTCCGACGAGACACGTTCCAGAACAACATGGACGCTCAGCCGTGGTTCCCGGCGCTGTTCGAGAGTCTCCAGACTGCGCAGTGGCGGCCCCGGACGCCGCTCTGGAGCGAACTCGAGGCGACCCAGGGCAGGCTCCTCAACACCGCACTGACCGGACAGATATCGCCACAGCAGGCGATCACCCAGATGAACGACGAGGTAGAGAGCATACTGGAGCAGGCGGAATACTACGAGTAAATCGGACGGCACTATGGCCATCGACACCGCCGACGAGTCGGCGACGCGCGACCTCGAAGAAATCATCGAAACGCAGCACGACTGGCGAGAGCGGATCCTGCTGTGGGTCGACGACCATCTT
Organism: Halomicrococcus pelagicus; assembly: GCF_051917725.1. Taxonomy (GTDB): domain Archaea; phylum Halobacteriota; class Halobacteria; order Halobacteriales; family Haladaptataceae; genus Halomicrococcus. The sequence goes on from NZ_JBQBLX010000007.1 coordinate 230,889, forward strand.
CAGTGGTTGCTGACGCTCCCTGCAGTGGTGATCCTGTTCGCGCTCACGTTCTATCCGCTGGTCCGTGCGGCGGAGATGTCGTTGCACCGGTTCCTCCCCGTGGGACGGTCCTACGTGGGATTGGAGAACTACGTGGACCTCGCCAGCAACGAGGCGTTCCTCCATTCGCTCTGGGTGACCGCGAAGTTCATCGGCATCGCCGTGAGCGCCGAGTTCCTGCTCGGGTTCGCTATCGCGGTAGTGCTCAACAGGAATCTCAAGCAGCGGGGGCTCCTGCAGACGCTCATCCTCATTCCGATGATCCTGTCGCCGACCGTCATCGGACTCATCTGGCGGTTGCTGTACGCCCCGAACGGACTGCTCGATTTCCTCGCACAACCGATCATCGGTCACAACGTCGGCTGGATCAGCGAACCGAACGTCGCGCTCTACTCGGTCATCCTCGCCGACGTCTGGCAGTGGACGCCGCTCGTCGTGCTGGTGATGCTCGCCGGCCTGCAGTCGATTCCGAACCACGTGCGCGAAGCGGCCATCATGGACGGCGCGTCGCGCCGCCAGCGGTTCATCGACATCACTCTTCCGTACCTCAAGTCGCTCATCGTACTCGTGCTCATCATTCGCGTCGTCGACGCGCTCAGAGTGTTCGCCAAGGTCTTCATCCTGACCCGCGGCGGTCCGGCGAGTACGACCAACGTGATCAGCATGGAGATGTACCGCGTCGCCTTCCGGTTCAACAACTGGGGGGAGGCGTCCGCGATGGCGATTTCGCTGCTCGTCATCGTCCTCGTGACCGCGATCACCTTCGTCAAAACGGCAAACGTCGAATTCTAACAGAACCATGGCTACAGAACCAGACGAACGACAACTCCCGTTCACGATGCCGACCCGGAGCGAACGCCTGTACGACCGACTCGTCGAAACCGGGGTCGCGAGAGGGTTGACGTACCTCGGACTCGGGGTCTATCTCGTCTGGACCCTGTTCCCCGTCTACTGGATGATCAGTGGATCGCTGAAGACCCGGAAGACGCTCCTGTCGTTCCCGCCGCACTGGCTTCCCTACGAGATGGAGTTCGGCAACTATCTGCATCTGTTCGCCCAGCGCCCGGAGTTCACCCAGTTCATCGTCAACAGCGTCACGGTCACCATCGTGACGACCATCGTGGCGACGCTCATCGGCGCGTGTGCCGCCTACGGATTCGTCGCGTTCGACTTCCCGTACAACCTCGATTTCCACCTCCCGTTCTACATCCTCTCGACGCGGTTCATGCCGCCGATTGTGACCATCATCCCGCTGTTCGTCATCCTCCGCGATTTCCAGCTCGTGAACACGCTTCAGGGGCTCATTCTCGTGTACGTGATGTTCAACGTTCCGTTCGCGGTCTGGATGATGAAGGGATTCTTCGACGAGATTCCCCGGAGTATCATCGAGTCGGCGATCCTCGACGGGCATACACACGCCGGGGCGTTCTTCAAGATCGTCCTGCCGCTCGTCAAACCGGGCCTCATCGCGGCCGCCATCTTCACGATGATAATCACCTGGAACGAGCTCCTGTTCGCCATCATCCTCACGTTCGACGAGTCGGCGATGACGCTCCCGGTCGGCCTCGCGTCGTTCATCACGAAGTACTCCGTCGAATGGGTGAACATGACCGTGGCGGGAACCATCGCGCTGGTTCCCGTGCTCGTGTTCGCGTTCGTCGCACGCGATCAACTCGTGCGAGGGTTCAGCATGGGGGCGGTCGAGAAATGAACCGACCGAACGCGTCTTCGCTGAGGAAACTACAAGTACTCGCACGCTGTTACCACGTATCAAGGTGAACGTCGATGGTGCGCGTCAAATACGAGTCCGTCGAGAAGCGTTTCGGTGATACGCTCGCGGTGGAGGACATCGACATCACGGTCGAGGACGGCGAGTTCGCCGTGCTCCTCGGCCCCAGTGGCTGCGGGAAGACGACGACCCTCCGATGTCTCTCGGGACTGACCGAACCGACGTCGGGGCGGGTGTACCTCGACGACTACGACGTGACCGACGTCCATCCGAAGAACCGAAACACGGCGATGGTGTTCCAGAACTTCGCGCTGTATCCGCACATGAACGTGCGGAAAAACATCGCCTACCCGCTGAAGGTTGCCGGAGTGGACAAGGCGACCCGCCAGGAGCGCGTCGACGAGGTCGCGGAGATGCTCGAAATTCCGGAGCTTCTGGACAGGGACGTCGGCCATCTCAGCGGCGGGCAACGGCAACGGGTTGCTCTCGGTCGCGCTATCATCCGTCGCCCGTCCGTGTTCCTGATGGACGAGCCGCTGGCGAACCTCGACGCGAAGCTGAAGATCAGTATGCGAGGCCGAATCAAAGTTCTCCAGAAGGAACTCGGCATCACGACGCTGTACGTGACCCACGACCAGGAGGAGGCGATGACGATGGGGGACAAACTGATCGTGATGGACCAGGGGCACATCCAGCAAGTCGGCACCCCCGACGAAGTGTATCACGAGCCGACGAATCGGTTCGTCGCGGGATTCATCGGCTCGCCGAGCATGAACTTCATCGACGTGGAGGTCTCCGAGGACGGACTCGTCCGGACGCAAAACGTCGACGCGTTCGAGTACCGATTCGAGTCGGACGTCGCCGCACGCTACGCCGATTACGACCACGTCGAACTCGGGGTTCGGCCGCAGTATTTCACTGCCCGGTCTACGCCGGGCGACAACACCATCGAAGGGACGGTCGAAGTGACCGAACCGCTCGGCGACGAACAGATCATCGACGTCGTCGTCGGTGACGAGTCCGACGCGGCAATCGAACTGACGGTGAAAGCACCGAGTACCGTGGAGGCTACCCGCAACGAGCCTATCTGGCTCGGTATTCGGGACGAACTCGTCCACGGATTCGACCCGGAGACGGGGCAACGTATTGCTCGGGAGGAAGACCACGAACACCGCGTCGCCACCTCGGAGTACGGCCAAACGTGACAGCGGTCGGTACGCGCGGGACTCGTTGGTCACCCATCCGCGCTGAACCACTGTCCTACGGCGCGCCACTGCAGACGACGAAAGCGACGAAAAACGCGCTCCCCGCCGAGTCGAGGCCGTCGACCCAGCCAGTCGGGAACTACACCCGACGAGCGGAACCATCTCCCTACCCGCTGCCGTCATCCGTGGCGGATTCGTGCTGAACCACCAGTACCGGACCGAGGAACCGCTCGGCGACCTGGTCGACTGGCATCCCGAACACGAACGTCACCAGGGACGGATCCGATTCGCCCATGACGACGGCGTCGAACGCCGCAGCGGCGTCGACGATCGCGTCGAGGACGTCTCGGTCGCGTTCGATTCGCGTCTCGATCGCCGACTTGTCCATCCCGAGAGCCGTCGACCGGTCCGCTACCTCGTCCAGGACCGTCTGGACGTCATCGTCGGTTTCGTCCGCACCCGCTACGTGATACAACGTCACGGAGATATCCGTGTCACCGAACAGGCCAGCGACGACCCGGGCGAGACGGTCCGCCCCGACGGCACCGCGAACGGCGACGAGCACCTCCTCTGGCGGTGCGGTCGCGTTCGGGATGAGGACGGCCAGACAGTCGTACTCGGCAATCGTTCGGTCGAGCGTTTTCTGCTCGTCGTGGGTAAACACGAGTCGTCGCTCGGTCGTCGCCCCCGCCTCTTCGAATATCGTTTCGTATTCGTCGAGCCTGTGGATGGCGCGTTCCTCGAACTGCATTCGAGCCTGTCCTGGAGCGGTCTGTTCCGGAATGACGTGATACCCGAGCAACACGACGTGGGCGTTCGCGAGAAGTTCGGGGACGCCCTCCGGAATCGCTTCTCCTTCGAGCACGCGAATCGGGACGAGTATCGACGGTCGGTCTCTCATGGTCAGACGTCTCCTCTGAGTGTAACGTCCCCAGCGTAATAGCGGTACCAGAGGTACGACACGATCATGACTGCGATTCCGATACCGATGGACGCGAGTTGCATGAACGCGATCAAGCCGAAGCTGGCGAGCGCACCGAGGGTCGGTAACAGTGGATAGCCCGGCATTCGGTAACTGGGGGTGTACCAACCCGGATTCCGCCGTCGCAACACGATCATCGCGACGCAAATCAGTCCGTACATGACCAGGTGGAGGAACGAAGCTACCTCCGCGAGCAACTCGACCTGGCCAGTAGCGACGAGGACGAGAATGGGACCGCCCGCTGCGAGCAACGCGACGTGCGGCGTACCGTACCGGAGGTTGATCGTGCTCGCCGTTCGCGGGAGCAAGGCGTCGCGGCTCAGCGCGTACACGGCCCGGGAGGCGCTGAGAATCGAGGCATTCGCGCTCGAAAACGTCGCCAACAGGCCGGCACACAGGATCGCTACCGCGCCGGGGAACCCGAGCAGGTCACGAGCAACCTCGACCATGGCCGTTTCCCCGAATCTACCCAGACGGTCCGCGCCGAACACGCTCGTCGCGACGAAAATCGTCACGACGTAGAACACGGTGACGACGAGTACCGAGCCGACCATCGCCAGCGGGAGATTCCGACCCGGCTGTTCGATCTCCCCAGCGACGGTTGCGACCTGAGCGAAGCCCAGATACGAGGTAAAGACCAGTGCAGCGGTCGTCAACACCGGGAAGTAGCCCTGTGAGAAGAACGCCTCCGAGATGGTTTCGCCACCGAACACGCCGACAGCGTCGAGGGTACCGTACGTGAGGAAGCCAGTCAGAACCACGAGGAGAACACCCACCACGCCGTTCTGGAGTTTTGCGGTGTTCTCCGTTCCGCCGATGCTCAACACCGTCAATCCTGCACCGAACAGCAGTCCGGTCGCGACAACCGGGTCGAACGAGAGTCCGACGCCGATTTCGGCGAGGATGGCAGTCGAGTAGTGCCCCATCCCGACGAGATAGAACGCGGAGGCGAACACCAGACCCAGCCACAGGCCGAGGCCGACGATCGCACCATAGGGCGTCCCCATCCCTCGCGAGATGAAGTAGTAGCCGCCACCGCTTCGAGGCATCGCCGTGGCGAGTTCCGATGCCGGGAGGGCCACCAGTAACGCGATGACGCCGCCGATCGCGAACGAGAGAGTGGCCGCGAGACCGGCATTGTTTGCCGCCAGGCCCGGGAAGACGAAGATGCCCGCGCCGATCATGGTGCCGATTCCAATCGCCAACCCGCCGACGAGGCCGATCGTCCGCTCGAGTTCGACGTCGTCGTAGACCGTAACGTCGTCCGTCACTGCTTCCGGCTCTTCGGCAGGTGCCTCACCGGCGACGTTCCTCCCCGTCGTTTCCCCGTCGACAGGCTGGTCGGCCATGTGACGTCGTCGTTCCAACCTCTGGATAATTATGAGTAGCGGCCACCCGCGTACTACTCGGCTGCTCGTCGACCGGCTCAAAGGCCTCCCTCCGTTCGTTCTGGCTCTCTCCTCCACGTTCTCACCTGCGGTACCGGCGATTTGATATCGCTATATAAGATTTATAAAAATCGAGATGGCCGTTTTCGAGGGGTAGGAATCCTGTTGTGGCCCGCTTCATCGGAAGTGGTGGTGTGCGACCTACTTCCGGTTATATCCATAAACGGAAGTGGATTCGACCGAACCGACGCCCTCGGGGAAGCACGAAATGGGGTTCCACCAGCGAACGGCCGGTTGCTGGCCGAAATTCCGTACCGCGGAGAGGGTAGAATCGACCAGGCGGTATCGAGTTAGTGCAGTATACTAACAGCGAGGAAGGCGCTTTTAGAGATACCCGCTAACGCTTCCGAGCTATCGGACGACGGTGACGGTGACGGGCGACTCGCGGACGACGGCCGTGGCGACGGTTCCCAACAGCCGCCGGGTAGCGTCTCCGCGCTCGCCGCCGTGCCCGCCCATAACGACGTGATCGACGTCACGATTCTCGACGTACTCCAGAATCGTCTCTGCGGGATCACCCGTCTCGACGACCGTTTCTACGGTCCGGTCTTCAGTCGCTGCCCGATCTTCGGCGCGCTCGATCAGCCGGTCGGCTCGTTTCCGTGCGGTCGTCCGTCGCCTTTCGTCCGGTTCCAGTATGCCGCCCTCGCTCATCGTGGCGTCCAACGGAGTGACGATGTTTAGCACAGTTACTCGACAGTCAAAGACTGTGAGAGCGTGCGTCAACGCCTCGTCCGCCAGCGGCGATCCGTCCAGTGGGACGAGCACGTGTACGGGAGGCATACGGATGCTTGGCGGACGATACGTATAAGTGACTATGAAACCTGTCGACCATACACAAACTTGAGCGAATACCCAGGTACGGAGAACGACGAAAATACTGTAACCTTTGCAGGGTGGTCGCCGCCGAAGGTCGTGCGGTCCTCCTCACTCGGTCACGGTCACCAGCAGAGGGCAACGGAGCTAGCGCTCCAAAATACAACGAACACAGGACACCACGGCGAGCGCGCCGACACTCACCGTCATGACGACCAGGCTGGCGATGAGCACCTTCCGGTCGCCGATGCGATTGCTCGGAAGACCGGCCGGGAACTGCGACAGGCCGTACACCGTCCAGATGACGGTGATGGTAAATCCGGCGGTTGCGTTGTCGATAGCGAACGTCGTCTTTATCCCGGGCAACAGTACTGGAATCGTGATGCGCGTTCCCAGAATCAACAGCCATCCGAGTGCGATGGCGACGAGTGCCCACCCGCGGCCATCACCGCGCAGTGAACCGACCGTGTGTTCGACGTGTCCTTTCGGCTGGACAGTGCTGGCAGATACCATTCGATGGTGGATTGCGTTAACCTGACTTCGACGCTCCTGTTATACTTTCCGGCCTCGGTGTTCCTGTTCGTCGACGATTCGGCCGGACCTCTACGAGACGGGGACGACGCACGAACGTCGTATCTCACCGGTGACCGTGTGCAGTAACCTCCGATCCGATTCGACCGAGTGTATTCGGCGCCAGCGTCGTTCCGGACTTTCGCTGGCCAGTCTACGATTACCAGGCATCACGGAGCACTGCCTCGATGTCCTCGACGTTCGGGTCCAGTCCCGCCGGCACACGATTCATCGGCGAATCGTCGACGATGAACTCGGCAATCGCCGGTACGTCCTCCCGCCGCGTTTCGGGGAGTTCCCGGAGACGCGTCGGCACGGCGAGTGCATCTCGCAACTCGGTGACCGCGTCGATGACCGCGTCGGCCAACTCGGCATCGGAGCGGTCGGCCGAGTCGATTCCGAACCCGTTCGCCAGCGCGGCACGGTTCGCATCCACCTCCGCGAAGAGGTACCGGAGAACGTGCGGGACGACAACCGCGTGCACCGCTCCCTGTTGGACAGCGTACCGACGGGCGAACCCGTGTCCGAAAGCGTGAACGATCGAGATCTTCCGGTCGAGTTGGACGAGTAGCGAGCCGGCCACCGCCCGGTCGATCGTCCCGGCGTCGGCGGGCCCTTTGTCACCGGCGACCCGCGGGAGTGCGTCGCTCAGTAGCCGCATCCCGTGTACTGCCGTTGCGTCGCTAATGGGGTTCGCGTCCCGGGCGTACGGCGTCTCGAGCCCCTTGTCGAAACCGTTCATCGCCGAACCGGCCAGCGCGCTCGCGGGCGTCGTCTCGAACAGGGACGGGTCGGCGAAGTCAGCGACCGGCATCGCGGATCCGCTGACGCTCACCGGTTGGTCCGTCGGTGACTCCACCGCCGAGAGGACCTCGACCGACCCGCCACTCGACACGTCCGCGCCCGCGAACGTCGTCGGGACGACGACTACCGGCGGACGCTCGTCGTCCGAATCGGGCGAACGGAGTTCCCCTTTGCGCGCCCCAGCACGGAGGTCTGCGAGCGAACGACCGTCCCGAGCGAAAACGCTAGCCTGCCGGGCTATGTCGAGACTACTGCCGCCTCCAACGCCGACGAGGACGTCTACGTCTCGCTCGCGCATCTCGTCGATGACCTCGAAGGCAGTCTCGGCCCGTTTCTCCGATGTCGTCCGGTCGAAGACGCCGGCAAGACGTTCGCCGAGTCCTTCTTCGACCGGGTTCATCAGGTCCTCGTTGGACCCGACGTTCGACCCACAGACGACCATGGCGCGGTCGAGGTCGCGCTCCGCGAGGTAGCCACCCAGTCGGTCCACGCATCCGCGGCCGTAGATCAGGTCGCAGCCGCGGTGCTCGTATTCGAACGCGTCGGCTGTCTGGAGCATCGTTCGTTGATTGGACCGACTCCGCAATGAAGATGGCCGTCGTCCTCGGTGTCGGGCACTCAGACGTCGGGGGCCTGCATTTCACGGAATTGCGCGGCCTTCCGCAGCATCTCGGCGGTGTCGTCTCTCTCGCGGACGGCGGTCGGTTACGTGAAAAAGGAGCGCACGAACTCGCGTCCGTTTTTCTCTGTCGACGTCTGCGGTGGTACTGTCGACCCGCTATTCGATAGATTCGCGTGCACGTTACCCGAATTCGCGGGACTGTCCGCGAAGTGACCCTGGCGTATCACCGGAGAGCCGTCCCACCGAGCGCTGGTGCGGTGACGACTGTCGTCAATCGAGCGCTGCCGCCAACTTCTCTACGGGGTGGGGAACGTCTTCGTCGTACTCGTCGCCGAGGGCGTCGACTACCTCTTCGGATTGCCGTCGAACCCGCTGTTCGACACCGGAGCCGTCGAGGACGCCGGCATCGAGACGACAATCGTCCGCCAGGAGCGGACGGGCGTGCACATGGCTGACGCCGTGAGCCGGGTTACCCCGGGCGACGAAGTCGGCGTGTTCGCCTGCCAGCACGGCCCCGGCACGGAGAACGCCTGGACAAGCTCTGCGTCAACGTCTGGGGCGACGGTGCCATCGGCATGACCGGACTCGACCTCGAAACCGACGCTCGCTACGACATCCCCGTCCTCTCCATCCTGCTGAACAACTTCGAGATGGCGGGCTACGAGACGCCGTTCGGCGGCGATTTCGGAACGGTAGCTGAAGGACTCGGCGCTTACAGTGAACGCATCGAGACCCCGCCGAAATCGCCGCCGCCATCGAGCGTGGCGTCGAGAAGACCAGGGAGGGGACGCCCGTCCTGCTGGAGTTCATCACCGCCAAGGAGACGGAACGCTCCAGGCCCGACCTCGGCTGAGCTTCGAGACCGTTCTTCGCGTTCGCCACTGACGACGGCGGGCCGACTCGCAAGCGGTACTACGAAGTGGGAGGTGACCATCATGGCGAACGGAACAATGGATCACGTACGCGAAGACGACCGAATCGTCGTTCGCCTCGACCCCGGCGAGGAAGTCCTCGACTCGCTCGAGACGCTGCGCGACGAGTACGACATCGAGAACGGCTTTCTGACCGGCATCGGGGCCGTCGACCGGGTCACGCTGGGCCACTACGACGTCGACGCCCAGGAGTACAGCGAGGAGGAGTTCACGGGCCAGTTCGAGGTGACGAGCTTCCTCGGAAATATCGGACCGGACAAGATACACACCCACATTCAAGTGGCGAACGACGCGTTCGAGTCGCTCGGTGGCCACTGCTCGGGGGCCAGAGTCTCGGGGACGTTCGAAGTGCTCGTGACTCTCGGCGAGACGTCGCTCACGCATCGACTGGACGAGCGGACCGGCCTCGACGTGTTCGACATCTAGTCGGCCGGCCCCGACTCTCCCGGCCCAACTCAGTCGAGACTCGGAAACGCTTCGACGTTGTACTCGCGGGTCGCGCCGGTGCTTGCGACGGACGGGACGCGTCGCTCGTGGTGGGAGCCGTGAGATCGGAGGTCGACCGAACTCCGGACGCCCTCCTGCACTGGACCGCCAAACAGATGACGTACGACGCCGCCGATGCGACCGCAGAGTCGAGCGACGAACTCGGCGCGCGGGCCAACATGTCCAAGTACCTCGCGGCGGAGGCGTTTTTCGAGGCCGCCGACGCCGTGGTCTAGACCCACGGCGGGTTCGGGGTCGCGACCGAATACGACGTCGAGCGGTACTTCCGTGAGGCGCGACTCACGCGGTTAGTTCCGATAACCCAGCAGTTCGTGCTGAACTACGTCGGGGAGAAGGTGCTCGGACTGCCTCGCTCGTACTAACGTCCCCCGCGAAAGTTTTAGTACCGCCTCAGTTAGCTATGTAATCGGTACGATGGTGGATACCGACAGCTCCGACGCCGACGACGAGGACGCTTCCGTCCAGGACGATGCGAACTCCCGACAGCTCGTCTCGGGGTGGCAAGGACGCTATTATGAGGACTTCGATGTCGGGGATATCTACAAACACCCTTACGGGCGGACCGTGACCGAAACCGACAACGTCTGGTTCACGAACGTCAGCATGAACCTCAATCCGATGCACTTCAACGAGGCGTACGCCGCGGAGACCGAGTTCGGCGAGCGGCTCGTCGACGGAACGTACGTCATCGCGCTGGCCGTCGGCATGAGCGTCATCGACGTCTCCCAGAACGCGACCGCGAACCTCGGTTACGACGATATTCGACATCACGCGCCGGTGTTTCACGGCGATACTATCTTCGCGGAAAGCGAAGTCGTGGACAAGCGGGAGAGCGAGTCCCGAGACCACGTCGGCATCGTGACGACCGAGTTGCGAGCGTACAATCAGCACGACGAACTGGTACTGTCGCTCGAACGAACGCCGATGGTACTGAAACGCGAACACGCCCAACCGAGTGCCGCCACGCCTCCAGGGTGGATCGAAGGGGTCGGGACTCAGCCCGAAGACCTCGACTGAGAAGCCTCGTTCGCCATCGCCGAGTCGAACGGCACACGCTACCGCCCCGAACGCCAGTAGAAGAATGGTCTTTTCCGGTTCGTCTGGCCGCCTCGCCGGAGTATCGTAGAACGCGCAGTCGGAACGAGGCCAGTATCGTTTCGCCGTTGCCGAATCGAGGCGTACGTGGGTCGATATCCTGCCTTTCGAAGCTCGCTCGGCAGTTTCGCTGCGCTACCCCGGGAACAGTACGGTGAAACCCCCCGTATCGGCGCGAATATCGGTTCACGAGGGCCGAACTATAAGTAGTTGGATGTAGAACCAGGAGACAGGCATGCCAAGAAGTGACACGGGCGGCCGAACGGTCAAGGCGACCGAAACTGCATTCGCTATCATCGAAGGACTCGAGGAACTCGACGGAGCGCGAGTGACGCAGCTGGCCGAGCACCTGGAACTCGCCAACAGTACGACACATAGCCACCTCGCAACGCTGTACGAGATGGGCTACGTGGTGCAGGAAGGTGACGAGTACCAACTCGCCTCGCGCTTTCTCAAACTGGGCGAGGCTGCGAAGGAACGCAAGGAGGCGTTCGACCTTATCGAACCCAAGGTGAGAGAACTAGCCGAGGAAACGGAGGAGCGATGTCAGTTCATCGTCGAGGAACACGGCCGCGGCGTCTACCTCCACAGGGAAACCGGTAGTAGAGCGGTCTGGACCGACTCCGGCCTCGGTAAGCGGATCCATCTCCACGCGACCGCCGCTGGAAAGGTGGTGCTTGCGAACCTCCCCGAGGAACAGACCAACCAGATTCTCGACCAGTGGGGACTGCCTGCCCTGACGGACAATACCATCACGGACAGGGCTACTCTTTTCGACGAACTGGACACCATCCGCGAGCAGGGGTTCGCGGTTAACAGGGAGGAGAGTACGGAGGGACTTCGAGCGGTCGGCGTTCCAATCAAGGACAGTTCCGGCAGAATGGTCGGGGCACTGAGCGTCTCCGGACCGAGTCACCGGATGAAAGGTGAATGGTTCAACCGGGACATTCCGAACCTGTTACTCGGAACGGCGAACGAACTCGAGTTGAATCTGAAATACTCATGAACAGACAGGTCGACACGACCGGCCACCGTCGCTCTCGGTTGTCACCGCCATCAATGCTTCACTGCGGTGTAGCAGACGACTGAGGCTGTTTCGGGACTTACGAAACGGTCCACCATCGATAGTTGCGTTCCCTCTCTCAGCGACAAGCGACCCGTTGGCCTTTACAAAGCTAGTGCTGTAATGTTTGACAGAACGGCGTTTCGAGGCTGCCCCAGTTCCCCGCACCGTTCGACGGATAGAACGAACGTACGAACTGACGAGGAGGGGCGAGCAACTCGAAGTGCCCTCGGCGGGTGACGACGAGGACTTACGACCCGTGCGAGCGATCGTACCCAGTCGACGAGCTCTTCGAAGATGGCGGCTGTGTCTGTCTCCGAACGCTGCAAACTCCTATTACAACGCTGGGAATGTAATATAACCGAAGCGGGTCAAGTGCAGCCTTGAGCACCAGAAATCCGAGGGCGACGACCGAGACGCGTTTCGAAGAGTTCCGGACGACCCGCCACGAATTCGCCGGCGATACACGAACGCCGAACAGGACAGTTCCAGTCACGTCGCCGACCTCATACAGGAAGCGAACTAGCCCAACAATGGCGAAAGTGAAATCGCCGAGGTTGAAGACGAACCGGCGGCCCGCGACGACGTTGGGAAGCACTGAGAGAACGTTCACGAGGAGTTTCCCCCACTTCCGGATGGCGTCGACTGGATCGAGGCGCAGGTGGTCAGGGAGTTCGCCCGGTACACGGTTCCGTCCACGTGTGGGGTGACTCCAATCGTCGCGTCATTGCTCTTTAGAATCGGATCCAATTTAGCTCTACTAAATGGGTCAGGAATAGGAGAGATTGATTCCGATAACGTTCGCAGCGCGAGTTACGAGTTCGGGGACAGTATCGTGAAGACGGTCCCCCTCCATACGACTCGCCGGGCCTGCTACGCTGACAGCACCCTGGACCCGGTCATCGTTAGTGATGACTGGTGCAGCCACGCAGCGAATGCCTTTTGCTCTCTCTTCCATGTCGTACGCGTATCCTCGCTCTCGAACGTCTTCGAGCGTCTCGAAAAGCTCTTCGCGATTACTGACCGTATTTTCGGTACTCGGTGCAAGGCCGTGTTGGTTAACGATCTCGGTCACGTACTCCTCCGGGAGATGCGCTAGAATTGCTTTGCCCAGGCCTGTTTGATGGAGGTAGACGCGAGCGCCCACGCCAGTATCCAGAGAAAGTGCGTTCTCTCCTTTCGCACGGTGCAAATATATTCCTCGGCCATGTTCTTCGACGAGAAGATTGCCGAGCTCACCCGTCTCTTCGGCGAGTTTGTCCACTTCTGCAGCGCCAACGTTGAGGATCGTCTGCTGGTTTTTGACGTGCTCACCGAAGGTGAAGAATCGGAGACCGAGCTGATACTCGTTTCCCTCTTTTACGACCAGTTCAGCCTGTTCGAGGGTCGAAAGGTGATTGTGTACCGTGGCTCTGGTCGTATCGAGCTGTTCCGCGATTTCGCTTATCCTGGCTCCGTTACGTTCGTGTATTAGATTCAGTATACGGGTAGTAGTTTCCACGGCCATCACGGGGTTCTTTGCTTGTTTCATATTTGCCCGATTGGCATTCACCCACATAAAGATTATTTAGCTTCGCTAAACAGTCTTCCCAGCTCAGCATTTCGGTATAAACCACACACAATATCTGAACTCGAAAACCCGGGCTCTCGAAGCCTCCTGTAAGCATCGCTAAATCGCCTAATCACCATTTCGTAGGGGAAATTTTTATCCCGTCGGTGTCCGATGTCCCCACTGCTAACGATGGACTATGGAATAGATGGGCATACCGCTCTGGTTGCGGCATCCAGTAGCGGCCTCGGAAAAGCTGCAGCGAAAGCACTCGCAAGCGAAGGTGCAAACGTCGTCATCAACGGTCGTGACGAAGACCGACTCGAAGACGCCGTCGAAGACGTTCGAGACGTCGCCGACGGCGAAGTCGTTGGAGTACGAGCGGATCTCACGGACCCAGACGACATCGAACGGCTCGTCGACCGCACCGTCGATACGTTCGGAGGACTCGACCACCTCGTAACGAACTCGGGTGGACCACCGAGCGGTCCGTTTCTCGAAATGACCGACGAAGACTGGTACGACGCCTACGATCTGCTCGTGATGAGCGTCGTCCGCCTCGTTCGCGAAGCTGCGGACCCTCTTCGTGAAGGCAACGGCGGTACGATCGTCACCATCACCTCCCGTAGCGTCAAGGAAGCGATCGGTTCACTCGTGCTCTCGAACTCCGTTCGCATGAGTGTCGTCGGTCTCGAAAAGACACTATCGAAAGAACTGGCACCGGAGGTGCGGGCAAACGCCGTTCTGCCTGCACCTCACGAGACTGCACGCCAACAGGAACTCATCGAGGACGCCGTCGAACGCGGCGAATACGATTCCTACGAGGAAGGACTGGCTGCGAAAGGAGAAGGAAACCCACTCGGGCGTATCGGGGATCCGATGGAACTGGGCGAGGTAGTCGCATTCCTCAGCTCCGAACAGTCGAGTTTCGTTAACGGAACTGCGATTCCTGTCGACGGTGGACAGGGAGCTTCAAACCTCTAACGAGCGTATGCCTCGATTAGCACGCACGACAGACGGTACGCCGTTACTCGGTGACGAAGAGGGGTTCGTCCCCCTCTCGTCTGCAGACCCATCGCTCACCTCCGTCAAAGACGCGCTTCCACGAGCGGCCTCTGGCGACCTACCGACGCCGGATGACGCTGTTGCACAGCGCACGTCGGCAGCGGAGTTGTCGATCGCAGCACCGCTGGAACGCCCTGGCAAGCTCTGGGGAATCGGGCTGAACTATGCAGACCACGCTGCGGACTTGGACGAGGACCGTCCCACTGAACCGGCGAGTTTCATGAAACCCGCGTCGTCCGTGACGGGTCCAGACGGTCCGATCCGGCTGCCGCCGACGGACATCACCGACCACGTGACCGCCGAAGCTGAACTCGCGGTCGTCATCGGGCGGACGTGCTCGAATCTCGCCGAGAACGAAGTGGACGACGTCATCGCAGGGTATCTTCCCGTCATCGACATGACGGCGGAAGACATACTGAACCGGAACCCGCGGTTCCTGACCCGGGCGAAAAGCTTCGACACCTTCCTCGTGTTCGGACCATCGCTGCTTACGTCCGACGAGGTCGGCTTGCTCGACGATCTTACGGTTCGGACGATACACAACGACGAAGTTGTCGCCGAGAACGGCGTGCGGAACATGATGACGCCGCCACGAGAACTGGTTTCGTTCCATTCCAAGGTGATGACGCTCGAGCCAGGCGACGTTATCTCCACCGGGACACCAGGAGCAGTTCACATAACACCGGACGACGAGGTTCGCGCCGAAGTCGACGGTGTTGGTAGCGTTGTAGCTGATGTTGTCTAAGCAAACACCGACGAACAATCGACCCAAACGATCGAAACAGAGAATCCAACCATGAAAGTCACAGAAGTCGAAAGCTTTGCCGTATCGATTCCGCTCGACGAGCCCGTCGCGTTCGCAACTCGCGTCGTCGAACAGCGAGATCACGCGGTCGTCTACGTGCGAACAGAAGACGGCACCGAAGGCGTGGGATACACGCTCGGCTACGGCGGTGCGGACGTCGTTGCCAAGGCTGTCGAAGACGTCCTCGCCCCGATGATAGAGGGTGAAGATCCGCGCGACACGTCACGCCTCTGGCGAGAGATGTTCGATGGGACGGTACAGATCGGTCGTAAAGGCGTGATGCTGCGCGCGATCTCCTGTATCGACATCGCTCTCTGGGATATCAAGGCGAAGGCCGCGGATATGCCGCTCTACAAACTCCTCGGTGGTCACGCCGAAGAGGTTCCCGCATACGCTAGTGGCGGGTACTACCGCGAGGACAAGGGGCTCGAAGGGCTTCGCGAGGAGATGGAACGCTACGTCGACCGTGGCCACGACGTGGTAAAGATGAAGGTCGGCCGGCAACCGCTGGAAGAGGAGGTCGAGCGGGTTCGGGTCGCTCGTGAGGCGATCGGGCCGAATCGCACCCTTCTCATGGACGCGAACGGGAAGTGGAAGAACAAACAGGAGGCGGTACGTTCGTGCCGGGCGTTCGATGAGTACGACCCGTACTTCATCGAGGAGCCGGTTATGCCCGATAGTCTCGACCTCTACAGCGAGGTCAACGAATCGCTCGATTACGCCGTCGCCGGTGGAGAACTCGAGTTCAGTCGGTACGGCTTTGCCGACCTGCTCCGGGAAGATGCCGTCGAAGTCATTCAGCCCGACGTAACGGTCGTCGGTGGAATCACCGAGTGGATGCGCGTCGCCAACATGGCCGCGTGTCACGACATTCCCGTTGCACCCCACTACAACTGGGATCTTCACATCCAGCTCCTCGCGGCCATCGAGAACGGACTCTGGATCGAGTACTTCTACAGGGACTCGGACGTCAAGGCGTTCGACGACGTCCTCGAATATCCGATCGAACCTGAGGACGGGATGATCCAGCTGCCGGACCGTAGCGGCCACGGTGTGGAACTCAAACGAGACGCACTCGAGGAGTTCCGCATCTAAGCGACGGTTCCGGACCGTTCTCGAATCAGAGTTCGAGTCGCTCGTTCACGTCTAACTCGGTGACGGATGGTAACTCACCGTCAGTGCGAGCGGCCAGCTCGGTCTCGAACTCGTCTACTTCATCGCTGCCGGGGACGTAGTGTACCGGTACGATACGCTCGACGTCGAACCACGATGCAGCTGTCGCCGCATCACGCGGGGGAAGCGGGGCTCGGTCCCCCGGAGCGCCACCCACGGGAAGCATCACTACGTCAGGATCGTTCTGTTCGACGAACAGTTCGAGGTCGCTGAACAGCGACGTGTCCCCCACGTAGTAGAGGCTGCTGTCCGAGAATTCGAAGTGGAATCCGATGGGCATCCCCGACAATCGCTGGTTCGCCGATTCGAAATACGAGAGGTGACGAGTCTCGAGGATGCGGACGCCGATACCGTCGATATCGAACTCGTTACCCCAGATCACTCGCTCCACCTGTTCGGACGGTAGCCCTTCGTCGACGAGATGGTCTGCGACGGCAGGTTCGGTGAACACCCGGGCGCCGGACGTTTCTGCGATAGCAGCGGTGTCTCCGAGATGGTCGTAGGCCCCGTGTGTGACGAAGATACACTCGACGTCGGCGAAGTCGGAGATCTCCACGTCGACCCACTCCGGTTCGGTAAGCCATGGATCAACGAGTAGATGTGTGCTTTCGTGTTCGATGCTGAACGACGACAGGCCGTAGTATTCGAGTTCGGTTTCCGACGGCATCGTTCACGAATGTGGACGCGGGCTATAATACTATTTTGCCGCTGGCACCTGAACCTTTTTGACGCAGGGGTGAGAAACGATAGCACGTAAGCTATGACGACCAACGTCCTCCTCACTGGACCGTTCGGCCGGGTAGGAACTGCGATTATCGATCACCTGGCGGACCGCGACGAGTACGAGTTCACGTACCTCAATCGTTCGGACCGTGATGGCTTCGACACCGTCGTCGCTGACGTATCGAACTACGACGAGATACGGCCCGCGTTCGACGATCAAGACGCCGTCATCCACCTCGCGGGCTACCCTGAAACTGACGGGACGTGGAAAGAAACACTCGAGAACAACATCATCGGAATGTACAACACGCTGGAAGCGGCGAAGGACGCCGGCGTGCCGAAGTTCGTCTTCGGGTCGACGAACCACGTCGTCGGGATGTACGAGGTCGAGTTCAGTCCCGAGATTTACGAGCAAGACTTCGATCTCACCGTCGATCACACGTCTCCCCGGCGTCCGGACTCCTACTATGGCTCGTCGAAATCCTTCGACGAGGACCTCGGACGGTACTACGTCGAGAACTACGATGCTCCGGAGCAGTTCTACGCGCTACGAATCTGCTCGGTGCGTCACGAAGAGTACGACCATCCGTATGGCGATGCCGAACACGGCGTTGACGACGGTGACTGGGAACGTGGCAGTGACCAGTACGAGGAGAAGGTCGCCCGGATGAAGGCGATGTGGCAGTCTCGGCGGGATCTGGCCCATCAGGTCGAGTGCTGTCTACAGGACGACGACGTCGAATTCGACGTCTTCTATGGCGTCAGCGACAACGACCGCCGCTGGTTCGATATCGACCACGCTCGCGAGGTTATCGGCTACGAACCACGAGACAACGGCGAGGAGTGGGACGCTCCGCCGGAGGATCGGTGACTCCATGACGGACAAGTTACTTCTGGACGTCGATCCCGGCATCGACGATGCACTCGCAGTTCTGATGGCGCTTGGGAACGACGATGTCGAGGTCGTCGGGCTTTCCACGGTGATGGGGAACACGACGATCGAGAACACGACGGAAAATGCCCTCGCGCTGTTGGAGTTCGTCGACCGCACCGACGTGCCAGTCGCGCAGGGGGCGTCACGTCCACTCGCGGACGACCTCGTGATGGCCGAGTACATCCACGGCCCTGGCGGTGTTCCCGAGAACGTCCGAGCAGCACTCCCTGACCCGTCGACCGACACCGTCGACACTAACGCCGTCGATTTCATCATCGAACAGGCTCACGAACACGGCGACGACCTGACGATCGCTGCCGTCGGCCCCCAGACGAATATTGCCCTCGCGATGGCACTTGAACCCGAACTCCCGGAGATGGTGGGCGACATCTACCAGATGGGTGGGGCGCTGAAGACGACGGGGAACGTGACACCGCAAGCGTCGTTCAACTTCTATGTTGACGCCGCGGCCGCCGCCCGCGTCGTCCAGGACGGCCGGCCAAAGGTCGTCGGACTCGACGTGACCGAACCGGCGTATCTTCTGCCGGCGGCGCGAGAGGACTTCCGTAATCAAGGAGCGTTTGGCGACGTTGTCGCAGACATCCTGGAATACAAAGCACAGGGCCCTGACGGTGTGGTCGCCGAGGGTGGTTCCATCACCAGCGACGCAGTCGTACTTGCCAGTATCCTCGGGGATCCAGTGACGTTCGAGGAGGCGTACGTCGAGATCGACACGACGGGCGGTCCCTCGAACGGTGCGACGATCTACGACGAGCACGGCGTCTACGAGCAGTCACCGAACTGTGAGGTCGCGCTGGATGTCGACGTCGAGCGCTGTCGTGAGATCGTGCTGTCGAATTTGGAGGCGCTGCTCTGACGAATCTCTCAAAGAATACATGGACAAGATACTCGCAATCGTCGGACCGTCGGAAACGGACTTCGAACTCCTCGAAGAGGCTGGAGCTATCGCTGCCACGGCTGATGTAGAGGTCGTCATCCTCTCGCTCGTCATCGACGGCAGTGACTATGCGTCGGTCGATCGGATGCAGTCGTGGGTTGACCGGGACGCCAGCAGTGGACCGGGAGAGACCCCGGCTGACGTGGCCGCTCACTTTGCGGCGTCGGCTGGGGCCGATGTTCTCGATTCCCTGCAGGTGACGTACACATCCGTCGGTGATTCCGTCGAGGATACGCGACCTTCGGCGAAGGTGATCGACGTGGCAGAGAATCATGGCTGTGATCACGTGTACGTCGCGAATAGGAGCCGGTCGCCGGCGGGGAAGGCACTGTTCGGTGAGATGGCGCAGTCGATCATTCTCGGCTTCGATGGTTTCGTGACGGTTCGTACGGTCAACGAGCTGTAATATCCTTTTCTTTTTGGAGCGAATTGGCAACTGAGACTAACCCCAATATTTAATTGTTGTCGTTATACATTGTTATGGTACAGCGTATCAACTATGAGCGCCACAGCCGACTCGAACAGCCGTATCGAACGGCTCCAAGAAAGCGTATCAGCAGATTTCACAACGACGACGTGGGTCCTGATCCCGATCGGTATCGGTATCAACGCCATCGGCGGATTCATCGCTAGCACGCTGAAACTCCCGTTGTTCCTCGATAACATCGGGACGATGCTCATCGGTATCCTTGCCGGGCCTTGGGCGGCGGTTGTAACGGGAGCGTTAGCCAACATCGTTCAGGCGATGCTCGGGAATCCCGTCCAACTTGCATTCATGCCAGTCCCAATCGTAATTGGCTTCGTAACGGGCGTGTTGGCTCGTCGCGGCTGGTTCGACAGCGTCAAGAAAGCAGTCGTTCCGGCTGTCGTCTTGACGTTCGTTGCCTGGATCATTGCGACGCCCATCGTCGTTCTCGTCTTCGGCGGTGTCACCAGTTCCGGGACTAGCCTCGTCACCGCGACGCTCGTCGCGAGCGGCCGGAGCCTCATCGAAAGTGCGGCCTCGGCCCAACTGGCGGTTGAGTTCGTCGACAAGGGCGGCTCGACGTTCGTCGCATACTTCATCGGGAAGTCCGTACCCACCCGTTTCCTCCCACCACAGGGGCAAGATATATATTCGTAGTTGAGACACGATATGGTATGGCACGACGGAGCACTGCCCACAACCAGCATACTTTCACCCGAACACTAAACCATGGCTGAGAAGGACACATCAATATACCAACCCGGCGAGAGCGTTCTCCACCGGCTAAACCCCGTCACAGAAATCATCCTCGCTGTTTGTCTCTCGCTCATCGTCTTCATCGCCCCCGATTACCGAGTCGCACTGGTACTGGCCGTCGCCCTGTTTGGGTTCGTCTTCATCGCCAGAGTCCATAACCTAGTGCTACGACTCTATGGCGTCGTTGCCCTACCGTTCGCTTTCTTCCTGCTCCTCGTTCAGGGTATCTTGGCACCAGGGAAGAAAGTCACGCCACTCCTCTCGATTGGTCCCGTTACCATCTGGGAGCAGGGGTTCGTATCGGCTAGACTCATCTTCCTCCGTATCTCGGTGCTAATCCTGGCGTTTCTCCTTCTCGCCACTACGGCACAACCACAGCGCATCCGTATCGCTCTCATCGAGAAAGGTGTTCCGAACAAACTGGCGTACGTGTTCGTGGCGTCGCTCCAGATAATCCCGGAGATGCGCGACCGAGCACAATCGATCACGGAGGCCCAGCAGGCGCGCGGACTCGACACGAAAGCGAACCTCCGAACGAGACTTCAATCGATAACGGCATTGATGGCCCCACTGCTCATCAGCACCCTTATCGTCGCGAACACACGCGCACTCGCACTCAATGCAAGGGGATTCGAAGCAACGGGGCAGCGGACGTTCCTCTACGACATTCCCGACTCGACAGGTGAACAGGCGTTACGTTACATAGCCGGTGGTGCCGTCATCGCCACACTTGCATGGAGGATTGTCGCATGAGCCAACTCGAACTATCAGACGTTACGTTCCAGTACCAGACGCAACCGGACGACGAGTATGCAGTTACCGACACCTCACTCGCCATCGAAAAGGGGAGCTTCGTCGGAATCACCGGACCAAGTGAAGCAGGCAAAGCGACGATCTGCCGGCTTCTCTCCGGACAGATTCCGCACTTCTACAACGGAGACCTTTCCGGGACAGCAACGGTCGACGGGACGCCAACGAGTGAGCAGTCTATCGGTGAACTCTCGAAGAAAATCGGATTCGTCTTCGAGAACCCGTACGACCAGATGACTGGCGCGACGTCGACGGTGCTCGAAGAGGTTGCGTTCGGACTCGAAAGCCGTGGCCTCACCAGCCGGGAGATGCGAGAGCGCGCGAAGGAAGCGCTCGCCGTCATTGGCGTCGAAGACCTCATGGACCGCGACCCCCAGCAGTTGTCCGGTGGCCAGTGCCAACGGGTTGCCATCGCGTCGGTCATTGCGATGCAACCCGAGATTCTCGTCCTTCAGCAGCCCACAGCGCAGCTCGACCCCGAAGGCACCGAGGAAGTGTTCGATATCGTCAGCGACATGAACGACGAGGAGTACACGGTCATCATCGTCAGTCAAGAGCTCGAACAGCTCGCCCCACATCTGGATCGACTGCTGTACATGGAGGACGGACAGATCCGCCTCGACGACTCGCCACGAGCGATCCTTACCCGTGCTGTCGAAACGGACCTCCCTATCCCGGTCCCGACGACTATCGAAATCGGTCATCGTCTCCGCACGGCTGGAGCTATTCCGGAGGACGAACCAGTGCCGCTGACGGAAACGGAATGTCTCACCGAACTCCAACGCCTCGTCCCGGCACCAGCGTCGCCTAGCGGGGATGCCGCAGTAGAAACACGGAGTGACGGGAGCACGATCAACCGACCGTCGTCCTCGAACAGGAGCGATCGCGACGAGCCAGTCGTCCTTGACGATCTCCACCACACGTACGAAAGCGGCGTCGAGGCGCTTAGCGGCGTCTCGTTCTCGCTCGAGGATGGGTGTGTCTGTCTGATCGGACAAAACGGCGCGGGGAAGTCGACGCTGGTGAAGCACTTGAATGGCCTCCTCAGTCCGACCGAGGGTGCAGTGTACGTGCGAGGCACGGATACCCGCGATGCGACGGTCGCGGAACTCGCACACGATGTCGGTCTAAGCTTCCAAAATCCCGACGACCAGCTATTCCACAATTCAGTCGAGGAGGAAGTAGAGTACGGTCCCAGAAATCTGGACTACGACGAAGACGAGGTCGAGAAGCAGACCGAACGTGCGCTCGAACTGTTCGAACTCACCGAGCGACGGGAAGAGAACCCCTACGACTTCGGGGAGCCGTGGCGCAAACGAGTCGCTGCGGCGTCCATCGTCGCGATGGACACGCCCGTGATAGTCCTCGACGAGCCAACGAGTGGACAGGACGCCCCGGGTCGGCAGTGTCTCGGCAACGCCGTCGAGACGCTCGTCGATCGAGGCAAGCTCGTCGTCGTCATCACGCACGACATCGACTTCGTTCGCGAACACGCTGACCGGACAATCCTGCTCTCGCAGGGGTCAGCGATCGCTGACGGGGACACGCAAACGGTGCTCGGCGACCCCGAAACCCTTGCTCGCTCGAACGTCCATCCACCGACCGTAACCCAATTCGGCTTGAAGCTCGGCGTGGGACCTGTTATGTCCGTAGACGAATTGTTCGACGCGATCGAAGCAAAATAACTACGAACCAGAAGATAATTACCACAACCACAACGAGATCCACTATGAGCCAGAAACTACTGCTAGATGTCGATCCAGGTAACGACGACGCAATCGCTCTGTTCAT
Organism: Halomicrococcus pelagicus; assembly: GCF_051917725.1. GTDB lineage: Archaea > Halobacteriota > Halobacteria > Halobacteriales > Haladaptataceae > Halomicrococcus. Next base: position 253,731 of record NZ_JBQBLX010000007.1, read on the forward strand.
CGCGCTCGGCTCCGACGAGGTCGACCTCGTCGGCGTTACGACCGTGATGGGGAACACGACGATCGAGAACACGACCGAAAACGCTCTCACACTCCTCCAGTACGTCGACCGCACCGACGTGCCAGTCGCACGAGGGGCCTCGCGTCCACTTGCAGACGAACTCGAAACTGCAGAGCACGTTCACGGGCCCGGCGGTCTTCCCGAAGAAGTCAGAGCAGATCTCCCCGAATGTAGTACGACCCCAATCGATACCCACGCTGTCGATTTCATCATCGAGCAGGCTCGCGAGCACGGCGACGACCTGACGATCGCAGCCGTCGGCCCTCAGACGAATCTCGCGCTCGCACTCGCGAAAGAGCCGGCTCTTCCGGAGATGGTGGGCGACATCTACCAGATGGGCGGAGCCCTGAAGACGACGGGGAACGTGACACCGCAAGCGTCGTTCAACTTCTATGCTGACGCCCCGGCCGCTGCTCGCGTCGTCCAGGACGGCCGGCCGAAGGTCGTCGGACTCGACGTGACCGAGCACGTGTACGTCGACACCGAAGATATCCGTGCCCTCGCCGAGGAGCCTGCACCCCTCTCCACCATGGCGTCTATCCTCGAGTTCAGTATCGAAGAGGTGCGTTCGAAGTTCGGTCACGACGGTGGTCTCGCGAGCGATGCTGTCGTGCTCGCCGACATCGTCAACGATGCGCTGGAGTTCGAGGAGGCGTACGTCGAGATCGACACGACGGGCGGTCCCTCGAACGGTGCGACGATCTACGACGAGCACGGCGTCTACGAGCAGTCGCCGAACTGTGAGGTCGCACTTGGCGTCGACGGTGAGCGGTACGCCCAGACCGTCCTCGAATCGCTGCGTTCGTTCGGGGAGTAACTTCCCGCATTCGCACGGCAGCTCGTCGAGGTAAACCAAATCTTTCTCCGACTATTTCCACCTAATCGTCGTTACCCGCGATATTTCTAGTAGAACCCTTTCCACGGCTGCTGGGTTCCGGCTGAAAATAATCCGTTTCTGGCGGGGTTTCAGGAGAGCGCCTGTTGGCCCTGCATCGGGAGGTAGCGCTGCGGGACTGCTTCCGCGATCAGATAGGCTGCATACGCCATGATAGTTTTGTCGACGATGTCGACGATCAACTGAGAGAGCAAGGCGCTTACCGCGATATTGAGGCCAGATGCGACGAAGAGACTCGTAACGACGCTCATGCCGGCACTCGTTACGCCGCCGAAGACGACGACGACGACCGGGACTGAAAAGACCACTGACGTGAGCCCGACCAGCACTCCGGCGATGACGACTTTTCTTGCGTTTTCGAACAAGCCTCGGCGAGCGAGGAAACCGGCCACGAGTCCCATGGCGATGGGTGACATTACGAACGCCATCTGTATCGGATTTCCGATCATTCCGCTGACGACGTTACTCAGTCCGCCGGTCAGTGCAGCTGCCCACGGTCCGACCAGGATGGCCAACAAGATGGTCCCGATATTGTCGAGGAACAGCGGGAGTTTCAGCGTGTTAGCGATGAAACCACCTGCGGCGTTCAATCCGATGCCGACTGGAATCAGGACCCACGTCGTCGTTGATGAGAAATCGGAGCCGATCTGCGATTTAAGCGATCCGAACCTGCTAGTCGTATCACTGGTACTGTCTGCCATTGACTACCACACAGGTGGTTTCCCTCTTTAACTATTAAAATTACTGGTCAGAGTCGAGAACAACGGGAGAGAAAGAAACTCGCAGGCATGTACGTCAACGACAGACACTCACCGATAATTCCATGCTTGCCTACAGTGAGGGTCGAGAACGATACTGAATTTAGAATCGTAGTATCCAACTGAGGAGAGACACCGTGCAACTCCTATTCACACAAATATCGATAGCCGGCCCGCACGGAGTAGTTGCTACTCGGTAAATTCTGCAGAGCGGTTGGCATACTCGTTGACTGTAGCAACCAGGTCCTCTGGCTCTTCGACGATCTCGTCGAGAACACCGTAGACCATCGCATTGTATGGTTCGTCCCTGGCGAAAACACGTCGATCCGTTTTCAGGCCGATGACGGGGATATCGTGTTCGTACGCGATAGCTGCCTCGATAACTGTCCCTTCGGATGGGACGCGACCGTCGAGGGTTGCTGTCACGACGTCTGCCTCGAGGACGCCATTGCGGTCGATTTCGAAGATCTCCTGGAGTACATCCTCGGTCGTAGCGTTTTCATCGTTCATCACCTCCAGTTCGCCAATATCGCCGACGTCTCTCTGCGGAAGGAAGACGTCGTAGCCTTCTGCTTCGAGCATTCCACACACTCGTTCGTTGAAATCTCGTTCCGCCTGGTTGAACAATGGACCCGCGAAGTATACGTCCATGTGTAGCAATCACGTCCACCCACTACTTAAAATGATGCTATACTCTGCCAAATGTTAGGTGTGCACTGTCGAGGGTAGAGCGACGAATTCTCTGGACGAAACTACCTCTCTGACAGCGCTACAGAGGGCTTGAGAAACGGTCTCTTGTCCGCTACTGGCCCGACTGCCCAGCGTCGTGTTTGTTGACCGCTTCAACAAGTGCCTCAGGGGTATCGACCCGCTGCTGGAACAACCCATGCAGCATGGCATTGTACTCTTCTTGCCGACCGAAGGTGCGTCGGTCAGTCTTGAGCGCGATAACGGGAATGTCGTGGTCGTAGGCGAACGCCATTTCGACGCAGACGCCCTCGGAAGGGACACGGCCGTCGAGCGTGGCCGTAACGATATCCGCGTCCAGCACGTTCTGCCGATCAAGTTCGAAGATCTCCTGCATCGCCTCTTCTTCACTCTTATCCTCAACGAGGACGTTGCTCTCGAGACCGTCCCGCTGAGGAAGGAAGACGTCGTGTCCTTCCGCTTCGAGCATGCCGCACACGCGTTCGTTGAACTCTAACTCTGCTTCCGTGAATAACGGAGCTGCGAAATAGACGCTCTTAGACATCCTGTAACACATTCTCCAGACGGATAATAAATATTGGGTGCACGAACCGGGTCGTCGGTTCCAGGCTCTCTGGGGACTACCGCTGTTGTGCCTGGACGCCTTTCAAGAGACCCTTGAGGTAGCCGACAGTGTACGTACGGCCTGTGACGCTCCCGAACTCCCAGTCGGTGTCTCCTTCCATAGCCGGGACGTGATCGGGCGTCATCACGCCCGAAAAGCCGATGTCCTGGAGGGTTTCCATGACTTCGAACTCGTCGAAGTTACTGGCCTCGTCGTCGAGAAACGTTTCGTGGAACTCCGGGACAGTACCGACAACGTCACGGAAGTGGACGTACACGATATTTTCGCCGCCGAAGTGTCGAAGGACGTCTGGGATTTCTTCGCCCATCTCCGACCAACATCCGAGGCAAAACTTGAGGCCATGGTTGTCACTCGGAACCAGATTCATCGCGCGTTTAAAGTTCTCGAAATTCCGGAACAGAAGAGGAACACCGCCTAGTTCCTCCACAGGAGGATCACTGGGGTGGACACCGAGTGTAACCCCTGCCTCCTCAGCGACAGGGAGTATCTCTGAGAGGTACTCTTCGTACGCCGACCAAATCTCTTCTTCGTCGTACTCTCGGTCGTAGAGCAACGTCTCGTCATCGATATCCTCGTCCGAGAATGAGGATGCTTCGGCACCACCGCGTATCTCTACTGTTCGAGAGGTACGGACGGCCCCGTCTGGTGGATGGCCACTATATCCTAGAACAGGAACACCGGCCCGACCCAGATTCCGAATCGTCGTCTTGATTGCCTCAGTTTTCTCCTCACGGTTCTCGTCTCCGAGCAGAATCTCGTACAAGGGAATCGGCATCTTCTCGAATGCAAACAGACGAAGTCCGTGTGATTCGATACGGTCCTGTACAGATGTGATTTCATCGTACGTCCAGGCTCGCCCCATTGGCATTGCCGAATCGAATCCGGAATGACGGTGCGGAGTGAGCAGTACGTCCTCAACGCCTAGCTGCTTCATCAATTGCAGTAGATCGTCCGTCAGAGGCTTGTAACTACCCATCGCCACCCGCATTGATAGGTCCTCAAACCGATCCTGGCTTTCCGCTTCACTATCAGAACGTTGGACGGGCATCGAAGAGAGGTTAGTTGCTATCCTATATAATAGTTGTAGGTGGAATGATCCGCACCCGCTCAAAAATCCAGACCAGCTGTTTCCTCCACGGGAATGGATGGTAGCTATCCATATGTTTAAACCAACACTCCGTCTTCGACTCGTTCTCACCTACTACGTCAGCGAAACTGATTGTAGAGATGTAACTTGTAACCACTATTTCTACCCTTACGATAAGTACGTTTCGGTGGTACCGGGAGTGGGACCATCGTGAATCGGCGAGTAGACGGTACTTTGAGTTATCGTAGCGTACGCACGTTGCTTCGCCAAACGAGGTGGCGTAAGGGACTGGAGTACGTTTTCGAGTAGAACAGAATCAGGAAGAATAACAGTACAGCGGCCATCCGATGGGGTGTGAACAATCGTTTTGCTACTGTCGGACTGTTCGGGAGTCTGGCCATCTTGTGGGGGCTTTCGTTTCTCGCGATTTCCGTCGGACTCGAATCGCTCGAACCGGTGCTTCTCGCTGCCTTCCGATACGACGTCGCCGCCGTCCTCCTGCTTGGCTATGCGACCGTCGCTAACACTACCTGGCGACCGACCGATCGTGCGAACGTTAGTGCCGTTCTCGCCGGCGCAGTGTTCCTCGTCGGGTCGAATGCATTCCTCTTTATCGGCCAGCAGACCGTGTCTACCGGAATGGCGGCTATCCTGCAGAGTCTACTCCCGATCATGACGTCACTGTGGGCGCTGGGTTTCCTACCAGAGGAACGCGTCTCGATGATTGGCGCTGTCGGTATCGTGTTGGGATTTCTCGGTGTCGGGTTGATCGTGCGCCCGGATCCCGCTCACCTGCTCGGAAGCGAGATCGTCGGCCGACTCTTGGTTTTTGTCCAAGTTGCAGGCGTGGCGCTGGGAGGCGTTCTCATTCAACGGGTAGGTCCAACGCTCGACAAGGCTGCTCTCTCGGGCTGGTCGATGTTCTTTGGGGGGCTTCTCCTCCATGCCGTCAGCGTCAGTCTTGGCGAGTCGTTCTCACTTCCGACGTCTTTCGAGGCCGGTGTTGCTGTCGCATATCTCGGCATCTTTGCCACCGCTATCGCCTTTTTCATCTACTTCACTCTCCTGGAGGTCCGGGGCGCACTCGAAACGTCACTGGTTTCCTATCTTATCCCGGTCGTCGCCACGATAGTGGGAGTTATCGCCCTGGGAGAGTCCATTACACCCCTTACAATCGCCGGTTTCTTTGTCGTCTTCACTGGATTTATACTCCTCAAACGTCGGGCGATTGCCGACCTACTGAACGAGACGACGAAGCAGAAAGAGAGAACGGGGAGCTAAATCGCAACCAAGTGGCCATCGGAGGTGTGCCCCCGTCTCGGAAAAGTACGACGTAGCATCCATCGCGACGAGGAAACATCGTCTACGAGTCATCCGGGGGAGCCACAGACAACTCTTCTTACCGCCCTGGATCGTTCACCGGTTGCTCAACGAACACGGTGTGCGGACAGGACTGGATCGCTCGTCTGCAACTCCTTCGTGGGAACTGTATGGAAACTGCCAAAAATCCCGGCACATGAAAGAAAGGTTTGAATTTATACTACTAACCCCGGTATTTATGGTGAATTACTCCAGGTTTCTATCATGCGACGACGGCAGTTTCTCAGCACGTTCGGTCTCGCAGTTGCAGGGAGTACAACGTCACGTGAACTACTCGATGGTGCACGAGCAGCGACGACGACAATCGACTCTCTCGAGTTCGACTCGACAGCTAGTCTCCTCGATGGAAGCGGCGGTGAGCTGACCGACGAGACAGAGGTTGCAGTGTGGGCTGAGAGCACGGCGTCGAACGAAGACGCGGATGGGAATGGTGATGCGACACGCTACAGTGATTCGACGGCTATCCCGGTCGTCGCTGTCGATGGCGATGTCGTCGGATTCGGTGCGACGCTCGTCTCGAACGATGCGAACTTCAGGAGTGGGAACGAGGAGTTCGTGCTGAACGTCTGGGACACGCATCTTGGCGGGAGTGGAACTGTCCTCTACGACGAGGGTCACGACCAGTATCACTCGCTCGCTGACTTCTCGAACATGGCGAACTACGCCGAGGAGAACGGCTATACGGTCCAAGCTACGTCGACGCTTGCGTCGGACCTCTCGTCGGCTGATGCTGCATGGATCACTGGCCCTGCGACGGCGTTCACATCCTCCGAAAAGCAATCGCTCGCCGGCTTCGTCGCCGATGGCGGAGTACTGTTCTGTCACGACCGAGCGGACTACTCGAACCACGACGAGACCGCGAACTTCAACGACATCGCCAGCGATCTATCACTGGCCTTCCGGTTCAACGACGACCAGGTGACCGACGACACGAACAACGGTGGCGCGTACTACAAACCTACGACCGACCAGTACAACACCGCTTTCGAGTACTTCACTGATCGGCCAGGGATGGAGATCGACCCGGATGTAACGCACGACGTCGCGGTTATCGACGTCAACGACGGTGACACTGTCGACGTGCGCTTCGATAGTGGCCGCGAAGAGACGATTCGGATTCTCGGCATCGACACGCCCGAGAAAGCGGCGTACCAACGGTACGAGCGCGAAGAGGAATGGGAAGGCATCGAGAGTCTCGACTATCTCGCGACGTGGGGGGCGAACGCGTCCGAGTACGCCAGCCAGGAGTTGAGTAGTACTCGCATCGACCTGTCCTTCGACGACGGCGAGGCGGGCATCTTCGATGCCTACGACCGACTGCTCGGCTACATCCACTACGATGCGTCGGGTGATGGCGTTCGGAATACGTTCTACAACTACGAGATGGTCCGGAAGGGGTATGCCCGCCTCTACAGTTCGTCGTTCACGAACCACGAGTCGTTCTACGACGCCGAGGCTGATGCGCAGGCGAACGCCCGCCGTGTCTGGACTGATAGCGACCCGGCTGACTCCTCAGAGTATCGGAACCGCGACGCAGACGACCTCTTTTTCCCGCAAGCGACGACGGTCAAAACCACCGACGGCGCCGTTCCAGACAGTGACGTCGCAGTCGTCGCTGAGTCGTCGGCCACTCAGTCAGTGACCGGTGGGTACGATTACGGGAGTAGCGACCTGCCGCTGGTCGGCGTCGACGAGACGGCTGGCGTCGCAGTGGTCGGCGGGTTGCTCATCGACGAGACTTACGAGAAGGAAGAAGGCTTTGCGGTCGATACCGCATCCTACGAGAACTTCGTCGTCCTGACGAACCTCATCGACTACCTCTCTCATCGCGATGGTCAGGTGCTCGTCGATGGAGGACACAACCAGTTCGGCGACGATTTCGCGCTCTCCAGTGAGGATGCAGCGTACTATCAACGTCATCTCGAGGGATTCGATATCGCGTTCGAGCAGGTGAACGAACTGACGACGGCAAACCTCTCTCGTGGCCGCGTTCTCGTCGTGACCACGCCGCCACAGTCGTTCACCAGCACCGAACTCGACGCTGTCCAGGGGTTCGTCGACGATGGTGGGGCGGTCGTTCTGATGGGGGCGAGCAACGCGCCCGATTCCGCCGTGACGAATTTGAACGAGATCGCGTCATCGCTCGGCACGCACCTGCGTCTCAACGATGATGCTGTCACCGACTCGACGAACAACGTCAACGCCGACTCCTCGCTCCCGACGACGACCGTGTTCGACACCAGCTATCCTATATTCTCGGCGTATCCGTCGGTCGGTGGGGCCGGTGCGCTCTCTATTGCTGAAATCCACGAGGACGCTGCCGGGACGGACGCAGACAACCTGAACGACGAATACGTCGTCTTCGAGAATACGGGGACTGGTGATCTCGACCTGACTGGATGGTCGGTCGAGGACGCGGTGGGTCATACCTACGAGTTCCCGAGCGGGTATACGCTGACGCCGGGGGCATCCGTTACGTTGCATACGGGGAGTGGAACGGACACCGACAGTGACCTCTACTGGAATTACGGGTCGTCAGTCTGGAACAACGACAGCGACACGTGCTCGGTCTACGACGATACGGGGTCGCTCGTCACGGAGCAGTCGTATCCATCCTCGTCGGGAAGTGGTGCAATCGATGTCCAGAGCGTCCACGCTGACGCTGCGGGCAGTGACTCGAGCAACTTGAACGACGAGTACGTCGTCTTCGAGAACACGGGCAGTGCGACGCTCGATTGCACTGGCTACACCGTCGAGGACGCAGCGGGCCACACGTACGCGTTCCCCGATGGGTTCTCACTCGATGCTGGTGCGACAGTGACGCTACATACGGGGAGTGGAACGGATACCGCCAGCGATCTGTACTGGGGGAGCGGGTCGCCGATCTGGAACAACTCCGGCGATACAGTGTACGTCTTTGACGATGCAGGAACTCGAGTCGAGACGTACAGTTACTGATCGATATCACTGGTGGTGACCCAGAGTAACCGCTGTGGCTGCCGATGGAATGGACGTCTGAACCCCCCACAGTACGCAGAGGACACTCGGTGTTCTTCTTCGATCACGCTTTCTGTATGGGCCTTCCTCTGAAAGTTCGATTCCGGATTGCCACCCCTTCGGAACGTCGTGAGTAGGGGTGCCGAGTCGTGTTATTCCCCGTTGCGGCCGGATGACGTTGTCACGTCGAACGCCGCCGGGTCGGCGTCTCCGACCGAGGGGAGTTGCCGGAGTCGCGGGCGCACGAGGATGTACAGCCCCGTGAACCCGAATCCGAACGCGGCCAGCCCCATCGTCGTCGTCGTCCCCAGCATCTCGGCGACGATGCCGCCGACTAGTGATCCGAGCGGCAGCGTGGCCCCCGAGGCAGTGCCCTTGATGGACGACACGCGACCGAGGAGGTCGGCCGGAAACACGGTCTGGTTCAGCGTCGACGTGAGTACACCGCTGATGCCTGCAGGCACCCAAGCGAGTCCGAACAGGACGACAGTGAGTGCCGTCGACGGCGTGTACACTGCGGCGAGCCAGCAGCACGCGGCCAACGAGTGGCCGACGAGCTTCAGCCGTCCGTACCCAACGTTTTCGAGATAGGGCGCAACGAGCGAGCCGACGAGTCGGCCGATACCGAGCGCGCCGAGCAACAGGCCGTAGACGGCGGGGCCGCCGAGCGCGTCGCCGAACGACGGTAGGATTGCGAGCGTCACGCCGGTCGCAAAGTTGGCAACCGCCGTCATGAACACCAGTTCGACGAAGACGGTCCCACGGAGCACGTCGACCCCGGCCCGTAGGTCGGCGACGTATGAGCCGAGCACCGACTCGCCAGTTCGCTCCCGATCTCCGTCCGCAGCATTGGACGTCGGTACGGCGATACCGGCGAACAGCAGGCCGGCAACGGCGAACGTGACCGAGTCGAACAGGAACAGCGTCGTTGCGCCGAAGACGGCGATGAACACGCCGCCGAGCGCGTCGAACACCATGTCAAGTCCGAGCGTGACGGTTGCGAGCGCGGAATTAGCTCGCGACAACCGTGTGTCGGCCACGATGCGAGGAACGAGCGCCGTCTGCATCGGTGCCATCAGCAGCGTCGCCAGCGTCAGCACCGGGACCACTGCGAGCAGGACCCCGACGCTCAGCCGTCCCGTCGCTGCGACGAGTGGGAGCGCGAGAACCACGATACCCTGCAGAACCTGTGATCCCACGAGCACGGGCTTGAGTGGGAGTCGGTCCACGATCGGCCCGGCGAGGATCTGCAAGAGCCACGGGAGCAACAACAGCGTGTTCGCGATTCCCGTGAGGACGGTCGAGCCGCTGAGTTCGAACACGAGCCAGAGGACGGCGACGGTGTAGAGGCTGTCCCCGGCGTTCGTCACGAACTGTCCGGCGAAGAATCGGCGGAAGTCGGAGTTGTGCCACAGCGATGGCTCTTCCACATCTGCGTCAGCTGTGGTCATCGGCGACCACCTCCGGCGGTCGTCGGCCGTGGTTCGAGCGGTCGCTGCGACCGCGAGCGATACGTCTGCTGTTCGAGAGGCGATGCGAGGTCGGGCGAGCCCCGGCTGTGCGCCGGCGACTCAGCGGATATCGGCATAGGCGTGTGTGTTTGACCGGTACACTGCGGCTACAGGACGTAGCGAAACGAACCCGAGTGCTGCGGCTATCGGGCCCGTCGCGCGGCGGGGAGCGCGAGCGGATCAAACACCGGACGACACGCGAGCCGGCAAGTCATAGAGCGCTTCACACGACATGTGAGCAACGGTACACATAGTTCTGATGGTTCCGTGGGTAGTACACGGAAGTGAAACCTGCTAGATGACATCTCTCGAGAAGTCCGACGTGTATCCGGACCGACGACAGAGCTGGAAAAAAGACAAGCCCGCGTGTGAGGATTCGGAGTGGCAGGGTTGATAATACAGGATCGTATCGAGTCCCTCGTCGACGACCTCACCCTCGACGAGAAGATTCAGTTCGTTCACGGCGTAGCTCCCCCGAAGTGAGAGCAACCGGATACGTTCCGGGCGTGGAGCGGCTCGGCATACCGCCGCTGAAGCTCGTCGACGGTCCACCAGGAATCCGTGCGGAGGGCGAATCCGTGACAGCATTTCCCGCCTCAATCTCCCTGGCCCCTCGTGGAATCCGTCGCTCGCCCGCCGAGGTAGGCCGTTCGGACGTACTCGTCTCCACGGAGCGCTTCGGGGTCGCCTTCCCGCTCTATCGTCCCGTTCTCCACGCCAGCATCTGCTGTTCCGATACCCCGAGGATGACGAGCATAAATTCCCCATAATCGAGCACAGGCCTTCCGTACGCTCGGAACCTCCATATCTATCGCTCCACGGTGATTCAGCCGAAAACAAGCGTTCCGAGAGACGTCAGACGTCGTCACTGCGGCGAGCGCCATCGACCTGACCGCGATACACGTCGACGAGTCGCTCGGTGAGGTTCGACCGGCCGGCCAGCGCGTATCCCCACTCCCCGAAGATTTCCTGCAGGGTCCCCTCGTCTATTTCGTCGCCGACTCCGATGCCGATGACCGCGGCGTCGTGATCGCGACGTGTCCGCCGAACCTGTTCTCTCGCGTCCGCCACCGCCGCTTCCGGATCGGGTGTCGTTCCGCCGAGCGGAATGTTCGGTTTCCCGTCCGTTATCACGATGAGCACTCGCTCTCTGCTGCCGTCGGTCTCGAGGAGACCGCGAACGTCCTCGATTCCCGCGGCAGTCGGCGTGTCGTCCATCTCGCTGATAGCGTTCAGGTGGTGCCACTGGAACTTCTCGTTGGGGCCCGTTACGAGCGGTGTTTCGATTCGGTTCCCGTTCTCCCCGTCGGTTCCGAACCCGCTGGCGACGACGTCGTCGCCGACGATTGAGGCCGCCCTGGAGAGCGCGCCCAGGGCGACCTTCGCCTCGAAGACGTCCATGCTCCTGCTCAGGTCGATCGCGACGCCGACCGTTCGGTCGCTGGCGTCGGTTCGCCGCCGGTGACGGAACACGTCCTGTCGGTGCGATGCGCCAGCGCGTTGACGCACGGCCGCTCCAACGTCGAGACGCTCGCCACGCCGTCCCCTCCGCTCGGCGGTGCGCGTCCCGAACGCGGAGAACGCCGCCTCTATCTCCCGGGCGAGTCCCCGTCTGTCGAGTTCGGCCCTGACGTCCGCCGCGTCGCCGTGCGCCGACGTCCGCGCGTCACGGGCCGCTTTCCGCGCCGTGACGTCGTTCGCCGGGAGTCGTTCCGTCCGCTGCAGGTCGTGCCACCGATGCGCGGTGTTCGCGTCCGGCCGTCCGTACGAACGGTCGCTACACCGGTACCAGTCGGCGGCCGTGCCCTCGTCCGCCACGTCCGTCGCCGCGTCCACGGTCGTCGCGGTCTCCCGCTCCGCGCCGTCGCCCAACTCGAGTTCGTCCCCGTCCGAGGAGGGTGAGTCCAGTTCGGAGAGGTCGGAGTGGTCTAGCGTCCCGAGGGCCTCCGGCGAAACCGTGCGGAGCGCGTCGACGTCGATGCGTTCCGGCCGAACCGTCTCGGGGTCGACGTCGTGCGGTAACGTTCCGTCGGCGGTCAGGAAACCCTCCGCGGAGTGTCCCGCTGCGGCGAGCCGACGGTACAGCGCGGCCGCGGTCGCCTCGCGTTGTTCCTCTTCGCTGGCACGACCGGCGAGTCCGGGGGTGAACGTGCGGAGTAGCCAGCGCCACGCCCCGAGCACTCCGGACTTTTCGGCCGCCCACCGCAGGAGAGCGAGTATGCGGAGCTTCCCGAGTAGCCGGCGTATCGCGCCGAGAAGGCCGCTGGCGAACAGGACGGTGACGGCGACAAGGGTCGATGAGACGTCTCTCAGCGCGTCGCCCAGAACTGCACGCGCGGTTATCGGTTCGAACGCGTCCCCCGGGACGCGGCGAACGTCGGAAGTGGAGTCAGTGGGAAACGTCGCGTCCCTCGCGTACTCGTCGGCGATTTGCGGGACGGCGATACGTGACAGGAGCGCGTCGGTCACGCGACGCGCCCGCTCCCGTCGTCGCGACGCGTCGTGTTCGCGTCTGGCTTCGACGAGGTGGCGGCGGGCTCGGCCGAGGAACGCGCGAACGCCGTCGTCTACCGACGCGATTCCCTTCGCGTGCCCCGCCAGGGCGAGCTGACAGACCCCCTCGACCAGCGCCGCCTCCCGGGGAAGCGCGTCCAGCGGCGGACGTCGGTCGTCGTCGGCCATGACGACGTCGGCTTTGAACGCGACGGTTCGTCGCAGTCCCTTGAACTCGTTCGTCCGCTGCTCGTCGACGTACACGTTCTCGACCAGACTCCGTACGACTCCGGCCACGTGCGGTGCCGTCGGATAGTCGCGGACGAACCCCTCGAACTCGTCGCGTGCTCCTGTACGTATGCGCCAGGCGTGGTGACTCAACGCGTCGACGACGAACCGCAGTTCGTTAGCCTCGGACAGTTCCACGTCGGCGTCGATGTCGGTCGAAACGGCGACCGTGTCCTCGTCGACGACGAACGAACGGTCGGCGAACACCACGTCGAGGCGTTCGCCGTCGGTGTGGACGCTCGAGAGCGTTTCGAGGAGATTTCGGAGCGCGTCGCTTTCTCGTAACACCATTGTGGTCGTCTCGAGTTCGTATCCGGACGGAAGTTACGCGCTCCCGTTCCCCTTCACCGCCCTTCGCTCGTCGGCGAGCCAGTCTTCGACCGCGTCTCTTCCCACGGGTATTCCGGAGAGTCGGTTCTTCACTATCTCCACGGCCTGTTCCCGCGCGGCGCGGTTCTCGTCGTAAAACGGGTGGAGAACGGCGTCGCGTGCCGCTTCGACCGCCGGATCGTCGAGACCCGCGTCCTGGTACGCGAAGGCGGTGCGCGCCCAGGAGAGAACCATCGCGGTGGGGACGCCGGCGTTTATCGCCGACCCGTTCTCGTCGTGGGCTTGCGTACGGATGTCGTTCGCCGTCTTCACGATTTCGGTGGCCAGCGGCAACGATACGGGGGTCTGATCGGAAACCAGTCGCGCCTCCTTCTCGACGTCGACCAGCCCGAGATAGGTGATCGAGAACTTGTTACCGAAGCGCCGGCGCTCGGCCCTGTCGAGACGCTCCGTGACGTATTCCGGTCCCTGGTTGACCGTCGCGATCACGATCAGGTTCTGCGGGTCTCCCTGGACGATTTCTCCGCCGCGACCGTCGAGTTCTACGCGCCCCCGGTCGTCGAGAGCGCTGAACAGAACCCCTTTGGCCTCGGGCCGGACGCGGTTCACCTCGTCGAGCAGGAGAACGACCGGTCCCTCTCGGCTCGCGAGCAACGCCCTGGTGAGCGGTCCGTCGTTCCACATCGTCCGATCGTCGACGAGGACCGGCGAACCGAGCAAATCGGCCTCGTGGAGGCTGTACTTCCCCTGGATGGTGATGAGGGGGACGTCCAAGTGAGAGGCCAAGTAGCGCGCGCAGTGCGTCTTCCCACATCCCGTCGGTCCACCGAGCAGGAATCGGGGTAGTTTCCCGGTTTTCCTCCGCATGCGGATGTCGGCCAGCATGCGGTCGAGTTCGTCCTCGTTCTGGACGTACCTCGGAACGTCCGTCTGGTGGTACTCCTCGAAATCGTACTCCCTGTCCACGGGCATCCCGGTGATAACGTCGCGTTGCTCGTCCGACATGGTTTGTTAACGCCGATTTCGTCTTCTCGCCGTCGATTCCATACGGTCGTAATTCGGCACAACGGTTCAATGAAACTGTGATGATTTAAGTATTGCCTATCTCGCCGGGCCGCCGATACCACCTTGGAGAGGAGTACGATGATGAAATACGGTCGGCCAAAATAGAAGTTGACCTGAAAGCTTCTCCCGCCGTCGTGAGTGGCGGACCCGTCAGCGAGCAGGGTAGGTAATCTACTCTTCGTATTCGATGACCGTATCGAAGAGGCCCCTGAGCGTTGCTACCGTTTGCCGGTCGTGTGCCCCGGGCGTGATCTTGTAGCAGGCACGGGCGTTTGCGGTCTGGACACGGCCGACGAGCGTGTGCAGAAATCGGAATGCGGTCTGGACGCTGTCGGTGTACTGGAGGAGGGCTGTCAGTGAGTCGAAGCAGACTGCCGTCTCGTGTGGATTCTCGTCCCAGTCGGTGAGATACTCGCTAATCGTGATGCCGAGTTCCGTGAGGTTACTGGGGTTCCCCACGGTCGCAAGCACGTCGGGTGTCGGTGCTGTCGCCGAAGACGCCTGTGTGCTCGCCATCGATCGCGTTGTTTCGCCAACCTGGATAATGCCGAGGTTAGCGGGGTGCTCACCGGCGTGATCGAGCCACGATTGCGTCCATTCGTCGGGAGACCGGACGTACGAAATGATGAGGATATTCGTCTTATCTGGGGGTGTAGCCATGAGGAACTCTAATACATTGGCGTCGCCGTCAGCGGCTATCGCCGGCGTATGAACGAGAACGTTCGTGCTACCATCCTCACGTCCCTGCGCACGAGCACTCATCTGGTAGTTATATTTATTTGAACTACCTTATAGTTAATCGATCAATCGTCTCTTTGTCGGGGAAACTGCACCGTAGTAGTTGCTCAGTACGAGTATGCTACATGCTCGTTCTCCCGTGAGCCATGCCCTCTCTTGGGACAGGAGAAATACTCATTAATTCACAACGGTAGTGTTGGCCTTGTTATATTATACTAACTGATAAAAACACACTGTATTTATGAAATATATATTAAAATATTTTTATATTACTAAGGGCTGGAACTATAATCGTCATGTCCGATAAAGCACTAGTCGACTACGTTGCATCGAATCCGCGAAAAATGGGCGTCATCTTCACGATGTGCCTGCTACTCGCGCAGGCCGGCAACGTCGCCGGCAATGTAGCCGCTCATTCTGGCCCCTAATTGAATTCTGTCACAACATCGCTACTCCATCGAAGCTCACTGTTGAATCGAACTGGAACGTCAGTCAGCTCAAGAAATGACCTTAGTTCGCTACGGGTAGCGTCTATATCTTCAATCGTACTGGAGCTGAGCGCGTACGTCTCAATAGAGTCAATTTTAGGTATGACAACGCTACCTAGTTCATGACGATCAGTTGGGTATGTTTTTAAATGGAAATTAATCGGGTCGTCAGCTGATTCTATCGTCACTACGTTGGGAACGGAACCCCCTGATTGTGTCACAGGAAGGCTACCGTCACCGACAACGAGATACTGTCCACCAACGATGCTTTCATCCTGTGCGATATCCAGAGCCGCTTCTAGAGGAAACCCACTGTTGAGCAGGCGAGCCATCGTTCGCCCAATGCGAACTGCGCCACTATTGATAACGTCGCTTAGCGTGACGACACCGCCAATTGCTCCTGCTTCGATAAGGTGACAGCCTTGTGTATATGACTGGCATGCATTCAGGAAGAACGCATCGACAGCCACTGAATCAATCGAACCAGCGTCAAGCAGGCCGTCCGTACATTGGAATCCTCCCTCGTCAATATGTCCAATATAATGGAAGAAGTCCGTCTCTCTCGACAGCACTGACGTGAGTTCAGACCTTGAAAGGCTATGGAATGTTTGGATCGTGAATGGAAGATCGTCACGAGATCCATAGATCGTATCGATAGCGTTCTGTTCGTCCGCCATATCGGCGTCATTACAGACGACGGTGATATCGATATCTCCTGTGGTCGGTTCCCGATCAAGGCGATTCTCGAAGGCCGACGCAAGGAGTTTGTTCGCGCCGACCGGCGTATCCTCACCGACCCATGCCTGATACAGTGAATCCGCTGTATCCGGTTGCACGTACGACTCAACGTTCTCCGATGACCGGGAGGAGGTACTACGTGTGAACTCGTCGGTGCGGAAATAGTCCTCCACAGCTTCCGTCTGCACCGCAGACTGCGGAATGTCGTCGGCCCGAGGAGCCTGGACAACCGCCAGATCGTCCACCAAGAACGGGAGCATCTCGATGCTGTCTGGAGTCAGGGTCACGTGACTCGTAAGTTGCCACGTCGGCACTGCCGACTCGATTACGTCGAACGGAATCTGCAGGTAGTGGCGGAGCTGTTCTGTCAGTGGCTGGTCGTAGAGGTGTGCGAAATCGACGTCGACCCGTGGTTCGACGGACTCGTATTCGGCGAGCGGCACCGAATAATAGCCCTCGGTCCGGGTCAGACAGTCGAGCGTGAACACGTGCTTGAGGATGCGCTCGACGTGCCTGTCGAAGTCTTGTCCGTCCTCCAGCGAGTATTCGAACCCGTCTGTTGTTCTGAGGAGCGGGCGGTCACCCGAGACGATGTCGGCGCCGAGGTAGTACGCGAGTGGCGCTGCGACGTACAGGTATCGGTACTCCGGTGGAAGGACGAGTTCGATTCCGGTTTCCGGTCGTTCGAGGTGGTCTGGAATCGAAAGCTGGTCGCCGAGTTCGACTGTTGGTGGATGGCCACGGAGCGTCGGGTACGACCGTTCGGGGCTGGTGGTTTTGAGTGCTGATCCGAACGTCGAGACGGCGGCCATCATGTCTTCGGGATCGCTCGTCGTCGTGACTGTGGTTGCTGGATGTTCGTGATGCGACCGAGCGCCGACAAGCACGTCGGTCGTGTCGCCGAACGTGATCTCCGTCGTCTCGGTATCAGCTCGGATCGTGACAGTGTCCTCAACCTTGATATAGGTCTTGACTGGCCCGGCGATTTCGAGATAATATGTGTCGTGTGGTAATGAGGCCTCACCGGAGGGTTCGATACTCGCAACCATGCCGTCTGTGGCGGTGTGTGCGTATACACAGACGCCGATTGGCAGCGTAATCGACGCCGTTTGGATTTGGGTTGCGGCGTCGACGGGGAAGCGAAACCGGTCGGTGTCACACGCCGTTTGCAATGGCGGGCCGTTGGTTGAGGTGTAGAGGGAGAAGCGGTGGCGTTCGATTGGGTCGATGATTTCGAGTCCGGCAGGGGATTCGAGCGGAACAAATGCGAGGGACCCGGCTGTCGCCCGGTCTGTGAATGCGGAGTCCGCGTCGAATTTAGTCACAGTACTGTCGAAGTGGCAACGCTACAAGAAAAAAGTATCGGCATAAATAACTAAGATACACGATGAAAGCTGCGCTACTACTACGAGGGGTTAGAGGGAGACAGCCACCGCGTCGTCCAATCCTGGTCCGGGAAATGCCAGCGCTGCTGAAGTATGCCATCCTGAAGTCGGAGTTCGACGATTGCATCGAACAACGACTCAAGCATGGCGACGGCTTCTGTGGTTCGTGAGCGCGGCAGATGGAAATGACTCATCCCGTTGACTGACTTCACTCGTCCGATCAGGACGTGGAGGAACTGGAAGAGCATCTCCCGGTCACGGTCGAGAAGGGGTGTGAGCGAGTCGAAACACAGTCGGAGTTCGGCCGAGTCCAACCCGTTCGCCGTGTCGTTGAAGCGCTCGATCGATTGCGAGATTTCAATGCCGAGTTCACCGAGGCTGCCGTCAAGCACGGTCGATGGGAGCGAGCTATCGCCTGCAGGCTGGCTGGCTGCCGTACTACGGTGGGTCGTCTCGTAGCGGATGAGTTGGGCCTTGGATTCGTCATCTGGCAATGTCGAATGTTCGAACGCGCCCGTCGACGGGCCAGTTGTCGTCGAAACGAACAGACGGCGACGCGTTGCGTGTGCAGAACTGCCGAGCATCTGTCGGCATGCTCGTGCATGCAAGTGATGCGGGAGGTCGCCGACGACGAGCAATGCTGCGCCAGTTGATTTCAGTTGCGAGAGAACTTCGGGGAACCGTCGCTTCTCCCCCTGCGATTGCTCGTCTCGAGCGTCGCCCCGTACCATCTCTTAGAACGGTTCGTCCACAACACATAAAAATTATTATCCTAGATGAGTGTACAACTCTCACCCGGTTTAATTCAGGCCGACGAACGCGGCCGCATCTACGAAGAGGCGAAACTGCGAGCGTTCACCGAATGCAGTTGACTGGCGGTGACCGCCAGCACCAACGTGAAGGCCTTGCCGGTTCAGAAGCTGAACAGGTCGACTCCCCCGGTGACGCCAATAACTTGCCCCGTTACGTAGTTCGCCTGCTCGGAGCAGAGGGACGCGACCAGATTGGCGACGTCCTGACGATGCGACCCCACTACCGCTCGAGCATGTTCGGGAACACCTCCCTCGTAACGTCCATGGTCGAAGGGGGACGGTGAATGGCTGTGGAGCTGTCGCAGGTTCGAGGAAGGACGTACGCGGGGCCTACTCGTGGCCAGAGACGTCTTCGAACGAGACTTCGGCGATTCTGGTGAAGTAGGGGTCTCGCTCCGGCTGGTCCACGGGTATGTCGATGTCTGGTGAGTACTGGCTCACGGTCCAGAAACGGCCGGACGACGGGTCGATGGAGACGCCGTTGTAGTCACCCCAGCGTTCAACGTCTCCAGGTAGCGCATCGTACTTGGACTTCCCTTCCTCGACGACAACGGAGTCTTCGAGTTCACCGGCCGTGTAGTCAGCTGTTCGACCGGCAACGTCCATCCGCGGGAACGTGTCGGGACCGCTCACGTTGTGAGCGATAACCGTGGCTTCGCCGTTCGTACGAATCGTCGGGATGAAGTACGACTTCCCGGGTTCGCCGTAGAGCCCGCTCTGGACGACCGTCCGAGATGCGGCGTCGATCTCGAACCACTGGATAGCTGCAACCGGACGGCCGTTGCCGTTCCAGTCTACGGCTGTCGAGTGGGCGGTCCACAGCGAGCCGTCGCTGTAGTCGGCGTTCATGAGCCGTGTGCCGAGCGTGTCGATGAGCGACGAGGATTCAGGCTGGCGAGCCGGCGGCGGTGACGCATAGGGACTCGCGTCGATAGTGAAACAGTCCAGCGAGGGAACGTCCGTCGGGTTCGTTACCTCCCAGAGCGTTAGTTCGTCGCTGTCGAACCCGGCGTTGACCATGTAGAACGTACCGTCCCTACCGCCGGAGTACGCTTGTTGTGCCGGCTGGACGGTGAACGTGAACGGTCCGTCTGGGTCGTTCATCTCGTCGAAGTGGTGAGTGGTCACGTCCTCGCCAGCGTACATCGCCGACTTGTCCAGCGTCGCCATCGTCACTTCGAACTTGGTCTGGCCGAAGAAGTTCTGCGAGAGGTAGACGGCGTCCCGATCGAACCCGAGCGTCGGGTAGTCGACGAGACCCGCGTTGTCGACACCACTGGCGTCTACAGGCGGAATTCGGTACACGTACCACTCGCCGTTGGGGTTACTGGTGGCGGAGGCAGCGACGACGAACCACCCTCTCGGTGGACGACTGATTTCTGCCTCGGCCAGCGGTTCGCCTTCCATTGCGGCTTTCTCGAGATCTTCGCGCTCGATTAGCTCGCCGCTCGTCGTGAGTCCGGGTTCGTACTGTGTCGCACAGAGGATGAACCGGTCGGCGTTCCGGTCGTAGCGGGCCCGCGGGTCGAACACGAACGGATACCCGTACGCGAACCCACCCGAAGGCTCGGGAATCACCGGTTCCCAGAGCCGTTCGAGTCGGAACAGTCGCTGACGTTGGCCTGCCTGTTTGTTGTAGATTGCGATCTGCTGATTCAACGCATGGATGATTTTCCCGTTTCCAACTGCGATCTGAGAGTCTGATGGCACACCGCCGCGTGTCTCCAGCGAGTTTACCCCGTCGTATTCGGTCAAAATGCTCAGCGACCCAGCCTGCTCGGCGTGCGGGTCGTGCGCGTTCTGTTTCGGTGGATGGCCCGAGTCGTCGCGGGCTGTCGTTCGCGGTGAAGCCGCTCCCATCGTTGGCGGGGTCTTCCCTCGGGCTTGGTCGGCACGAATCTGGCCGACATCGACGGATCCGACCTCGTGGGTCGCCGTGAACGGCCCTCTGGCACAGCCGGATTCTGCGGCGGTCACGGTGTCGCTAGTGATGCCGACCAGTGAGAGGCCGCTGATCCCTGCTCCAACAGCTTGCAGCAGTTGCCGGCGATCTACCGTCTGCCCGGTTTCTTCTCTGCCTTCATGTGATTGATTGTCTGGCATACATAGTATAATAAATGTTACTACCTCATAAATCTACTAGATAATAATTATATTTATTTCATAAGTACTCTTATGATTGCCGAGTAGTATCCTACAATCGAAGCCGACTCACCACGATATCGTCGATTGACAGCGCCGAAAGCAGTCTCCCGTGGTAGGCTCCAGAGGACGTCACTCGATTCCGACCGCGTCTGGCCTCACTGTCTCAGTTACCTACCTCGGTGAGTACGACGCATACCGAGAGTCGCAAGTAACAGCTCTGACCGACCGGCAAGAAGAGGTGCTTGTCATTTAAGCGGGGTCGCTCGCAGCGAGGCGTCTCAATCGGGGAGCGGCGGCCACGTCGTCGCTACCGTCTCCTGGATGACCTGGGTTTGAGCGCGACGCAGCCGCTCGGAGACCGAGGATGCAGAGATATCCAGCTCTGTGGCGACCCCTTCTAGAGAGGCCTGACGCGGGATGTCGAAGTAGCCCAGTTCGTAGGCCGTCCGAAGCGCCTCTTGCTGGCGGTCGGTTAGCCCATCACCCGGTGGTTCGGGCTCGCCCCCACGAGTGAGACGGTACAGTCGGAACCCGGCGTTACGCTGCCAGAACGACGAAAACTTGCCGAACGCATCTCGGTCGGCGAACCAGCCCGTCTGTCGCCACCCGTCTGGAATGACCTCGATCCGCTCGATGATAGCGTCAGCTGTGGCAAGGGCCTCGAGCCCCGCGAGGTCGTCGAGGTGGTCACCGAGTTGTCCTTCGAGGCTGAGCGCCGGTACCACCTGATAGCGACGGGTGTCGCCGGCCTGGCCGATTAGGGTCCACTCCCCGACATCGTAAGCGTCAGTGAAGGCGTTCTCGACCGCTGTCTGTGAGCCGCCGGTCACGGTGACGAGAAAAAGGGGCCGGTCACCGTGGTTGAACTGCAATTCAAGAGTCAGCGTCGGCTCGGGCACGGTCGTCGCCACTCCAGCGAGCGGTAGAGCCTCGCAGTCGATCTCGAATTCAGCGACAAGCCCCATACGGCATCGTTTCTGTCAATGCTAATGGAAGTGGCGAAAGACGCACCAGGAGGACGTCTCCAGTTCGGATGGAAGTGGGGGCCGCCTAGTCACCGCTCTCTGGGAAGCCCGAAACACGTGACTCGCGAGAGGCTTATTCGTCGTCGGAAATCCACGGTTCGAAGCGAACGGCGATAGTCGAGCAAGTCTCCGTTAGTGGAATCCGCACCTCGTTCGAGCGAATGGCGCAGGCGGTGAGCGGGGCGCGGTATCTTAATGATACTGCTGTTCGACTTCGAGAGTCTTTTGCACAGCATCGTCGAAGCGTTGCCGTAACTCGTCGCCGAAGTTCTGAATGTGTCCATCCTGTTGTACCATCTCCAACGAATCCCAGTTACCAGTCTCAGTTGCAGCGTAAAGTTGGGTGAACTTCTCTCCGTTGTTTCCGTATGCAATTGCGACCACGTACGGTTTTACTTCGTCGGTGTCGCCGGCAGAGTGTCTTCCGCGCCACTCTTCGATTTCAGTTACGCTTACCCTATCGAACGTCGTCAATTCGGCGCTGAATCCGCCCCCACCGAGTCGTTGAACCAGTTGTTCTCGATCCCATTCCCGCGTTTCACCACTGTCGATATCTGTCCCCGTTACGGTCTCGGGCGTGATGGACTCGATGGTCCAATTCGTGAGCCCTGACGCGGCCATCTCGGCTGTCGTCTTCGTGCTGACGTCGCCTTCTTGAATACGGTCACCCTCCTGAACGCGGATGTAACGAGGATTCGACGCCGGAAGGTCGATAAAAATCTCTCCTGCGTCCGTGTTGACCAGCGTATCGACTCCGTCGATGGTTCGAACTTCTAGCGTCTGCTTTGGGTTTTCTTTACTCATTGTAGTTGGTTGTAACGTATCGGGCTCGAACGCTCGTGAGATAGTACCGAAACTGCCGTCGGTGAGTTCGCCCGAAATCGATACAGGGTATGGCGTATCGATTCTACTCACTGACTTCCCCCCCCCACGTTCCCCTGCTCGGTATACTCCCGCCAGACGCTTCACCCTGTCGTCTGTTCACACAATCCAGTGATTCTTTCGTTCTCTTCGTCTCGTTCTTCGGCCGCTTCGCAAAATCATCGCGAGTCCGCCAAGTGAACTACTGTTCTACGATTGATGATTCTCCGCTGCACGTACTGGCCACGTTCGTTATGACGAACAGACTCCTGCGACGATGCGAGAGCGAACGCGACGAGGGAACGACGTGACTCCGCTGATCTGGGATGGATTCCGATCGTTTCGGAGGAGGGCCACTCCCGGTCTTGGCGAAACGTCGAGGACGACCCCGGCGAACGGTAATCCCCTCCGGAACTTTGTTCCCGTATCGGACGATTCACCCCGTGCCTAGCTCTCTGCGAGGAGAGAATTCCGCCGTGAACGGCGGGGAGGATATCACCGTCTGGTGACTGTCGGTCTGGTGTTCGCGGCTTCCGTAGCTACCGATCCGATTCCGCGAACAACATTGTTGTGCTAGTTCAACAGTTTAAAGTAGTGGTAGCCGAGGAACGCATGGTATGCCTGGCCATGGCTCGAAGGAGGATGAACAGACAGTCCCGCGACGAAACGTTCTCGGAACGATTGCTACAATCGGTGCCGGAACGACGGTGGGTACGGCTTCGGCCGCTTCTGACGCCGGTGGAAAAAGCAAATCGAGTGGAAGGCGTCTAGCGGGGCAACTCCGAGACATCGCACGGAAAACGTACAGATTTGTACAGAAGTTTACACATGGCCGGACTGGGTTCGTTCCGGACCGCGTCGACGAAACAGCGGGCGGCTACGAGGGTTCGGGACGGACATCGCCGGCGAACATCGGGGTGCAACTCCTAACCACCGTTAGCGCGAACGAACTCGGATTTCTCGACGACCGACGCGCGCGAAAGCGATTAGCGAACGTCCTCTCGACGCTTGAGCACGCAGAATCCTGGAACGGATTGTTTTATCGCTGGTATGACGTGGAGACCGGCGAAGTACATGAGTCCTCACCGAGCGCGAGAAACGTTTCGACGATCGATAACGGATGGCTCTCTGCCGGATTACTGGTCGTCAGCCATGCGTTCCCTGCGCTCCGTGACCGCGCATACCGTCTGGTCGAAGCCGCCGATTATACCGCCCTGTACGATCCGACAATCTACGACCTCTTCGAGGGCGCGGTGACGAAACCGGGGCACATGCACGCGAAGTACGACTCGGACGATGGACTCGTTGGTCACTATGGTTCCTTCAATACTGAACCACGTATTGCGTACTATCTCGCCATCGGCAAGGACGATATCGACTTTGGAAGCTGGTGGCAGATGTATCGAACGTTCCCGCCGGGAGACGATTTCAGTTGGACGAATCAGAACCCGTCTGGTACGACTCGGACATACAGTTCGGAATCGTTCGGCGAGATGTCCGTCTACGAGGGACACTACGAGTACCTGGGCGAAGCGTACGTTCCGAGCTGGGGCGGGAGTATGTTCGAATCGCTGATGCCATCGCTTGTTCTCAAGGAAAAGGAACTGGGAACCGCTGCGCTCGGGTTGAACAATCATCGTCAGGCACAACTGCAGGTCGAGTACGCGAGTGAGCAAGGGTACGACGCCTGGGGCTTTTCACCGTGTGCGACGCCCGACGGGTACGGAGTGTACGGCGTCGATGAATTAGGGATCAGTGGGTACGAGGAGGAGGGCATCGTCACGCCGCACGCAACGTTCCTGGCACTCGAATACGCGGACGACCGTGACGTCCTCGAAAATATCAGGACCCTCCGACGGTACGGGGCCGAGAGCCAGTTCGGGTTTTACGATTCTGTAGACGTCGTCTCGGGGGCCGTCACGAAATCGTATCTGATACTCGATCAAGCGATGGTTCTGGCGCCCATCGCGAACTATCTCATGGACGGTGTACTGCGTGACCATTTCCACGGCACGAGTGTCGGTTCGAGGCCCGAAGAACTGCTCTCGACTGAGACGTTCTCGATCTGATTGAGCAAACCTCTCGAAAGACAAATCTTCGTGGAACGTTTTCACCAATACAATGTCGTTACAGCGGGCTCGCGAGTTACTCTCGCAGATGGGACTTTCGGACAAAGAGATCGACGTGTACTTCGTCGTGCTAGAGCACGGCGAAGCGACCGTCACGGAAATTACGGAGGCCGTCGACATCTCGACGCGGTACGTGTATGACATCACCGAACAGTTGGCGGACCGAGACATTGTCGTCCTCAACGACTACGAGAATCCGACGACGATTCGTGCGATCGACCCCGAGAAAGCCATCGGAAACCTGATGGACGAGTTAGAGACTGTCGAATCCGAGCTCGAACAGCTGTTCACAGCACCGGAACCGTCGGACATCGAGTTCGACGTCATCCGGTCAGATCAAACAGCTCGAAGACAGATCAAGAAAATCATCGACGAGACGACCGACGAGATCGTACTCTCGATTCCCGGTTCCAGATATTCGGGATTCGCCGACGAGATCGAGAACGCTGCCAACCGCGGTGTCTCCGTCTTACTACTAGTCGAGAAAAACCGAGCGACACCACCGCTGGACGAGCTCGATATTCCGCATACGGTCGTTCGAGTTCTCGACACGCCACTTCCGCTGATGGTCGGAGCTGACGTCGAAGTGGGCATGCTCGGTCCGACCGGGTCGTTCACCGGAGCAGATGGTGGCCGGGATATCGTAACGGTCAGACAGCCTCAGCTGGTCGGGACTATCGTCGGGTCGTGCTTGAGCAACTACTGGCCGGTCGGCGAAGAGGTGTACGTCGCCAAGCCAGGGCCACTTCCTGAGACGTACGGTCACTTCCGTTCGGCTGTCCTCGAAGCAACGCTGCACCAGCGACGCGGCCACGAATTATCGGCGACGGCTGAAGTAACCCCACTTACGCGAGAGTCCTCGACCGACGTTCGGACTATCTCGGGCGAGATCGTCGAGATACGGCAAGGATTAGTCAATCCATCGACGAACACATTTCCACTCGAGGCGAGTCTGACGCTCGATACTGACGACGGTCGCTACAGCGTCGGCGGTCAGGGATCCCTGATGGAGGACTTCGAGGCGAAGCGAGTGACCCTCGAGCGGTGACAGTCAGCCAGTTCAGAACGGATCCCAGTCGATCGCTGCTAGAAAGCCACTCGCGACTAACCCGACGAGAATCAAGACGAGCGAGAGGATGGAGACGTAGTAACTGGCAGTTCCGGGTGTGACGTACGGGGCGCTGAAGAGGAGCAACACCAGGAGGATGGTGAACGTACTGAAGACGAGACGCCAGAGCCACATCTGTTACGGGTCCCTACGGTTTCCACGCATCTTAGGTGCTTGGCACCGGTCGAGAAATGATGGTCTCCTGCCAACCGTGGGCTGGACCGTCGACTCAGACAGGCCGTCTTGGTCGGACATGCTCAGTCGGAGTCCGCGAGCGACGGTGCCTCAGATGCGAGTTCCTTGCTCTCCCAGTATTCGTGATCTGGATTCTGCCGGAAGCACGCAGCGTGATGTCCGTCGCCCTCGCTCATCTCCAGACTCGGACAGGAGGACGTACAGACTTCACGCGCCTCTGGACAGCGGGTGTGGAAGCGACAACCACTCGGCGGGTCGACGGGGTCAGGGATGTCGATCGCCCGTACGGGCGGGTCTTCGACCTCGTCCTCGGGGTCGATATCCGCGGTCGCCCATCGGAGAACCTTCGTGTACGGATGCTGCGGATTCTGCAGAACCTCCTCGGCAGAACCGATCTCCACCACCTCGCCGAGATACATGATTCCGATTCGGCCGCCGGCCTTCTGGGCGAGATAGCGGGCGTTCGAGAGATTGTGGGAGATAAAGAGATAGGAGGTGCCGAACTCCGCCTGTAATTCGAGCATCAAGTCCATCATCTCGATGCGGAGCGAGACGTCGAGCGCGCTCACTGCCTCGTCGGCGAGAATGAGGTCCGGATTCATGAGCAACGCCCTGACGAGCGCGATTCGTTGTTTCTCACCGCCGGACAGCTGGTGGGGATAGCGATGCGCGTAATCGGTCGCCGGTTCCATGCCGACGCGCTCGACCATTCCGTAGATATGGTCCCGCCGGTCGGCCTGAGTGAGGTCGGACTGCCACTTCTTGAGCGGTGCTTCGAGCGTTTTCATTACCGTCTGGTTCGGGTTGAGCGAACTCCCGGGGTCTTGGTGGATGATCTGAAGCGACTTCCGGATCTCTTCGAAGGGAACGTCGCCGTCACCGCGTTTCGCATCCCAGATATCCTGCCCGCGATAGCGTACCGAACCGCCGGTCGGTTTCTGGACGCCGATAGCCGTTTTTCCCAGCGTCGTCTTGCCACATCCAGACTCGCCGACGAGCACCACGACGTCCTCCTCGCCGATAGTGAGGTCGACGCCGTCGACGGCACCCACGACGTCCGGATCGTTCAGAACTGATTCGAGTAGCCCCTGGTCTTTCTCGAAATGGACTTCGAGATCTCGAAGTTCGACGACGGGGTCAGAGCTCATAGCTCACCCTCCAGTTCGTCTGCATCGAACGCTGTAGCGTCGGCTATGTCCTCCCAGTAGTGACAGGCGGCGTCGTGGTCGGGATGGTCGACGGACTGTAACTCCGGATCGTTTTTGTGGCACGTTTCGTCGGCAAGTGGGCACCGTGGTGCGTAGGTACATCCACTGGGGATGTTGACGGGATCTGGAGCAGTTCCCTCTATGGGCTTCATCGTTTCCAGTGGAGCATCGAGATTCGGCACCGCCTTCAGCAATGACCGCGTGTACGGGTGGCGAGCCTCCTCGACGACCGCGTCTGTCGGTCCCTGTTCTGCGACCTCGAACGCGTAGAGAACGCAGAGTCGGTCTGCGAGTCCGGCTACGAGTGGGAGGTCGTGCGTGATGAAGACGACAGTCAAATCGTGTTTCGTCTGCAGATCGTCGAGTAGAGAGAGAATCGACCGCTGCATCAGTAGATCCAGTGCAGCCGTCGGTTCGTCCATGACGAGGATTTCTGGGTCGAGTACGAGGGACAATGCGATGAGCGCACGCTGACTCATGCCTCCCGAGAGTTCGTGAGGATAGGAATCCAGCACTCGATCCGGGTCGAGGTAGAGGTCCGAGAGGAGTTCACGAGCACGGTCCATGCCGGTGCTCAGGTCCTCGTCGTGGGCGTCGAGCGTCTCCTCGAAGTGTTTCCCGACCTTCATAGTCGGGTTAAATGACGAGAGTGCACCCTGGAAGACCATCGAGATTTCCTCCCATCGGAGGCGCTTCAGTTCGTCGTCACTCAGATCGAGAACGTCGACTGGCTCTCCCTCTTCGGGATAATAGGTGATTTCACCCTCGAGCTGTCCCGGTTCTTCGACGGCGTTGAGCATCGACGACGCTAGCATCGACTTTCCCGACCCCGACTCGCCGACGACGCCAAGTATCTCGTTTCGCTTGACGTCGAGATCGACGCCGTTCAGAACGGTCGCTGCCCCTCGATCCATCTCGAACGTCACCGACGCATCGCGGATGCGGATAGCGACGTCTTCGTCCCTGCGCTGTGACTGCTGTCGTGTCGATCGTTGTGACATTTAGAGTGCACCTCCAGAATTGGTACTGACAGTGGTCTCGTCCGCGGTTCCGTCCCCGGAGGAATCGTCGGGCGTGTCGTCGGAATGACGGGCCCGAATACGGGGATTGAACAGGCGGTCTGCGCCCTGTGCAAACAGCGTCAGACCGAGCGAGAACAGGACGATGGTCAACATCGGCATGATGAGCCAGTGGGCAGTCTCTAAGGTGTAAAGAGCCCCTGCCGTCCGGTATGCGAGATTCATCATCTTCCCCCAGTTTGGAGCGTTCGTCGTGAGGATTCCGAGGAAGTAGAGGCCGACCGACCCGAAGATGACCGTCCTGGCCGCCTGAACGAAGTTCATCGTGATGTAGGGCATGAGGTTTGGAACCACGTCCTGCCTGAGGATGTTGCTCGTCGAGAGGCCCAGTACGCGGGAAGCTTCTACGTAGGACTCGTGACGTAACGAGAGCACCTCTGAACGAATTGCACGGGCGAGTCCAGCCCACGCATTGATGCTGAGTACGATACCGATCACGAACGGACTCTTCGGATCGATAATAACTGCGAGAACGATGACGAGCGGTAACCCTGGAATCGTCATCGCGATGTCGGTGATGGTCATGAGAGCACTGTCCACAGTCCCGCCTTTGTAGCCGGCGAGCGTCCCGACGATCGTCGCTACGGTGACCGTGAATACAGCGCCTGCGAACACCATTTTTAACATGTACGGCGTCGCGTGAACGATCTGAGCCAGGATGCCGCGTCCGAGGCCATCGGTTCCCAGCGGGAACGCCATCGTCTCGAACGGGGCAAGGAGTCGCTCACCTTGATTTGCTTTCGGTTGTCTCACAACCGCAACGCCGACGGTCCCCATCAGGAAGTACAAGAAGATGATAAACGAGCCGAAACGAGCACGCTTGTCCGTCCAGACGATTCTGAGTGGAACCAGAAGGTACTGTTCGACCCGCTGGTGCAACCGTTCTACTCTCGTCTCGGTCGACGCTTCGGTAACGTCGAACTGGGATGTGCTCGTCTCAGATTCCATCTGAACCACCACTTTCGATACGGGGGTCTAGTTTACTGTACGTCAGGTCGGCGATGAAAATCCCGACGACAACTGCAAGCGTAATGAGCAAGAATCCACCCATCATCACTGGATAGTCGCGGTGATCGATCGCCCGAACCAGATAGTAGCCGACACCGGGATAGGAGAAAATCTGTTCGAGGATGACTGAACCGCCAAACGCCATCCCGATCGAGATCATCAAACCGGTGTACATGGGAAGAAGTGCATTCCAGCCGACGTACCGGAAGGCGATCCGCCGTTCGGAGAGTCCCCGCAACCGAGCGACACGGAGATAGTCCTTCCCGAGGATGCTGATGCTGTTGCCGCGCATCGTGAGTGCCCAGCCACCAAATCCCGTGATGGCGAGCGAAAGCACCGGTAATGCGGCGTGATACAGGACACTACTCAGAAAGGTGAGGGAAAACCCGGGCTGGACTCCCGACCCGTAGCGGCCGCCGGTCGGAAACCAGCCGAGTTGGTAGCCCAGGGTGTAGACGAACAGGATTGCGGCGACGTAGTATGGTGTCGAACTCAACACCAGCGAGACGATCGATCCGCTGATGTCGAAGGTAGACCCTTCACGGTACGCTAAAACGGCGCCGAGTGAGACGCCGACTCCGAACATGAGCAGCAGGGCTAGTGTCATGATGAGAATCGTCCATGGGAGCGCGTCCCCGAGGATGGCCATGACGGGAACGTCTCTCCAGATCGATCTACCGAAGTCGCCCTGGAGTATCGAACTGAGGTAGTTGAGGTACTGTACGTACAGCGGGTCGTCGGGTTGGATGTTCGTGTAAGTAGCGAGCCGCTGGTTGATTTCGGCCATCGACATGTCCGCGTTGCGTTTGATGAGTTGTGCTCGTAGCGCGTCGACCGGTCCACCGGGCATGAGCCGCGTCAACCCGAACGAGAGCGAAGTCACTGCGAAGACGGTAAACAGGGCCCGGCCGAAACGCTTGATGATATACGAAGTTGACATTGCTAGACGGAAGGTTTCCTCACTTCGTCTTGGCAGTCAGTTCGCCAGTCCGGGGCAGCCACGACGTCGGCCAGTAGACGGACATGCTCTTGCTGTTCTGACTCGGTACGTTCCAGTCGTCTTTCGTGACGAAGCTCTGCGCGAGTTTCTCCTGAATGGGGAGAACGGGGAGCGTCTGGTTGACGACCCAGGCGAGCTTCTGTACCCGTTGTTTCGTTTTCTTTCCGGGCTTCGCCGTGAGGAGGCTTTCGACTTCCTTCGCGACGTCGACCTCCTGCGATCCTCCACCGGAACCGTTGAGCGAGGGCACGGAGACCGTATCGGGATAGTTGTACACGTTGTCAGCAGCCGAGCTGTCCAACTGGAACTTGAGATGGAAGTACGGATGCGAGTGTAGTCGCGCCGACCAACCACCGGCGGCGAGCACGAAGTTACCCTTGGCAAAGTCCTTGCCCCAGAACGTCGACGTGCTTCGAGAGACCAGTTTCGCGTCGATACCGAAGCTCTGGAGCTGACTCACGATCGTCTCGGATGCCGTTACCCAGTCGGTGTACCCCGAGGGAACCTTGAACGGAGCTTTCAGCGTGTTACCGTTACTGTCGACCCACGTTCCAGACTGTCTCTCGAACCCGGCGTCTTTGAGCAACGACGCCGCCTTCTGTGTGCTCGTCTGGTATTTATTGAACTTGCCGGCGCTGTTGCCGAGCCACTCGTCGGTATTTGCGGGGACAGCACTGGGTAGGTCGACTGGGACTTTCGTGTCGCCACCGGAGTTCTGTGCGACCTGCTCGCGGTCGATGACGTGAGCGACGGCCTGCCGGACGTTCCGCTGGCCGAAGTGCTTGTGGTCGTGCTGGAACGTCACTCCGAAACCGCTGTTTGTCGGAATCTTCGCCCGAACGACGCTTTTCGGGAACTTCTCGCGGACGTTCTTCGGGACGAACATCTGAGCCTGTCCGTCTAGCTCGTTGTTCATCAGCGCCTGCCAGCGCTTCTGGTTCGACGGGAAGTACTTGTAGACGACTCGGGGGAAGTTGATGTTGCCGGCCTGTGGGTGTTTCTCGAACTTCGTGAGCGTGAACTGCTGGCTCGTCGCCGTCTTCAACTCGAAGGGTCCGTTGCCGATTGGCTCTTCTATCGTCCGACTGCTCAAGTTCGATTGCGCTGTGCTCTTCTCGGAGTCGCTCGATGCAGACTCGAACTCCTGAAGATGCTTCTCGAATAGACTCTTCTTGACAGTGAGTCGCTTGTTCCGGAACGTTTCGAGGAAGACGTCCGGGTTGATTTCACTCGTCAGTGTGAGCTTCGCGGACTGGTCGCCCGTTACCTCCGCGGACTCCAGAAACTTCGTCATTCCCATGAACTTCTCTAGGCGGAGCTGTGCCACCAGATCGTCCGCCGTCACGGAATCACCGTCGTGCCACTGCTGTTTCCGGGTTTTCAGCGTGACGGTCTTGCCGTCGATCGACCAGTCGGTGAGAAGATTCGGCTCGAACTCATTTTTCTTGGCGTTGTATCTGACGAAGGCGTCGTAGAGCATTCGTGATGCGTCGCCTGGCCAGTTTTTCGAGTTGAACGAGTTGTACTGGGCGTCTTTCGGCACGAGCCACTCCGAGAGGGTTAGCTCCGGGTCGGTCGGCTGTCCGTTGCCGTTCGAATTCTGGGAGTCGTTGGACGACGTTCCAGCGCAACCGGCGAGACTCGCGATTCCGACGGTGCCTGCTGCTTCTAGTGTTCGACGGCGGCTCCACTTCCATTCTCCATCATCGTTTGTTTTGTCGCGCATGACTATGGGACTCTATCCCACCTACTAAAGAGTTATGTTGAGATAGTACTACAAAATACATTCAAATGTACCAGCTGTGACAGTAGTGTTTCGAAAGCGCTCGTTCCGTCTTATGGGATTATAGCCGAATCACGTAAAGAACCACTTTCCGATCACCGGGAAACGAATCGTCTGCTTTGAACAGAAAGCACAATCCACGGTGGCCGATTGTTGCTCACTCACACAATTCGAACCTCTCAGTTGCTCTGACATCCGCTGCTGACCGTGCGACCATCACCTCGAACTCGCCAGGTTCAGCCGCTACCTCGTCGTCTGCAGTCCAAAAGGCGAGGTCGTCTTCAGTCAGCCGGAACGTGACCGTCTCGCTCTCGCCCGGGCTCAATGACACACTCTCGAAACCAGCGAGCTCCTTCACGGGACGCGAGCGACTACCCACCAAATCGTGCGTGTAGAGCTGGACGACCTCGTTCCCTTCCTGGTCGCCAGTGTTCGTGACTCGCACGTCCACCGCGAGCGATTCCTCCCGCTCGATCACGTCGTTCGAGAGCGTGAGCTGGTCGTACTCGAATTCGGCGTAGCTGAGACCGTGACCGAACGGAAACAGGGGATCGTTTTGCGTTTCCATGTACGAGGTCGCCCAACCAGGTTCGGCCGTTTCCGCCGGACGACCAGTCGGCAGATGATCGTAATGTACTGGACACTGACCGACGTTCCGCGGAAAACTCATCGGCAGCCGACCCGACGGGTCGTGACCACCGAACAGGACGTCTGCAACAGCGTGACCCGCCTGCGTCCCAGGGAACCACGCCTCGAGAATCGAAGAAAGGTGCTCGTCCATCCACGGGATAGCGAGTGGACGACCATTGAAGAGAATGCTCACGACGCTGGTCGCTGTCGAGTCAAGCGCTTCGAGAAGTGTCTGTTGCTCGCCGGGAAGGTCAATAGCGGTTCGACTACGACACTCGCCAGAGAGTTCCCAGTTCTCGCCGACTGCGACTAGCGCCACGTCGGCATCACGAACGGCGTCAACGGCTTTCTGCTGAGATTCCTCGGAGACGGCTCCGGAGCGATCACACCCCTTAACGTACCGGACCTCAGTCTCGTCGCCGACTGCCTCCTTCACTCCGTCGAGGACCGTTACTGCGTCCTGGGACCGACCACGGGCACGCCAGTTGCCGAGCATATCGTCCGGACTGTCGGCGAGTGCGCCAACGACCGCAATCTCGTCGTAGTCGTCCGTGAGCGGCAGGATATCCTGTTCATTTTTCAATAGAACCAGCGAGTCGCGCGCCACCTCCCGTGCTACGCTCCGATGCGAATCTTGCCGCATCGTCGCTGCCTTCCGCTCTTCGTCAAAGTATCGGAACGGATCCTCGAAGAGTCCGAGTTTGAACTTGTAGCGGAGGACGCGCCGCACCGCGTCGTCGACCGTCGATTCGTCGACGATACCATCCTCGACGAGACGAGTCAGCGAGTTCGAGAAGACGTGACCGACCATGTCCACGTCCGAGCCGGCTTTAACCGCTTTCTCCGCAGCTTCGGACTCGTCTGCCGCCACTCCGTGATAAATGAGCTCTCGGATGGAGTTCCAGTCTGAGACGACGAACCCTTCGAAGTTCCAGTCGTCTTTGAGCGTCCCAGAAATGAGGGACTCGTCTACACCAGCAGGTATTCGATCGTATGCCGTGAACGCGTTCATTACCGTCGCAACGCCTTCGTCGACCGCTGCCTCGAATGGCGGAAGATGTACGTCTCGAAGCGTACTCTCGGAGATGTCGACCGTGTTGTACTCGCGGCCGGCCTTCACCCCGCCGTATCCGGCGAAGTGTTTGGCACAAGAGAGAACCGTATCCTCTGCGGACACGTCTTCACCCTGCAGTCCACGCACTCGTGCTCGGGCGAGTTCGCTCGCCAGATAGGGGTCTTCGCCACTGCTCTCCATCGCTCGACCCCACCGTGCATCGCGCGTGACGTCGACTGTCGGGGCGAAGGTCCAGTGGATACCTGCCGCTGCCGTCTCAGTACCGGCGACTTGGGCCGCATCTTCGACCAGGTCTGGGCTCCAGGTGGCAGCTTCCCCGAGTGGTATCGGGAAGATAGTTCGAAAGCCGTGGACGACGTCGAATCCAAAGAGGAGAGGTATGCCAAGTCTCGACTCCTCGATAGCGATTCGTTGATACTGGCGACGATTTTCGAGTCCGTCAACGTTCAACACCGACCCAACCCGTCCTGACTTGATTTCAGCTTCAAGATCGACGTCGTCGACTGCTGGTCCGGTCTGGTCCGAGCCGTTAAGCTGATTCAACTGCCCGACCTTCTCTTCTAGCGTCATCTCTGCGAGTAGCGACTCGATCTTGTTCGCCAGATTCGACCCCGTATTTTCGGCAATCATACTAGATGATAGAGACGATTTTTCGTTCGTCATGAATCGTGCCTGCCTCACCTTCGCTATTCTGATTACTTAGTTCATCATGTTTGTCCGATTCCTCACCGTCCCTGTTATCAGCGATTCTCGGTAGTGCGGCTCCTCCGTCCGAACGAGTATCACGACCGGCTTCGACACGACAATGCGTCGAACGCAGGCGGGAACTGACCGAACGTTCGCCGGGTCCGAACGAACGCTCATGCGATTGGAGCCTGACCCACTCCCACAGAACACAACCCATCCGGCGTTGGCGTAATACATCCGGAGTGCCAGCGACTGCCGAGGTGGACGACCTCAGGACTGTTCGGGGTTTCTCGAGTGCTCCGGCATCGACGCCGAGGCGTCGTCCCCACCCTCGACCGCGAAAGCCGGGAGGACATCGTGGACGTCGATGGAGTCGCTCCCGAGCACGACGAACCCGAGGAGGATCGTCAGGAAGCCCGCGACGGCGAGTCCCGAAATCACCTCTCCGAGGAGCGCCCAGCCACCGAGACTGGCGACGACCGGGACGACGTAGAAGGCGAGGTTAGCGCGGATCGCGCCCGCTTCGTCGATGAGACCGAAGTAGGCGACGTACGCGATTGCGCCGGCGAAGAGTCCGACGTACGCGAGGGCGAACAGGGCTTCCGACGTCCAGACCACCGACGCGGCCGACTCGCCACGCCACCAGCTCAGACCGTGCGTGAGAACGGCAGCGATGGGGAGGGCCCAGGCAGTCCGGACGGTGCTCGAGACGGTGCTGTCGGCTCGCCGAATGAGGACGCTACCGAGCGCCCCACTCGCCGCCCCGGCGAACAGGATCGACTTCCCGACGATGCCGCCAGTCAGGTTTCCCGGGTCGGGATTCACGACGAGAACGACGCCGGCGAGAGCGAGCACCATCCCGGCCGCCTCCCGCGTCGAGAGCCGTTCGTCCGCGAGGAGGACCGCGGCGAACACCGGCGTCAGTATCGGGTTGAGGCTGAACATGATCGCGCCCACCGCGCTGGTCGTGTACTGCTGGCCGACGAACAGCAACGCGTTCGTCAGGCCGATGGCGAAGACACCGGTCGCGAGGATACTCGCGATGTCGCCAGCGGTCCGCGGTAGGAGTTGCTCCCGCGGAATCGCGTAGACCGCGTAGAGAGCGACCGCAACTGTCGCAATGTCGTACCGTAGTGCGACGAACAGGAGCGGCGGGAAGTAGTCGAGACCGGCCTTCGTCGCGACGAACGTACCACCGAAGAGGATACTCGTCGCCGCGAAGAACGCGAGCGTGCGACGCCCGATCATCTTACGGAACCACCTCGACGGTTTCGCGACAGCCAGGCCGGGCCGTCGTATCGGTAGTTGGGGTCATCTTACTTCCGAATAGGACGGTCGGCCTTATAGTTCCGTTCAGGAAAATTTTCGCAGTAAGAAAAACGCTGCCGGCGGTAAAATACGGCCTGCCGCTGGTGGGTTGCGCACCATGAAAGATTTTTAACGTGCGAAAACGGTTTCCCTCGTCGGCGACCAGAACCGACATGGAAGAGGAACTGGCGGACATCGAGTTTCTCGCACTCTCGGCCAATCGGGTCACGGTACTCACGGTCCTCTCGGAGAGCGCACGGACGCGTCGCGAGCTCGCAGACGCCACCGACGCCTCGCAAGCGACGATCGGTCGCATCCTCCACGACTTCGAGGAGCGTTCCTGGATCGAACGGGACGACGGCGAATACGTCGCGACGCCGACGGGCGCGCTCGTCGCGGACGGGTTCGCGGAGATGCTCGACATCTTCGAAGTCGAGGCGAAACTTAGGGACGTCGTGGAGTACCTGCCGGCCGACGCGCTGGATTTCGACCTCCGGCATCTCGCGGCCGCGACCATCACGGTACCGAGCCAGACGCGGCCGAACGCTCCGGTACAACGCGTCCTCGATCTCATCCGCGACGCCGACGACGTCCGCGTGTTCTCCCACGCGTTTAACGTGCAGAGTCTAACCGTCGTCGAAGAGCGAACGACCGCCGGCGAGCAGGCATTCCAGGGCGTCTTCTCCCGGAACGTCCTCGACGCACTCGCCGAGGACTCCAGACTCCGTCGTCGACTCGCCTCGCTGCTCGAGACCGACGGCGCGGACGTACGAATCTGCGAGGAGGAGATTCCGCTCGCGGTGACCGTCGCCGACGACGTCGTCCACCTCCTGCTGCGCGACGAGAACGGCGTTCTCCAGGCGTCGGTCGACACCGATGACCCGGCCGTAAAACAGTGGGCCGACGAGACCTTCGCCCGGTACCGGGACGCCGCGACCCCGCTCGATCCGGGAACCCTCGAGGAGGTTTGATTGCGGAGTCTCCGAGTTCGGCAAAGCGTCTCGGTCGATAGGGTCGAAAAGCGACGACCAGCCCGGTTCAGGAACTGTCGTAATTAGGCCGGACGGGACCCAGCGGTCCCGCGTAGATACCGCCGCCTCCGAACGCGTCGTAGACCCTGATCGCGATGACGTTTTCACCACCGTAGTTGACGTTCTCGGCCGGCACCGAGTACTCTCTCGCCACCTGCCACGCCGTACTGAAGCCGTCCTCGGGGAAAGTTCCGCTCTGGCCGATCGCGTTCCCGTTGAAGAACGTCTGGTCGACGTCGTCGATCTTGCCCACCGGTAGTATCAGGTCCTCTCCGTAGTCCTCCCAGGACTCGGGGATGGTGATCGTTTTTCGGTACCACCCGAAGACCTGATCTTCGGTGTACCCCGAGTGGTCTTCCCAGCTCGCAGGTAGTTCGACACGCTCCCAGTCGCCGTCGTCGTAGTCGGGGGCCGCCCAGGCCGCGTCGTCGCCCCTGTGGAACAGCCAGGTGGAGGAGAGCGGCATCGCCGGTAGGATCCGGATCGTCTGCGCTGGGAGCGCCTCGTCCAGCGACCGCCCGATTCGAATCTCGTGATCGCCGGACGAGAGATAGGGTAGCTCGAACTGCACGGTGCTCTCGCTCTCGCCGGGGGCCAGCCGGACGAACGTGGCCTCGACTTCCTCGCCGTCGATGAAGACGCTCAGCTCCTCTCCGCCGATGACCGACCCGGAGTTCGTCCCCGAGATTCCGACGCTGATCGACTGCCCGGAGACTCCGACCTCCGGCGCTTCGAAGGAGACGTACTCCTGCTCGGGCGGTTCGTAGTCGGGAAGCTCCTTCATGTCCGTCGCGTTCACTGGCCGCAGTCGGATCGCTTGGCCGCCGCTGGCGGCCATCGAGGCGAGGACGGTCGTGTTCGGGTCGACGATCTGCTCGTCGGCCCACACGTCAGTGGGGTTCTCGTCGTAGCGGGCGTCGCTTCCGTCGGAGTAAATATCGGCGACGTGCTTCGGGCCCTCTGCCTCGCCGTTCTTCCCGGGATTGAGGAAGTCCAGCGGAACGTCGACGGCGCGACCGTCCCCGTTGGTCATCGCGCCGACGTACCACTCGTCGGCCTTCCGTCGAGCGGTAACGATGTACTCCCCTATTTCGGCATCGACGACGACCGTGTCGTCCCAGCCGCCTGCGGGTACCTTCTCGAGGAACTCGAACTCGGTCTCCGTCTCGAAGTTCTCGTTCCCCGGAGTGTATCCCGCGTAGCTGTCCGGAATCGGCGATTCAGCGCCGCTCTCCGTGACGGCTACCGTGTTGAGGTTGAACCCACCGACGTCGCCGGTGAACGTCTCTCCGGAGTCGTCGTAGTGCAGTTCGATGGCGATAGCGTTCTCGCCCTCGGTGAGTTCGACCTGCGTCGTGAACACCTGCCAGTCGTCCCAGTACTCCGTGAACGACGGCTTGATCGTCTCGGTCGAATCGTTCACCCGGAGGGTTGCTCGCGTCTCGCCGGCTTCGACCACTCGGGGCGCGTTCTCTTCGGGCGCGCTGGCGTACCGAAGGTGCAGGTCGTACGTCCCGTCGGACGGCACGTCCGTGACCGTCCACGAGACCGAAGAACCAGACGGCACCCGACCCGGGTCGACCGCGACGTAGTTGGTCCCGAACGCGTTGCGCCACTCGTCGCCCGTGACGAACCCGTCGAGGTCTCCGGTAGCCGCCTGCAGGAGTTCACCGACCGACAGTTCCGGATTGATGTAGGCCTCGATGCGGTCGGCGGCCATCTGCAGACCGGCGTTGTAGTTCGGATACATCGCGAGCTGTTTCGCCCTGGTCGTCTGGATCTGCCCGCCGGTGTCGTCGTTGAAGGTGATATCGAAGATACCCGGCTGGTAGCTCGCCGGGCCGGCCAGCATCCGGGTGAACGGCAGCGTGACGTGGTGGTCCCGACCGACGTCCGAGCCGAGCGCACCGAAGCCGTCGTACTCCTGTGCTTTGACCGTTTCAGTGGACGCCAGGTTTGGATACGTGCGGCGTTTCCCGGTGGGTTTGTCGGCTTCGTGGCGCTCCAGCAACTGTCGGTTTCCGGCCGCTTCCCGTGCGACCAGTTCGTGGTGGTTGACCGCGATCTGACAGTGGTGGTTTATGGTCGCCGTCCCGCCGTCTCCCTCGTGGCCGATTCCGTCGTCGTTGACGTAGCCGTTCTTGATGCTCCGGATACCGTTGTCCTCGTAGTACCGGAAGATGTCGTCGTTCAGGATCTGGTCCTCGTAGGTGACGAGGTTCCCGGCCGTCTCGTTGTGGGCGGTCATCTCGACGCTCGGCGTGAGCGACTGCCCGTAGTCGGTAACCTCGTCCAAGTCGAAGTCCGGGTACGACTGGTCGAAGTCCATCGTCACCCCGGAACCGGGGAAGCTGTCCCAGCCCTGGTTCCATCCCTCGACGAGCACGCTATCGATGTCGTTCTCGCTGGCGAACTGCATGTATCGCTTCATCCGCTCGGTGCGGGCACCGTGAACGTACGCCGCCGGGTCGTTCCCGTTCGCCTCTATCTCAGCGTCGGGTTTGTACTCCCAGTGGGCGTTCCCTGCGATCATCGTCCACCAGATGCCGACGTACTTCCTGGGTGTAATCCAGCTCGTGTCGGGTTCGCCGTCGACGGTCGGCAGGACCGATTCGTCCAGTTCGTCGTTGAGGAGCGGAATCAGCGACGATTCCACGAGGTCGCTCGGACTCGTTCCGAGCTG
Source organism: Halomicrococcus pelagicus (assembly GCF_051917725.1). Taxonomy (GTDB): domain Archaea; phylum Halobacteriota; class Halobacteria; order Halobacteriales; family Haladaptataceae; genus Halomicrococcus. The sequence goes on from NZ_JBQBLX010000007.1 coordinate 293,044, forward strand.
TATCGTCCGCCAGGGGGTCACTGCCGGGGTTTTGGTCGACACCTTCGTTCCGTCGGGGAGTGGCGCGAGTTCCGCCGCGAAGTCCGTCGCACCGCCGTCAGATCGGGGAGCAAGCGACATCGTTGCGTAGTCCGTGAGGTCCGCTTCGTGGATACTCAGGTACGCGTCCTCGCCGGCCTTGACGGTGAACGGCGTGTGCGCACCGTTTCGAATGGTGTTGTCGTTCGGTCGGATGGTTCGCGTGCCGGATTCGACGCCGCTGAGCTTCGTCTCCTGGTACTCCTGCTCGAACCGGGGATTGACGAACTCGTTTCTGATCCACCAGGCCGTGTAGTCACCGGCGAAGTTGAACTGGGTGTTCTCGGAGGTGATGACAGCGTTTCCGCTGTTGCTGGCAAAACCGTCGTTGAGTGCGAACCGGAATCCCAGTCCGTCGTTGAACACGCGAATCTCCAGATTCGCTTCTCGACTCGGCGCGCTCGTCTCGGCCAACCCGACGCGGAGGAACGCGTAGTCCTCCGAGACGGTGGCGTACTGGTCCCACAGTGGATTCCACGTTTCGGTGGACGTACCGGTTTCACTGCCCGTTATCGTGATATTCGTGCCAGCTGTGCCCTCTGCCGCGGCACCGAACGTCGGCTGGTTCTGGAATTCGAAGCCAAGCGTCGAGGACTGGAGATACGTCGTCCCGTTGAACGAGACGGTGTAGGCAGGTACGTCCCCGGAAACGTCGAGCGTAACCCGGATGCTGCCGTCTGGGGACGTGACAGTCTGTTTGTCCGTGTCGTTCCTGTTCGAGATCGTCGCGGAGACTGCGTCGGGTACCTCTGCAGTGTATGCAGCGGCGGCGAGTAATCCAGTGACTCCTCCGAGGAAGTTCCGTCGGTCGAGTCGAGTGGACTCTAATTCTTTACTACATTCCTCATCATTATCTGGATTGGGTGACATACACACACCATTTTCTGGGCAAGCATATAAATGAATTATTGAAAAGCTCTTATATTTTTTATCTTGTTATTGTAATATTTGTTCTCGTTCGTCGCTGGAAGTCCCGGCGCAATTCGTCCCGACGCTCGTCCGGAACGAACCAGTCGAGGTAGCGGTACTCGATCCGGTTCCAACGTCGTGCCGAGGGACCCTTCGAACGTCGCTCGCACGAGGAGATACGAGTCGGGATTCACCAGTTTGCATCGTCGATGTGCACCTGACCCGATATGGATGGAGCCAGCACCGGTGAGTGTTGTTCAGGGAGGCACGCTTATACGAGGTCTAGCCAAACGAGGAAGCATGTCGAACGACGTTCGCGTCACCGTCTGGAACGAGTACGTCCACGAGCAAGAGAACGAGACGGTCGCCGAGATATACCCCGACGGCATTCACGCCGTCGTCGCCGATGCGCTCCGCGAGGGCGGGTTCGACGTGGAGACCGCAACGCTACACGAACCCGAACACGGACTCTCCGAGGAGGTCCTCGACGAGACCGACGTCCTCACGTGGTGGGGGCATGCCGCCCACGACGAAGTCGACGACGCGGTCGTCGAGCGGGTGAAGTCCCACGTCCTCGACGGAATGGGGCTCGTCGTGATGCACTCGGGACACTTCTCCAAGATATTTCGTGAGCTGATGGGGACTAGCTGTGCGCTGAAGTGGCGTGAAGCCGCCGAGACCGAGCGGCTCTGGGTGACGAATCCCGCCCACCCGATTGCCGACGGCATCGACGAGTACATCGAAGTTCCCGACGCCGAGATGTACGGCGAGCACTTCGACATTCCCGAACCTGACTCGCTCGTCTTCACCTCCTGGTTCGAGGGAGGCGAGGTGTTCCGGTCGGGTTGTTGTTACTATCGCGGCGAGGGTCGGATCTTCTACTTCCGACCGGGCCACGAAGCGTATCCCGTCTATCACCAAGACGAGATTCGACAGGTGCTCCGCAACGCCTGCGAGTGGGCTACGCCGAACGAGGACGGACCGGAGGTCGTCCGTGGGAACCACACCGCCATCGAGGAAATCGACTCGTCGGACGACCGGACAGTCCACTGAACCCGTTGGTCGACGAACGTAGCCTCACCTCCTTCGACGCTCCCGGCAGACGCTACACCGGACGGTAACCGAACGAAAGCGGCCAGCAGTACCGGACCCCGTTCTGGCAGCGATCGGAGCAGTCGGAATCAGTCCCCTCTATCGAATCGCGGGCGACGAGGTCGTATTCGGTCGATCGAGAGTGGTGTGTGAACAATCATCGTGGTTTACTACGGCGGCGTCGCACCCCCGACCAGGGGTAGAGGAAATGACACGCAACGACCCGTTCGATGGGGTATCGAAGCGAGATTTCTCGAATCGATCGGCGTCGTCGGGACTGTGGTGGACATCGGCGGCGTCACAGTCGGACAGGAGACGACTGTCGAGGAAGAAACGACGGCCGCCGAGACACGAGACGCGATACCGATTCTCCTCGCGGCGAGGGAAGCCACTGGTTCGGTCTCCCACCGGAGCCGATTCACGGGGAGGAGAACCCGAGGTTCTCGCTATGGACGGGCCAGAAGTACGAAATCACGTGGATGAATCTGGACGGCGTCGAGCACGAACTCATCATCGAGGACGCCGACGGCAAGGCGCTCGTAGAAAGTGACTCTGCGACCGAGCAGGGCGCAACTGTCTCCGTGACGTTCACTGCCGACGAGGCGATGGCCGAGTACTACTGCGAGTACCACCCCCAGGACATGCGCGGCGACGTGGAACTGGGGACCGGATTCGAGCACCGACGACGGACACGGCAAACGAGACGACCATTGAGGAAGACGGCGGGGGCTACTACGACGCCTGACGGCGGAGACGACCGAGACACGTCACGCTCTCGCCCACTCGACGTTGCCGCCGTCCTCAAGGGAGAAACGGCGAGTCCACCGTGGACGACAGCTTCGTGACCCGACGCTAGCAGATGCGCTAACCAGAACTACGAGTCGTTTTATCGGAGAGTGGAGACGGAAGCCAGCGAAATCCTTATTGAACGAACGAACAGTTGACCGGGTATGGTCGTCGGCATGGCACAAGAACTGACAGTAGTCGTCCTGAGTCTCCTCGACGATCTCGCACTCGTTCTTTCGGGAGGACTCGACGACTCCCTGCTATTTTCGAGCGGATTCGGTGCCTTCACTCATCCCGTTCGTCAAAAGGTTCTGGCGCTCCTCGCCGACGACGGGTCACTGACTCGCGCAGAACTCGCGGAGAAGCTCGTGCGAGACGAGGACGTTTCCTACGAGCGCGTCGAGCGTCTGGAGGTGGCCCTGCATCACAACCATCTCCCGAAACTGGAAGACTACCAGTACATCGAGTACGATGCCCGGAAGGGTGACGTGGTCCTCTGGGAGGACCCGGAGACGGTGAGGGGATTACTCGATTCGAAACGACCGCACGCGTAGGATTCGCACTCCTGTGGCGCTGCAAACGACGGAGGCGCAATACGGGTTGTGATGTGTTTACCTTCCCCGCAATTACGCAATACGGAAGTACACTCTAGGTTTCGAGGATTTCGATCAGGTTCCCGTCGGGGTCTCGTAGGAAGAAAATCCGCGTTCCGCTTTCGGTCGTCTGTGGTTCGCTGATCGTTTCGACGTCGTCCGGGAGATTCGCGTAGAACTGGTCGATGTCGTCCGTTTTCAGTCCGAGGTGTTTCGCCCCGTCGTCGTACACCTCTCCGCCGCTCACGTCGTCGCCGTCGGTTTCGTACTCGACGAGTTCGATACGCGCCGTGTCGGCCGCGAGATGCGCGAAATGACCAGTGGCCGTTTCGTCGTCGATAGCCGTCGCGAGCGCATCGCCGGAGAGCGTGTACTGGTCGATAACGTCGAACCCGAGCGCATTACGGTAGAACTCCACCGAGCGGTCACGGTCGGTTACCGAAACGCCGTGGTGGTGTAGACTGGGCTGTCCCATGTTTCTACCACCGTCCCCGAGTTCAAAACTCTTCGTCCGACGTTTCGAAGGTAACCGCCAGCCCTCTCGAACTCCGCCGGGGACTCGGGGGGCCACACTCCACGACGACGTCATTCGCTGGGAGCTGACTTTCCGTTGGCCACGTCGTCGAACGAAAGCTGGAAGGGCCATCCGGGAAACTGTTCGGCGTCCGGGGCGGTCGGATTCTCGTTCCACGGCCAACATTCGATCGTGAACCGTTCGGCTTCGTGGTCGACGTGCACGAGTCCGTACCCCTCACGCTTCCACGTTCGGTCGCCGATACTCCGCGTTTGCCCGTCGACGCGCTGCCGGAACCGCTCGTACGAAATCGTCGGGTTTGCGGCGGCCAGTACGCGAATCTTGTTTCCGAACGCGTCGGTGAAATGTCCCGTGTTCGGTTCGCCAGTACCGTGGGGAAGCTGTCGCGACGGTTCGAACCAGCGCTGGAAGAGAGTTCCGCCTGCAGGACCGGTGAACTCGACGACGCCGTCCGTGTGGGTGTCGATACCGTGGCGAACCAGCGTCGAGAGATGACGGTCACCCGACAGTACGAGCGCTCCAGCGTCCCGCAACAGTCTGACGGCGTCGTCCCGACCATCCTTCGGGAAACCGTTGGAGTCGAGGTCCTTGTTCGGCCGTCCATCCGGCGTCGTCTCTATACACGCGAAGGGCGTCTGGGTGAGACACACTCGCGCCGGTCCGCTGGCGATACGGGTTCCCCACTCGTGCAGGAATCGTCGTTGTCGCCTCCCGAGCAACTCCCGGTCTCCGGGCTTCTTCGGCGGCGATTTGAACTTTCGACCTTCCACGATCGCGAAGTCGACGCCACCGTAACGGAACGCGCCGTAGTAGACCGAGATCCCTCTTCGAACCGGAGTCGGATCGTACGGGTCGGGGTTGTGACAGCACTGCGTCCGGATGACGAGATTGATGAACTCGCTGGTACCGGCGTATCCGCCGCGGCGGTAGCGGTTGAAGGGCACGCTCTTGCCCTTCGCACCCCAGAGGTTCGACTGATACACGTCGTGGTCGTCGGTGAGCACCACTGTCGGCCTGTTACGCGTCAATCCTCGAAACGCCCACATCCAGAGATACCACTTGTACAGGTAATCCAGCGTCGGATCCTCGTCGTCCAGCCCGGTCATGGGGTTGTTCTGGTAGTACTGGTCTCCGGAGAAGACGAGGAGATCGGGGTCCTGTTTCCGGACGTTCTGCACTAACTCGCCGTGCGGAAAGTAGAAGTTGTCGGACGTGTAGCGGCCGAACTTGCTCGCCTGCTTCCGAGTGACCTGCTCGACGTCGCTGCTGGCAGCGCGCCGTCTTCGGCCTCGCTGGAACCCCCGGACGGTCGGTGCGAAGCAGCCCAGAAGGGCGATTGAACAGTCGCCGCTCGGTTCCGGATCCGCCCGAATCCGTCCGGAGTACGTCGTTCGTTCCCCCCTCCCGTCCCGGTAGACGACGCGATACTCCCAGCTACGGGTCGGGTCCCAGTCCTCGACGCGGAACAACGCCGCGTATCCGGTACCGACGTCGGCCGTCCCAGCGGTCGTCCACTCGTCGGTATCGACGCGGCGGTACTGAAGCTCCGTCGTTCGCGGTTCGCTTTCACCGAGCGGCACGAACTGCGCGGACAGCCTGAGCACCGACCCGTTCAGCGAGTAGAGCGTCCCGGCGATCGGCCCGAACGTCCGGTCGGGAAGTCGGTCGATCTTCTCGCCCCCAGTTCGGAAGTCGCGAAACCACCAGCGCGTCCCGGCCTGCCCCGGCGACGAGACGAGTGCGATGCTCCCGAGCAGGTCCGTTTCGGGAACGTTGCGGCGTACCGTCTCCGAGAGCACGTCCTCGCTCTCCGCGTCGCGCGCGACGAGTCGTACGTCGAACCGTTCCTCCGCCACCGGAACGACGTCGACGTCGAGCCGAATTCGCCGGCCGGGAGTCACCCCCGTCGACTCGTCGGTCGGCGTTCGTCGTTCGGCCGGCAGTTCGGCGAACGCGAGGGGCGCCGTCGTGCTCGTGTGTTCGCGGAATCGAGCGACCCCGTCGCGACCGAACGTGCACAGGAGGCCGCCGCCCGTTCCCGAACACTGCTGTGCCAGGGCCGCGGCGCGGTAGTCGAGCGACCGGTTGACCCCCAGGAGGAGTCCGCAGAACCCACCGGATTCGGTTCCGTCGGACCGACGGTCGGTATCGACGATACCGGCAGTGACGCTGATGCGACCCGGCGCGTTCCGGCGAACGAGTTCGCGTGTGAGGACGCCGACGGTGCGAACCGGCAGCTTCGGATCGCCCCGACGACACTCGATGCGACCGTCGTGGAGTCGCCAGTCCTGCAACCGATTCGTCCAGAACTGGTCCCCGATCCACGGCCGGGTGACGTCCTCCGGCAAGTCGGCGACCGGTTCGAGTCGGGCGCCGTCGGGAGAGTCGAGACGGCCCTCGTCGTAGTCCAGTGACCGATCCAGCACCGCGTCCGCTCCCACGGCCGTGAGCGAAACCGCCTGCAGGAAATCACGACGAGTGCCGCTCGATTCGTCCGCGCCGGTTGTCGTGGTCTCTCTGGTCATCGAATCTCTCCGGAGTGCTACCTCGGCTCCACGCGCTATGATACCGAATCGGAAGTAGGTGATGACCGCGACCAGGCGGGTCCGGAAGAACGCAAGCAGTCGTTGTGTTCTACCGGGATTCTTTGTACTCGGCAACGGCGTCGCGGATTTCGCGTGCTTTGGTCCGTCCGTGAGCGAGCGGCGGCGTAATCACGGACGTCTGGTATCGCAACTTCGATTCCCTCCCGTCGTCGGAGTCGATATCGGAGAGAACGGCGAGAAGCATCCCGTCGTTACCCTGGTATTCGATGGAATCGTCGACCCTCTTCGAACGGAGGCCCTCCACCTTCGAGGAGATAATCCGGTGGGCGTCCGCTTTCTCGAGACGGAGATAGAGGGTCTCGAAGCTCATTATTACCACATGGACGCGGACGGGCTTAAATCGCCTCCATCGAGGACCGGTCCGCGAGCCTCGAAACCGGTGTCGGAACTGCAGTCGTCGGCGAAAACGTCGGACGAGCGAGTAGACGTCGAGCGAGCGGTCCGCGAACACATGACGTTTATCGTTTTTCGGCTCTGTGTATCCTCTATGACGATTTACGAGACGGAGGTCCCGGGAGTCGGACACAAGTTCGAACTCGAACTCCACGGGGACTCACGGCTGGTCGTAATCATCCATCACGACGGAAAGCGGGAGGTGTATCTCCGCCCCGAAGAGAACGCGGACAGTCAGAAGCTGTTCGCCCTTCCCGGAAAGCGCGCCCGCCAACTGGGATCGATTCTCGAAGGTGCGTACTTCCAGCCCGTCGAAATGGACGAGATCCAGGTTCCCATGGGGGATGCGATCATCGAGTGGGTCGAAATCGACCCCGAGTCGACGTTAGCGGGGCAATCACTCCAGAAAGCGAACATCCGTGAGCGAACGGGCGTCTCCGTGCTCGCGATTCAGCGTGGCGACGAGACCATCGGCAATCCACAACCGGACACGGTCATCCAGGCGGACGACATTCTCGTTACTCTCGGGATGCGGGACGAACAGCGGGCATTCTCCGACCTCGCCGAACGAGTCGACGACCAGGACGCCTAAGAATGGCGGAGGTGTTGTTGCTCGAGGTCGGAATCGCACTCACCGGTATCGCCGTCGCTGGCACGTTGGCCAACCGAATCGGTCTCTCCGTCATCCCCGCCTACATACTCGTCGGCATCCTCATCGGCCCGAACGAACCGTCGTCCGTCGCCGGAATATCGCTCACGCTCGTCGAAGACCGCGAGTTCATCGACGTCCTCGCCGAGCTCGGTATCGTCTTCCTGCTGTTCTTTCTCGGCCTCGAGTTCAGCATCTCGCAACTGCTGAACGACCGAACGCGAATCGTGAAGGCCGGGACCGTCGACTTCCTCGTCAACTTCGGGCTCGGAATCGTTCTCGGCATCGTGTTCGGATTCTCGATAATCGAGACGCTGTTCGTCGCGGGAATCGTGTACATCTCCTCGAGCGCGGTCATCACGAAGTCGCTGACGGAGAACGGATGGATCGCGAACCCGGAGAGCAGTCCGATACTCGGAACGTTAGTGTTCGAGGACATCCTCATCGCGATGTATCTCGCGTTGCTTTCGGCGGTGGTCCTCGGTAGCGGTTCCGTCGTCGATGCGTTGACCACCGTCGGCACGGCGCTCGGGTTCCTTGGCGGCCTGACGATCGTCGCGTGGTACGGGGCCGAGACGGTGGAGCGAGCGTTCGACGTCCCGTCGGACGAACTCTTCCTGCTTCGCATCCTCGGAACGACGACGCTCGTCGCCGGCGTCGCACTGGCTGTCGGGTTGAGCGAAGCCGTCGCAGCGTTCTTCGTCGGGACGGCGTTCAGCAACACCGACCACACCGGACGCATAGAGGACGTCGTCGCTCCGACACGGGACTTCTTCGCTGCAGTGTTCTTCTTCGCGATCGGACTGACGACCGACGTGACGGTGCTCGGTGACGTCGTGCTCTTGCTCGCGAGTGCCGTCGTCCTAACGACCGTCGGGAAGGTCGCGAGCGGTACTCTCTCCGGTCGAGTGTACGACCTCGACGGGACGCGGTCGCTCCGCGTCGGACTCGGCTTGGTCCCACGAGGGGAGTTCTCGCTCGTCATCGCGGCGTTGGCTGCCGGGTCGGGAACGGAGACGCTCCGGTCGGTGATTCCAGCGTTCGCCGTCGGTTACGTCTTAGTGATGAGTATTCTCGGAACGATCCTGGTCCAGCACGCCGATGGGATTACCAACATAATCCACGGTGGACGTGGCAGCCTCTTCCCCGAGTAGTACGCCCGCGAAGCCCGAAGGTCTTCACCTCGAACGCACCTGAATCACCGAGCCGAATACGGCAGTCGAAGCCGTCCGGAGCGTTACAGCGCCCGCCGCCATGTAGTGAGTTCGTCAGTCAGCGTCCACGAAGACGTCGAGCGTCGCGTCGCTTCCCTCGGTCGTTATCGTCGCATCGACGTAGTTCCCGCTGGAATTGGTCTCGTACTCGACGTCCTGTACTGCCGTCGCAGCGTACCGAACTCACGACGGAGAAGGTCGTCCACGGGTCGGGCAAGCAGGGGCCACCTCCTATGTTCTTTAGCCGACGACTGGCAGGTCACGACGTGTGTTCGCCTCACTCGAAAGCCGATTTTCGAAACGACCGACCGTCTCCGCCAATCTGTCGAGTCATCGGTACCCGGAGAACTGCTAGCGTAACAGTCGGCGCTGCCCGTCACTCGCTGAACGTCGGTGACTGGGTGAGATCGAGCCGGAGGAACGCTGGAAGCGTAACGACGACGATTCCGGCTTCGAGAAGCCCGGCCGTCAGGAATGCGGCACCGTAACCGAAGGAGCCGGTGACGACACTGCCGACGACGAACCCGGCGAGGAACCCGAGGTTACCGAAGACGTTGAAGCCGCCCATCGCGACGCCTCGATTGGCGTCGCTCGCGAGGTCGGAGACCAGTGCCATCGTCGCCGGCGAGACGAGGGCGCCGAACACGCCCAGCAGTACCATCGCACCGCCAGCGAGCCAGAGGGTCGGCGCCAGATACACTGCGACGACGGCGGCCCCGTAACAGAGCGAGCCGAGCGTCACCGGAATCTTTCGTCCGACCCGGTCGGAGAGAACGCCCAGCGGGTACTGGAGGAGTGCGAAGGGACCGAAGAACAGTCCGAGCATGATTCCGGCTCCTGCCGCGTCGAGCGAGAACGTATCGCGGAAGTAGACCGTGCCGACGAGCGCGAAGAAGCCGGCCGTGAGTCGATCCACGAACCCGAACGCGTAGGGAAAGCCCAGTGCCGGCGTCGTCCGGAGGCGCTGGACCACCTCACGGGGTCCCGGACGCCCTTCGGACGGTGCCCGGTCGACGAGTCGCGTCGCCAGCACGCCAGCCAGCAGGAGGGCACCGCCCGCTACCCAGAGCGGGACGATGGTACCTCGTTCGTATAGTAGACCACCGAGAGGTGCACCGAGGGCCGTTCCCAGTCCGATGGCGATGCCCGCTGCCCCCATGTTCCGTCCGTGACCGCCCTCCAGATCCATCAGCATGGTCATGGCGAGGGAGAACGCACCGATGGTGGACGCTCCCTGCAGGAAGCGCAGGATGAGGAGCGTCTCGAAGCCGACGTAGTGACGCGGCCCCAGCGACGCGAGAGCGAGATAGCCCGCGGCCCCGCCGAGCGCTCCGACGACGATGAACGGGACGCGACGGCCGGTTCGGTCGCTCAGCACCCCCCAGACGCCCGCGAAGAGAACGAAGCCAACGAACTCCGCGGCGAGAAACCACGTGCTGGCATCGAGTTGCGTCGTCGCTCCGAGCGTCGCGACGAGATCCGTGACTCCGGGATAGAGCAGCACTTGCGCGAACAGGACGACGAAGATTACGAGGGCCAGTACGCCCCGATCACGTCGTACTACCGGCATCGAGAAGTTCTCGACCTTCGGAGCGTCGCGAGCCATTCGACTAGTAGTACTCCGTCCTGGCGATTATAAACGTCGTCTGACGAGCGCAGTGGTACTGGTACCCAAACGGGCGCATCGTGAAATCGATGCGCCTCGCGCCGGTACCACCAATAACTTGACGCTCGAAGGTCACTGCCGGAACGATGAACTCAATCGAGATTTGGATTCGGCTACTCGGTGGTGTCGGACTCATACTGACGAACGCGTTCTTCGTGGCGATCGAGTTCGCGCTGACTCGCGCCCGCCAGTTCACCGAAGAGGAGTTCGTCGGCGACTCCCCTTCGCTGGAGCGCGCCTGGGAGATGACCCAGAACCTGGAGATCTACCTGACGACCTGCCAGGTGGGAATCACCGCGTCGAGTATCGCGGTCGGTATCGTCGCCGAACCCGCGCTGGCCGCCATGTTCGAACCGCTGTTCGCGAACACGGCAGTGGCGGCTCTCGGCGGCGGAGCGATAATCGCCTTCCTCATCATCAACCTCGTTCACCTGACGCACGGCGAGCAGACGCCGACGTACCTGGGCGTCGAACGGTCCCGGATGGTCTGTCGGTACGGGGCCGCGCCGCTGTACTGGTTCAACTACCTCATCTCGCCGCTCATCAAGGTCGGCGACTGGGTGGCGAAGGGGACGCTGGGGCTCTTCGGCATCGAGATGACCGGGAAGTGGCTCGAAACCGAAGAGGAGGCCATCGAGTCGCGAGCCGACCTCAGGAACCGCCTCGGCTCGGTTCTGGAGGAAGGTGATCTGTCCGACGAACGCCACGAGGAGGTTATGAACGCGTTCCAGATCGGCGAACAACCGGTCGAAGAGATGATGATTCCCGCGGAGGAGATCGTCGCGCTCTCCACGGAAGTCGACGACGAGGAGAACTTCCGACGGATGGCAGAGCGCCCACAGACCCGGTATCCCCTGGTCGGCGAGGACCTGACTGATTTCCGCGGCATCGTCTACTTCCCGATCCTCGCCCGTCACCGCGAGAAGTTGGCCGAGGGCGACGTCGACTTCACCGAACTGGCAGCGCCGCCGATGACGCTCTCACCGGACACGGACGTGAGCGACGCTATCGACCAGTTCCAGGCCGAGAACCAGGAGCTCGCGCTCGTCATCGAGAACGGCGAGGTCGTCGGCCTCGTGACCGTGACCGACCTCCTGGAGTCGGTCACCGGCGACATCGAAGATCCGCTCGACCAAGAGGAGATCACGGAACCCCAGGACTGACGGTACGATAACGGCTCTACCGCCACGGTTGTGACACGCCCGGATTTTTACTCGTGGCTCGCCGAGACGCTCGAAGAAGAAGCAAACGGAATACTCGGCGCTGCGGAAGACCAGGCCGATGAAGACTGACGTCACGTCCGTGCCGCTCGATCGCCCGTCGGTCGGTCGAGACACCGTTGGTTTAGTGGGCGAACAGGCCATCGGCAGAACGTAGGGAGCCATCCAATGCGCGAACTCCGAGATATAGAGGGGCTACATCCCCGAGACCTCTCTCGTCGACAGCGACTGATACTCGTCTACGCGGTCGGGGTCGTCTCGATCATCCTCGTCTACACGGTCGTCTACAACGTGGGAATGCGAACGCTCGAAAATCGCCCCCAGTCGATTTTCCGCTCGCTCCAGACGGTCACGGAGACGATGACGACGACGGGGTACGGTGCGGACGCGGCGTGGTCGACGCCAGCGATGAATCTGCTGATGGTGACGATGCAGGTCACCGGCGTCGCTATCGGGTTCGTCACGTTACGCATTCTCGTCATCCCGCTGTTCGAGCGGACGCCGCTCAACCTCGACGACCGCCTCTCGATAAAGAACGACCACGTCGTCATCGCAGAGTACCAGCGCGACACCGGCGTCCTGCTCGACGAACTCGAAGAACTGGACGTGGACTACGTCCTCGTCGAGTCCGACGAGGACGAAGCGAAGCAGCTCTCCGACGACGGTTATCAGGTCATCAACGGTGACCCCGAGGAGCGCTCGGACCTCGACCGCGCCAGCATCGAGAAGGCAAAGCTCCTAATCACCGACGCCGGCGATAGCACCGCGAGTATCGTCCTGACGGCCCTGGAAGCGAACGAGGACCTACGGGTCATTAGCTTCACGGCCTCGACGCGCCGCAAGGCAGCGCTCGCCGAAATCGGCGTCGACCGAATCGCTGCCCCGCACGCACTCATCGGCCGGCGACTGGCCGAAAAAGCGACGACGCCAGTCACGGTCGACGTGTCGACCACCGCCGACCCGGTTACCATCCGAGAGATACTCGTCCGACGGAACAGCCCGCTCCACGGCGTCCGACTGCGAGAGTCGCCGCTCGCGACCCATCCGGACTTGACGCTGGTCGCCGGGTGGTTCGACGGCGAATTGCGCCTGTCGCCCTCGCCCGACGAACGCCTCACGCCCAACACCGTGTTGGTCGTCGCCGGCCCGGAGAGCGCGATTTCCGAAGTCGCGAGCGAGATGACGGGCGTCCGGACGCCACGTAACTCGGCGCAATCGCGGGTGCTCGTCGCCGGTCTCGGAGAGGGCGGTGCGGCAGCTATCGACGTGCTCTCGACGGACGTGTCCGTCACGACCATCGACGAATCGGAGAGCGCGCAGCCCGACGTCGTCGGTGACGTCACCGAACCGGAAACCCTCCGGGCGGCCGGTATCGAGGACGCGTCCGCACTGGTCGTCACCGTCGACGACGACGCGACTGCACTGTTGACCATAGCCATGGCTCGATCGCTCTCAGAAGACGTGGAGATTCTCGCACGCGTGACCGACGCCGACAAAGCGTCGGAGGCGTTCAGAGCCGGTGCCGACTACGTCCTCTCCGTCCAGCGGGTGTGCGCACGCCTGGTCGCGGCGGAGGTTCACGGCGAACGAGTCATGGACCCCGTGGGCCAAATACGGCTGATACGGACCGATGCGGCGTCGTTCGTCGGGGATTCGCTGGCAGACGCCCGTCGTACGCCCGAACGAGGGTGGACCGTGGTCGGCATCTCGCGCGACGGCACCGTCCACACCGACGAACACGCTACGATCGAGGCCGGCGACGACGTGTTCCTCGCCGGCAGTGACGACGCGATACAGGAGTTCGAACGAAAAGTTGGCAGGACGTAACGGTACTCAGAGCTCGGGGGGTGACATATCTGGTTAGCGGACGTCGGTACCGCGTAGCCTCGTCGAAGCGGGAGACGACGCTGTGACTACTCCGGCGCGAGGAGCGCGTCGCTGTCGCTCCTCGCCCTCACTCCGTTACGAGGAGATTCACTCCGAGGAGGCAGGCCAGGAGGATCACGATGACGATTCGTACGTGCGTTACCTGTGCGAACTCGACGATGGTGTTTACGAACGTCGTGAACATCGTTACGACGGTCAGCGTTTCTTTGAGTAGATGCGTCGTGTTGTCCATGTTGGGCGGCTCGGATCGGGGAACGGTTGGCGTTCGTCGAACTGTGCCTCTGGTTGCTCGGTCGACCGAACCGGCGTCCGGCCGTCACGATGCGATTGTTCCTCCACAGTCCACGGATAAGATAACCCCTGGCCGTTCGTGGACGACGAACGGTTGTTATCGAGTTAGTGTGTCGATAAGTACGTCACGGCGTCCCGGTCCCGAATCGCGACCGCCGAGAACCGTTCAACACTCGACCGCGCGCAAAAACGGTACGAACGAGTTACGGCGTTGCTAAGCTCTGGTACGTCCACTACGGTCCCCTCCGACGAACGGGACGACGACCTCGGACTCGTTGCCGCGAACAGGGGAGAGCCGAAAGGAGTCCCGTACCGCTTTCGGCTGGTTTCATTCCCCTTCGGCCTAAAATATTTCTACCTTGGGATTGTTTATCATTCTCGTGGAACGGAGAAATACATGAACGATGATGACGACCACGAGCTTTCCCGTCGGAGCGTCATCGGCAGCGTCGACGTCACGCGTCCTCGGGCTCGTAGGGATGGACGTCGTCGGTCGACGGTGCGCCGACGGCGAGTACCCGGACCGTCTCGTCGGCGTCCGTCGGATTGTATGCCCGGTGCGGGCTCTCCGGCTCCGCGACGAACACTTCGTCTTCGCCCACGACGTGGGTTCCTTCCGGCGTCTCGACGTGGAGTACCCCCGAGAGAACGACGAACGCTTCCTCCTGCTCGTCGTGGACGTGGTAGGCCAGCGGTAGCTGTTCGCCCGGCTCTGCCCGATAGACGTTGAGCGCCATCCGCTCCAGGCCGACGGCGTCGCTCACGGACCGGTGTTCGGACGGCCGGTCCGGCGTCGGGGCGACGTCGTCGAACGGTACGACGTGATAACCCATGACGGGGCGAAGGACTGCCGGCGGTAAATACTCACTGTCATGGGACGCCGCTCGAACCGTCACGGAGAACGAGCCCAACCGACGGTGTTCGCGAACGTAACTGCTGGGTTCTCGCCACCGCCGAGCGGAAAATCCGCGTCGAGTGTCACCGACCGAATCGGTAGCGGTGCGCCGGTTCACCGTTCCGGCGATGGTTCGAGGCGAGACTCGACGGCCACGTACACACATTCCGTTTGTATGGTACACAAAAAGCTTAAGAAATATCTCGTTCGACTATTTGAACGACGTTGTCATGCCACAGGCAGTCTTCGACAGGAACGAATACGAACGGCGGATAGAGCGGACGAAAGAGCGGATGCGAGAGGCGGACCTAGACGCGCTCGTCGTCTCTGACCCCGCGAACATGAACTATCTCGCGGGCTACGATGGGTGGTCGTTCTACGTTCACCAAGCCGTCATCGTGACCCACGAACGCGACGAACCGATCTGGGTCGGGCGAGAGATGGATGCGAACGGCGCGCGAGCGACGACCTGGCTCGCCGAGGAGAACATCCGGTCGTACAGCGACGACCACGTTCACTCGCCGTACGACCTGCATCCGATGGATTTCTTCGCCGACGTACTGGAAGAACTCGACGTTCAGGACGCGCGCATCGGCGTGGAGATGGACGCGTACTACTTCACTGCGAAGTCGTACACCCGACTCCAGAAGAACCTCCCCGACGCCGAGTTCGACGACGCCACGCTTCTGGTCAACTGGGTTCGGGTCAGGAAGTCCGAGCAGGAACTGGAGTACATGCGGCAGGCCGCACGCATCTCCGAGAACGCGATGCAGGCCGGACTCGACGCGGTCGGAGAAGGCGTCCCCGAGTACGAGGTGGCGGCGGAGATCTACGACGGCCTCATCAGGGGGACCGACGAGTTCGGGGGCGACTACCCCTCTATCGTTCCACTGATGCCGTCCGGAGACCACACCGGAACGCCGCATCTCACGTGGACCGACCGCCCGTTCGAGCGTGGCGACCCCGTCATCATCGAACTCTCCGGCTGTCGGAACCGGTATCACTCCCCGCTGGCGAGAACGACCTTCGTCGGCGACCCCCCCGAGGAGATGCAATCCAGGGCAGAAATCGTCGTCGAAGGGCTCGAAGCAGCGCTCGACCACGCCGAACCTGGCGTCACCGCCGAGTCGGTCGAGCGGGCGTGGCGTGACGTCATCGGGAAGTACGACATCGAGAAGGAAGACCGGATCGGCTACTCCATGGGGCTCGGCTACCCGCCGGACTGGGGGGAACACACCGCCAGTCTCCGGCCGGGTGACGAGACGGTGCTCGAAGAGAACATGACCTTCCACATGATTCCGGGCCTCTGGTTCGACGACTTCGGCGTCGAACTCAGCGAGACGTTCCGCGTCACGTCGACCGGTGCCGAAGTACTGGCCGAGTTCCCGCGAGAACTGTTCACCGCCTGAGAGCAGCGAAAATCGGAGGCCGCCGCGTTCACCCGATTTTTATCTCCGACTGCCACTGGTTCGCCTACCAGTCTCGTCGAAGAGAAGGCGTTCGCCGTTTCCGAACTCCGCAGTTCCTCATCGACGCTCTCTTCCACCTCTCTCGGCCGTGGTCGTCCCTTCCCCTTCGACGTCGAAATCCCTCGATCGGCGACCGCTACCGCATCAATTCGGCGACCTTCTCGATCGGATGGTCGGGTTCCGCTCCTCGCTCGCGGTCGCCGATCTGGGTTCGACACGACGCGCCGGGCGCGACGACTTCTTCGCCGTCGCTGGCGTCGATCTGGTCGAAGAGGATGCCCGCGATGGCCCGGCTCAGCGAGTAGTGTTCCGCCTCGTAGCCGAACGAGCCCGCCATCCCACAACAGCCCGAATCGAGTGCGTCCACCTCGTACCCCGCCGCACGGAGGACGTTGGCCGAGTGGCCCTCTTTCTTCGTCGCCTTCTGGTGGCAGTGGCCGTGGTACGTGAGACGCTCGTCGGGGCTTCCGAGCGCGAGGTCGTCCGTCAGGTCGAAGGCGTCGAGGTACTCCATGACGCCGTACGCGTTCGCCGCGACCCGCTCGACGGCTTGCCCCGAGAGCAAGTCGCGGTAATCCGACTGGAACATCACGGCGTCGGAGGGTTCGACCAGAACCACGTCCCACCCGTCGGCGACGTGCGGCGCGAGCGCCGAGACGTTGTCCGCTGCTCGCTCCCGAGACGTGTCGAGGAACCCTTTCGAATGCGCTGGTCGCCCCGTCGCGGTCACGTCGTCGGGTATCTCGACGTGGACGCCCGCCGCTTCGAGCACCCGGACGGTCGCCTTCCCGGCCTCGGGATGGTTGTAGTTCGTGTAGGTGTCCGGGAACAGGAGCACCCTCCGGGTCGCATCAGTCTCGGGGACGCGCGCCCCGCCGCGGGCGTCGAACCAGTCCTCCAGGCTCTCGCGGTGGAAGGTGGGCAGCGAGCGCTCGCGGGCGACGCCGACTGCTTTCTCCATGACGGCGCGGGCCCCCGGCACCTTCGACGCCCA
>NZ_JBQBLX010000008.1:0-148656 GCF_051917725.1 Halomicrococcus pelagicus
TTCCGGTTCCACTGGGTCCGCGCCCGGCCGTCGCCGTGCTCGCCGGAGACGCTGCCGCCGTACTCGACGACGAGGTCCGTCACCCCGTCCGCGATGGCCTCCAGTTGGTTCACCCCCGCCGGACTCTTCGTGTCCACGAGCGGTCGCATGTGCATGCATCCGGGGCCGGCGTGGGCGTAGAAGCTGGCGAACGTGTCGTTGGCTTCGAGCACCTCCTGGAAGTCCGCGACGTAGTCGGCGAGATGTTCGGTCGGGACGGCGGTGTCCTCGATGAACGAGATGTGCTTCGCGTCGGACGTCCGCGAGAGCAGGATGGGCATCCCGCTCTTCCTGAGCTTCCACAGCTGTTCGCGTTCGTCGTCCTCGTACGCTTCTAGCGCCGCAAACGCACCCGACCGGTCGGCTCCGTCGGAATCACCGGAGCGGGTGTCGGCTGTGGTGGAGTCGTCGACGCGGTCGGCCACGAGGTCCGCGACCTTCCGGCGTCGTTCGTCGTCCGAGTCGGCGTAGAACTCGACGAGCAGCGCCGTCTCGGTCCCCTCCGGGAGTCGCGCGGCGACCTCCGCGAACTCGTCGGTCTCCCGCGCGAGGTCGAGCAACACGTCGTCGACGGCTTCGACGGCGGCCGGGTCGTGGTCGCGCACGATGGCGTCTACGTCGGCCATCGCGTCGAGGAGGTCGCGGTACGTGAGGAGGGCGACCGACTTCGTCTCGGGGATCGGTTCGAGCGAGACGGTGGCTTCGGTGACGACGCCGAGCGTTCCTTCGCTTCCGGCGAAGACGCGAGCGAGGTTGACCGACCCCGGTTCGCTCACGGCGTCGCTATCTTCTCGCGGGCGGCGAGACGGCGAAGCCATCTCGTCCGAGGCGTGTCCTGCCTCGCGCGCTTCTTCGACCAGTCGGTCGAGGTTGTATCCCGAGACGTTACGCTTCAGGTCGGGAAACGCCTCCCGGACCGCGTCTGCCTCCTCGTCGACGACGCGGCGGAGCGCGTCGTGTATCTGCGCTTCCCGGTCGCCCTCCGGGTCGGCGCGGTCCCGGAGTTCGTCGACGGTCACCTCGCCGAACGTCGTCACCGTGCCGTCGGCGAGTACGACCTCTACTTCTTCGACGTAGGCGTCGGTCTTGCCGTACTTCAACGAGTGCGCTCCGGTCGAGTTGTTCCCGATAGCGCCGCCGAGCGTACTTCGATTCCCGGCGGCCGGGTCGGGAGCGAACTTCAACCCGTGCGGGGCGACCGTCGCGTTCAACTCGGCGAGGACGGTCCCGGCCTGCGCTCGCGCTCGTCGTTCGTCGGGGTCGACGTCGACGACCCCGTCCATGGCGTCCGTGAAGTCGAGGACGACCGCCTCGTTGACCGCCTGTCCGGCGAGACTCGTGCCACCGCCCCGAGGGAGGACGGGTATCTCGCGCTCGGCGCAGTACTCCATCACCGCCGCCACGTCCGCGGTCGATTCCGGGAAGACGACGCCGACGGGCGTCACCTCGTAGGCGCTGGCGTCGGTCGCGTAGAGTTGGCGGGTGTACTCGTCGAACCGCACGTCGCCCTCGACTTGGTCGCTGAGGTCAGCGACGAGACTCGGACGTGTCACGTCGCCGCCCGCGTAGTCGTAATCGGCTCGCGGGTCGTCTGCGGGGTCGCCGGCAGGGTCCGTGTCTGCGTCCACGTCCGCCCGTTCGCGGGCGGGTCTGGGGTCCTGTGATGCCATCGTCTCGTCAGTCGGATTTCGGCGCGAGCACCTGGTTCTCCAGCGTCTCACCGGTGTCGAGCCGTTCGACGTTCGCTGCGACGATGTCGGCGAGTCGTTCCCAGTGTCGCGGCGTGTGGCCGCCGGTGTGGGGCGTGACGAGGCAGTTCTCGAGGTTCCAGAGCGGGTGGTCTGCCGGGAGCGGTTCGGGATCGGTAACGTCGAGTGCCGCCCCGCGGATCTTGTTCGACCGCAGTGCGGAGACGAGTGCGTCGGTATCGACGATGGGGCCGCGTGCGGTGTTGACCAGCACGGCGTCCGTCGGCATCGTCGCGAACTCCGACTCCCCGACGAGCCCGCGGGTCATCTCGTTGAGCGGACAGGCGACGACGACGTACTCGCTTCGCGAGAAGGCGTCGTGGATGGCGTCTTCCTCGAAGCCGACGACTTCGTCCGTCGGGCCGCCCTTCTCCGGCGTGTACCGGACGCCGATGGTCTCGACGTCGAACCCCTGGAGACGCTGGACGACCGCTTCGCCGATGGAGCCGAGACCGACGACGGTGACCGTGCTGTCGGTGAGTTCGCCCGACTGGAAATGTCGCCACTCGGCGCGTTGCTTGCGTCGCCATCCTTCGTGGAGGCGACGTGCGAAGACGAGCACGTTGCCGATGGCCTGTTCGGCGATTCCGGGCGCGTGGATGCCTCCGGCGTTCGTCACGGCGACGCCACGTTCGGCGAAAGCGTCCATCGGGACGTGGTCGGTTCCGGCGAAGGTACACGCGAACAGTTCGAGTCGCTCGGCGCGGGTGAGCAGGTCCTCGTCGACGGTGATTCCGGTGACGACCCGTGCCTCTGCGACGAGTTCGCGCTCCTGTTTCGGCGTCCGGGCGAGTGCGACCGTCCGGTCGGGAAGACGTTCGCGTAGTTCCTCGGCGTACGATTCCATCGAGAGTCCTTCCGTCCCCTCGCGGAGGACGACGATATCTGGGTTCACACTCATTCTTTCACCATCGCGCGACGGACGCGAATCGATGGTCGAAGGATTGTGACAGCCCAACTTAGTCCTTTTGTGTAACCACTATCAACGAAAAGCGTTTACAGTTAAGTGGTTGGAGAGTGTCAGCGCCACGCATGGCCGAGTCGATACAGGAGCGACTCTCCGACGTACGACGCGAGTTCCATCGGTATCCGGAACCGGCGTGGCGCGAATTCTACACGACGCACCGCCTCGTCGAAGAACTGCGCGCTATCGGTGTCGACGAACTCGCCGTCGGACCCGAGGCGTACGACGGCGAAGACCGCATGGCCGTCCCCGAAGACGACGACGTAGACCGCTGGTACGAGCGGGCGCTCGAACGCGGCGCCGACCCGGACCTCCTCGACCGAATCGAAGGGGGGCACACGGGAGCGGTCGCCGTCCTCGACGAGGGTCCCGGGCCGGTCGTCGGCCTCCGGGTCGACATCGACGCCCTGTTCATCGAGGAGTCGACGGCGGACGACCACGCGCCCGCCGCCGAGGGGTTCCGGTCGGAACGGGAGGGGACGATGCACGCCTGCGGCCACGACGCACACATGACGTGGGGCCTCGCCACCCTCGAAGCCGTAAAAGCGAGCGACTTCGACGGGAAACTCGTCGTCTTCTTCCAGCCGGCAGAGGAGGTGTCCGGCGGTGGTCGTCCGATGGCCGAGAGTCGGTTCGCCGACGACCTCGACTACCTCTTCGCGGTCCACGTCGGTCTCGACCACCCGACGGGCGAGGTCGTCGCCGGTATCGAGCGCCCGCTCGCCATGTGCCACGTCGATGCGACGTTCACGGGCACGTCCGCGCACGCGGGCAAAGCGCCCCAGGAGGGCGACAACGCGATGCAGGCGCTCGGCACCGCCATCCAGAACGCCTACGCGATTCCCCGCCACTCCGACGGCATGACGCGAGTGAACCTCGGGAGGGCCGAGGCCGGGACCGCGAGCAACGTCATCGCCGAGACCGCACACGTCGAGGCGGAGGCGCGCGGCGAGACGACCGAGCTCAAGGAGTACGTGAAATCCCGCCTGACGCGGACGTTCGAAACCGCCGCCGAGATGCACGGATGTGACGTCGCCGTCGACGTCGTCAGCGAATCTCCCCGTGCCGACAGCGACCCCGAACTCGTCGACGTCGTGGCGGACGTGGCCCGCGGCGTCGACGGCGTCGGCTCGGTCGTCCCGACCGCGGACTTCGGTGCGAGCGAGGACGCCACGTTCCTGATGCAGCGAGTGCAGGAGGAAGGCGGCCTCGCGACGTATCTCATCGTCGGTACCGACCATCCGACCAGCCATCACACGCCGACGTTCGACGTGGACGAACGGAGCCTCGGAATCGGCGTGGACGTGCTCGTCGAGTCGATACTCGCCGTCGGGGAGGACGGCGCATGAACTCCGAGGAGACGAATGGTGGGCTGCCGACTGCCGACGACGTCGTCACCGCCGCCGACGTGAGAGCCGCCCGAGAACGCCTCGAAGACGTGGTTCACCGGACGCCACTGGACCGCTCGACGACGTTCGCGGAACGGAGCGGAGCGACGTCGGTTGGGCTCAAACTCGAGAACATGCAGCGGACGGGGTCGTTCAAGAGTCGCGGCGCGTACAACACGATGGCCCAGCTTTCGCCCGAGGAGCGCGAGCGGGGCGTCGTCGCGTCGAGTGCAGGCAACCACGCTCAGGGAGTCGCCCTCGCGGGACGGTTGCTCGACGTCGACACGACCATCGTCGTCCCCGAGGTGACCCCCTCCGCGAAGATAGAAGCGACGCGCGGCTACGGTGCCGACGTCGTCGTCGAGGGCGACATCTACGAGCGCTCCTACGAACACGCGCTCGAGTTGGCCGACGAGGAGGAGCTGTCGTTCGTCCACCCCTTCAACGACGAGGCGATCATCGCGGGGCAAGGGACCGTCGGCCTCGAACTGCTGGAGCAGTACCCCGAACTCGACACCGTCCTCGTCTCCATCGGCGGCGGCGGACTGATCTCCGGCATCGCAACCGTGCTCGAGGCCCGTGACCCGGACGTCCGGGTCGTCGGCGTCCAGCCTGAGGGGGCGTCTCACGCCAAACCGTCGCTCGAACGCGGCGAGATACACGAACTCTCCGACGTGGACACCGTCGCGGAGGGGATCGCCGACACGCGCCTGCTGGAGAAGACCTTCGCCGTCGTTCGCGAGCGCGTCGACGACGTGGTCAGCGTCAGCGACCGCGAGATGAGCGTCGCCGTCACCCTCCTCGCCGAGCGCGCCAAGACCGTGGCCGAGACCGCCGGCGCAGCGCCGCTCGCCGCGCTGCTCTCCGGCACGGTGGACGTCGACGACGAACACGTCGCCGTCGTCGTCTCCGGTGGTAACGTGAACCTCTCCGAACACGGCGAACTCACGCGCACCGGCCGCATGGAACTCGGACGGTACGCCGAGGCACGCCTCGCTATCGCCGACTGGCCGACCGGCGTCGAGACGCTCGCGGCGACCGTCGAACAGCACGGTGCGGAACTCGACGTGCTGGAGCGCGCTCGCCGAACGGCTACGGACGACCCGAACCGGACGCCGGTGACCGTCGGCGTGGCGGGAAGCGGGCCGGAACACCTCTCCGCCGTCCTGGGTGCGCTGGACGAACGGGACGGAATCGGGGTCGCCGACGATACCCTCGACGAATGAACCGCCTCTCGGCCGGGTCTCGCGGCTGAAGAACCGCGGAGGGTCGTTTCGGCTATCTCGATACCGTCATCCCGGCCGCCTCGATGGCCTCGTTCATGATGCCGATTCCGAGTTCGATCTCGCGCTCGGTCGAGTCGAGCGGCGGGAGCAGGCGGATCGTCTTCTCGCCACAGCCGAGGGTGAGCAGTCCGCGTTTCAGCGCCTCCTGGACGACGGCGTCGCGCCGCTGTGTCGTATCGAACTCGACGGCGAGCATCAGTCCCTTGCCGCGCACGTCGTCGACGTGCGGGGGCGCATCGTCTCGGAGCAGTTCCGTGGCCTGCTGGCCCCGCTCCGTCGCGTTGGCGAGCAAGTCGTGCTCCTCGATAGCTTCGAGCGTGAAGACGCCCTGCATCGACGAGAGAACGTCGCCGCCGCCGAACGTCGAACCCAACCGGTTCTTCTCGGCCGGGAAGACGTCCGACCGCGAGATCGTGGCACCCACTCGGAGCGCCTTCGCGCTGGCGATGACGTCCGGTTCGATGGGGTAGTGGTCCGAGGCCCACATCTCACCCGTGCGACCGACGCCGGACTGGATCTCGTCGACGACGAGCGGGACGTCGTACGTCTCACAGACGTCACCCACTTCGGCCATGAACTCGGTGCTCGGGAATCGATAGCCGCCGACGCCCTGGACCGGTTCGACGACGACGAACGCGACCTCGTCGGGGTTGACGTGGCCACCTTCGGGCTGGAGCGCGTTCCGGAGTTGCGAGCCGTCTCCGGTGAAGAACCCGCAGTCGCAGGATTCGGCAGTCCCGTCTCGCTCGTCGCAGAACGGAACCGTGCGGACGCCAGCGATCTCGGGGTAGTGGCGCGTGTACACCTCGTTCGAACGGGTGACGGAGAGGGTACCGAGCGTCCGTCCGTGGAAGCTCCCCTCGAACGTGTAGGCGTACTTGGCGGTCGGGTTGCGGTCGTGGGTTATCTTCATCGCGTTCTCCACGGCTTCGGCCCCGGAGTTCGAGAGGAAGACGGTGTCCATCCCGTACTGGCTGGAGACGTCGACGAGCTTCTGGACGAGGTGGCTGGACGCCGGGAAGTCCGCGGTTGCCGGGTCGTCGCCGGCGCCGAAGTACATGTCCTGTCCGGCGATCTTCATCGGTTCGAGGAGCGAGAACTCGCGCAGTTTGCCGAGGATTTTCTCGTTGTTGTAGCCGAGCGGTGCTGCACCGATGTGACAGGTGAAATCGAGGAGGACGTTCCCGTCGACGTCGGTGACGAACGGTCCGTCGGCTTCCTTCGTGACGTCCCAGACGAACTCGTGTGAGAACTCGCTCGGTGCTGCGTGTTCGTGGTGAAAATCGATCCACTTCTGGGCGTTCGGTCCAGGAAGTGCGCCCGCATCGGGCTCGGCCGTATCCCTGTCCATACACAAACTTCGTATATGACGTTAATAAAAGTTGTTATCGTTTTGCTGCGGGCGAGGGTCGCCGGTCAGTCGTCGTCCTGTCCGGCCACCTTCGCGTGCGCGGCGGTTTCGTCACTCCCGCCGGGCGAGCCGAAGAGCGTCGTGCGGTCCTGCAGCAGGATGGGCCCGTGCTCGTCCTGGAACGTCCTGATGAGCCCGAGCATGGCGACGAGACAGACGATGGCGAAAGGAGCGCCGGTGATTATGGCGGCCGACTGGAGCGCCCTGACGCCGCCGATGACCATCAGGATGGACGCGACCGTCCCCTGCAGCAACGCCCAGAAGACGCGGTTGATGGAAGAGGGGTGTTCCTTTCCGCCGGTCGTCATCATCGACACCGCGAGCGTCGAGGAGTCCGCGGACGTGACGAAGAACGTCGTCACGAGGACGAGGAAGGCGAAGAGGAGGACGGTTCCCACGATGGGGAGCGCGCCGAACATGACGTACCCCGACACCGCCTCACCGTACTCGGTGACGGGACCGAGTATCTTCGCGGTGCCCGTGTTCTGCATGATGACCGCCGACCCGCCGATGATGACGAACCACGGGATGGTCGCCATCGACGTCGCTCCGATGCCGGCGAACGCGACTTCGCGGACGCTCCGACCGCGAGAGATGCGGGCGATGAACAGCCCCGCGAACGGCGACCACGCGAGCGGCCACAGCCAGTAGAAGACCGTCCAGGCGTTCGCCCACTCTCCACCGCCGGTGAAGTGGGTGTAGAGGCTCGTCTTGAAGAAGTCGCCGACGAACCTTCCGGTCGCCTGGGTCCCCAGTTCGAGGATGCGGACCGTCGGGCCGAAGACCAGGGTGGCGGCCATCAGCAGGAGGAACATCGTCATGTTGAAATTCGACAGTCGCCTGATGCCGCGATCCACTCCCAGCACCAGGGAGACGGTGAAGATGACCGTCATCCCGGTGATGACCAGGATCGTTCCGAGGTCGCCGAGTTCGATACCCCACTGGAACTGGAGACCCGTGATGAACTGGCTCCCGATGAACCCCAGGGAGGTGGCGACGCCGCCGATAGTCGCGAACACAGCGAGGATGTCGACGATTTTCCCCAGGCTCCCGTCGACGTTGTCGGCACCGAGTATCGGCGTCAACACTGCCGATACTCTGAGCGGGGCGCCGTAGTTGTAGACGAAGTAGCCGATGCCGAGTCCCATTACGGTGAAACAGGACCACTGGGTGAGACTCCAGTGGAAAATCGAGTACTGGACCGCGACCGGCATCGCAGCGGCCGACTTGGCCTGTACGTCGTACAGCGGTGGAACCGACGAGTAGTGGAACAGCGCCTCGGCTGGTCCCCAGAAGACGATGCCTGCCGCGAGACCGGCAGAGTACATCATCGCGAAGTACGAGAAGTAGCTGTACTCCGGCTCCTCGTCCCCTAACCGAAGTTTGCCCCACGGGCCGAAGATGAGGAATCCGAGGAAGAGGACGAACCCCAGCATCGTGATGAGGAAGAACCAGTTGAAGTGGGCCAGGATCCAGACTCGCATCCCGTCGACCGTCTCGTACGCCGCGTCGGGGCTCAGCCCGAACGCAGCGACGAACAGGAGCGTGATTCCGGCGCCGAACGCGAATATCGTCGGTTCGATCTCGTCGAGGAATTCGGCGACCGCACCGCGTTCGTCGGGCGAACTCACGCGGCTTCACCTCTTTTCCGACGGTCCAGCGGCCCATCGACCGCCGGTTCGAGGGTCGAGTCCCTGCACTCCCACGACCGCGAACCGGTTCGTTCTGAACGCGTTCTCGGTAGTCGATTCCCTGATCCGTGCTCACAGCGGTCGTGCAGTTCGTATGTCATGGATAGTGGGTGCTCTCGTTCACCATGCCGTGCGTTGCCACAGGTCCCCCATCGTGAAAGACCCTGATAAATATTACGGATATCGATGCCAGTGGATACAGTATACGTTTACAAGACTGGTGGGAGAACGGTATCCGTGTACGCCGACAACAGGTAAGACGCAGAGTATATTTCGGCGAGGAGCACGATAACGCTATCGAAACCGCGGATAACCACGACTGTTCGGGTGGACACAGTTTACGAGGAGGGGAAACGCCGTGAACGGTGTAGATGGCCGACGGTCCGCGTTCGCAAGCCGTTCCCCGCCGCAGCCCCTCGGGTCGAACACGACGAGGGGGATGCTCCGTAACCCTTAATTCTACTAATATACAAAAACTGTGTATGAACGACGACTCGAACGAGTTCGAGGCCCCGGATAACCTCGCTTACTCCGCTGACCGGGACCGAGGTATCCTCACACCGAGCGACCGGGAGTTCCTGATCGGTCGGAAGTCGGATTACACCGAACACTCCCGGAAACAGAAGCGGAATCGGATTCGCCGCCGCATCCGCAACGCGATTCTCGACTTCACGATCATCTTCGAACACCTCGAAGACCGCGACCGAGAGACGGTCTTCAATCCCGACGACGACGCGAGAGACGCCTACACGCAGGGCATCACCGACCTCCTCGCGTTCCTCCATCTCGGGACGATGGGGTACTACACTCCGTTCAAGGACATGCTCGGCCAGGGCGTCAACAAGGCCGAACAGGAACTGGCGGGGTCGGACTATCGCATGGTGACCGTGGATTTCAACGTCGACCCCGTGGGTCAGATAGACGTCGACGAGGTCATCGACAAACTCGAATTCGGCGACTTCGACGAGATAACCGACGAGGAACTGCGCGCGTTCGTCCGCCTCCTCGCCGAGTCCGAGGACTTCTCTGCGACGTCCATGCGCACGGATATGAAAGAACAGATGAACGAGTTCATCGCGAAGGTCAACGCTGCCGCGGAACAGCGCGACCAGCGCGTCGAGGACCTGAACGACTGATCCTACTCCGTCTGGACCGTCAGCCGAGATACGCCACTGCGTCCATCTCGACGCGCACGTCTCCCGGGAGGCGTGAGACCTCGACGCAGACTCTCGCAGGCGGGTCGCCGGGGAACCGTGCGCCGTAGGCTTCGTTGACCTCGTCGTAGTCGTCGAGATCCGTCAGATAGACGGTTACCTTGACCACGTCGGTGAGACCATCGCCGTCCGCGTCGTCGACGACGGCGGCGATATTGTCCAACACCTGTTCGGTCTGCGCTCGAATCCCGCCCTCGACGTCCTCTCCAGTTTCGGGATCGACGGGGCCGTAGCCGGAGACGTACAGCGTGTCCCCGGCGCGAACGCCTTGCGAGTACGGATTGTCGTTGCACGGTGCATCGTCCGTAACGATTCGGTCGGTGTCGCTCATGATTTGGTGTCGAAAGAGTAGTCCGGAGCCGATTCAGGCGGTGGGCTGCCGTTCGCCGACGACGTGCTGGACGGCCTCGACGATGACGTCCATCGCGGTGTCGGCCAGTTCCTCGGTGAGCACCAGCGGCGGGAGGAGTCGCAGGACGTTCCCGTGTCGTCCGGCCTTCCAGACGAGGACGCCGTGTTCGTAGCAGTACTGCTGGACGGCGTCGACGGTGTCGCTGTCCGGGTTTCCGTCCGCGTCCACGAACTCGGCGCCGATGAACAGTCCCTTCCCTCGAACCTCTCCGAGTCCGTCGGTCTCCGCTGCGACGTCGCGGAGCCGACTCCGGATATGTTCGCCGAGTTCGCGCCCGTGTGCGAGGAGGTCGTGGTCCTGGATGTACTCGATGGCGCGCGTCCCGGCGCGCATCGCGACGACGTGCCCGCGGTACGTGCCCGCGTGGTCGCCCGACCCCCACGTGTCGAAGTCCTCGTGATAGATCGTCGCGGAGAGGGGGAACCCGACACCGCCGAGCGCCTTGGCCGTCGTCATCGCGTCCGGCGTGACGTCGTACCACTCGCTCGCCCACCATCGGCCGGAGCGCCCGAGTCCGCTCTGAATCTCGTCGAAGACGAGCAGAACGTCGTTGTCGTCGGCGATCTCCCGCAGTCCTTCGAGGAAGCCCTCGGGTGGTGCGATGACGCCGCCTTCACCCTGTATCGGTTCGACGAAGATGCCTGCCGGGTTCGCCAACCCGCCGTACGGATCTTCGAGGATCGCTCGAACCTCTTCGAGCGCTCGGTCGACCGCTTCCTCCGGCGTCGCGTCCTGTCTGAACGGATGGGGGTACGGTGCGTGGACGACGTCCGAGAGGAGTGGCGTGTAGTGACCTTTGAAATCCTTGTTTCCGGTGAGGCTCATCGCGCCACTGGTTGCGCCGTGATAGCCGCCGCGGAAGGCGATGAGACCGTCGCCACCCGTGTTGTACTTGGCGAGCTTTATCGCTGCCTCGATGGCGTCGCTTCCAGTCGGGCCGCCGAAGAGGACCCGATTGTTCCCCTTGAGCCGTCCCGGAGCGATCTCGTCGAGTTTGTCGATGAGTTCGAGGCGGGCTTCGCTCGGAAAGTCGACGGTGTGGACGAGCTTGTCCGCCTGCTCGTGGACGGCTTCCAGCACGTACGGATTAGCGTGTCCGACGTTCAGCACGCCGATACCGGCGAACATGTCGATGTACGTGTTTCCGTCGGCGTCGCGAACGGTTGCGCCTTTGCCCTCTTCGAACGCGACCGGGATGTCTTCGGGGTAGGCAACTGCACTGCTGTCTATCTCGCGTTGCTCGTCCAGCAACTCGCGAGTGTTCGGACCGGGAACGGTCTCGACGCTCGGTGCATCCTCGTAGTGAAGTTGATCGATCGGCGGACCAGCCGTCATACGCCATACCATGTCGAACAGTTATAAATATCTTATCCACGATTTCCATATAGGCCATATACGATATTTGATTCAGGATTTCAGAAGAGGTTCGATTATAGGTAATAGCGTACACAGTTTCCGTAACCACTTTGACGCTACGCCGACGAGTGGCACGGTGATGCTTCACACGAGCGGGCGACTACTCACCATCGACGTCGGGACGAGAGAGACGCGGACGGAATCCATCGACGACGTCCTCGAATCGTTCATCGGCGGGCGGGGCGTCGGCACGAAACTGGCGCACGACCGACTTCCGTTCGACGCCGACCCGTTCGGGCCCGAGAACAGCCTCTTCTTCACGACCGGCCCGATGCAGACGTCGAACATGAGTTTCACCGGGCGGACGAACTGCACCGGTATCTCACCGCTGACCGACGGACTCCTCTCGTCGAACGCGGGGGGGTTCGTGTCGCGCAACTTTGCCGACACCGGGTACGCTGCCGTAGAAATCACGGGAATCAGCGACGACCTGCTCGCCGTCCACGTCTCGGACGAAGGGGTCGCGTTCGAGTCGATACCGGAGCTCTCCGGCGCGACCGTCCCCGAGACGGACGAGTACATGGCCGAGGAACACGGACTCGGCGTCGACAACCTCGCGGTCGTCGGCCCTGCGGGGGAGAACCGGGTTCGGTTCGCGTCCATCATGACGAGCGAGAACCGGGCGTTCGGTCGCGGCGGACTCGGAGCGGTCCTCGGTTCGAAGAACGTCAAGGCGGTCAGCTTCCGCGGCGACTCGGCTCCCGACGTGGACGTTCCGGCGACGCAGATGGAGATCCATCGCGAGGCCGCGACGGACGACCACATCATGAAACGACAGGGGACGACGAGCGTCACCGACCTCGCCAACGAGATAGAGGCGTTCCCGACGAAGTACTTCGAACGGCAATCGTTCGACGGCGCGGAGAACATCAACGGCGACGCGGTCGAGTCGAAAAAGTACGAGAAAGGAACCTGTTCCGCGTGCGCGTTCGCCTGCAAACTCCCGACGAAAGACGAAGCGCGCGGCGTCGAAACCGAAGGCCCGGAGTTCGAGACCGTGATGGCCTTCGGCGGCAACCCGATGATCGACGACGTCGTGGACGTGATGCATTCGAACGAACTCTGTGACGAACTCGGGATGGACACCATCTCCTGTGGCAACGCCGTCTCCGCGTATCTCGAAGCCGAAGACGAGTTCGGAAACGCGGAACTCGTCCACGAGACCGTCGAGAAGATCGCTCACCGCGAGGGAATCGGGGACGTTCTCGCGGAGGGAATCGACCGATTCGCCGACGAACTCGGCGTGAAGAACTGGACCGTGAAGGGACTCGCGTTCCCGGCGCACGACGGTCGGACGTTGAACGGGCAGGGGCTGAGCTACGCGACGGCCAATCGAGGCGCGGACCACATGTACGCGGTCTTCTACTCCTACGAGTATCCCCTCGTGAGCAAAGAGCAGGCGATGGACCCCGAAGGGTTGGACGGGAAACCACCCGCACTCGTCGAGAAGGAGGACTTGATGGCGCTCAACGACAGCGGCGTCGTCTGCAAGTTCTCGCGAGACTACATGAACCCCGAGCGGTACGAGGCGCTGTTCGGCGCCGACTACGACGACCTGCTCGACGTCGGGAGCCGCGTCGTCGACCTCGAACGCCACTTCAACAACCAGCGTGGGTTCGACCGAAACGACGACGAACTCCCGTACGAGATAGAGGGACTCGAATCCGCTCTCGACGAGTACTACGAGGTTCGGGGTTGGACCGACGATGGCACCGTTCCCGAGAGCCGACTCGCCGACTGACGCACCGGTTCTTCTACGGCTACCGTCCGGGGGCAGACGCTGAGGACAGTCCGTGGCCGGCCGGCGGTACCTGACTTACTCCCCGTCCCCGGAGTCGGACCGCTCCGGTCGCTCTCCGGGACCGTCCCGGTCCGGACGCTCGGACGCCTGCTCGCCGAGCGCGCGCCCCGACGACTCCGCGGCGAGCGACCGTTCGACGTCCTCGTCCAGGGCGCGTTCGCGCTGGACGGCGTCCCACTCCTCGAAGTAACCGTAGTCCGTCATCGTCGACATCCCCGCGATGGCCGCCCGGAGGCTGACGCCGACCAACGGCACGTCGGCCACCGTCACGACCACGTCGGCCTGGACTATCGCGCCCTCCCGGAGGAGTACGTCGAGCAGTTCCACGGCGGCGTGGTCGTCCTTCGTCGGTTTCATGCGTCGAGTTCAGGTGCGAACGAGTACGGCGGCCACGGCCCCGTGAATCGGACTTCGACGCCGGGGTCCGCCGCTATCTCGTCGAGCGCCTCGCCGACCGCTCGTTCGTCGTCCTCGTGGGCGAGGAACGCCACGTCGACCACGCTGTCGGAGTCGTCCCCGAGGAGGCCGCCCTCGTCCTCCCCGTCGTCGAACTCCCGGACCAGCGGGCCGAGTCGCTCGCGCAGGCGCTCGTCGAGGCTGCGTCGCCTGGCCTCGCGACGCTCGCCGAGTCGCTGGTCGTACTGCTTCTCCAGCAGGAAAGCGGTACCCTCGTCGGCGTCCTCGATGCGTTCGCGGAGGTCGGCGAGTTCCTCGTCGCCGGACGCTATCTCCTCGCGGATCCGTTCCTCGTCCCAGGTAACGGAGACGCGATACTCCCAGTGGTCTGCGAAGTCGTCGAGGTAGTCGGCGAGCGTCTCGCGCTGGTCGGCCAGCCACTCGCGAACGCGGTCGTCGTCGCCCTTGAGGATGGTGTCGAAGCGGAACGGCAGCGGCGTACCGAACGCCTCGCCCGCCGCGTCGACGACCTCCTGGTGGGTCAACAGCCACTCCCGGACCGCCGCCAGGTCGTCGGAGTCGTAGGCGTCTCCGCAGGGCTGGACGACGGCTCCCACTCCGTCGCTCGCGACCAGCGACACCGGTTCGCCGTCGATTCCCGTCTCGGAGAACTCGTCCGTCTCGTCGGCCTCAACCACGCAGTAGAGGTAGCGTCCCGTCTCGAACGCCGGCGCGTCCGTATTCGTCTCTGCCCCCGACGCGTCGTCACTCATCGTTCCCTCCGAGGACGGTTCCCGGGTGGGAGTCTGCGGTTCCCACGAGCGCCTCCCGGAGGAGGCCGTCGAGGTCCCCCCGGAGGTCGTCGACCTCCGACTCGACCCCCTCGGACTCCTTCAGGCGTTCTATCTCCTCCTCCAGCGCGGCGAGTTGGGAGCCCAGGCGCTCTATCTCGGCCGGCGAGAGGTCGTCGTGCTCCATCCGACGGACCGCCTCGCGCTCCAGCGCGTCCACCAGCAGTTCGACGACGGTGACGACGAGCGCGACGAGTCCCGAGCGAGTCTCCTCACCATCGACTTCTATCTCCGTCATCCGTCTTCGACCTCCGCGTCCGGGGATTCCTCGCTCGACTCCTCGGTTTCACGCTCCTCAGCGCCCTCGTCGTTCGTCCCGTCGGCGTCGTCCGCCTCGTTCCGGTCGTCCGACGCCGAGGCTTCGATGCTCACTCGCTCCGACTCGGCGTCGAGCGCGTCCCGGTCCGAGGCCGCCCCGACGCGCTCCATGTCGGTCCCCTCGGGGAACTCGAGGCCGTACTCGGCGGCCGTCTCGAAGGAAGCGATTGCAGCCCGGAGCTTCACGCCGAGCAGTTCCGTCT
Organism: Halomicrococcus pelagicus; assembly: GCF_051917725.1. Taxonomy (GTDB): domain Archaea; phylum Halobacteriota; class Halobacteria; order Halobacteriales; family Haladaptataceae; genus Halomicrococcus. Next base: position 15,139 of record NZ_JBQBLX010000008.1, read on the forward strand.
CGCCGACCGTCACCGCGATGTCGGCGTTGATGACGACGCCCTTGTCGAGCAGCGTCTCCAGCATCTCCGCGAGGTCGGCCTGGCTCCGCGTCGGCCCCGGGTCGGTCATCGTTCACCTCCGGTCGTGTCACTCATCGTCGTGGTCCTCCTCGAACCGGTCGCCGTACACGCGATCGAAGTTCGGAGCGGTCGAGTAGCGGGTCTCCCTCGGCACCGTCGAGAACTTCGTCGCGTTCCCAATGTCCGACCGCTTGGACGGCACCGTCGAGTACGCGGTCGGGTTCCGGGAGTCGGGCTGGCTCCGGGACCGCTCTGCCTGCTGCAACTCGTTTTCCTCCTTGGCCTGCTTCAGTTGGTTGCGGGTCTCCAGCAACTTCTCGCGAAACGTCTCGACGCTGTCGGCGAGTTCGGCCTGTAGTTTCGTCTGGTACGCGTCCGTCGGTATCTCGTCCCGGTCGCTGACGCCGAGTTCGTCCGCGTCGACGTCGAGGAAGTCGTCCCCGTCCGCCGACGAACCGTTCGAGTCGTCGTCCATCGTCTCGCCGACCTCTTCGACGGCCTCGACGAACTCCCGGCTCTCGCGCCACACCTCGCGAACGTCGGTCGAGTTCCAGAGCTCGCGGAGCGCGACCGCCTCCAGCAGTCCCCGGAGGTCGACCGCTTCCTCGACGTCACCCTTCATCGCCTCCGGCACGTCCTCGTAGTCGATGGCCTCCGTCAGGTCGGAGTGGTCGACCGCATCGCTGAGCTCGCGCAGGTCGACCTCCTCCAGCAGTTCCCCGGCCTCCTCGACGACCTCCCAGAGGTTTTCCGCTTCGGCGGTGATCGTCTCGAACGAGTCCGAGTCCTCGAACGTCGATTCGAGGCGTTCGATGCCCGACCGAGCGCTCTCGTCCAGTTTCCGTAGACGGTCGCTATCCATTCTGGGGGACTCCCTCGATCCGGAACTGCAGCACGCCGTTGGTGAACGACGCGTCGGTCACCTCGCCGTCCCAGTCGAGTTCGAATCGCTTCACGGGGTCGTCCCCATCGCGAATCACGATCTCGTTGGTCGCCGGGACGCGAGCCAGGGAGAGGTCGTCTGCCGCAACGTCCGGCAAGTCGACCGTCACGACCGCGTCGCCGTCCTCCTGGCGGGTGTCAGTCAGGTACCGCTGGGGCCGGGGTCGGGTCCGACGTTCGCGGCCGTCTTGGCCCGACCTCGACTGCTCAGACACCTCCCCGCGACGCGGCCGAGAGGGGTTCTTCCGGATGGAGTCGATACTGACCCCGTAACTGATTCGCGTGCCGGGGTCGCCTTCGGCACGCGTGCGTAACGTATCGTCGTCGGCCAGTCTCGACGCGAGTCGAGCTAGCCCTCGGAGGATTCCTGTCATCGTTTCACCTCGACCTTGCCGTTCCGTAGTCGCTCACGAACTTCTTCGGCGGTTTCGAGTTGCGCTTCCAGGTCCGCTTTACGGCGCTCGTACTCCCACTCGGGGCGCTCGCCGAGTTCGTACAGGAGTCGGTTCTCCTTGATGTCGTCCTGGATGGCTTCCACGTCGTACATCTCCTCGACGGCCATCGCGTGGAGGATGTCGAGAAGCGAGACGAACGGCTTGACGAGCAGGTCGTCGACGAGTATCATCGCTGTGCTCCGACGCGAATGTCCACGAAGTTGTACGGTGCGAACGGTCCGGTGTACTGGACCGTGAGACCGTCGTACTCCTCACGCACGTCGGCGACTACTTCGTCGAACGCCTCACGGTCCTCGTCGGCCACGAGATACGACCGGTTCAGCAGGAGACGGTCGCTGAACAGGTCGTCGTCCGTCTCCCCTTCGCTCACGGCCGACAGACGGTCGCCGACCTCCTGACGAATCTCTTCACGAGGGAGGTCTGCGTCCTCGTCGACGACGAGTTTCACGCCGAGTTCCACGGTCCCCTCCACGTCGTTGAGAGCTTTCGTGAACGCGCGTCGGCCGCCGCGAAGGACGCTCTTCAACGTCCGTGCGTCCTCGAACGCCATCCCGAACTGCATCGGGACGACGCTATCGACGTCGTCCGATTCGAGGACTCGGCGAAGTATCTCGTCGTGGGCCTTGCTGTCTTCGTCCGTGCGCTCGGGGTCGGTCGTGTCGATGTCGGAGACGACGGCTGAAAGGCTCCTATAATCGACGGTGTACACCCTCTCCGCACCGCCGACCGCGTCCGCGTCGAACTCGACATCGGCCTGCTCCACGACTCCGTACACGTATAGATTGGGGCTGCTCATCGTTGGTGAGGAGTACGGACTCTTCCCTTCGAAGTTGAATACGTGCACTAATAAGTTGTTTGGCGGACCGCCCAGGTTGTTCCCAGACGGTCGTGCAGGTAAAAAGGGCTTGCCCTCGCAGCCTGAACCGGTAATCGGTAGCTGTCCCACTTGCCAATAGCGTAACCATGTCCCGAGCAGAACCCAACGCGTCGAGCCTGGCCGAGGTACTGGACCGCATCCTGGACAAAGGCGTCGTCATCGACGTCTGGGCCCGCATCTCCGTCGTCGGTATCGAGGTGCTCACCGTCGAGGCCCGGGTCGTCGCGGCGTCGGTGGACACCTTCCTCCACTACGCCGAAGAGATATCCAAGATAGAGAACGCCAGCGCCGCGGACGACCTCGACTACCAGGAGATGGAGGTGGAAACGTCGAGCTGACGAGTCGCTCCGCCACACCGCCGCACGTTCCATCGCGTCCGCGGCGGACTGCCCGCCGACGTCGCCGCGACCGTATCGGTCGAGACGGCGCTAGTTCCGGACTGCATCGCCGAAAGCGATGACGGAACGACCGAGGAGGTCCGTCGTGTCGAGCGTCGCGGTCGACCATCTCCGCGACAATCCGCCATCCCGAACGAGGGCCTCCCTCGACGGCGGCGGAGAGACGACCGAGCGTACCCTCAACCGTTCGTCCGTCGGCAGTCGACGTTCACCGTTTCCGGAACTCCGCTTGTTTCTACGATTACAGCTCGTCCGCCTACAACGCGCGATTTCCCCACGACACGCCGTCAATACTCCGCCGAAATCCCGCGGAACCGCCGTCGGAGAGAGCCGTCGGGGCGGTCCGAGTGCCGAGCCTCGACCTGACGTAATCGCGCGTTTATCACTCACGTCGTTTCTTTAAAAAGAGGCTTGCACCATCGGCCCCAACCGTCAAATGGAGGTAGACCTATCTTCCTATCTCGGGTAAGTTAAGCCTATGTCACGAGCAGAACCTAACGCGTCGAGCCTGGCCGAGGTACTGGACCGCATCCTGGACAAAGGCGTCGTCATCGACGTCTGGGCCCGCATCTCCGTCGTCGGTATCGAGGTGCTCACCGTCGAGGCCCGGGTCGTCGCGGCGTCGGTGGACACCTTCCTCCACTACGCCGAAGAGATATCCAAGATAGAGAACGCCGAGGCCTCGGAGGACCTCCAGTATCAAGAACTGGACGTGGAAGCGTCGTCGTAAGATGACCGAATCCTCGCACGACCGGCGAACGCGCGGTCGCCAGATTCGGACGCCCCGCGAACAGAAAGAGAACAGCAGAGGGAAGAAGGAACTGGAAGACCGCGACGACGCCTCGCCCGACCTCAGAGACGGTTCGGAACTCGCACCCGACCCGTTCGTCGAAACCGAGGCAGTCAGCGACGTCCGCGAGCGCGTCGGACACTGGTTGTCGGTCGGTCGACCGGTCCATCTCGTCGGGCCGACGGGGTGCGGCAAGACCGCGCTCGCACTCCACGTCGCCGCAGAGCGCGATCGACCCGTCGTCCTGGTGAACGGCGACGCCAGCCTCCGAACCGCCGACCTCGTCGGCGAGTACGGTGAACGCGAGCGGTACTCGGTCCGCGACGAGTTCGTCCGTGACGTGGTGAAGCGCACCGACGTCGAACGAGACCGCTGGGTGGACAACGCCCTGACGACGGCCGTCAAGGAGGGGGCGACGCTCGTCTACAACGAGTTCTCCCGGACGAAACCCGCCGCGAACAACGTCCTCCTGTCGATGTTCGAAGAGGGGGTCCTCGAACTCCCGGGAAAGCGCGGCGAGGACAGATCCGTCGACGTCCACCCCGAGTTCCGCGCCATCTTCACGTCGAACGACGCCGAGTACGCGGGCGTTCACGAGCCACAGGACGCGCTGCTGGACCGGCTCGTCGGCGTCTACCTGGACTACTACGACGCCGAAACCGAACGCGAGATAGTCGCTGCGCGCGTCGAGGACGCCGACGCGGACCTGGTCGAGACGGTGGTCGACGCCGTCCGTGCCGTCCGTGCGCAGCTCGACGTGACGGTCGGAACGCGCGCCGCCGTCATGGCCGCCGAGGCCGTCGCCGCGCTCGAGCGGGACGACGGGAGTGCGGACGACGACGCGGTCGTGCAGTGTTGCGTCGACGCGATGGCGTCGAAGACCGCGACGCGGGGCGAGATCGACCCGTTGCGTGAGACGGTTCGGGAGGTGATCTGACGTGGCCGAAGCAGTCGACGAGCAGGTGACAGACGACCAGGAGCAGTGTCGCGCACTCACCGCCGACGGCGAGCGCTGCTCGAACACGGCGGGCGAAGACGGATTCTGTCACCTCCACGGACCGGACGACGAGACGATAGACGACGGGTCGTACTACGACGACGTCGTCGATGAAAGTTCGACCGCCGACGCGGACGACGCGGACGACGCGGAGAGCGGGTCACCGGATCCGGAGACCGAAGACGACTTCGGCGTGATGGCGGTCCGCGACCGGGTCGAGACGGCGGCGAACGACCTCCTCGGAGAGTCCATCGACCGCATCATCGAGATAACGGCCGACGAAGACGGCTGGCAGGTCTTCGTCGAGGTGGTGGAGCGCAGCGCTGTACCGGACACACAGGACATCCTGGGCCAGTACAGCATCACCGTCGACGAGTCGGGAACCATTACTGGTTATCGACTCAGCGAGCGATATCGACGAGGAGACGACCGAGAACACTGACCTTTCTTTTCTTAGATACTGCAGTGGGCTGCACGCATCGGAGAATAGTTGTAACGTATCATCGCTCGGTCGATTTCCTCGCCAGTAGGCTACATCTTCGCAATCGTACTGGCCAGAAACAACAGGAGATAGAAGGTAGACACGGTCGTTCATGAGAGAGCTCCATATCCGAATTCCTGACGAACGTCTCGACGATGTCACGTCGATCCTCGAAGATTACGGTGGAGATTTTACGACGATAACCGGAAACGAGGGTGACACTCTCGTTCTGTGTCCGATCCCAACGGCGGCGGTCTCCCTTATCCTCGACGAGCTACGAGAGGCGGGTATCGACGACGAATCGTACAGGGTCCTAACGAAAGCAGAGATCGTCGAGACGCCGAATTTCGACGGCTTCCGGAAACGCCACTCGACCAACGTTCGAAAGCTCGCGAAGGCCGAGCTGCACGAAAAAATCCGAGAGATCCAGTGGCCCTATCAACTGTACTACCTCGGTACCATCTTGAGTGTCATCGCAGCGGCTGCCGGACTTCTACTCGATCAGCCAGCGCTCATCATCGGCTCGATGATTATCGCGCCGCAGGTGAGTTCGGCCCTCGCAGCCCCTACCGGGATTCTCTTGGGCGATTGGAAGCTGTTCGTCGACAGCGTGAAAGAGCAGGCTCTTGGCCTCGGAGCTGCGATCATTGGCGCCGCTTTTTTCGGCCTGCTCGTTCGCTGGACCGGCTTCGTCCCACCAGGATTGGTTCTCACGGAGATAGAGTTGGTCAGTGTTCGCCTCGCACCGACGTTCCTCTCGACGATCGGAGCCGTGATTGCGGGTGTCGTCGGTGCGTTCGGCTACACCACGGAACAATCGACCACGCTCATCGGCGTCATGATCGCTGCAGCATTGATTCCTGCAGCTGCAGGAACCGGCCTCGCGATGGCGTGGATGGCCCCGCTGTTCGGTCTCGGTGCATTGCTCCTCTTGCTTGTCAACATCCTCGCCATCAATCTCGGTGCCTTACTGACGTTGCTCCTGATGGGATATCAGCCCGATTGGCGAGTTGCAGACCACTCCCTTCGCGAGTCGGTACCCTCAGAACACCAAGTGGCCGTCTACGGCATGCTATTCTTGCTCTTGATAGTGACGCTCGGCACCGGGTATCTCACCGCAACGAATATCGTCTTTACACAGGCGGTGAACCAGGAGGTGGATCGAACGCTCGACCAACCGGCGTACACGAATCTCTCGCTCTCGAACGTACAGACCACGTACGGCGGGCCGAGCGGGGGAGTTGAACCGACGAACGTGACTGTGCAGGTGAGTCGAACGTCCAATCAGGGGTATGCGGATCTCGCGGAGCGGTTGGAAAGGGAGATCGAACGGCGAACGAATCAGGACGTCAAAGTCACCGTCGAGTTCACCGAATCGCGGACAGCCGATTCGACGGCTTCGACAGCTACCAGACGAGACGTACCGTTGGCGTACTCGACACATCGTACCGAGCCTGACACGGGTGTTCGAGTCGTCGACTAGCTGAGACCGCTGGACGATCCACGACGATAGCCGAGGCTTCCCGTTCCCGACCCGCGCACGCCCGTGGGGCCAGACGACGGTCGATTTCTGGTCGACGGTTGCTACCCGGCACGGAGTTCGGCGAGGTGCGGTCGTATCGGCTCGTCGAGAGAGCGTTTGGTGTGAGCTGGTCGTCGTCTTCGGTCGATCGTTTGTTCGGTCGATTCGAGGCGTTGAACCGGTTCGAAGCTCACCCCTGAATAAATGTAAATACTATTAAGTGATTGGTCGGCGTTACTCTCACCGGAGAATCATAACGATGAATGGGGGAAGACACTGGCTATCACGCCGGGGTTACGTGAAACGTCTTGCCGGGGCGGTCGGCCTCGCGGGACTGGCTGGATCCAGCCAAGCACAGCAAGGACAGACGCTCGAAATCGTCCACTGGTGGACGGCGGGCGGCGAGGAAGAGGCGCTGAACGCTCTATTGGACGGGTTCACGGAGCAGAATCCACAGGTCGAGATCAACAACAACCCCGCGCCCGGTGGCGCAGGGAGCGCGCTGGACGCGGTCATCAGAAATCGAATCGTCAACCAGAACCCGCCGAGCACCTTCCAGATCTGGCCCGGGGAGTCGCTGACGCCGTACACCGAGAGCGACGCCCTGGTGGACATCGGCGACAGCATCTGGGGGCAGGGGATGCGTGACGCCTACCTCGAATCGGTCCAGAACGTGGCACGGCCGGCGGGCAACTTCGTGGCGGTCCCGATCAACATCCACCGGCTGAACAACCTCTTCTACAACGTCGAGGTCGTCGAGTCGGCGGGCGTCGACCCGTCCAGCATCGACAGTCCGGACGCGCTCGTCGGGGCGATGGAGACGGTTCAGTCCGAGACCGACGCCATCGGGATGGCCCACCAGACTCAGTCGCCGTGGTCGACGGTTCAACTGTGGGAGACGGTGTTCATCGGACAGCACGGACCGCAGGCGTTCCAGCAGTTCCTGGACGGTAACGCGTCCGATCAGGAAGACCAGATCAAGAGTTCGCTCGAACTCGTTTCACGGTACAGCGAGTTCTTCCCACAGGATTCCGGGTCGGTGACCTGGGATCAGGCCAACGCCAGGGTCATCGACGGCGACGCCGCGTTCATCCATCAGGGCGACTGGGCGGCCGGCCAGTACAGGGCCCAGGAGGGGTTCGAGTACCAGGACCAGTGGGATTACGTCCCGTTCCCGGGCACGCAAGGGGCCTACTCGATGGTGATCGACTCGTTCGTCTATCCGGACAGCAACCCCTCGCCCGAAGCGACCGAGGCGTTCCTCAACTACTGCGGTAGCGTGGACGCCCAGGAGCGGTTCAACCCGATAAAGGGGTCGATTCCGCCGCGCACCGACGTTCCGGACGACGAGTTCGGGCCGTTCCTCACCCAACAGAAGCAGGACTTCGCGGACTCCGACAGCCAGCCGTTTACCGTAGCTCACGGCTCGGGCGTGGGCCCCGAGACCAAAACCGCGATCGACGAGGCGTTCTCCGGTTTCAATGAGCAGTACAACGTCGACGCCACCTACCAGGACATCGTCGACGCGTTCAACTGACCTCGACGGGTTTCTTTCCATGGATTCGCTACGGACGCTCGCGCGCCGGCTGCTGACTGCCAGTGACGAACCCGAACCGAGCGCCGACGGCGGAACGACCCCCCGACGACGCGCCACCGTGCGATCGGCGTTTCGAAGCGGCTTCCTCCGGTCGCTTCCGTTCTGGCTACCGGGGGGGCTGTTCGTCGGCCTGTTCGTGTACGGCGCTATCGGCTGGAACGTCGTCATCTCGCTGACCGACTGGAGCGGTCTCGGCACTCCCGAGTACGATTCGCTCGACCTCTCGACGTACGTGCAGATGGTGTCGGATCCCACGTTCGTCAACGCGCTGGGCAACACGCTGGTGCTGCTCGTAGCGTTCACCGTCGCGTCGCTGGCGGTCGGGCTGACGCTGGCTATCCTCATCGACCGGGGTATCCGGTTCGAGAACACCTTTCGGACCATCTATCTGCTGCCGATGAGTCTGTCGTTCGTCGTGACCGCCATCTTCTGGGCGTGGATGTACAACCCGCGAGTCGGGATGATAAACGTGGGTCTGCGAACGCTCGGCCTGGACTTTCTGACGCGGGCCTGGATCGGCAACCCCCAGTTCAAACTGGCGGCAGTCATCTTCGCGCTGATATGGCAGTTCAGCGGCTACTGCATGGTCGTCTACCTCGCCGGTCTCCGGGGGATTCCCACGGAGCAGTACGAGGCCGCGAGGGCCGACGGTGCGAGCACCTACCGCATGTACCGACGGGTTATCGTCCCCCAGCTCCGGGCCTCGACGACCAGCGCTGCCGTCGTGCTCATGGTGTTCGCGCTGAAGGCGTTCGACTTCCTGTTCGTGATGTTCGGAGACACGCCCGGACCTTCGGTCGACATCCTCTCGGTGATGATGTTCCGGCAGGCGTTCTCCTCGACCAACTGGGCGTACGGCTCCGCGATTGCGACGGTCCTGTTCGTCATGGCCCTGGCCGTCATCGCACCGTACCTCTGGATGCAGCACAAGCGGGGTGAGCTATGAGCGGGAAACCGGCAGTCCGCGAGGAGTCCCGACGGTCCAGACTCCGTCGGACGCTCACGGCAGTGAGCGCGCGTCGAGTCGCGCTGTACGCGGTACTGGTCGCGCTCGTCGGGTTCTACCTCGCGCCGCTCGAAAGCGGTCTGACGACGGCGTTCAAGACCCAGGCGGAGTTCATCAGTACGACGCCGTTCGCGCCGCCGTCCCTCGAGGGGTTCACCGTCCAGCCGTGGGGCGAGGCGTGGAACGCACTGGAGTTCGCGATCGTCAACAGCGCACTGTTCGTGGTGCCGGCGACGGTGTTCTCGGCGTTCCTCGGGAGTCTGGCGGCCTACGGCCTCACGCTCATCGACTGGCGGGGGCAGGTCGGTATCATGCTCCTGTTCCTGGCCGGCGTGTTCATCCCGTACCAGTCGGTGCTGGTTCCGCTCACGCGGTTCTGGACGATAGTGGACTTGCGGACGCTGCTCGCGGGAATCGAGCCGCTGGCCTCTCGAACCGACCTGATCGAGTTGACCGTGACTCACACCGCCTACGGAGTGCCGATATGCACGTTGCTGTTCCGGGGGTACTACCAGACGCTCGACGAGGAGATGCTGGAAGCCGCTCGCCTGGACGGTGCGAGCACGGCGCGCATCTACCGGCGAATCGTCCTGCCACTGTCGAAGCCCATGTTCGCGGTGACGCTCATATACCAGTTTACTAATATCTGGAACGACCTGCTGTTCGCGCTCGTGCTGGTCTCGTCGCGGTCGAACTTCGTCGTGACCCAGGCGTTGAACGAACTGCAAGGGTCGTTCGTCCAGCAGTACAACCTACAGATGGCCGCCGCGTTCCTCGCTGCGCTGCCGACGCTGCTGGTGTACGTCCTGTTCGGCGAGCAGTTCGCCGAGGGCGTCGCAGGTGAAACATGACGAACGCTACGCAACTAACGAACGGAGGGTGAGACGATGGCCGAACTAACGCTCGACGGGGTGAGCAAGCACTTCGACGACGGCGGTGACCGAATCGTCGCCGTCGACGACCTCTCGCTGACGATTCGGGACGGGGAACTCCTCGTCCTCGTCGGTCCCTCGGGCTGTGGCAAGTCGACGACGCTACGGATGATAGCGGGGCTGGAAACCGTTCCGTCCGGCGAGATACGGCTCGACGGTACCACCATCGACGACCGACCCCCGACGACCCGGGACATCGCGATGGTGTTCCAGTCGTACGCGCTCTACCCCCACATGACCGTTCGGGGAAACATGCGCTTCGGACTGGAGGAGTCGACGACACTCTCGGACGACGAGATGGACCGCCGGGTCGAGGAGACCGCCGAGATGATGGGCATCGCCGACCTGCTGGACCGCAAGCCGAGCGAACTCTCCGGCGGCCAGCAACAGCGCGTCGCGCTCGGCCGCGCCATCGTCCGCGATCCGAAGGTGTTCCTGATGGACGAGCCGCTGTCGAATTTGGACGCGAAGTTGCGCGCGCAGATGCGGACGGAACTCCAGCGATTGCAGGAGGACCTCGGTGTGACGACGGTGTACGTCACCCACGACCAGACGGAGGCGATGACCATGGGCGACCGCATCGCCATCCTGAACGACGGGAAACTTCAACAGGTCGGCACGCCCATCGAGGCGTACCACCGCCCCGCGAATCGGTTCGTGGCCGGCTTCATCGGCGAACCGTCGATGAACTTCTTCGAAACGACGCTGGAGGGCGACACGCTCGTCGGCGAGCACTTCGAGTACCCACTCTCTTCGGAGTCCCGCTCCGCACTGGACGACGTGAAGCAGGTCACCCTCGGCGTCCGCCCTGAGGACGTGGAAATCGTCCCGGACGGGAGCGACGACCCGGGAAGGGGCGACCGAGAGAGCGACGGCCACGACTTCCGCGCCGTCGTCGACGTGGTCGAGCCGATGGGCAACGAGAACAACGTCTACCTCCGGTTCGCCACCGCGCGCGACGAGGGCCCGACGGTGGAGGGGCAAGCGACGGAAGAGCGCCGAACCTTCGTCGTCACGCTCGGCGGAATGCGAACCGTCGAAGCGGGAGAGGAGGTCGTCGCCCGCATTCCCGAGGAGACGATACACCTGTTCGATGCCGAGACGGGCGAAGCACTACGAAATCGCGTGCTCGACGCCTCGGGAGTGTCGATACCGAACCGCTAGTCGTACTCGTCTCTCGTCCCGTCCTCGTTCGTCGCTCGACTGGCCGACGCCAGTGCCAGGAACAGGAGAGTAACGACGAACCCAACTGCTGACCCACGGCGTCAACAGCGAGCGTCAATCCGGGCCGGTTCGAGCGACGGGTACCTGTCGAGCGCACCCGTCGTTAGCGTGGAGGTCATCGGCGCCTGAGCTGATCCAGGAGTTCGGTTACGAGCGAATGCAGTTCCGTATCGGACATCTCCTGCAGCGATGAAGTTTTGTTCGTCTCTCCTTCTCTCGTTTCTTCGTCTTCCCTTCGCCGTTTGCTCTCGTCGTCGTTCGGGTTCTCTTCCGGAGTTGCCGTGGACAGCGCGTTGCTGACTTTCGTTCCTAGCAACCGCCGGGGTCCGGACGTGGCAGTAATGTTTAGCTCGACCTCGTCGAGGTCCACTTTGAGACCGAGGAGATCGAGAACCAGTCCCTCTAAATCAAGATAGAGAACTGGTGTTTCTTCCTCACTGGCTTCGATATCCGCTCCGTGCGATTCTTGGCTTATAGGCGACGTCTCTCCCAGAGTGGAACTACCTGCGTTCTCCTCTCCTCCGTCGGTCCAAAACCGATCCGACTCAGCGACCGGTGTCGCTCTCCCGTCAGTGTATTGCCGTGACGTCCCTTTCATTTATATCCACTGTGTCAACCTTCTCCGAGATATAACTGTGCCAGCGTTCGCAGCCGACACAGAATAGCCCCGACCCGGATTACGACAGTCGTGAGAGATGCACTCAGAACAGACGACGTCCGGTTGCTCGCAGACTCCGTCCGTTACTCCTGCTGTCGCCCATCTACTCGTTGGTCTGTGAAATGGCGTGCACACAGCAGTCTCGGATTATCGCCGCCAGTTGGTCACCGTACGTTCGAGTTCGGAGGGAGATTCCGCAGTAATTTCATCGTCGGAAGCCAGCAATCAACGAGTTTAGTTCCTTGTACACGCTGTTACCGTAGTGCATTGTAATGAGATTCAGCTAGCTCATAAGTGATTTCACCTTTATGTATTTCAGAATTTCTGTAACAGTAGATATAAGAACGTATCCTCGTTTCTGTATCGACTGTTGTAATGAGGATTGACCGGTTTTTGATGCGCCAATCTGTTAATCCACTATACTACAGTTTATGCCGACGAATTCGTCCTTCACTGTCCAACTATAGATAGTAATCCTATAATAACGTATTATGGTAAATTCATGTATTCCGATTCTCTCTGCGACAACCTCTCTTTATTTCCGACCACACTTCCGTTCTCTTCTGCAATTCTAAATAGCGAAGTTTCTATACAAAACTCTACTCTGATGCTAGTGAGTTCGTCACCTTCATTTTAGTGTCGACCGAACCCGACTCGTTTGTTACTTTTGGTGAGAAACGACCGTCAGAGAGCGTTACGTTCGGGTAGACTCCGCGATTCCGCATGAGACAGCGTAACCATGAAATAACTACTCCGTGACGACACGGCTATGAACTACCGAGATTGGTTCGAGGAGTTGGACCGTCAAGACTGGTCGACAAATCCCAGCGGGACAGTACGCTTCGCTCTGGTAGGCCTGGGCTGGTGGACGACGGACGTAGTGCTGTCTGCCCTCGAATCCTCGGATATCTGTGATACGACGGTGCTCGTAAGTAGCTCCGAGGAGAAGGCCCAGGATTACGTCGACGATAGCCCTGCAGACGTCGCTCTCACGTACGATGCGTTCCACGAGGGGAGTGCAAGCGAGAAGTACGATGCGGTGTACGTAGCGACGCCAAACGCCTACCACCTCGACTACGTGGAGACGGCGTCAGAACTCGGGAAGGCCGTCATCGTCGAGAAACCGATGGAGGCAAGCGTGGAACGAGCAAGACGGCTCGTAGACGTGGCCGAGTCCAACGACATTCCGTTGATGGTTGCGTACCGGATGCACACCGATCCCGTCGTCCGTCGCGCTCGTGAACTCGTTGACGATGGATTTCTCGGTGACCCGGTCCACGTTTATGGAACGAACTCCCAGCGTCTCCTCGAAATCAATCCGAATCACGACCAGTGGCGACTAGATTCCGATGTCTCGGGATACGGCACCTCCGTCATGGACCTCGGCATCTATCCGTTGAACACGGCGCGGTTTCTCCTGGGACGCGACCCCATCGAGGCACGGGCGGAGATGGTTTCCGTGCACGAGGCCTTCTCCGACGTACCGGACGAACGCGCCTCGTTCGTCCTGCGATTCGAAGACGACGTCCAGATGGCCTGTACGACGAGTCAGAACGGCCTTGAGGACACGGAGCTCACGCTCGTGGGCACCGATGGGCGTATCGAACTGTCGCCGGCGTTTCACGGAGACTGCCACCTCCACCTCACACGCGACGGAGTCTCGATGTCCCTCGAGATGGAATCGCTGGACGTCGAGCGAGAGATGCGCGAGGAGTTCGAATACTTCGCTGACCACGTCCTCTCCGGTCGGTCTATAGACGCCGATGGCCGACACGGGCTGGTCGATCTACGGGCGATCGAGGCGATTCACGAGTCCGCCAGGACCGGTTCAGTCGTCCGAATCCGGGAATAGACGATCCGTCACCGTCCTCGTGTGGGCGGGAGGTGACGGTGGCTCCCGAGTTGGAAATTCGACCCTCCGTGTAGCCGACTGCGACGTCGTCGACAGTGGTCGTCGGGGCGACGTAAGCGTACGGGGAGCGGTCGTCGAACGCCGAGTCGAGGACTCGTGCGACGCCGTCGAACAGCGTCTGGTAGACGAACGATGCACAGGGGTTCCAGCTCTCATACTCCGGCAGGTCACCGGGATGTCGTCCAGCAGTGTGTCGTCGACGTTACAGAGAGCTGGCGTCTCCGTCGGCCAGTACGTCGGGTCATCGAGTACGACGGTGACCATCGAAGCTGTACCGGCGACTGCGAGGTTCCGTAGAACCGGGCCTCTTCCTACCACAATGAGGGGTCAAGAGAAACTGATTAATATGAACATCTTCTAAGCGGTGTGATTGTACATAACGTTTTATGAACAGTGAATTACAACTCTAGAGTCGTAATTCTTTATTAAACTATTGAAAGTATTAGCACCTATTTTCCTTGTTTTCAACGAAGGATATAAACGGCGGTACACGATCCGGTCGATCTCTCGACGACGAAACGTGGCCGATACGCTACGACCGACCAGTGAGGATTCGACTTCGTAGTGTCGACACCCTGTCCACTGACCATCAATAATTATTTACCAGGCGGTGATAGAGGGTGCAACGGTGGCAAGTACTTGCCACCAGGGTTCCTACATAATGTCACGAAAGAATAGATCCGAAGTTGCGAACGAGGAGGTCGAAGACCGATACGAGGAGTACCTGATGCCGATCTGGAAGAGTCTCAACGTCCCCATCGAGCGCGCGTCAGGATGTGTGCTGGAGGATTTCGAGGGGAACGAGTACCTGGACGTTTTCTCGGGCATTTCGGTAACGAACGTGGGGCACGGCAACGACGCGGTCGTCGAAGCGGCAAAGAACCAGCTGGACGAACTGGTTCACAGCTGTTCGTACGTTCATCCTCACCAGCAAGCCGGTCGACTCGCTGAACGGCTCGCCGAAGTGACGCCCGGAGATCTCAAGAAGAGCTTCTTCTGTAATTCGGGGACGGAAGCCGTCGAAGGAGCGGTGAAGCTCGCACGGAAGTACACGGGGAGCAAGGAAGTCATCGCCCTCGAAATGGGATTCCACGGGCGGACGCTCGGTAGCCTCGCCCTCACCGGGAACCACTCCTACAAACACGAGATGGGTCCGACGATGAACGACGCGACCCACGCGCCCGCACCCTATCGCTATCGATCCGAGTACCGCGACCTGTCGGACGAAGAGTTCGCGGAGCGGACGGCTGCCACAATAGAGCACGTCATCGGGACGCACACGAGCGACGACGTAGCCGCTATCGTCGTCGAACCGATCATGGGCGAGGGAGGAATAGTGGTTCCACCAGCTGGCTGGCTCGAGCAGGTGCAAGAGATCGCCCACGACCACGACGCACTCCTCGTCGTGGACGAGGTACAGACCGGCTACGGTCGAACGGGGAAACTGTTTGCCAGCGAGCACGCCGACGTAACTCCGGACATCCTCACCCAGGCGAAAGGCATCGCGAACGGTCTGCCGCTCGGCGCGTTCACGGCCTCCGAACGAGTGGCGGACGCGTTCGAATCCGGCGATCACCTCTCGACGTTCGGCGGGAATCCGGTCGCGTGTGCGGCGAGCCTCGCGACGATCGACGAGCTGCAGAACGGAATCGTCGACGACGCTGCGTCCAAGGGAACGTGGCTCTCGGAGCGGCTCGCCGAACTGGAGTCCGAGTTCGGCGTCGTCGGTGACACGCGCGGTCGTGGACTCATGCACGGCGTCGAACTCGTCGACCCGGCCGAAACCGGGCCAAGAGGGGTCGCAGCTGCTCCTGACGCAGAACTCGCAGCGTCAGTAGCGAAGACGCTCCGAGAACGAGGTATCATCATGGGAGTCGGCGGATACTACAAGAACGTGATGCGATTCCAGCCACCGCTCACGATCTCCCGGAATCAGCTCGAACGGACCGTCAGTGCGCTTCGAGAGGCCCTACGGGAGGAGAGCACGGATGAGTGACCGAGAGCTCTCGCGCGCCCAGGCCTTCCGGAATGCCCACGAGGGCGCCAACGTCGAACTGGCGTACGCCAACCCGAAGACGTTCCTCAAGGCACCGTCCAGAGACGTTACGGACCTCGGTGACATCGACGCCACTGTTCTCGGAGCGCCGTTCGACGCCGCTGCGAGCAACCGGCCGGGTGCCCGGTACGGACCCGACGCCGTCCGTCACGCGAGCGGATGGTGGGCGTACCTCTCCGGATACAAGGGTGGATTGACGAACATGAACACGGCCGCCCAGGTCGATTTCTCGGACCTGAAACTCGCTGACTGCGGGGATATCCCCGTCTTTCCGATGGACCGAGAGAAGACAGCCGAGAGCATCACGGCCCACGTTGCCACCGCCGCGGAACAGGCGTTTCCCGTGATGATCGGCGGTGATCACTACTGTACCTATCCCGCGTTCCGTGGCTTCGCCGAAGGAACCGACGCAGACGACGTCGGCCTCGTCCAGATCGACGCTCACACCGATACGGCCGAGGAGAGTCCCGTGTTCGGCGAACAGTTCCACGGATCGAGCACCCGCCTCATCGCCGAATCGGAGTACAGCGACTACGAACACGTGAGCCAGGTCGGCATCAGGGGATACGAGAGTCCGAACTTCTTCGACTTCGTCGAGGACACGGGCCTCAACCTGTACACGATGCGTGACGTGCACGAACGGGGTATCACGGACGTCGTAACGGAGGCCGTCGAGGCTGCCGCAGCGGACACGGACGCCGTCTACGTGACGTTCGATATCGACTCCGTCGACCCGGGCGTTGCACCTGGAACGGGGACGCCCGAACCGGACGGACTGAGCGCCCACCAGGCGCTGAAAGTCGTGGAGATTCTCGGCACGCACGACGCGGTCGGCGCAGCCGATCTGATGGAAATCGCACCCGAGTACGACCCGACGAAGGCGACGCAGACTCTCGGAGCGTACCTCCTCGTCACGCTGGTCGAGCGTCAGTTCGCCGAGTAAGGTCGACTACTTTTCCCGGGCCCGCACGGCGGGAAGCGGTTCGAACCTCGACCGAGGAACTAACCCGTACAGCGTTTCCCACGACTCCGCGTGGCCGTCCTCGACGAGTAGCGAGAGGAGGAGTTCGCCGACGCCGCCGTAGGTCAGCGCTGCGAACTCCCAGCCTGGCTTCTCGCTCGGGAACGGCCCCGATTCGCGCGGTTTCCGGATGTCGAGCACGCCGCCGAGTCGTTCTCGGGTCTCGATCGTGAGGTCGTTCGCCTCCTCGTATCGCATCAGGGGAAACTCTCGGTTGTCGACGACGAGGAGACTCGGGTCGTCACCATCGATGGCCCGACGGACGTCTGTCCGGCCGGCCTCGATGAGGAGGCTCACGACGTCGACGGTCGAGCCCTCACCGCTAATCGCGTCGGTGTATCGGAGGACCGCTCCGCCGTGTTCCCGTAGCACGTCGCCATCGTGTGGAAACTGCTCCGGCCCCGGGTCGGGATGGTATTCGACGATTCCGGCCGTCTGCAGTTCGACGTTGATACCACGAGACAGCAGGACGCCATCGAGAGTGATGCTCGAGGGGGCGAAGATACGGGCCGAGTCGGGTTCCGCAGACTCTGCCGGTTCGTCCTCGACGGCGATCGGCACCGGAGCGAGGGGCGAGTCTGTCAGTGGGGCCAAAGTTGCGAGCGCGTCCGAGAGTCGGTCACGGGACACGGTAACGCTAGAGGCGATGACCTCGCCGGTATCCTCGATCGGGTCGTAGGTCACCTGGCCGGTGAGCATCGCGATTCGTTCGCGAACGTGTTCGAGGCGGCCGTTGATGTGGCCGCGCTGGAGTTCGGAGCGGCCTTTCTCGGTCAGGCGTCGACCCTTCCCCGGAAGTTTCTCGGTGAAACCGGCATCGTCGAGATTGGAGAGCGTCAGTCGGACCGTGCGCCCTTTGATGGAATAGCCATGCCGGTGCAAGAGGTCGACGAGCCGAAGACTACCGATGGGTTCGTGGGCGTCGATGAGCCGGAGGAGGTCGTACGCTCGTCGGTCGAGAGCCTCAGACATACCAGTACGACGGTGTTACCTGCCGATAAACGTGTTCCTTCCGCTGGTAGTTCGATTCGGTAAATTCGTGATTTCAGAGAAGTTCCGCAGACGATTGCAAAGAGTTAAATATTAAATGTGGCATGGTCATTCCATGGCAGTGTCCGTCATTGACACGGGAGTCCTCGTACTGTACATGCTCGGCATGATCGGCGTCGGGTACTGGGGGTACCAGAAATCAGATTCTCTCGACGATTATCTCGTCGCCGGGAGGAACATCCCTCTCTGGATGTACGTCCCGGTCATGTCGGCGGTCATCCTCGGTGGAGCATCCACCATCGGCGGCGGCGGGCTGGGATATCAGCACGGCGTCTCGGGCGCGTGGCTCGTAATCTCGCTCGGAGTCGGCACCATCGCCCTCGGACTACTGATCTCGACCAACCTGGCGAACCTGAAAGCGTATTCGCTCGGTGAGATTCTGGAACGCCGCTTCGACAAGTACTCCGGTACGGTCGGTGCAGTCATCGCCGGCGTGTATGCACTCACGATCGCCATCACCCAGACTATCGCCATCGGGAAAGTCCTCGGGGCGCTCTTCGGGTTCGAGCAAAACACGATGATCCTCGTCGGCGGACTCATCATCATCGCCTACACGTCACTCGGCGGAATGCTCACCGTGACCATGACCGATTTCGTCCAGTGGTGCATCATGACCGTCGGCATCTTTCTGCTGGCCCTCCCCCTCGGTCTCAGTTCCGTGGGCGGAATCTCGGGCCTCACGGCCGAACTCGATCCGTCGTACTTCGAACCGACTGCGATCGGGTGGCAGACGATTACCAGCTACTTCCTCCTGTACGTCCTCGGGATAATGATCGGCCAGGACATCTGGCAGCGGGTGTTCACCGCGGAAAGCGCCGAAACGGCCCGGAAAGGAAGTATCGCTGCCGGCGTGTACGCGATCGTCTACGGAATCGCGACGGCGTTCCTCGGGGCTATCGCGCTCGTTCTCCTTCCGAACCTGCAGGACCCCGAACTTGCGCTCCCCCGGATGATCTTGCAGGTCGTCCCCGTCGGACTGTCCGGACTCATCCTCGCCGGATTCGTCTCCGCGATGATGTCGACCGCAGACTCCGCCCTGCTCGCCTCCAGTACCCTCTTCACGAGCGACATCTACAAACGGTTCGTCGACTCGGACGCTTCGGACGAGACCTACTCGCGCGTCTCCCGGATCGTCATCCTCGTCCTCGGTGGCATCATGATCTACGCCGCGATCGCAATCGGCAACGTCGTTCAGGCGCTCATCCTGGCGTACGACCTGCTCACCGGCAGCATCTTCGTCCCCATCTTCGGGGCGTTTTTCTGGACGCGTGCGACCTGGCAGGGAGCGCTCTCGTCAATCGCGGTCAGCGCGACCGTCGTCGTCTACACTCTCTGGATGCAGGGCTTCTCTTCGAATCTCCCCATCATCTACGGCTTGACGGCGAGTTTCCTCACCTTCGCTGTAGTGAGCCTGCTTACGGGGCCACCCGCCCAGGAGAAAGTCCGCGAGTGGATGCAGAACCTGGATTCGACTCCCTCGATGGACTGAACCACCCCTGTCCGTCTCGTCGTACCGTCGAGTAGTTACGGACAGCTTCGAACCTCGACGACCGGAGAACCGTTCGGCGAGACGCTATCCGTGCTTACGGTATCCGTATTCGACAGTGAGGGAAACCGGTAGCGTGCTCGCTGGACTGCCTACGCTCGCTGTCCACGCCACAGTCCGCCTCGACCCTTCCCCCGCAGTAAAGCTTCCACGCGACCAGCTACGAGCGTACCCAAAATCCGCAGCCGATCCGTCAAAGTTCCTCTAACGCGACCTGGATCGGCGTATCTCCTGCGAGAATTTCGAACGTTCGGCCGTGGGTGCGTTCCACGGGAAGAGCTGTGACGAGCGTCTGTGCAACGTCGGCCCGGGGAATCTCACCATCTCTCCCAAGTTCGTCTCCGGCCTCGATTCGGCCGGTACCGGAACCGTTCGTTAACGGACCTGGACGAACGATAGTATAGGTTACGTCGCTCTCGCGTAGCCGTTCGTCGGCCTCCGCTTTTGCGGTCAAGTACTCCCGCAACGCTTCGGGACTGTCCTCGGGGGAGTCGGCATTCATCGAACTCAGCATGACGAACCGCTGCAGTCCCTGGTCTTCTGCAGCCTCGATCAGATTGATCGCGCCATCCCGGTCGACACCCCATACGTCCTCTCCCCCGGAACCGGCAGCAAAAATGATCGCGTCGCATCCCTGAACCGCATGACCGACGTCCTGCGTCAAGTCTGCAACGACCGCCTCCGCGCCAAGCGCTTCGATGTCGGCTACCTGGCCATCATCGCGAACCATTCCCCGAACGCTGTGGTCACTCTGGCTCAACAACTCCGTAATGTGCTGTCCCACCTGGCCGTGGGCTCCCGCCACGAGTACGTCCATTGGATTCTCGAGTATCGGTTCGGTAGCCAGCTAAAAGACCCTGATGACCAACCAACTGAACAGTAGACGTTCTGCTTGATTCCAATCGACGTGAACATCGTCGACGAATCGGTGGTAATCGGGGTGGGCGAGGAACGCGGGGACGAACTGGTGGTTCGAGGAGGGCGAGTCGCAGAGAACCAACCGTGACGTCGTGGCCCGGGTCACGCTACGACGGGTACCTGGGCGAACCCGAGCCACTTACCCCGGCGGTGTTGCCCGAGGCGTGACCGAACGATTCTCCCCGAGCCGTTCCACCGAGTACTCCGGTGACGGAGACGCGCCATCTACGACCGAAACTCGTCCACGACGGGGATACCCATCGTCTCGAAGTTAGTCATCGCGGCGAGCCGGTCGGGCACGTCGTCGAGGGTCACCGTTTCGGACACGACGGCGCTCGGGGTGAGCGTCCCCCGTTCGACCATCCGGAAGATTTCGTCGTAGCGCGGGGGTTGCATCCCGAACGAACCGAGAAAGTCGATCTCCTTCATCACCATCGCGTCGGTCGGGAGGTCGACGCTCCCCCGCTCGTCTTCGGTGGTGAGACCGATCTGTACGTGCTGACCTCGACGGCGGAGACTGTTCACGGAGTTGTGGCACGTTTCGGCGATGCCGAGTGCGTCGACCGAGACGTTGGCTCCGCCGTCGGTCACGGCCCTGACGGCTCCCGGAACGTCGTCCGTCTCTGCGGCGTTCACGGTCTCGGCCGCACCGAGCGTTGCGGCCTTTTCCAACTTCTCCTCGGTGAGGTCGACGGCGACGACGTTCGCGCCGATGGCCGAGGCGATGTGGACGGCCGAGAGCCCCACACCGCCGCAGCCGTGGACGGCGACCCAGTCGCCCGCGTCGACGTCCGCCCTGTGAACGAGCGCGTGGAACGCGGTTACGAACCGACACCCCAGTCCGGCCATGGCTACCGGCGATACGTCGTCGGGCAGCGCCACCGCGTTCTGGTCGGCGGCGGGAACGTGCACCTGCTCGGCGAACGCCCCCGGCGCGGCCTCGGCGAATCCGAGCGGAACGAGGTTCTCGCAGACGTTCGAGTGACCGTTCCGGCACTCGGGACAGGTACCGTCGCTGAGATTGAACGGGACAGCGACGCTGTCGCCCTCGCGGAGACGCGTCACGTCCTCCCCCACCGCCACGACGGTTCCGGCGGGTTCGTGGCCCAGAATCTGCCCTTTCGGTGGTTTCGCCCCGATCCAGTCCCAGTCGCCCTGCCAGGCGTGCCAGTCGCTCCGACAGATGCCGCAGGCCTCCGTTTCGATCACGACGCCGTCGGGGTCGGGGCTGGGCCGTTCCACGTCCTCGATCTGAAGCGGTTCGCCGTACTCTCGTAACACTGCAGCACGCATACGGATTTTCTGGTCGTTCTCGCAGATAAACCTACGGCCGAACGTACGCCGACTCCCGCGATTCCGTTAACGGGAGCTGCATATACGGCAGATTATTTTGTAATGGAAGCTCCGTGGAGAGATAGCATTTCGACCGTCAGGATACGGCGTGCGATACGCGAGGCAGTCCGAGAGTTCGGCGAGGAGAACGAGGGGTTCTACCGGCTCGTGGACTTCTTCGCCAGCGGCCGGTCAAGGCCGCGGCACAGGCAATCGGGACGGCCAAAGCGGCGCTCGATCGCTAGACCCGCGTCGTCGACTGCCGATTCCAGTTCGATGGCGGTGTCGACGCGTCCGCGTGCGTCGTCGACCGACTCGTCGAGTTGGGCCGTCTCGGCTCACGTCTCTACACTCGACTCGAGCGCTCCCGACGACGCCGAGGGTCACGACGCCTCTCCGCCGTCGATCGTACGCTTCATCCGCCGAGCGAGGTCGGGGTCCCGTTTCTACGACCGGTTACGTCCTGTCGTCCGTGAACGGGTGCGTACCGTTCCCGATTGGGCGTTCAGGACACTGTCGTGCCCACGTGGCCACCGGCCAGAACTGCGTCGTCCGTTCGTGCCGATGGGAATCGTAGAGGCGCGGGTCCGGAGGCACGTTTTCACTGGCCCCAGTACGCGAAGGCGGCGGTAGTCCCTGCTCGTCGGACGTACTCGGTCTGCATCTCGCGGATGGCGACCTCGAGCGAGTCCGTCCGATCGAGCTGCTCGCGGACCCGAGCGAGTTTCCATCGGCTCGGCGTCGTTCGGCGATCCCAGCGCAGTTCGATCGGCCTGAGATACGTCTCGACGAGCTCTGTCGGGACTCCCTGCTCGCGCAGGCCGGAGCGAGCGAAGTCGAAGATCTCCTCGTAAATCTCTTCCGCGTTCGTCGTGCGGACGCCGTCAGCGGTAATCCACTCGAGGTCGGCGTCGAGGCCGGACTCGACGGCGCTGTAGAAGCTCCGTTCGGCTGCTCCGTGATCGAGTTCCGGGAGTGGATGGTCGGCGCTGACCAGTCCACGGAGCAGTCCGGCAACCAAACACTGAAAGCCCACTACGCCGGTTATCGTCGGCTGCGTCGGGAGGGGCCGATACTCGATGCGGATCGACCACTGGTCGCCCTCGCCGACCGGTTGGCCGCCGATGACGCCCCGGAGCCACCGCCAGAACGTCCCCCGCTTGTGGCCGAGTTCCCAGAACTGGTCGTCGAACGTCTCCGAGTCCTCCCCAGCGATCCATTCACGCAGGAACGGCGCACACGTCGGATCTGCCACCAGATTGTCGACGACGTCGGTCGTCGTCCGGATGTCGTCGGGGAACCGCACCTTTGCCCACCCGGCGTTGACCGATTGCTCGAACACGGGAATTCGAAGTTCGTGAAAGGTGGTCTCGAGTAGCTCGTACGGGTCGTCGACGTCGTAGAGATCCGGGGGCAAGAGCGGCGAGTTCGTCGCTAACGCGAGTACCGGACCGAGCGTTCGGATTGCCGTGTTGTGGTACCGGGGGAAGAGTTCCGGATCGGGAACCTGGACGTGTGGCTGGATCGAGCTCGTTAGCGACTCGAAGAGGATCGACGGGAAGTCACGGACGGTTCCTGGAACCGTGAGGGAGAGCGTCCCCTCGGCTCGATCGAGGACGTCGTTGTCTATCGCGTAGTACCGGGGCGAGACCGTCATGTTTTCCGCGACGGTCACGTCGCCGTGTTCGTCCACCTCGCTAAGGTACGAGACGGTTCCTTCCGGAGGCGGTACGGTCCACATTCCGTCGAGGACGAGTTCCACGTCGTGTCGGTTCGCGGCTCGCTGTGCCCGCTGGTACTGGCGCCGAAGTTGCGTTACCTGATTCTCGATTCCCTCGACGGCGAATGGGCTGGGTGCAGTGTGGAGTTCGGCGTTGTGGAGGCCAAGTTCCCGCTCGCAGGGACCGTCGAACACCTCCCCCGGCAGTCGTGCGAGACGGGTGTCGTCGGCGACGGCGTACAACTCGCATTCGAGTCCGAGGGCGAACCCCGGATTCGCAAGCCGCCCGTTTCGGACGGCTGTGGTCAAGTTCGCAGCTTGCTCGGTGACTCGACGGTCAAACTCATCCCGGGTCGCGTCGGCGAGCGATCGTTCGACGAGTTCGACGGGCGAGGCCATCACGCTCTGTACGGAGTCCTGCAGTTTAAGATGCTATGTGACGGAGTTGACGAAGCCATCGTTTCATCCACTTCACTGATACCGAACGGAGAGTCGGCCTCTTCTCTCACAGCTCTCCCTCTCGGGTGAAACCGGTTTTCGTGGCTACGGTCGTTCGTAATCACGTGGTCCGCAGCAGTTCGAAGGGTCGTCAGTCGGCAGTAGCGTTGGTCGAGTTGGACACGCCGTGGTAGTTCGGGTCGCTCCGGCGTCGAGACTCCGGGCTTCGTCGTGCTGCGACCGTCGCGACGTGCGGACCAACGCGAACGAGAAGTTGACATCTGAGTAGTGTATCGGATATAGCCGCCCATCTGTACAATGATAACGCTTAACAAAGAAGAGAGCGATGCGTATTCCGTGGAGAGGTAGACGAACAACCATGCGAAAGTACTACGAGTGCCGAAACTGCATGCAGCGGGTCACCACGAGTTCGTACCGGTCGACCTGTCCGGACTGTGACGGTCGGTTACGGAACATCGCCGTCCCACGAGAGTGAGAGATGTCGGAACAATCCCGCCCCGACGACGTGACGACGTGGAACGACCCCGAACGGTGTCCCTTCTGTAACGACGAGCTCGCGAACGCAGGTCCGGCGTTCGTCGACCATCTCGAACGTAATCAGTCCTGCAAGAAGCGTTTCGAGACGTGGCGAGAACGCGTCGCCGACGACGTCGAGGGCGAATGGGTCAGGTGATTCTCGTTACGGCGAACTGTCGTCCTCTCGTGTTCGCTAACCGGGACTCGAAGTCGCCGGCTCGATGATCGGAACAACGGATTCCGGCGGATGGCGTGGCGAGCGTCGAAGCGGCCGGGGACTCGTCGTCACCCTGGTGCCGTAGGCCCGCGCCCGTTCGTGAAACGCTGGCCGGACTCCGTCGCCCGTCACCCTTCGCCGAGTCTCACCGCGTCGCTGTAGAGGAGGAGACCCATTCTACCATCGGTGTGGCGTTGCTGCGGACGAACCCTGGCCGTGAGCGGGCGCAGATACCGTCGAGAAACGACGACGGTCCGAGAAAACGGTCGACTTCTGGCTCGCGGTACGAACGGTGACGGACTCGTCACCAGGAGTAGTCGCCCCAATCGGGCAGGTCGTCGACGTCCGCTAGCGGGTCGGCACGGTCGCGATAATCAGCAAAGATATCCATCGCCCATTCTGCCACCCGTGGATTATCCGTAGTCGCGTCCAGGAGGTGCGCACCGGACTGCTGTTCGTACGCACGCAACTGGACGAGCGAATCGTCGTATATCGTCATTCCCCAGGGAGGGACGTCGTCGTAAACCCAGTATCGTGGTTTGGCCTCCCGTTCGATGAGTTGGTCGTGTAACTCGGGGAACTTTCCCAGACGGTGTTCCACCTCGTCTTTCGGATAAATAGACTCGGCTCTCATCTCGTCTTCTGCGATAATTTGGAAAATCCTTTGGATGTACAGTTCCGGCACGGGTGTCCAATCGATGACCCGAATGACGTCACTACGTTCGACGAACTCCACGTCTCTATCGATCGTGAACGGTGGGTCCCGTTCGACGACCCAATCGACGTCGGCATCGGTAAACACGGCATAGTCGAACTCTTCCGCGGACGACTCGAACAGTTCGAGCAGTGGCTGTAGCTGACACGCTGTTTCGAGAGTCTCTTCGAACTGCGTGACCTGCTCGGCAACGATGCGCCCCAGCAGGGTCAGTCCATATCCCGAACTCGTTCGTCGGACGAGACCGTTTTCGTCGAACGACCGGATGATCCGGTGGCAGGTTGACTTGGAGAGGTCGAGTTGCTCCTGAAGTTCACGGCGATGGTGTGGCCCCTCCAGTAACGCTACCAAAACCGGTTTGCGGCCCACCGCCGTTTCGAGAAATTCGTCGTCGAACTTCATCGGCTCTTTGCTAGTTTATAACAAGGCGGCTGACTAAGGCGTTTCGACGACTGGTACAGTCCCGTTTCGTGAAACGGTTCCCGTTCGTGATGTCAATCTCAGTAGGTGAGTACAAACACGACGCGCTCCTACGCCGCAAACGGAGATGGTTTCGTTAGAAACAGACGGACCGAGTACGCTACCGGGCGAGCGACAGGTGAGACGACCCCGAACTTTCGAGAGCGAGAGCCGTCCTCGGCAACGATGGGAGAGGTGCATCCGTCGCTGGAGGTGTGTTTCGTCGTGACCTCCGGAACGAGTTCGGAGACGGTCATCGAAACGGACAGCCTGACGAAGCAGTACGGGTCCGGCGACAGTGCGGTCGTTGCGGTCGAAGAACTCGACCTCCAGATCGAATCCGGCGAGGTGTTCGGATTCCTCGGTCCCAACGGTGCCGGCAAGTCCACCACCATCAACATGCTCTTGGACTACGTGCGCCCCACTGCAGGATCCGCGACGGTCCTGGGGCTGGACGTGCATCACGAATCGGAGGTACTCCGGAAGCGCATCGGTGTCCTTCCGGAGGGGTTCGGTCTCTACGACCGACTATCAGGACGTCGACATTTAGAGTTCGCCATCGATTGGAAGGACGCCGCCACTGCTCCCGAGGCGCTCCTCGACCGAGTCGGCCTGACCAGGGCTGATGCCTCCCGACCAGTCGGTGACTATTCGAAGGGCATGCAACAGCGGCTCGCGTTGGGGATGGCGCTCGCCGGCGACCCCGACCTCCTCATCCTCGACGAGCCATCCTCGGGACTGGACCCCCACGGCATCCGCCAGATGCAGGAACTCGTTCGCGAGGCGGCCGAGGCGGGGAAGACCGTGTTCTTCTCCAGCCATATCCTCGGCCAGGTTGAGGCCATCTGTGACCGCGTCGGCATCCTGTACGAGGGGACGCTGGTGGCAGTCGACACTGTCGAGGGATTACGCGAAACCGTCGGGGCTGGCTCCGAACTACGTCTGCGGGTGACCGACAAGGTCGACGTCGAGGTAGAAACCATCGAAGGGGTCGACTCGGTCGTCCAAACGGACGGCATCCTTCGAGTCACGTGTTCGGATTCACGGGCGAAGGCACGGGTTATCGCCCGTCTCACGGACGCCGGCGTCGACGTCCTCGACGTCGACTCCGAGAGCGCTTCCCTGGAAGACGTCTTCACGGCCTATACGACCGGCGGAACGTCTCGAGAAGTCGGGCGGAACGAACCGACCGTCGAGGAGGCGTCCCCATGACGGCTACCTGGAAGGACGTCGCCAGGAAGGACTTCGAAGACGCAGTCCGGTCGAAGATGCTCTGGGGACTCATCACCGTCTTCGTCGCTTTTCTGGTGATGGCACTCCTCTCCGCCGAACAGCTCTTCCCGGACCGAGTGACTGTCGACGCCGCAGTGGCGCTGGCTGGCGTCGCGATGCTCGGCCAGTTGTTCGTCCCGGGCATCGCACTGGCCGCGGGCTACATGGCCGTGGTCGGCGAGCGCCGTTCGGGGAGTCTGCACGTCCTGCTAAGCTATCCGTTCTCTCGATTGGATATCGTAACCGGGAAACTCGTCGGTCGACTTCTCGTCACCGGCACGGCACTTACCGTGGGATATGCCGTGGCGAGTGTACTGGTCGTGACGCTGTACGGCGCCCCCAACGTCGGAGCGTTCGTCGGGTTCGTGGCCGCTGGTGTGCTGGTTGGACTGACGTTCACGGGCCTCGCCGTTGGTGGGTCAGCCGCCACGGCGACCAGGGGACGGGCGATGGGACTTACCGTCGGGTCGTTCGTGGGGATGGTGTTCTTCTGGAAGCCGATAATCGTGGGGCTGTACTACGCCGTCAACGGGTCTCTTCCGGGAATCCGAGCCGATAGCTGGTACTTCCTCCTGAAACGGCTCAGTCCTCTGGAGGCCTTCCGCGTCCTCACTGGCGCCGCCCTCGACGAGGAGGTGACCCCAGTTCCCGAGTTCCCTCTCGAAGATATTCCGACAACTACCTCGCCGGAGCGACTGGAACTCGCCAATCGCGTCGCAGGCGAGGTCCCGTTCTACCTCGAAGATTGGGTTTCGGTGATCGTACTGGTTGCCTGGGGGGTAATCCCGGTCGTGCTGGGCTACTGGCGATTCGAGCACTCCGACCTCGAATGAGTCCAGCGAAGCGTTTCACGTTCGTCCATGCTGACGCTTTCGGCCGATTAGATTAACTGACCCTGGTCGCCACGTCCAGTATGAGTTACTCGGTAGCGAGCGGCGATCTGAGAGAGGCGATAGAGAAGTGCGTCGATAAGAACTACGCTAACGGAGAAGCGGGCCGTCCATCCCCGTTCGACGAAGCGGCCGCGGACGACGCATCCGATGACGAACCGGAGGGAAAGTACCAGGTCGAGGTGCTCAGAGACGACCCCAGAGACGACGGCCTCGTCGTCGTAGATGCGAAGAAGGTCGAGGGAAGTTGGGAGGTCACCTTCATACGCGAGTTGTAATTCGACGCAAGGGGAGCAAGGCGAGCGAATGCCTCGGTTCCGAGTTGCTGTTGCTCACGTCGTCACCGGTACGGTAGTACCGACTGAGCATGACCGCTCCGTCGCTGGCCGGCAGCAAAGCCCACACTGCGCCCCCGTGGACTGGCCAGGGGCTGGAGACTCCCCTCGTCCGAATCGACCGGATACGCCACGAATCCGGGGGCCAACGGTTCGACGTGCGGAGGCCGTCACGACGCGTCCGCGTTCGCTATCTCCGACAGTGGCTCGACGCGAAACACGTAGTCCTCGTAGACGCCATCGAGGTTCGTCGGACTCTCCTCGTCCGTGTGCGCTCGGCACAGGAGGGCCTCCGCCTCGACGGCGCCGTGACCCGTGTCTTCCTGGTATCGTTCGAGGACGACGAACGCCGCCGGCTCGTCGCAGTTGCGACGGTGACACTCGCGAGGCGAATCCGGAGACTCGTCCTGGTCGTTTCGAGTCTCGTTCGCTTCGCCCCGTTCGTCACGTGGCGGCTCGGCTTCGTCGGTGCGCTCGCGCGCCTCCTCGAGTTCTCGCTCTCGCTGGCGGTTCTCTTCGTCACGGGCTTGCTCGTCCCGGCTCTTTTTCGTGTCTGCCATACTGTGACACAGGGGAATGAACGGGATAACGTTGTGGGCGCCACACGTGACTCCTGTCCGTACCCCACTTGCACGCCATCCACGGCGTTACCCTTCGTGCTCGACCACCCCCGCCGCTCGAGTCTCCCTGCAGTTCCGGTAGCGGGTTCATCGCTGTCGCGTCTCGGGGTGCAAAAATACGGACGACCTGTTACTGTCTCGGACAACGGTCGAAGTCCAGGGAACGCCGACGTCCCCGTTATCCGACGTTCATCGCACGTTGCACGACGTCCTCGCCGTACAACTCCGCCAGTGCTTCGTGCTGGTCCGAACGATTCTCGTACACGTCCTGGAACAGGCTGATGGGCGTCATCGCGGCCTGGTAGGTGGCCTCGTCCCACATTCGGTCTTTGGTGATGTCGATTTCGTTCCCGTCGACGACGATGGTCGCCGCCTGCGTCATGGAGATAGCGCCCCTGCCTGCTTCCTTGGCCGCTTCGAACTCCTCCATCGAGTCGACGATGTCGTCCATGCTCGGAACGTACTCGGTCAGGTCCAGTAGCTCTTCACGCAGTTCGTCCTCGTCGAGTTCGAGGTCGTCACCGTCGACGCGGAGAACGTAGCCATCGCTGGTTTCCTCGAGTTCGATCCGGTCACCGTCGTAGACCTGGAGGCCGTCCACCGATTCGAGTTCGACCTCGTGGCCGTCCACGTCGATGAGCCAACTGCCGGTTTCCGGCGGTAGCGGTGCCTCGTTCGCCTCGACGACCTGGCCAGGGGTCAGCGACCAGATGCCGACCATCCCCTTGGCGCGGTTGTCGGTCATCCGCTCGTTGTAGCCCTCGACGTCCCGGATGTCGTCGTACGGACCGTCGACCGCGACGAGGCCGGCAGCGCTCGCACCCCGAGACGTGTTGTGGCGGAGCTCCGGCCACGACGGCAGTCCGCCGGTCGGCGTCATCGCGCGCATGTCCTTCGTGTAGTCGACCTCGCCGTCGACCAGCATGAACAGGCGTTCGAGGTTGTTCGTCGGCTTCGCTATCTCTTCGCGGAGGTCACCCATCGCCAACTCGGCCGCCGCGCTCTCGACGATGACCGACATGGCCAGACTCCCTTCCTCGAGGCCGTGCTCGTTCTCGGCGACGGTGAGGAACTCGTCGGCCTTCTTCCAGTCGTCGATGCCGCCGACCTCCGGAATCACGAAGCCGTCGATGTGCTCGATGGCTCCCTTCTCGGGGTTGGCGATCTGCAGTATGTGCTGGAAGCCCTGGTACCGCGTCGTGGGGCTGTCCCGATGCCAGACGACGCGGGGGTGAATCTCGCCGGGGAAGTCCGCCCCGTGTTCGGCGACGACGTCGACGACGTTCTCGGCACCCTCGTCGCGCATCGAGGGTGCCGTCGCGTCCTCGTTGTCCGGAACCCAGACGTCCGGTGCTTCCATTCCGCGTAGCTGGGCCGCACTCCGCACCATCTTGGCGGAGTCGTCTTCCCCCTCCACCGCCGTCGGCGAGGTGAAGAACGTCCGCACGAACGCGCGGTCGTGCTGGCGGCGAGTGCTCACGTCAGTCGTCCTCCCCTTTGGACGCGGGGACCGCCTCGTCCTCCCCAGGGTTAGACGTGATGGGGTCGGACTCGTCCTCGGAGTATCCCTCGGATTCCTGGATGCGTGCGTTGGCCTCCGGGTCGAACCGGGTCTCGACGTCCTGGTAGCGGTCCACGAACGAGAGTTCGTGGTGGGACTCGGTCGGATGGTCGAGATACCGGTCCTCCAGGTCGAACTGCGCCTGCTCGTCGCTCTCTGCCAGCTGCTTGAAGTCCTCGTAGACGCTGTGGGCGCCGGAGTGGAGCGCGAACAAGGTGATGAAGATGTACTCGTACCCCAGATTGCCAAGCTCTTCGAACGTGAGCGGGTCGTCTTCGTCCGACCACGCGAACGACGAGGAGTAGTTGAACGCGAGCCTGAGGCCCGGGTGCGTCTCGTGGATGGTCTCGGCGTACTCGACGGCGTCCTCGCGGCTCGGGTCCGGCATCTCCGGCCAGACGATGTCGACGCCCGCGTCGGCGTAGATGCGTCCGCGTTCTAAGTGTTCTTCCCAGTCACCGTTCGCGGAGCCGTACGCGTCGGTCCGGGCGATGATGACCGTGTCCTCCGACTGTTTGGCGTCGACCGCGGCTTCGAAGCGACCGCGCGCCTCCTCGCGCGAGACGATTTTCTTCCCGGCGATGTGTCCGCACCGCTTGGGCGTCGTCTGGTCCTCGATGTGGATGGCGGCAACGCCCGCGTTCTCGTATTCGCGGACGGCACGACGCACGTTGTGAACGCCCCCGTAGCCGGTGTCGCAGTCGGCGACGACGGGGAGGTTACAGGCTTCGACGATGCGTTTGGCGTTCTCGACCATCTCGGTCATCGTCACCATCTCGAGGTCGGGGAATCCGAACTGCCCGAGCACCGTCGAGTAGCCGCTCATGTACGCGGCGTCGAGCCCGGCCATCTCCGCCAGGCGGGCGTCGAGGGCGTGGTACAGCCCGGGTGCGAACACGTAGTTCTGGGAGTCCAGTCGGTCGCGGAACTCCTGTGCGGCACGGTTCTCCAGGTCGGTCGTCGTCACGTCTTTGTCGGGAATCATCGGTCTTCAGCGTCTATACCGTCGAGTATCTCTTCGATCTGTTCGAGATGCGTCCGGAGGACCGCACACTTCTGTCGGAGTGCGCGGACGCTCGTGGGGTCGGTCGTCGGCGTCTGTTCACCAGAGGGGGTGATCATCGGAACTGTCGGCGCTTCTTCTTCGCTTCGGTCGTATCGGGTCCGGTCTGTCATATCGGTTGTAGCGGCTGGCTGATCGTTCGAAGAGGCGATTCAGGGTCGACGTCTGGGGCGGAGTACGGATACCATCGTTCGTTTCACCGCAGTCGTTGGTCACGCGAACCGCCGATAAATGTTATGATTGATAATGATAATAGTCTTTAGTGTGCTATTACGGCTCTGGAGTAGTTAAGGAATATAATTGATAGACAATGACTCGCATAATTCTACGCTCTCGAACCAACCGTTCGAGCGTCGGTTGTCGTTCCTCTACGCTGGAACGGTCGTCACGATCGGTATCGTCGTTGGAGTTGTCTTCGACATCGTATCTGTCTGATACTCCCGCCGTTCTATCGCTGGCTGCTCACACGACCAAGTACTCCGCGAGGGAACGACCGCTCGATAGTCGATTCGATCCCCGTTCAGGGGTCGACGGTAGTGTTTCGGTGGTCACGGGTCACGATGACTCCCGTGATCAGTTCAGATCTGCCCGTTCGAACACCCAGTATCCGGCAACGAGCGGGACGACCGTCCACGCGAACAGGACGAGTACGAAGACCCACCACTCGAGGTAGACCGGAACGGGACCGCCGAGGAGGCTCGCCGGTCCGGGGAGAGCAGGGTCCATCGCACTCAGCGTCCTCGTCACCAGCGCGCTGTAGGCACCGGACGGACTGAGCCCTTCGAGCAACAGGAACCACGCGGGGACGGTTCCCCCCGGCGGCGACCCCTCGACGACGAGATGTGCACCCTGCGGTAGGAGGTCCCAGAGCAGTGCCAGCCCGAGGTAGCTTGCAATCCCCAGCATCATCGCTCTCGCTCGCGTCGCAGTCGCGGCGGAAATCCCGACCGCGATGCCGACGAAGGAGACCCCCAGACAGATAGTGAGGAAGAGGGTGCCGAGAAACGCGAGGAGTGGCAACGACCCGTACGCGAGCCACGCGACGGCGCTGGCGAGAGCGAAGCCGATAGCCAGTCCGGTGACGACGACCGCAGTCCGACCGAAGAACTTCCCGAGGACGACCGCGGATCGGGTCGGTTCGAGGCCGAGCAGGAGCCGTAGACTCCCCGATTCCCGTTCGCCGGCGATGGCAAGGTATGCGGCGACGAGTGCGATGATCGGAACGAGTATCGCAGCGAACTCGCTGGCCGCGCCGAGGCCGGTCAGCGCGGAGGCGTTCATCGCCGGTATCAACAACGGAACGACGGCAGTCAGGCCGATCACGACTGCGACGACGGCGACGAGTCCCCAGAGGAGCCGCGAACGGACGGCGTCCTGGAACTCCCTCGCTGCGATGACCTGCCAGCTCATCGCACCGCCTCCGGGACGGCTTCGGTGCGTGCGTCGGGGTGCGTGTACTCGGAGAAGAGGTCCTCGAGTGACGCCTGCTCGGTTTCGATGTCTACGATAGTGCTTCCCGCGGCTCTCACCCGATCGATGACGGCCACCTTCGCCGCCGGTTCGGTACAGGTCGCTCGGACCACGTCTTCCTCGATGGTCACCTCCGTCACGCCTTCGATTCCGTCGACGCTGATTCCTGTCGGTGGCGTGTCGACGGTAAGCGTGATGGTCGAGCTGGTTCCGAGCGCGTCGCGGAGTCCGCTAACGGAATCGACGGCGACCAGTCGACCACGGTTCAAGATGCCGACGCGGTCGCAGACCGCCTCGACCTGACTGAGGATGTGGGAGGAGAAGAAGACGGTACCGCCGTCGGCAGCGTGCTCTCTGGTGATCTCGCGGATGTCTCGTATACCGTCGGGGTCGAGCCCGCTCGATGGCTCGTCGAGCACCAGCACCTCCGGATTGCCGACGAGTGCCATTCCCAGGGCGAGGCGTTGGCTCATCCCCTTCGAGTACGTCCCCGCCGGTCGGGCCGCCGCCGTCGAATCGAGGCCGACCCGGTGAAGAATCTCGTCCGGATCGTCGTCCACTCCTTTCATGTTGGTGGCGAACTCGACGTGCTCGCGCCCCGTGAGCCGGTCGTACAGGCTATACCCGTCCGGGAGGATGCCGACCCGCTGGTGAATCTCGGCCGCCTCGCGCTGGGCGTCGTATCCGAGAACCGTCGCGGAGCCAGCGGTCGGCCGGACGTAGTCCAGCAACACGTCGATGGTCGTCGACTTTCCGGCACCGTTCGGGCCGAGGAACCCGAACACCTCGCCTTCTTCGACGGTCAGCGAGAGGTCGTCGACTGCGTAGATGTCGTGTCCGTACCGCTTCGTCAGCCCGTGCGTCTGGATCGCGGCCACCGTCAGTCACCGCCCGTCGCACGGCCGATGGGGACGGTGCGGTCTCCTACCTGGTTTCGGTAGCGGTCGGTTCCGACGATTCCGAAGATAGCGAGTGCGACGACGGACGCGGCCAGGAGAAGTCGTCCCGGAGGTACGTTGCCAACGTCGTGCAGTAGTATCGCGGGGGAACTGCTCCCGCCGGACGCGGTGAACATCCACCCCAGTGCACAGGGTAGCACGAAGAACCAGCGGAAGCGTCGTTCGTAGATAGCCTCGACTGCGAAGGTGACCATACGAGAACCTATACTGGAAGGGTTGAAAAGGATTGTCAATTTAATTACATCTTGTCAGAGCGGCTACTCAAATTCTCTTGACCCACGGGAGGAGCATCGGTCTTCAGCTCCAACGGGAGAGTCAGGTGTCTGGTTTCGACCCCCTCGAAGTCGGGAGACTGACGTCGAGTGTGCCGTCGACAGTCAACTGCGTCTCGGCGTCTTCGTAGGCGACCGTGACGTGAGCACGGAAGGGACACTCCTCGATGACCTCCGTGCTCCAGTTCCGGACGTACTCGGATATCTCCCAGAAGGGGACCGACGAGATATCGACGTCCCGTTTCCAGTAGAACACGACGACCGCCGGATGGTAGAGCAATCGAACGTACAGGGGAGCGAAGACCTGACGATAGCAGCTTCGACATCGCGCGATGCAGTAGTGTTCCGTCGAACCGGGGCCGTCTTCGCTGTCGATCTCGACCGACGTTCGTCCGCCACAGGCCGTACACGTTCCCCTGAGGGCGGTGGCGTACTCGTGATGAATCCGCTGGTCGCAGGACCGCAGGATCTCCGTACTCGACCGGTCCTTCGCTTCGGCGGGAGGGAGGTCGTAGACGACGATTTGCGTGTCACAGTCGGTACAGACGACGACGAGTCCCCTCTCGCGATAGTCGGCCCGCAACGAGACGGACTCACATGCCGGACACCGACCTTCGAGTCGCGTCGACTCGAACGACGGGCGTTCGGAGTACGTCCCGGACAGTATCGCCCGCACGACCTTGTCGCCTGCCTGCGTCAGGGCGTACTCCTGGTCGTCCTTGTACAGGAATATCTCGTCGAGCATATCGAGGTGGTACGACAGTTGGGAGGTACTGTCGACGGGAACTCTGTCGTAAATCGCGGTGAACGTGAGTCCGTTCGTCCCATCGCGTTCTGCCTCCGCGAACGCCTGCAGAATCGCGGTCCGCAGTTCGTTTCCGAGCACCGAGAAGGCGTCTTCCGGTGAGACGGACGCGTTATCAGGCATGGATATCACCTACTCTGGTGCGAGTTCGTACAAACCACTCGCTTTCGGGCGGGCGGTTCCACTACCCCGGAAGGAGGAAGTTGACGAACGTGACCACGAGCCCCGCAAGACCCATGCGAACGCCCGCGACGAACCAGTTCTGCTCCGATAGCTGGCCGAGGTAGGCACCGAACACGAACAGAACGCCGACGCCGATGCCGACACCGACGACCGTCGCTTCGAGGAGCGAGAGGTACGTCCCCTGGAGCAGAAACGGAACCAGTGGAAAGAGGATGCCGATGAGCGGCCCGATTCCGCTCATTACGGCGTTTATCTTTCGCGCACCGGCTTTCTGGCGTTGTACCTTCGTGTCGTCCAGGTCGGCGAGCATCGCACGCTCGAGTTGTAGGATTTCCGCCCGCTTCTCGGCGCGCTCTATCTCCCAGACGCTCCAGACGCCGGACGTTGCGAGGCCGACGGCAGCACCGGCACCGATCTTGACCACCGTGACGCCGTCCGACACCCCGGAGAGATACGCTCCGACGATGATTCCGATGCTCGTCAGCGTACCGTCGAACCCGTTGGAGATGAAATATCTGCGCGATATCGACCGAACCTCTTCTTTTCGGAGGAGTTCCCTCACTTCCTCCATCCACGCCATCATCGAACGTCCTGGGGCGTCTCGCTCTCTTCGACGAGTACCTCGCCACACGCTACCTCGTCGAACGAGTGAACGGTCCCTCCGAGACCGTCGATTTCCTCTTCGACAGCAGAGGAATCGATGTCGTCGCCTTCGACCGTGACCTTGACGTTCTGCACCTCGCGGTCGGTTTCGAGCAACACGACGTTCGCTCCGGAAACGCCCTCGCAGCGAGCGATGACCTCGGAAAATTCGAGGAGCCCTGGTTCGTGGGGTTTCAAGATGTCGAGTACCAGACGTTTGGTTTCGACCATTGCCAGCGCATCGCTCGGTAGACGCTTAGTGCTAAGGGTCCGAGAGGTGCCTCCGCTCCCGGCTATCGACGTCGGCTCGTCGCACTCGACCGGTCTCTCCCGACCGCGTTTCGTCCGGAGACTACCGACGATCACTCCAGTCGGTACACGAGCGCCTCGTACGGACGGAGATCGATTTCGGCTATCGAGTCGCCGGCACGGTCGCCGTAGTTGCCGACGAGTTTCTCGCTTCGGTCGTCCGTAACGTCGTCCGGTAGTCGAAACGTCGGCTCCCCGTCGAAGAAGTTGAGCACGACCAGCAGCCGCTCCGATTCGTCGTTCAGCGTTCGGAGATACGCGTAGATCTCCGGGTGGTCCTCGAGGAGTTGGACGTAGCGGCCGTACACCAGGACGGGGGTAGAATGGCGGAGTACGACGAGACGGCGATAGTAGTTGAGGACGGAGTCTTCGTCCCCCTGTTCCCGTTCGACGTTGACTTCCGGGAAGTTCTCGTTGACCTTTATCCACGGTTCCCCGTCCGTGAACCCGGCGTTCTCGTCGTCAGACCACTGCATCGGAGTCCGGGCGTTGTCACGACTCCAGAAGTCGACCGCGTCCCGGATCTTGTCGAAGGTCGAGACGTCGCCCGTCTGGAGTGCGAGCATGACCTTCTGGATGGTCGCCTCGTCCCGATACTCGTCGAGGCGACGAAACGTCGGGTTCGTCATTCCGATCTCGTCCCCCTGGTAGACGAAGGGGGTGCCCCGGAGGGTGAAGAGGTAGGTCGCGAGCATCTTCGCCGATTCGGCCCGGTACTCCTCGTCGTCGCCGAATCGAGAGACCAGTCTCGGCTGGTCGTGATTGCCGAGGAAGATGCTGTTCCAGGCCCCGTCCTCTAGACCGCGCTGCCACCTCGCGGTCGCGTCTCGAAGTTCGTCGAGGGTCCATTCGTCGAAGTCCCAGGGTCCCCGGTCGCCCTTGTCGATGTGGAGATG
Source organism: Halomicrococcus pelagicus (assembly GCF_051917725.1). Taxonomy (GTDB): domain Archaea; phylum Halobacteriota; class Halobacteria; order Halobacteriales; family Haladaptataceae; genus Halomicrococcus. The sequence goes on from NZ_JBQBLX010000008.1 coordinate 52,276, forward strand.
CTGGAACGAGAACACCATATCGAGGCCGTCCTCGTGGAACCGTAGCGCCTCGTCGATGGTGACGTCGGACGTCTCGCCGACGGTCACGACGTCGTAGTCGTCCAGTACCCTGTCGTGCAGCTCCCGGACGTACTCGTGAACTCGTGGACCGTTGATGAACTGTTCTTTCCCTCGCTGGGTCGAATCCGGGTCCCCGTCGGGCAAATCCGGGGGTTTGGAGATGAGATTGATGACGTCGAAGCGAAATCCGTCGCAATCCTTCTCGATCCACCACCGTACCATCTCGAAGAGGCTCTCTCTGACGTCGGGATTTCGCCAGTTGAGATCCGGTTGCTTCTCGTCGAACAGGTGAAGGTACCACGCCTCGCGCCGTTCGTCGTAACTCCACGCCGGCCCGCCGAAGAACGACTCCCAGTTGTTCGGTGGTCGGTCGGGGTCACCGTCGACCCACCAGTAGTAGTCCCGATACTTCCCCGCTTTGCGGCGTGATTTGCGGAACCACTCGTGTTCGTCGGACGTGTGGTTGGTCACCATGTCCATGATGAGTCGAATGTCCCGCGCGTGGAGGTCGTCGCGCAGCGTCTCCCAGTCGGCCATCGTCCCGTAATCGTCGTGGATTGCGCGATAGTCGCGAACGTCGTAGCCGCCGTCGACGAGCGGCGAGTCGTACACCGGACAGAGCCAGACGACGTCGACGCCCAGGTCGTCGAGGTAGTCGACTTTCTCCGAGATGCCCCGCAGGTCGCCGATGCCGTCGTCGTTCGCGTTGTGAAAGCTCCGGGGATAGATCTGGTAGACGACGGCTTCCTTCCACCACGTTCTGCCGTCATTCATGATGGCTGTTACGACGCACTGCACCTTGATTGCGGCGACGAGAGACAGCGCCGGTCGACCGTTCGTCTCGAGGTATCGCGACGGGAGAGCGTCGACGTTCCGCGACGGACGGTACGTCGCGGGTTTCGAACTGCGACACTCGGACGTCGACATCGTCCGAAGCGGACTTCCGTGACCCTCGTCGACGGCGTTTCGACCGAGTTCGAATCGCGCCGTCGCACGGCAGTTTCAGCTATCGTCTCCCGTCGTGGCACGCGGTTCGCTACCCGAAAGCGGGCGTCGGCTTTCGCGCCGACGTTCGGCCCTCCCGAGTCGTATCCCTCGCCGGGACGTCGAGCGAACTACCCCGGTCGAGGCGTCAACTCGAACGTGTAGAGGCCGGTGAACGCATCGCTCGCGACGACGAGTTCCCGTTCGGGATTGTACGACGCCTTCCACGCCATCGGTGGCGCACCGAGTGCGGCGACGCTGTCGTTCGGCGTGACTGCGTCCGCACCGTCGGCGGTCGGATACCGGTCGACCGGACGCGGAGCCGTCGGGTCGGTGACGTCGTACACCACGACGCCGTCGTGCCAGTCGGCGCTGACGAGGAGGGTCGCGTCCCCCCAGGGAACGATGTTGAAGTGATGGCCGGTCCAGTCGAAGCGTTCGGTCCGCTTTCCCTCTTCCATGCGGCGGGCGTTCGGCGAGACGGTGAACCCGACCGGGACGGGGTTCTCCAGCGACCCGTCCCGCCACCCGACGTCGAAGACGTGCTTTCCGCCCGGGACGCCGAACGGCCGCTCGTCACCCAGGACGAGCAGGTCGCGTCGCTGGTCGAAGTGGCCGTGATGCGCACTGCCGAACGCTTCCTCCCCGACGCTCGCCTGCTCGTACGACTTCCGACTCCCGTAGTCGAAACGTCCGATCTCCGACGGGTTTCGAGGGTCGCTCACGTCGTAGACGACGAAGCCAATGAACTGCCCCGCCTGGAACGCCGCGCAGAGCACCTCCCGCTCCGGATCGACGGTGATGTCGTGACAGGCTCCCTGGGGACCGTACTGGCCCACCTTGCGCGGAGCCGTCGGATCGGCCACGTCGTACACGTCGAACCCGTTCGTCTCCAGGCCGTAGTTCACCGTGTAGAGGACCGGTTTCCCGGGGTGCGGCGTCACGTTGTGGGACTTCCCCTCGGAGACGGACCCGACGACCCTCGGGTTCGTCGGCGTTCCGGCAGAGTAGCCGTAGTCGACGATTTCGAAGTTACCGGGCCAGGTTTTCTCTATCGTCCGGTAGTACAGACCGTCCCGGTGGTCGAACTTGACGTCTATGTTCGGCGCGTCGTTCGAACTCTTCAGAGAGTGGACCGCGTTCGGGGAGGCGGGGTCGGCGAGGTCGATGAGATACGTGCCCTCTACCCCCCACTTGGTCCCGAGGACGGCGTACTCGCCGTCCGCTCGAACCGCCGTCTCCGAGTAGCCGCCACCGGGCGGCGGCTGCGCCGCGGGTCGCGTCTGGCCGAGCTTCCGGAGCGTCGTCCGACCGGGGTCGACCGTTTCCGTCCTCGTGCTCGTCGTCGTTCCGTCCGCGTCGTCATCGTCGTCCTCACCGGGGGAGCCGGCGCACCCGGCGAGGAACGTCCCCGTGAGGGCGACGGCCGAACGCCTCAGCAATCGACGACGGGTTCGCGAATCGTGCTGGGAATTCACTGGAATCACTCCAGCGGTCGGAACGGCGGATTCACCGTTTGTTATGGGCCGCCTGAACGGAAGGAAACCCGTCCACCGGTGGGCTGTTTCCTCTCCGGGCCGTCTCACCCGCGGTCGTTGGGGTCCAGGTGGTCCTTTCCCGCGTGCCACCGACTCGGCGACGCCGGTCGGTAACCGAACGTAACCAGGTGATGCTCGCGTCCAGTAAACCATACCCGCTCGGAGGCCCGAGTAGAAGACATCGTGTCACCGACCACACCCGGACTCCACCACGTCACTGCCATCGCGGGCGACCCCCAGCGCAACGCCGACTTCTACGTCGGCACGCTCGGCCTACGGTTCGTCAAGCGGACGGTCAACCACGACGACCCGACGACGTATCACTTCTACTTCGGCGACGGGATGGGGACGCCGGGGACGTCCATCACGTTCTTCCCCTGGACGGACGGCGGCCGCCGGGGACGGGCCGGTACCGGGCAGACGCGGACCGCGGGCTACCTGATACGCCCCGAGTCGGTCGACTACTGGCACGACCGACTCGCCGGCAAGGGCGTCGACGTCGACCGGACGGAGCGGTTCGGCGAGACCGTGCTCCGGTTCGACGACCCCGACGGCATCGGCCTCGCGCTGGTCGCGAGCGACGAGGCCGCCGACGCCGACGTGCGACCGTGGGACGGGAGCCCCGTCCCGGCGGACCACCAGCTTCGCGGATTCCACGGCGTGACGCTCGCCGTCCCGGCGTTCGAGCCGACCGTCTCGGTGCTGACCGACGTCCTCGGCTACGAACGCGAGGCCGAAGGGGACGGGCGACGACGGTATCGCGCGAACGGGGGCGGACCGAGGTCCGTCGTCGACCTCGTCGAGACGGACGGTCGCGGACGGTCGGGCGTCGGAACGATCCATCACGTCGCGTTCGAGGCGGCCGACGTCGAGGAACAGGAGCGCTGGCGGGAGGCGTTCGCCGACCACGGACTGACCGCGACCGACGTCGTCGACCGCGAGTACTTCCAGTCCGTCTACTGTCGCGAACCTGGCGGCGTCCTCTTCGAGATGGCGACCACGGACCCCGGCTTCACCGTCGACGAGGACGTCGACGACCTCGGCTCCGACCTGCGGCTCCCCCAGTGGCTCGAAGACGAGCGCGAGGCCATCGAGGCGCAGTTACCGCCGTTCGACGGGCCGACCGTCCCGTCGGAGGACGAGTAGCGAGCCGTACTGAGCTACCGGCCCTCGCGCCGGGACGCCGGTCGACGGCGTTCGTCGTCCGGCGACAGCTCTCAGGCTCGTCTGACGAGCACTTCGTCGGTCCGCTCCATCGCCGTCTCGCCGTCGACGGTCGCGGTGACGTGGACGTCGACGACGCCCCGGTCGTCGTCCATGGCGTCCTTGTCGACGATTTCTGCGGCGACGGCGAGTTCGTCGGCGGGGCGGAGCGGTTCGTACCACCGCAGCTCCCTGATGCCCATCGCACAGACGACCGCGAGGTCGGTGAGAAAGCCGTCGACGCACTGGCGCATCGCGAGACTCGCGGTGTGCCAGCCGCTCGCGACGACGCCGTCCGAGAGCTCCTCGTCGTGGTCGGGGTCGAGGTGGATGCGTTGCGGGTCGTACCGTTCGGCGAACGCGATTATCTCGGCTTCCGTGACCGAAACCGACCCGCAGTCGAACGTTTCGCCGACCGCGACGTCTTCGAAGTGTCGGAGCGCCATCGACGTCCCGTGGTAAGGGGATTCCGCCCATAAAGTTCGGGGTGCCGGCGGCCCGCCTACTCGAGGTCGAGTTCGACCTCGTGCACCGGTTCGAGGTCGGCCTCTACGAGTTCGGTCGCGAGCTGGGTGGCACACCCTGGACAGTAGAACTTCCGGAATTCGAGGTCGTCGTCGACGTACTCCGCCGGGTCGTTGACGAGCGGACCGGCGTCCTCGACGGGCAGCCGCTCGCAGAGCGCGTGGAGCTTGTAGTTCTCGTCGGCGTCGCAGAGCGTCTCGTCGCAGCGCCGGCAGACGACGGTCTCAGCGTCCGTGTCCACGTCGAGGTGGGCGTCGAGCCGTCGGCGAGTCATCGCCCGTCACCTCCCCAGGGTTCGGCGGTCAGCCGTCGCTCGCGGATCTCCTCTCGGCGTTCGTCGGTCGCGGCGGCGTCGACGTCGCCGCCGTCGAGCACCACGCCGTACGTCTCCCGGGCTTCAGTCTCGGAGACGTAACCGACCGCCACGTCCTCGGCGACCGCTTCGGGGTCGCGGTCCAGCGGGTCGCCGTACCCCCCGCCGCCCTGCCAGCGGCTGTAGTAGACGTCGTCCGCGCCCGTCTCGAACTTCGCCTTCGGCTGGGGGACCTCCGTCTGCCCGTCGACGTCGTCCCTGTCGGCGGGAATCGTCCCGTCGGCGAACTGGTCGGCGACGTCGCTGTCGCGGAGGAGTTCGTACCGGACGGCGTTCGACGGGTGGCCGCCCGAGACGCCTTCGCTGGTCGGCATCGCCGCGCCGAACGAGGAGACGACGTGCGCGAGTCCGTCCGTGTCGTGGGCCTTCCAGGCCATGCTCGACGTGACGCCGCCGCGGTGTTCGCCGGGACCGCCGGAGTCGGTCTCCTCCTTCCGGTAGAGATACAGCATCGGGAACGAGAGTTCGTTCGACTCGACGTTCGGGGCGGCACCGCCGGGCGCGACCCAGATGCCGCCGGTGTTGACGCCGTCGGAGTGGGTACGTGCCCCCCAGCCGCCGGCCATGGGGTCCATGAACTGCGTGACGAAGAACTCGCCGCGCTGGTCGACGCCCATCACGTTCATCGTCACCCACGACCCGGACGACCCGGCGAACAGTTCCTCGTCGTACTCGTCGCTGGCGTCCAGCATCTTGGCGACGCAGACGTTCGAGAGGTTGGCCGTGTGCCACGTGCCCGCGACGGCGGCCATCCCGGTTCCGGCGGGGTACTCGGCGTTGACCATGATGCCGTCGTCGGCCTCGAAGTCGAGGACGCGATAGATGCCGCCGAGCGCCCACGGGATGTCGTAGCAGAGCATCGGCAGGACGGCGGTGGTGAGCGCGCCGCGCATCCCCGCGTACGTCGTGTTGATGACGCCCGCCGACTCGTCGCCGCTGACCCGGAACGTCAGTCCGTCGTCCGCCTTCCGGAGTTCGAGACGGGTCCGGTAGACGCTCCGGTCGGCGGCGTTGGCGACGTCCTGGTAGGCGACGTGCCGCCAGACGCCGTCGGGGAGCTCTCGCAGGCGGGCGCGGAGGCTCTCCTCGGCGTAGTCCATCGTCTCGTTCATCACGGCCTTGACCGTGTTCGCGCCGTAGTCGTCGACGAGTTCGTGGATGCGGTCGATGGCGACGTTGTTCGCCGCTATCTGGGCGCGGAGGTCCATCCCCAGGAGCGGGGCGGCCCGCGACTTCCGCAGCATCAGGTCCCCCACGTCCGCGCGGAGTTCGCCGTCCTCGACCAGCTTCGTCGGCGGCACCGGCTCCGCCTCCGCGAACGCGTCGTCGTCCTCGATGGAGAAGCTCCCGATCTCGTTGCCGCCGACGTCGACCTGGTGGAGCGTCGAACTCACCCAGCCGAACAGTTCGTCCTCGTGGAAGACGGGGGCGATGACGACGGCGTCGTTCTGGTGGACGGCACCGACCCAGGGGTCGTTACAGATGAACATGTCGCCGGGCTCGATGCCGGGGTTCTCCGCTCGATGTTCGAGTATCCACTTGATGATGAGGTCGGTGACGCTCGCGTGGTACATGACGTACGGGCCGAAGCTGACGGTTTCGCCGCGTTCGTCCGCGATGGTGACGTTGAAGTCGTTCGCTTCGGTGGCGATGGGCGAGCCGCTGACCCGCTTGAGCGTCGTCCCCTGTTCGTCGTTGATCTGTCCGAGTCGGTGTCGGAGCACCTCGAACGTGACCGTGTCGAGGTCGTGGTCGTCCGAGACGGTGTGCAGGTCGAGGTCGTCCGGGAGCGCCGCTTCGTCGAACTCCGTGACCGCGTCGTACTTGTCCGCGCCTGGAATCTGTGACATGGATGCTCACTCGATGATGATGTTGCGGTAGTCGTCGACCGTCGCGCGCTGGTGCGGGCGCACCGTGACGGTGGTGTCGGGGAGCTGTACGACCGCGGGGCCGTCGACGGCGTCGCCGGGCGTCAGCCGGTCGCCGTCGTAGATAGCCGTCTCGACGAACGCCGACCGGTCCGGCCAGTACACGTCCCGCGCGTCCGTGCGAGCGTCGCCGGCCTCGGCGGACGCCGCGAGCGTCGGGTTCGTCGTGTCCCCGCTTCCGCGGACGCGCTGGTGGACCAGTTCGACCTCGGCCTCCGCGTACGTCGACCCGGGGCCGTACAGCGACTCGTACTTCGCCTCGAAGCGTTCGAGCAGGTCGTCGACGTCCCCGTCCGCGAGGTCGCCGGTCGGCACCGGAACGGACACCTGGTGGACCTGCCCCTTGTACCGGAGGTCGACCTCCCGGGCGTAGGAGACGGCGTCCGTGTCGAACCCCTGGCTCTCGAAGTCGGACTCGATGCGGTCTTCCAGTTCCCCGAACGTGTCCGCGAGGTCGTCCGCGTCGAACGGCGCGACGGCCGGGTTCGACATCTCCTCGACCCAGCCGACGTTCGACGTGGAGATGCCGAACGCGGAGAACACGGACGCGGTGTCGCCCAGCGGGACGATCGTCGACTGGGTGCCGAGGTCCTCCCCGTAGAAGGACGCGTGCAGCGGGCCGGCCCCGCCGTAGGCGAAGATGGAGAAGTTCCGCGGGTCGTGGCCGCGCTCGACGGTGACCTGTCGGAGGAGGTCGGCCATCGCCCCGTTGACGATCTCGAAGACGCTGGCGGCCGCCTCCTCGACGCTCACGCCGAGCGGGTCTGCGACGTGTTCCTGCATCGCCGCACGCGCGGCGTCGACGTCGAGTTCGCGGCGACCGCCGAGGAAGTACTCGGGGTTCAGGTAGCCGAGAACGAGGTCCGCGTCGGTCACCGTCGGTCGGTCGCCGCCGAGGTCGTAGCAGGCCGGGCCGGGGTCCGCGCCCGCGCTCTCCGGGCCGACCTGGAGCGCACCGCCGTCGTCGATCCACGCGACCGAACCGCCGCCGCTCCCGATGGACTCGATGTCGACCGAGAGCTGGTAGAGACTGTACTGCTGGACGGCGGAGGTCGCGCGCACCTGGTGGTCGCCGTCGATGACGAGGCCGACGTCGAAGCTCGTCCCGCCGACGTCGGTGCAGATGAGGTTCGGCTCGTCGACCGCGTCGCCGATGAACTGCGAGCCGATGACGCCCCCTGCGGGCCCGGAGTTTATCGTCGCGACGGCGTCGTTCTCGACCTCGGTGAGCGGCATCGCGCCGCCGGTGCTCTTCATGAGGTAGACGGGGGCGTCGAGGCCGCGGTCCGACAGCGCGGACGCGAGGTCGTCGACGTAGTCGGCGAGCACGGGGGCCGTGTACGCGTTGACGGCGGTCGTCGCGCCGCGTTCGTACTCGCCGAGTTTCGGCACGACCTCGTGGGAGAGGTACGTCGGCGTGTCGGGCGCGACGTCCGCCGCGATCTCGCCGACGCGGCGTTCGTGGTCGGCGTTCCGGAAGCTCCACAGGAGGTTCACCGCGATGGCGTCGACGTCGTCGGCGAGGTCGGCGACGGCGTCCCTGACCTGGTCGTCGTCGAGGGAGACGACCTCCTCGCCGGCGTAGTCGGTCCGCTCGTCGAGTTCCCGGACGTTGGCCTTGGGAACGAGCGGTTGCGGCTTCGACTGTGCCGCGTAGTGCTGCATCTCCTGCTGGGAGAGCCCCTTCGTTCGCGTCGTGGTGCGACCGATGTGCAGCGCGTCCCGGTGTCCACGGGTCGTGACGAGGCCGACGTCGCCGCCCGTTCGTTCGAGGACGGTGTTGGTCGTCAGCGTGGTGCCGTGGAACAGCACGCTCGTGTCCGCCAGCACGTCCTCCAGGGGGTGGTCGAGGGTCTCCGCGGCGTTCGCGAGCGAGGCGACGACTCCCTCCTCCGGCCGGTCGGGCGTCGTCGGTGCCTTCCCGGTGACGCGGGAGCCATCGTCGCCGACGATGACCGTGTCGGTGAACGTCCCTCCCGTGTCAACTCCCGTTACATATGCCATACCATAGCAAACCGCGGCGGGAATGAATAGGTGTTTTGTTAAATAAGATAACGAAACTTAGACTGAATTAACCGCTCTCGGGGGTGGTCACAGCTCGTCGTCGTAGAGCACGGCGAGGTCGGCGCGCCCGCTCCCGACCAGCGTGTTCACCCCGTCCGTCGTCGTCACGTAGTTCGTCGCCATCGTCGGAATCTCGACCGTGTTCCTGATTCGGTCGCTCAACCGGCCGAGCGTCTGCGGGTCGTACCGCGGGCGGCCGTTCGGACTCGCCTGCCCCGCCACCACGGCGGCGAGCGCACACCCGCGTTCCGCGAGCCGTTCCGCGAGCGCGTACGATTCGCGGGTCTTGAACCCGTTCGGGTGCCAGTCGGTCGCCTGCAGCGTCACGGTCACCGCCCCGTCGTCGGGCCACGCGTCACGCACCGTTTCGAAGACCGCGAGGGGAAACCGCATCCGGTTCTCGAGCGACCCGCCGTACTCGTCGTCGCGCTCGTTCGCGAACGGCGAGAGGAAACTGTTCAGCAGGTATCCGTGTCCCACGTGCAGTTGTGCGACGTCGAACCCCGCCTCGGCGGCGCGCGTCGCCGCCGACTCGAACGCCGCGAGCACGCGCTCGCGGTCGTCGTCGTCCATCGCCGTCGGCGTCCGCGTCCCCTTCGAGAACGGTTTCGACGACGGCGCGAGCAGCGGCCAGGCCGCCTCGTCGGGGAGCGGACGGTCGAGTCCCGCCGACCGCGGTCGCATCGCGCCGCGCCGGCCGGCGTGGGAGAGCTGGACCGCGACCTTCGCGTCCCCCGCGTCGTGAATCCGTCCGACGGCGTCAGTCCACGCCTCCCGGTGGTCGTCGGCGTAGATACCCGCGTTCCGCGGCGTGATGCGGCCGTCCGCCGCGACGGCCACCGGGTCCGTCAGGACGAGGCCGGCGCCGCTCCGACCGGCCTCGACCAGCGCGTCCCGGTACGCCGCGCTCGGCAGCCCGTCGGTCGCGTCCTGGTCGTCGGCCGGGAGCTTGACGACGCGGTTCGACAGTGAGACGCCGTCCAGGTCGAACTGTGTGAAGAGCGGCGGAGTGGCGACGTCGAGCGTCCCTGGGTTCGCACCGTCGGCCCGGTTCGCGAACCAGCTGTCGTAGTCGTCGACGAAGCCGGTGTCGCGGACGCGCAGGTTGTCGTACGTGATCCGGCCGCTGCGCGTCAGGAGGTGGACGGTGAACTGCTCGGGGTCCATGTGGAGGTAGCGGTCGACGTGCTCGAAGTAGCGTCGGCTCCGGTCGGCGGCCGTCTGGAGCGCGCTCACCTTGTCCCGGCGGTCCATCTCGTACCGGTTCAGCGCCGCCGACACGTCCGTCCCGTGCTCCTTGAACCCCTCCCAGAGGGCGATGGCGTCCTCCATCGCCATCTTGGTGCCCGCCCCGATGGTGAAGTGGGCGGACGCCGCCGCGTCGCCGACGAGCACGACGTCGTCGAAGTGCCAGTTCCGGTTCTTCACCGTCCGGAAGTTCCGCCAGCGCTCCTGCTTGGACTTCAGCCCGTAGCCGTCGAGGTGGTCGGCGAACAGGTCCTCGAAGTACGCCAGGCTCTCCGCCTCGCTCTTCTCGTCGAGGCCGGCGTTGCGCCACGTCTCCTCGCTGCACTCGACGATGAACGTGCTCGTCTCGCCCGGATAGGCGTGTATCTGCCAGAGGCCGTCGTCGTTCTCCCGGAAGATGAACGTGAAGACGTCGAACGGCTTCTCGGTCCCGTACCACGCGAACTTGGCGTTCCCCTCCGAGACGTTCGGCTCGAACCGGTCGGCGTACTCCTCGCGGACGGTGCTGGCGATGCCGTCGGCGCCGACCAGGAGGTCGGCGTCCTCCCGGAGTTCCTGCGGCGAGTCTATCTCGACCTCGAAGTTGAGGTCGACGCCGAGTTCCCGACAGCGGTCCTGGAGGATCTCCAGCAGGTCGGTCCGCATGATGCCGGCGAACGTGTGGCCGCCGCAGCGGTGGCGTTCGCCGCCGTAGTACACGTCGATGGGGTCCCACTGGACGAACGCCTCGGTGATGCGCTCGTGGGTCTCGTAGTCCGCCTCGCGGAGCGAGGACAGCGTCGCGTCGGAGAAGACGACGCCCCAGCCGTACGACGAGTCGGCGGGATACTTCTCGTGGACGCTGACGTCCCAGTCCGGGTTGGACTTCTGGCACAGGAGACTGGCGTACAGACCGCCGGGTCCCCCGCCGAGGACCTCGACGTTCATGCGAGACCGTCACCCCATTCGTTCTCGACGATGCGCTCCAGGCGCTCGTACTGTTCGACGCCGGTCACCGTCGGGAACAGGAGGAGTTCGTCACAGCCCCGGTCCTCGTAGCCGCGGACGAACTGGACGACCTCCTGGGGCGTCGTGAGGAGTCCGTCGGCCACCTTCTCGGCGAACGGTCCGGTGAACGCGTAGTAGTCGAGGAGATACTCCCGGCCCCGTTCCTCGACGTCCTCGTCGCCGAGCGCGAAGTAGCCGTGCCCCCACAGCGCGGGCCCGCCCGGTCGCTCCGCCTCCGTCCAGGCCGCCCGGGCCTTCTCGGCCTCCCGTTCGAAGACGCTCGGCGGGCCGCCGCCGTGGATGTACCCGTCGGCGTACCGGCCGACGCGCTTGAACGCCGGGTCGCTCATCCCCCCGACCAGTAGCTCCGGACCGCCGTCCTGGACCGGGTCGGGGCCGACCTCCTCGCTCTCCCACTGGTCGCGGAGTGCACCGAGTTGCTCCGTGAAGCGGCGGCCGCGCTCGCCGTACGGAACGTCCGCGAGTTCGTAGTCGTCGCGCCGGGCGCCGAGCGCCAGTCCGACGGTGAGCCGTCCGTCCGAGAGAACGTCGACCGTCGCCGTCTTCTTCGCGAGCAACGCGTTTCGCCGCAGCGGGCCGGCGATTATCGACGTCGCCAACCGCACGTCGTCGGTCACGCCGGCGCAGGCGGCCAGGGTCCCCATCGGGTCGAGACTGTCGTACCGGAGGCGGTCGAAGACGCCGATGCTCGAGAACGGTCCGGCGTCCGCGCGTTCGGCGTACTCCAGAACGAGGTCGCGGTCGGTTCCCGTCAACGTGTTCGGTAGGCCGACGCCTACATTCATGATGTGTCAACACAGGACACATCGGAACGTAAAAGTACGCTGCTCAATCCGGCCCGATAGGTTACGGTATCGGACATAGTTCGACAGTTCTGTACGCCGACGGCCTGGGTGATGATTTAAGGTCCTCTCGGCGGAAGACTTGTGCATGAGTAACGCGGTGTTCGATGTCACCGACGGCGTCGCGACCGTCGAGATACGTCGCCCCGACGCGCTGAACGCGATGGACTCGGAGACGAAACGCGACATCATCGACCGGGTTCGCGAGTACAGACACGACGACGGCGTCCACGTCGTCGTGTTCAGGGGCGCGGGCGAGGACGCGTTCTGTGCCGGCGGCGACCTGAAGGAGGTCCGCGAGACCGACTACTCGCTCGCCGCGTTCACGGAGACCTGGCAGGAACTGTTCGACGCGCTCCGGCGACTCGGGAAGCCGACCGTCGCGCAGGTCGACGGCGTCTGTCTCGGCGGCGGGTTCGACCTCATGCTCCACGTCGACTTCGTCGTCGCCGCCGACGACGCCACCATCGGCCAACCCGAAGCCAGCCTCGGCATCGTGAACCACTTCTCGCCGCCGATGCTGCGCGAGATGGTCGGCTGGCGGCGGGCGCTCGACCTCGTGATGACCGGCGAACCCGTCGACGGCGCGGAGGCCGAACGCATCGGGCTCGTCACGCGGAGCGTCCCCCGGTCCGAGGTGGAGGAGGAGGTCGCCTCGCTGACCGCGTCCCTCCTGGAGAAGAGCCCCCGCGTCCTCCGGAAGCTCAAGACCGGGTTCTACGAGACGATGGACATGTCGCCGGCGGCGGCCAAAGACCACCTCGGCCGCATCGCACACGAGGCCGCCCGCGAGGACCCCGACTACCGGGAGGGCGTCGACGCGCAACTCGACGGTCGCGACCCGGAGTGGGAGACGTAGCTACCGCGTCGTCCACCCGCCGTCGACCGACAGGACGGCCCCGGTCACGAAACTCGCCAGGTCGCTCGCGAGGAACAGCGCCGGTCCCGCGACTTCCGCCGGGTCGGCGAACCGGCCGAGCGGCGTCCTGTCGACGACCGACTCGTACAGCTCCTCGTCGGCCTTCAGCGGCTCCGTCAGGTCCGTGCTCACGTACCCGGGTGCCAGCGCGTTCACCCGGACGTCGGGCGCCCAGTCGAGCGCCAGGCTCTTCGTCAGACCGACGAGACCGTGTTTGGACGCGACGTAGGGGTGTTGGCGTGGAATGCCGACGAGGCCGGCGACGCTGGCGACGTTCACCACGCTCCCGCCGCCGTCGCTGGCGAGCGCCGCTGCGCCCCGGCGAGCGCAGCGGAACGCGCCGCGGAGGTTCACGTCCACCGTCCGGTCGAACGCGTCCGGGTCGACGTCCTCCGGCCGGTCCATCCCGTCGACGGGATTGATGCCCGCGTTGTTCACGACGACGTCGACCGAACCCAGTTCCGCCTCGACGGTCTCGAACAGCGCGTCGACGGCCGCCTCGTCTGTCACGTCGGTCGGCACGGCGACCGAGTCGCTCCCCGCCTCGCGGACGGTCTCGACCGCGTCCTCGACGTCCGCCCGGGTCCGCGAGGTGGGGACGACGTCCGCGCCCGCCGCCGCGAACGCCTCGGAGATGGCGCGGCCGATGCCGCGCGTGCCCCCGGTCACCACGACGACCTCGCCCGAGAGGTCGACGTCGGGCGCGACGGTCATCGCTCCCCCTCGTTCTCGTACATCCGCTTGCTGATGACGACGCGGTTTATCTCGTTGGTTCCGTCGTATATCTGCATCCCCTTGGCGACGCGCATGTACCGCTCCACGGGATACTCCTTCGAGTAGCCGCGACTGCCGTGTATCTGGACGGCCTCGGTCGCCGCGTCCATCGCGGCGTCAGTCGCGAACGTCTTCGCCATCGCGGCCGCCTGGGTGACGCGGTCGCCCCTGTCCCGGCCGTCCGCCGCCGCGAGCGTGAGCAGTCGCCCCGCCTCGACGTCCATCGCCATGTCGGCGAGCTTGAACGAGATGCCCTGGTTCTCCCGGATGGGCTGGCCGAACTGTTCGCGCTCGTCCGCGAACTCGCGACTGGCGTCCAGGGCGGCCTGTGCGACGCCGACGCCCTGTGCAGCGGTCCCGATGCGGCCGACGTCGAGCGCTTCCATCACGTATCGGAAGCCGGACCCGGGGTCGCCGACGACGTTCTCCGCCGGGACGCGGACGCCGTCGAACCGTATCTCGGTCTCGACGGCCGCTTCGCCCTCCATCGACGGGATGTCCCGGACGACGGTCACGCCGTCGCGGTCGTGCGGGTCCGGGATGCCGACGAGGCTGAGTCCCCGGTGGCCGTCGTCCTCGCCGGTTCGCGCCAGCACCAGCAGGAGGTCCGCGATGGCGCCGTTCGTCGACCACACCTTGTGTCCGTCGACGACCAGTTCGTCGCCGTCTCGCTCCGCGGTCGTCGACGCCGACGCGGCGTCGCTCCCCGCGTCCGGCTCCGTCATCGCGAGCGCCGCGATGGACTCGCCGGCGAAGACGTCTGCCAGCCACCGTTCGCGCTGCCAGGGAGTGCCGAACGTGGCTATCGGATACCCGACGAGGCCGGCGGCGACGTTGACCGTTCCCGCGAGCAGTTTCCACGTCCGGGCGAGTTCCTCCATCGCGATGGCGAACGACCGGTAGTCGAGGCCGCCGCCGTCTACGTCCTCCGCGTACGGGACGCCGACGAGTCCGGCGTCGCCGAGCGTCCGCACCAGGTCCCTGGGAAACTCGCCGGCGTCTTCGTACGCTTCGACGTGTGGCGCTATCTCCGCGTCGTAGAACGCCCGGACCTCCTCGCGGTACGCCGCGTGGTCGTCCGATATCGTGAGCCGGGTTAGCATGACGTTCGTCCAGTCGGCCACCCGGGCCTTAATTTCTCGGTGCGCGAACCGTTCGTCGCCACTGCCGTCCGGGCGGCCACGACGTCTACCGACGCTCCGGCGAGGGTGCCGATGGGCGACGGAGGCTCCAGATGACCCCAGCGGGCGACCGGTCGACGGACGGGGGCTCACGAGCCACGAAGTCGGCGCAGTGCGACGACACCATCATTCTTAATTACCGATGCACTGTAGGCCGTTTTATCGATGGAAACCGACCCACGGTCCGAGCGAATCGTCGGTCTCCTCGCGGACGGGTGTAATCGCTCGATACTGACCGTCCTCGACAAAGCCGGCCGGTCGCTTCACGTGATGGAGCTGGCCGAGCGTCTCGTCGCCCGCGAGACGGTCGTGGCTCGAACGTCCCAGTACGAGGACGAACTCGACCGGGTTCGGGTCTCGCTGCATCACCATCGCCTGCCGAAGCTCGACGAGGCGGGGTTGGTCGAGTACGACAGCACAGCCAACGTCGTCACGTCGCGGGACTCGACGGACGTCGACGCCGACTGGCTGGACGCGGGTCGAATCGGCGAGCAACTGGACCGGCTCACGAACGGCAGCGAGGCCGCCGAAAGCGACGTCGGCACGATAGAGGGCCGGGAGACGGTGATCGAACACGGTCGTCGCCTCGCCGACGAGGCGACCGACGAGCTGTTCCTCATGTACGTTCGCGAGGACCTGCTCGAAGACGAGTGCATCTGTCACGCGGGGGACGCGATAGAGCGGGGCGTCGACGTCTACCTCGGCTCTCAGAACCGGAACGTCCGCGACGTCACCCGCCGGCGACTTCCGGAAGCGACCATCTGGGAGCCGGACATAGACTGGATGAACGCCCCGTCCCGGTATCCGAAAGTCGGGCGGTTCGTCTTCGCGGACCGCGAGAAAGTCATGCTCGGCCTCCTCGAGGAGTCGACGGACGCACACGCGGAGACGGCCGTGGTCGGCGAGGGCGAGACGAACCCGCTCGTCGTCCTCGTCCGCGAGCTACTGGGTCCGCGGCTCGACCACCTCGACTTCCAGAGCGACGACTTCCGACAAACGTCCTCCTTCTGACCATGACAGACAATCCCATCACCGACGGCAACGACGAAGACGACCGACAGGAACGGCGCAGCGAGTTCACGTACGACGTCGGGGCCGACGAATCGCCCAGCCACGCCGTCGTGAACGCCGTCGCAGCCTACACGAACCGGTCGCCCATCGACCTCGACCCGCTGTACGACGTCGTCGACCCCGACCACCTGGACGGACTGTTCGGGAAACGGGGACCCGAACCGTCCAGAGCGGGCGGGTCGTTCGTCCTCCTGTTCGGCGGGTGCGAGGTCACCGTGACGCGCGACGAAATCCGCGTCCGCGAGGCCGACGACGGCGGTAGATAGGACCCGCGGCTCCGTCGTCGCTCGGCGTCCTCCGGAACCCCGCCGGTCGACGACCTCGTCGTCCTCGCGGCCCCGGAGTCGACGCCACGTCGAGAGCGCCGCGCTCGCGGTCACTCGTCGTCGACGACCGCGAACCCCTCCATCTCGATTCGGGCGTCGTCCGCGAAGAAGTCGGCGACCTCGAACAGCGCCATCGCCGGATAGTCGTCGAAGTACCGTCCGAACACGTCGCCCAGTTCGTCCAGGTGGGCCTTGTACTCGTCGCGGTCGGCGACGAAGACGTTCAGTTTCACGATGTCGTTCGAACTCCCACCGGCCTCCTCGACCACGGTCGAGAGGTTCGAGAGCACCTGCTCGAACTGACCGACGAGGTCGTCGGGGGCGACGATCTCGGCGTCGGGACCGCTGGCGTCCTGGCCGGCGAGGTAGAGCGTCTTCCCGCCGTCGACGAGGACGCCGTGGTTGAAACCGCTGGGCGGTGCGAGTTCGTCGGGGTTCAGTATCTCGCGTTGCACGCCAACCAGTGGTGTGCCACCGCCTATCAATCTACCTCCGTCGAATCGGACCGACGGCGCTACCGAGGGACGGGGCGAGCGGTCAGAACGCCATCGCGTCGAGAATCTTCTCCTCGATGCGCGGCGGGTTCGGGAGGTAGTAGTCCTCCCGGGCGAGCATCGGAATCGGAACGTCGAACCCCGTGACGCGCTCGATGGGAGCTTCGAGATACATCAGCGCCTCCTCGTTGAGCGTCGCGATTATCTCGCCGGCGAACCCGCCGCTCTTCGGCCCCTCGTGGACGACGACGCCGCGACCGGTCTTCTTCAGCGACTCGACGAGCGTCTCGCGGTCGAGCGGCGAGAGCGTCCGGACGTCGACGACCTCCGCGTCCAGTCCCCGTTCTTCCGCGAGCGTCTCCACGGCCGTCGTCGTCGGCTCCATCATCGCGCCGTAGGAGACGACCGTCACGTCCTCGCCCTCGCGCCGGACCGCGGCCTCGCCGATGGGTTCCACGTACGACTCCTCGGGGACCGCCTGGCGGAACGAGCGATAGACGCGTTTCGGTTCGAGAAAGAGGACGGGGTCGGGGTCGCGGATGGCCGCGGTGAGCAGCCCCTTCGTGTCGCGGGGCGTGCTGGGGACGACGACCTTCAGTCCGGGAACGTGGCTGTAGACGGCCTCCATCGCTTCCGAGTGGTGTTCGAGGGCGCGAACGCCACCGCCGTACGGCGCCCGCACGACCATCGGAGCGGTGCGTTCGCCGCGCGTCCGCCAGCGAATCCTGCTCGCCTGCGAGACGAGCTGGTTGAACGCCGGCGGCAGGAACCCGGAGAACTGGATTTCGGCGACGGGACGGTAGCCCCGCATCGCGAGGCCGACCGCCGTGCCGACGATGGCGATCTCGGCGATGGGCGTGTTGACGACGCGCTCGCTCCCGAACGCGTCTTCGAGCCCCTCGGTCGCGCGGAAGACGCCGCCGGTTTCGGCGACGTCCTCGCCGTAGACGACGACGCGGTCGTCCGCGGCCATCTCCGCGTGCAGCGCCTCGTTGACGGCTTCGACGAGTGTCAGTTGCATCTCGGTCACCCCTTCGGTCTGTCGTCGACGTACTCCATCACGTCCGGTCGCTCCTCCAGCAGCGCCTCGAACTCGGCGAGCTGGCGTTCGAGCTCAGGCGGCATCTCCTCGTACAGGTACGTGAACAGCTCGTCGACGCCGCCGGACTCGTACGCGTCCGCGGCTTCCTTCGCCCGGTCGAACTCGGCGTTCAGTTCGTCACGGATCGCGTCCTCGTCGACCGTCTCCCAGACGCCTTCCGCCTTCAGCACCGACCGGAAGCGGTCGACGGGGTCGTAGGCTTCCCACCGCTCTACCTCCTCGTCGCTCCGGTAGAGCGACGGGTCGTCGTTGGTGGTGTGGGCGTCGAGACGGTAAGTGACGGCCTCGACGAGCACCGGACTCCCGTCGACGGCCCGCTCCCGGGCACTCCGGCAGGCGTCGTAGACGGCGAGAACGTCGTTGCCGTCGACGCGGATGCCGTCGAACCCCCAGGCGATGGCCTTCTGGGCGACCGACCTGGCGTTCGTCTGCTTCTCGAACGGCTGAGAGATGGCGTACTGGTTGTTCTGGCAGTAGAACAGGGCCGGCGCATCGATCACGCCCGCGAAGTTCATGCCGGACTGGAGTTCGCCGGTGCTCGGATGACCCTCGCCGAAGTACATCGCCGAGACCGCGTCGGCGCCGTCGAGTTTCATCCCCCACGCCTGGCCGACGCCGACCGGGATGTGGGTGCCGATGGCGATGGACATCGGGAAGATGTTGCTGTCCTCGAACCGGTTCGCGTCCATGACGCCGCGCCAGTACAGCAGGAGGTCCCGCAACGCCATCCCGTGTTTCAGCAGGGCCGTCGCCTCGCGACCGTACGGGAACAGCCAGTCCCGGTCCGCGTCGAGCGCGTAGACGCAGCCGATGATGCTCGCCTCCTGCCCGCGACCGGAGGCGTACGTCCCCATCTCGCCGCGACGCTGGAGTTTCACCATCCGCTCGTCGACGACGCGCTGACGGACCATCCACCGGAAGAGGTCGCGCAGTTCCTCGTCGTCAAGGTCCGGCAGCGTCCCAGCGTCGTAGTTCCCGTCCGGCGACACGAGCTGGTATCGCGCCGGCGCCGTCTCGTGTTGTCGTAGCGTCGCGGCGTCGAGCGACGACGTCGCCTCGCCGTGGTCGGACGTGATGTCGATGTCTTCTTGCACGCTGTTCACCGTCGCGTGTCCACAACACTCATACCACGGGATATTAAGGTTTGTTTCCCGGAGGAGCGCTTCGTCGGCGGACCGAGAGGCGTCGGTGGAGCGGCCGCTGGCGGAACCGGCGAACGGAGACGGCTCGGTTACCCGTGAGCGGGACCTTCACCAAACGTATTTAAGTGTAGTAATAGTAATAGGTAGGTATGTCAGAGGGTGACTTCCAGGGCTACGGTGGCCGACACGTTCCCGAACCGCTCGTCGAACCGCTCGAACAGCTCGCGACGGCGTACGACGACGTCAGCGACACCGACGAGTTCCAGTCCGAACTCCAGGCGCTCTTCGAGGAGTTCGCCGGTCGTCCGACGCCGCTCTACTACGCCAGCAATCTCAGCGACCGATACGGTGCAGACATCTACCTCAAGCGCGAGGACCTGCTCCACGGCGGCGCGCACAAGATCAACAACACGCTCGGCCAGGGACTGCTCGCGAAGCAGGCCGGCAAAGAACGACTCATCGCCGAGACGGGAGCGGGCCAGCACGGGACTGCGACCGCCATGGTCGGCGCGTTCCTGAACCTGGACACCGAGATTTACATGGGGAAGAAAGACGTCGAGCGCCAGAAGATGAACGTCTTCCGGATGCGGCTGATGGGCGCGGAGGTCAACGAGGTCACCCGCGGCGACTCGGGGCTCGCCGACGCCGTCGACGCCGCGCTCGAAGACTTCGCCCAGAACGTCGACGACACCCACTACCTCGTGGGGAGCGTCGTCGGTCCCGACCCCTTCCCCCGAATGGTGCGGGATTTCCAGAGCGTCATCGGCACCGAAGCGCGCGAGCAGTTCCAGGAGCGGACGGGCGAGCTGCCGGACGCTGCGGTGGCGTGCGTCGGCGGCGGTTCCAACGCCATCGGCCTGTTCCACGCCTTCCGCGACGACGACGTGGAGTTCTACGGCGCCGAAGGCGGCGGCGAAGGAGCCGAGTCGAAGCGCCACTCCGCCCCGCTCACCAGCGGCGAGGACGACGTCCTTCACGGGATGAAGACGCGCGTCATCGACGACGACGTCGAAGTCCACTCGGTTTCCGCGGGGCTCGACTACCCTGGCGTGGGTCCCGAACACGCGATGTTCAGGGAGATCGGTCGCGCAGAGTACACCGGTATCACCGACGAGGAGGCGCTCGCCGCCTTCCGCGAACTGAGCGAGACGGAGGGCATCATCCCGGCGCTCGAATCCAGCCACGCCGTCGCCCGAGCCATCCAGCTCGCCGAGGAGGGCGACCACGACACGATACTCGTCAATCTCAGCGGCCGTGGCGACAAGGACATGGAGACCGCCGCGGAGAAGTTCGACCTCTGAGACCCGGTCGGCCTCCACTCCTGCGCTATTCTATCAGTAGTGATACGGTTTCATCATTTAGCTCCCCTAGTGTAACAATCGGGCCGACTCGTTGAACAGGCGAGCGAGTTCAGAACGCCGGCAGCCACGTGGGTCATCGGAACCTGAACTACTGCTCAGGGACGTAGGGACGGGAACGTCGAGACGGACAGTAGATGGCGAAGATAGCGGACTGCGTCTCCGACTATGGAGCGGTGAGATACCTACGTGACGCTGCCTGCGTTCGGGGGCACGACGCCGATATCGCGTATCCTCCCTCTCAATTGTCGTTCAAGGGATGCCGTTCGCGCCGAACGAAGTTTCGAGTGCCGAAGGAGACGACGACGAGACTCATAACCAACGCGGTCCCGAAGAGGAGAACGAGACTCAGCACGTGGAGGGAAACGACGTCGTACGCGTGGCTGATCGTCTTGCTCGCCACTGCGAGACTGTCGATTAGTAGAATCATCGCAAAGTAGTGCTTGAACTTCGCCTCGTCCGCGAACTCCGTCAACCGCGAACCGAGGTACGCGCCGAAGATGCTACCGCCGAGCAACGGAACGACGACCGAGAGATGAACCGCGTCCGCTCGCGCGTAGAGAAACGCTCCGTATCCGCTCGAAACCGCAATCTGGAAGATGTCGGTTCCGACCGCGACTGTTTCCGGCAGTGTCAGTCCGTACATCAGGCTCGGGAGGATGAGAAAGCCGCCGCCGACACCGAGAACGCCGGCCAGTATTCCCGTTGTAAAAGCAATCGCTAGTACCACCCACACTGACGCGGTGATACCGCCACTGAACGACAGCATCGGCGGGATTCGAACGGTTCCAATCCGCTGGAGCAGGGTCGTGTCGACCCCCTCACTGCCGTCGGGACTGAGCGTGCGAGCGTCGCGTAACACGAACAGTCCGACCACCGCAAGCAGTCCCACGTACGCAACGCTAATCACGAGGTCTGCGAGTCCGGCGTCGGAGAGCCCGAAGAGCAACCATTTCCCGACTTCGATCCCCATCGTCATGCCTGCGACGAGGAGGATTCCCAGTTTGTAGTCGATGTGGCCCAGTCGTCGATGGGTAACGACAGCCGTGATCGACGTTCCGAAGACGAACACCAGTCCGGAGCCGACGGCTGCCTTCACCGGGTGGCCGAGCACGAGTAACGCCGGTGTGACGAAGAAACTCCCGCCAAGGCCGAAGAATCCGAACAGGATTCCGACTGTGAACCCGAACAGGACGAAAAACAGCATTCCCGGCTCGAACGACCATACACTCATCCCCCCCATAGTACTACCATCGAGAACGCGAGCGAGCGCCTTGGTTCTTGCCCGAGCGAGAAGGCGGGTGTTCGTCAGTCGTGTGCACGTCCAGAATGGCCTACGTGGCCAGGGGTATGCGTCCGGTCCGGGGAACCGAGCCAGAGGGTCCGCGAAGACGCGTCGGCATCGCTCCGAGTAGAAGTACTATCGAGGTGGAAAGCGCTGCAACGGCGCTCTCCACGGCTTCTCGCGCCGAAGCGCGACGCCTTTTAACTACTCGCTCCCCGCATTCGCCGTAATCGACCCGGTCTGTAGTCCTCTTTCGACCACAGGTTCGCCCTGACTGTCGACTATGCGCTCATCATGTTGCGGCAGCTCTCGGCACACTCTCGGAGGACGTCGGCACAGACCTGGCAGTGCTCGGCGTCGTGGCGCGAACACTCTTCGGCACACTCCTCACACGCACCCGCACAGACTTCGGCAAGCTCGTTGCTGTAGTTGGAGTCGCGGGCCATGAACCGGGCGTGCAGCGACGCGATATCGGCCACGTCACGGCAGAGTCGCAGGCACTCGGCCATCTCCTCGTCTCCGGCGCACTCGTCGGCACACCACTCACAGACCTCGGTGGCCTCGGTACAGATCTCGATGCAGTCGCGCTGTTCGTCGCTCAGGTGGTCGATTTTCGACGTCGTGTCTTTGAGGGACATTGCACTCTATACTACGGCCGGCTCCTTTTCCCGGGTTCTGGCTTCGATCGTTAGGTCCGTTCCAGCGGACGCAGTTTAGGAGGGACAGGGAGTCTGGCCGGTGTTCAGAGAAATTCCATCATTTGCCAATTCCGTAGACCGAGAACGTCAGTCGGTCTCTCTTGCCGGCCTGCTGGGGAGATTTTCCCGGTACGCTGGTGAGACTGGCGTTCGCTGCGGGTTCGAGAACCAAAATAACGTCCCGAACGACGCCGACTTCGTTAATCTGATGCCCGGGTTTTAGAATACCCTGTTCGCGAGCGAGTCCGTCCTGGGCGTACTGCGCGACGATTCGTTCGGCGCACGGCGAACGACAGGCGTGATACCTATCCCCGAGTTCGCTTCGACCGTACCCCCGTCGCCGCTGCTTCAGCAGTGACGCACGCTTCGACCGTCTGAAGCGGTGCCGGCGAGGTCACCAGTATCGTTCTCACCGTCGGCGTTCTCGCGCTCGCGAATCTCTACGTCATTGCCACCCCGTTCGGGCTCGCGTATCTGTTCGGGTACGCACTGACGGTCGGACCCCTCGTCTAGGAAGGCGAGACGTAGAAGCAGGCCATCGGGACGCGCTGTACTCCGAGACTGGCTCGATTACAGTGAGGGAGATCGTCGCCATCAATGTCGAGGTCTGGCTGGCGGGCGAGGCCACCATTGGTGACGTCCTGTTCTGGTCGTCGCTCTTCTTCTCGCTCTCCCTCGCGGCGTATCCGGTCAACCTCTTCCTCATCCACTTCAGCGTCGAAGAAGGGATGATGAATCCGAAGAAGATGGCCACTGACATGGGGATGTGAGGGTCCTCATCTCCTCTCGGGCGATAGGCGTGGTGGCACTCACCAGTAGCCTTCGTTTCGCATCGGCGAGCGTCGTCCGACACTGCCCCTTCCTAGAGCCACACCACGACGGGAGTCAGACCGAATCGCCCTGGCCGAACGACGGGGGACCCTCCGAGGTGTTGGTAACCACGAGCGGTTCGTTCCCGTCGGCTAGCATCTCCTCGACGGACTCCTTCTCGTCGCGCTCCGCCGCCGCTTCCACCATGGTCCTGTAGTGGACGTCCCGGGCGGGGTCGAGAAACTCGTCGGGGACCGAGAGCTTCTCCGCTAACCACGTCCAGAGGTCGTCACCGCCGTAGAAGTAGGTGGCCCGGTCGTCCTGCCACCCGAAATTGAACTCGGAGGAGTACTCGTAGCCTCCGTCGCTACGGTCGAGTTCGCTCTGGAGCTGCGCGAGCGTCTCGTCCAGGCGTTCCTCGTCGACGTCGCGTTCCTCCGCGACGCCCTCGATGCGGTCGGCCGAAAACGGATGGGATGGGTCTGTCATTGGTGTGGTGGTGTGTCAGAAATCGAGGGGGAGCGTCCTTACTCGGCGTTCTCCTCGACTTCGCGAAGCAACTCCGTCGCGTTCTCCCGGAGCGACTCGTCGAGGGGGCCTTCTTCGACGAGTTCCCGAAGCGTCGAGTCGCACTGGGGAGTGGCCAGCGCCCGCAGCGCCTGTTCGCGATACCGGTCGTCCAGGCCGTCCATCCGAACGAGATTTTCGAGTTCGTCGCACTCGTTCGCCGTTTTGAGCTCCTGAACTGCGTCTTCACGTCGGTCCTTGCTCGCCGATTCGTCGACTGCGAGGTCGACGCACTCCTTGGGTGTTCGCGAACTCATCAGTGCGTGGTTCGTGACCCTCGCGGATAGTTCTTGAGGCAGGAGACGTCGTCGGTTATTGTATCTCCTCGACGTCCGTCGACTCCATCTGGCCGTCACCTCTCTCGCGGGTCACGCGAAGGCGGATTCCCTCCTGGGTGTCGGATTCCTGGACGACGTCGACCACCTTCGGGGTCGCCTCCGGGTCGAGCATCGTCAGTGCCGTCATCGTACGGCGTCCCGCAGCCGTCCGAAGAACGCGGATTCCTCGTCTGCCAACGCCGCCGCCTGCTCGCCCGCCCGTTCCAGCTTTCCGCGCTGTTCGTCAGGGTCGGCCTCGCTCACGTCCTTGAGCGTCCCGGCCAGGTCGGTCCAGTCGTCCGCGATGGCGTGGAGCCGGTCCGAACTCCCCTCGGGAAGCTCGACCGTGGAACTCGCCTGGTCCAGGAAGTCGGCGTAGAGACGGCGGAACGCACCGCCGCCGGTCCCCCGGCGTTCGACGTTCTGGTACGCGAACCGCGCACACCATCCCGTGTCCTCGAACCGGTGCCAGTCCGGCAACTCCTCGGCGAACTGCCGTATCCCCGCGACGCCCTGCGTGTCCCAGGCAGAGTCTCCGGAATCGAGCATGACGGTCGCCGTCCGCTCGACCGCCGCCCGGACCGCCGGTGCGACGTCCTCCGGAACCGCCGGGTCGGTGACGGCGAGCCAGTGGTTCTCCAGCGGAGCGAACCCGTACTCCGAGTTCCAGGCTCGCCGGAGGTCGTCGGTCCCGACGGTCTGTCGCTCGTCGAACTCGCCGTCCGACAGCACGACCTCGTCCTCGTCACCACCGATGCAGAGCACGACGTGCGGCCCGAAGTGCGTGCTCGTGTCGAAGTAGTCGAGATAGTAGAGGTCGACGAACAGCATCACCGGGGTCCCGGCCTCGAGTCGGGCGCGGACGTCGTCCCACGCCGCAGGCCACTCCTGCCCCGAACGCTCGACGTAGTCGACGCCGAGGTTGTCGAAGAAGAACGTCTCCAGTCGGCCGTTGCGACCCATTATCGTCCGACTCGCCGGTCCGCCCTCGTAGTATCCGAATCCGAGGCCGGCTCCGAGTCCGAAGCAGAACGGCTCGTCGAATCCCCACCCGTAGTGGGCGGCGAGGTTGCGAAGCGACGACGAGCCGCAGTGTGCACCCGGCGCGTGTTCGTATCCCGTGAGCATACCCGTGCTATCACCGCACTGGTTGAAATCGATACCGTTGCGACTCGACCGACGGCGGTCGTCCGGGGGCGAGAGGAGATACGAGCCGGGAGGACTACGTCTCTTCGGTCGTCACGTCGGCGTCGGGTGCGTTCGCCATGACGCTGCGGAGCCCTTTTTCCGCGTTCTGGCGTGACGTGTACCCTTCGCCGCTCGTCGCGATGATGTTGCCGTTTCGATGGACGAGGCGCCAGCGCCATTCGTCAGCCGTGTCGCGATACACCTCGAACCGCCCCAGCGATGCTCGCGTCGCTCGCGCGGGGTCCAACGATTCTGCGATCGGAGTCGCTTTCCGTGGTCGCTCAGCGTCGTCCGCGGATTCCGTGTCCGTTTCGCTGGTGTCCCACTCGAGTTCGATTTCGACCTCCGTCTCGTCGTGTCCGTTATCGCCAGTCTCGCGTTCGACCTCGACGGAGACCGACAGCTCCGACGGGACCGAAATCGTCGTTGTTCGGTCGTCCTGCTGAAACGAGAAGCTGGAGTCGTCCCGGAGGCAATCTCCGAGGTGGTGGAGTAGCGTTGCGACTTCGGCTGGAGTTTTCCTCGATTCGGACTCGAAAACGGTCTGTTCGCTCATGAGTTAGCAGAGAGGACGGCCAGGAACAAGAAACTCCTCGTCGAGACGACCCCCGATAGCGCACCGCTTCCGATCGAGCGGCGACCGGGACGGTCCGGCGTTCAGGCGCTCGACCGCTCGCGTTCCCGCTCCCGGAGCCGGTCGCGCCGTATCTTGCCGGTTTCGGTCGTCGGCAGGTCGTCGACGTACTCGATCTCGCGGGGGTACTTGTAGGGTGCGATGCGTTCCTTGACGTGCGACTGGAGCGTCTCCGTGAGGCCGGCGTCCGGGGTGTACCCGTCGGCGGTGATGACGAACGCCTTGACTATCTTTCCTCGCTCCTCGTCGGGACTGCCGACGACGGCGGCCGTGTACACCTCGTCGCGCTCCTGCAGGACGTTCTCGACTTCGGGACCCGGGACGTTGTAGCCGCTGGCGATGATGAGGTCGCCCTGTCGGGACTTGTACTCGAACCGGTCGTCGTCGCGGTACACGAACACGTCGCCGGGGACGCTCCATCCGTCCCGGACGGCTCTCGCCTGCTCGTCCGGCCGGTCCCAGTAGTCCACGCCGGTCGGTCCGCGAACGGCGAGCAGTCCGGCTTCGCCGCGGTCGACCTCCTCGCCGGTGTCCGGGTCGACGACCTTGCACTCGTAGCCGGGGACGGGATACCCCGTCGCCGACGGGTCGACGTCGTCGTCTTTGCGGTGGCTGATGAAGATGTGCAGCATCTCGGTGGTCCCGATTCCGTCGAGCAGTTCGATGCCGAGCCGTTCCTGTATCCGGTCGAACGTGCTCGGCGGCAGCGGTTCGCCCGCGCTCACGCCGAGTCGGAGCGACGAGCTATCCATCTCGGCGAGTCGGTCGCCGTGTTCGCCGAGCAGCTGGTTGTACGCCGTCGGAATCGACCCGATGACGGTGACGTCGTGGGCCTCGACCGCGTCAAGGAGGTCGACCGGTTCGGGGTTCTGGACGATGACGGTGCTCGCGCCGAACCGGAGGGGGAACGCGACGAGCATCCCGTACCCGAACGTGAACGCCAGCGGCGGATTCCCGGTGAAGACGTCGTCCGGCGACGGGTCGAGGCAGTACCGCGCGTATCCGTCGGCGATGGCCAGCATCTGGCGGTGGGTGTGTATCGTCCCCTTCGGCCGGCCCGTCGTCCCGCTGGTGTACGCGAGCATCGACAGGTCGTCTCGTCGCGTGTCGGCGGGCTCCAGCGTCGGTGCGGCGTCGGCGACGAGGGCGTCGTAGTCGCGGTAGTCGTGGTCGACGCCCGCCCGGTCCGCGGCGACGACCGTCTCCAGCGTCTCGCACTCCTCGTCGGCGGCCTCGACGGGGTCGAGCAGGCCGTCGTCGACCAGCGCGGTGGTCGCCGCCGAATCTTCCAGAACGTACGTGACCTCCTTCGCCTGCAGGAGCTTCATCGACGGTACCGGGACGGCGCCGATCTTCTGGGTCGCGAGGACCGCGACGGCGAACTCCGGCCGGTTCGGGAATCTGACGAACACGCGTTCGCCCGGTTCGACGCCGAGACTTCGGAGCGCGTTTCCGAGTCGGTTCACCCGCTCCTGGAGGTCGGCGTACGTCAGCGTCTCGCCCTCGAAGTGGATGGCCGGTGCGTCACCGCGTCCGGCGTCGACGTGCCGGTCGACGAACCCGGGCGCCGCGTTGAGCCGTTCCGGATAGTGGAGTTCGGGCAGCGCGTGGACGAGGTCCGGACGTGCGTCGGGGTCGGGGAACCGGTCCGTGGGCACGTTCGGTCGCTGGATGCTCTCGTGGTGCAGCATACGGGAGGTATGCGATACCATGACATAATAGTGTATCGCTACTTGACACTACCGTGGCAGTGGTAGAAGTTATGACACGTCGGGGCGTGGCGGGGGCAGGGTCGACCAGGGAACCCGGCGACCGGCGGTCACGTCACGCCGCTCCCGCGCCGCTCGAACGCCTCGTACTCGCGCTCGTCGAGGATCTCGCGCAGTCGGTCGACCGTCTCCCAGACCTCCTCGAAGCCGACGAAGAAGGGAGACGGGCAGACGCGCACCACGTTCGGCGGCCGAAAGTCGACGACGACGCCGCGCTCCTTGAGCGCCTCGCTGATACGGTAGCCTTCGGGATGCTCGACGGCGACGTGGCCGCCCCGCCGGTCGGGGTCGCGCGGCGTCCCGACCGTACACTCGGGTAGACGCTCGTCGACGAGGAAGACGAGATACTCGGTGAGTTCGACCGACCGCTCGCGCAGCGCCTCGATGCCGACCTCGTCGACGATGTCCATGACCCCGAGCAGCGGCGCGGCGCTCAGGACGGGAATCGTGCCGGTCTGCCAGGCGCCGGCCGACTGCGCCGGCGTGTAGGTCGTCCGCATCTCGAACTGGGTCTCCTTCTCGTGTCCCCACCAGCCGGCGAGCGCCGGGGTCTCGCCGTGGTAGTCGCGGTGGACGTACAGGCCCGCGACGGCACCCGGCCCGGCGTTCAGGTACTTGTAGTGACACCACGCGGCGAAGTCGACGCCGTGGTCGGCCAGCGAGTGCGGCACCGCGCCGATGGAGTGTGCGAGGTCGAAGCCGGCGTACGCGTCGTGTGCGTGCGCGAGCGCCGTGATGCGTTCGACGTCGAGGAGCTGTCCGGAGCGGTAGAACACGGACGGCATGAACACGATACCGACGTCGTCGTGGGCATCGAGGGCCGCCGCGACGTCGTCTTCGCGGAGCGTCCGTCCGTCCCTGGACTCGACGACGACGAGATGTTCGTCGGGGCCGAGCCCGCGGTTTCGCAGTTGCGCGCGGATGGCGTAGTGGTCGGTCGGGAAGTCGAGTTCGTTCACGAGGACCTTCTGCCCGCGGTTCTCCCGGTCGCACCGCGTGAGGAAGGTGCCGACGAGCGTGTGGATGTTGACGGTCGTGGAGTTGGCGACGACGACCTCGTCGTCGCGAGCGCCGACCAGCGACGCGAGGCGTTCGCCGAGGTGCTCGCCGTAGTGGAACCACGGCGGGTCGCCGTCGGTCCACCCTCGAATCCCGAGTTCGCGCCACTCGTCGAGGACGTGCTGGAGGACGCGTTCGGCGTCCGTCGAGAGCGGGCCGAGGGAGTTCCCGTCCATGTAGAGGTCGTCGGGACGGTAGAAGCGGTCGCGGACGCCGAGGGCGGCCGACCGGTCGCGTTCGCGGGCGTACTCGCGTCCGCGTTCGAAGTCGTCGTCCATAGTTCGTATGGTACTGCTTCTCTGTTGGGTTTTTCGGATAGGTGTGCGTGGGAGAACGAAGGCGGACGTTTCGGGCGGCGACGTCGGTCGTCAGGATGGGATTACCGACCGTGACAGAGCCTCGAAACGGGCGTGACCGACGGCGACGGGTCGGGGGTCGCTCTCCCGTCGTCGGCTCCCGCGGCCGGTGAAACCCGGGGAGCGGTGACCCGGTATGTAATCTGATGTACGTCTCTGGCACCTGTTCGCCAGAGATGACAGGAAAACGAACCTTCATCTTTTACTGGGGCTAAATAGAACTCCGACGGTACCATGATAACCGATGACGAGGCACCCGACCCCGACCGGTTCGGCGTCAGTCCCGAGCGGGGCTTCCTCCCCGACGTCACACCTCGCTCCTCGCTCGACCGGGACGCACATCCGCGACTCCGGCGACTCGACGAACTCGGTGAACGGCTCCCGTCGCTTCTCGAACGCGACGAACTCGGGCCGAAGGTCCGCGACCTCTCGGCACCGCCGAGAGACGTCTTCGACGAGCTCTCCGACCGGGAACTCTACCACGTCTACCGGACCACCGGCTTCCTCGCGAACGCGTACGTCAACGACCCGGACGCCGACGTCGAGACGATTCCGGCCGGCGTCGCCGTCCCCCTCTACGAATCGACCGACCGCCTCGGGTGCACGCCCGTCCTCTCGTACGACGCCTACGTCCTCCACAACTGGACGCGCGACGGACCCGAACAGGGGCTGGCACCGCCGAACGTCCGCCCGATCGCGAAGTTCGCCAGCCTTCGCGACGAACGATGGTTCATCGCCGTCCACGTCGCCATCGAGAGCGCGGCCGGACCGGCGATCGCCGCCATCGGCGACGCCCAGCGCGGCGTCCTCGACGACGACACCGACCGGGTCCTCCGTGCACTCCACACTATCACCGACGCCCTGCGGGAGGTGACCGCCATCCTCGACAGGATGCCCGAACGGAACGCGCCCGAGAAGTACGGACGGGCGTTCCGACCGTACCTGAACTCGCTCACCAACGTCGAGTACGAGGGCGTCCCGGAACTCGACGGCTACCAGTCGTATCGGGGCGCTTCGGGCGCACAGTCCAGTTTCGTTCCGGCGCTCGACGCCGCCCTCGGCATCGACCACGGCGACAACCCGCTCGTCGACCACCTCCACGAACTGCGAAAGGACATGCCGCCCGCCCATCGAGCGTTCGTCGAGGCCGTCGAGGACGGACCGTCCCTCCGCGACCACGTCGACCACGCCGACGACGCCCTCCGTGGCGCCTACAACGACTGCATCGACCAGCTGGTCACGTTCCGCGAACACCACGTCGACGTCGTCGAGACGTACCTCGTGAACCAGCTCGACGACGCCGAGGGGACCGGCGGAACTCCGTACGGCCGCTTTCTCACGTCGTTCACCGACGACACGCGGAACAGCAGACTGTCGTCGGGCTGACTCCCATCGCGCCGGAGTTCGTCTGCGTTCGGCCCGGGACACCGCTTCGACCGAGCGTCGGCGGCTGCGACGGAAGCGATGAGACGGCCGCTCACTCAGCACCCTCGGCGACGAGGTATCCGACGCGTTCGCCGTCCCAGTGGTTCGTCTCGGCGTCGGCGCTCTGCTCCTCTTCGACCCTGACGTCGACGCCGTCGCCGGTGAGATTCCGGTAGCGCAACTCTGCCGTGTCGGTATCGTTGAACGTCTGCATGCCGGCGACGAACCGCGGGAGGTCGTACTGCTGCTCGAACGGGATGCGAGTCCACTCGTGACCTATCGTCGCGTCGGTCCTCCGTACCTCGAACGGCCTCCCGTCGAGTGCGCCCGTCGCCTGTTCGAGCGCGACGTAGCCGACCGTTTCGCTCGCGTGCCATCCCTCGGCTTCCTCCTCCTGGAGTCGTACGTCGAAGGAGTCGCCCGAGACGTTCCGGACCCGCGTGACTATCGGGTCCGCGCCCCGGTACGTCTGCGATTGTGCCAGCACGACGGGCGTCCGCGTCCCGAAGAAACCCCCGAGGGAGACGGACTCGAAGGTGTGGTTCACGTCCGTCCTGCCTGCCGTCACCCGATACGGTGCGCCGCCGTCCAGTTGCAGCACCTGTTCGGTCGGTTCCACGGCGAGGCTGTGGAACGTCTCGGTGACGTGTCGGCCGTCGAGATACGCCCACTCCTCGAGTTGGTACTCGAAGTCGCCGTCGGCCACGTTCCGAAGGCGGACGTGCGTCGGTTGACCGCCCCTGTTGGAGAGCGGTTTCGCGACGACGACGCGGTCCTGTGGGGCGACGGACTCGACCCGGTTCCAGAACTCCGCGTTCGGCTGGTCGGCCGTGATGGCGTTCGTCAGGAGCGCCGCCGGCGGCGCGTACGGTTCCCCGTCCACGGTCAGCGTGGCCGGTTCGGTCACGTCCGCCGAGACGATGCCGCCGGTCACGTAGAAGGCGTAGACGTCGCCCGCCGGAATCGTCCCAGTCGCTCGCTGCGAGTTCGGTGGCCGTAGCGGCTCCTCGTTCGGCCCCCACTTCATCGTTATCGTCGCCCCGTCGTTCCCCGCCGGAAGGACGTAGTTGCCGGCCTCGATGTCGTAGGTGGCGGCCGAGTCGTTACCGGCGTTGTCGATACGGAGGAGTTGCGAGGGCTCCATCGGGACGTCTCCGACCGGCATGGGGTTCGGCAGCGGCGGCGTCGTGTCGGGCGCTGGCGGATCGCCGTCGGTCGTCATGCGGGAACTGACGAAAGCGGAGTTCGTCTGGGGGCCGCTCCCCCCCAGCGTGCCCGACACCGTTCCCCACCTATCCGGCTCCTGACCGATCCAGACCGCGTACTCCGAATCGTGGTCGTTGCGGACGGAGACGTCTTCGAGCTGGAGGTACGAGAGGTTCGTCGAACTCTCGTACGTGTATATCGCGTCGTGGTTCTTCGTCGAGTCGTAACTGACGCGAACGTCCTGGACGTTGATGCGCTCGCAGGGCACCGGCGCCGTGATCGCGCCGCCGCAGCTCGACGACGGGTAGCGGTGGTAGAAGTCGCTGTCCGCGACGGTGAGCGTTCCGTTGTAGCTGTCGATGCCGCGGCTGGAATTCGCCGGGTCGGTGGCTTCGACGTTCACGCCGCGCTGGAGCGAGCCCCCCGACCAGGCCTGTATCGGATGGCTACCGTCCTTGATGGAGACGCAGTTGCGGACGGCCGTGTTGCCGCCGAGTCGCATGCCGTTCTGCGTGTTGCGGAAGTAACAGTTGAGAATCCGCAGTGCGCCTTCGGGCTTCTTCGCGTACACCGTGTTCTCGGCCCACAGTTCGAACCAGCAGCGATTGAACACGAGGTCGCCCTTCCCCGACTCGACGAGGATGGCTCGCCGATTGCTGGCCTCGGTCGGCTCGCACGCGCCTTCGTGGAAGTAGCAGTCCTGCAGGAGCCCCCGGGTCCCGGCCGCCGCGGACAGTCGGAAGTACGTCCGCGCGTCGCCGGAGTCGTTCGTGCCGACGTTCGTGTCGGTGGCCGCCCGAACCTTCCCCCGGGTGACGAGCCGTCGCAGTTCCCAGTCGCCCGCAGTGTCGTTCATCCGGACGAATGGCGGTACCGGCACGTCGCGCACGTCGAGTTCGAAGCCGTCCAGGACGAACCCCTGCGAGTACACGTCGATCCAGCGGACGTTGTCGCCCGACCGGCCGGGGACGAGGCGCGCGCCGTCCGGCGCGATTAGTTCGAGGTCGGTGGTGCCGGACTCCACGACGAGCTCCGTGAGTCGGTACGTGCCCGGCGGGAACAGGATGGTCGTATCGCTGCCGACCAGTCTCTCGAGGACGGGGTCGATGGCGGTCTCGCCGGTATCGTCCGCTCCCTCGTCGACGATGTTGTAGGTCGGCATTCACGTCCCCTCCGTCGGCGATGCGGCGGTCGTTCGCGGTCGCCCGACGCGACCCCGCGTCGTTCGCGCTCCCTTCCGACCCGCCGACCGAGTCCGTATATCCTTCCGAAGTGTTTCGAGGTTAATCGTACTCTGATATCCGTTTTTGCTTGCTCTTTCGTCGAGCATATCTCATTTAATTCTGGAAGAAATTATTGTTATACTCTGCCTGAATTGGAACCATCTCGAGTAACGTCCGAATAACGAAGTGAAATCGGATAATTTCTGGCTTTACGGCACATGAGCGATAGAAGTTACAGCGAAAAGCGGAGAACGTTACTCAAGACGGTAGGTGTCGCGCTCGGGGCGGTCGGCAGCGCCGGTCCGGTCGCCACCGCCGACGGGGCGGAGCGTCGGCGGTCCGGATTCGAGGCCTGGACGGGCGTCCGGTCGGGGCCGAACCGAACGGGAGCGACCGACGACCGGGGTCCGACGCCGTTCCCCGCGACCGACTGGCGGACGGACCTGGAAGGAAGCATGTACGACGTGGAACCGGTCGTCGCCGGGGAGACGGTGTATCTCGCCGTGACGAGCGACAACGGCCCCGGCGAGCAGGAGGGGTACGTCGGCGCGTACGACGGCCGGACCGGCGACCGGCGCTGGAAGCGGTCCGACCTTCCAGCGACGAAGACGCCGTCGCTCGGCGACGGAACGCTCTACGTCGTCACGCGCGACTACGAGACGTCGGGCGTCGAAGAGGCCGGCGTCTACGCGCTCGACGCTCGGAGCGGCGACACCGAGTGGACCCGTCTCCAGCAGCCACACTGTACCACGCCCGTCGTGGCCGACGACCGCGTGTACCTCGCGAACGAGCGAGGTGCGTTCGCGCTCGACCCAGACACCGGCGACACGGTCTGGCATGCGGAGGGCGTCGGGGGAATCGCGGAGCGAGCGGAGGGCGCGTCGAGCTACGCGGACGGGACCGTCTTCTTCAGCGACGGGACCGCGCTCGACGCCGACACCGGTTCGGTCGAGTGGGAGGTGGACGACGACGCCATCCTGGGGAACAACGTGGCCGGCGACGAGCGGGTGTACTTCGTCCGGACCGACTACGTCGACGGTGACGACGACGAGATCCGCGTCGAAGCCCGCTCGATGGCCGATGGGAAGGTCGAGTGGACCCACGAAGACATGAACGAACGGGACGGACGACTCGCGCTCGCCGACGGACGCCTGTTCCTTCTCGATTCGAGCGACGATAGCTCGGTCGTGAAGGCGCTCGACGCCGACACCGGGACGGCGACGTGGACGCGGACGACGAGCGGGGAACTCCGGAGCGACCCGACCGTCGCCGACGGGACGGTGTACGTCGGCGGTTGGTACGCGCCGACGTCGGCCGACCGCGAGAGTCGAGCGCTCGTCTACGCGCTCGACACGTCGACGGGCCGCCGGAAGTGGGCGTATCTCCTCGACAGTGACGGTCTCGCGACCTCGCCGGAAAACCCGCCAGCGGCCGGCACCCCCGCCGTCGTCGACGGGCGGTTGTACGTCGCCACGTACCCGGGCGAGTCGACGCTCGACTACCGGTACGTCCGCTACTCCAACTTCCACGCCCTCCGCTCTGCCGACCGGCGGCCGGGCGAGGAGTGCCGGCCCCCGGCTGACCCGCCCGGAGACGACCGGTGCCCGGCGGTGAAGGCCTGTATCGACGCGATGCCGGACCTCGATTCGTGCGGGCTCGAGCCCGGCGACGCTATCGAGCTCGACGCCTCCTGCTCGACGGGACGGGAACTGGGATACGAGTGGGACACCGACGGCGACGGTCGATACGACGAGTTCGGCAGTTGCGTCCGCGTGACGGTGCCGGACTGCGGGTCGGTGACGGTCCGGCTCGGAGTCACGGACGCACGCGGTCGAACGGACGCGACGGCGGTCACCATCCCGTCGGAGTGAGGGCGGCCCCCCGAAGCGCTCCCCCTCGGTCCGCGCTGGTGCCCCTCCTTTTTCGGACGTCGACGCGTCGGCTCGCGCTCGTCGACGGCGATGTCGAATACGCGCGGAGAAGCGTCCATTAGCGTCTGCCCGCCCCTGACCCGGCGCATCGCGCGACGCCTCGAACAAGCGAACCCATCCGCGCGAAGCGAGTGCGATGCGCCCACCGTAACTGTGGCTCGCTTCCGGGTGCTGGGGCCGACTACGGCCAGAGCCCTCGGGATTCTTTGGCCTCGCCGATGCGGTCGAGCGCCACGATGTAGGCTGCTTGCCGCCAGCTCGTATCGCCGGCTTCGACTTCGCGTCGAACGGTCTCCCAGGCGTCCAGCATCATGGATTCGAGTTCGTCGTTGACGCGTTCGAGCGACCACTGGCGGCGGTTGATGTCCTGCAGCCACTCGAAGTACGAGACGGTGACGCCGCCCGCGTTCGCCAGGATGTCCGGGATGACGTGGACGTCACGTTCGTCGAGGATGGAGTCGGCTGCGGCGGTCGTCGGGCCGTTCGCGCCCTCGACCACGATTTCGGCCTCGACGTCGTTGGCGTTGTCGGCGGTAATCGCGTTCCCGACCGCCGCGGGTATCAACACGTCGACGTCGAGTTCCAGGAGTTCCTCGTTCGTGAGCGTGTTCGGCGCGCCGTACTGCATCACGGCCTCCGGCTGTTCTTCGTGCGACGGGACGGAGTGGGTGTCGAGTCCGCCGGGGTCGTAGGCGGCACCGTTGACGTCGCTGACGGCGACGACGTTCGCGCCCCAGTCGTCGAGCAGGCGGGCGGCGTTCGCGCCGACGCTGCCGAACCCCTGGACCGCGACCGTCGTCTCCTCGAGGTCGTAGTCGTAGTAGTCGGCCGCCTCGCGGGCGATGATGGCCACGCTCCGACCGGGCGCTTCCTCCCGGCCGTGACTCCCGCCGATTACGGGGGGTTTGCCGGTGACCACGCCGGGCGTGGTTTCGCCCTCCTGCATCGAGTAGGCGTCCATGAACCACGCCATCGTCTGGGCGTCGGTACCCATGTCCGGCGCGGGGATGTCCCGTTTCGGACCGATGGTGTCCCGAATCTCTTCCGCGAACCGCCGCGTCAGCCGCTCTTTCTCGTCATCGCTGAGGCTCTTGGGGTCGACGACGACGCCGCCCTTGCCGCCGCCGAACGGCAGGTCCATCACGGCGCACTTCCAGGTCATCCACATCGAGAGACCGACGCACTCCTCTGCCGTGACGTCCGGATGGTATCGGAGACCGCCCTTGTACGGACCGCGAACGTCGTCGTGTTGCGCTCGATACCCGGTGAAGACGTCGACCTCGCCGTCGTCGCGCTTGAGGGGGACCGCCACCTCGACGACTCGCGTCGGGTGTTTTAGCCGTTCGATGACGCCGCTATCGACGTCGACCTGCGTCGCGGCTTCGGAGAGTTGCCGACGAGCGGTCTCGAGGGCCGATTCCGGGTTGGCGTGAACGTCGGCGTCGGCGTCGTTGAGTTTTTGCGATGACATTGTCCTGGTGCTTCGACGAGTTATTCGCAGGGCATCCCTCGATTGCGAACCGCCTCTCCACACTCGGGGCAACTGCCAGGGTGGCTAGTGGCGGTCGCAATCGTGCCGCAGTGGAGACACTCGTACTCGTACGCGCCGTCGGTGTCGTGTCCGCAGTCCTGGTAACTCACGGTAGCAATTTTTGCTATACCGCCGCCGGCACATGGGCATCCCCGTTGAATAGTAAACAGGGAGACGAAGAGTCACGGTTTACTATTCAACATCACCGGGAGTCGAGGGCCGTTCGAACAGCGAGACGAACAGTTTCCGCTGAATCCGGCGAACGTGATCGTAGAACGCCGTGTGAGAGATGTCGAGCATGGCCGCGACGTCACGTCCGGTCACGTCCCGGTCTGCATCGAAGAAGCCGCTGTGATACGCCATCCGCGCGACCTCTCGCTGTCGGTCGGTGAGTTCTTCGAGCACGTCGTCCGAGAGGGACGCCCTCCCCGGCGTCTGCGGTTCGGTACGCTGTGCGACCAGTTCCGCGGCGTCGTAGAGATTCGTGATGACCTCGTCGATCGACCGAATCGGCACCGACTCGGGAACGGCGATGGTCGCACGGACGTCCCTCGGCGTCGCCTCGAAGTATCGCAACACCGCTCCGTGGTCGGCCAGGACCGTCGTGACGAAGGGGTCCAGGACCCGGAGACCGACGAGTCCTCCGTCGTCCGTCGACTGGAGCACGTTCGCACCGGACACGCCGACGAGTTCCGCTGCGGCGTCGACGACCGCTTCGACCGCGCCGTCGTCGACGCGAGCGAACACGAGCGTCGTTTCGTCGTCGCGTCTGACGCTGCCCTCGACCGTAATCGAGGAGTTCGCCGCGTCGGCGAGACGGCCGAGGACGGTGCTCGACCCCGGTATCGTGTACTCCAGTTCGACCACGGTGTCGCTCTGGAGCGCTTCCTTGCGTTGCACGGCGTTGATCGCCGAAGCGACCGTGTTGCCGAGTTCGCGAAGAACCGACCTCGACATCTCGTCGAACGCGTCCGGTCGACCGGCGTAGACTCCGACCGTACCGAACAGCACGTCGTCGTACACCAGCGGAATCGCGAACACGGACTGGAAGCCGCGCGACACCGCCTCCTTGCACCACTCTTCGGACCTGAGGTGGTCGGCGACGTTCGAAACGTACGTCGCCTCTCGCCGCTCGGCGGCGCGGACGGTCGGCTCTCCGCCGTCCGGGTCGGCGTCGCGGGTCAGGGACACGCTGTCGAGATACCCCTGTTCGTCGCCGGCCCAGGTGCGCGCCTGGAGCGTCCCGTTCGACGCCGTCGTCTCGCTGACCCAGGCGAACGAGAACCGGTCGTCGGTCGTCAACTGCTGGCAGACAGCCTCCTCGATGGTCGTGCGCGTCTCCGCCCTGACGAGCGCCTGGTCGATCTCGCGGATGAACTCGTTGACCCGGTTCAGTCGCGAGAGGCGGCGGTTCTGCTCCTGAAGCGCCCTGTCGCGCTCTCTGAGTTCCGTTTCACGCTCCACCCGGTCGAAGGCCGCCTCCGTCGTCGCCGCCAGCAGTTCCGTGATCTCCTCGCTCACCGCGTCGAAGACGTCCGCGTCCGCCGCCGCGGCCACGAAGACGCCGTGCCCGCCGAGCGGGACGGCGATGTAATCGTCGAGCCCCGACAGGGGCGACAGTCCCCGGTCGTCCCACGCCGCGTCGGCAGGGCGCTGGGTTTCCTCCCCGACGAAAGCCCGCTCGACGGCGTTGGTCTGGTCGAGACTCACCGCCGGGAGGGTTCCGAGAAGCGACGCGAGTTCTTCGGCCACCCGCGTCGGGGCGAGGACGTTCTCCTCCCGGTCGAACTGGTAAACTGCCGTCGCCGCCGTCGGCAGGATCGATTTCGCGTCCGTCACGACCCGGTCGGCGATCTCGGGATACGTCTCCGCGTAGAGCAGGTCGCGACTCGTCTGGTGGAGTTGCGTGAGCGCTTCCTCCCGCTTCTTCCGCTTCGTGATATCGCGACAGCTGTACAGCGTCGTCCCGCCCTGGATCGAGACCGTGCGGACGTTGACCAGTAGCGTGTGGTCGCGGCCGTCCTTGTCGGTCGCCGTGCACTCGATGTTGGTGAGCACGCTCTCGGACTCCAGGGTCGCTCTGTCGAAGAGGTCCTCTCCCAGGAGCGCGTCGATCGTTCCGAACTCGTAGATCTCCTCGACGCTGTAGCCGAAGATGAAGTGTACGTTCGGACAGACGTACGTGAACTCGCCCTGGTCGTCGGTGATGAGGACCGTGTCCGTCATGTTGTTCAGCGTGACGCGGTGGAGCTCCTCGGACTCCCGGAGCTCTTCCTCGAGACGGGCGCGTTCTTCGAGGTCGTGGCCTTCGACGACGAGCGAGGAGACGTCTCCGTCGCCGACCGGACGAACCGTGAACTCGAACTTCGCTTCGTCACCGGCGAGACTGGCCTCGAACTCGGTGTACGTACCGGTTCTGGCGTCCCGGACCGCTCGCTGAACCTGTCGGCGCGACGTGTGGCTGTCGGCCCACGGGAGCGCCCAGAACCGTTTCCCGAGCACGGCCTGCTCGGAGAGACCGAGATACCCCAGTCCAGCGTCGTTCACGCGCCTGACGGTGCCGTCCGGGTCCAGAACCGCCACGAACCGAGACGGGTCCGTGAAGAACGCCTCGAACTGACTCGCTTCGGCGCTCCGGCGTCGCTCTGCTCGCCGTCGCTGCACTGCCTGCCGGCATCGTCGCTGCAGGCCGTCCGGACTCGTGTCGACCGGGACGTAGTCGGCAACGTCTCGCTCGACCGCTCGGCGAGCCAGCGACTCGCTGCTCTCTCTCGGCGCCAGGACGAACGCGGTTGGGATCGCTCGCGCTCGCATCTCATGCAGCAGGTCGAGTCCCGTGCCGTCGTCGAGGCGCTCGGCGCTGACGACGCAGTCGACCGTCCTCGTCTCGTCGGTCACCGCCGTCATCGCCTGCTCGCCGGTTCGTACGGACTCCGTAACGACGGTCGCCGAATCGTCGAAGGCCGGGCGGACGGTCTGCTGCCACGCGTCCGGTCCCACGAGGAGGATCTCGATGTCGCCCACGGACGTACGGGGGAGCGGCGTCCTGTCCATCGGGACGGCTTTGGCCTTCACTGCGATAAAATTCACGTCTCACCCGTGCCAGTACGCGGTGACCGGTCCCGTCTCGTCGGCCGCCTCCACCCTTCGTCCGCGGTCGACTCCGTGCCGGCACGGGCGACTCCCTCGCTCGAACGTGCGTCCGTCCTCGACGTTCCCCGAAAACGAGGCGACGTGGCCCGTAGTTCAGTCGGACGACCGGACGAGATTCCGGAGGAGGTCGTCGCCGAACGCGAGCACGAGGAGCGCGCCGAGGAGGTCGAAAAGGAGGTCCAGAGCGGTGTCCACCGCACCGTAGGGAAGGAGGATAGGTTCGAGGTCGAGTCGCCGCGCGACCCCGTGAATCGCGTACTCCATGAGTTCCCAGAGGACGCCGACGCCGAGGACGGAAGCGACGACGCGGGGCTGCGGGTCGCGGCCGCGGCGGCGGGCGGCGACGTGGACGAGCCCGCCGAGGAGGGTCGCCGAGTGCGTGTGGGTGAGGTGGTCCCACCACCACGTGTCGTCGTACGGGCCGAGCATCCCGACGGCGTGCGTGAGCATCGCCGACTGCGTGTACACGCGTTGCCAGGGCTGGAGCGCGACGTCGTACCGGCGTTCGACGACACCGGGGAGGTACGTGGCCGCCAGCGCGAGCACGGCGTTCACGACCGCGCCCGCGTTCCGTCGACGGAGCCCGACGACGAACACGGCGAAAATCCCGTACCTGATTCCACGTTCGGTCTCCTGCACTATCGACGTCTGGGTGGTTACCGTCACGGGTCTAGGTCACCAGTCGTAAGGGAGCGGTCCGGGAAATAGATTCCCGTTTCCGGTCGTTACGGCACGCTCGTGGGCGTCCCTATCGACATCACGGAACCCGCGCGTTCGGGCGCGCACCTCCGGCGGAGAACGAAACCGCTCCCGGTGACCGGTCGTCCCGACCGTCGACGGCAGCGACGACTCCGCAGGGTCGAAAGCGACGACAGCGTCGACGCCCTCGTTTCGGTCGTTGGAGCCGTCGTGACACCGCCTGCGACGGCCAGACCGCCAGACTGCCGGTCGATACGTCTGCTGTTGCTGGCGAGCGGTACCGCTCACAGCTTTCCTCCGTGTCGACGGAGAACGGCGACCGACGCGACACCACCCGGCCGCGAAAACGGGGTTCGACGGTACTCGTACGGTTCGTCGCTGGACGTCTCGCGGGGCGCGAGGGAGTTACTCGGCGAGGGTGAGAACGCCGTTGTTGACGTCGACGACGCTCGCAGTGCCGGGGATTTCGAACTCGAACTGGTCGTCGTCCAGAACGACGATTGCCGTCTCCCCGACGACGTCGACTGCCGGCTCTCCGGCAGCCGGACCGAAGTCGACGGCGATGACGCCGCCGCCCTCGTAGTCGCGGTGGGTCGTCGTGACGGCCTCCTCCAGGCCGGCCATGGTTTCGAGTGAACGTGGTACTTCCACGCTCGGTTTTGGCGTCTCGGACGTGTAAGTCCCACGCCCCCGGAACGAAACGCCGCCTGTCGGACGACGGCCCGGTGGGGCGTCGCGGACCCGGTGAAGAAAGCTTCGAGGCCGCGGTGAGCAGTCGCCGACGCCCGATACGGAACGCTCAGGAGGGGTGTTGGTGTTTGATCTGCTCGGCCACCGTGCCGGGAACCGGCGTCCCGCAGTGTTTGCACTTCCAGGTCGGATAGACCTCCGCCTGTTCCCTCGTGAGGTCCTGTTTGAACTGGAGGACGGCCCCACAGGTGCAGGTGTAGGTCGTCGGTGACATACGCGAAAGTAATCGACGGAGCAGAATAAACCACCCGGCGTCGAGGGCGTTACGGTCGCTGGCGGTAGATGAGATTGCGCTGGACGGCGTTCGCGCCCTCGTAGATGACGGGGACGCGGACGTCGCGGTAGACCCGTGCGATGCGGCGGTCGGTGAGGATCGAACGTCCGCCGTGGAGTTGCATCCCCCGTTCGGCGCACTCGACGGCGGCCTCGGTGGCGGTCGTCTTGGCGAGGGCGGCCCAGTAGCCAGTGTCGTCCCCGTCGGCGACCTTCTTGGCGGCTCGCCAGTTGAGCGCCCGTGCGCGTTCGAACTCGACGAGCATGTCCGCGAGGTCGTGCTGGACGGCCTGGAACTCGCTGACGTCGCGGCCGAACGCCTCGCGGTCGTGGACGAACTCCCAGGCCTCCTCGATGGCCGCCGCCGCGAGACCCAGCCCGTGACCGCCGACGATAACCCGGCCGTGGTTGAAGAACTCGGCGAGCATGTAGAATCCGGTGCCTTCCGTTCCGACGAGGTTCTCCTGGGGGATGCGGCAGTCGTCGAGGACGATGTGGCCCTGCTTCGACGCGCGGAACCCCATCTTCTCGGGGACGTGTTCGGCCTCGTAGCCGTCGGCGTCCGTGGGGACGATGAACATCGAGTAGTTCGAGTACCGGTCGTCGGAGTCGTCCGTCTTCGCGTAGAGGGTCAGCCAGTCGGCTTCGACGGCGTTGCCGATCCAGTACTTCTCGCCGTCGAGCACCCATTCGTCGCCGTCCCGCTCGGCTCGCGTACTCATCCCGGCCAGGTCGCTGCCGGTGTCGGGCTCGGACACGGCGAGACCGGTGATCTGTTCGCACTCGGCGACCGGACGGAGATACTCCTCTTTCTGCTCCTCGCTCCCGTACTTCTCGACGATTTCACCGCCGAAGCTCGCCAACTGGAGCGTGAGCGCGATTCCGGCGTCCGCCCGAAAGAACTCCTCCGCGATGGCGAGCGTCTGCTCCAGGCTCAGCCCGCGACCGCCCACCTCGGAGCCGAGGTCCTGGGCGACCAGCCCCGCCTCCTGTCCCGCTTCGAGGACGTCCCACGGGTAGTCGCCACTCCGGAAGTACTCCTCGGCGTTCGGTGCGATGTACTCGGCGGCGAACTCACGGGCGTCCGCTTTCACCGCACGGGCCTCCTCGGGGACGATGGAGTCGTCCAGCAGTTCCATGCGACACCTCCGTCCCACAATCACTAAACGGTGCTGTCGGCGGACCCGCTCGTTTCGGCGAGTCTCCGAATCCTGCGAATCTCACGATGCGTAGGAGGCTTCCAGTAATGGACGGTTCGGACCGACGAATCGCACTGAGAATCGTGCGATTCGTACGATGTTCAAAGTTCGGAAGTGGTCGACGGGGTGAGGCCGGAGCCAGCACCAGCAGAGGAGGACGCCACGGACGACCGCAACCTCACGGTCTCGTTCGCGGTCGTTGACACGCAATATCTGCCAGACACAGTTGGGTTATATGCGTGCGGCTCCCACGCTCGGATGGATATCATGACCAGTGGTCGATTTATTCGGGGGCTCCCCCGAAACAACTCCCCTCTCCGATTCTGACGTACAGTTCCTCGACACGACCCTCCGCGACGGCGAACAGGCGCCCGGCGTTTCGCTGACGCCGGCGGAGAAGGCCGACATCGCCCGGAAGCTCGACACCGCCGGCGTCAGTGTCGTCGAGGCCGGCAGCGCGTGTACGGGCGCGGGCGAACGAGAGACGATTACCCGCGTCGCCGACCTCGGCCTCGACGCGACGGTGACCAGTTTCGCCCGCGGCGTCGAACGAGACGTCGACCTCGCCCTCGACTGCGGCGTCGACGGCGTCAACCTCGTCGTCCCAGCGAGCGACAGACACATCGAGGGCAAGGTCGGCACCACCCGCGACGAGGTCGTCGAGACCACCGTCGAACTCACCGAGTACGCCAAAGACCACGGTCTCTGGCTGGAGGTACTCGGCGAGGACGGCTCGCGTGCCGACCTCGACTTCCTCGAGCGACTGATGGGTGCGGCCCTCGACGCCGGCGCCGACCGCATCTGCTACTGCGATACGGTCGGCCACGCGACGCCCGACCGCACCCTCGACGTCGTCTCCCGACTCGCCGCGCTCGGACCGACGAGCACCCACACCCACGACGACCTGGGACTCGCGGTCACGAACGCGCTCGCGAGCGTCGCGGCCGGGGCGGACCTCGTTCACGCGACCGTGAACGGCATCGGCGAGCGCGCGGGCAACGTCGCGCTCGAAGAGGTCGCGATAGCGCTCGCCCACGGCTACGACGTCGAGACGGTCGACACCGAACGACTCTACGACCTCGCACAGACGGTCGCGACGACGACCGGCGTCCCGCTCGCGCCGAACAAGGCCGTCGTCGGCGAGAACGCGTTCACGCACGAGTCGGGCATCCACACCGACGGCACGCTCAAAGACGACGCGATGTACGAGCCGTACCCGCCGGAGACCGTGGGCCGAGAACGACGGCTGGTCCTCGGAAAGCACGCCGGGCGGGCCGGCGTGCGCGCCGCGCTCGACGAACACGGCGTCGACGTCGACGACGACGAACTCGGCGCCATCGTCGACCAGATAAAGGCGATCAGCGACAGAGGCAGACGGGTCACGGACACGGACCTGCTCGCCATCGCCGACGAGGTACGGGGCCGCGAGCGCGACC
The DNA here is from genome assembly GCF_051917725.1 of Halomicrococcus pelagicus. Lineage (GTDB taxonomy): Archaea > Halobacteriota > Halobacteria > Halobacteriales > Haladaptataceae > Halomicrococcus. Next base: position 95,925 of record NZ_JBQBLX010000008.1, read on the forward strand.
GGCGCGTCGAACTGCGGGACCTCACCGCCACGAGTGGCGGTACGACGCCGACCGCGAGCGTTCGCCTGGCCGTCGACGGGGACGAGCGCGTTGCCAGCGGGGTCGGGAGCGGCCCCGTCGACGCCGCCATCACCGCCACCAGGAAAGCGCTCGACATCGACGCGACGCTCGAATCCTACCACGTCGACGCCATCACCGGCGGAACGGACGCGCTCGTCACCGTCGCGGTCGAGGTGTCCCGCGGCGACCGGTCGGTGACCATGGACGCGAGCGACGCCGACATCACCCGTGCCAGCGTCGAGGCGATGCTCGACGCGTTCGATCGCCTGCTCGCGGACGACGCGACTCCGGCTACCGTCGCGTGAGCGCGCCCGACCTCGCAGGGGCCCGCCGCCCGCCAGCTCGGTGAGGCGGGGAGTCGCCGTCGAAGACGGTGACGACGGAGCTCCCGCCGGCCGTCACGAGCGATGAACGACACCGTAGTACCCTCCTACCACTTCGACGCACGTCTTGAAGAGGCCGATGAGAATCGGTCCGACGAACAACCCCATCGCTCCGAGGAGATACGTCCCGCCGACGACGCCGACGAAGATGACCGCCGAGTGCATCTCCGACTCCCGGTCGATTATCAGCGCTCGGAGGTAGTCGTCCGTGACGGCGACGGACGTCATCCCCCAGACGACGACGAACGCCGCGGACAGCACCTGGCCGGTCGAGAAGAGGTAGACGACCGCACCGCCGAGAACCGGTGCGACGCCGATGACGGGGACGATAGCGAGAAACATCATCGCGAGGGTGAGGAGCGGGGCCTCGGGGACGCCGGTGAGGAACAGGCTGACGCCCGCGACGAGCCCCTGGACTATCGCGACGAGGACGTGGCCCTTGAGGACGGCCCAGACCATGTGGTTCACCGACGTGAACAGTTCGTCGCGCACGGCCGGTTCGAGTGGCGTCATCTCCCGCAGCCACCGGACGAACAGGTGGCCGTCCTTGAGGAGGTAGTAAAAGACGAACACCAGCAGCAGGAATCCGATGAAAGCGTGGAGCCCGGCGCTGAGAATGGTCGATGCGCGACCGCTCACGTAGTCCCCCAATCGTTCGACCCCCTGCTGAGCGTACGACTGAACGGGGACGGAGATGCCCGCGTATCGTCCGAGAAAGTTCTCCAGTTGCCGGAGTATCCTCGCCCGGGAGACGCCCTCCAGGAGAGCGGTTCCTTGCTCCAGTGCCGCGTTCACGCCGAGCGCCAGGGGAACGACGACGACGAGCACGACGAGGACGGAGAGCAGTCCCGCGGAGAGACGTGGTCCGATGCGGTCCTCGAGCCGTCGGTGGAGGGGAAAGCAGACGAACGCGAGGAGTCCGGTCGCGAGCAACCACGAGAGGAACGGTTGCACCAGGAGCCAGGTAATCACCGCCAGTACGGCCACCAGTATCCACGCGAACGCCGTTCGACCGTCCATACGCGAAGACGTACCCTCGAACGGACGAAGGCGTTGTGGGGGAGAGCCGAACGTGGTCGCCGTCTCTCCGAGGCGTTCGTCGGGAGGGAACTACCGCGTACCGAAGCCGAGGAGTCCCGGATAGTCCGCGATGAGGCCGTCGACGCCGGCCGCCGCGAGCCGCTCGGCCTGGAACCACGTGCCGAGCGTGTAGACGTTCACGTCTCGCCCCTCCTCGTGAGCGACCGCGAGGAGGTCGACGTCCGCCCAGTCGGAGCCCTCCGTGTAGTAGGAGTCGGCGTAGAACGGCGTGTCCTGGATCATGTTGTACGGCGGGTGGACCGCCTCGGCGTCGTACGTCCGGGCGATGTCGAGGCCGTCGGTGATGGAGTCCCAGAGCAGCGGCGCGACCGGAAGGGTAGACTGCTCGCGCACGGTGGCGAGGGCCGCCTCGTAGAACGACGACACGAGGACGTCGTTCTCGTAGTCGTCGACGATGGCGAGTACGTCCTCGGTGAACGGTCGCCAGACGTCTTTCTGCGCTTCGAGGGCCTCTCCGGACAGCTTCGACGCGAATTCGAGGTCGAACGAGCCGGGGTTCTTGAACTCGACGTTGACGCCGACGCTCGGCGGAATCGCGTCCAGCACGTCGGTCAGGAGGGGGACGGTCTCGCCGCTCCGGAGGACCTCGGCGCTCGTGACGACGTCGGTGGACGTCTCCCAGACGACGCCGCTCTCGTCGGTGAGCCCACGCTCCCCGCCGTCGCGCTCCGAGAGTCGGGAGTCGTGGAACACCACCACGTCGCCGTCGCCGGTGGGAACCACGTCGATTTCTATCATGTCCGCACCGCGCGTCGCCGCGTCGTCGCTACGTCCCCCTCGGGAAGCGGCGGCGACCGCGCCGACCGTGTTCTCCGGGTAGATGCCGGCGTACCCGCGGTGGGCGATGATCGCCGGACTCGCGTCGTCCCGGTCGTGGGTCGCCCCGCCGGACGTCTCCCGGGCGTCCGCGGTGCCGGCGTCGAACGTCGCGCCGACGGCCGCTGCACCTGCGCCGGCGACGAACGTCCGTCGCTTCATGCTGGCCGCGTCGGGAGTTTCGACTGGGTTCTGGGTTCCGTGACCGTTGTCATGTTCGGGCATTACGACTGATGCTGCTCTTCGCACCGACTAATGCCTTTGTATTTTCTATATATTTAATTAAAATATGCAAATACGTCCTATATACATCGACGTACGAGGGAGCGGGCTACGTTGCTCTCCGGAGCAGTTCGGACGCGGCGGATACGGGGTAGGACGGTTCGTTCGTCGAGAATCGACACTAACGTTAAGTCATGCCATGTCATGGTCGTATCTGTACCTGCATGGCCAAGATAGAACAGTACGCGGCGGTCGGTCTCTCGCCGACCGTCTGGGGCGCGACGGAGCGCAGCGACATCCAGAAGAACCTCGACCACATCCACGACAACCTCAAGGCGGCGACCTGGCTCAGCAGCCTGGAACTGCCGGTGAAGCTCGCGGTCGTCCCCGAGGGCGCGCTGCAGGGGTTTACCGACGAGGTCTTCGACATGGACCACGCGACGTACGCGGACGAGATCGCCATCGACGTCCCCGGCGACGAGACGGACACGCTCTGTGAGTACGCGAAGGAGTTCGAGACGTACATCGTCGCGTCGGCGAAGGAGCGAGCGGGCTCGAAGTTCCCGAACAAGTTCTTCAACACGGCGTTCGTCATCAGTCCCGACGACGGGCTCGTCATGAAGCACCGGAAGGTGACGCCGCTGTTGCCCGTCGAGCGGTCGGTGAGTCCGCACGACGTGTGGGACGCGTGGGTCGACGAACACGGGGACGACCTCGACGCGTTCTTCCCGGTCGCGGACACCGACATCGGCCGCATCGGCATCTCGCTGGCAATCGAGGGTGCCTACCCCGAGTACGTCCGCGGTCTCGCGATGAACGGCGCGGAGATAGTCTGTCGCATCTCCTGTCCGGAACCGCTCGTGGCCAACGACGGGTGGCGCGTCCAGAACCGCGCCCGCGCACTCGACAACACCGCCTACGTCGTCGCTCCGAACCTCGGCACCTACTATCTGACGCCGGACGAGGAGACGCCCGTCGACACGTTCGGCGGCGGGTCGATGGTCGTCGACTATCGGGGCGACGTCGTCGCGGAACACGACTACGGCGCCGGCTCCTCGTACGTCGGTGCGCCGATAGACGTCGAGGGCCTCCGCGAGTACCGAACGAGTTCGCCGCTCACGAACTGGCTGAAAGACCTCCGCACCGAACTCTGTCAGGTCGTGTACGACCGTGAGCTCTACCCGAAGAACCGGTATCTCGACGAGCAGCCGCCGCACCACGACGAGTACGCCGAGGAGGTGACGCAGGCGCGCATCGACGAGATGGTCGACCGGGACATCTGGGTGCCGCCGTACCACGAGCGCGAAGACGAGTCGTCCGAGTAGTCCAGGTCCCGCTCTCCCGGCAGGGGTCGGTGAAATCCAGCTCCTCGCCCGTGGAACCCAGGAGGAGAATGGACGGCGCTCCCGCTACGAGCTTCGCGGCGTAGACGGGGTGAATCCTCGGCAGACGTGCGTGGAGACGTCCTTCGAGAAACGCGTCCCGCGTTTCGGCGGGAAACGGTCAGGACAGGCGACGCCAGCTCCACTCGGGGTCCCAGTCGAACAGCTCCTCAGCCTTCGCGGTGTCGACAAGCGGCGCGTACTCGTGCGCTTCGAGACTGCCGCGAATCTCGACGTCCGGGAAGACCTCCGCGGCGATCTCCCGGCTGGAGGTCTCGGCGCTCGTGTCGGGTGCCGACACCCAGACGCGCTCGTGTCCGTCGAAGTCGGCCTCGACGGTCCGGCGCACCAGGTCGACCGCGTCCGACGCGTGGACGTAGGTGAACAGCGTGTTGCGCTGGGTGTGGAAGTGGGCCGACTCGCGCATCCCCGCCAGGGTACGGTCGGCCTCGACGAACGTCTCGCGGGCCAGGTCGTCGTCGACGACCCACGGAAACCGCAGGGAGGTGATGGTCCGCGGTCGGTCGTCGGTGCGACGGGCGAACCCGTCCGCGGCGACTTCGAGCGTCTGCTTCCCCACTCCGTAGGGGTTCGACGGCGTGAGGCGGTGGTCCTCGTCGACGGGCAGGTAGTCCACGGTGACGGTCTCGGGCTCGAATCCGCCGCCGATGGCGCTGAAACTCGACGCCAGCGTCACGGTGTCGATTCCGAGCGCTCCCGCGGCCTCCAGCACGTGGTAGCTGGACATGACGTTGCTCTCGTAGGTCCGATGCCCCGGCGTCTCGTCCGGCGTCGGAATCATCCCGAGGTGTACGACCGCGTCGGCGTGGCTCTTCGCCAGCGAACCGTAGACCTCGCCCGCCTCCAGGAGGTCGGTCGTGAGGTAGACGTCGGCGCGTTCCTCCTCTCGCTTGCCCCGAGAGAGGTCGACGGTTCGGTAGCCTTCCTCGTTCAGGTGGGCGAGGACGCTCCGCCCGACGCGGCCGTTTCCTCCGGTGACGGCGACCGTCTCGGTCATGGTCCGTATGGCTCCTCACGGGCCTAAAGCACCCCGGCCCGCGCCCGTCAGAGCCCGACGACAGTACCGTCGCGCCGTAGAACGCGGTCAGCGCGACGACTGCTTCGAGACCGGCGTGCCAGGCTCCGCCGGTCCGCTCGAACTCGGGTCGGCCGAACGAAACGCAGGGTCCGCTCGACGCCGGAACTGTACTTCCCGTACAGTTGCCATCCCACGGGAGGAAATCTCCGTGACGGATTTCTCGAACATCCGATAGCGGATGAATGTAAGTCGCCGGGGCACCGAAGCTCACCGCCAGAGAGAGGCTCTACACCGCGTTCATGGATCTGCGTTGGGAAGGAACAGGAGATCGTCGCCGTTGTCCTTCGGCGTCCCAGTTTCGGGATTCGCTTTCGTCTCTATAACACGTCCGTTCGGGTACACGTCGAGGAGATCCTCCGTAACGACTATCGGCCCGTCGTACTCGTCGGTGATGATTCCTAGTTCTTCACGCAGGTCAGTAACTTCGTCACGACTCACGTGCGAGAGGACGAGCATTCCCGCGTCAGCTTTCCGGGCGTTCGTCCCGACTTCGTTCGGTGTTGAGTGAAGAGCCCGCTTCGGCGCGCACCTACTCATTTCTGATTCGGGCTTGAGTAAGCGATTCTGCACCAGTATGTCGGTCTCTGTCGCCAGTTCGGGGATGTTTCCGAGCTTCGAACTGTAGTCGCCCGTGAACGTGAACGACGTGCCCTCGTACGAGACACGATAGGCGAGTGACGGCATCGAACCGTGTTTGGTTGGGGCCGCGTCGACGGTGAGACCGTCGTCAGCGTACACGGTCTGAATCTTCCCGGGCGAATCGACTGGTGCGGTAATATCGTGTGCCTCGAGATTTACGTCCGTTCCGAGATACCGCCTGACGAACTCGCGGATGTAACTGTATGCGCCGTTCGTCTCGTCGAACATCCGAGAGACCCAGTCTTCTGTCCCTGGGCGGGCTTCGGCACCGGTCGGGCCATAGATTCCCCACGAACGGCTATTTCGACCCTGTTGATAGGCTGCTTTGAGAATCGCCGGAAAATCCGCCGAATGGTCGACGTGGAGGTGCGTGAACAGGACAAGATCGAGTTTCGTAATGTCGATTTCGGCTTCACTGATGGCCGACGCGGTTCCGCCGCCGGCATCCACGAGTATCTTCGGTTCGCCCTCGATGTGGACGATATAGCCGACCGATGACCGTCCGTTCTTCAATGCGGACGCACCCGAACCGAGGACGGTCACGTACACGTTCGCGTCATCCTGGGCGGCCGTAGTGGGGGACGGTTGCTGTTGCTGCGCCGAGCCTGTCCCACTGATGCCAACCGTCGTTAACCCCGTCGCTCCAGCGGCTTTGAGAAACGCTCGTCTTTCCGTTCCGAAATCAGCGGGGCTTTTCTCGGACATTGTAGCGAAATATTTTATTTTGGTCAGGATTAATGCCAGTGTAGAGTTTCTATCTGAGAATACTTCCAATAGATTTAAACCCAGGCCGTAGAACGACACTCTCTTCGCGCTGATGGCGTCGTGGGAGTGGCTGAGCAATCGAGAGACGATGACGGCGGTGTATCCCCTCCCCCACTGCGCTACTCGGTCGCTCCGCTCCCTGCGTTGCTCCGTGAGGAGGGGGAGGTAGCGTCTGCAGTTAAGCTACGGGGAGGCTCGGGGTTCGGCTCTGAGGCGGTTCATCCGGAGCCAGCGTCGCTTCCGGGCACTACCGGCGTTGACGGAAAAGACGACCGACGCTACCGTTCGCGAACGGTCATCGCAACCGGTTCGGTCGGTCTGAGCGTGATGACCGGGCGAACCGACAGATCGTCTATCTCCGGGTCGAGACGCCACCGGGAGGCGATCGTCGCCAGCACGACCTGTGCTTCGACGGTCGCGAATCGATGACCGAGACAGTGACGGGGGCCGCCGCCGAACGGGAAGTACGCGTACTCCGGTCGGTTGGCGTCGTCGAGCCAGCGGTCCGGACGAAACGTCTCGGGGTCGGTCCACCAGCGCTCGTCCCGGTGGGCGATCCACTGCGGCAGGAACACGGTCGAGTCCGCCGGTATCCGGTAGCCGTCGACGGTGACGTCCTCGACGGGTTCGCGGGCCGTCGCGTGCGTCGGCGGATACAGCCGCAACGCCTCCGAAACGACCGCTTCCGCGTACTCCAGTTCGGTGACGTCGGACAGCGTCGGAACCTGCTCGCCGAGTTTCGCATCGAGTTCCGCACGGAGTTTCCTGCCGACATCGGGCGAGGTTCCCACGAGATACAGCGCGTACGTCAGCGCCAGCGCCGTCGTGTCGTGGCCCGCCGCGAGTAGCGTCACCACTTCGTCGCGGACGGCCTCGTCCGACATGCGCTCGCCCCGCTCGTCTTCGGCGAGAAGCAGCGCCGACAGCAGGTCGTCCCGCGTTTCGGCCTCGTCTCGCCGTTCGTCGATCAGGTCGAAGACTATCTCGTCGATTCGTTTTCGGCCGCGCCTGAACCGCCAGTTCGCGGGCGTCGGCACCCATCCGGGAAGCCACATGTTGACGCCCTCGAACCGGGCCATCACCATCTCGAACGCCTCGCGAATCTCCGCCTCGCGGTCGCCGAGGTCGGTGCCGAACAGCGACCGCACCAGAATCGACAGCGTGATTCGTCGCATCTCCTCGTCGACGCGAATCGTCTCGCCCGGCGACCACGCCGTCGCCGCCGCGGCCGCCTGCTCGGCCATGATCTCCGCGTAGGTCGCGATCCGGTCGGGCCGGAACGCCGGTTGCATCCGGGTTCGCTGCCGACGCCAGTGTTCTCCGTCGCTGACCACCAGCCCGTCGCCGAACAGCGGCTTCAACCGTCCTTGCCCCATCTCCGCCTTGCGAAATCGGTCGTCCTCGGTCACGAGAACGCGCTCGATCTGCTCGGGGTGAGCTACCATGTACGACTCGATCGGCCCGACGTTCGTGTACACGACGTCGCCGTACTCGCGAGCACACGTCTCGATGAACGTCAACTGACCGCGGAGGAATCGGTGAAGATTCCCGATAACCGGTAGTCCGTCGGGGCCGGGCGGTCGTCGAATCCCCGCCTCCGGACCCCGTTGCCGTGCTTCCGTCGACATCGCTCCGTGTGGAACTACGGTGTTCGACGTCGATAAATTCCCCTGCTCGTTCCGCCAGGCTCGTCGTCGCTCAGAGGTCACAGGGGAGGTCCGAGACCGGAACGCTGTCCGCGAGCAGGTCGGCCGCACGGTCGTACGGCGACCGATGCGAGGCGTCGACGCCGGGTCGCGTTCGGTCGGTCGTCCGGAACACCGCGTCGAGAAACGCGGTTCGAGCGTTCTCGTTCTCGAAGAGACCGTGGAGGTACGTCCCCAGGATGCGGTCCGTCGCAGCGCTCTCTCCGCCGACGGGGCGCTCCACGGGCCGCGTGAGCGTCGACTGCCCCATGTGAATCTCGTACCCGCTGACTGTTCCGTCCGCATCCGCGAGCGGGCCCGCGCCGTCGAGCGTCCGCGTCACTCGCTCGACGCGCTTGTCGGTCGAGAACCGCGTTTCGACCGGGAGCAGACCGAACCCGTCCACGACCTCGTGGTCGGCGGTGCTCTCGACCGCTGCGTTCGTGATGCGCTCGCCGAGCATCTGGTAGCCGCCACATATCCCGACGACGGGACCGGTGAACTCGTGTAGTCGCTCGTCGAAGCCGGCGTCCCGGAGGGCGAGCAAGTCGTCGACGGTGTTCTTCGTTCCCGGAAGGACGACGGCGTCGACCCGGTCGCAGTCCGCTTCGAGCGGGAGATACGCGACGCGGACGCCGGGTTCGTTCGCCAGCGGTGTCAGGTCGGTGAAGTTCGAGATTCGGGGGAGTCGGGGGACGCCGACCGTCACCGACCGGTCCGGCGGGACGTCGTCGCCGGTGCCGACCGTCGCCGACTCGCCGGGCGAGGGGAGCGAGACGCTGTCCTCCTCGGGAAGGCCCGGGTCGTCGTACGGAATCACGCCGAGAACCGGAACGCCCGTTCTGTCCTCTATCTCGTCGATGCCGGACGCCAGGAGCGTCGGGTCGCCGCGGAACTTCGTGAGTATCGCGCCGAAGACGCGGTCGCGAACGTCGTCCGGCATCAGTTCCAGCGTCCCGTAGAGGCTGGCGAACGCACCCCCGCGTTCGACGTTCACGAGCAGGAGGACGGACGCGTCCGCGAACCGGGCCGTCTCGATATTTGCGAGGTCGCGGTGCCGGAGATTGATTTCGGCGATGCTTCCGGCCCCCTCCGCGACGACGACGTCGTAGCGGTCGGCCAGCCGTTCGTACGACTCGACGGCCGCCCGACGCGCCTCCTCCCAGTACGTCTCGTAGTAGGAGCCGGCGGGAACGTGGTCGACGGCTTCGCCCCGTATCACCAGTTGACTCTCCCCGTCACCGCGCGGTTTCAGCAGGACCGGGTTCATGTCCGTGTCCGCCGGCGTTTCGGCCGCTCGCGCCTGCACGTACTGTGAAACGCCGATCTCCCCCCAGCCGCCGTCGGTATCGGCGACCGCCCGCGCGTTGTTGCTCATGTTCTGGGCCTTGTACGGCGCGACCGTCACGCCGCGTCGCGCGAGCAGTCGGCACAGCCCCGCCGCGACGGTACTCTTCCCGGCGTGGCTTTCGGTCCCGGCGACGAGCACCGTCTCGGTCATCAGTACTCGGTGCCCTTGCGGGCGCGCTGGCCGGCGTCGATCGGGTGTTTCTCCTTCCGGACGTTCGTGACGAGGTCGGCGTGTTCGACGACGTACTCCGGCCGCTCGTGGCTACCGGTGAGGACGAGTTCGAGGTCGTCCGGTTTCGATTCGACGAGTTCGACGACCGTCTCGGGGGCGAGCAGCTCCCGGTCCACCGCGTAGAGGATTTCGTCCAGTATCAGCATGTGCACGCCCTCCTCGGGCGGGGCGTCGAGCGCCAGCGGCTCGTCGAGGGCCGCCCCTTCGGCCGCCCGCAGGAGCTCTCTGGTGCGCGCGAGACCGGCCTCCGCCTTCGCCGCGTGCTCGTCGTCGTCCGACCCGTCGAGGAACCCGTGCCAGCCGTAGTGGCCCGTGTTCTCGTAGCTGAAGCCGGGGAACTGTCCGATGGCGTTGTACTCCCCGCGAACGTCCTCGACGCTCGACGCTCCACCTTTCATGAACTGGAGCATGTGAACGCGGTAGCCGTGACCCGCAGCGCGAAACCCCATCCCCATCGCTGCAGTCGTCTTGCCCTTGCCGTCGCCCCACCAGACCTGGACCAGACCGAACTCCGCCGGTGCCGACGGTTCGACGGCCCTGGCCTCCGGTGGTCTTTCCGCCCGTTCTCCGCGGTCGGTATCGTCGGAACTGTCGTGTGACATCGTTAAAGTGTGTGTGTGGTGGTCGTAGGTGCCGCTCTCGACGACGGGGCAGCGACTGGAGTCGACGGCGACTCTCGTGAACGCTGCCCCCGACCGCCGGTTCTCGGCGACCCTCGTCGTGAGCTCTCGCGTCGACTCCTCCTCTCCTGTGATTAGTGCAACCAGGCTTTAGTCGTTCGGTGCAGTCCTCCCGGCGGCGAAGAAGGAGCCTCCCCCGGACGATTTTCCGCGCTCCCGAATCGGGGGACCACGCCGGCGGCGGCCGTCACGAGTAGCTCACAGCGAAAGAAGGGGAAGTCGACGTGGGGCTACCCTGTCACGGTTCGGACGAGCGACAGGACGCGGTACAGGAGCGTGTCGTCCTCGTAGTGGCGCCACCCCGTGAACCCGCCGGAGAGCGTCGCCGCCTCGTAGTCCCGCTCCTGGAGATGATTCGTGGCCTTGCGCGCGACGACGCCAGCCTTGCAGACCGTCACGACCCGTTCGTCCTCCGGAACTCGGTCGAGGTGAGCGTCGAGCGCCTCCGTCTCGCCCTTCCGAAGGTCGTCGTACACCGGTGCGTTGTAGCTCCCGTCGATGTGTCGCTCGCGGTAGTCGTCCGATGGACGAACGTCGAGGACGAAGACGTCGTCGCGCGATAGCCTCTCGTCGAGTTCCGACGGACCAATCTTGCTCATTGGACCCAATATCGCACTGGAGGCGTTAGTACCTTCTCGTTCGGTCCACGGTCGAGGCTCGTAGCGGACACCCGCGTCTCCAGGCGTCGAGAGCGGAGGGCGGGGCAATCGGTAACCGTTCAAACCGTTCACGAACGAAAACGATTACCGGGGTCTAATACCAACTCCCTCCTGTACAGAAACGCGTCTGGCCATCTACTGTGTCTGTCACCCGACTTCCGTCGGAACGCCAGATGCGGACGTGGTGGGTCTGATGCCTGCCCCGCCACGTCCAGACGGTCTCTCGGACCTCGAATCCACACCGGTGGAGAGCGACCGTATTCCCGGCCGAGTACGTCCTGAAACCTTCCACTATCGTTTTATCTGCGCAAGGCCTTCTTTCCACCATGCGACTGCTCGAATCGACGACTAACTTCCCGGAGGTCGGCGCGAAAGACCAGTACCTGGCCTGTGCTCACTGTGAGAACCTGGTCGACATCGCCGCGACGCACCCGATACTCCTCAGGGTCGTGTACGACGACCTGGAGGACGGCGTAACGGAGACGATGCACTTCTGCTCCGGCGACTGCCGTACGCACTGGAAACGCGAGTCCGGCGTCGACGTCGACGACTGACGGGACGGACGACGGCTACTCGTGCGCGGACCCCACGTCAGCGGCGGCCGACTATTCTTTCGACGGCGAACTCAGGGTTCGAACGTCTCCGTGCGCCGGTCGGTTCGTACGCCGTGTTCCGCCGCCTCGACCGACTCGGGAGGGTCCGTGGCCGCGTACCGCGACCGGAGACTCTCCTGTACGGCGTCGCGCACGCTCGCTCTGGCCGCCGCACCGATGGGCGTCCCGCTCCCGGCGAAGGTCGCCGCCTCGCCGTCCGGGTCGGACGCGACGATCACGGCGTCCGTGGTCGTGCCGGGAAATCCGGTCTCGGCCAGCATCGTCGCGGTCTTCGCCTCGACGGCGACCGACAGGAGCGTCGCGAGACTCCCGTCGTCTACGGCACGGGACGTGCCGAGGATCACGTTCACCGTGCCCGGGGTCCACCCGCTGGACTCGGTCGAGGGACCGTCGTCGTCCCCGCTCGTCGAAAGCGCCGCAGGGTTCGAGATGCCCGCGGTGACGACGGCCTCGACCGCATCGCATCGCGCCCCGCAGGCGTGGCGCAAGTCGACGCCCGTGAGCAAGGTCGGGCCGGCGCGTTCGAACCCCGCCCCTCGGCGTCGCTCCCCGATGTAGGCGTCGAGGTCCGTCCGTTCGAATCCCTCCGGCACCGAGACGTTGTAGGCCGCGTCGGCGTCGACGTATCCGCCGCCCCACCCGCTGCTCAACCACCGGGTTCCGCCCCGACTGGCCTGCAACACCCCGTTTCGGACGGTGAACTCAAACATCTTCGAGGACGTCGAGCAGTCGGTCGTTCTCCGCCGGGAGCCGAACCGCCACGCGAACGTGCGAGTCGAGGCCGCGGAACGTCGTCGCGTCGCGGACGGCGACGCCGCGCTCGCGGGCGCGTCGCACGACCGCCTCGACGTCTCGCTCGCCCACGTCGAGCAGCAGGAACGGAGCGTCGGAGCGACGGACGTCGAACCGGTCGGCGAGCGACGCTCGCATCCGGGCGCGCTCGTCCCGGACGCGCTTCCGCGTCTCCGCGACGAACTCGGTGGCGTCCATGCAGTGGACGCCGACGTCGGCCGCGGGCGTGCCGAGCGTCCACGCCCGTCGGGCGATTTCGAGACGCTCCCTGGCGGAACCGGTCGCGACCGCGAAGCCGGCGCGCAGTCCGGGAAGGCCGAACAGCTTCGTCAGCGAACGGGCCGCGACGACGCCCGGACGGCCGGCCAGCGAGTCCCGGTCGGTGAAGCCGAGGAACGCCTCGTCGACGAGCAACGGCGTGTCTGCCGCCCGACAGCGGTCCGCGTACGCCCGCAGTCGGTCACCGTCGTAGGCGTCGCCCGTCGGGTTGTTCGGGTTACAGACGACGACGAGCGCGTAGTCGGCCGGGTCCGTTTCGAGGACGCGGTCGTAGGGAACGTACTCCGCGTCGGCGCCCTGGAGGCGCACCTCGCGGGCGTACTCGCCGAAGCTGGGGTACGGAACGAGCACCGAATCGCCCGCGGAGACGGTCGTCTCGATGGTCAACCGGATAGCCGCGAGGCCGCCCGGAGTCGGGACGACCTGGTAAGGCGAACAGTCGACGTACGCGGCCGCCGCGCGACGGTACGCCGGGTAGTCGTCCGGCGGATACGTCCGCGACCGCTCCAGCGCGTCCCGATACGCGTCCTCGACGCCGTCGGGCGTCCGTGGGTTGGTGTTCGCGCTGAAGTCGAGCAGCGCCGGGTCGTCGGTGCTCCCGTGCGGAACGCGCTCCGCGCCGTCGACGGCGTCGGGGTTCACGGTCGTCCCCCTCCGGCGTCTCGCGCGAACGCCTCCGCGACCGCGGCGTCGGACTGTCGGTTCACGTTGACGGCGAGGCGGGCGTCGTAGGTAACGTGTGTGGTTTCCGCGTCCGATTCGCCGACGACGTTGACTCCCGTCGGGGCGAGTTCCCGCCCGCCGGCGGTGAACGTCGTGTCGGTACCGACGCCGAGTCGCCGCTTGAGCACGGCGGGAACGCACGTCGTCAGCGAGCCGTGGTCGTGGCGGGCGAGCGTCCGGTCGACGACCGCCCCGTCGAGCAGCGGGAGGTCCGAGACGACCGTCAGGACGGGCGGGTCGACACGTTCGAGCGCGTACCCGAGGTCGTCGACGTAGCCGTCGCCCGGCGCGTCGACGACGGACACGGACGACGAGTCGAAGTGCCGGCGCGTCGCCGGCGTGTGCCCGGAGACGACGGCGTAGACGTCGTCGACGCGACTGTCGTCCAGCGCGGTTCGCACCCGGTCGACCATCGGCGTGCCGCCGACCTCGAACAGCGGTTTCTCGACGGGCGCGTCGAGCCGGGTCCCCTCGCCACCGCACATCAGGAGAGCGTCCACGCGACCACCCCCGCGTGCAGCGCGACGACGCGAGCGAGTTCGTTCGCGGCCCCGAAGACGTCGCCGCTGATGCCGTCGAGCCACGACCGGGCCCACCATCCAACGCCGAGAGCGGTGACCAGCCCGGCGCTCACCGAACCGGCACCGACGACCGCCGGCCGGGCGAGAGCGACCGCGGGCATCGCGAGGAGGAGCGCGACGGCGAATCCGCCGACAGTCTGGTCGAGGAGCGCCGCCCCGAGTCCGTCGTGGGCGGGCGACCCGAGCGCCGAGAGCGCTGCCATCCCGAGTTTCGCACCGACTTCCGCCGCGACGACGGCGGACAGGGCGGCGACGAGCGGAAGCCGGGCCAGGCCGAGGCCGGCCAGCGCGAGACCGGCGACGCCGAGACCGACGGCGAGGACCGCGCCGACGCCGACCGTCGTGTCCTTCATCACGGAACGACGCTTCTCGGCACCGTGGACCGCGGCCGCGTCGCCGAGGTCGGCGAGGCCGTCGACGTGGTTGACGCCCGTGACGCCGTACGTGACCCCGAGGAACAGGACGGCGCCGACCGACGCGGGGACCGGGAGGACGAACGGCACCGCGAGAAGCGCACCGATGACGTATCCGGCGAGCGGGAACGCCGCGGGCGTCCGTCGAAACGCCTCCCACGCACCCTGGTCCTGGCCGACCGGCAACCGACTCAGGAACCCGAGCGCGCCGCGGAGCGCGGTCAGAACCACGCGACCACCCCCGTCGCGGCGTACGCGAGCAGGCTGGCTCGACGAACGACGCACACGCCCCGCTCCACGTCCTCGACGGCGGGCAGCCGTGCGCGGGGGTTGAGCGTGTAGACCTCCGGCTTCTCGAAGCGCGTTCCGAGCGCGGCGGCGAGCGTCGCCATCGGCCAGCCGGAGTTCGGCGACGGCGGCTCGCTCGCCCAGGAGCGCACCGCTCCGAAACCGCCGGTCGCGGTTCCCGCGAGCGCGATGAGCACGGCGCTGGCTCTGGCCGGCACCCACATGACGACGTCGTCGAGGCGGGCGCTCGCCCAGCCCACGGGTTTCGAGCGATAGCCGAGCATGGAGTCCAGCGTGTTGACGGCCTTGACCCACGCGGCGGCGCCGGCGGCGACCGGGAGCGAGAACGGCGCACAGGCGGCGAACGCGAGCAGCGGCGCGACGAGGCCGTCGGCCAGGTTCTCGGAGAGACTCTCGGCGACCGCGCTCCGCACCTGGCCCGCCGAGAGGGTCGCGGCGTCGCGCCCCGCCAGCGCCCGGAGGTCGTCCCGGGCAGCGTCGAGGTCCGTCTCCGTCGCGCCGTTGACCTCGTCGGCCGTCTCGAGGAGCATCCGCATGCTCGTCGTCGAGAAGAGGACCGTCCCGGCGAGCGCGCTGCCGACGAACGGATGCACCGCCACCGCGCGCCACACCAGGAGTCCGGCGACGACCGCGGCGACCGCCGGAAACGCCAGCGCGACGAGGACGCTCGCCGCCCGGGGAGACGGCCAGTCGCGGTCGACCGTCGCCGTCGCCCTCCCGAACCAGACGACGGGGTGCAGTCGTCGCGGCGGCTCCCCGACGGCCCGGTCCAGCGCGAACGCGAGCGCGACCGCAGCCACCCCGGCGAGCGTCATTCTGCGTTCTCCAGGTGCGAGGGTACCGCCGTCAGCGGCACGTCCTCGAGCAGGATGCTCGTCGCACCCGCCGCGGTCGCTCCGCCGTCCGTGTCCGGGTCGTCGCCGACGTGACGGAGCTCCGACGGGGAGACGTTCAGTCGAGCGGCGACGCGTTCGAAGGCCCGCTCGTCGGGTTTCCGCCACCCGCAGTCGACGCTGCTGACGACCGCGTCGAAGGCGTCGGCGCGGAGCTCCGACCGCGAGAGGACGCGCGGGACGAGGCCCGGGACGCTGCAGTTCGAGAGCACGCCGACCGGTCCGCGTTCGGCGGCGGCACCGACCGCGGCGCGAGCCCCCCGCTTCATCCGGACGGGCGTCGCGAACGCGTCGAGGAGCGTCGCCCGTACCTCCGCCTCGGACGCCGCGACGCCGCGGCTGTCGAGCCCCGCGACGACGTGTTCGACCAGCGAGAGCTCCGCGCCGGACTCCGTCTCGACGTGTCGTTCGGCGTAGGCTCGCTCCCAGTCCGACGGGACGGGAACGTCCCGCGCAGCGAGTTCGGTCGCGACCGCTCGCGCGGGGTCGTCCGGCGGCGTCACCTCGACCAGCGTCCCGAAGAGATCGAACGAAACTGCCACTGGAACACCGTACGAAGGTGGGATATTTCAACCTCGGGGACCGCCACCACTCCGGACGGGTCTCCGGGAGTCGGACGTCGAGCCGACTGCCGTCGGTCCAGGAGACGCCCGACGGCGGTGCTACTCGCCCATCCCGAGTCGGTCGTAGAGGAACGTCCACTCGTCGACCTGCTCCGTGACGAGCGCAGCGGTCGACGTTCCGCCCCCGTGGCCGGCGTCGGTCTCGGTCCGGAGGAGGAACGGACCGCCGTCGGCCTCGGCTTGCAGCCGCGCGGTCATCTTCCGGGCGTGGCCGGGGTGAACGCGAGTGTCCCCGACCGCGGTGGTGAAGAGGACCGGCGGGTAGTCGACGCCCCGCTCGACGTTGTGGTACGGCGAGTACTCGCGGATGTACTCGAACGCCTCGGGGTCCTCGGGGTGGCCGTACTCGGTGGTCCAGGACTCCCCGAGCAGGAACCGGTGGAACCGCAGCATGTCCAGCAGCGGCACCGAACAGCGCGCGGCGGCCCAGAGGTCGGGGCGCTGGGTGACAACGGCACCGACCGACAGACCACCGTTGGAGCGGCCGGTGACCGCCAGCCGGTCGGGGTCCGCGTAGCCGACCGCGCGGAGATGCTCGGCGGCCGCGACGAAGTCGTCGAAGGTGTGTTGTTTCTCCGCCAGCATCCCGGCCTCGTGCCACGCCTCGCCGTACTCCTGCCCGCCGCGGGCACACACCTGGGCGTACACGCCGCCGTCCGCGAGGAAAGGGAGACGGAACCGGTCGAAGCTGGGCGGCCTGCTGGAGCGGAACCCGCCGTACCCGTGCAGTACCACCGGGTTGTCCCCGTCCCGTTCGACGTCCGCCCGGTGGCAGACGAACACGGGAACCTCTGCTTCGTCGGTCGAGTCGACGAACTCCTGGCGGACGACCAGCCCCTCGGGGACGTCGACGTCGGCCCGCACGAGTTCGCGACGGTCGCCGGTGGCCGGGTCCGCCCGAACGAGCGTCGGCGGTCGGTGGAACGACTCCACACGGTAGAGCACCGCTTCGGCGTCGTCGGCCCGCAGGTCCGACACCGACGCGTAGTCGGGCAGGTCGAGGTCGCGAACGTGGCCGCCGTCGCGGTCGTAGACGGCGAGCCGCGAGTGGGCGTCTTCGAGGTACTGCGCCACGACGTGCTCGGTCGTCACGGCGAACGACTGGAGGATTCCCGCACGCTCCGGCAGCACCGTCTCGCACTCGTCGAACGCGAGGTCCCCTTCGCGGAACCGCCCGAGCGAACAGGTGAGGAGGCGCTTGCGCGGGGCTTCGTGGTCGGTCTGGAGGAAGACGGTGTCGTCGTGGAACACCACGAACGTCTCGGCGTCGCCGTCCGCGACGACGGGGCGCAACGCCCCGTCGACCTCGACGTACCAGTCGATGCCGCCGCCGACCGCCGAGAAGCCGACCGCCAGCGTCCCGGACGCCCGGTCGGTCCTGACCGTCGGCCAGACGTGCTGGTCGTCGTGTTCGAGCAGCGTCTCCTCGCTCCCGTCGAACCGCCAGTGGCGCAGTTCCGTCTCCATCTGGGCGCCCGCATCCGCGCCGCCGGTGGCGACGTAGTAGAACCCTTCGCCGTCGGCGTCCCACGCGAGCATTCCGGGACTCACGGCGTCGAACCCGATCAGTCCGAGATGCACGCGGCCCCGGTCTTCCAGCACGGCCACCGTCTCGGCGTCGGGCACGGTCGCGACGTGGACGTCGACGTGTTCGTCGCCGCCCTCGGTGACACCGTAGGCGACGTGCTCGCCGTCGGGAGCCGGCAGAAACCAGCTCATCGACCGCGTCGGCGCGTCCTCGTCGTCGTTGGCCGGCCACGCGTTGGGGTCGACCAGGACGGTTCCGTCCCCGTCCGGCGACTCCCGAACGAGCAGTCGACCGTGGTCGTCGTCGGGCGCCTCCACGGTCTGGAAGTACCGGCCGTTCTCCGCCTTGACCGCCCCGTACTCCGTGACCTCGGCCAGCTCCTCCATCTCCGGGCGCAACTGCTCGCGAGTAGCGGTGTCGAGGTGTACGTCGGCGTAGTCGTTCTGTGCGTCGGTCCACTCCCGCACCGCCTCGCCGTCGCCCTCCAGCCAGCGGTAGGGGTCCGGAATCTCGGTTCCGTGGAGGGTCTCGGTGACGACCTCGCGTCGCGTCGGCGGCGGTTCGGGTGACTCTTCGAGGCTCGACATGACGTCGAAGGGATAGTTCCGCCCTCTATCTGAAAAGCGTAGGGGGTCGTGGCGACGGACGTGCGGTCTGGCGAGTCTTACCCGCTCTCGGCGTCCGCGGGCCGGTGGTCGCCGCCGTCCAGCGCGGTCCGTCAGCGGGTCTCGGTTCCGACGGTCTCGCGAGTCGCGGTGCGGCGGCCTTTCGCCCACCCGCCGATAGCGCCGGCGATGGCACCGGGAATCGCCTGCGCGAGCAGGATGGCCAGACCGAGCGCGAATCCCGTGACCGCCGGGAAGACGCCGGCGAACAGGGTCCCCAGCACCAGCCACGCGACGAGCAGGACGAGTCCCCCGACGACCGTGGCGAGGCCACCGTGGACGGCCCCGCGTCCCGCGCCGACGACCATGTACCCCGCGACCAGGCCGCCGACGAGGCCGGGGAGCGCCTGCGCCAGCCCGGACGTCCCTGCCGGCGGGACGAGCCAGGCGACGAGTATTCCGAGGACGAACGCGGTCAGGAATCCGGTGAGGACGGCTCTCCAGTTGATGTCCATGGGCGGGTGGAGGCGCCGGGAATCGATAAGTATTCTTTACAAAGGTACGGTACGTTCACGGTTCCGGTTTCCCTCCTTCCGTCGGTACTGAAGCACCTCCGGCGGATGGATTAACGGTCGTTCGGACCCGCAGCGGGAGTCGGGATGCGACGCGTCGACGAGCGGTCGGACGGCGCTGTCAGCCGAACGCCGGACAGCGTTAAGAGCGTACGTACCGTCGTCGATTCGTATGCGCGTCGTCTTCGATGCCGAGGGTCTCGAAGAGATCACCTACGAGATGGACGCTCCGCCGCGGAAGAACGAGGTGGTCCGTCTTCGGGGAGACGTCTACAACGTCGTCGAGGTGATCTGGCGGAGACGGGACGAGGGAGACGGGTTAGAGCCCGTCGTCGAACTGCACCGTAGTTCCCTCTGACCGCCTCTCACGTCTCTGTCGTGAGGCGGTTCGGCTCTCGCGTTTCCAGGGGACTTCGAGGTCGACGAAGCGGCCGTCACCGCCGTCTGCGGCCCAAACGTCGGGGCGACAGCGGTCGTGTTCGCCCGAACGAATTATCCGAACGTCTAGCGTAGCGCTCACGGTCGGAGGAGGGAGATGGAGTTCCGGAACGATAGTGAGTCAGGACAGTCGGGACGCGGTTGGACGCTGTTTGCCGTCGCGCTCGCGCTGGTCCTCGTGGTGTCGCTCGACGCGTACCTCGGCTGGCTGATATTCGGTCTGTTCCTGTACTACGTCGCGCGACCGATCTCCCGCTGGCTCCAGCACCGCGGCGTCTCGTCGGGCGTCGCGTCGTTCGTCACGATGGCGGTCATCGTCCTACCGTTCGTGGGATTGCTCGGCGCGGTCGTCGTCGTCGCGGTCGGCGAACTCTCGGCGGTACGTCCGGCGGACATCGAGCGGTTCGCACGAACGTTCTTCCCGGGGGTCGACGTCGAGACGATACCGACCGAACCGGCGCGGGTGTACGAAACGGTCACGGAACTGCTCAGCGACCCGTCCATACAGTCCGTTCTCAACCAGTTCGGCGCGTTCGTCGGCGCGTTCGCGACCCAGATGTACAACCTGTTTCTCACGCTCATCTTCGTCTTCTTCCTCGTCCGTGACGAGGATGCGATCGCCGACTGGTTCCGGCGCACGGTCACCGACGAGGGGACGACCTACGACTACCTGCAGGCGGTCGACCGCGGTCTCAGTTCCGTCTTCTTCGGGTACACGCTCACCATCTTCGTCATCGTCATCGCGTCCGCGATAATCTACAATCTCCTGAATGTCGTCGCACCGCCGGGAATGGCGATTCCGATGACGGTACTCGTGGCAATCGCCACCGGCCTCGCGACGCTCGTTCCGCTGGTCGGGCGATCCATCGTGTACTTCCTCGTCGTCCTCTATCTGGGCGTCGTCGCGGTCCGGACCGACCCGACCCTGCTCTGGTTCCCGATCCTCTTTTTCGTCGTCATGGGTTTCGCGTTCGACAACGTCATCAGGACGTACGTCCGGCCGTACCTCTCCGGACGGCTGTTTCATACCGGGCTGGTCATGTTCGCGTACCTGCTCGGACCGCCGATTTTCGGCTGGTACGGTATCTTCCTCGGACCGTTCGTCATGGTCGTCGTCGTCCAGTTTCTCTGGGTGGTGGTTCCACGACTACTCCGCGACCGCCCGGCCGACGCCCCGACCACGGGCGAACGTGCCGGTGAGGAGCGTCCTCCAGACGAGAGCGCCGAAGGAGAACGAGCGGAGTCCGACGAAAGCCGTCGGGACGAGGACCCGTCCGTCTGAACCGAACGGGTCCGCGCCGCGAGGTCGCGCCGGCGGGAGGGCCCGGTGGTAGTCAGAGGCACAGTCGGCGACGGCGCGGCCGGGCGACGCAGTCCGACGACGCCGTACCGGGCCTGGTTCAGAAAATCGCGTCAGCGTACGCGCCGACAAGTGACGCACCCGTGACGTTATCGGATTGGATGTCGTGCGGGTGGTATGCGTCTCGTTCAAGTGATGATTCCGGAGGGACGACGGGATTCGGTCCTGGCGGCGCTGGACGGACAGGACATCGACTACGCAGTGGTCGAGGAGACGGGACGGGGCGAGTTCGAGGCGCTGGTGTCGTTTCCCGTCCCGCCGAGCGGCGTCGAGCCGGTGATGGACGACCTGCGCGCCGCCGGCGTCGAGGGGGATGCCTACACCATCGTCCTGCCGACCGAGACCGTCGTCTCCCGACGCATCGAGAAGCTGACTGAGCGGTACTCCGGCCTTCGCATCTCGCGCGAGGAGCTGATGGCGCGAGCGGAGGACCTCGCACCGGCGCTGTCGACGTACGTCGCCCTGCTCATCCTGAGCACCGTCATCGCGACCACCGGACTGCTGCTCGACTCGACGGCGACCATCATCGGCGCGATGGTCGTCGCACCGCTGATGGGACCGGCAATCTCCACGAGCGTCGGAACGGTAATTGACAACACGGCGATGTATCGGCGCGGCGTCGCTCTCCAGGTCGCCGGGCTGTTGCTGGCCATCGTCATCGCGGCCGCGCTCGCCGCGCTCGTCCGGGGGACGGTCCTCGTGCCGCCGGACCTCGAAATCCGGCAGGTACCACAGATCGCCGAGCGGACCAACCCGAACTTCCTGTCGCTGTTCCTCGCGCTCGGGTCCGGCGTCGCGGGCGCCATCAGCATCTTCCGGGGTGCCGGGTCGGCGCTCGTCGGCGTCGCCATCGCCGTGGCGCTCGTGCCGCCGGCCGCGACCGCCGGCATCGGTATCGCGTGGCTCGACTTCGGCGTCGCCGTCACCGCGACCGTCCTCGTGCTCGTGAACCTGCTCGGCATCAACCTCTCGGCGCTGCTCGTGTTCTGGTTCGCCGGCTACCGACCGCCCGAGGCGGCGGCCGCGGACCACGCGAGGGCAGCGGTCCGGTCGAACACGATCCGCATCGTAGCCGGCATCGTCGTGCTCTCGGTCGTGCTCGCGGCAGTCACGTTCGCCTCGTACCAGGCGACGACCTTCGAGAAGGAAGCGACCGCGGAGGCGGAAGCCGCGCTCGGGAGTCCGGAGTACGACAGGCTCGACTACGTCGACGCAGAGGTCGACTACTCGCCCGCCGACGTGCTGCTCGGTCGCCCGGCGTCGGTGGAGGTCGTCGTCGGCCGTCCGGCCGGCTATCGGCCGCCGCCGGACGTCGCCAGTCGGCTCGACCGCCGGATAACGGACGCCACCGGCCGGGAAACCGGAGTCCGGGTCGGGTTCATCGAGGAGCAGCGGTCCGGGGTGGCCGACGTCTCGAGGAGCGTTGGGCAGCGTGCGCTCACTCGACCACCGTGACGTCGAACTTGCTCCGCCAGCGATACCGCCGGCCGCCCCACACGAAGGTTCGGCGAGCGAGCGCGTAGGCCATGAGCGGTAACTGGACGAGTATCGCCGGATAGGCCAGCAGCGCCGTCCAGCGACGGACGCCGAACATGGCGTAGATTCCCGCGAGGAGCAGCGTGGTGACGCCGAAGGCGTACGTCGGCAGGAGCAGACAGAACGCGGCGACCGCCGCCGTTACGGTCCCCATGAGCGCGGTGTCTCTCGGTTCGTGCCGGTGGACGATCTGCGTGAAGCGGACGTGTCGTTCGAGCGTCTCGCGGATCGTTCCGCCGATTTCGACGCGTCGAACGCGTCTGAGAGGGGTCGTGTCCAGATACTCCGAGAGCAGGCCGTCGTCGCTCACCGTCCGCCGGAGTTCGGCGAGGAACGCGTCGACGTCGAGGTCGTCGCGCTCGAACATCACGGCCCCGCCCCAGGCTTTGTCGTTCGCGTAGGCCCCGAGCGTCCCGCCGAGTGCGTAGACCGGTTCGAGGAGGAGCGAGAGCGGGTCGCGCCCGACGAAGAAGGGAAGCTCCGACACCGGGCCGTGCCGTTCGTAGTCGGCGTGGAGACCGGCGAGCCAGTCCGGCGGGTGGTGAAAGTCGTCGTCGGTCCACACGAGTCGGTCGTGTCGAGCGCTCTCCATCCCCGTCGCGATGGCGTTCGCCTTCCCCGAACAGTTCGTCGGTTCCCCGGCGACGACGAGGCGGACGTTTTCGGGAAGGTCGTCGCTGCGGTCGGCGACGGCGTCCGTGTCCGCGTCGCAGATGACGAGGAGTTCGTCGGCCGGCCGGAGCTGGTCGGCCACGTCCGCGCAGGCGGACGTCCATCGAGTGGTGGGAAGAAGCACGCTCGTCGGCGGCGTTTCGTCCATCGTTTCCGTCTCGGACCGGGAGGGAGAAATGCGTTTTCGTTGATATCAGGGTCGTGTACGTCGGCGAGCGGTCGCATCGGACGCGTCCCGAGTGCTCGATACGACGACGCCATCGGAGGCGGAGCGGCGACGAACGTCAATCCAGGTCCGCCCGACCGAATCGGACGTATCCGAACAGGGGTGCGACGACGGCCCAGACCACGAGAACGGCGAACGAGAACTCCGCGGAGACCCAGACGGTCTCCACGTTCCCCGGATGCGTGAGCAGCGGATGGTACCGTTCGGGTTCGACCATCAGTTCGTTCGAGACCCTGACGTAGGCGTTCATCGGATTGAGGCGCCCGAGCAGGAAGTACCACGCGGGGGTGTCCCGGTACACCGACGCGTCGGCGAGGCGGAGACCGACCATCTGGACACCCATCCAGCCGAGCCGAAAGACGACGAAGACGCCGACGAGAGCCGCCACGCCACGCGTCACCGAGCTGAACGTCCCCGAGATGCTGAGACCGAACCCGACCCAGATGGCCGCGTAGAGCAGCGTCACGGCGACGAACAGGAGATACTGGCCGAGATACACCGTCGGATAGGTGAGCAGGACGACGGCCGTCGCGACCGCGAATCCGACGATTGCGGTCCCGAGGACGATGCCGATTCTGCCGAGGTACTTCCCGGCGTACACCGTCGCCCGCGAGACGGGCAAGCCGAGCGTGAACCGAACGGCACCGGAGGCCCGCTCGTTGAGAACTGCCCCGTACGTCGCGACGAGGACGACGAGCGGGCCGAGAATCGAGAGCAGCGACCCGCCCGCGAATATCGTCTCGTCGGTCGTGAGCGGTGGAGCGTACGGGCTGTGGAGCAACTGTTGAACGAAGGCGGTCACGGCCGTCAGTAGCAGGAACGCGACGCCGAGACCGAGCAGCGTCCGGTCCCGCCTCGACTGGAGGACGTCGCGTCGCATCACCAGCAGGACTTTCCGTCTCACGTCTGGTCACCGCCCACGCGCTGCAGGACGGGCGTATCGTCGGCGTCGCGGCCGCCCGATTCGGTCGTGTATCTGGAGAAGATCTCCTGGAGCGACGGTTCTTCGGTCGTGAAGTCGACGAATCCCGCGTCGGACCGGTGAATGCGCTCCAGGACGGCGAGTTTCGTCTCCCCGCCGCGACACTCGACGACGATGCGGGAACCGCTGGCGGAGACGGTGGCGACGCCGTCGATTCCCCGGAGGTCCGCCAGAACCGACCGTGGCGTCCGCTCGACGGTCACCGTCAGCGTCGTTTCGGCGGCGAGTTCGTCCCGGAGTTCGGTGACGGTCCCTTCCGTGACGAGTCGTCCGTCCAGCAGGATTCCCACGCTGTCACAGACCGCTTCGACTTCGTCCAGGATGTGGCTGGAGAAGAAGACGGTCGCGCCGCGCTCGCTCTCCTCGCGGACGATTTCGCGGAGCCGACGGGCCCCGTTCGGGTCGAGTCCCGTCGAGGGCTCGTCGAGGATCAGCAGTTCGGGGTCGCCGATGACCGCGGCCGCGATGGCGAGTCGCTGCCGCATCCCCTTCGAGTATCCGCCGGCCTCGCGGTCGCCGGCGTCCTCCAGGTCGACCCGGGCGAGCAACTCGTCGGGGTCGTCGTCCGCCCGTTTCATCGCGATAGCGTGTTCGAGATGTTCTCGGCCGGTGAGATTCTCGTAGACGTCGTACCCTTCGAGGAGGACGCCGGTTCGCTCTCGAACCGCGACGCTGTCCGTCTGGGCGTCGAACCCCAGGACCGAGACGGACCCCGACGTCGGTCGGATGAAGTCCGTCAACACGTTGATGGTCGTCGATTTTCCGGCTCCGTTCGGGCCGAGGAATCCGAAGACGGTCCCCTCGGGCACCGACAGGGAGAGCGAATCGAGCGCGGTAACGTCGCCGTACCGTTTCGTGAGGTCCGTGATCTCTATCGCTGGCATGGGTCCTCCCGTTCTCTGCGGGCAGCGGGGAGCAGTCGGAGGGCTGACATCGGATATGTGTGCTCGGGGAGAGATTAAATAGCTGAGGGTGTTCCTGCAACGGCCGCCGAGACGAGCGTTCGACGGGTCGCGACGGACGAGTACGACGACCGGAGACGACTCCTCCCCGCGAGTCGACAGAAGTCGGGAGGAAGCCGGAGGATGCTCCGGACACCGACGGAACCAGTAATGTCCGATTCGGGCGGTCGTCCGCAAGGGGCCCGTGCCGACCGTCTCCGTTCGGTAGTCGCCGCGGTTTCGCCCGTCTCCTGAGGGGGACCGGTCCAGACGGTCCGAAACGGTTTGTGACTCGTGGTCCATTGACGAACCGATGGTCGACGCACGGGAGTACCACGAGCGAACGAAACACTCGATAGAGAGCGTCCGCAACGACGCTTTTTCGCTGGACTACGCGAACAAGCCGCGGCCGTACAAGGTGTACGAGGACCGCGCGCGAGTCTCGCCGCCGGAGCCGATGCGGTCGGTCGAGGAGCCGGCGCTGTCGGCCGTCGCGAACGCGAGCGCCGACCCGCGGGACGGGGAAAACGAGTCCTCGGTCGATTTCCGTGACGTCGTCACGCTCTGTCACTATTCCACGGGCGTCACGAAGGAACTGGAGAAGCAGGGCCGGTGGATGCGCTTTCGCGCCGCGTCCTGCACGGGGAAGCTCTACCACGTGGACCTGTACGCCGTCGTCGGCGACGTCGACGGACTCGCCCCGGGCGTCTACCATTTCGACCCCGACTCCGGGTCCTTCGACGTGCTCCGCGAGGGCGATTACCGCGGCGCGCTCGCACGGGCGGCGGGAAACCAGCGGTCGGTGTCGAACGCACCGGTGACGTTCGTCGCCACCTCCGAGTGGTGGCGCAACGCCTGGAAGTACCGCGAGCGAACGTATCGCCACGCGTTCTGGGACTCGGGCACCATCCTCGCCAACCTGCTGGCCGTCGCGCACGGGACCGGACGCCGGGCGACCGTCGTCACCGGGTTCGCGGACGACGCCGTCGCTCGACTGCTCGGCGTCGACCCCGAGGAGGAAGCGCCCCTCGAACTCGTCCCCGTCGGCAGCGGGGACCCCGTCCCGGACGCGTCGGACGTCGCGGCTATCGACCCGGTCGAGACGCCGCCGTCGGAGGAGGTCGTCGACTATCCGCTGGTCCCCGACGCGTGGCGCCAGAGCAGGGTGGCGGACGGCGAGGCGGCACGGGCGTGGCGCGACGGCTTCGACGAACTCCCCGAAGACGCCCTCGGAACCCACGGGCCGGGCGACGGCGAGACGATCGCGCTCGACCCGGTCGACGCCGAGACGGCGTCGAGTCGTCCCGTGAGCGCCACCGTCGAGCGCCGG
This sequence comes from Halomicrococcus pelagicus, assembly GCF_051917725.1. GTDB lineage: Archaea > Halobacteriota > Halobacteria > Halobacteriales > Haladaptataceae > Halomicrococcus. Next base: position 122,415 of record NZ_JBQBLX010000008.1, read on the forward strand.
GGGTCGTTGCGGGAGTACGGCCACGACGCCGTCAGTCCGCGACAGTTCGCCACGGTGCTCGACCGGGCGCTCCGCGGCGTGCCGTTCGACTGCCTCGGGTCCGACGGCAGTCGGCGACTGGTCGACTGTTACTGTCTCGTCCACGCCGTCGACGACGTTCCGAGCGGAGCCTACCAGTACCATCCCGAGGCGAACGTCCTCGAACGTCTCGGCGACGCCGACCGTCGCACCGCCGGCCGCCTCGCGCTCGGCCAGTCGGTCGTCGGCGACGCCGCGGTGAACGTCTACCTCATGGCGGACGTCGACGCCGTCGTGGAGGCGGTCGGGAACCGCGGCTACCGGGTCGCCCAGTTGGCGGCCGGAATCGAACTGGGACGGCTGTACCTCGCCACCTACGCCCACCGCGCCCTCGGCGGCCGCGGCTTCACGTTCTTCGACGACCTCGTGACCGAGCAGTTCTCCCCCCGGGCGGCGAACCAGACGCCGATGACGCTGTTCGCGTTCGGGAAACCGGAGACGTGACTCGTCCGTGGCCCGGGTCGGGGCGTGGCGCGCAGTCCGGCGGTCGCCGACGCGAACCGCCGGCCGTGTCACCTAAGGGAACTCCCTGATTTTAGCCGGGGGAGGCACACGAAATGGCTGACTTAGAGGCGCTCCAGGAATCGTTCTCCGAGGCCGAGGGAGACTACGCCGCCTGGAGCGAGAAGTACACGCCGGACCACCGCTATCACGAACTGTACGACCGGACGACGCAGGTAGCCAGCCACGACGACGCCATCCTCGACGTCGGTGCCGCCCCGTTCCACTTCACGTTCCTCCTCGACGACGCGGGGTACGACGTCGCAGGTATCGACCTCGACCCGTCCCGGCACGCGGCGTACGTCGACGAGCACGCGCTGACAGTTCACGCGTGCGATATCGAGACCGAACCGTTCCCCCTCGCGGACGACAGCGTCTCCGTCGTCCTGTTCTCGGAGGTCCTCGAACATCTGCGGCAGAACCCGCTCCACGCGATGGAAGAGATAGAGCGAGTGCTGGAACCCGGCGGGACGTTGTTCCTGTCGACTCCGAACGCCCACTCCATCTTCGACCTCTACGACTATCTGCTGGGAGGTAACGTCGGACCGTCGCCGACCAGCGAGTACGCGGAACTCAGCGAACGAGGCCACATGGGCCACGTTCGACACTGGGCGACGTCGGAGGTCAGGGAGCTCCTGACCACCTACGGGTTGACGGTGGTGAGCGTCGACTACCGGAACTGGCACTACGTCGACGACGACGCCTCCCTGAAGATGACGGTCGCGGAGCGAGCGACGGACCTCGTCCCGCGACTCCGGCGGTTTCAGCTCGTCACCGCCAGGAACCTCTTCCCGTAACGGTAGCGTCCAGCCATCGCTGCCGAGCGAGGGGGTCGGAGTCGTGCGCTTCGCTCCGGCCCCGTCGAAACGGTCGCTGGCGACGGCGGTCGCCGTGCGGAGGACGAGGCGACGCGTCGCCGCGGTCGATGCGGCGTCGGTCGCCGACGCCCTCGGCGCGACCCTTCCCTGATGGTAGCTATCGCTTCTCTAGCCTCTGCCGGAGGAGTCACGAGTGGTGGTCGGTACCGAGGCGCTCTGGAAACCATCCGAAAGCGGAGCGTCGGAAAGAACGCCGTCGGCTTCGGCGACGTCGCGTCGATTCGTCGGGAACGACCTAATCAGTTCGAGCGAATCCTTACCCACGGCCGGCGCTTCCGACAGAGACACGCTGGCGAACCCGGCGAAGAGGAACGACGACCATGATAGGAACCGACCACAGTTCGGGTGACGGTGTCGAGCGGTGCGAGACCTGCGCCGTCCAGACGCCGCACGACGTATCTATCGAAATCCGCACCGAAAGCGACAAAGAGAAAAACGCCGAGTTCTCTCGCGAACCGTACCGCGTCACTCGCTGCCGGATGTGCGGCGAAACGGCGAGCCAGCGGATGAACAACGCGTGACCGCCCCGGTCGCCGCCGACGACTGATTCTTCGATTTCGACGTCTCCGCGACCCGGAGCGGCCGCGCCGTCACCGATCGGGGGTCCGTCTACTCCAGCTTCGTTCCGTCTCGCGGGCAGTACTCGTACGCGTCGTCCGTCGTCCGAAACCCGCAGGCGGGACACTCCCGGACGGGTTCGTCCGGTTCGCCCCTTCGAAACAGGAAGGGGACGAACGGCACGAACAGGAAGAACGCGACGGTGTCGAAGTACCACCAGAGGAGGGCGCTGACGAGGAGGCTGCCGACGAGGCCGACCACCGCGGTGACCGTTCGAGAGCGAACCATGCGTCGTCCGGTAGGCGCTCGACCGGGAAAAGCCGACGGGGAGCTCCGTTGCCGTCGCCGGAATAGTTGAGTCGGCCGCCTCGGTACGGACACGTAGTGAGACGGCATCTGTTCGGAACCCTCTGTGGGCTGGTCTTCCTGATGAACTTCGGGCGAACGGTCTTCGCACCGTTGCTGGAGCCGCTGATGGTCGCCTTCGCGGTCGACAAGGCGACCGTCGGCGTGCTGGTTTCGCTGGTGTGGCTCGGAACCGCGATTCCGCGCATCCCGATGGGGTACGTCCTCACCCACGTTTCCCGTCGTCGAGCGGTCCTCGCTACCGGCGTTCTGCTGTCTGCAGCGTCGGGGCTCCTCGTCGTCGCGAACTCTCTGGTCGTCGTCCAGGCCGGGACGCTGCTGCTCGGCGTCGCCACCGGCGCGTACTTCGTCGCCGCGGTGCCGCTCATCGCGGAACTCTATCCGAACGCGGTCGGCCGAAACGTGGGCATCCACGGCGCGGCCGCCCAACTGGCGGCGGTTCTCGCCCCGAGCATCGTTATCGGCGTCCTGTTTTTCGCCTCGTGGCGGGCAGTGTTCGCCCTCCTGGCGGTCGCTGCGGTCTCGTTCAGCGTCGTACTGGCCGCGGTCGTTCGGGAGTCCCAAACCGCCGACGGCGCCACGCCCGACCGCGAGTTCCTCGCCGCCCTGCGGTCGCACTGGCGACTCGTCGCGACCGGACTCCTGATGGTCGGCGTCGCCGGCTTCACCTGGCAGGGACTGTTCAACTTCTACGTCACGTATCTGAAAGCGACCAAAGGGATGTCGGCTTCGACGGCGAATCTCCTCCTCACCGTCGTGTTCGCGGCCGGGTTGCCCGCGTTCTGGTTCGGCGGACGGCTCGCCGACCGCCTGCCACACGTTCCCTACATCCTGGCCATCCTGACGGGGTTCGTCGGCTCGGTGGTCGCGCTCACTCGCGTCGGCGAACCGCTCGCCGTCCTCGTCGTCTCGGTCGCCATCGGCTACTCCATCCACAGCCTCTTTCCCGCCCTGGACACCTACGTCCTCAGCGCCCTCCCGGACGAGAACCGGGACGCCGCGTACGCGTCGTTCACCGGTCTCTCCCTGTTGGTCGAGGCGAACGGCACCGCAGCCGTCGGCACGCTGACCGAAGCCGGATACGGATTCGACGCGGTGTTCGGCGGGCTGGCGGCGCTCGTCGGTGGGGTGGTACTGGTGGTCGCGGCGCTGTACGTGACGGGGCGCCTCCCCAGTGGCGGGTGACGCGGGTACCGCCGATACGTCGTCGCCGGTTCCGGCACGTCCCTCGTTACCACGGTCCCTGGAGAGGATTTATGGGCCTGATTTCCTATCATTACGTGTGGATTCCCCGTTCGACGTACTCGGAGTCGATCCGGATGCGGACGAGGCGGAAATCGTCGAATCGTATCGAGAGCGGGTGAAGGAGGCACATCCAGACCAGGGTGGCTCCGTCGACGAATTTCGGGCGGTCCAGACGGCGTACGAGCGAATCCGGGCCGGATACGGGACCGAGGAGTACGACCCCGATCGCGAGGACATCGTCGAGCAACGGCAACCGGGAACCCAGGTCGAGTACATAGATTACGCGGTTCTCGACGACTACGCGTGGGACCTCGACGACGAGAGCCTGTTCGAGAAGGCAGCAGACGAGAGACTGGACCCGGCGGACGGCGGTCGGTTCCGGGCGCCCCCCGACGAGACCCTTCTGGAGGCCGCCGAGGACAGCGGACACGCGTGGCCGTACGCCTGTCGAGGTGGCGCGTGTGCGAACTGCGCCGTCGCCGTCCTGGAAGGAGAACTGGAGATGCCCTCGAATCACGTTCTCTCCTCGGACATGATCGAACGCGGACTCCGACTGTCCTGCATCGGTACGCCGACGACGGACGAGATGAAGGTCGTCTACAACGTCAAACACCTCCCCGACCTCGACGAACTCCGGTTGCCACCCCGCCAGTTCGGGCAGGCGCACTCCGACGATTAGCCGCCACGCCGGTCGTCGTTCGGGTCACCAGTCCCCGGGTTCGCCCTACTCACGACGTCCGCCGGGGCCTGAACGCCGTCCACGCTCGCCTCGTCACTCCGGGACCACCAGGGGCTGGTCCAGTGGTGCGACTCGACGTTCGCGGATGCCGGCTACAGCCGTCGTCACCGTCGTCCCGTTACGAGTCGGTGAGGCGAAGATATCCGTCTACCTCGTAGAGATATCCCCGTGAGAGCAGTCGTTCGAGGATATCGTCGGCGGCCGGTTGGTCGAGACCTTCCGCCTCCGCGAGGATCGAGTACGCTCGGTCGTAGCCGAAGCTCTCGTTGGCAGGGACTGCCGTGGCGAGGGCGTCGACCGCATCCTGGGCCAGTGGCGTGAGCGAGGAATCCCCATCCGAGGCCATAGCGATACTTTCGACCAGGAGGCAAGTAAACCCCGGGGACGATACCCCCCGCGAGTTCGGGTCTCTTCGCTGGCCTTCCCTGACCCCGGACCTGTAGTAGCCGGGCGGGTCGCTGCCGGAGCGGTCGCACATTCGAGGGCGGCGAGCGTGCCGCCGGCGTCACTTCGCCCAGCCACCGTGCATGTCGTCCGCGACGTTGTCGCGCCAGGCTTCGAATCCGGACTCGCAGTCCGGATGGTCGTCGATGTGGTCTACGAATCCGGCGCCCGGATCCGGAAGCTCCGCTTCGCAGAACGGACAGTGGTTCGGGTCGTTCCAGGTTGGAGCCATGGACGAACGGATGCACTTCGGCCTCGTGTATAAATTCTGTCCCAATATGGCTTATGTGCCTATAACGTGTTAATATTCCATCTTACTTCCGGCGGCCACGTCATCCTCGGGAGTTCATTCGGGCTTCCGTCCAGTTTGAGTGACACGGTTTCACGGCTCCCCCGGAGCACGGACGACGACTCTCGAACGCCGACCTCGTAGGCGATTTCCTCCCGGGGCGAGAGGGTACTCGGACTCCTCACTCGTCGTACCACGAGAGGTCGACGTACCGACCGTACAGGCCGTCGGGAGTCGGAACGTCACCGACGACCGTCCATCCGTCCGTTCGCTTCGCGAGCAGCGTTCCTCGGTGCGTTGCGCCGACGAGATCGCCGTCGACTTCGGTCCATCCGACGACTACCTCGTCGGGGCGGGGAGACTCCACGACGGCCAGCGTGTGGCCGTCTCGACACTCCAGCAGAGAGGGGTCGGCGTCGTGGTCTTCCCATCTGTTCGGCGGGACGCGTGCTGCGGACGTGTACAACACGCCGTCGTGGGTGCAGGCTGCTCGAAAGTACCGCTGTTCGATGGCCTCGTCGAGCCGCGTCCACGACCGACCGGCGTCGTCCGTGTGGTACAGGCCGACGCCAGTTGCCGCGACGTACTCCGAAGCGCCAACGACGTGGAGTTGGTGAACGTCGTCGTGAACTCCTGTCTTGCGCTCCGTCCACGTTTCTCCGGCGTCGTCGCTGACGTGGACACCGCCGGGTTCGACGCCGGCGATTATCCTGCGCGGCGAATCGGGATGTGTCCGGAGACTTCGAACCTGGGCGACGTCGTCGTGACGCGGCACTCCCCACTCCTCACGGGACGGGAGGTCCAGGAACGCCTCCAGTTCGCGCCACTCGGGGGGCGCCGTTCCCGAAGTGCTATCCCCGGAAAAGGACGTAGCGACGTACACTCCCGTCGGACGAGTTCCGGCGTAAATCCTGTCGCCGCCGGGATTCGCACCGACGGCGTAAACCGTCTTCCGGGGGACCTGGAGATTCGTCCACTCGATACCGTCGGGCGAGTGGTACAGTCCGGTCTTCGTCGCGGCGAACACGCCCGTTACGGCGTCGAACTGACGAACGCGCTCTACCCTCGGGGCGTCGAGAACCTTCTCGACGTTCGTCTCGTCCGTTTCACGCAGTCCAGTCACGCGATAGGCACCGTCACCGGTTCCAGCTACGAGCATACGACGTACTGCCCCGCACACGACTTGAACGCTTGCTGAAACTCGTTGTTGAAAGTAAGTTTACATCTACGTGCCGGTCGGCGGTTCGTCGACCGCGTCCGAAATTCCGCTGCAAACGAAGAGTCGCGACGGTCAGTCAGTCGAAAAACGGGGGAGCATCCGCGACGTCGGCTACCGGCCGGAAGCTCGTCACTCGGGGAGGCGACGCCGCACCGTCGACGGCACGTCTGCCCACCACGCTTCGCAGACCAGCCACGCGAGCACGGCGAGAACGCCGCCCAGGAGGGCGAACAGTTCCTGAACCCCGACCCAGACCGGCGTGATGTACATCAGGCCGTTCAGGTACTTGCCGGGGAGGACGTCCTTCACGCTAATCCAGAAGCGGTCGACGGGGCCGTTCGTCCGCGATTCCAGACCGGCCTTCTTCGCGCTCGGCCCGCCAGTGCTCTCGTCGCCCGTCCCGAGGCGTTCCGCCTCGTAGGGGAACGCGATCTGGACGCTCCAGACGATCTTCCCCTCGTCGTTCACCTCGAAGACGCGGTTGCCGTTCGAGTCGGTGATGAGCGTGTGACCGTTGGGCAGGCGGTCGGCGTCCCGCGGCCACTGCATCTGGGGGTCCTGCCACGTCCACGACCGCTCCCAGGAGCCGTTCTCGCGCTGGTACTCGACCACCCGGTTGTTCTCGGAGTCGCCGACGACCTCGGCCGGACCGCCGTTCTCGGCGGGGATGTAGTCCGGATTGTGCTGCTCGTAGAGGACGTCGTAGTCGTTCTCGGCCCCGAGCGTCTGGTTTTTCAGGAGTCCAGTCTCGCGGTCGAGGAACAGCACGCGGTCGTGGTTGCGAGCGCTGACCGTGATGCGGCCGTCGTCGAGTACCTCGACGTCGTTTATGTGCGACCAGTCATCCGGGTACGGTCCTCCGCTCGCGTTCGTCGGGAAGGCGTCACGGGCGTTCCACGTCCATTCGACCTGTCCGTCCCTGGTGTCCACCGTGAACACGCGGTCGAGGAAGATGTCCGCGACGACGAGGTGCGTCGAGTTCAGGCGGTCGACGTCGTGGTAGCGAGTCGCTTCTTTCCCGGGCGTGGCCTGTGACCAGACCGGGGTGACGGTCCCGGTCGACAGGTTGACCCGTTCGACGCCGTTCATGGTACAGGCGCCGGCCTCGTCGTGGACCTGCTCGTACTCTCGCCAGACGCTTTCGTTCACGTTCCGCTTAGAGAGGTTCCAGTCGGTCGGACACTCCGACTTCGGCAGGTGGTCGGCGTAGGCGTACTCGACGGTCGTCCGGGTCCCGGGGACGGGGTCTACGTCCCAGTAGCGCGTGTGGCTATCGTTGTAGTAGAGGATACTCCCGTTGGGGTTGAACGCGACGAGTTCGGCCCGTGCCCGGGGGCCGTTGCTCTCGCTACCGAGCCAGGAGTTCGAGTCGGTCGCGATGACGGTGACGTTCCCGCGGGGCGGGGCGACCTGCTCCGACGTTCCCATGATGTCGTCCTGGGACTTCCCCTCGAAGTCGGTCGCGCTCGCGGGTGACGATACGAACGCGTTCGTGACGGCGAGTCCGGAGAGTACGATGACTGCTGCGAAAAATAATCTCAAAGCCCGTTTCGATACCATTGGTTTTCCTATCGATGGCCGTTATTATACCGGTTACGAACGACGGACTCCCACGGGAGAGTGTCACGCAACGGCCCGTTGCAACTCACGCTTGGACGGAGCCGTGGCCGAAAGGTCCGTTACGGAGAGGAGCGACCGTATCGTCGAGCGACGGAATCGTACGGATTCTGAGCGAGAGACCGGGCCCCAGTCGAGCGAGCGATTGCTGGGGCGGGTACGCACGCTCGAAGCCATCGCCGAAGACGAACGCGGCCGGCAGGGTCGCCCACGACCGGTCTGCGAACGGATGACGACCGTGGTCGCCCTTCCCGCGGCAAAACCGCATCGTCCGTGATGCGTCTCCGTCCTCGAGATATCTCCGCCGTCACCCTATTAATCAGAAGCTACATCGATGATGAAAACGGGACTACTTTTGTCTGTCCGACCCCTTACGTGCATCGTCGGAGCGTAGACTATGTACTGTCTGGAATTCTCTACATCGGAGTTCGACCCGTCACGCGTACTCCGCCTCGACACGGAGACGTACGTCGAGTTCGTGACGCTCGGCGACTCCGACAGGGGAGTTTTCCCCCAGTTTTGGGCGTACGGCCCCGAACGCGAGGCACTGGCAAGCCGCCTGGAAACCGTCCCGGAAGTCCTGGCGGTCTCCAAAGACGCCGTTCACGACGACCGCGTTCGGTACGAGGTTCGGTGGGACGACGACTGGAACAGACGCCTCACGTACATCGCCCGGCTCATCCGGGAGTCCGACGCCACGTTCCTGTTCGGTCGCGCCGACCGTACCCTGTGGAAGTTCCTCCTTCGGAGCGACTCCAGTTCGGCGTTGGCCGACCTGTACGCCGATTGTGCCGTCAGCCCTCACCGCGTCGAACACCGCTCCCCGCGCCAGGCGCACGCGTTTCTCACTGGCCGCGAGAGGACGGCCTGACCACTGCCGTCACCGAATCGAGGGAGTCGGTAGTCCCGAACCCCGAGCTCGTTCGCGAGCCAGGAGTGAGCGAGACGTCGTACCGGGGCTCGCTCTCGGAGCGTTTCGACGGGGTCCACGCGCCGGAAACGCCTGCTATCCGGCGCTCGTCACCGCGACGACGGAGACGAGTTCGAGCGTTCTCGATGCCGATGCGTCGGTGGCCCGATTCGTCGCCGGTTACGCCAGGTCCTGGTCCCGCCGATACGCGTCCAGTTCGTCCCGGGCGTTCCGCAGTGCCGTCTCCGTCTCGTCGTCGGTCTCGTCCATCAGTCCCCGGAGCTTCTCCTCGACGTGTTCGAATCGCTCTCCGCGGTCCTTCGATTCGTCGGGACCCTGCGTCTTCCCGCCTTCGGTCAGTTCGCCGAGCCCTTCGTCGAGCGAGAGCAGGTTCTCGCGGACCTCACCGTCAGCGCGTTCGCTGGCTCGCTGGATCTCCTCCCGAGCGCGTCGTAGGTGGTTCGTCATACCTCCGGCGTCGTCGGGAATCGAGTTAGAGATGGTGGCTCGATTCGACGTCGCTACTGTGCCGTCAGAACAGTTCGTCGATGGGGCGGTCGGCGTCGCCGTCGGTGTCGGCGTCCGGGTCGGGGTCGACCGGCGGAGCGTCGAACAGCCGACCACCACCCCGTTCGCGGGCGGCGAGTGCGTCGTCGACCGCGGCCGCCGTGTCCGCGTCGAGTTCGGGCGTGGCGAACGCGTCGACGACGCCGGCGGGGAGGTCCGGGCGCGGAGCGTCGCGGTGGCGTTCGATTTTCGCGGTCACGTAGAGGTTGTCCTGCAGTGCGCGTAGCACCGGGACGTACCGCAGGTAGTCGTACTCGTCCAGCAGGCCGACGCCGTACTCGGTGAACCCCCAGAACTCGCGGGGGTCGTGCTGGCCGGCGTCGTCGCCGTCGTAGACGTACTTGTCCAGCAACCGCTTGTCGGCGAGCCGGTCGAGATGTTCGCGAATCGTCGACCGGTTCTTGGGGACGAGATACTCGAGTTCGTCGAGCGTGACGAGGTGTTCGGGGTGTCCGAGGACGGCCTGGACGACGTGGTACCGGGTCTCCTGCGTGAGAAACCGGTGAGCGCGGCGCTGTTTCTCGAACGGCATGACGTCCTCGCCACCGAACGGAGCGGGGGTGCCGTCGGACGAGCGTCCGTGGCTGTCCGCGCTGTCACTCATACGTGTGAGTTCCGTCCGCGGGCTTGTAACTGTTCGGGTCACCCAAGTTGGAAATACTATGCTTACCCAACCTGGATGCGAAGATTTAAGCCAACGAAAGTGCGTTCCGTACGCACGATGAGCGGCCCACGCGTCCCCCGGAACACCCACGCCCTCTACCACGCCGTCGACCGGATTTTCGAGGGGGTGGAAGCTCCACGAGGCGACTATCACGAAGTCGTCCGATACATGAACGAGGAGCTTCCCCGGTTCGAGCAGGCCGACACCAGCTATCTCGTGCTCGGGAGCTACCGGAACGAGTACGGCCGCCGCCTGCGAACGTTCGCCAACTGGCTCAACATGCCGACCAACGTCGAGTCGCTCGTGCTCGGGGATACGCTCAACCTGGACACCGCGGTCGTCCCCGAGTTCGACATCAAGATAAACCTCCTGGGGGAGGCCGCCGACTACATCGCCGGCGTCTACGAGAAGGAAGACGGCGGCGAGAGCCCGGAGCTGGGGTTCGTCCGGGCGCTGTTCGCGACCAAGACGTCCGTCTTCCCGCGGGACTACGTCGGCCTGACCCGCGAGAGCCTCTCGACCCGCGAGGACGTCGTCCGCGCCGCGCTCGCGGTGTACTACTCGGACGCCGACGAGGACGACCGGAAGGAGGAACTGCTGTCGCTGGTACGGGTCGCCCAGGAGGAGGGCATCGACGTCAGCGAGCGAGAACTGACCGACGCCATCGCACAGCGCCGACGGGACGTCGACGAGCCGCCGGCCGAGTACAGCTGGGTGCATCTGAGCTTCTTCAGACGGTTCGAGGCGATGGGCCGGTGTCATCCCTGGACGACGATGGCGGAACTGCGCGACCGGACCGACGAGATGCCGGGGCCGGAGCGTCCCCGCTGGGAGACCGAGTTCGACCCGAACCTGTTTTTCGACGAGTGACCGACGACGCTGCACGGCCTCGGAACGATTTTGCCGGTCGCGGTTGTGAACGTGGGACATGGACCGGAGCGAAACGCGGATGGCAGAGACCGAGGCGATACTCGACCGCAAGCCCGGAACGCGGGCGGTGCGCGACGAGGACGACCGTTACACCGTCGTCGGAGCGGCGAGCCGGCGGACGTTCGCCGACTGGCTGACGCCGGTCGAGGAACACTTCGTCTGCCACCGGAACGACATCCCGGACGCCGACGCGGACGCCTGGCGGGTGCAGGTGACGGGCGTCGACGACGACGCGACACTCTCCATGGAGGCGCTGCGGACGGAGTACCCGACGGTCGCCGTCGCACACACGATGGAGTGTGCCGGGAACGACCGCGGCCAACACGACCCGGAGACCGGGAGCGTCCAGTGGGAGTGGGACGCCGTCGCGACCGCGGTCTGGACCGGAACGCCGGTGCGGGCGGTACTCAGGGACTGCGGACTCGACGTGACCGACGACGCGGACCGCTGGCTCACCGTCGTCGGCGGTGACCCGCCCGCAGACGGCGACGTGTACGTGAAATCCATCCCGCTGGCGAAGGCGCTCGACGACTGCGTCCTCGCCTACGAGATTAACGGCCGTCCCCTCCCGCCCGAACACGGGTTTCCGGTCCGGCTGGTCGTCCCCGGCTGGTACGGGACGAACAGCGTCAAGTGGGTCGACGAACTCCGCGTCACGGACACGATGGTCACCGACGCGACGTTCGCCGACGGAGACGACGGGCGGACGTACACCTACTGGCAGCACGGCGCCTACCGCATCCATCCGGCGAACGTCGAACCGGAGGTCCAGGAGACGGTCCCGACGGCGGACACGTGGGACCAGCTCGTCGGCGGCGTCGAACATCCGTACACGTTCGACGAGAACGTCATGTCGCTCGTCGGCCACCCGGACGGCGAATCGACCGTGACGCCGGACGAGAACGGGCGCATCGAGATTCGGGGCGTTGCGTGGGCGGGCGACGACCGCGTGGCTCGCGTCGAGGTGTCGACCGACGACGGCGACTCGTGGCACGACGCCGACCTGTACGGACCGGACTACGACGGCGCCTGGCGGCTGTTCGCCTACACCTGGAGACCGGACCTCGACGCCGAAGCCACCGCCACGCTGCTCTCGCGGGCCACGGACGAGCGCGACAGGACCCAGCCGGCCCGCATCGCGGTCCTCGACGAGTGGGGAGACGTTCCCGACGACGTCTACCCGTGGAACGAGGGCGGGTACGCGGCGAACGCCTACCGGCCGAACGGGGTCGAAGTGCAGGTATCACCCCGACGGAGCGAGTGAGTCGACGACCCGCAGGGTACCGTCGGTCGTCCGCCGAACGGACGTCGGCCTCTCCGTTTCGAGGGCGACGGGACGGCCTCGCGGTTCTTCGCTCTCGCTCGGTCGGACGTGCTGCGCGCGACCGACCGCCGCAGACCCGTCGAGAGCCGCGAGAGCATTCCTCTATAGCGGTATATATTCAACTTGCGAAAGAACTTAATTAGTGGTCGTCCTCTATTGTACCGTACTCCGCGTTCGCCGCTCGGAATCGACGGAAATCGGCGGACCGCCACAGGACGAACGATGTCAGAAGCTAACCAGAACGTTTCCACCCGGGAGGACGAATCGGTTTTCGAAGAGTACGTACTGGACGTCCGGATCGTCGAGCGGTCTCCCCCGTCCGGAGAGGGGAGCGAGTATCGATTCGACGCTCCAGGTCACAGGGAAGTCGTGTTCGACGACCCCGACCTCGCGGAGTTGTACGCCGACGTTTACTTCGACGTGAACGGGTTCGAGGAAGCCGGAACGGGCGAACGCGGCGTTCCACCGGAGATAATCCAGGCCGGCCGAGACACGCTCGCCGCGTACTTCCTCACGCAACCGTACACCGACATCAACTGGGTCGCCTCGTTTTACGGCAAGAAGACCACGAAGGTCGAACGGTACGTCGCCGCGGTTCGAAATCGCGCCCGGGAGATCCGCGAGGGCGCAGCGAAGTTGGACGAGGAGTAGCGCTTCGCTCGCCTGCGAGCGGAGGAGTCGTCGTCCGCAGGTACCGCTCCTCGGGCGTGCGACGCGAACCGACGCGGTTCTCGGCGTTCACCTTCGTACCATCCGGAGCTTCGTCCGTCGGCCGGGAAGCGACCGCGGTACCGGTCGTCGTCCGTCGGAAATCCCGGTCCGAATCGAGGTGACCGCTCCCCGCACCACCGAGTGTCGAGCAAATCGGTATATAGAGCTTTCCAGGGTATTACCACATAATATATATAATTATCCAACATATAAATTTACTTGCCTGGGTGGTGTAACCACACACCTGCATGGTTGAATTCACCAGACGGAAGTTGATGGCAACGTCAGTGGCCGCTGCTCTCGGGGCGAGCGTCTCGGGTGGCGCCGGAGGTCGGAGTGCAGGGTCGCCCGAAGACGCGGATACGGCGCGCGCACCCTGGGTGAACGGGGAGCTCAAGCGGTTCTCGTCGACCGCGCTCGGGGCGGAGGTCACCGGACCGTTCGTCTTCGAGGACGGAACGCCGCTCTACAGCCTCCAGCACCCGAGCCGGGACAACCCGGCACCGTACGACAAATCGGGAATCGGTTACTTCTCGGGGTTCCAGTTCTCGCTCGACGGCGACAACGACGACTTCGACGAGCTGTCGATACCACAGACGAACGAGGAGAAAGGAGTGGTTCGAGGTGCCGACGCCGACTACGAGTTCCTCGCCCAGGAACAGGACCCCATCAACGGGGGCACCGAGCGCCTCGGCGTGGCGCAGACGCCGGACGGACGAGACATCACCCAGGACGAGTTTGCAGGCACGCAGTACGGAGACGCGGCGTACAACCCCGACTGCAACCAGTTCGTCGCCACGAACGAGTCGGGGACCGAGGGATACCTGTTCACGAACTGGGAGAACAGCCCGGGGAACGTCTCCCGGATTCCGCTCAGCCGGGACGAGGACGGCGAGTGGAACGCCGACCTGGAGAACGCGATCAACGTCGCGAACACGGACGCGCTGCGCGACCTCGGCGGGACGCGAATCAACTGCTACGGTGACCTCAGCCCGTGGAACACGATGATCTCCTCCGAGGAGAACTACTCCCATCCTCGCGTCTCCCTGACGGCGACCGTCGGCGACATCGAGGAGAAGGGGACCGGGAAGGGGCTCGTCGGAGCCGGCCAGTTCTGGAATCGACCCAATCCGAACGAGATCCAGGAGGCGGTCGAAGGGTACTACGGCGACGACGCGTGGGAAATCCAGGGCTGGTGGTCGCTGACGGGGCTCGAATTCCTCGCGTACTACCTCGGTGCGGAACGCGTCGACCAGCGCTCTGACTCGGCGGTCGACTCCGACGACGAGGAGAGTAACACCCTCACTCCCATCGGCGACTGCTACCCGAATCCGTACCGCTACGGCTACCACGTCGACATCCGCGAGCCGACGGCAGAGACCCCGAAGCCGGTCAAGTACTACGTGATGGGTCGGGCCGCCTGGGAGTCGCCCGACGTCCAGAACGACCTGCGCACCGTCTACGGCTGCTCGGACGGTGACAGCAAGGGAATCTACAAGTTCGTCGCCGACGAGGAGATACCGAGCTACGACGACCCGATGGACGTCGCCGGAACGCTCTACGCCCCGAAGGTGACCAACGAAGAGGCGGCGAAGAACGTCCCCCCTGCCAACGTCGACCTCGAGTTCGAGTGGATGGAGCTGGGTCACGCGACCAACGCAGAGGTCGAATCCTGGATCGCCGAGTACGACGACGTCACCCAGGAGGACTACCTCGAAACCCACGCCGACACAGACTGGCGAGAGGACCTCGACGCGGCGGTCGAAGAGGCCGACGGGGAGGTCATCGAGAACGGCAACCGGAACTACGTCACGAACGAGGAGATCATCGAGTGGGCCGAGCAGTACGAGAGCGAGGGACCCGACGGTGTCGACGAGGAACTCCGGAAGGTCCCGTTCCTCGAGACCCGTGCCGCCGCCAAGGAGGTCGGTGCCACTATCGAGTTCAACAAGGCCGAGGGCGTAGACAGCGTCGACGACGCCGGCCCCGGCGACTACGTCTACTTCGCCATCTCGGAGCTCAACGACGACATGGCCACGGTGGGCGACGTCCAGCTAGAACGCGTCGACGGCGGCGTCGTCTACCGCGGCAAACTCGAGGACGACTACAACGTCTCGACGCTCGAACCCGTCATCGTCGGCCCGGACGCGAGCGACCCGGCCGACGTCGCGAACGACGCGCTCATCAACGTCGACAACGTCTACGTGATGGACGACGGTCGCGTCCTCTGCTGTGAAGACGCAGATCAGTTCGGACGGTCGTACGCCAACGACTGTCTGTACGTCTACGACCCTGCAACGGACGGCCAGGGTCGTGCTAACGACGAAACCGGTGACGACGAGACGGCCGACGAAGCCGGCAATCGCGCATCCGGTGGCGACGAAGGCGACTCCGGATGCTAGCTCGACGTACGGGAAGCGCACCTCGGCGACGCGGGCGAATCCGTGCGACCGGTCGCCGAAGCGGCGAGCGGTGAGGAGTAGTCCTCTCTCCCTCTTCGAGTACGGCCGTCGATTGAATCGCGTTCCGCTTCGGTACTGCCGGCTACGGTGGCTTCAGTCCGCGTGTTCCAGCCCTGACCGTCACTTCCCGGACGAGTACTCGACGGTGACTTTCCTGACGCCGTAGATGTCGTCCCACTCGCTGTCTTTGTCCATCAACAGCACGAGGACCTCGACCTTCCCCTCCTCGACGTTCGCCTTCTCGAGCGCCTCGGAGTCGACCTCGAGCGTGTACTCGCCGTTCTCCTTCTGGGTGACCTCGCTCGACCGCTCGGCGAGCGTACCGTTGACGTAACTGAACCGCGATTTGTTGTCGAGCGACCCGCCGGCGTAGACGAGGAAGTACGGCTCGCCGACCACGGTACCGTGGTCCGCGGGGTCGACGTCCTCCATCCGGGTGTCGGCCGTGACCGTCAGGTCGAAGCCGCCGCCGGCCCTGGTCTCGGTCTGGACGCTCTTCATCCGGTCACGGTCCTCCTCGTCCATCTTGTTCTGTAACGGCTTGTTCGGAGCCGCGGGCTTCGACCACGACTCTGTCGTCGTGGACGTGGTCGAAGTCGACGTGGTCGTGGTAGTCGGCTCGGTCGTCTGCGTCGTGGTCGTCGTCGCTGCGGTCGTCGAGGCGTCCGTCGTGGAGGTGTTTCCAGACGGGTCGAGACCGCTACAGCCTGCAAGCAGGAGGGTAACGACGACTGCTACCGTCATCAGTGATCGGCGCTCCATGCGCTCCCGTTATGTCCGGGGTATGTTTACTATGTATCCCGTAATACGCCGTTTAGGAATCCCGTAAGTCGTCGCAGTGTCCGGGTCGCGGCGTCCCGACGACGTCCGTACCGGGGTCGAGTTCTACGCCCGGGCCTTCCGGCGAGCCGACGGGACCGAGCGTACGACCCGGTTCGAGGACGGTTTCGGGCCCGGGTCGGCGAGCGCGACCACGGATCCGAGAGAGCGGACCGCCGTCACTCCGTCACGGCTTCGAGGGGGTCGAGATAGCCGGACCCGTAGTACGCCTTCTCGTACCCCTCGGGTACCGCGGCCGCCCGCGTGAGCGTCGACTCGACCTGGTTGGCGTCGTACCGGGGATTGGCGCTCGCGACCAGCGCCGCCGCGGCAGTTACCTGCGGCGCTGCCATCGACGTGCCGGCGAGGTAGCCGTACTCGTAGCTCGCGCCCTGGTACTCGCCGGACTCGCCGAACGAGGGGACGGCGAGACAGTTGAGCACGAAGTCCCGTCGCCAGTTCTCCGGTCGATTCTCCGGCTTCATCGAGAGGACCGCCTCGCTCGCGTTACCGCCGGGGGCTCCGAGGTCGACCGCGTTCGTACCGTAGTTGGTGTAGAACGCGGGACTGTGGTACGGTTCCTCGAGACCGTCCTCGCCCCATCCGAAGCCGACGGGGCCGGTCGCGCTGACGCCGAGGCCCTGGGCGCTCTCGCTCGAATCGACGAACCCCTTGTCGTGCTGCAGGTCGACGCTGACGTTACCTGCTGCGTGGACCAGCAGGGTCCCCCGCCGGTTGGCGTACGTGGTCGTCCGATTGAGCGCTTTGCCCCAGAACGAGCCGAGGCCCTCGCGCGTGAAGTAGGCCCCCAGGCTCAGGTTCGCGACGTCCGCGCCGACGTCGGCGCTGTAGACGATGGCTGCGAGGACGTCGCCGAAGAACGCCGACAGCGTCTCCTGGGGTGCCGTCTCGGAGAACACCCGACAGTCGACGATTTCCGCGCCGGGCGCGCTGCCGACGACGCCGCGCTCGTTTCGGTCGTTCGCCGCGACGATTCCGGCGACGTGCGTCCCGTGATAGCCGCCGTACGGGCCGGGAGCGCCGAGGGAATCCTCGGTGAAGTTCCGCGACCGTTCGGCGTCGACCGCGTGCCGGAGGTCGGGGTGACCGGCCGCGACGCCGGTGTCGATGATCGCGACGCGGGCACCCTCGCCGCGAGTGTGCTCGTGAACCTCCGGAACGTGCTGGTCGTGCTTGTCCCACTGGAGCGAGTAGAGTGGTTCGTCCCGTGCGCCGGCCGTCGCGGACATCGCCCCGCCGCGGGTCGGCCGAGTGCGCGAGAAGACGACGTCGGCCGCGTATCGCTCGTCCAGTCGTTTCACGTCGCGTTCGCTGGCGCGGACGACGCTGAGGCCGACCTGGTCGAGGCGGTGAACGACGTCGATACCCTGCTCGTCGCCGACCGACGCCGTGTCGACGACGTATCGGCCGCGCGATTCGGCGGTCGTCACCGTCGTTCCGGCCGCGACGCCGCCTACGAGCGCCGCACCCGTCTTCAGGACCGTTCGCCGTGAGTGTTCGTACATCCCATCTTCTATAGAGGTTAATCTGTTTTAAATATAACTAGCTAAAAATGATAATTCAGTCCTCCGGTCGGAGTCCGTCACTCGCGAGCGCGCCGCGTCGGGCGGTTCGGCAACGCGCTCGTCGACGCACTCCACGCTGGCCGCCGTCCGTGGAGTCCGCGTAGTCGACCCGAACCCGCCGGTACCGATAGCCTTCGAAAACATTCAAGAGGTTTGAACATATCCGCTGGTGTATGAGGACGCCGATTCGCCGAGGCGACCGATACGGGGTGGCGTCCGTCTCCGCCGCGGCCGTAGCCCCCCGATAGGGGGCACTCTCTTCTCTGGAGTCCGGACGGCAGGCGACCCGTAGTTACGACCAGCGCGATCACCGCGAAACGCAGCATGAGCAACACACAGCAGCGAACGACAGAGCGCATCGAAGGCGAGTACGAACCGGAGGCGGTCGAATCGAAGTGGCAACGTCGGTGGATAGCGGAAGACACCTACGCGTACGGAGGGGCGGACGACGCGGACACGTCGTTTACCATCGACACGCCGCCGCCGACCGTCTCCGGCGACCTTCACATGGGTCACCTCTACCAGTTCACGCTCCAGGACTTCGTCGCCCGGTTCCACCGGATGCGCGACGGCGACGTCTACTTCCCGCTCGGCTACGACGACAACGGCATCGCCTCGGAACGGCTCACCGAACGGGAGCTGTCGGTTCGCCGCCAGGAGTACGAGCGCGACGAGTTCCAGGCGTTGACCCGGGAAGTCTGTGATACGTACGAAGCCGAGTTCACGGAGGACGTCCAGTCGCTTGCGGTCTCCGTCGACTGGAACAACACCTACCGGACTATCGAGTCCGACGTCCAGCGAATCTCCCAGCTGTCGTTCGTCGAACTGTACGAACAGGGCCGGGAGTACCGGCGCAACGCGCCGACCATCTGGTGTCCGGCGTGCGAGACGGCCATCTCGCAGGTCGAAACCGAGGACGCCGACCGCGACGCACACTACACCGACGTCAGGTTCCCGCTCGTCGACGGCGACGGGAGCGGCGTCACCATCTCGACCACGCGACCGGAGTTGCTGCCCGCCTGCGTCGCGATGTTCGTCCACCCGGACGACGAGTCGAACGCGGACCTCGTCGGCGAAACGGCGCGCGTGCCGCTCTTCGACCACGAGGTCCCGGTTCTGGCCGACGAACGCGTCGACAGGGAGACGGGGACGGGCGTCGTCATGTGCTGTACGTTCGGCGACCGGACCGACATCGAGTGGTACCAGGCCCACGACCTGCCGCTCCGGATCGCCATCGACGAGTCCGGAACGATGACGGACGTCGCCGACGAGTACGCCGGTCTGTCCACCCGCGAGGCCCGCGAGGCCATCGTCGACGACCTCGACGCGGCGGGGTACGTGGAGGGACGGCGCGAGATCACCCACGCCGTTCAGGTCCACGAGCGCTGCGAGACCGACGTCGAGTACCTCGTCACCGACCAGTGGTACGTGAAGCTCCTCGACAAGACCGACGAGTACCTCGAACTCGGGCGCGAGATGGACTGGTACCCGGAGAAGATGTTCACCCGGTACCGTCACTGGGTCGAGGGACTGGAGTGGGACTGGTGTATCTCCCGCCAGCGGGACTCCGGCGTCCCGTTTCCGGTCTGGTACTGTACGGACTGCGGCGAGACGATTCTCGCCGAGCGGGCGGACCTCCCGGTGGACCCGCTCTCCGACGACCCGCCAGTCGACGCGTGTCCGGCCTGTGGCGGCGGGAGCTTCGACCCCGAGGAGGACGTCTTCGACACGTGGGCGACCTCGTCGCTGACGCCGCTCGTCCACGCCGGGTGGGACTACGACGCCGCGACGGACGCGCTCGCCATGGACCGACCGCAGCTCTACCCGATGGACCTCCGGCCCCAGGGCCACGACATCGTCAGCTTCTGGCTGTTTCACACGGTGGTCAAGTGCTACGAGCACACCGGCGAGGTGCCGTTCGACGCGGTCATGCTCAACGGGATGGTCCTGGACGAGAACCGGGAGGCGATGTCCAAGTCGAAAGGGAACGTCGTCACGCCCGGAGAGGTCCTGGAGGAGTTCTCCGTCGACGCCACCCGCTACTGGGCGGCCGGAACCTCCATCGGCGACGACTTCCCGTTCACGGAGAACGACCTCGTCACCGGCAAGAAGCTCCTCCAGAAGCTGTGGAACGCCTCGAAGCTCGTCGACTCGCTCGCGGACGCCGACCCGGACGAACCGGCGGAACTGGACGCGCTCGACGAGTGGCTGCTCGCCGAACTGGACGACGTCACCGCGGAGATCACCCGGCACATGGAAGCGTACGAGTTCTCGAAGGCCCGGGACCGGCTCCGGAGCTTCTTCTGGCACACGTTCTGCGACGACTACCTCGAAATCGCCAAGCGACGGGACGCGCCGTCGACCGACTTCGCGCTCCGGACCGCTCACGAACGGTTCCTGCGACTGTTCGCGCCGTTCCTTCCCCACGTCACCGAGGAGCTGTGGCACCGGTTGTACGGCGAGGCGAGCGTCCACGAGCAGTCGTGGCCCCGGCCCGCCGGCTACGAAGCCGACCGCGAAGCGGGCGAGACCGCCATGGAAGTCGTCGGCGCGCTCCGGACGTACAAGGCCGAGCGGGGACGGCCGCTGAACGCCGACGTCGAGCACGTCGCGGTGTACGGTCCCGTCGACGGGTTCGAGGACGCCATCGCCTCGGTGATGCACGTTCGGGAGTTCGACCGCCTCGACGACCCGCCGGAGACGGGGACGCGCGTCGTCGACGTCGACCTCGACTACTCGACGCTCGGCCCCGAGTACGGCTCCAGAGTCGAGGAGTTCGACGCGGCGCTCGATGCCGGCGACTTCGAGATCCGGGACGGAGCGCTGCTCGTCGCCGGCGAACGCCTCGCCGGCGAGCGCTTCGAGGCGCGCGAGGAGCGTCGCTACGACGGTGACGGCGACCTCCTCCAGACCGAGAACGCCGTCGTGCTCGTGCGCTGAGGAGAGGCCGGGAAACGCCGCGAGGCGGAACTGGCCCCGTTCGTGACGGCGGGCCGGAGACCGCTACCGTTCCTCCTTCAGGACGACGGTTCCGTCGTCGTCCGTCACGACGATGGTGTCGCCGCCGTTGTTCCATATCGCCGTATCGGACCCCCAGTAGAGTTCGGTCGACGAGTCGGTGCCGCTCCCCGTGTAGATGGTCACGGAGGCGTCCGGTTCGAGCGTGAACCCGTCCGGGAACCGGAACCGGTGGTCGGCGGCGTCCGAGAGCGTCCATCCCGAGAGGTCGACCGCCGACGAGCCGACGTTCGTGAGCGTGACGTACTCGCCGTTCGGGTTCTCGTGGTCGTCGCCCGGGGCGTCCGCCCGGTAGTCGGTGACCGTAATCGAACTCCCGGCCGTCCCGCCGTCCGTCGTGGTCGTCGGGGCGTCGTAGTTCCACATGCCGACGGCGTCGTCCCGCGCGCGTCGCTCGTCGGCGGCGAACTCCGAGCGTTGCGAGAACGAACTGTCGTACAGCCGGGCGTACCCCTGTTCGAGGAGCCGTTCGTTCACCGACTTGTCGTCGTTCGCGTACACGTACACCAGTAGACGGCCGTAGCTCCCCCGGCGGTCGGCCGCCGGGTCCGTTTCGATTCTGACGGTCTTCCCCAGGACCCGGGTTCGGGCGAACTCGCTCGCCCTGTGGCCCCAGTCCCGCAGCCAGTCCCGCCCCGCCTCGGTCGTCGGGATGCCTTCGAACTCGTCCGGCGTGTTCTCGACGTGAACCTCCGGCGTGTCGACGCCGAGCAATCGAACGTCCTCGGTGTGGCCGTCGGGGAACTCGACCGTGTACGTGTCACCGTCGACGACCTCGACCACCTCGACGCGATAGCTCGTTCCGTCGGTCGGGGCCTCCGTCGTCGTCTCGGTGGTCGTCGCGTTCGGGTCCTCGAGTCCCGCACACCCGGAGAGGACGAGCAGGAGAACGACGACTATCGTGGCCCCGCGGTTCATGAGAGAACGGACGTGCTCTCCCTCCGTATATTCCAGTTAAATAAATCCAACACTGTCCGACAGTACACCTAAAACAACGGCTCGTTTCGAGCGTCGGACATCAGTCGACCGAAGCGAGCAGGAGGAGTCGTGCGATTCCTGAAAGCCGAATACTTTTGGTCGTTTACACGAAATCTCGAACGGATGGCCGACGGCAGTACGAACGAAACGACCGGCGAGCGCGAGTGGGTGACCCCTCCCCCGTCGTTCGTCGATGCGGCGAACGTCACGGCGGCCGACAGCGAGGCGTTCCTCGACGCCGGCTGGCCGGCGTGCTGGAAGCGCGCCGCCGAACTGTTGGACTGGCACCGCACGTTCGACTCGGTGCTCGACGACGAGGAGACTGTTCGCTGGTACCCCGGCGGACGGCTGAACGCCTCGTACAACTGTCTCGACCGCCACCTCGACGAGCGCGGCGACGAGCCAGCCGTCACGTGGGAGGGAAAGCTCGGAGAGACGCGGACCTACAGTTACCGGGAACTCTTCGACGAAGTGAACGCGTTCGCGGCGGCGCTGCGGGACCTCGGCGTCGGCGAGGGCGACGTCGTCACGCTCTACATGCCGATGGTGCCCGAACTCCCCGTCGCCATGCTGGCGTGTGCCCGTATCGGCGCACCGCATTCGGTCGTGTTC
This sequence comes from Halomicrococcus pelagicus, assembly GCF_051917725.1. Classification (GTDB taxonomy): domain Archaea; phylum Halobacteriota; class Halobacteria; order Halobacteriales; family Haladaptataceae; genus Halomicrococcus. The sequence continues at coordinate 144,930 of NZ_JBQBLX010000008.1, forward strand.
GCGGGGTTCTCTGCGGACGCGCTCGCGACGCGACTGGCCGGCGCGAACTCGGAGTGTCTCGTGACCTGCGACGGCTACTACCGCCGCGGCGACGCGCTCGACCTCGAGAGCACGGCCGACAACGCCCGTCTCTCCGTCGACCACGCGGTCGAGCAGGTCGTCGTCGAGCGCCTCGGAGACGACCGCTCGTTCGACGACGACCACGTCTACGCAGACCTCGTCGACGAGCACGCGGGCACCGAGGTCGACCCGGTCGAACGCGACGCCGGAGACCTGCTCTTTCTCATCTACACCTCCGGGACGACCGGGGAACCGACGCTCGTTCGGCACGAGACCGGCGGATATCTCGCGTACGTGACCTGGACGAGTCACGCGGTGCTCGACCTCGGTCCCGGGGACACCCACTGGTGTTCGGCCGACGTCGGCTGGATTACGGGGCACTCGTACGCCGTCTACGGGCCGCTCGCGCTCGGAGCGACCACGGTCCTGTACGAGGGGACGCCGGACCACCCCCAGAAGGACCGCCTCTGGAAGATCATCGAGCGCAACGAAGTCGACGTCTTCTACACCGCGCCGACGTCCATCCGGGCGTTCAGGAAGTGGGGCGAGGAACATCTCGAACGTCACGACCTCTCCTCGCTCCGACTGCTCGGCACGGTCGGCGAACCCATCGACGAGACGACCTGGCACTGGTACCGCGAGCACGTCGGCGGCGGCGAGTGTCCGGTGGTCGACACCTGGTGGCAGACCGAGACGGGCGGCATCGTCCTCTCGACGCTCCCCGGCGTCGACCGGATGCGTCCCGGTGCCGTCGGCCGATGCCTGCCGGGACTGGAGGCGGCAGTCGTCGACGACGCGGGTGAGCGAGTCCCCGTCGGTGAGCCGGGACGGCTGGTGCTCACCCGACCGTGGCCGGGGATGGCCAGGTCGCTCTGCGAAGCGACCGACTGGGGCGACCACCGGACGACGACCGTCGATAGCGCGGAGCGAAGTCGAGGGGACTCCGAGAGTTCCCCACCATCGGGAGTCGACGTCTCCCGAGACACCGGGGACCGTTCGAGCGGGCGAGACCCGCGAGAAGACGGCGAGTGGCGGTACGACACCGGTGACAACGCCGTTCGGGACGCCGACGGCTACCTCCGTCTCCTCGGGCGGGCCGACGACGTGCTCAACGTCTCGGGCCATCGCCTGAGCACGACGGAGATAGAGTTCGCCATCGTCGGCGTCGACGGCGTCGCCGAAGCCGCGGTCGTCGGCGGGAAAGACGCCGTGACGGGGGCGAGAGTCCACGCGTTCGTCAGCCTCGAGTCGAACGTCGCGGGCGACGAGGCGCTTCGCGAGCGCGTCCGGGCGGCCGTCGAGTCGGGCATCGGCCCCATCGCGGTGCCGGACGTCGTCACGTTCGCCCCGTCGCTGCCGAAGACGCGGTCCGGCAAGGTCGTCCGCCGCTATCTCGAGGCCATCGCGAACGGCGAGGACCTCGGAGACACCAGCGCGCTCCGGAATCCGGAGGTCGTCGGCGAACTCACGTCGCTTCTCGACCGGTAGCGTTTCGCCTTCTTCTATTCGACCGAAACCCGGAGCGAGCCTTCGGAGCGTTCTTCGACGGCAGTTCGCGCCACCGTCCGGATTCGGGGCCGGTCGCCCGAATACTTTATTCGTCTTCTCGAAAGATAGCGAAGCGCAATGGGTGGCGAGAACGGCGACGAGTGCCTGACGGCGTCGGAGTACGAGCGACTGCGTCGCGCGGCCGAGACCTACCGCGAGGACCTCGTCGTGGCTCTCGCCGGCCGCGTCGGGCTCGGACCGTCGGAGCTGACCCGGATTCGCCCCGTCGACCTTCGCGAACGCGAGTCGGACGGGGGGACGCTCCAGCTCCTCTGGGTCCCGGAGGGAGACGGCGACGGGCGGGAGGCGTACGTCCCGCCCGACGTCGCTCACGACCTCCGGAAGTACGCGAACGGAAACGACCTGGACGAGCGCGACCCGTTCGTCGACGTCACGCCTCGACGCGTTCAGATGCTGGTCAGCGACGTGAGCGACCGGACCGACGACCTCCGGGACGTCACGTGCCGCGAACTACGCAAACACTTCGCGTGGCGACTCCTCGTCGAGGAGGACGTCGACCCGCGGGTGGTCCAGGCCGTCGGCGGGTGGAAGAGCCTCGAGAGTCTCGCCCCGTACCTCGACGCCCCGACCACGGACGACATCGTCGACGCCTTCGCGAATCGGTCGCCGGAGACGGGCCGTGGACAGGACGACCGACCGCGACGGGATACCGTCTCGCGGAGCGACGACCTCCTCGAGTGCGTGAGTGAACTGGGCGCGGCGCTCGCGGACGCGTCCACGGACGAGGACGTGGGACGGACCGTCTGTGAGCGGCTCTCCGACGCCTATCGCGCCGTCTGGGTCTGTGGCGAGCGTGGCGTCACGCGGGCGAGCGACGCGCCGGAGCGAACCGGCGGGGACGTTCCCGGCGACGTCCTCGACGCCGCCGGCGCACTGGACGAGGACGGACTCTCGGGCGTGGCGGTCGTCGAGGACGCGTCGGTCGACGGACCGCTCTCGGGGTGTTCGTTCGCCGTCGCGCCCCTCCGGTCGAACGAGACCGTCCACGGCGTGCTCTGCGTGGCCCTCGACTCGTTCTCGTCGGCCGACCGGACGCTGCTGGCGGACGTGGGCCGGCGCGTCGGGGAGACCATCACCGCCATCGCGCGCAAGCGCTTGCTCCTGGCGGACACCGGCGTGGCGCTCTCGCTGCGCAGCACCGACGGCGGCGTGTTCCTCGTGGCCGCCTCGACCGACCTCGGCTGTCGCTTCGAACTCGAAGGCGTCGTCCCGGTCGCGGACCAGTCGCTGCTCTACTTCGTCACGGCGAGCGGAGCCGCCGTCGGAGACGTCCTCGACAAGGTGACTGACGCGGACGCCGTCGACGACGCCCGCCTCGTCCGGGACTACGACGACGACGCGCTCTTCGAGTTCGTCGTCTCGGGCGAGTCGCTCGCGACGGTCCTCGTCGAGCGCGGCGGGACGGTCCGCGAACTCTCGGTCGAGGAGGGCGTCGCCGACGTTACCGGGGCGTTCTCGCGGCACGTCGACGTCCGGGGGGTCGTCGAGGCCGTCGAGGCGACGTTCCCCGGGACCAGTTTGCGTTCGAAACGCGAAGTCGAGGAGCCGGTCGGGAACGCCGCTAGCGTCCAGCGAACCGTCCAGGACGACCTGACGGAGCGCCAGCGGTCGGTTCTTCGGGCCGCCTACCTCTCCGGGTACTTCGAGTGGCCTCGCGGGAGTACGGCCGAGGAACTCGCGGCTTCGATGGCCATCTCGTCGCCGACGCTCCACAACCACCTCCGGAAAGCCCAACAGAAGGTGTTCGACGCGGTCTTCGACGGCGTCGACCACCGCACGCCGAACGCCCGACACTAACTGTTTAGCGTCACGGACGCGCGGACGCCGGTGGAGCGTCGCGTTTCCGTGGAACGCCGCGACGTTCGTCTAGATGGCGTTACACGACGGGGACGCCAGTTTATCATAATTAGTTCCATCATTTATATAGCTAAATGGGAGTTGTGAACCTAGCACATGGGTGACGCTCAGAACGTCGAACTGGAAGCACGGCTCGAAGAACAGGAGCGATTCGAACCCCCGGCGTCGTTCGTCGAGCAGGCGAACGTCTCGGACGACTCCATCTACGAGGAGTTCGAGCAGAACTGGCCGGACTGCTGGG
>NZ_JBQBLX010000009.1:0-122788 GCF_051917725.1 Halomicrococcus pelagicus
GAGTACGGCGACACCGACGACATCTTCGAGAACCCCAACAGCCAGCGCGTCGAGGACTACATCACCGGCAAGTTCGGGTAACGCGCACCCCCGTTCTCGCGGCGTCAGTCGCCGTCCGGCACCGGTTCGTACTTCGGACCGACGGGGAGTTCCAGGACGCGCGAACGCACGCCGAGCGTCAACTTCTTCCAGGCACCCATCTCGCCGTCGAGGCTGAACTGGACCGGTTCGTCGTTCTCCGCGGCGATGTCGAGTCGCGGCGCTTTCAGGCTGGTGACGTGCTCGGTCTCGCTGCCGAACAGCCGGTGGGCGGTGGTCTCGCTGAGAAGGTTTTTGGCTGGCATCTTCTCGATGATGGTCACCTCGAGCTGGCCGTCCTCCATGTTCGCCTGGGTGCGGCCCTCCGCCGGGAAGCGCCGGCCGTTCCCGACGAGCACGAACAGAGCGTGACCGGACCACGACTCCGCCGCGGTCGTGCCCGCCTCGACGCGGAGTTCCAGTCCCTCGAAGTCGGACATCAGCCGGAGCGTCTCGACGACGTAGGCGAGCACGCCGAGACGCTCCTTCTGCTCGGAGTCGGTCTCGCCGCTGGCGGCCGCGGTCAGGCCGCCGACGCAGGAGTTGACGAACGTCCGGTCGTCGGCGGTACCGACGTCGATACGGCGGCGTTCGCCGTCTTCGAGCATCTCGAAGGCGTGTTCGATGCCCGTGATACCGACGTTGCCGGCGAAGTTGTTCCCGGTTCCGGTGGGGACGACGCCGAAGGTCACGGAGTCGAACGCGTCCGCGAGGTTGAGACCGTGAACGACCTCGTTCACCGTTCCGTCCCCGCCCGCCGCCACGACCATCGAGGCCCCGCCCTCGGCCGCCCGGCGCGAGAAGTCGACGGCCTCCCCCTCGCGCTCGGTTCCGAGGACGGTGAAACCGTGTTCGGCGGCGAGTCCGCGGACCTGGTCGCCGTGGCCGCTGTCGCCGCTGACGGGGTTGAGCACGAGCACGCGCTCGTCTTCGATCGTCCCGTCGACCGCGGAGAAATCGCCCGAGGTGTCGGCCTCGTCCATCTCTTCTGCCTGTTCCGGCGGAAAAGGCAAAGTCCTGTCGGCCTCGTAATCCAATCGTGTTCAATATCGATTTACACGTCCACTCCCGGTTCTTCCACGGCCACGAGACGGCTGCCCAGCTGTTCGACCCCCTCGGTTTCCGCATGGTCGCGCGCATGGCCGACTACCGCGACCTCGACGCCATCGCGGTGACGAACCACGACTACCATCGCCCGTTCCGTGGCGGCGCGGTACCCGCCGTTCCCGGCATCGAGATATCGACGACGAAGGGCCACGTCCTGGTCGTCGGACCGGACCCGCCGACCCGACTCGAACCGGGGACGCTGACGCCGGCCGAGACGGTCGAACTCGCCCACGACCGCGACTGCGCCGCCATCATCGCCCACCCGTATCGCAACAGCACGGTCCGGGACGTCGACGCGGAGTTCGACGCCATCGAGGTGAACGGCAAGCATCCTCGGACCGAGGAGTGGGTCCGCGCGCTCGCCGACCGCCACGACCTCCCGCTGGTCGGCGGCAGCGACACGCACTACCCCGTAGAGGTCGGTCGCGCCTACACGCGCGTCGACGCGGACGAACTCACGCCCGAGAGCGTCGTCGACGCCATCCGTGACGGCCGGGTCGACGCGCGGGTCAGGTACGAGACCGCCGACCAGTTCGTCCGGCGAGCGTACCGGCGCATCCACAGGGAGAAGGATAACCTCCACCGACCGGACGAGGAGTCGCCCGGCGTCGGCGAACCCCCGACGGCGGAGGGCGAGTAGGTCGACGAGAGTCCGGCGCGCGCCGACCCACCGTTCCAGGACCCGGTCCACGGCGACGCGACGGACTCAAAAGGTCCTTGGTCGGGCGCTGCTAACCTCCCCGTATGCCGAAAGAACCGCCGAAGACCAGCGAGGGCTGGTACTCGCTCCACGACTTCCGGACCGTCGACTGGGACGCCTGGCGCGACGCGCCCGACCGCGTCCGCGAGAACGCACTCGACGACGGCATCGAGTTCCTGCGAGCCCACGAGGACGTCACCGACGCCGAAGACGGCTCCTCGGCCGTGTTCTCCGTCATGGGTCACGAGGCGGACGTCCTCGTCGTCCACTTCCGACCGGAGATGAGCGACCTCGACACCGCCGAGCGAGCGTTCGAACGGACGACGTTCGCGGACTTCACCGAGCGCTCGAACTCCTACGTCTCCGTCACGGAGGTCGGGGGGTACAACTCCGAGGAGATGGTCAAAGACCCCGAGGACATCGAGGACACGGGGCTGGCGCGCTACGTCGAGAGCAAGCTCTACCCCGACATCCCGGACAGCGAGTTCGTCTGTTTCTACCCGATGAACAAACACCGCCTGCCGGACGCCAACTGGTACGACCTCGACTTCGAGGAGCGCGCGGAGATGATGGACAGTCACGGCGAAATCGGCAAGGGGTACGCCGGCCAGGTGACCCAGATAATCACCGGCTCCATCGGCATGGACGACTACGAGTGGGGCGTCGACCTGTTCAGCAACGACCCGACGCACATCAAGGACCTGCTCTACGAGATGCGCTTCGACGAGGCGAGTTCGCGCTACGGCGAGTTCGGCCCCTTCTACTTCGGTCGGCGGTTCCCACCGGAGGACCTCCCGGCGTTCATGGCCGGCGACGAGGTGCCGACGCCCGAGGACGAGTCGGCCCACGGCCACGGTGGGAGCGAACACCACCACGGCGAGGGAGGCCACCACGGCGAAGGCGGTCACGGCGGCGGTGACCACCACGGCGGCCACGGAGAGAGCGACGACGCGAGCCGGTCCGAGAGCATCCGCGACGAACTGTCCGACCTAGACATCTACGCCGGCCGACCCCACGGCGAGGACGTGTACGCGATGGTCCTCTACTCCGAAGTCGACGCCGACGACCTGTACGAGGAGGTCGAGGGGCTGCGGGGGAACTTCGAGCACTACGACACGCACGTCAAGACCGCCGTCTACGAGGGCGAGGAGCGCTCGGCGGTCGTGAGCATCTGGGACACGATGTCCGCCGCGGAGACCGCGGGCGGCTTCCTCTCGGACCTCCCCGGCATCGTCGCGCGCGCCGGAGAGGAGAGCGGCTTCGGCACGATGGGGATGTTCTACACGGTCGAACCCGACCGCCGCGAGGAGTTCGTCGAGAAGTTCGAGACGGTCGGCGGACTGCTCGAGGAGATGGACGGCCACCACGACACCGAACTGCTGGCCAACCACGAGGACGAGAACGACATGTTCATCGCCAGCCAGTGGGCCTCGAAGGAGGACGCGATGGAGTTCTTCCGGAGCGACGAGTTCAGCGACACGGTCGACTGGGGCCGGAACGTGCTCGCCGACCGACCGCGGCACGTGTTCCTGGCGTAGGTGGGTTCGGTCGACGTGCGGCCGAGCGTCGCGCGCCGCGGAGTTTCAGCACTCACCGCCGGAACCAAAACCCCCATGCCGTCGGGAAGCCAATCGTCAGTAACCAACCGACGGTGATCTCATCATGACAAAGCGACACGTCACTCTCCCGGAGTCCGCCGAGGCGGGATTGCGCGGCTTCATCGACGAGGTGGACGAGCGACTCGCCGGCGAGGAGGACACCTGCGCGGTGGTCGAGGACGTTCTCGTCGACCTCTACGGCGACCGAGAGGCCTACGAGGCCTGGCAGAACGGCGAGCCGGTCTCGAACGCCGAGCGGGTCCGTCTCCAGGGGTACGACCCCTGCAACTCCACGCTGGAGAGCGAGTACTACGCCGAGAAGGACGAGGAGAAGTTCCGGGAATCGAAACACCTCCAGTGGCTCTGGCGGCAGTTCGACGCCACGCCGATGGCCGACAACGTCGAGTTCGCGCTCCGGTTCCGCCGGATGCTCGCCAAGCACCTCTTCGAGGAGTGCGGGGACGGCTGCCGCTTCTTCAAGGGCATCACGTTCACCTACGGGCACAACATCTCCATCGGCGACAACACCGTCGTCCACGACGACGTCCACCTCGACGACCGTGGTCGACTCACCATCGGCGACCGGGTGTCCATCTCGGACGGCGTCCACGTCTACAGTCACGACCACGACGTGGTCGACCAGACCCGGGTGGAGAACTACCACACCATCGTCGAGGACGACGCGCGCCTCACCTACGACTCGATGATTCGCGCGGGCGTGAAAGTCGGCGAGAACGCCATCGTCGGCGCGAAGTCGGTCGTCCCCAAGGACGTTCCCGCCCACCACATCGCGGTCGGCCAGCCCGCAAAGAGCGTGAAGGTGAAACCGGGCTGGGAGGACGCGGCCGACCCGCTGGAGGACGCCAACGTCTCCCGGAAGGAGGACCGTCGCATCGAGTACGAACTCGACGACGACTTCGACGTGTTCGACGAGTTCCAGCGCGACCTCCAGCCGCCGAAGTAGCCGACGGGCCCCGGAACCGTCGCCGAGCGGACGAGTCTACGCCCGGTCGAAACGTCCAGTCACCGGAAACCGAACCCGGTAGCGAGGCGCGAACGCGGGTGAATCCCTACGTTTTTCTCCCGGGAGCGTCTGCAAACGAGCATGCGACGCCGCACGTACCTCCGGTCGCTGTCGCTCGGACTCGCGGGACTCACAGGTTGCGTCGAGACGTCCGGCAGTTCGACGAAGACGACGACGATGGAGCGGGGACCGGGGGTGCGCGTCAAGACGGTCGCCATGCACCTGGAGGTCCCCTGGGGGGCGGCGTTCGGCCCCGACGGCGACCTCTATCTCACCGAGCGTCCGGGGCGCGTCCAGCGCATCCGCCAGAACACCACCGAGGTGCTCGCTGACTTCACCGACACCGTCGCGAGCCGCGGCGAGGGCGGACTGCTCGGCCTCGTCTTCCATCCGGGGGACCCGGACGTCGCGTTCACCTACCAGACGTACGAGGCCGCCGACGGACTGCGCAATCGGGTCGTCCGTCACCGGGTGGACGACGGGTTCGCGCCGGACGGCGTGGTCCTCGACGGGATTCCCGGCGCGTCGATTCACGACGGCGGCCGGCTCGCGGTCGACGGCGACGCGCTGTACGTGACGACCGGCGACGCGGGCGACGGCGACCTCGCCCAGAAGAAGTCGTCGCTCGCGGGGAAGGTCCTCCGGCTCACGCTCGACGGAGCGCCGCATCCGGACAACCCCTTCGGGAACGCGGTGTTCACCTACGGCCACCGCAATCCGCAGGGGCTGGCGTTCCGGGACGGCACGCCGTTCCAGACGGAGCACGGGCCGGACCACGACGACGAGGTCAACGTCCTCGAAGTCGGCGGTAACTACGGCTGGCCAGGGGAGATGGGCGTGGAGGGCGACGACTACGTCGACCCCATCGCGACGTACACGCCGACCATCGCCCCGGCCAGCGCGACCATCTACCGCGGTCCCATCGAGGAGTGGCAGGGCGACCTCTTCTTCGGCGCGCTCGCGGGCACCCACCTCCACCGGGTCGGTCTCGACGGGCGGAGCGTCGTCGAGCAGGAGCGCCTGCTGGTGGGCGATTACGGTCGCCTCCGGACGGCGTTCACCGGTCCGGAGGGACATCTCTACGTGACGACCAGCAACCAGGACGGGCGCGGCGGGCCGCCGGCACCGCAGGACGACCGCGTACTCCGGCTCCAGCCCGCGTGAGGCGTCTCGGCGTGCGGTCGCCCGGGCGTCCGGGCGGTCGACCGCGCACCGTCGTCGGTCGAGATCCGGGCTACTCTTCGCTCGCGTAGTCGCGGTACGCGCCGACCACGAGTTCGCCGAGCAGCCAGAGGGCGACCACGACCATGGCGGCCATCGTCACGAGTTCCGGCAGGCGGACCCACCCCGGGAAGACGAACGCCGCGTACGCCTCTGCCTGCTGGAGCATGCCGGTCGCGGCGTTCGGGTCGCGGAAGTGGCTGTCGAACTGCGTCGCCGGCACCGTGTCGGTGGAGTTCTCGGGGACGGTCATCCGGTCGGCCGAGTAGGGCATCATCACGCCCTCGTAGCGCCAGACCACCTCGCCGTCGGGGTTTATCTCGACGACGCGGTTGTTGAACGTGTCCGTGATGAGCGTGTTGCCGTTCGGCAGGCGGTCGGCGTCCCGCGGCCAGTGGAGCAGGCTCTTGCCGCCGTACTTCCAGACGACGTCGCCCGTCGTAGCGTTCAACTCGACCACGCGGTCGTTCTGGCTGTCGGCGACGAGCAGGTGGTCCGACCCCTCGAGGCGGTCGGGGTTGTGCTGCTCGTTCATCACGGCGTGGTTGCCCGGTCGACCGACCACGTCGACTATCTCGTTCGTCTCCGGGCTCACCTCGATGACCACGTCGAAGTTCCGGACCGATATCTGGAAGTTACCGTTCTCCAGCTTGTCGATGTCGTTCATGTGGGTCCAGTCCTTCTCACCGCCGGGGTCCGGCGGGCCGCCATACTTCCGGTGGAACTCGGTGCCCTCGGCGAGGTGGTTCTCGGCCTGCCACTCCCACGTTATCTCGCCCTGCTGGTTCACGGTGAACGCGCGGTCGTTGCCCATGTCGATGATGGCGGTCTCGCCGTTCGACAGGCGGTCGACGTCGTGGACCTCGTGGTGGGTGATGTACTCGTCGTACCACGAGTAGTTCCAGACGACCTCCTTGCTCGGGTAGTCGAGTTCGAGCACCTTCGCCTGGATGCACTGCTTCGAGGCGACCTGGAGGTGCTCCTCGGGGCACTTCGAGGGCGGGAGCTTCGTCGTCACCGCGACGAGTACGTTCCCGTTTTCGAGCTGTTCGGCGTCGAACACCCGGGAGTTCGGCGGGTCGTACTCCCAGACGACGTCGTTCGTCGAGGTGTTCACCTCGATGAGCCGACCGTTCAGCTTGTAGCTCTGGACGCTGATGAGCGTGTGGCCCTCGTACGGTCCCTCCGCGACCGTCTCGGCCTTCACCTCCTGGTCGGCCGTCACTGCCTGGATTCCGAGGACCGCGGCGAGGACGACGAACGCCGCGGCGAGGTATCGGACGCGGGGACGGTTCATATCGTCCACTTGTCCACGACGGTTCTAAACCTGCCGATGGGAGCGCAACGCCTCGGGTGGGGTCGCCACCGCGGCCACGCTCGGACAGGTCGAGAAGGCGACATCGACGGCGGATTTCCGCCGAGCGACCAGTGGTGCGCGCCGACCGACGGACCGGATTCTACCCGCAGACTGAAACCGCTCGCCGCCGAACGCCGAGTCATGAGCGTCAGTGGCCTGTGCCAGATCTGCGAATCGCGCGAGGCGACGCACGACTGCGACCGGTGCGGAAAGCTGGTCTGCGACGAGCACTGGAGCCGCGACAGCGGCTTCTGCGTCGAGTGCGTCGCGGAGCTGGGCGGCGACGTCGAGAAGGAGCGACCGTCCGGACCGGGTGCGGAGGACGTGACGCCACCGGACACCGACGACAGCACGCACCAGCTCTGAGGGGGTGCATCCCCGTGTGGGCGTCGAGCGCTCGGCCCGACCGTCGGCTCAGCGATACTGGTTCAGCTGTCGTTTGAGTCGCTTCGCGGCCTGGCCCGCGGCGGCGGCGAACTCCTCGCCCGCGTCCCGCGACTCCGCGACTCGGCTTCCGGAGGCGCCGTGGGCCTCGCTCTCCTCTCCGGCGAAGATGATGCCCCGCGAGGAGTTGACCAGTCCCGCGCCGTCCGCGAGGGCGTGCGTCGCCGCCGCCTCGGCGTCGCCGCCCTGCGCGCCGACGCCCGGGACGAGGAAGGGGAGGTCGGGCACCTGCTCGCGTATCGCTTCGAGTTCGTCCGGCGAGGTCGCGCCGACCACGAGGCCGACGTTGTCGTTCGCGTTCCAGAGGTCGGCCAGCGACGCGACACGCTCGTACAGCGGTTCGCCGGAGGCGAGTTCGAGTTCCTGCAGGTCGGCCGCGCCCGAGTTGGAGGTGCGACAGAGGACGAACACGCCCGCCTCCTCGCGCGAGAGGAACGGCTCCAGCGAGTCCCGGCCCATGTAGGGGTTGACCGTGATGGCGTCGGCCGTCTCCAGCAGTTCCGCGTACTTCCGGGTCGTGTTGCCGATGTCGGCGCGCTTGGCGTCGAGGACGACCGGAACGTCCTTTCCGTGGGCGTACGCCACGGTCTCCTCCAGCGCGGCCCAACCGTCCGAATGCTCGTAGAACGCCGCGTTGGGCTTGTACGCCGCCGCGTGCTCGTGGGTGGCGTCGATGATGCGACGGTTGAACGCCCACTGGGGCATGTCGTGCGCTTCGAGGTGGTCCGGAATCCGGTCGCGGTCGGCGTCCAGCCCCACCGAGACGATGCTGTCGGTCGCCGCGATGCGGTCGGCGAGCCGGTCGAAGAAGTTCATATCAGTCGGTTTTCGTGAGAGGACATGGCTCTGTCGAACGCGGTCCCCGCGTCGTCGGTTTCAGTACCCTAAAGGTCCGCCAGTTCCAAGAGTCGACGAATGGTACCGTCTGCCGTTGCCTTCGACCTCGACTCGACACTCGCCGTGACCGAGCGCCCACGGGACCGGCTGCTCGACGAGGCGACGGACGCCGCAGACGCACCTGCGCTCGCCCGCGAGGACTACCTCGACGCCCACTCCCGGCACCTCGTCAGCGAGACGCGGGAACCGATATTCGACGACCTCCTCTCCGGAGACGACGACGTCACCGCCGAGGACGTCGCCGACGCGTACCGCGAGGCCATCCTCGACGCGCTCGAACCGGTGCCGGGCGCGGCCGGGATGCTCGCCGACCTCCGCGAGCGGTATCGCGTCGGCCTGCTGACGAACGGACCGGTCGTGGCCCAGCGCGGGAAGATCGCCGAACTCGGCTGGGAGGACAGCTTCGACGTCGCCGTCGTCACCGGCGAACTCGACGCCGGCAAGCCCGACGAACGCGCGTTCGCGGCGGTGCTCGACGCCCTCGACGTCGACCCCTCGGAGGCCGTCTACGTCGGCGACCACCCCGACCACGACGTCCGCGGCGCGAAAGCCGCCGGGATGTACGTCGTCCAGGTCGTGTTCGACGGCGGTCCCGACCCCCATCCGGCGGCCGACGCCCACGTCGAGCGCGAGGACCTCCCCGAACGCCTGCCCGAACTGCTGTAGGTCGACCGCCTCGATTTCTCCGTCGCGGGCAGGGAGAAAAGCGTTTACAGCCGGAACCACTACGTCCGGACATGTGGAAACGGCTGCTGGCGCTCTTGCTGCTCATCCCGCTCGTCGACGGGCTCTTGCTCGTGTTCGTCGCGGGGATGGTCGGCTGGGAGGTCACCGTCGCGCTCGTCGTGTTGACCGCGCTCGTCGGAACGCTGCTCGTCCGCGCGGAGGGACGCCACACCATCCGCGAACTGCAGGCGGAACTCGCTCAAGGCGAGATTCCGACCGACCGCATCATCGACGGCGGATTCCTGCTCGTCGCCGGCGCGTTCCTGCTCACCCCCGGCCTCGTCACCGACGCCCTGGGGTTCCTGTTCACGCTCCCGCCGACGCGATACGTCTTCCGCGTCGCCGCCAAGAAGTGGGTCATCGTGCCCTACGTCGACAAGCAGACCGGCGGGTTCGCCTCGGGCAACGTCTACACCTTCGGATTCCCGAACCCCGGCGACCTGGGCGGCTCGGGGAGCGACTCCGGCGGGTTCGGTCCCGGGACCGGCGGAGCCGGGAGCGCCGGCGACGCCAGCGACGACGACACCTACCGGGTGGACGACGACGCCTACGACGTCGACTTCGACGACGGCGACGAGAAAAAAGGAAACCCTTAACAGTAGCAAGTGGCAACCACTGAATGCGCTCACTGCGGGCCAATAGCTCAATCAGGTTGAGCGCTCGGCTGATAACCGGGAGGTTCGCGGTTCAAATCCGCGTTGGCCCATCCGTTTTCCACGCGCTTACTATCCGACCGGGAACCGCCGGTTCACCCATTTCAACGGTGTGCCGCGATGTATCCGGCCGAGTGGCTACACAATCGCCTCGACGTGGCGTCAGAATCATAATCGTGATAACGGCCGCTCTGACGTCGAGCGACTATATTCTGCGACGAATTGGACTCGGTCGTGGTTCATAATCGGCTTTCCTGCCCGGAAGAAGGACTGTGGGGTTGTTTGAGAGCGGAGTATGGTGCGAAAGTGCAGGAAAAGCGACTGAGAATTGGGCGGGGATACGATTCGATGTCCGCGAATGCGGTCGCGTCTGTTGATTTCGGTGGAGGTGTTCACTCCAAGAGTTGGAGAGTTCGCGCCTTCGTAATCGCATGACTGGGACCGATTATGAAGAACGAGACGCGCTACATCAGCGTCGATTCGGTTGCAGACAGCTGGCGCCATCCCTTGTAGACCGCGTCTCACCCGCGATATGGGCGTTTTCAGCCGGTGTACTCTGTCTTCGATACCACTTCCTAGTTCAGTTTTCACTCTTTCTCCACAGTCTATTACCGGGGGCGAGCACCGATTATGAACTCCGTTCGACGCCGCGGCCAGGGTAGAGAACGTTCATAATCGGTTCTCGTGCCGCAGTTTCGATTCTGGAATGAGACTGCATCGGAGGGGTGATCGATTGGCCTGTACAACGAAGTAGAGGAGCCTGCTTCGACCACTACCACGGAGTCAGTTCGACGACCGTTCGCGCTCTCGTCGGGCTTCTACGTCTTCGACCGTCTCGTTCTCAAGCAGGCGCTCGACCCGACGCTCGAACTCCGCTTCGTCGATTTCGCCGCGAGCGTAGCGGTTCCGGAGGGTGTCGAGGGCGTCCTGCGTCTCTTCCCGTTCGTCTCGTTCCTCGCTCTCGCCCTCGTCCGCCGCGTCGGCGTCCGGCGCGAACGTATCGCTGAGGATGGCCACCAACGGCAACACGACGGCGAACCCGACGGGGAACACCATCCACCACCAGGGCTGGCCGGTGAACAGCGCCACTAGCCCGATTCCGAGCACGAGGAAGACGGTGATGGCCGGCGCTTCCTCCAGCAGCGATGCGAGCGCGTCGTTCATGCGGGAGTGCTCGCTCACCGTCCCTAAAAATCCTGTCACGTCACGCGGGGCCGAGGGAGAAAGTAAACGTTATTCCTGCCGAGCGGTTTCTTCCGTGTACGGGTTCGTGGTCTAGTTGGTCATGACGCGGCCTTTACAAGGCCGAGATCGGTGGTTCGAACCCGCCCGAACCCATTTCTGACGACGCGACGTGACGAGCGAAGCGAGGAACCGCGCCGTCGAACTGTTCCAGAAGGGTTCGAAACAGGCGAGGACGGTCGCACGGCCTACCGCTTCCCGCAGTCGCTTGCAGGAGACCCGTGCGTTCGAGAACGCTGGCCTAACTGCTATCCGGTCACGCCGGACTCCTGCGTCGCGCGTCGCTTGCGCAGTTCGTGGCCGAGTGCGCCGCCGATGCTCCCGAAGACGACGGGGTAGGCGACGCCAGCGACGGCGGCCGCGGGGAGGTACCTCGGGTGGACGAGCGTCGCGTCGACGCCGACGGAGAACGCCAGCGTCCCAGCGAGCGAGAGCGGCAGGTAGCCGAGGAAGACGAGCGCTCCGACGGAGGCCGAGTGCCAGACGGTGCGGCCGTCGGACGCGTGGGCCGCCAGCGCACCCGCTCCGACGAGGAGGACCGGCGGCACGAGATAGAGGAGTTCGTACGCCGGTCTGGCCGCGGCGATGAGGTTCACCGACCCCTCGACCGTCTCCGAGGAGAACGAAACGAAGTGAGCGCTGTAGAACAGCCAGCCCGCGCCCTTCCAGGCCGGAACGACGATGCCGTTCGTGCCGAGGTACGCGGCGAGGTCGTCGATTTCGGCGGTGCTCGCGAGTTCGACGTCCGCCAGCGCCCCCCAGACTGCGCCGCCGGTCCAGAGGAACGAGAGGAGATACCCGAAGAGGTACGCGACGATGCCGACGACGCCGGTCAGGAAGAGCGGGGACCGGAACGCGTCGCGGTCGAGTGCCATGACGCGAGTACGCCAACGTGACACAAATGTTTTCTGTACGATCGAAGACAGAAGCGGTCCAGAAGAGCGCCGACCGCTATTCGCCCTCGATAGCGGGAGATTGCTCGCCCGTCGTCGGCGCGTTCCGGGCGTCCACCGTGTGCGCGATGGCCACCAGTGCGAAGGCGACGACGACGAGAACGGCGAGAGAGAGGTCCGCCAGTCCGCCGAACGGTGGGATTCCGAACGACGACGCCGCGACGGCGACGGAACCGACCCCGGCCAGCGCGAGGTATCGCTTGCACCAGGTGATGTCGTCACGGGCGTCCATCTCGAGATAGGGGTCGATCTGTTCGGCCGCCGTCGAGAGTTCGACGATGCCACGATTCTGATTGTAGTCGACGATGCCAGCGTCGTCGAGCTTCGGAAGATGAGACTGGTAGAGAGCAGTGTAGACTCGCTTACGTTCCGCGGCCGATATCGCGTCGACGGCGGTGTCGTTCTCCCACGCCGCGACCTGCTCGGCGAGGTCGCTCAACTAGACCGTTCCGTCGATCTGCTTCAGGTAGTGGAGCGCGTACCGACGCCGCTGGTTCTTCAGGACGTCGAACACCATGTCTCGCGAGAGAGGGTCGTCACGTTCTTTCGATGCGTCTGAATCGAGGATATCGGGGACGCGGCCGGCCATCCCTGATTCGTCCCCGTCCGTTTCGCCTCGGTCGTTGCCGTCTGTACCGGAGGAGTCGCCGATAGTACTCATTACTATGCCACCCCAAGCTCGTAACCCAGCATGGATTCGTACATTACTCGGTCCAGCCTTTGTTATTCACCATTTACCGGTTGTAAACTGGGGCTTACGGAAAGCAGTAGACTATCCCTATCGGAACGTTTTACGGCGGTAAGCGGTGGTTACCAGCCCGATTTCGATTCCCGCCGATAGAAGTGGTACGGGTCGAACAGGTCGCGGCTACCGGCCGTGGAGATTCTCGTGGAGCCCGATGACGAGCGCGGGGACTACGACCATGAACAGGTGTTCTTCGATTGGAATGCCGAGCAGGTCGACGCCGGTCCGGAGCCGGATGGCGAACACGCCGATGGTGAGGGTGTACCAGTCCCAGAAGTACGCCACGGGATAGAGCACGAGGATGGTCTTGCCGGCCCGGCGGAGGGCGTCGGCGCGGACGAGGAGCGCCAGGGCGACGGTCCCGAACGCTATCTCGGAGGCGAGGTACGTGTACGGTCCGAACACGGCTCCGATGTCGGGGAGCGCCGTCGACGCTACGGAAGATACGAGCACGTTACGGAGTACGCACCGAGGCGAGAAAAGTATCCAGAAATGAGGGAATTGCGACAAAGTTCAAGACCGACGAGTGCGATGTTCGAAACGACGATGGATATATCTACCATTGCGAGGACGGACTACTACGAGATCGAGAGCGAGGAGCGACTGGGGAAGGCCCGCTCGATGTTCGAGGAACACAATCCCAAGGGCATCGTCGTCACCGAGGCGGGCGAGTACGAGGGAGTCATCACCCAGAAGCAGCTTCTCCAGTCTCACATCGAGGACCACACGAAGGTGGCGACGCTGACCAAGCCCGCGCCGAGAATCGGGCGCGACGACGACGTCCGGGACGTCGCTCGCTCGCTCGTCGAGGGCGGGACGAAGGTCGCCCCGGTGTTCGAGGACGGCACCCTCTGGGGCATCGTCGACGAGGACATGATTCTCGAAGGCGTCCTCGACAACCTCGACGCGCTCACCGTCGAGCAGATATACACCGAGGACCCGATCAGCGTCCCGGAGGACGGGACGCTCGGCCGGGTCATCAACCTGATGCGCGAACACGGCATCTCCCGCCTGCCGGTCGTCAACGACGACGGCTTCCTCACGGGCGTCGTGACGACCCACGACGTGGTCGACTTCGTCACCCGGAACATGGACAAGCCGACGCAGGGCGACCGCGGGGGCGACAACGACCGGATGCTCGACCTGCCCGTCTACGACGTCATGAACAGCCCGGCCGAGACCATCTCGCTGTCGGACACGGTCGAGGCGGCGGTTCGGAAGATGTTCGAGAAGGACTACGCCGGCCTCGTCGTCACGCCCGAGGACGACGACCGGGTCGTCGGCGGCATCATCACCAAGACCGACGTGCTCCGGGCGCTGACGTTCACCGAGGAAGAGCACATGGACGTCCAGATAACGAACGTCAGCCTGCTCGACACCATCTCGCGCCAGGACATCCGCGAGAGCATCCAGGAGATCACGAGCAAGTACCGGGACATGCAGGTGCGCCACGCGCACGTCCGGTTCCACGAGCACAAGGAGAAGCTCCGCGGCACGCCGCTCATCCAGGCGAAGATTCGCCTCCGGACGAACCGCGGACAGGTCGCCGGGTCCGGCGAGGGGTACGGCGCGGCGCAGGCGTTCAACGTCGCCCGGGACACGCTGGAGCGCAACGTCCTCGAACTCAAGGGCGTCCAGAGCGACCGCGAGTACGAAGGTCAGCTCCTCCGGAAGCTCGGCGAACTGTAGTCCGAAACCGACGTCGACCCTTTCAGGCGAACGCTCGCAACACGCCCTGACCGTCGGTACCACCGATGTCCGGGAGCGACGCGCGCTCCGGATGGGGCATCATCACCGCGACGCGCTCGGTGTCGCCGAGCACGCCCGCGACGTTGCCCTTCGAGCCGTTGGGGTTGGCGGCGTCGGTCACGCGTCCGTCTTCGTCGCAGTAGCGGAAGAGTATCCTGTCCTCGTTTGCCAGCGTCGCCAGTCCGTCGTCCGTTATCTCGAACCGGCCCTCGCCGTGCGCGATGGGAACCTCCACGACCTCGCCCTCGTCGTAGGCGCTCGTCCAGGGAGTGTCGGCGTTCTCGACCCGGAGGAAGACGTGCTCGCACTGGAAGCGGGCGCTCCGGTTGACCGTGAACGCGCCCGGCGTCAGGCCGGCCTCGCAGCCGATCTGTGCGCCGTTGCAGACGCCGAGCAGCGGGACGCCGTCCGCGACCGCGTCCCGGACGTCGGCCATCACGGGGGAGTTGGCGGCGATGGCGCCAGCGCGGAGGTAGTCGCCGTAGGAGAATCCGCCGGGCAGCATCACGCCCGAGACGTCCTCGGGGAGGCCGTCCTCGTGCCAGACGATCTCCGCGTCGACGTCGAGATGCGAGAGCGCGCGCTCGGCGTCGCGGTCGCAGTTGCTCCCGCCGAACCGCAGTATCGCTACCGTCATCGCTCCCGAACGTCGACCGCGTAGTCGTGGATGGTCGGGTTGGCGAGGAGTCGTTCGGTCATCTCCTCGGCACGCTCGCCGGCCGCCTCGGCGTCGGCGGCGTCGAGGTCTATCTCGAACTCGTCGGCCCTGCGGAGCGACTCCAGTTCGAAGCCGAGTCGCTCCAGCGCCCGCTGGGTCGTCTCGGCCTCGGGGTCGAGGACGCCCGATTTGAGACGGACGGTCACCGTCGCGGTGTAGGCAGTCATCGTCTGGAGGTGGTCGTCCATGCTCAAAAGCTCTTTTGGAACGTCGTCGTTGTGCACGAACGTGCGGTGCATCGACGAGTGTTGCGCCAGTGCGAACGCTTTTGCCCGACGACCTCGATTGAAACGTTCAATGGCTGCCCTCCTACCGCGGCTAGTGGTACGATGAGCGCCCGCGAGCTGACCGAGATAACCGTCGTCGGCGACGACGACACCGGACTCATCGCCCGGATTACGACGCTCCTGTTCGAGCACGGCGTCAACATCGAGGACCTGGACCAGGCGGTCAGGGACGACCTCTTCCGGATGACGATGCGCGTCGACGCGACGGAGATGGACGCGAGCGAACACCACCTCCGGCGCGAACTGGCGGCGCTCGGCGACGACCTCGGCGTCGACGTCCGGGTTCGGTTCCCCGCCGACCGCGACGCTCGCCAGGTCGCGGTGCTGGTCACGAAGGAGTCCCACTGCCTGGAGAAGCTGCTGGCGGCCCAGGCCGAGGGGGAACTCGACGCGGAGATCGGCGTCGTCATCGGCAACCACGACGACCTCCAGCCGGTCGCCGAGCGCCACGGCGTCCCGTTCCACGACGTCGGCGACGAGAGCGGGAACCACGACGAGCGACGGTTGCTCTCGCTGCTGGACGACTACGACGTCGACCTCGTCGTGCTCGCGCGGTTCATGCGCATCCTCAGCCCGAAGGTCGTCTTCCGCTACGAGGGGCGCATCATCAACGTCCACCCCAGCCTCCTGCCGGCGTTCCCCGGCGCGAAGGCGTACCGCCAGGCGAAGGAGGCCGGCGTCCGCGTCGCCGGCGTCACCGCCCACTACGTGACGACCGACCTCGACCAGGGACCCATCGTCACCCAGCGCGCGTTCGACGTGCCCGACGACGCGAGCGTCGAGGCGATGCGCGAGCGGGGGCAGCCCCTGGAGGCGGAGGCGCTGCTCGAGGCGGTCGAACTGCATCTCAACGACGACGTGGTCGTCCGCCGCGGCCGCACCGAACTCCGCGACCCCGACCGGGAGTACCAGCTCGGGCTGCCCGACGCCGTCGACGGCGCGACGCCGAACTCTCCCGTCGACGGCGAGCGGAAAGCGACGAGCGACGACTAGCGGATTTCCGCCGGGACGAGCGGACTCAGCCGGGGCCGGACGAACTCGTTCCGGATTCCGCTATCGGTCGGCGCGGACGTAGTCGAGCCAACATTTGGAGGAGGAGAGCGAGATTCCGCCGCCGTCGTAAATCGCGACGTGGATGGCCGGGTCCCAACAGAACTCGTTGGAGACGTCCCGCTCCAGACGAGTGCTCTCGTTTTCGATGGCGAGGTGGTAATCACCGTTGCTCAACACGTTCTCCTCGGTCACGTCTCCGTTCGGCGGAAGAGTGAACTCTTCCGTGTACTGTTTTTCACCACCGTCTTTCCGTTGGATCGAGATAGAGATGGAGCGGGCGGAGTTCGTGTTGTTTTTTATACGGATGTCCGTGGACTTGGTCGACGTTATGTACAGCCCGGTTGTGGCTAAAATGGTAGTTGGCACGCCTATTTTTAGCATATTCCTCCGCTTCATTGTACGTGTGTGAGTGTAGGGAAAGAGTTAAGAGTTACTCTTAGACGATATCGACGGTGAGATTAGAAGTCAAGGGGAGGTCTACGCTGTCCCTGACGTAGATAGTTCTACCCGGATCACAGGCCGTTCCCGCTTCGTCGTAGTTCCAGTTGTACTGTGATTCCGCCCGTACTTCTTTCGTATCTTCGCTCGTGGAAGGTTCCATATCGAACCACACGCCGCGATTGTCTTCTTGCCCGGTCGGGAACTGATTGAGGTTCATTATCCATTCCGAGTACATGTGGTCATCGTTCAGATCGTACGTGTTTCGATCCAGATTGACCGATAGGGACGGACCCACCGAAACCGAACCGAACGCGTATCCGATTCCAACGGAGAACGAATAATCATCGTCTTCACCCCGCGTGTCTGGACGTTCGGACGTTATCTTTAATCCGGAATCCCGTCCCGACTTGTACCCTGAATCGGGGGCGACGTCGATGTAGTCGGTGTGACTCGTAAGGTCGAGACTGACGTCAGAAGTATCGGAGGACGGTACTTTCGTGAAGTACGACTGCAGTGACCAGCGATTGTACCCGTTGTTCGGCAGTTGATCCACGTCGTACGACTTGTCTGCATCACCAGTCAAGTAGGCGAACCACTCCCATCCATCGTCGTCGAAATCGTTGCCGTAGTCCCTGGTTCGAACCCACGTGATGTCTTTGTAGTTTTCGTCATCGGTGCTAGCGATAGACCCACTCTGTTCCGTAACCTCCTGCTCGTACGTCCTGTTACGATCAGGCTTCGCTCTCTTTATAAATTCTTCAAGCTGATTGGCTTTCGGCGCGGATTTCGGTAACAGGGTGAATGCCACCGAATCCAACGACGGCTTTCTGATGTTTCCAGTTATGGAGTTATCAGAAGTGACGACGACCTCGGTGTGTTTGTACGGGTTCTTCTCCTCTTTTCTTTCGTTTTTGGTGAACAGTCGCGATTCTGAACTTGAATTTCGTCGAGGAGTTTCAGGCTGAGATCGAGAAAGGGAAACGGAGGTACTCGGGACCGAGATATTTCCGCTTAGTCCCTTTTTTATTTCGCTGAATTCTCCGGACGCATTGCCTACGATTTCTAGACTCTCGGGATCGTACGCGAGCCCAGTGAATTTGGTGTTCGACACGCTACGGCACTGGACGTCCGATTTAGCGCCGGTCGTAATCGGTAGCGAAGTGAGACCAACTGCACCGGCTCCGATCGATTTCAGGGCTTTTCTTCTGCTGGGGTTATGGCTATTTTTAGCCATACTCAGAAAGAAATATGTGTTGTAATATAAAAATTATGTATCGTAATTTAGATGTGTTCGAAAGCGTTGGCGAAGCGCTTCACCTCCGCGCCGCTCTCGACGAACACCAGCACGCGCGGCGGTCGGACGGCCTTCGGGCGGGTGCGGAGGCCCGCCTCGCGCGCCGCCTGCGCGACGTCCTCGACGTCCTCCCGGAGTTCGACGTGAATCCGGTCGGGGTGGACGTAGACGCCGCCGAGGAGTTCGCCGTCCTCGTCGTCCGCGTCGCGTCGTTCGACCTCGTAGGCGAGCGCGCCGTCCTCGGTGGGTTCCACGTCGCGGTCGGCGTTCACGACGGCCAGGGCCTCGAGCGCTCCGTCCTCGCGGCCGTCGAGTTCCGACGCCAGCAGTTCCGCGATGCGCCGACCGTCCGTGACTCGGTCCTCGACCATACCGGGCGTTGGCGCGGCCGGCGTTTAGGTTTCCCGTCTCACGGACCGAAGCGCATCGCCGCCGCTCACTCCGACGATTTCAGCTCCTCGCGGGCCTCCTCCGCCTCGGCGCGGACGGTGACGCCTCTCCGGCGAGCGTAGACGACGGCCGCGGCCTCGACGGTCAGGCCGGCCTCCTGCTGGAGTTCGTTTATCTCCGCGACGGCGGTCCGCTTGTCGGTCCCCGCCGAGACCACCTTGTCGAGCACCTTCTCGAACGTCGACTGCTCGCGCAGCAGGCTCTCGTCGGGCACGAACTCCTCCGGTATCTCGACCTCGCTCGGGTCGAACTCCGCCACCAGTTCGCCGTCCTCGCGCGCGAGCAGCCCCTGGCTCGTCGCCACGTCCACGAGGCGCTTGGCCTGGTCGGGCGAGAACCAGTCGCGGTCCAGCGACAGCGCGACGACGTACTCGCTCTCGCTCATTCGGTCACGACCCGTCTGCCGGAACGGCGCTGCCACCGCTGTCCGCAGGCTCATCGTCCCGCCGTCCCGCCCGCGCCGGCCTAAATCTGCCGATGTCGGGGCGCAATCGAGCCATTGAAGTGTGACCTGCCCGACCTGCCGTACATGAAAGACCAGGGACGCTCCACGCGCAAGCGGACCGGCGGCCGACTGAAGCATCTCCACAAGAAGAAAAAGCACGAACTCGGTCGCGAGCCGACCGAGACCCAGGTCGGCGAGAACGACTTCCGCACCGTCGACGCCCGCGGCAACACCCAGAAGATCCGGGCGCTCACCACGGACGTGGCCAACGTGACCGACGGCGACGAGACGGTCAACGCGACCATCCAGGACGTCGTCGAGAACGACGCCAACCCCAACTACGCTCGCCGGAACATCATCACGAAGGGCGCGGTCATCGTCACGAACGAAGGCAAGGCCCGCGTCACGTCGCGTCCCGGCCAGACCGGACAGGTCAACGCCGTCGTCGTCGACGAGTAACCGCCGCTTCCGTTCCCCCTCGTTTTCCACACGCGACCCTCGACAGCCCCGGGTCCGTCCTCCGATTCGGTTCCGCGGGGCCGACTCGCGCCTATCCGTACCGCCGCGCGTGGCCCTCGCAGAACGCGGGGTCGTCGAGTTGGGCGCGAAGGACGCCCTCGTGGCGGTGCGCGTTGTGCAGGCGACACCGCTCGTCGTCGCAGAACGCCTCGCCGGTCGCCAGGTAGTGGACCGCCTGGAGGACGTACCCCTTCAGCGCCTCGGTCGTCCGGGGGTCCTCGCGGCGCAGGAACGCCGCCTCGACTCGCTCGGCCAGGACGTCCTCCGGCGGCACCTCGCCCGTCGCCCGCGCGTACCGCCGCCGGTGCCAGTAGTACTCGGTCGGCTTCGCGGGCGCGCTCCAGAGCCCCGGGACCGAGACGACCGCGGGCCGACCGAGGACGCTCACTCGGCGGTGCCAGCGGTCGTTCCCCCACGTCGCCAGCGGCAGGTCGAGCAGTGCGACCCGGCAGTGCGAGAGCGACCGGTCGCTCCCGGCAGCGTCCAGAGCGGCGTTGCACGCCCGCTGGACGGCCCGCCCGTCGTACAGTCGCCCCTCGACGTCGTCGCTCGTCCGCGGCCCCGTCCGGGGACGGTCCGGGTCCGCGACCTGCCGGTCGACGACCGCGGACGGGTCGAGCGGGAACGGGTCGCGCACGGTCACGTCGGCGGTGAGACGTCCGCGAAGCCAGTCCGCTATCGCGTTCGCGTCGACCGCGTCGGACTCGGGCCGGTACAGCGAGACGCGGTCGGGCACGGCTCTCAGTCGTCGGCCGGCGACGGGGTGCGCGTCATCTCGACGGGGTCGGCGTCGGCGTCGAGTTCGTCGAGCGCGACCTGGGCGGCGCGCTTGCCGGAGAGCAGCATCGCGCCGAACGTCGGTCCCATCCGGGTGAGGCCGTACGTCGTCGCGGTGGCGAGACCGGTGGCGACGAGGCCCTCGTGGACTTTTCCGGTGTGCTCGACGACCTCGTCCTCGCTCTTGGCGACCCACATCGAGTCGTGGCCCGGCGAGTCGTGGCCCGGCGCGCCGTACTCGTCGTCGCCCGACTGGTCCATGCCCGTGTTGTGTTCCTGGGCGTGTTCGATGCCCGGCGCGTCGAGGACGCCGCGCTCCTGGAGCTTCGAGACGGCGACCGCCTCGTGACCCGTCGCGTCGATGACGAGGTCGGACTCGACGGCGATGGGGTCGACGCAGGTCAGCTCGCGCGGGAGCGCGTGGACCGGCGTCCAGTTCATCACGACGCCGCCGACGCGGTGGCCCTCGCGGACTACCACGTCGGTGAACTCCGTCATGTTCTGCATCTTCGCGCCCGCGTCGCAGGCGGCCTTGATGAGCCCGGAGCAGGCGTGCGGGCCGTTGGCGACGTAGAGGTCCTCGCTCTCGTCGCTCTCCTCGTAGGGCACGTCGAGTTCGTCGAGGACGGACTGGGCGGGGTCGCGCACGGTGACCTTGTTCATCAGGAAGCCACCGAGCCAGAACCCGCCGCCGAAGTAGTTGTTCTTCTCGACGACCATCGTCTTGACGCCGCGCTCGGACAGTTCCTTCGCGGCCATCAGCCCGGAGGGACCGCCGCCGACGATGACGACCTCGCTCTCGCTGAACTCCATGAACTCGTCGCTCCACTCCTGACCGATGGCGCGCGTTACCTCCGCTTCGCCTACCTCGCTGAAGCCTTCGAAGTCGCTCATACCACCTAGTGATATTCCAAGGTGGTTGAAAACTGTTTCCCTCCGCTCGCGTCCCCCTCGACGACGAAACGCGAGCGACGACGGAACGGAAACGCGATAGCGGCGTCGGTCGGACCGGAGCGGACGGTCGAAGCCGGGCTATCCCACCTGTTCGACCATCAAGGTTATATGAATGGTGTGCCTTACCATAGCACGTATGGCCTCCGCACCGACCGGTGACGCTGACGAATCTGTTTTCGACCAGTTCCTGTCCGACCGCGGCCACGAGACCGAGCAGGTAGACTGGCAAGAGGAGTACAACAAGAAGCAGTGTCCGGAGTGCGGCGGACTTCACGAACTCGCGGCCTCCAGGTGCTCCGTCTGCGGGTGGGCACCGTAACCGTCGAACCGACGAGGCCCGTCGTCCGTTCACAGCGCGGTTATCATCCCGGCCCCGACGACGACCAGCGCCGCGCCCGCGACGACGCCGTACGTCACGCGCTCTATGTCCCGGAGCAGGAAGTAGGCGAAGAGAGTCGTGAAGAGCGGCGCGGTCCCCGTCAGCGGGTCGACGACGGCGATACGGCCGGCGGGCAGCGCCAGCGCGGCGAACAGCGACAGCAGCGCGACCGCCGTGAGCAGACCGCTGACGGCGAACCGGGCGTACGTCCCCCGCGGTGCGGTCAGCACGTCCCGCCGCCCGCGAACGGCGGCGTACCCCGCCAGTGCGACGAGCGCCGCCGTCTCGTTCAGCGCGACCGCCTGCAGCGCCGTGGCCGGCGACGTTTCGAGGCCGTACCGCCGGACGACGTTGCCGACCGCGAACGCGGCCGCGGCCGAGAGGGGAAAGAGCAGCTCGCGGGGCCGCCAGCCGCCGATGTCGCCACCCTTCGCGAGCGCGAGCACCACGAGTCCGGCGACGAGAACGACGATACCCGCGGCGGTCGCGAGCGAGACCGGTTCGCCGAGCCACGCGAACGCCAGCGCGGTCGCGAACAGCGGGCGAGCGCTGATGCCGGCGCTGTTGATGCTCGCCCCGACGCGGTGGACGCCCGTGAACGTCGCCAGCCGTCCCAGCGCGGTCCCGACCAGCCCGGCGACGAAGAAGACGGCGACGGCGGCCGGCGAGAGCGAGGCGAGCGGATCGGTGCCGCGCAGCGCCAGCAGTGCGAGCCAGTAGAGGCCGCTGTCGACGACGACCACGACCAGCGACGCCTGGAGCGCGCTCCCGCCGGCGTCCATCCCTCGCTTCGAGACGACCGGCTCGAACCCCCAGAGCACGGCCGGTACGAGCGAGAGGGCGTACACCGCTAGCGGAACTGCCATCGGACCTACTCGCGTCGCTTTCGGCTTAGCTGTCGTGGCGGCGCACGCCCCGGACCGACGCCGACGTGGAGACGCCGGGGACGGCGTCCCGAAGCGGACGGTGCCGCCGTCACGTCGGAGAGATGTCGACAGACATTTATTGTAAGATTTCGAACCCATGCGCCGAGCCAGAATGCCAGAGTGCCAGAACTGCGGGGCGTTCGTGACCGCGGCGTACGCGCGAGTGTTCACCCCACGAGACGTCGACGAGCCGCGCGTCTGTCCGGAGTGTGAGGACAAGATTCGCGACGGTTCCGACGTCCGGAAGGCGCGGTCACCACGTGGCAATTGAGTGACAGAACGTCCGGCGAAACGGCGGTTTCGATTCACGTCGTTTTATAGGTTCCCGTCACTTGTGGTGGTGTAATGACTACGACAGAGGCCGAGGCGGAAGCGAAAGTAACCCGACTGTTCGGCGGCCCGGGAAGCGGTAAGACGACCGAGCTGCTGGACCGCGTCGAGGAGATCCTCGACCGCGACGACGTCGCCGTCAACGACGTGCTCGTCGTCTCCTACACTCGCGCGGCCGCGAACGAGGTCCGCGAGCGCCTCGCGGAACGCCTGGACGTCGACCCCCGCACACTCCAGGGGAACGTCTGCACGATGCACGCGAAGGCGTACGAACTCCTCAACCTCTCGCGAGGCGACGTGGTCGGCGAGTCCGACAAGAAGGAGTTCTGCGAGGAGTACGGCCTGGAGTTCGAAGACGAGTACAGCGGCTCGGGCCGCCGAACCGCGCGTTCGACGACGCTCGGAAACAAGATAATCGCCACCTCGCAGTGGCTCCAGCGCACCCGCCGCGACGTGGCGGACTGGTACGACGTCCCCTTCCAGTGGAACGAGGAGGAGGTGCGTCTACCGCCGGACATCGACTCGAACGCCCAGGAGGGCAACAAGTACACGCCGACGTGGCCGAGCGACGACGACCGCTTCGACGTCCCCGAGGCCATCCGTGGCTGGCGGACGTACAAGGGCGAGAACGGCCTCATCGGGTTCGCGGACATGCTGGAGCGCGTGAAGCAGCGGTCGCTGCTCCCGAACGTCGACTACCTCGTCATCGACGAGTTCCAGGACATCACCCAGCTCCAGTTCGACATCTACGAGGAGTGGAAACCCCACATGAAGAACGTCCTCATCGCGGGCGACGACGACCAGGTCGTCTACGCGTGGCAGGGCGCGGACCCCAAGCTACTGCTCGGGGAGGGCGGCAACGACGTCATCCTCGACACCTCCCACCGCCTTCCGTCGCGCATACTGAAGGTCGTCCAGCAGGAGGTCGGCCACATCGAGGAGCGCCAGGAGAAGAACCTCTCGCCGCGCGTCGAGGGCGGCACCGTCGAGGCCGTCGAGAGCCCGTCGATGCTGGAACTCGTCCGCAACGTCCGGTACACCGTCGAGAACCACGACGGAACGATGATGATACTGTTCCGGGCGCGCTACCAGATGTTCCGGTTCATCGACGAGTTCATCGACGAGGGCATCCCGTTCCGCACCCTGACCGACCAGCGGATGTGGACCGACCGCCTGAACCAGTACGTCGACGCCGTCGACAAGATCGACCGCGACGAACCGGTGAACGGTCTGGAGGCCCGGCGACTCGCCGACATGCTCGCCGACTCGGCGTTCGGAACGAACGAGCGCGACGACTTCTTCGACGACATCGACGAGCGCAAGGAGGAGGCCGGCGTCGACGACCTCACCGAGATAGAGGTCGACGCCGACGTCGTCACCGACCACGTGCCGTTCATGCCCGGTCCGGCCGCGGCCGCCGACATGGTGCGGAAGGTCACGAGCTACCAGCGCAACTCGATGGAGTCGTACTTCGAGGGCGACTACCGGGAGATGGACCGCAGCCGCGTGCGCGTCGGCACCATCCACAGCGCGAAGGGTCGCGAGGCCGACCACGTGTTCGTCTCGACCGACCTCACGGAGAAGGTCGTCGAGCAGATGGCCGCCTCCATCGACGACGAGACCGAGGTGCCCGGCGTCAACGAGTTCACGTCCACCACCGACCCCGTGCCCGTCCTCACCGACAACGAACGCCGCGTGTTCTACGTCGGCATGAGCCGCGCCCGGAAGCGTCTCGTAATCATGGAGAACCTCGTCAACGGTGCGCCGACGCTCCCGCTCGACGTCCTCCTCGACAACGAACCGGGCGACACCACGGTCGAGGACGTGCTCGGCGAGGAAGTCGAGAGCACGCCCTGAGCGTCCGTCCCGGTTCGAACGTTCGACCGTTTTGGAGGCACCGTGGTCGCCGTTGCCGACGCGCGGTCGTCAGGGCTCGAACACCGGTCGAACGCACCCGTCCTGCTTCTGTTTGAACAGTTCGTATCCGCGCGGCGCGTCCTCCAGCGAGAGCCGGTGGGTCGCCAGATACGACGGGTCCATCTCGCCCTCCGCGACGTGCTCCAGCAACTGGGGGACGTACCGCTGGCCGTGTTGCTGGGCGGTGCGGACGGTGAGACCCTTGTTCATCACGATGCCGAGCGGGAACTTGTCCATCAGCCCGTAGACGCCGAGAATCGACAGCGTTCCGCCCTTCCGGCAGGCGACGATGGCCTGCCGCAGCGCCTCGCCGCGGTCGGTGTGGAGCCGGAGCGCCTGCTTCGTGCGGTCGTAGGCGTGCGCGATGCCGGTTCCGTGGGCCTCCATCCCCACCGCGTCGATGCAGGCGTCGGGACCGCGTCCGCCCGTCATCCTCTTCAGTTCGTCGACGACGCTGTCGACCTCGGTGTAGTCGATGGTCTCGGACCCCGCCTCCTCCCGCGCCATCCGCAGTCGCTCCGGGATGCGGTCGATGCCGACGACGCGCTCGGCACCCATGAGAGCGGCGCTCTGTTGGGC
This sequence comes from Halomicrococcus pelagicus, assembly GCF_051917725.1. Classification (GTDB taxonomy): domain Archaea; phylum Halobacteriota; class Halobacteria; order Halobacteriales; family Haladaptataceae; genus Halomicrococcus. The sequence continues at coordinate 25,564 of NZ_JBQBLX010000009.1, forward strand.
CATGAGCCCGACTCCGCCGCAGCCCCAGACGGCGACGATGTCGCCCTCCTCGATGTCGCAGAAGTCCGCACCCATGTAGCCCGTGGGCCAGGCGTCGGAGGCGAACAGCGCCTGCTCGTCGTCCAGTTCGTCCGGGACGAGGAAGCAGTCCTCGTCGGCGTGGGGCACCCGCACGTACTCGGCGTGCGACCCCGCGTAGCCGCCGAAGGCGTGCGTGTAGCCGTAGATACCGGCGGTCGGGTAGCCGAGGACCGGCTCCTGGAGCTCCGGATTCGGGTTCGTGTTGTCACAGAGCGACCAGAGGTCGTCACGGCAGTACGCGCAGTTGCCGCAGCCGACGAACGAGGGGACGACCACGCGGTCGCCCTCCTCGACCGTCTCCACCTTGCGACCGACGGCCGCGACCTCGCCCATGAACTCGTGGCCGATGACGTCCCCCTCGCGCATCGTCGGGAGGTACCCGTCGATGAAGTGCAGGTCGGAACCGCAGGCCGTCGACAGCGACACCCGCAGGACGACGTCGCGAGGGTTCACGATTTCGGGGTCGGGAACGTCCTCCACCTGCAGGTCGTTGACGCCCTCCCAGCAGAGCGCTCTCATATCAGGTCACCGCTCCCGCGGGCGGACGGATTGCGTTCGAGCGTCGGAATCTCGCCCGTCTCGGCGAGGCTCTTGAAGCGGCGGAGCGCCGTGCCGGCGAGCGCGTCGGGCACGATACCGAGGCGGTTCATCGCCACGTCGCCGACGCGTCCGCCCGGCGGGTCGAACCGGACGCGGAGGGTCACTTCCGTCCCCCGGTCGCCCGGCGCCGGGCGGAACTCCACCGACCCCTCGTTGGGCACCGCCGTGCCCGGAAGCGACTCCCAGCGCAGCGGTTCGCCATCCGCGTCGAGTCGCGTCTCCCACGAGATGCTCCGTCCGAGCGGTCCCCCGACTTCCCAGCGGTGACGTTCCTCGCCGGCGGGCGTCACCGCCGCGAAGTGGCCGACGACGCGCGAGAGCCGTTCGGGGTCGCGCCAGTACTCGGCGAGTTCGTCCGCGGGTTCGCCGACGGTGATGGACCGCTCGACCGTCCGGCCGTCCGTCGCCACCCCGGGACCGCGTCGGTTCCGGGCGGGCGCGACGAGCGAGCGGTCACCGTCGACGGCGCGGTACAGCAGCCACCCGCCGACCAGCGCCGCCGCCGTTCCGACCAGCGACCGTCGTCTGAGCCCGAACGACAGGAGCGCCCCGCCGAACACCGCGGAGGCGACGCGTTCGACGTTGCCGGCGTCGGCGGCCGACGGGGAGTCCGCCGGCGCGTTCCGGGCCGGCGGGCTCACGCCGGACCCTCCGGGTCGCGGTCGAAAGGGGCGACCGCGGCGTCCCTCGAACCGTCGTTTTCCCGCACGAAACTCCGTGAGTCGACCGCACCGGTCGGACCGTCGGCTACGGCTCGACGGTCGACGGCGTAGGTGAACATGTCGTTTCTCCCCCCGGCGAAAAATCAGCAGTTCTCGTATTGTGCTTTGTGCCCATATGACAGACGCACGCGGCTTCCTCGTCGACCGATTCCTCGGTCACTCCTCGTCGTCCGACTCCGCGACCCGACCGACGACGCGCTGGGCGGCTTCCGCCGGGACGTCGGTGGGCGTCGTCAGCCACTCCTGGAGAACGACCATCAGGACGCCGACGGCGAGGAAGCCGCCGCCGACGAGCGTCTGGCCCGCGAGCAGGCGCTCGACACCGAGCAGGGCGACGGGGAGCGCGAACACCAGCGTCGCCGCCAGGCTGACGGTGTCGAGGATTCCCAGGTCCATGGAGGTCGGTAGTCGGGCGGCGGGCAAAAGTCCGCCGGAGCCTCCCGACCGGCATCCGGAAGGATTTTCACCGCACCGCTTCACGAATCTGGTATGTTTACCGGAATCGTTGCGGAGGCGGGCGAAGTGCGCGCGGTAACCGACGACGAGGGTGGTCGCCGCCTGACCATCGCCGCTGACGAGGTGCTTTCGGACCTGAACCACGGCGCGAGCGTCAGCGTCAGCGGTGCCTGCCTCACCGTCGAGTCGTTCGACGAGGAGTCGTTCGAGGTGTTTCTCGCGAGCGAGACCGTCGAGAAGACCTACTTCGACGAGGTCGCCGTCGGGGACGCGGTCAACCTCGAACGTGCGCTCCGGGCGGACGACCGCCTCGACGGTCACTTCGTCCAGGGCCACGTCGACACCGTGACCGAGGTCGTGGACGTGCGGCGAGTGGGGGAAGACGGCGAGGTGCTACGGACCTCGGAGGAACCGAGCGGCGATCCGCCGCGAGGGGGCTGGGAGTACGAGTTCGCCGTCCCGGAGGGGTACGAAGCGTACGTCGCCGACAAGGGGTCGGTGGCGCTCGACGGCATCAGCCTCACGGTCGCCGAGCGCGGCGAGGGGACGTTCACGGTCGCCGTCATCCCGACGACGCGCGAACTGACGAACCTCTCCGAGAAGGAACCGGGGGACCCCGTCCACCTCGAAGTCGACGTGCTGGCGAAGTACGTAGAGCGCATGCTGGCGGAGTGAGGCCGGTCAGTCGTCGAATCTCGACCGGGAATCGTCGTCGGCGTCGTCGGACCCCGTTCCGGAGTCGGCGTCCAGCCCCAACGCGGAGTCGTCGAACTCCGTCCCGGAGTCAGCGTCCCGACCGACCGGGGAGTCGGCGGACTCCGCTCCGGAGTCGGCTTCGACCCCGACAGCGGAGTCGTCGAGACCCGCCGCGCCCGCGGCGTCCGCGGTCGGGGCGGCCGCGAACTTCTCGTACGCGTTGCGGTAGCGCGCTATCTTCCGGTACAGCAGGTAGCCGAAGATGCCGTCGTAGACGAGCACGAAGGCGACGAAGGCCGCCGTGGCCGGTATCGACGGGAAGAGTCCGGTCACCACGGCGGGAACGACGCCGACCAGGGAGTTGTACGTCGCGTGGATGAACGCCGCGATGAGCAGCCCCTTGACGACGATGGGGCCGGCGTTCTCCTGGTTGAACTTCGCGAGGCCGAGGTAGTAGCCCGCGAACGCCGAGTAGATGACGTGGCCCGGGCCGGCGAACAGCCGGAAGACGGCGGTCCTGCCGGCTTCGACGAACGGCTGGGGGGTGGTGGAACTGGCGAGGAACTCCTGGCTGATGTAGATGGCGTTCTCGATGGTGGCGAAGCCCAGGCCGGCCGCCGCGCCGTACACGGCACCGTCGACGACCGCGTCGAACTGGGGTCGCCGGAAGGGGTACAGCCGGACTGCGAGCATCTTCACCGTCTCCTCGACCGGCGCGACGACGACGTAGAAGAAGAGGACCATCCCGACGAGCGGAACGGACTGGAACAGCGGTTGCGCGAGACTGTTCAGGACGGCCGCGAACCCCGCGAACAGGATGCCCAGCATGAAGGTGCCGACGAGCAGCGACAGCGGTTCGGAACTCGTCACGTCCGCGTACCAGATGTACGCCACGATGCCGAACGCGGGGACGACCGACAGCAGGACGAACGCGCCGATCCAGGGGTCGGTGATGGCCGCCAGGCCGCCGAGCGCGAACTGGGCGACGAGGATGAGGAGCGCGAGCAGGACGACGACGGTGTGGGTAGTCCGTACGATTCCGGCGTAGACGCGGGTGGCGAACCCGTCGAACCGACTCCGCCGCTCCCACGTCGAAACCTCGTAGAGGTCCGTCGATTCGTCCGCCGAGCGGGCGACCGGGTCCCGTTGCTCGTCCATGCCGGGCGTTCCGGAGCGGAGAGGGTAAATCGTTCGGCATACGTACCTTATAGTCCTTATATGTATACAAATAACATTGATTCTCGTAGGGGTGGCCTTATGAAGGATGCTCTGCGACCGTGGAACGATATGGCACCGAGAAGCTCCAGTCGGGGGTTCCTGTACTCCTCCCCGCCGACAGAGACAGACGACGCCGACGAAGAGACCGCCCGAGAGCGAGACGAACCGACGAACGACGTGGCCTCCCGCGACGAATCGCCGACGCTCGCCGAGGGTGCCGCACGCGGGACGACCGACGCGAACTGGACCGGCGACGTCCCCGCCGACGACTGACCGGCCGACGACCGGCACAACGAGCACGTCCGTCCTCGCCACCCTGAAGAGGACCCCGTTCGAACGGCACGCTATGCCAGCTATCCGCGACCGCTCGTCCGCCGCGCCGACCGCCGACCGAGTTCTTCGGCCGCCTCGACCGGACGCTCCGCGAGCGGCGCGCCGACCATGAGTCGGGTGCGCGTCCGCGGTATCTACACGACGGCGCTGACCCACCTGCTCGCCGACGCGTTCGACGTCGTGCAGGCCTCGCCACCCATCCGCCGGCGCTTCGACCGCGAGTTCGAGACGGGCGAGTACGACGCCACCGTCGAGACGACCGACGACCGTCAGGGCGTCGGCGTCTTCGGTCCCGACGCCGGAACCGTCGTCGACGAACTCGCCGACGTGGGACGCGACACGCTCCACTGGACCGACGCCGCCCCGCGCGGTGCCGTGTTCGACGGCGTCGTCGACGAGACGATGGGCAGCGGCGCGGTCGTCGACCTCGGCGAGCGCGAGGGCTTCCTCCCCTTCCGCAACGTGGACCGGCGCGTGCACGAGGGCGACGCGGTCAGGGTGCAGGTCCACGACCCCGCTGCACCGTGGGACCGCGACCGCCCGCTCCTCGACACGGACGTCGCCGTGTTCGGCGGCGTCGCCAGCCTCTCGAAGGGCGTCGAGCGCGTCGTCGCCGACGCCCCCGACGAGGCCAGCCAGCGGGAACTCGCCCGGACGACGGAGATGCTCCCGACCGACGTGCCCGACGGGTGGGGCGTCCGCTGGGAGTACGCCGCCGCCGCCGCGAGCGTGGACGAGATGGACGCCGCGCTCGGCCGCGTGGCGACCACCGCGGAGACGGTCGACGACGCGCTCGCCGACGCCCCCGACCCCGGAGACGCCGGGGCCGGCGAAGGCCTCCCGCGCCGCCTCGCCGCGCCGGAGGGGACGGCGTGGCTCTGGTTCGGCCGCGAGTCGCGGTTCGAACTCGACGCCGCCCGGCGCGCGGTGACGACCACGATGGCGGGACACCACCGCGTCAAGGCCGCCGCCGAGTCCGCGAGCACGGCCGTGGACTTCGTCGAGGACCTCTGTGACCCCGGCGAATCGTTCCCCACCGGCCCCGTCCTTCGGCAGTTCGGCCCCACGGAGGGGGAGACGGTTCGCATCCGCCACGGCAAACCCGACGGCCGCTGCTTCTCGCTCGGCCGGGGCGAGGTGACCGAACTCGCTCCGGCGGAGGGCAAACTCACCGTGCGCCGCCGGATGAGCGCCGGCGGCGACTACGACGCGCTCGGCGTCCCCCGCGAGGACGGCGACGTCGCGGTGACGAAATTCCGCGAGGGGCGCTGGTGGTATCCGACCGTCTACCGCGACGAGGACGGCGACGTCAAGGGCACCTACGTCAACGTCTGCACGCCGGTCGAGGTGTTCCCGTCCTCGGTCAAGTACGTCGACCTCCACGTCGACGTGGTGAAGTTCCCGGACGGCCGCGTCGAGCGCGTGGACGACGACGAACTGGACGACGCCGTCCGGGCGGGTCACGTCCCGGAGGCGCTCGCGGAGAAGGCGCGCGCCGTCGCGGCGAGCGTGACGTCGGCGCTCGGGTGAGTCGGGAGTGCCTCACCGCCGCGACGCGACGAAGTTGACGAGCAGCAGCGCCAGCAGCGCGACGCCGCCGAGTTCGGGATGGTCCAGCAGGAGGTCGAACGGCGAACCGCCGCCGCGCTCGCCGGGCGTCGGCCGCGTCGTCTCGCTCGTCGTTGTCGGCGCCGTCACCGCGAGCGTCCCGGCGTCGACGCCGCCGACGGCCAGGCGCTTCCGTCCCGCGGACTCGGCGCGGTAGGTGAAGGTCACCCGCCTCGTCTCGCCCGCGGGAACCCGGACCTCCTCGCGGGCGACCACCTCGCCGTCGACGGTGAGGTTGGCGGTGTACGTCCCGGAGGCGTTCCCCTCGTTCTCGACGGTGGCGCTCACGGTGACGTTCTCGCCCGCCGCGGCCGCCGTGCTGGAGAGCGTGGCGTCGGTGACGGCGATGTCTGCGACGGGCCGGGACACGGTCACGTTCGCCGTCGCGGTGGCCGCGTTCCCGCCTTCGTCGACGACGGTCACGTTCGCGGCGTAGGCCCCCGGTTCGTCGTAGGCGTACCGGACGGTCGGGGCGGACGTGGTCCGGTCGACGCTACCGTCGCCGTCGAAGTCCCAGCGGTAGCGCGCCACGTCGCCGTCGGGGTCTGTCGTCGCGTTCGCGTCGAAGGTCGCCTGCCGACCGACGAGCGCCGAACCGGGGGCGTCGAGCGCGGCGTCGGGCGGAGCGCCGCAACCGCCGGATTTGACGACGACGGGCGCCGACGTGTCGAGTTCGGTCCGGTTCGGACCGCCTGCGCCGCTGGAGAGGACGCTCCAGGAGGTGACCGGTTCGAACGGCCGGTCGGGGCGGTAGAGCGCGGCCCGCTCGTTGAACGCCGGCGCGATGCGGATGCTGAAGTCGCCGGCCAGTCCGCGGAAGACCGCACCGTCGGTCCGCGACCCGCCCCACCGCCAGTCGATCCGGTTCCGGGAGAAGCGGTCCTCGCGCCCGTCGTAGGTGTCGTCGACGAGCACCCACTCGCCGGACTCCGGCAGGCCGCCGAACCGGAAGGTGACCGCGCTGTGGGGGAGCGGCCGCACCTCGCGGTTCCGGCGAGCGTCGTGGACGGCGACGAGGCTAACGACGCCGTCAGGCCCCTCGTAGAGGAACAGCGAACTCCCGTTGTCGGTGGTGAACCGCCCCGGCATGAACGAGCTGTAGAGCCAGCTACTCCGGGAGGTGTTCGGGTTCCGGTAGTCGTAGAACGCGGCGACGTTTCGCTCGCTCTCGAACGGCGTCACCGGGACGCAGGTGTCGCCCTGCTCGACGGCGTAGGTCTGGTTCGACGCGGCGGGCGCGTCCGGCAGGTCGTCGCCGGGGATGCCGGGCGGCGGCACGTCGGGGAGACCTGTCGCCGCGCCGCCCAGGACGGTCGACGCGACGACCAGGAGGGCGAGCACGCGACGGAGGCGTCTCATCGGTCGCTCACGGGGAGTTCCTCCCCTCCGCGCGGACCGCGGTGCCGTTCGCGCCGCGTCTCCCGGCATCGCGTCTCGGTTCTCGACCACCCGTCGGGGCGGCGCTCGGACGGAACGGTCGTCGCTCTCTTCGCTCGGAGTGTCACTGTCGGCCGGACGCTGAACGTGGACTTTGTTCCACGCCGGTTGACCGGCGTTAGTCGGGACCTGTAACCGGACGCGGGCGGCGGGACCCGTCGGCGTCAGCGAGCGCGGGCTTCCCAGTGGACGGCCTCCGGCGCGTCGACCGGGTCGCCGTCGACGTCCACCACCGCGACGGTCACCGTCTCGGCGTCGACGGCTTCCGGGAACGCCCGGTGCTCGGACTCGGTCTGCAGGAGGACGCTCGTCGGCGGTTCGGCGAGGCCGTGCCGAACCGCTTCGCCGTGCGCGAGGGTCGCGCGACCGCCGTTCTCGGTCGGGTAGCCGACGTTGTCGCGGACGAGGCTCGGTCGGGTCCCGTATCGGAGCGCCGCCTCCGGGTGGCCGGCGAAGGCGTTGCCGACCACGCTCGTCCCGTCGTGGTCGCCCTCGACGTCGATTCCGACCCGCTGGCTGGGCGACGCCCGGTCGTCGTAGCAGTCGTTGTTCGCGAGCGTCGCGTACCGGTACGGTCCCTCGCCGGCGGCGAGTCGGATGCCGGCGGCGTCCCCGTCCGCGCCGTTCCGGAACACCGAACAACCGGTGACCCGGAGGTGGTCGCCGCCGTTCTCGAACCGGACGCCCGACCGGCCGTTCTCGAACACCGTCGAGTCCGCTATCGACACCGCTCCGGCGGAGGCCGCGACGAAGACGCCACAGCCCTCGTTCCCCGAGCAGTGACAGTCTGCCACGTCGAGGACGGGGGTCGCGCCGTCGAACGCCGCGATGCCGTGGCCGCCGTTGTCGACCGCGTGGCAGTCGCCGATGCGGTGTTCGGTCGCGGCGGGCGACGTGTCCGCCTTGTCGCTCACGACGAACCCGTGCTCGTCGTTCCCGGTCGCGGAACAGCAGACGAACTTCACGGCGCGGTCCGCCGAGTCCCGGAAGCCGATGCGGTTCCCCCGCGCGGTACAGCCGACGGCGGCCATGAACCCGGCGAGGACGTTCTCGTCGTCGGGGCCCTGGGCCTCGAACATCACGCCGTTGTTCCCGTTGTCCGCGGCGTGGCAGTCCGAGACGACCACGGTCTCGGCCGTGGAGCGACCCGCCCCGATGCCGATGCCGTTCGCGCCGATGTCGCCGGGCGACCAGAGTCGACCGTTGCGCTCCGCGACGCACCCGTGGACGAGGCTGTCGACCATGAAGTCCGTCCCGATGCCGGTCGCGGGCGCGCCGTAGGCGTACACGCCGAGGATTCGACAGCGCTCCACGTGCTGGAGGTAGATGCACTTCTCCCCGGTCGAGTACGTCTCCCCGTCGCCGAGGGCCGAGCAGTCGACGGCCAGTTCCTCGACGGAGAGGTCGGTCAGGGGGTCGTCCGCCGTTCCGAAGCCCTCCAGCGCCGCGTAGTCGTCCCCGTCCGCGAGCAGCGTCGTCGCGCCCGGTCCGTCGCCGCGGACCCGGACGCCCGAGCGGAGCGTCACCGGCGACGCGACGCGGTAGGTCCCCGGTGGGAGGGAGACGGTGCCGCCGTCGTCCGCCGCGGTGTCGACGGCCGCCTGAATCGCCGCCGAGTCGTCGGTCGTCCCGTCGCCGGTCGCCCCGTGGGCGGTCGCGTCGTGCCACTGCCCGCCGGCGGATGCGGTACCGGTCGGCGCGTCGTCGTTCGGTGGGTCGTCCATACGTCTTCCACCGCACGACTCGGCAAATCGCTCCCGGCCGTCTCCCGACTACCCGGAGTCGGGGCCCGGAATCTCGGCGTCCGGGACGTACGCGACCCACGCCGCCAGCAGGAGGGCGGCGGCGAGCAGTCCGACGCGCAGGACGGTCTCGACGAGTCCCGTCACGCCGAGGCCGTCGAGGACGAGGAGGCTGACCCAGAGGGCGGCGGCGGCCGCGAGCAGGAACAGGACGTGCCGGCGGAGGCCGGGAGTCCGCCCGGCGACGACGTAGGCCGCGGGGAGCGTGAAGAGCAGCGCCGGCCCGACGAACAGCAGTTGCGAGTACGGGTCCGGCGGCGTGAGCGTCGCCCCGAGCACGAACGCGAGCGTGACGCCGACCAGGAGGGTCGAGGCGATTCGCTGGAGTGAGACCACGTTCGAACGTTCTCCCGCCGGGCCGTCAATCTTCTCCCAGCAGTTCCGGCAGGTCGTTCACAGAGTCGACGACGGCGGCCGCGCCCGCGTCCTCGTACTTCCGGCGACCCTCCGCGCCGGTGAGGCCGCCGGTCAGCACGCCGACGCCGTAGTAGTCGCGGTCGGGGTCGGCCTCGGCGGCGTTGACCGCCGTCTCGACGTCGTCCAGCGTGTCGCCGACGAAGACGACCGCGTCGGCGTCGAACCGTTCGGCGAGCGTCGTCAGCGCTTTCGGGTGGGGTTTGCCCTCCTCCCAGTCGTCCATCGTGAACCGGCGGTCGTCGGGGACGGAGAGACCGGCCCGCTCCAGCGCGATGTCCGCCTCCGCCGCGGGGCGGCCGGTGACGACGCCGACGGGGTAGCCCGCGGTGAGCGTCTCGACCGTCTCGGCGGCGACCAGCACGGGTTCGTCGTCGATGTACCCCTCGTCCGGTCCGTCGAGCGCGGCCGGGTCACCGCCCTCGATGTCGGCGTACAGGTTCGGGCCGAGGTAGAGTCGCTGGAACACGTCGCGCAGGCGCTCGGGGTCCCAGGCGTCGCGGACGCGCTCGACGGCGGCGTCGGCGAGCGCGTCGTCGACGACCGCCTCGGCCGCGTCGAGGCCGCCGCCGCGCTCGGCGATGCGGTCGGTGAACGCCCCGACGGAGCAGTCGAGGCCCTCCCGGCGCGCGAGGACGTACAGCGCCGCGGCGTACGTGAGCTCCCAGTCGTTGTTGAATCCGCCGGCGTCCTTGAACGACTGCACGTCGGCCTTCGGGACGGTGTCGCCGTAGACGCGCTCGACGGAGTCGACGATGGCTCGGCGGTAGGAGTCGGCCACGTCCACGAGCACGCCGTCCACGTCCAGCACGACAGCGTCGGCTTCCATGGTCGTGCGCTTGCGGCCGACCGACAAGGGTCTGCCGGATTTATTGTCCCCCGCCGGGAACGCGGAGCCATGCAGTACGACGAACTCCAGCGGGTGTACGGTCGCGAGGAGTACTACTGGGGCACGGAGCCGAACGAACTGGCCGAGCAGGTGGTGGCGTTCGCGCCCGACCGCGACCGTCCCCGGGTCGTCGACGTGGGTGCCGGCGAGGGCCGGGACGCCGTCTACCTCGCCGAGCGAGGATGCGACGTGCTCGCGGTCGACGTCGCGCCGAACGGGCTGGCGAAGGCCGAGCGACTGGCCGACGAGCGCGACGTGGAGATAGAGACGCGGCAGGCGGACGTGAACGACCTCTCCCTGCCGCCGGTCGACGCCGTCTACTCCATCGGGACGCTCCAGTACCTCCGGCCCGAGAACCGCGCGGCGCGGTTCGACCAGTTCGAGGAGGCGACGACGCCCGGCGGCGTCCACGTCCTGTTCGCGTTCGTCGACCACCCCGATATCCCGCCCGCGCCCGACTGGGGCGAGGAGGAACACTTCTACCGGCGGGGAGAGCTCCGGTCGTACTACGACGACTGGGAACTGCTGGCCGAGGACGCGCTCGTCTTCGACGACGAGTCCGGCGGCGAACCGCACCGCCACGCCGCCGAGACGCTGGTCGCTCGGAAGCCAGCCGACGAGTAGCGTAAGAGACGACGACAGTCGTGACAGAAACCCTGTTATTTCGAGTTCGAGTGAACTCCCTAAGTTTTTAATTCTGGATGGAGAGATGCTAACATGGCGATAGAGACTATCCTGCTCGCCGTAGGACCGGGCGACGCGGAGAGAACCGACAAGCTCGCTTCGGCCGTCGCGGACGTCGCCGGGCCGACCGGCGCGACGGTCGTGCTCGCACACGTGTTCACCGAAGACGAGTTCGACGAGGTCGTCGGGCGACTCGACTACGACCCGTCGGGGACGCCGAACCCCGACGAGGTGGCGGCCCGGCACGCGACCATCCGGTCGCTCGCCGACTCCCTCGACGAGGAGGAGGTCGGATACGCCATCCGGGGAGCCATCGGCCAGCACGGCGAGACCATCGTCGACCTCGCGGAAGACGTCACCGCCGACAGCGTCTTCGTCGGCGGGCGCAAGCGTTCGCCGACCGGGAAGGCGGTCTTCGGGAGCACCGCCCAGGAGGTCATGCTCTCGGCGCCCTGTCCCGTGACGTTCGTCAGGTCGGACTGACCGCCGGACGACGCGGCTCCGAAGATACTCCCTTCTTTCGAACGGACCGTCCGTCGTCCGGGGAGCCGACGGCGTATCGTCCCGAGGGACGAGCGTCGCTCCGGGAACCCGATTCGACCGGATGGACCAGTCTCCCCGCGGACAGTATCCGGGGAGTGAACGGTTCAGAGTGCGGAAAACTCCGGTACTCGCTGGCGAGTAAATGCTTGTAGTTAAGTGGGACGACGGCCCTCTTTGGAAGCAAATGGGCTACTACGCGGGCGTCGACCTCGGCGCGACGAACGTCAGGGCGGCAGTCGCCGACGACGAGGGAACGGTCATCGCCGCCCACGAACGACCGACGCCGCAGGGGCCGACCGGCATCGCGGTCACCGAGGCGGTCCTCGACTGCCTTCGCTCGGCCTGTTCCTCTGCGAGCGTCGACCCGTCGGCGGTCCTGACAGCTGGTATCGGTAGCATCGGTCCCCTCGACCTGGCCGAGGGTGCGGTCGACAATCCGGCGAACCTCCCCGACAGCATCGACCGCATCCCGCTGACGGGACCCGTCGAACAACTCATCCACAGCGACCGGGTGTTCCTCCACAACGACACCAACGCGGGCGTCATCGGCGAGCGGTTCCACAGCGACCGCAACCCCGACGACATGGTGTACGTCACCATCTCCAGCGGCATCGGCGCGGGCGTCACCGTCGACGGCGAGGTCCTCTCGGGCTGGGACGGCAACGCGGGCGAAGTCGGCCACATGATAGTCGACCCGCAGGGCCGGCGCACCTGCGGCTGCGGCCGCGACGGCCACTGGGAGGCGTACTGCTCGGGCAACAACATCCCCGAGTACGCCGAGATGCTGTACGAGGACGCCGACGTGGACACCGCACTCCCGGTCGAAGACCCCGACTTCTCCGCGAAGGACGTGTTCGACTACGCGGGCATGGACGCGTTCGCCGACCACGTCGTCGAGCAACTCGCGCACTGGAACACGCTCGGCGTGACGAACATCGCCCAGGCGTACGCTCCCATCGTCGTCCACGTCGGCGGCGCGGTGGCGCTGAACAACGAGGAACTCGTCGTCGACCCCATCGCCGAGCGCGTCGACGAGTACGTGTTCAACAACGTTCCGGAGGTGCAGCTGACCTCGCTCGGCGACGAAGTGGTGCTGAAGGGAGCCATCGCGAGCGCGCTCACCGACGGAACCGGCGACCGGACCCGGATGCGTCGCTGAGGGCGGCCGCCGCTTCGCGGACGCCGACCGTCGGCGGACACCGAGATATTTACCCGCCCCGGGCCGAACCTCAGCACATGATACTCTCGGACGCGGACATCCTTCGTCGCCTCGAGGAGGGCGACCTCGTCGTCGACCCGCTCGACGACCCCGCACTACAGATTCAGCCGGCGAGCGTCGACCTGCGACTCGGCGAGCAGTTCCTCGAGTTCCAGCACGCGAACATCCCCTGCATCCACCCGGACAGCGAGCAGGAGGTCGAGAACTACGTCACGGAGACGACGGTGCCGGAGGGCGAGGAGTTCATCCTGCACCCCGGCGACTTCGTCCTCGGGACGACGAAAGAGCGCGTCGAGATTCCGCCGGACCTGCTCGCACACGTCGAGGGGCGGTCGTCGTTCGGTCGCCTCGCAGTGGTCATCCACGCGACGGCGGGCGTCGTCGACCCGGGGTACTGCGGCCAGATAACGCTCGAACTGTCGAACCTCGGAACCGCGCCGGTGGCGCTGACGCCCGGCACGCGCATCTCACAGCTCATCTTCACGGAGCTGAAGACGCCGTCCGACCGACCCTACGGCAGCGAGCGCGGGTCGAAGTACCAGGACCAGGAGGGGCCACAGGCATCCCGCATCGGCGGCGACGAGGAGTTCGGTGGTGACCAGACGTGAAGTTCGCCGAGGAGGTCGTCGTCGAGGAGTTCCTCCCCACCTTCCGGTCGATGCTCGCCGCCGACCTGCGCGAACGCGGCCTGACCCAGAGCGAGGTGGCGGACGCGCTCGGCGTGAGCCAGAGCGCCGTCTCGAAGTACGCGCACGGCGAGGTGGCACAGAACGACCGCGTCCGCGACGACGAACGCGTCCAGCGCCTCGTCGAGGAGATCGGCGAAGGCCTCGCGACGGGCAGCATGAGTCAGGTGCAGGCGCTCGTCGAGGTCGAGGTCCTCGTCCGGCGACTGGAGGACCACGACCTCATCGCGCAGTTGCACGAGGAGGCGATGCCGGCGCTGGAGGGGTACGGCGGCGACTTCGACGTCCACGACCCCGACGACGAACTTCGGTCGACCGAGCGCGTGCTCACGTCGATGCGCCGGGCCATCCGTATCGTCGAGAACACGAGCGGGTTCGCCGCGCTCATCCCGGCCGTCGGGGCGAACCTCTGTGAGTGCCTGCCGGACGCCGACGGCATCGACGACGTCGCCGGCATCCCGGGGCGCATCTTCGACGTGAAGGGCCGGGCGACCATCCCGGCCGAACCGGAGTTCGGCGCGAGCGAACACGTCGCCTCCGTCCTGCTGGCGGCCCGGGAGCACGGTAGCGACGCCCGCGCGGCGCTGAACCTGCGCTACGACCCGGACCTCATCGAGCGCCTCGAGGAACTCGGCCACGTCACCGCGGAGTTCGACGCCGAGTACGACGACGTCGCGTCGGTCGTCGGCGAGGCACTGTCGGAGACGTCGGACGCGACCGTGCTGTACCACACAGGCGGGTACGGCATCGAGCCCATCACGTACGTCCTCAGCGACAGCGCGGCGGACGCCGCCCGCGTCGCGCGGAAACTGGCGTAGGGCGTCGTCAGTTCCGGAACGCCCGGACGACCTCGTCCGGCGACGACCCCTCGTCGAGTTGCGCCTCGGCCGTCTCGGCCAGCGAGACGAGTTCGGCGACGGCCGCCTTCCGCGTCCGGACCTGCCCGACCGGGCGAGCGGCGGAGTAGCCGTTCTCGACGCCGTGTTCGAACTGCAGGTTCCAGTCCCCGTCGCCGCCGGTCAGCGCAGACCATATCGCGCGCACCGTCATCCGTCCGTCCCGTCGCTCCATGGCGATTTCCCGGCCGCGGTCCGGCGAGCGCTCCCATCCGTCGGGGAAGTCGGCGGTTTCGAGTGCGGACATACGTTCGAAAAGACCGCTTCGGGGCCAGTGTCTCCTGCCTGCATCTTCATCCCCCTTACGAGGCCCCCTGAATTTGCGGCCGAGAGCGAGAGACGACTCGCCTTCGCCCGCCGTCGGTGGTCCCGGGCGTCCTCGACTTCGGACTGGCGTCGGCGACCTCGCACACGTGTCAACTTCCCGACCACGGCGGATTCGTCATGCACAAAGTATATACTTTGTCAGTGTGTCGGTTTACTTACCTCGGGTAGGGGTACACGAGGTATTCTTTCGGTGCCGACGGCGAGCGGCGGCGCTGGCCGGTTCGAGCGACGGACGCCGTCGCGGACCCCGTCGGCCGGGCGAAAAACGTCCCCGGGGGGTCTCAGTCGGCGGCGAGGACGAGGCGGTCGTCGTCGACGCTGGCGACGTCGTCGTCCTGGAGCGCGTACGTGTTCTCGCCGTACTCTCCCGCGTCGAAGCGGGTCTTCATCTCCTCGGCCCTGTCCTCGTCGGCCTCGACGTGCGCGGTACCGTGCTGGACGTCGGCGACCACGCCCACCTCGGTCCCGTCGGCGTCGACGACTCTCTTCCCTTCGTCTTCTTCCGAGAGTGCCACTGTCATCGGGTCGAAGGAGGGTCGCGGCGGGTTTCAGGGCTGTGGCCGACCGGGCGTCTCCGGCGCGGTCGCACCCTCGTCGCGGCCGCGAGCGAACAGGAACGCCGCGAACGCCAGCGGCGACAGGAGCGCGGCGACGAAGCTACCGCCAACCGCCAGTTCGCCCGGCCCCATCGAGGCGCCGCCGCCGCCGTCGGCGGACGCGACGCCGGCCTCCTCGCCGACGAACACGACCCCCGTCATCCCCATCGACTCGTGGGGTGAGCAGACGTACTCCGTCGTTCCCGTCTCCTCGAAGGTGTGTTCGAACGTCGCGCCGGCTTCGCCGAACATCTCGCTCTCGAAGCTCCCGTCCTCGGCGACGACGTTGTGCATCCCCTCGCCGGTCCACTTCCACCGCACGGTGGTTCCGGGGTCGACGCGAACGGCTTCGGGGCCGAACGCGTACGGTCCGCCGTTGCCCTGGACGCCCACCTTCACGGTCACTTCGCTCTTTCCCGTCTCGTCGACGACGTCCGGCGCTGCGTTCGCGGCGGCCGGGGCCGACGCCAGCGCGGCGGCTCCGACCGCCCCGCGGACGAACGTTCTGCGGTCTATTTCGGTCATCGAATCACCCCTCGTAGCCCGCGTACTCCATCAGTTGTCCGAAGATGTCCGAGTTCATCGCTTCCTTGTAGACGATGGCCGACAGCATCCCGCCCGGATAGCTGGCCCCGTTGCGGACGTGGTCGACCTTGTGACAGTGCATCAGGTAGATGCCGGGGTCGGCGTCCGCCTCGAACTCCAGCGTGTACCGCTCGGCGGGCGAGACGCTCACCACGTCCTGGGGGAACTGCATCGCCTCCGGGTAGTCGGCGCCGTCCTTCTCGACGATTTTGAACCGGTGGTTGTGCGTGTGCAGCGGGTGCGACATGAACCCGGCGTTGACGAAGTGGATGCGAACGGTGTCGCCCTTCTCGACGATGAACGGCGTGCCGTCCTCGGGGTGGAGCGTGCGCGGCGCGCTCTTGCCGTTGACGGTGAACACGTCCGGGTTGCGCTTTCGCAGGTCGAAGCTGCTGTTCTTGCCGGCGTACATCCGCGAGAGACTGGAGTCCCACTCTCGTACCGTCGCGAAGTACTCCTTGTCGGCCTCCTCGTACCCCTCCGGGTCGACGCGGAGGATGCCGTACATCCCCATCTCCATGTGCATCGGGGTCTGGTAGTGGCAGTGATAGAGGTGAGTGCCGGGGACGTTCGCCGGGATCGTGTAGGTGTGTTTCTCGCCCGGTTTTACCGTGACGCCGGTCGTCGTCGGGACGCCGTCGTTCTTCCACGTCTTCCGGACGCCGTGGAAGTGCAGCGTGTGCGGGTTGTCCATGCCCGAGTTGTCGAGCGTTATCTTCAGGTCGTTGCCCTCGGTCGTCCGGAGGATGGGTCCCGGGACGCTCGGCTCCCTGTCGTCCGCCTGGAACGCCCACGTCTTCGGCAGGTTGACCGGACCCCCCATCGTGTCGAGGGGGTGTACCTCGTGGCGGGCCGGGACGGCGCTCATCGTCACCTCGTGGTTCTGCTCGTCGAGGTCGACGACTTGTGGGGCGCTCGTCTTCGGCAGTTTCGCCGCAGCGCCCTTGTTCGTCGCCTGCTGGTCGCGCTGTTCCGGCTGGGACGGTGCGGTACAGCCAGCGGCGGCCACGACGCCCGTCGCGCCGGTCGCCTTGACGAAGTCGCGTCGCGAGATACCGGATCCGGGTGCTCCAATTTGAGTCATACACGTACTGCTTGGAATAGAGGAAGTATAAGACGGAACGCCCGTTCTCGCGCATTGAGATGCGTTCTCAGTTGCTGGGAACGGCTCGAACATGTTCGTAGAACGACGTTCTCCGGAGGTTCACGAGAAGTACTGCAGCAGGTCGTCGCGCTTCTGGTCGTGCAGGTGTGTCTTCACCGCCTCCTGGAGCGTGTCGATATTGCCACGTTTCGCGCTGATCGGCGCGACGGTGTCTCGCCACTGCTTCCACGGCGGATACAGTCCGAGGCGGTCACAGAGGTCGTTCAGGCGCTCGTCGCGGTCGTCGACCTTGTCCATCTTGTTCACCGCGACGACGGTCGGAACGCCCACGTCCCGGAGGAAATGGAACATTTCCACGTCGTGGGGGACCTCGTCGCCGCCGGAGTGGCGGTCGATGATGTCGACGACGCTCTTGCCGTCGACGACCAGCACGCCCACGAGGATATTGTCGGCGTGTTTCTCGATGTACTGTACCACGTCGGTCTTGATCTGCTCGCGGCGCTCCTCGGAGACGCCGGACATGAACCCGAAGCCGGGCAGGTCGGTGAGCACGAAGTCGTCACCGGCCCAGTCGTAGAAGTTCGGCGACCGGGTGACCCCCGGCTTGCCGCCCGTCTCGAACTGGTGGCCGGTCAACTCGCGCATCAGCGTCGACTTGCCGACGTTCGAACGACCGACGAACACGACCTCCGCATCGCGGTCCGGACGACCCTCGAACATATCCGCCCTTTCGCCTCTCGGGGCTTAACCTCCGCGGTTGCACGAACGCTCCCGCAAGCAGGTGGACCAGACCCCCACGGCCGAGCGAACGTCGCCTCTCGCACTCGATGCGATGCCAGCGGTTATTTCGTCCTGCGCGCTCGAAGCGAAGACTGTGCGTCACGTAGAGGTCACGATTCCGGCCGGTGAGCGGGAGACGGTAGTCGAGACGCTGGAGAAGATGGAGATCGACTACTACCTGACGGACGCGACCAGCGGACCGGCAGGCGACCGCAAACACACGGCCGTTGCAACGTTCCCACTGCCACAGGGTGCGGTTCAGCCGGTGATCGACGAACTGCACAGTTCGGGCCTGAGCGAGGACGCCCACGTGGTCATCATCGACGCCGAGGTCGACACCTCGCGGCGCTTCCAGGAACTCACCGAACGGTTCGAGACCGACAGCAGCATCACCCGCATCGCCCGGGAGGAGATACTCATCCGGGCGCGCGAGCTGTCGCCCCGCTTCTGGACGTTCATCACCATGACGATAATCAGCTCCGTCGTCGCCGCGGCGGGGCTGTTGCTCGACTCGCCGGCGGTGGTCGTCGGGTCGATGGTGATCGCGCCGCTGGTCGGTCCCGCGCTCTCGACCGGCGTCGGGACCGTCCTCGACGAGGACGACCTGTTCCGTCGCGGGGTGAAACTCCAGGCCATCGGCGGGGTCGTCTCCATCCTCAGCGCGACCGTGTTCGCGTTCGCCGTCAGGAGACTGTACCTCTTCCCGCCGAACACGGACATCGCGACCATCGGCCAGATAAGCGGGCGGTTGACCCCCGACTTCCTCTCGCTCATCGTCGCGCTCGGGGCGGGCGTAGCGGGCGTCTTCAGCCTCGCGACCGGCGTCTCGGTCGCGCTGGTGGGCGTCATGATCGCGGCGGCGCTCATCCCGCCCGCCGCCGCGGTCGGCATCGGCATCGCGTGGCTGAACCCGTCCGTCGCTCTCAGTTCCGGCGTTCTCGTGCTGGTCAACGTCCTCTCGATAAATCTCGCCGCCATCCTCACGCTCCGGTACATGGGCTACCAGCCCAAGAGCTGGTTCAAGATGGAGCGCTCCCGGCGGGAGATGGTCAAGCGCATCGGCGTACTGGTCCTCGCCATCTCCCTCCTCTCGGTGTTCCTCGGCGCCGTGACCTACTCGACGTACCAGGACGCCCAGTTCGAGCACAACGCGGACGATACAGTCGGCGACACGCTCGGCGAGGCGCCCTACGAGGACGTCCAGAAGATCGGGATCGAGGTGAACTACCGCCAGGGGTCGATGTTCGGCAACGGGATGTTGCCCACGAGCACGCTGTTCCACGAACCCGACCGGGTGATCGTCACCGTCGGCGTACCGTCCGACGGCCGCTACCCGCGCCTCGCGGATCGGATCGAACGGAACATCGAACGGAGGACCGACGCGGACGTGACCGTCGAACTCCGCTACATCGAGACCGACCGGGCGAGCTAACCGCGTCGGGCCCACCACGACCCGACGGGGGGTCGACCTCGGCAGCGTGGGGACGGGCGAGCGGAGGATTGAACCACCTACCCTGTGACGTTCCGGGCATGGAGACGGTACGCACCCTCCTCGTTGACGCCTTCACCGACGAACCGCTCGCCGGCAACGCAGCGGGCGTGGTCCCGGACGCAGACGACCTGACCGGGGCGCAGATGCAGGCGGTCGCCCGCGAACTGTCGGTCAGCGAGACCGCGTTCTTCGTCGAGAGCGACGACGCCGACCGCCGGGTCCGGTACTTCACGCCGACGACGGAAGTGGACCTCTGCGGTCACGCGACCATCGCGTCGCACGTCCGCCTGCTCGAAGACGGCGAAATCGAACCGGGAACCCACTCGCTGGAGACGAACGTCGGCGTGCTCGACGTCGACGTGGCCGAGGACGGCACCGTCTGGATGACACAGGACGACCCCACTGTCGAGCGCGTGGACGTCGACTACGACAGCGTCGGCGACGCGCTCGGCATCGACCCCGCGGCGCTACGCGACGTCGGCGCGGACCTGCCGCTGGCCGTCGCCTCGACTGGCCTCCCCTTCCTCGTCGTCCCCGTGAACTTCCTCGAACACCTCGGGAACGCCGACCCCGACATGGCTGCGGTCGAGGCGCTCTGCGAATCGGTGGACGCGGTCGGCGTCTACGCGTTCAGCTTCGACGCCCTGGACGGAGACTCGACGCTCCACGGCCGGATGTTCGCGCCCCTCGCCGGCGTCCCCGAGGACCCCGTGACCGGCACCGCCAGCGGCGCGACCGGTGCGTACCTGCGGCGATTCGACGCCTTCGACGAGCCCGAGGCACAGGCCGCCCCGGACGACGCGACCGGTGACAGCGGGAGCGTTCCGGAGGAGATGCGCTTCGAGCAGGGACACTTCGTGGACCGTCCGGGTCACGTCCGCGTGCGCGTCGGCGACGACGTTCGGGTCGGCGGCCGAGCGGTCACCGCGCTGGAGGGGAGCCTGGTCGTCCCCGAAGCGGACGACGGCGACGACATCCTGGAAGCCTGACCGCGGACGCGTCGGCGGCGTCGACGGCCGGGCGTCCGGGTCGCTACCGAATGCGGCGGTACTCGTACTGGTCGCGGACGTTCTCGTGGAAGTACGACCCGTGGGAGCGCGCGCTCAGCAGGTCCCGGTAGACGTCGTCGGGCACGTCGAAGTACCGGTAGACGCCGCCGCTCCGGAACGCTATCTCCAGGACCTCCTCCTCCGGTTCGTAGCCGACGCTGGCCAGGTTGGACGAGGCGACGGGCGTCCTGGTCCGGGCGACGTACTCCAGATTCCCGTAGGGAACGTACCCCACCGTGGCCCCCTCGTGGTCGCGGAGGACGACGCCGTGCTGTCCCTCCTCGAAATCGTGGCATTCGACCTGTTCGCCGCCGGAAACGTTGGCTTTCATCGGCGGTTCCACGACGGCGACCGGCGTCAAACCATCGGCTTACCGGCCGGCGGGAGGCGGGTTGAGAAAATACTCGGTTGCGAGTTAATTTGACCGTCGTGACTGGTCGGAAGGTTCTTTATCTATCTTCGTGTGTCCACTCGTACGCACATGGTTGTACTCTGGCTGGACGAGATCAGCGCAGACGACCTCGAACTGGTGGGCGGCAAGGGCGCGTCGCTCGGTGAACTCACCGGGGCCGACCTGCCGGTGCCGCCGGGGTTCGTCGTCACCGCCGGAACTTACCGCGAGTTCATCGAGGAGACCGGCATCGAGGACGAGTTGTTCGAGGCCGTCTCCGTGGACACCGAGGACTCCGCCGCGCTTGCGGAGGCCGAGGAGCGCGCCGAGGAGCTCATCCTCGGGACGGACATCCCCGAGGACATGCGGGCGGGCATCCTGGAGGCGTACGATAACCTGGACGACGGCGAGGCGTTCGTCGCCGTGCGCTCGTCTGCGACCGCCGAGGACCTGCCTGACGCATCCTTCGCCGGCCAGCAGGAGACGTTCCTGAACATCACCGGGGAGGACCTCATCGACCGCGTCAAGCGCTGCTGGGCGTCGCTTTTCACCCAGCGCGCCATCTACTATCGCGAGGAGAAGGACTTCGCGCACGACAAGGTCGACATCGCTGTCGTGGTCCAGCGCATGGTCGACGCCGAGAAGAGCGGCGTCATGTTCACCAGCCACCCGTCGACGGGCGACGACAAGATAATCATCGAGGCGGCGTGGGGGCTCGGCGAGGCGGTCGTCTCCGGCTCCGTCTCCCCGGACAACTACGTCGTCGACCGCGCCTCCGGCGCGACGGAGGAGGTCACCATCGCCGACAAGAAGGTGATGCACGTGAAAGACTCCGAGACCGGCGAGACGGTCGAGCGCGAGGTGTCCGACGACAGGCGCGAGGAGCGCGTGCTCTCGAAGGACGACATCGACCGACTCGTCGAACTCGGCGAGGAGGTCGAGGACCACTACGGCACCCCCCAGGACGTGGAGTGGGCCATCGTCGACGGAACCGTCTACATGCTCCAGTCGCGACCCATCACCACCATCGACGAGGGCGACATCGGCTCCGACGCGGCCGAGAGCGCCACCGAGGGCGTCGCCGACGGCAGCGGCGCGGTCGAAGCCGCGGGCGGTGGCGGTGGAAGCGGCGGTCAGCTCGTGAACGGTCTCGGCGCGAGTCCCGGCATCGCCAGCGGCCCGGTCCGCATCGTCGACAAGCTCGACCAGCTCGACAAGGTCGGCGACGGCGACATCATCGTCACCGAGATGACGACGCCGGACATGGTGCCCGCGATGAAGCGCGCGGACGGCATCATCACCGACGAGGGCGGCATGACCAGCCACGCCGCCATCGTCTCCAGGGAACTCGGCGTTCCGGCGGTCGTCGGCTCCACGGACGCGACCGACAAGCTGGAAGACGACATGACCATCACGCTCGACGGCGACAAGGGCACCGTCACCGAGGGCCAGCCAGAGACCGAACAGGAGCGCGAACCCATCGAGGACGCCCGCCCGAAGACGCCCGTCAAACCGATGACGGCGACCGAGGTGAAGGTCAACGTCTCCATCCCGGAGGCCGCGGAGCGCGCGGCCGCCACGGGTGCCGACGGCGTCGGCCTGCTCCGGATGGAGCACATGATCCTCTCGACCAACAAGACGCCCGCGAAGTACCTCGAGGACCACGGCGAGGACGCCTACGTGAACGAGATAATCGAGGGCGTCCGGGGCGTCGCCGAGGAGTTCTACCCCCGACCGGTGCGGGTTCGCACCCTCGACGCGCCGACCGACGAGTTCCAGCAACTGGAGGGCGGCGAGAACGAGCCGACCGAACACAACCCGATGCTGGGCTGGCGGGGCATCCGGCGCAGCCTCGACAAGCCCGAGGTGTTCAAGCACGAACTCGAGGCGTTCCGGGAGCTGTACGACATGGGCTACGACAACGTCGAGATAATGTTCCCGCTCGTCAACGACGCCGAGGACGTCCACCAGGCCCGCCGGCTGATGACCGAGACGGGCGTCGACCCCGAAAAGCGCACGTGGGGCGTGATGATAGAGACGCCAGCGAGCGCGCTCCAGATAGAGGAGATGGCCCAGGCTGGCATCGACTTCGCCAGCTTCGGTACGAACGACCTCACGCAGTACACGCTCGCGGTCGACCGGAACAACGAGAACGTCGCCGGTCGGTTCGACGAACTCCACCCCGCCGTGCTCGAACTCATCGGGCAGACCATCGAGTGCTGTCGTGAACACGACATCGACACCAGCATCTGCGGCCAGGCCGGGTCGAAGCCCGAGATGGTCCAGTTCCTCGTCAACGAAGGGGTCTCGTCCATCTCGGCGAACATCGACGCGGTCCGCGACGTCCAGCACGAGGTCAAGCGCGTCGAGCAGAAGCTGATGCTCGACTCGGTGCGCTGACCGCGCCGTCGGCGGGACACGCCGTCACGACGCGACCCGGCCGTCACGGCTCGTCGTACGTGCCACGTCCGGTCACGCGACCTTTATTATCCGTGAGTCGATACGTGTGCTCGTAGACATGAGTACGCGACCGCTTGCCGCCCTCCTCCTCGCCACCAGCCTGCTCGTCGCAGGGTGCGTCGGCGGACCCACAGGCGGAACGACGACTGCACCGACCACCGACACGACCGACGCGGCCGACGCGACCGAAACGACCACCGCGACCACGCTCGACCCGGCGAACGCCGACCTCCCGCCGGGCGTCGACGAGTCGGGCGTCGAGAACGCCAGCGCGCTCGTGGCAGCCCACGAGGACGCCCTCGCCGGGACGGGCTACGAGTTCGAGTACCGACTGCAGCGACGGTACGACGACGAGACCACCACCGTGCGTCAGCACGGCGCGGCCACCGCCGGCCTGTCGTCGTTCGTCGCGAAGGCGACCGTCGACGGCGAGGCACCGATCACGACCAGCGCGACGTGGGCGAACGAGTCCGTCGTGCTCCGCCACTACGAGACGAACGAGGGAGAGCAATACAAGAAGCAAACGCGCACCGACGAACCGCAGCGAGAGACGGAGAGTCTGGTGACGAAGGCGACGGTCCTGCGCTCGCTGCTCGCGTCCGGCGAGTTCTCGGTCGCGACGGTCGAACGCGTCGGCGACCGGACGCTGACGACGTTGCGCGCTGACGAGTACTCCGGCGACGGCCACTTCCAGGACGTCGAGACGTTCGACGCCACGGTCGTCGTCGACGCCTCGGGCCGCGTCCACGAGTTCACCCGGACGGTCGAAACCGACGACGGCCACCGCCGGTCGGAGTTCGAGATAACGTCGCTCGGCCCGACGACCGTCGAGCGTCCCGACTGGGCCGGCCAGGCTGCCGCGTCGGTGAACGCCGACCTCGAGGTGACGACGAGCCACGAGGACTTCATCGTCGTCTTCCACCGCGGCGGCGACGTACTCCCCGCCGGGTCGACGATTCGCGTCGAACACGACGGCGAGACGCGCACGTTCGAACTCTCGTCGGCGCTGAAGCCGGGCGACGACCGCTACGTTCACTACCCGGCCGACGGCGGCGACCCCGTCATCAGCGACGAGCGACCGACCGACGTCGACGCCGAACGCGTCGAGGGGTCTTACTCCGTGACGGTGACCGACCCGGACGGCAACGTCGTCCTCTCGCTCGGCTTCGGCGTCGGCCACGGCGAGTCCAGCGAGGGCGGGTCGTCCTCGGACGACCCCACGACCGAGACGGCGACCGCTTCCGCCGACGGCTGACCGACCGCGGGACGACGACCGCATCGTCCGGTGACGACCGGCGACGCGACCGCCGGGCGCGGCGAGAGTCGCCGCGAGAGCCGAGAACAGCAGCGACGAGAAGACCGAGAACGGAACCGCTAAACCGCGGGAACGTCTTCTCCCCGACATGAGCAAGCAGGGGACCGCGCCGCCGGAACCGCAGGATTTCGAGCGCGTCCTCTCCTCGATGTGTACGGTACCGCACCCGGCCGCTCGCGAGGCCGCGGAGCGCTTTCTCGCCACCAACCCCGGCGACCCGACGACGTACCAGACCGTCGCGGAACTGGAGCGTGAGGCGGTCGCGACGCTCGGCGAGATGACCGGCCTCCCGGACCCGGAGGGGTACGTCGCCAGCGGGGGCACCGAGGCGAACCTCCAGGCGGTCCGGGCGGCGCGGAACCTCGCCGCGAGCGACGACCCGAACGTCGTCGCACCCGAGAGCGTCCACTTCAGCTTCCAGAAGGCCGCCGACGTGCTCGACGTGGAACTGCGCCTCGCCCCCACCGACGACCGGCGGGCCGACCCCGCGGCGATGGCGGACCTGGCGGACGAGGACACCGCGCTCGTCGTCGCCGTCGCCGGGACCACGGAGTACGGGCGCGTCGACCCCGTTCCGGCGCTCGCCGAGGTGGCCGAGGACGCCGACGCGCTCCTGCACGTCGACGCCGCGTGGGGCGGGTTCGTCCTCCCCTTCACCGACCGCGACTGGCACTTCGGCCACGCCGCCGTCGACACGATGACGGTCGACCCGCACAAGATGGGCCGGGCGGCCATCCCGGCCGGTGGCTTCCTCGCTCGCGACGAGCGGGTGCTCGACGCGCTCGCGGTCGACACGCCGTATCTCGAATCCACCTCGCAGGCCACGCTGACGGGCACGCGGAGCGGTGCGGGCGTCGCCAGCGCGCAGGCGGCGATGGCGGAACTGTGGCCGGCGGGCTACCGCGAGACGTACGAGCGCGCCCAGACCAACGCCGAGTGGGTCGCCGACGCGCTCGAAACCCGAGGCTACGAGGTCGTCGACCCCGTGCTGCCGCTCGTCGCGGTCGACGTTCCCCGGGCGACCGTGGCGGCGCTCCGGGACCGCGGCTGGCGCGTCTCGCCGACGAGCGCTGGGGAACTCCGGGTGGTCTGCATGCCCCACGTCACCCGCGAGATGCTGTCGGCGTTCGTGGACGACCTGGACTCGGTGTAGATTCCGGCGTCAGGACTCCTCGACCGGCGAACCGAGGGCGTTCCGCTTCACGCTCTCGATGCCCTTCTTCGCGGCGCGCTTCGAGGAGTAGCCCTGTCCGCTGTCCGCGACGACGTTACCGTTCTGGTGTCGGAGCCGCCAGCGCCACGCGCCGCTTTCGTCCTCGTACACCTCGAAGGTGGCCTGTGCGGGCGGGCGGAACGCCTCGACGGTCGTCCCGTCGGCCTGCGTCACGGCGATGGGCCACGACGCGGGTTCGGCCGTCTCCTCGACGTTGCCGGCGAGGCTCCGGTCGCTCTCTCGAACGCGCCCGACGGCCTGGCGAACGTAGTTCGCGGCCGTCGTCCCGTAGCGCTCGACGATGCCGGAGGCGAGTGCCGTCGAGAGGTCGCGGTCCAGCAGCGGTTCGCCGTCCCGCGAGAGGACGACGCGACGACCCTGCAGTTCGACGCCGGCGTCTGGGTCGGCCCACTCCCCTTCGGCGTCGCTCCGGCCGTCACGACGGTACTCCAGGTCGACGGCCAGCCGGTCGAGGCTGCCTTCGTCGGTTGCGACGGCGGCGGTCACGCGCAGGTTCGGACGAACGACGACGCTGTACTCGTGATCGGGTTGCACAGCCGGATTTGGGTGCGGGACGGTATGAGTCTGTTTGCCAGCGGAACTCGCGGTTTGCGTGGAGACGAAAGTTTACAACCCCCGACGACCGAGAGGGACGTGTGCTATCAGGGCTTCTCGCCGCGTCTGCGGACGCAGCCACAGGTGGAGTCGTCCTCGACCTGTTCGGATTGCAAGCGGCCGTCGAGACCGCGACTGGCTGGCTCGGTCTGGTCATCATCGGCGTCTACTCGTTTCTCATCGCGTTCATCCTGCCGCTGCCGAGCGAGGTGGTCCTCGCCGCCCCGCTGGACCTCGGACTGGGGCAGTCGCTCCGACTGGGAACCATCATCCTCGTCAGCGGGGCCGGCAAGGCGGTCGGGAGCGTGTTCGCGTTCCACATCGGGCACGAAGCCAAGCAGTCGGGGCCGGTCATCCGCGCACTCCAGCGCTCGCGGTTCGACGTGGTCGAGTGGTCGGAGAAGAAGACGGTCGCGATAGCCAGGAAGTGGGGGTACGTCGGGCTGGCGATGGCGCTGTCGGTGCCGTTCTTCCCCGACACGCTGTCCATCTACGCGTTCACCATCCTCGAAGAGGACTACGTGAAGTTCGCCGCCGCGACGTTCGTCGGGAGCGTCGGCCGACTGCTCGTCACCGTGGGTGCCGGGGCCGCCGTCTTCGCCGTCTCCTGACCCGCGAAGTCGTCGGGAACGCGGCGGCGCGTACGTTTATCCCGGATGACGGACCAAACGTCGGGCGTGACCGAAACGACGGCGGTATCGAAAGACGGCGGAGGGGTCTCGATGCAAAGACAACGCTTAAGCGACGTCCAATCTACCATAAAAGTACGATTATGGGCGTTATAGAGGACGTGTACGGGGACCTCGACGCCGACGTCTCTCTGGAGGAGTTCCGGGAAGCGGTCGAGGACAAAGTCGACCAGATGGGTGGACTGGCGGACGAAGAGACCGCCGCGATGCTCATCGCCCACGAACTCGACGAGGACGAGGTGAACGGGGTCGCCGACGTCGAACCTGGCATGGAGGAGGCGAAGTTCGTCGCGAAGGTCGTCAGCGTCGGCGACGTCCGGACGTTCGAGCGCGACGGCGAGGACGCCGAGGACGGCCACGTCCTGAACGTCGAGGTCGCGGACGAGACCGGCTCCATCCGCATCTCCCTGTGGGACGAGCAGGCGCAGGCCGCGAAGGAGGAACTGGAGAAGGGCCAGGTGCTCCGGATCAAGGGCCGCCCGAAGGAGGGGTACAACGGTACCGAGGTCTCGGTCGACAAGGCCGAACCGGACGAGGACACCGAAATCGACGTCCAGGTCCAGGACACCTACGCCGTCGACGACCTGTCGCTGGGCCTCTCGGACGTGAACCTCCGCGGGAAGCTACTGGACACGGACACGGTCCGCACCTTCGACCGCGACGACGGCTCCCAGGGGAAGGTCTCGAACCTGACCGTGGGCGACGAGACGGGCCGCGTCCGGGTGACGCTCTGGGACGAGCGCGCCGACCTCGCCGAGGAACTCGACCCCGGCATCTCGGTCGAGGTCGTGGACGGATACGTCCGCGAGCGCGACGGGAGCCTCGAACTCCACGTCGGTAACCGCGGCGCGGTCGAGGAGATAGAGGAGGACGTCGAGTACGTCCCCGAGAGCACCGACATCGCCGACCTCGAACTCGGCGACACCGCCGACGTGGCGGGCGTCGTCAGGTCGGCCGACCCCAAGCGCACGTTCGACCGCGACGACGGTTCGGAGGGCCAGGTCCGCAACGTCCGGATTCAGGACGACACGGGCGACCTCCGGGTCGCGCTCTGGGGCGAGAAGGCCGACCGGGAGATAGCGCCCGGCGACGAGGTCCAGTTCGCGGACGTCGAAATCCAGGACGGCTGGGAGGACGACATCGAGGGATCGGCCGGCTGGCAGTCGACCGTCACGGTCCTGGAGAGCGGTGCGGAGGTCGGCACCGCCACCGACGAATCGAGCGACGACGGCGGCTCCAGCGCGGGGCTCGACGCGTTCGGCGACGACGTCGACGACGGCGGGGACGGCGGGGACGACGCCGCGACTGTCGACGCGAGCGACGGCGAAAACGAGGACGGCGAGTACGTCGAGTTCACCGGGACGGTCGTCCAGGCGGGCAGTCCGGTCGTGCTCGACGACGGCGAGGAGACGGTGAGCGTCGACACGGACTCGGACGTCCACCTCGGTCAGGAGGTCACCGCCCGCGGCGAACTGCAGGACGGGCGACTCGACGCCGACGACGTGTTCTAGCTGTTGAACGGCTCTTCGTCGCGGTGGTTGTCGACGTTCTGCTCGTCGGCAGCGGCGTCTTCGCGGGCCTCGTTCTGTTCGACGTCGGTCTCGTCTTCCAGTTCTTCCTCGCGGGCACGTTCTGCCTCCGCTTCGCCCTCCTGGGTCTGTTCCTCGTCTTTCTCCTTCGCCATCGTTCGGTCGCGCTCGTGGTCGTCGGACATACTCGCGGATTGGGAGTGCATCTTCTTAGGCGTGCTGGCGGTCCCCCTCGTTGTGCGGTTTCCAGGAAACGACGGTAGGGAAAGATTAAGGACGACTGGCTTCCGCCTTTGGACCATGAGCGTTGAGCTTCCGTTTGCGCCGGTCGACACTATCATTCGACGGAATGCGGGGGAACTGCGGGTCAGTGCTGACGCCGCCGAGGAACTCGCCCGCCGCATCCAGCGACACGGGGCCGAACTCGCCGCCGGCGCGGCCGAGCGAGCGACCGCCGACGGACGGAAGACGCTGATGGCAGAGGATTTCGAGGTCGAACAGGTCGTCGACAAGGACGACCTGACGCTCCCGGTCGCCCCCGTCGACCGTATCGCGCGACTCGACATCGACGACGATTACCGGGTTTCGATGAACGCCCGCATCGCACTGGCCGACATCCTCGAGGACTACGCCAACAACGTGGCGACGGCGGCCGCGATACTGGCGCGCCACGCGGACCGCAGAACCGTTAAGGCCGAGGACATCGTGACGTACTTCGAACTGTTCGAATGAAGTTCGGCTACAGCGAGGTCTGCCTCGAACACGACACCGGCCAACGCCATCCGGAGAACCCGGATCGGCTGCGGGCCATCCGGAAGACGCTCTCGCGTCGGCACGGCGTCGAGTACGTCGAGGCCGACTCCGCGGACGAATCGACGGTGACCGCCGTCCACGACGCCGACTACGTCGAGGAGTTCCGCGAGTTCTGCGCCGACGGCGGCGGTAACTGGGACCCCGACACGGTCGCCGTCGAGGAGAGCTGGGACGCCGCACTCCAGAGCGCGGGCCTCGCTCGCTGGTCGGCCGAGACGGCACTGGCGGGCGAGGACGGCCGCGACACGCCGTTCGCCATCGGTCGACCGCCGGGCCACCACGCGGTCGTCGACGACGCCATGGGGTTCTGCTTCTTCAACAACGCCGCCGTCGCGGCCCAGTACGCCCTCGACTCGGGCGACGCCGACAGCGTCGCCGTCTTCGACTGGGACGTCCACCACGGCAACGGCACGCAGGACATCTTCGCCGAGGACGGCGACGTGCTCTACTGCTCGCTCCACGAGGACGGCCTCTATCCAGGCACGGGCGAGATAGACGAGGTCGGCGAGGGCGACGGCGCGGGGACGACGCTGAACGCACCGCTGCCCGCGGGGGCCGGCGACCCCGAGTACCGGACGGCGTTCGACGACCTCGTCGAACCCGCGGTCCGGTCGTTCGACCCCGACCTGATACTCGTCAGCGCCGGGTTCGACGCCCACCGCCACGACCCCATCTCCCGGATGCGCGTCTCGACGGAGGGCTACGGGATGCTCACCGCTCGGGTCCGAGACGTGGCCGACGAGACGGCGGCCGCGCTCGGATTCGTGCTCGAAGGCGGCTACAGCCTCGATACGCTCTCGGACGGCGTCGCGATGGTCCACGAGGTGTTCGACGGCCGCGACCCCGTCGTGCCGGAGGAGGACGCCGACGAGGACGTTCGCGACCTCGTCGACGAGGTCCGGGCGTCACACCCCATCTTCGACGGGGATAGCGACTAGGGCCGCGGGTCGAAGTAGCGAGCGAGTTCGACGCCGAACTCCCCGGCGAGGTCGGCCACGGCGTCGCCGCCGGCGAGCAGGTCGTACCCGTCCCGTAGCGCGTCCTCGACGTGCACGCCGAGAGCAGCGTCGAACAGCGCGTCGCTCTCCAGGAACGCGGTCGCGGTCGTGAACTCCCGGGGGCGCTCGACCACGTAGCGGCCGTCGTCGACGAACGGACCGTACGTGCGGTCGCCGGACTCCGGGTCGCCGTCGTCGTTCGCGTACTTCTCGTAGAATCCCGCGGCGTGCCGGCGGACGTGGACCGGCGGGCCCTCGTGGCGCTCGACTGCGGGGCGTTCGGCGACGCCGAGTTCGAACAGGAGGACGGCGGAGTCGTCGGCGAACAGGTCGGCGCGCAACACCTCGAACCCCCGCCGTTCGAGGGCCTCGCGGACGCCCGACAGCGACTTGTCCAGCTGGGGGTACAGCTGGTCCTCGACCACGTCCGGCGCGGGAAAGCGCAGCGCGACCGGCGTCGTCCCGCGGTCGGCGACGAACTCGCGCACGTCGGCGGGCGAGAGCGGGTCTGGCGACTCGGGGAAGAAGAGCGACTCCCGGGGGTCGTCCAGCAGTTCGCGGGCGTAGTGCTGGAGGCGCGCGAGGTTCGCCGCCGAGAGGACGGCCGCCACGTTGCGCTCGGGGTCGGTGGGGTCGACGACGACCAGCGGGTCGTCGAACTCCCGGGTGCCGTGGTCCTCGGGGTCGAAGCGAACCGGCGGCTGCCAGTCGACCGCCGCTTCGAGCAGCGGGCGGAGGCCGTCGTGTTCGAGGACGAGCAGTTCGGCCAGGAAGCCCGAGAATCCGCGCGTCCGGAGGTCGCTACCGTACGCGCCGATACCGGTGAGGAACTGCTTGAACACCCGGACGTCGTTCGCCAGGTCGTCGTCCAGGCGCGCTTCGAGGTACCGCGTGTGGAACGGCGTGCGGTCCACCGCCGACCGGATGTCGGTCGCGGACTCGACCCGGTAGCAGGGGACGAGGTCCACGTCGAACCCCTCGAACTCTCCCTTCACGTAGGGGTGTTCGGCGTACTCCTCGTGGCCGTCGGGGAGGACGGCGTGGCCGACGTCGAGGCCGTACGATTCGAGGTCGTCGCGGTCGCAGTCCGGCGGGAACCGCACGAACAGGTCGATGTCGCGGTCGCCGCTGAGCCACGTTCCGCGGGCGGTGCTGCCGACCTGGAGCACGTCCACCTCGACGGGCAGGTCGTCGACGGCCGACTCCGTGCGCTCGACGAGTTGCTCGACGACCGTCCCGAGGCGCGACCGCTCCTCGGCGTCCGGTTCGACGCGTTCTCGGACCGCCGCGACGACGTCCTCGAAAGCTGCCATTGCCCGAGCGTACCCCTTGATGCGGGGAAAGCGTGTCGATGCCGTCGGGTGAAAGCGAAAGCCCTATCAAACAACTGCGTCTATGAACGATTGCAACGAGCCGTCGTAGCTCAGCTGGTAGAGCACCACGCTGTTAACGTGGTTGTCCCAGGTTCGAGCCCTGGCGACGGCGCTTCTCTCGACGCATCATCGCCACGAGCGTAGCGGCCGTGAGGCGGCGACGGAACGCCGTCGCGCCCGGAGAAAGCCGGTAGGCTAAAGAGGAGGCGTCAAATACGACTACCTGAGCAGGGCCCTTAGCTCAGTCTGGTTAGAGCGCTCGGCTCATAACCGAGTGGTCGATGGTTCGAATCCGTCAGGGCCCATGGAGCCTGCGAGCGTCGGCGAGCAGTGCGGAACGGACCGCCGACGGATTCGAAGTAGGGAAGACGCAGCCAGCACAGGAAGCGAAGCGACCGAGCAGGACCGTCTTCGCGTGGTTCGAATCCGTCAGGGCCCATGGAGCCTGCGACGCCGGAACCGTTCCGGTCCGACGTCTTCTGCGAGGGAGTGTCTCGACGAGCGAAGCGTCCGCACGGAGAGCGGGCGCGACGAGCGGCGGGACGCCGAACCGTACGTCCGTCGCTCCCGGCCGACCAGCGGCAGCCAGACTCGCCTCGCTCGACGCGGACCGACGTGAATTTCTCCCGTCACTATCCCGCCGCTAGTTTTGTCCCCTGGCTGTCTCCTCGGCGGCCCGTCTTGCGTTTCGAGAGAAGAGGCCGAGACGTTTCGGACGAACGGCTCCAAGACGGCCGAATAGAGTTCGACGGCGATCCGGTGGAAAAGTAACCTCCCGAACCGTTCTCCAAAACTGGTTTAGCCATATCATAAATAAGTCGGTGGGGTCGGAAGGGAGTGATATGTCGATGTGGCGGCGGTACTCGATCGGAAATCTGGTGCGCGTTCTGCGCGACCCGCGTCTCCTCCGCGGGGAGACGCGACGACTTCGAGACGACGCCCTCGAACTCAACGCCCGGTGTTATCAGTTGCTGAACCGCGCGGAGCGCGTCGACGTGATGGACGAGGACTGGGACAACCTGGTCGTCCTCGACGCCTGCCGGTACGACATGTTCGAAGAGCAGACCGACATCGGCGACACCGTGACGAGCAAGCTCTCGCCCGGCAGCGAAAGCTGGGAGTTCATGCAGGAGAGCTTCGTCGGCCGGCAACTCCACGACACGGTCTACGTCACCGCCAATCCGCACACCTACAAGCTCCCCGACGACACGTTCCACGCCGTCGTCAACCTGCTCGACGACCACTGGGACGACGAACACCGGACCGTGATGCCAGAGACCGTGGTCGAGCAGACGCTCGCCGCGTTCGAGCGGTATCCCGACAAGCGCGTCGTCGCACACTTCATGCAGCCTCACTTCCCCTTCGTCGGCGAGACGGGCCAGGACATCGGTCACGCCGGCATCGAGATGCAACTGGACGCCGACGAACGGAGCGAGGAACCCCACCCGTGGAACGCGCTGTTCCACGGCGAGGTGACCGACGAGGAGACCGTCGTCGACGCCTACCGGGAGAACCTCGACGTGGTCGCCCCCCACGTCGAGACCCTCGTCGACCGACTGCCGGGGAAGTCGGTCGTCACCGCCGACCACGGGAATCTCGTCGGCGAGCGGACCTACCCGATTCCGCTCCGGGCGTACGGCCACCCCGGCGGACTGCACAAGCGCGAACTCATCGAAGTGCCGTGGGCGACCGTCGAGGCCGACGAGCGCCGGGCGGTCACCGCCGAACCGCCGGAAGCGCGCGAGGAGATTGACGAGGGCGTGATAGAAGACCGGCTGAAGAGCCTGGGATACCGGGAGTGAGAGCGGGCCGGGATTACGCCAGCGAGGCGAGACGCGCGACGTAGACGAGGCTGAGGACGTGGTCGTTGGTGTCCAGGTCGTCCGGTTCCTCGCCGTCGAAGCGGTCCACCTCGGAGAAGCCGTGCATGTACGACCGCAGGTCCTCGTGTGCCTCGGGGCTGAGCCAGTCGACGGACTCGTAGTAGTCGAGCGCGGCGTCGGTGTTCGCGAAGCCAGCTTTCTCGACGAGGAAATCGAGCCACTCGAAGACGACGACCTCCGCGCCGTATCGAGTCGGCAGGGATTCGAGATACGGTTTCTCCGGCAGTCGACCGGAGCTCATGAACTGCGTCTGGAGCTTCATCAGTTCCTCGCGCTGGCCGAGTCGGAACGCCTCCTCGCCCGACTCCTCGGGCACGTCCAGCGGCGGGTCCTCCTCGTCGGCCATCCTGCGGAGTTCACGCAGGTCGTAGTCGCCGGGTTCGACGGTCATCTCTGCTGTTTCGAATACAAGCTACCCGACCTATTTAACTCTTGGTACGACCCGAATCGAATGTAGACGGGAAATCGTCCGCGGAGGGGCGCTCTCACGGAACGCCGTGTTCCTTCGCTGTTATATCGCCGGTCAATGTCCTGCATGCCGTCCTGCAGGCCGTCTCGTCCGCTCCGAGCGGACGCGCCGTCCCCGCCTGCGCCCGGGTCCTCGACCGTCACGGGCGGAACTCCTGCTCCCAAAAGGTAACCATTATACTGCGCGGGGACCCGGGCTAGGATATGCAACGACGTGCAGCGGGAGTATACGTCGCGGTCTTTCTCATCATCGCTGCCGGGGCGTACTCGCTCATCGGGGCCGCCCAGGAACCGACTATCGAGGTCGACAACCCACAGAAGACGCTCGAGAGCCAGGGACAGAACGTCACCGTCGACGGCCGACAGTACAACGTCACGTCGCTCGGCGGAGGGTCCGCGGAGGTGGCGTGGACCAACCAGTCGGCACGCTTCAGCAAGACGCTGAACAACAACACGACGGTCCAGTACCAGAACGAGACCCGCCGAGTGGTCATCCCCAACACGTCCGACCCCAATCGGGCGACGCTCCGCGAGGTACAGAACCTGAGCAACGACACCCAGACGGTCACCCAGAACAACGAAACGTTCGTCGTCACCAACGGAAGCCAGGGTAACAAGACGCTGGTGCCCGTCGACGAGTACAAGCGCCAGCAGTTCGGCGAGCCGAACACCACCACGCTCCGACAGGGCAACAATTTCCAGTTCGCCAACAACTCGACGACGGTCGCGAACATCACCAACCAGTCCGTCGTCCTGCAGTGGACCGCTCCGCAGTCGAACACCGTCTCCATCAGCGACGGTAGCACCGTCACGCTCGGGCCGAACAACAAGCGATTCGTCGCCCACGCCGAGAACGGGAAGATGTTGCTGTCGACGAACGTGAAAGCCTACAACGACCAGCGGAGCGAGATAGCACACTTCAACGAGCGCATCGCGGGCCTCTGGGGCGTCACCATCATCAGCTTCCTCGCGGCGGTCCTGCTGGGGATGCTCGGCTACCTGCCCAACAAGGGCTGAAAACGACTCCTCTACTTCTGCGCCGCGAGCCACGCCAGACCAGCGCCGATGCCGACGGCCGCGAGCGCGCCGAAAATCTGTCCGGCAGCGAGGACGAGGCTACCGGACTTGTAGGCCCACGGCGTCCCGACGAGCGTCGCGATGCCGACCAGCGCGAGGAAGACGCCGACGGCGGTTCCGAGCGATCCGAGCGAGTCCGAAGCGAAACTGTTCATGTCGATGCTGTGAGCGCGGGCGACTTATAATCCCTCCTGAACTGTGCCGTCGTTTTTCCGGGGGTCGGCGTCGGCGGTGAGGACGCTCTCCGGACTCCGTCGGTCGTTCGAGGTCACTCCCTCTCGTCGCGAATCGATTCAACCCAGTCGTCGATTCGGTAGTCCGTCGCCCAGTTCGTGTTCGGTGAAGGCTTCTCGGGCTCTTCTACGCGGAGGCCCATCGTCGTCGTCGGTGCCGCCGCTATCGGCACTACGAAACCGTCCTCCAGCTCCGGCGAGTAAACCGCAAAGACGTCGATCTCTCCGTCGTACCCCTCTTTTTCGATTTTTCGAGTCAGTGTGCCGGAGCTCCGAGTCTCGAACCGAACGCACCCGTTTTCCAGTCGTCCCGTCTTCACCTGAATCCGGTAGAACTCCCCGGCCGCTTCGACTGCGAGGTCGTATCGCTCGTTGTCACCGAACGGTTCCAGCACGGTCAGACCGCGGCGAACCAGTTCGAAGACGATGGCCGCTTCGCTTCGCTGGCCACGTTCCTTCGGATGAACGTCGTCGCCCATATAGTCACTATCGACTATTTCGGTATAAAATTACGGACGGTTACGTATCGGAAAGAGCCGTCCCTCGCCTCGCTCCGGTCGCCCACCGACCGTTCACGGAGCCACCGTTGCCGCTTCACCCTCACGATTTGCGTCGCTCGCCGGGTCTATGGTCCGGAGAAGCGGGCCGGGAGGGATTTGAACCCCCGACCGTCTGGTGTCTTCCACAACCATCCGTCGATACGGCGCGGGTGGGTCGTGTTAAAAGCCAGACGCTCTGCCTAACTGAGCTACCGGCCCTCATCGGGAATTGTGAGTTCGTACGGTTAAACGTTTACCATTCCCGAGCGGACGGGGGCGATACCCGCAAACGAACTCCTTTTGAGTCCGGGAACCCCAGTTCCCTCCATGGCGACCGAACAAGCGTCCGAACAACGAGCGGCCCACCTGCGGAGCGTCACGGTCACGGCGATAGCAGCCCTGGCCGGCATCGCCGCGGGCGTCGCTTCCGCGTCCGTCGTCGGGACGACGAACGCGGCGGCAAGCGACCAGATGGGTCTGGCCATCGTGCTCGGATTCACCGTGGTCCAGCTGCCGCTCGTTCGCGCGCTCGGCTACGAGCTCGACGGCGCGAAAGATTACCTGTACGTGGCGTTCATGACGTTCTCGCTGTGGTTCATCACGTGGGGCATTCTGCTGACTAACCACGTCCAGGTGTAACCATGGCGGACGACAGTATCGCGGTCGTGGACCTGGAGCGCTGCCAGCCCGACCGCTGCAACTACGAGTGCAAGAACTACTGTCCGCCGAACCGGACCGGCAAGGAGTGCATCACGCTCCGCGGTGAGGACGCGGACGACGGCCAGCCCGACCAGATCGAGATCAGCGAGGAGATCTGTCTGGGTGAGACCTGCGGCATCTGCGTCGAGAAGTGCCCGTTCGACGCCATCGAGATCATCAACCTGCCCCAGGAGCTCCAGGACGACCCCGCCCACCGCTACGGCGAGAACGCCTTCTCGCTGTACGGTCTGCCCGTCCCCCAGGAGGGCCAGGTCACTGGCATCCTCGGGCCGAACGGGAGCGGGAAGACGACGGCCGTGCGGATTCTGGCGGGCGAACTCGCGCCGAACCTCGGCCGGTTCGGGGAGCCGCCGGACTGGGACGCGGTGCTCGAACGCTACCGCGGGACGGAGCTCCAGGACTACCTCGCGGACGTGCGCGACGGCGACGTGACCGTCGCGCGCAAGCCCCAGTACGTCGACAAGATTCCGGACCGGTTCGACGGCAACACCGCCGAACTGCTGGAGCCGACGAACGAGCGGGGCGCGCTCGACGACCTGCTCGAACGGCTCGACATTGAACACGTCCTCGACCAGGACATCGACAGCCTGTCGGGCGGCGAACTCCAGCGCGTCGCGATAGTGGCGTGTCTCGCCCGCGACGCCGACTTCTACTTCCTCGACGAGATAACGCCGTACCTCGACATCAGCCAGCGCGTCGCGGTCGCGCGCCTCGTCCAGGAGATGGCGGAGGAGCAGGACCGGTCGATGCTCGTCGTCGAGCACGACCTCGCCATCCTCGACCTCGTCGCGGACAACCTCCACGTCGCCTACGGCGAACCGGGCGCGTACGGCGTCATCACGTCGCCGAAGTCGGTGCGCAACGGCATCAACGAGTACCTGCACGGGTACCTCGACAACGAGAACATGCGCATCCGGCCGAATCCCATCGAGTTCGAGGAGCACGCGCCCCGGGTCGCGACCCACGCCGACGTGCTCGCGGAGTACCCCGACCTCTCGAAGTCGTACGGCGAGGACGAGTTCGGTCTCGACGTGGAGGGCGGGACGATTCACGAGAACGAGGTGCTGGGCGTCGTCGGTCCGAACGGCATCGGGAAGTCGACGTTCGCCCAGCTGCTCGCCGGGCGACTCGAACCGGACGAGGGCGAACTTGACTTCCGGCTGGACATCTCCTACAAGCCCCAGTACATCGAGATAGACCAGCCGATGCGCGTCGACGCGTTCCTCTCCTCGCTCACGGACGACTTCGGGTCGTCGTACTGGAACACCGAGATAGCGCAGCCGCTCCAGTTAGAGAGCATCATGGAGCAGAACCTCACGGACCTCTCGGGCGGCGAGCGCCAGCGCGTCGCCATCGCGGCCTGCCTCTCCGAGTCCGCGGACCTCTACCTGCTCGACGAGCCGTCGGCGTACCTCGACGTCGAACAGCGCGTCCGCGCCACGCAGGCCATCCGCCGGTTCGCCGAGATGCAGGACGCCACCGTGCTCGTCATCGACCACGACATCTACATGATCGACCTGCTGGCGGACCGCCTGATGGTGTTCGACGGCGAACCCGCAGAGCACGGTCACGCCGGCAAGCCGAAGGGGATGCGCGAGGGGATGAACGACTTCCTCTCGAACCTCGACATCACCTTCCGCCGCGACGAGAACGTCGGCCGCCCGCGCATCAACAAGCCGGGCAGCCAGCTCGACCGCAAACAGAAGACGGAAGGCGAGTACTACTACACCTGACCCGACCGCGACCGGCCGCGGTCGGACGACGTTCGACTCTTCTCGGAGCGCTCGACGCGATTCGTCGCCGGAGTTCGGTCAGTGTCGCACGTCGGCCAGCGACTCCCGGACTGCGACGCCGAGCGTGTGTCGGAAGCCGGGACTGAGCGCGACCAGCGCCACGCCGTACGCCGCGGCCCCGGTCCCCACGAGCACGCCGAGGTCGACCCACGACCGGACCGGGAGCGCGCCGCGGGCGGCGGAGGCGACGGCGAAGGTGACGAGGCTCGCACCGACCTGCGCCGCCATCGGCCGGGAGACGGGCGCGAACGCGGTCACCGACGACCACAGGAAGGCGACCGCCCCGGCGTACCGCAGCGCTTCGGCGACGACGGTGGCGGCGACCACGCCGATGGCCCCGAACCGGAGCGTCAGGACCACGCCGAGTACGACGTTCACGGCGAGCGCGACGGCCGAGAGTCCCATCGCCACGTCCGGTCGGTCGAGGCCGTTTATCGCCTGCAGGAGCGGCCCCGTCTGGGTGCGCAGGATGCGGTACAGGGCCAGGCCGACGAGCAGCGTGGCCGCGTTCCGGTACGCCGGGCCGTAGACGGTGACGACGAGGGGGCGAGCGAGCGCGACGGCTCCGGCGAGCATCGGGAACGCCAGCAGGCCGGCGTACGCGACCGTGTTCGACACGTCCTGGCCGACGCCCTCGCCGTTGGCCGCACGCCCGCTCACCTTGGCCATCAGCCCCCGGCCCGCCACGTCCGCGACGAAGACGGCGGGCATGGTGAGCATCCACGCCACCTCGTAGAAGCCGGCGGCGGCGGGTACGAGCAGGTAGCCGAGCAGGAGCAGGTCGAGGCGGTCGTAGGCGGTGCCGAGCGCCGACGACGGAACGCTGTAGCGAGCGTAGTCGGCGAGGCTGCCGAGGAACGCCCGCGAGGGCAGTTCGGGGCGAGCGGCGACGAAGTAGGAGACGACGGGGAGGGCCAGCAGCGAGGCGGCCGCCAGCCCGTACACCATCCCGGCCGCGCCGACGAGGGAGACGAGGGCAATCTGCAGGGGCAGGGTCAGCACCGAGCGCAGGGCGTCGATCCACGTCGCGACGCTGATTCGCCCGCGACCCTGGACGAGGCTCTCGACCGTCTCGTAGGTCGACTCGCTGGCGAGCAGGAGGACGGCGAGCAGGGGCGCGGCGGCCAGCCCGGTGTAGTCCGCGAGCGCGTCCCCGGCGAGCAGCGCGGCGACCCCGGCGACCCCGACCCAGCCGAGGTCGAAGAGCAGTTGCGCACCGAACGCGGGCGACCGGAGCGCGTCGCTCTCCGAGAGCCGCTTTTTCGCCGCGAGCGACCAGCCGTTCATCGGGCGGTCCGCGAGCTTGACGACCGCCAACAGGAGGTAGACGCCGCCGAACGCCGACGGGCCGAGCCAGCGAGCGAAGATTATCGTCCCGGCGAAACCGACGGCGGCCATCGCGAACTGCGCTATCGCACCGCCGAACGTCTCTCGGCTCAGGCTGACGTCGGCCGCCTCGCTCCGTTCGTCGTCCGCCACGGTCTATCCTTTCTCCGGCACGGGTTTACGTTCTTCCGTCACGGCGTCGCACCACCGGCTCAGGCGTACCCGAGGTCGCGCAGTTGCGCCTCGACCGCCTCCGAGACGGCCACGTCGTCGCTGACGTCCCGGCGGTCGAGGTCGGCGACGAGCGCGTCGATGCGTTCCCGCGGGTCGTCGAGGTCGCCCTCCTCGCGGAAGCCGTCGGGCGTCTCCCAGCCGTAGTAGCCCGGGGCGGCCAGCGCGTGGAGTTCCCGGTCGAGCGCCGCGGCGTCGATTCCGTCCCGGGCGAGCGCGGCCCGGTGGCGGTCGGTCAGCCCGTGGTACTCGACGAGCCAGTCGCGGTCGTCCGGACCTCCGAGCAGGTCGCGACCCCGTGAGTCGCCGTCGAGGTCGGCCAGTTCGAGCACCGTCCGGTGGACGTCGAGCAGGCTCACCGTCTCGTGTCGTTCGCCGCCGAGACCGTCGCCGGAGATGCAGAGCGGAATCCGCGTGATCTCGGGGGCGAGCCCGCAGAGGTGCTCCCAATCGCCGCGCTCGCCGAGGGCCTCGCCGTGGTCCGAGAGGGTGACGACGTAGTCGAACTGCTCCCGGAGCGCCGCGAATATCTCGCGGTAGCGGTCTGAGAGGTAGCGCACGCTGTCGTCGTACGCCCGCCGGACGCGGTCGGGGTCGGCGACCGGTTCGCCCAGCGTCGCGCGGAGGCCGTTGAGTTCGGGCGGTTCGACGGTGCGGTACTCCTCGGGCGGGTCGTAGGGCGTGTGGGCCTCCATCAGGTTGACGAAGAGGAACTCCTCGTCGCCGAAGTCGGCGTCGCGGACGAACGCCAGGGCCTCCTCGGCCCCGTCGTCGCGCGTCGACCGGCCCCAGCCGAGGTCGCGGAGTTTGAGGAGCGCGCCGCGCTTCAGCGAGGGGACGGTCGCGCAGTCGCCCGCCAGCACCTCCTTCAGCGCGAGCAGGTACCGCTGGGGTCCCATGTCGTCGGTCTCGACGATGAACCGGTCCCAGTCGAAGCTGTTCTCCGCGAGCGCCCGGAGCCGCCAGCTACCCTCGAACTGGTCGAACCCCCGGTGGAAGTCGAACGGTTGGGAGACGTTGACGTTCGCGCTGAACGCCCGCGTCGCGTACCCCGCCGCGCCGAACCGCTCGGCGAGGACGGGGTCGGGGCAGTCGAGCAGTTGCGCGCCGGCGTAGACGCCGAGTTCGCTGGCGTACCGGCCCGCGAACAGCGAGGCGTGGGCCGGCACGGTCCAGTGGCTCGTGGAGTAGGCTTGCTCGAACCGCACGCCTGGAAGCCAGTCGAAGTGCTCGTCGAACGCGTCCTTCCGGAGGGTGTCGAGGACGACGACTGCGACGTTCATGTGTACCCGAGTGCGTCGAGTCGTTCGGAGACCGATACGTCGGCGCCGTCCGCGTTCGCCGGGGCCGGTCGCGCGAGGTCGGGGTCGTGGTCGCCCGTGTCGCGGGCGCTCGTGACGACCCACGGAACCTCCCGGAGGGCGCGGATGGGCACCCTGTCGGGGTGGCCGTAGACGCCCCACTCGCCGAAGGCGTTGCCGTGGTCGGCCGTGAGCACGACGCGGTCGGCGTCGACGCTGTCGAGCAGGAGCGCCACGTCGTCCAGGACGTACCGGAGGTTCGCCCGGAACGAACGCCACACCCGGTCGCCGGAGAGGTCGCCGCGCCGCAGTCGCTCCCAGACGCCGACCCGGTCGCCGAACTCGTCGCGGCTCATCGCGCCGCCTGGCAACGGGTCCGGCAGCGACGGGAAGTGCGGTTGCATGTAGTGGACGACCAGTCGTTCGGGGTCGCGGTCGCGGGCCGCGGCGACGGCCCGGTCCGTGACGGCGCGGGCGGGGACCGTCCCCCTGTCGTCGTCCCAGGCGTCGCGCCACACCTCATCGAGCAGGGCGAACTC
The DNA here is from genome assembly GCF_051917725.1 of Halomicrococcus pelagicus. Classification (GTDB taxonomy): domain Archaea; phylum Halobacteriota; class Halobacteria; order Halobacteriales; family Haladaptataceae; genus Halomicrococcus. The sequence goes on from NZ_JBQBLX010000009.1 coordinate 67,288, forward strand.
GTCGGCGTCGAGGTGGTCGGCGGAGTTCGGGTTCGCGGTGACGTGGACGGTGTCCGAGCAGTCCCGGTCGCCGAAGTTCGCCCGCATCCACTCGTCGGAGCGGGTGCCGGCCGACTCGAACCGGCCGACGCGACCGACGAACGCGTACTCGTCGGCGACCTCCCGCATCAGGTCGACCCGGCACCCGTCGAGGACGACGAGGACGTCCCACTCCCTGTCGTAGACGGACTCGCCGTAGTCGGTGCGCTCGCCGACGCGCCGGAGCAGGCCCTTGTAGAACTCGTAGGCCGACTTCTCCGCGCCGCTCCAGCCCTCCGCCCGGACGCGCTCGCCCGTCTCGACGAGCCAGTCGTGCAGGGTCACGAGTTCCCTCCCGCGTACCGAACCCGGTCCACGGCGTCCCAGAACCCCCGCCGCCAGAGCCAGTCGTTGACCCGGCCGAGCGCGGTGTCCGGGACGATGCGCTCCTCGTAGCGTCGGGGGTACTCCCGCCGGAGGCGCGCCTCCTTCTCGTCGTCGATGCTCGCCCGCGGGAGGTCCGGATGGACCATCACCATCTCGTTGTCGTACCGGCACGGACCCCGGTCCTCCATTCGCCAGCCGAACTCGGTGTCGTCGCGCCAGCCCGCGTACGCCGACCGGAAACCGCCCGCGGCGAGCGCGGTCTCGCGGTCGACGGCGAGATTGCAACCGACGTACAGTCCGGTACCGCGGTAGGTGCGGCCGCCCTCGACGCGGCCCTCGACGCAGACGACGTCGCCCGCGAGCGCGTCCCGGACGCGGGCGAGCCACTCCGGCGGCGGTCGGCAGTCGTCGTCGGTGAGCGCGACGATGTCTGCCGTCGCGGCCTCGATGCCGGCGTTGCGCGCCTCGCAGATGTCGAGGTCGGCGTCGTCGACGACCAGCACCTCGAACTCCTCGACGGTCCCTTCGCGGAGCGCGTCGACGACGGCGTCGTGGTCGTTCGCCGGCACCGTCGGAATCACGACGGAGACGTCGGGGTCAGCTGACGTGCGGGGTTTCCGTATCATCTACGTCGACCGCGGCGCGCTCGGTGGCGGCGTCCGCGTGGGTTCGGTTGACGACGGTCACCAGGTCCTCGGCGAACGTCTCGTAGTCGTATCGGCCGGCGAACCGCTGAATCTCGTCGGCGTCGAACGCACCGGGGTCGAACCGGCGGACCGTCTCGCGCAGGGACTCGACGGTGGGTTCGAACCGGAGGCCGGTCGTCCCCTCGACGACCTGGTGGCGGGTGAACCCCTCGTTCACGCCGAGCAGGGGTTTGCCGGCCGACAGCGCCTCCGCGCCGACGAGACCGAAGTCCTCGTTCCGCGGGGCGTAGACGACCGCGGTGGCGCGGGCGACGAGCGACTCCACGTCGTCGACGTAGCCCAGAATCTCGACGTTGTCGTGGCCGGCCGCCATCGCTTCGAGTTCCTCGCGCTGCTCGCCGTCGCCGGCGACGAGCAGACGCTCGTCCAGTCCCGCGAACGCCTCGACGACGAGGTCGATGCGCTTCTCGGGCGCGAGCCGCGACCACGTCACGAAGTAGCCGTCGTCGCCCTCCGTTCGCCAGTCGCCGGTGACCGGCGGATAGACGACGGCGGCGGTACGGTCGTAGTAGCGCTGGATGCGGTCGGCGACGAGTTCGCTGTTGGCGACGAAGCGGTCGACGTAGTCGTTGCCCTCCTTGTCGAGCGCCCGCCAGAGTTTCGCGTACGCTCGTATCGCGAATCCGATGCCGGGGTAGTCCAGCGCGGCGAGTCGGTCGCGGAAGAGGTCGTACAGCCATCGCGGCGGACTGTGGGGGTAGTGGATGATGGTCTGGTCCACGTCGGGCACGTACGACTTCGACAGCGGCGCGCTCTCCAGCAGCACGTCGTACTCCGCGAGGTCTTCGTGGGCGTCGGTCAGGTCGAGCGAGACCGACAGCGTCTCGAAGGGGTTCATCCCCTCGTTCTGCCACTCGAGGAGTCGTCCGGAGAGGCCGCTGGTGTACTTGTCCTGGCGCACCGGGACGACCCGAACGTCGTCCGGCAGGTCCGTCCCCGACGCGACGTAGGTCGTGTAGATGGGCGCGTCCAGCACTCGCGCCGCCTCGATGGCGAACCGCTCGCCACCGCCCATGCCGGGGAACCGGTCGTGCAACACCGCCGCGGAAACGTCCTCGATATCCTCTCTCATTGCCCAATCCGAACTTGACGGTAGTACACCATCTCCACTTATAAATTGAATGTAGTATTAGAAATTGAATCAGGGTGTTAGGTCTAGTTCCTGGTATTTCCAGTGCCGGTGGTCGACCTCTCGAATGCGGGGCCGCAACGCCCTACTGTTCGCGCCGAGAAGGACGGATATGCCCACGTGTCCCGTCTGCGGTATGGCGGTCGACCGGACCAACCCCGCGGAGACCGACTACCAGGACGAGGAGTACGCGCCCGCGACGATGGAGTACGAGGGCGAGACGTACTACTTCTGCTCCACGGAGCACGAGCAAGAGTTCCGGAACGGTCCCGAGGAGTACGTCGAGTAGCGCGACGTCTCCGAGACTGGAGGAGAGCGCGGTCCGCTACAGGTCGTAGATGGTTTCGTACTTCTCGGTGACGTAGTCGAGGAAGTACTCCGCCGTCAGCGGTTCGCCCGTGGCCCGTTCGATCAACTCGTCGGTGGTGTACCGCTGGCCGTGGCGGTGGACGTTCTCGGTCAACCACTCGCGGATGGGCCCGAAGTTCCCCTCGCGTATCATCGCCTCGGGGTCGTCCAGTTCCTCCTCGATGGTCGCCCAGAGCTGGGCGGCGAAGACGCTGCCGACCGTGTAGTTCTGGAAGCCGGCGAACCGGCTCGACCAGTGGATGTCCTGCAGGCAGCCTTCGGCGTCCGTCTCCGGCACGACGCCGAGGTACTCGTCCATCAGTTCGTTCCAGCGGCCCGGAATCTCGCTCACGTCCAGGTCGCCGCCGACGAACTCCTGCTCTATCTCCGACCGGAGGATGATGTGCATGTGGTAGGTGAGTTCGTCCGCCTCGACGCGGATGAGGTTGTCCGTGAACACCTGGTTGACCGCCTCGTACGCCTCGTCGACGGTGACGTCCTCGAACTCGGGGAACCGCTCTTTCACCGTCGGCAGGAACCGCTCCCAGAACGCCTTCGTCCGGCCGACGTGGTTCTCCCAGAACCGCGACTGGGACTCGTGGATGCCGGAACTGCGGGAGTCGCCCAGCGGCGTCCCGTAGGCGTCGTCGCGCAGGCCGAGCTGGTAGGTCGCGTGGCCGAACTCGTGGACGGTCGCGGTCAGGGGGTCGACGAAGTCGGTCTCGTGGAACCGGGTCGTGATGCGGGCGTCGAACTGCGTCCCCGACATGAACGGGTGCGGCGCGGTGTCGAGGCGACCCCTGTCCCAGTCGTACCCGAGGAGGTCGAGGGCGTCACGACAGAGCGCCTCCTGGTCCTCGGGGTCGAACTCGCCCGCGAAGGCGTCGTCGGCGATGTCCGCGCCGTTCTCCTGAACGTCCTCGATGAGCGGCACGAGCCCCTCGCGCAGTTCGTCGAAGATGCGCTCGACGGTCGACAGCGGGAGGTACGGCTCGCCCTCCTCGAACATGACCTCGTAGGGGTCTTTCTCCGCGTCGACGTACTCGGCGCGCTCGACGTGGAGTTCGCGCAGTCGGTCGAGGTACGGTTCGAACGTCTCGAACTCGTCCTCCTCTTTCGCCTCGCGCCACGCCTGCTGGGCCTCGCTTATCGTCTCGGACAGTTCCTCGACGAGGTCGCCCGGAACCTCCACCTCGCGTTCGTACTGGCGACGAATCTCGCGGACGACCGCCGCCTGCTCGTCGTCGAGGTCCTGCGATTCGAGGTCGGCGAGCAGGTCGCCGACCGCGTCGTCGGTCAGCAGGTCGTGTCTGACCGTCTGGAGCGCGGAGAGCTGTTTCGACCGCGCAGGGGTGCCGCCATCGGGCATCTTCACCTGCTGGTCCCAGTAGAGCACGCCGGCGGCGTTGCCCACGTTCTCGATTCGTTCCACTCGGTCGAGCAACTCCGCGTACGCGCCGTCTGTCTCGGGGTCAGCGGTTGCCATGCAGATTGAAAGTTCGTGTCACGTTATCAATTCCGGGGTAGCGGAAACCCGCCCCCTTCCATGAGAGGGGCCAGACCTTTCACCCGTCGTGGGACAGGACAGCACGTGAATCTCAGGGACGCCTTCGACGCCCCCGCCCCCGCGGTCGTCCTCGCGGAGGGGGCGTTCGGAACGATGGACGGAAAGACGGCCAACGGGGTCGTGATGCACAGCGAACTGTTCGACGCGCGAGCGGTCGTCGACTCCACGCACGCCGGCGAGTCGGCGGCGGACGTGCTCGGCCGCGACGACGTCGCGGACGTGCCGGTCGTCGCCTCCACCGCCGAGGCGCTGGAGCGCGCCCCCGACGCCGCGGCGCTCGTCGTCGGCGTCGCACCCGCGGGCGGCGACCTGCCCGAGGAGTGGATCGCGGACATCGAGGAGGCGATTCGAGGCGGCTGTGACGTGGTCTCGGGCCTGCACGTCTTCCTCGGCGAGCGAGACGCCTGGCGCGACCTCGCCGACGAGCACGACGTGCGCATCTTCGACGTCCGCAAGCCGCCGGCCGGCGACGGCCTCCGCGTGGGCGACGGGCGCGTGGACGACTGCGACGCGGACGTGGTGCTGACGGTCGGCACCGACTGCGCGGTCGGCAAGCGAACCACGACGTTCGAACTGTATCGCGCGGCGAAGCGCGCCGGCCTCGACGCCGGCTGGGTCGCGACCGGCCAGACGGGCATCATGGTCGGCGCGCACCGCGGCGTCGTCGTCGACCGCGTGCCCGCCGACTTCGCGGCGGGCGTCGTCGAGGACCTCGTCTGCGGGGTGGCCGAGGAGCACGACCTCGTGTTCGTCGAGGGGCAGGCGGCGCTCACCCATCGCGCCTACTCCGGCGTCACGCTGTCCATCCTCCACGGCGCGTGGCCCGACGCGGTCGTCCTCGTCGACCAACCCGACCGCGAGCGGCGCACCCACTTCGACCAGTGGCCCGTCGCCGGCGTCGAGGAGGAGATGGAACTCGTCGAAGGGCTGTCGGAGGCGACCGTCGCAGGCGTCTCGACGTGGGCCGACCCCGGAGCGGTCGAGTATCCGGTCCCCGCCGCGAACGTCTACGACGACGACGGGCCGGCCGACCTGCTGGCGACCGTCCGGGACGCGCTCTGACCGCGAGCGCGGAGGCGCTCGCGGGACGACGGCTACCGGGCGAGCGCGGACCGGGGGAGAGAGCTACGAGAGTTTAAGGGGAATGGCGAGCCAACTGCCGGTAATGATAGATACCGTCGTCGTCGCCACGGATGGTTCCGAAAGCGTCACTCGCGCGGTCACGGTGGCGCTCGACCTCGCGCGCCGATTCGACGCGGCAGTACACGCCCTCTACGTCGTCGACACCGGGGAAATAGAGTCCTCGCCCGAATCGCTGCGCGACGAACTCCGGGACGCCCTGCACGAGCAGGGCGAGGAGGCGCTGGAGAGCGTCCGCGACCACGCCGACCGCGAGGTCGTCACCGCCGTCCGGGAGGGCGACCCCGCGGCCACCATCAGCGAGTACGCCCGCGAACAGGACGCGGACGTGGTCGCCACCGGCACCCGCGGTCGCCACGGCGAGAACCGCTTTCTCATCGGGAGCGTCGCCGAGCGCGTCGTCCGCATCTGTCCGACGCCCGTGCTGACGGTTCGGCAGTTGGACGAGGAGGCGGCGTAGGGAAGCTATTTGTCACGCCGCGATAACGAACGGACCATGGCCGCCATCGAACTGGACGGCGTGACCAAGCGGTTCGGGAACGTCGTCGCCCTCCGGAACGTGGACCTCGTCGTCGAGGACGGCGAGGTGTTCGGCTTCCTCGGCCCCAACGGCGCGGGGAAGTCCACGACCATCGACGTCCTGCTGGACTACGTCCGACCGACGACGGGCACCGCTCGCGTGTTCGGCCACGACGCGCAGGAAGAAACGCGGACGGTCCACGAGCGCGTGGGCGTGCTCCCCGACGCCTACCGCGCGTATGGCCACCTGACAGCCCGCCAGCACGTCGAGTTCGTCGCCGAAGCCCGGGGCGTGGACGCCGACCCCGCCGAACTCCTGGACCGGGTCGGCATCCTCGGCGCGGCGGACCGCCGCGTCGAAGGGTTCTCCAAGGGGATGGCCCAGCGCCTCGTCCTCGGGATGGCGCTCGTCGGCGACCCGGACCTGCTCGTGCTGGACGAACCGACGACCGGACTCGACCCCAACGGCGCGCTGGCGATGCGCGAGATAATCCGGGCGGAGCAGGCCCGGGGCACGACGGTGTTCTTCTCCAGTCACATCCTCGAACAGGTCGAGGCGGTCTGCGACCGCGTCGGAATCCTTCAGGGCGGCGAACTCGTCGCGGTCGACTCCATCGACGGCCTCCGCGAGACGGCGGGAGCCGACGCGACGCTGTCGGTGACCGTCGCCCGCGTCCCCGAGAACGCGGTCGACGCCGTCCGGTCGGTCGAGGGCGTCGCCCGCGTCGCCGTCGAGGGGACGACGGTGACCGTCGCCTGCGCGGACGCCGCGAAGAAGCCGGCGCTCGACGCGCTGGAGCGGGCCGGCGCGACGGTTCGGGACTTCGACACCGAGGAGGCGTCGCTGGAGGAGCTGTTCGCCACCTACACCGCGGAGGCGACGGCATGAGCTGGCGCGTGGTCGCGAAGAAGGACGTGCTGGACGCCGTCCGGACCTGGCGGCTCGGGACGACCGCCGTCGCGTTCGTCCTCTTTTTCGCCCTCCCGGTCTACTTCGGGGCGACCGGCTCCACCGCGAACGCGGGCGGCGACGGCCCGAGCTTCTTCTCCGGCACGGGGGCCGTCCTCTTTCTCGTCCCGCTGGCCGCGCTGATGCTGAGCTACGACGCCGTCGCCGGCGAACGCGAGTCGGGAAGCCTGAAGCTCCTGCTCGGCCTCCCCGTCACCCGCCGCGACGTGACGGTCGGACTGGCGGTCGGGCGCGCGGTCGTCGTCGGCACGTCGGCGGTCGTCGGCATCGTCGCGGCCGCGCTCGTCTTCGTCGCCTTCGGCGGGACGGTGTCGCCGGTTTCGCTCGTCGCCTTCCTCGCGCTCGTCGCCCTGCTGGGGGCGGCGTACGCCGGACCAGCGGTGGCCTTCTCGGCCGCGGCGTCGACGAGCAACCGGGCGATGGCGACCAGCGTCGGCTTCTTCCTGCTGACGCTGCTCGGCTGGTCGTCCGTGCCGAAACTGGTGCTGTACGTGGTGAACGGCTTCTCGATGCCACGGGGGGCGCCGCCGGAGTGGGCCGTCTTCCTCGACCGCCTCAGCCCGGTGAACGCCTACCGGGCGGCACAGCGGGGATTCGTCGAGGCCGGCGGGGCGTGGACGCCGGCCGGCGACGCCTTCTACTACGCCGACTGGTTCGGCGTCGTCGTTCTGGCGGCGTGGGCGGTCGTCCCCGTCGCGCTCGGCTACCGGCGGTTCCGGGCCGCCGACCTCTGAGTCCGGCGGCGAACGGGCACGCTGGCCGTCGGTTCGTAACGGGGAACTCTTTGCGACGCGGGCCGAGGAGACGGTATGGACGATTGGCTCATCGACGACGAGCGACTCTCGCTCGAACGGAAGTCGCTGCTCCCGGGCGAGGGATTCTTCGTGCCGGACTCTATCGAGGAAGAACAGGAGGAAAAGGAGGTGCGGGAGGCGCTCGACGGCGCGGACGTCGCCGTCGTCGCCGACCCGGACGCGGACGGCCTCGCCGCGACCGCGCTGATACGGGAGGCGTACGGCGACGCGGCGCTGGTCCCCACCGGTCCGCACGACCTGGACGAGACCCTGGAGAACGTGGCGGCGTACGCCGAGGACGGCGCGACCGTGTTCGTCTGCGACCTCTGCCCGGACGCGTTCGAACCCATCGCCGCGGAACTGGCGGTGCTGGTCGAGGAAGCCGACGACGTCTCGTGGTTCGACCACCACCAATGGGACGAGACCGTCGCGGCGGCGGTCAGGGACGCGGGCGTCGACCTCGTCGTCGGCGAGTCCGACGAGGAGTGCACCGCCGACGTGGTCGCGCGGTCGCTCGACCACGACTTCCCGGAGTACCTCGTCGAACTCGCCGCCGTCACCCGGGACCACGACCTCTGGCTGCGCGAGGACCCGCGCAGCGACGACCTCGCCGACTACTCCTACTGGACGGAACCCGAGGAGTACATGGCAGTCGTCCAGGAACACGGCGCCGACCTCCCCCCGGAGGTCGAGGAGTTCGTCGCCGAGCGCCGCGTCGAGAAGGACGCGCTCGTCGAGCGCGCCGTCGAGCGTGGCGAACTGAAGGAAGTCGGCGACTGGACGGTCGGCGTGACCTACGGTCGCTGCTCGCAGAACGAGGTCGCCGAGGCGATGCGCGAGGAGGGTGCGGACGCCTCCGTCGTCGTCAAGCCCGCCGGCAGCGCCTCCATCCGGGGCACCGACGCGTTCGAGCGCTGCCACGAGGTCGCCCGGCAGGTCAACGGCGGCGGCCACCCGAAGGCCGCGGGGTGCAAGCCGGACATCTACGACGACATGCTCGACTACGCCCACCACTGGACGACCCAGGGCGCAGTGGCGAAGCAGGTCATCCTCGACGGCTTCCGGAACCTCGACCCCGAGGACGGCGCGAGCGAGGAGGAGGAGGCGAGCGACGGGAGCGCTGACCCGGCGGACGACTAGAGGACGCCCGACGAGCGCTCGCTGCTCGTCCGCCCCGGGTCGGGTCGCTTAACTCCCGCCGCGCCGACGCCACCGGCATGAACGGTTCCGCGGTCTTCGACGCAGACGACCCGGTCGTCGGCATGGTCCACCTGCCCGCGCTGCCCGGCGCGCCAGGGTTTTCGGGCGACTTCGACGCGCTGGTCGAGCGCGCGCTGGCCGACGCCCGGGAACTCGAAGCTGGCGGTGCGGACGCCGTGCTGGTCGAGAACTTCGGCGACGCCCCCTTCTACCCCGACGAGGTGCCGCGACACGTCGTCGCGTCGATGACGCGCGTCGCGACCGAGATTCGGCGGGCGGTCGAGCTACCGCTGGGGGTCAACGTCCTGCGGAACGACGCCGCGGCGGCGCTGTCGGTGGCGACCGCCGCGAACGCCGACTTCGTCCGCGTGAACGTCCACACCGGCGCGCGCGTGACCGACCAGGGCGTCGTCGAGGGGCGAGCGCACGAGACGCTGCGACTCCGCGAGACGCTCGACTCCGACGTGGCGATACTGGCCGACGTGGCCGTGAAACACTCCGCGCCGCTCGCCGAGCGTCCCGTCGAGGAACTGGTCGCGGAGACGCTCGAACGCGGCAAGGCGGACGGCCTGGTGGTCAGCGGTCCCGGCACCGGACGGGCGGTGGACGCCGACCTGCTCGAAACGGTCGTCGCGCGACGGGACGACCTCGGCGCGGACGCACCCGTCCTCGTCGGGAGCGGCGTCACCGCCGGGAACGTCGCCGACCTGCTCGCGGTCGCCGACGGAGCCATCGTCGGCACCGCGCTGAAGGAGGGCGGCGAGACGACGAACCGCGTCGACCGCGAGCGCGTCGCGACCCTCGTCGGACGGACGTGAACTCGCCGACCCCGGCGAGGAACCGCGTCGCCGGGGCCTTCTCGGATGGTCGAATCCGGAGCGCTACGGACGGCGGAACTCGTAGTCGAAATCGTCGCCGCGGACGGCGATAGCGCCGCCGTCGTGGTCGAAGCGCAGTTCGTCGACGACCGCGTCGAAGTCGTGCAGCGGCATGCCCGCGCTCACCTCGCCGTCGCGGGCGACCGAGAACCGCGAGTTGTCCAGTTCCGCGACGACGCGCTCGCCGGCCGTGTCCACGCGCCCGGTGTCGGCGAACCGCCGCAAGTGTTCCTCGACGGCGTCCCAGTCGTCTATCGAGACGTGGTCGTAGCGTGCGTCCTCTGGGTCGGTCGACATGGGAGGTAGCGGGACCGCAGACCGGAAAACCGTGCTGGCCGCGGCCGTGGGGCGCGTCTCTCCTATCGCTCGCCCGCGACCCACTTCTGGGAGTAGGCGGTACCGCAGTCGCAGTAGGCGTAGGCGTGAATCACGTCGCCCTCCGCGTAGATGTCGCCGACGTCCTCGTTCTGCTCCTCGGCGAACGCGAAGACGAACTCCGTCTCGTGGTCGGCGCTCTCGTCGCCGTCCGCCTCCTCGCCCGCCGCCGGGCACTCGCCGCCCGTGAGGTCGGCGTCGATGGTACCCTCCGTGCCCATCGCGCGCTTTGCGAACCCCATCGCCTCCATCCCGGTCGCGGTCTGGAAGACGCTGCGGCCCGTGTCGCCCGGGACGACCAGCAAGGTGCCGTCCGGGACGGACTCGCCGTGGTCGGCCAGCGAGTCGCCGTCGACGAACGAGTCGGCCAGGAAGAGCGCCACGTCCTCGACGCGCTCGCCCGCCAGGAACTCCTCGCGCTTGCTCATCGTTCCTCGACCTGTTCCGCGATGTTCGCCAGGCCGTCGTCGGGACCTTCGGCCGCGTCGTAGACGGTGCGCTTGCCCGGTTCGCGGAGGCCGTACCGGAACTCCTCCGAGACGACGTCGAGCAGGACCGACTGGTCGAACTCTCGGTTGCTCGCCTCGAACCACTCCGTGAGGCGGTTCTCGCCGTCGCCGGGATTGCGCGCGAGGCTCGGCGTGTCGTACGCGCCGCGGATGAGTCGGCCGTCGCCGGTCAGTGGTCGTTCGATGCGCGCTCGGTACTCGGTGTCGTCGATGACAAGGCGGACGACGTCGTCCTCCGGGAACGCCTCGGCGTCGTCCGCGGGAATCTCGACGCACGGGCGGTCGGTCGCGCCGCTCCGGGTGATGGTGGCCCGGACGGTGTCTACAGTCTCGCTAGAAACCCGCTGAGTCATGTTCGTGTTCGTTCGAAGGAGGTCGAGGCGTTTCAGTGCTTTGCTCGCCGAAGTCGCGGTCAAAGCCGAAACAGAAGGGACCGGGGCGACGAACCGCGACCGGGCGGGAATCGGTCCCTCAGAGCGTCAGGACCATCTCCAGTTCGAAGCTCTCGGAGTCGGTGGTCTCGAAGCCGACGTCGCGGTAGAGGCTGACGGCGGCACGGTTCCAGCGCTCGACGGTGAGCCAAACGTGGTCGACGCCGTTGGCCTTGCCGTGCCCCAGCAGCGCCCGGATGAGTTGGGAGCCGATACCGGCGCGCTGGTAGCGCTGGTGGACGAAGATGGCGAGTTCGTACGAGCCGTTGCCGTCCGGGACGAGCGTGGCGTGGCCCGCGACCTCGTCCTCGTGCCACGCGACGACGTTCAGCCCCTCGCCCAGCGTCTCCACCCAGTCGCGGACCCGGGATTCGGTCGCGGGCGGGATGCCCTGCGCGCGGTCCGCGGGGTCGAAGTCGACGTACATCTCGACCAGCGCTTCCTCGTCGCCCTCCTCGTACGGGCACACGTCGATGTCGCGGCCCTCGCGGTCGGTGAAAGAGAGCGGCGGCTCGGGGAACGGCCCCGACGGTTCGTCGGGGAAACGTCGGTCGTGTCGCGTCATGGTTCGCGCACCAGCTTCACCGTGACGTGGGAGTTCAGCAGGACGAACTCCGCTATCTGGCCGAGTTTTATCTTCCCCATCGGGCTGCGCTGGCCGCCGCCGAGCACGATCTGGTCGAATCCCTCGCTCTCGGCGACGTCGAGCAACTGGCTCCCGGGGTCGCCGGTCAGTTCGCGTACCTCGGCGTCGACGTCGGCGTCGGCGAGCACGCCCTCGGCCCTCGTCCGAACCTCGTCGGGCGTCAGGTCGCTCTCGGGGTTTTCGAGGACGGCGATGGTGAGGTCGTCGCCCGCCGCCCGCGCCCGCCCGACCGTCTGCTCCAGCGCGGTCAGCGAGTCGTCGCTCCCACCGATTCCCAGTAGCACTTTCATACACCCCTGTTCCGGTGCGGGCGTCAAAACAGTTCGGCTCCGGTCGAACCCGATCGCCGTCGCTCCATCACCGACCGACGACACTCTTTTGCACCCCGGTTGGTAAGGTCCGGTATGTCAGACGAATCCTCCCTCTCGTCGGCCGAATCCGACGAGAGCGACGAATCTCCGGGCTCCGACGCCGAGCAGACTGCGGCACAGCGACACGGCGAGACCGACGCGTCGGGCGTCGACGAGAACGATGCGCCGAACGCCGACGAGGCCGGCGCGTCCGGACCGGACGAAGTCGACGCGTCGGAGACGAGCGTCCCCGGGTCCGACGCCGGGGGAGACGCTCCCGGGACGGACGCGGTCGACGTACCGCCGGAGGTTCGGAAGTACGAGCGGTTCAAGAAGATGGACGGCGCGCAGTACGACCGCGTCAACGAGTTCCTCCGCGAGCGGACGTACGTCACCGCCCGCGAGTGGGCCATCGCGCGGCTCTGTGCCGACTTCCGTACCGAGACCGGCGTCGAGATGACGAAGATAGGTGAGAACCTCCCGCACCTCGTCCCATTCATGACCGATACGTACACGCCGCAGGCGGTCAACCAGGCGCGGTCGAGCTTCGAGGAGAAGGTCCACAAGGCCGGTGCGACCTTCCTCTACGGCGCGATGTGTAACTTCTTCACCGCCGAGGAGCTGGACGACCTGATGTACGAGGTCACCGAGGTGGCGAAGTTCCTGCTGGAGGTCGAGGGCGTCGACCTCTCGGTCGAGGAGGAGCTGGCCGCCGAGGACCGCATCTCCGGGGTCATGCGCGAAGTGCGCGAATCCAGCGAGCAACTGCGCCACGACGAGGTCGAGTGTCCGAACTGCGGCCACGAGATACGCCCGGATGCGGAGTGACTACTCCGCGGTCCCGTCGTCGTCCGCTTCCCCACTCGTCTCGGTCTCGGGGGCCGGCGGCTGGAAAACGCTCTGGTCCTCGTGGGTGAACTGGATGCGGTCGTCGCTCAGCGTCCGGACGAAGGTGTACATCTCCCCACGGTCGTCGGCGGCTTCGAGCATCTCCGCCGCGCCCTGGACGTCGTAGTACGCCGGGTACAGCACGACGGTCTCGGCGTCGTGGTCCTCCATGGCGACCACGAGGTAGACCATGCGGTCTTCCGCCGCACGGAACGCCTCGAAGGAGTCGAAGGCGACGCCGTCCTCCAGCAGCGACTCGAGTTCCGCGAACTCGTCGTCCGGTACGAGCACGTCGAGGCCGTACTCGGTCACGGTACTCACGTCGACGGAGTCGCCGGCCGCGTCGGTGGACTCGACCTCGCCCGCGTCCTCGTCGGAGACGACCTCGACGTCGGCCGCGTCGAGGTCGACGTCGGTTCCCTCGTCCGCACCCTCGTCGTCGGTGTAGACGACGGGCGTCACGTCGCCGGGGTGCAACAGCAGGGCGTCCCAGCCGGCGTCCTCGTACTCGGCCGCGGTGGCCTCCATGTCCTCGACTACCTCGTCCCAGAACTCCATCGCTCGGGTGTTGGCCGTGTAGTTCGGCGCGTCGCCACTCATACTGTCAATCCGCGCGCTTGTCGGCCAAAAGCGTTGTGCCACGCCGCGCGAGGAGGGCGCTCGCAGTGCAATCCTCGCGGTACCGTTTCGTTCCGAAACCCGTTGATTGATAATCACTGACACCAATTTGGCGACGATGGCAACCGAAGCCGCCGACGCGGACGCGGACGCGTACGACCAGTTCCTCCAGAAGGTGAAACGAATCAACAACGTCGAGGGTGCGGCCGGCATCCTGGGCTGGGACCAGGAAGTCATGATGCCCGAGGGCGGCACGCCCGCGCGGTCCCAGCAGCGCTCGGCGCTGTCGGCCATCTCCCACGACCTGCTGACCGACGACGAGATGGCCGACCTGCTCGCCGACCTCGAATCGCAGGACCTCGACGACGAGCAGCGGGCGGTCGTCCGCGAGGTGCGCCGGAAACACGAGCGCGCGACGAGCGTCCCGACCGACCTCGTCGAGGAGATATCCCGGACCACCTCCGAGGCGCTGCCGAAGTGGGAGCAGGCCAAGGAGGAAGACGACTTCTCCATCTTCGCGCCGACGCTGGAGAAACTCGTCGAACTCGAGCGCGAGTACGCCGAGCACATCGACCCCGAGAAGGACCCCTACGAGGTGCTGTTCGAGGAGTACGAGCCCTACCTCGGCATCGACACCGCCGAGGAGACGCTCGAACGCCTCCGGGACGAACTCGTCCCGCTCATCGACGACGTGCGCGAGAGCGACGTCGACCTCGCGTCGCCGTTCGACGGTACCTACGACGCGGACACCCAGGAGGACCTCGCCCGCGACGTGCTCGACACGCTCGGCTACGACTGGAACCGCGGCCGCCTCGACACCGCACCGCATCCGTTCTCCAGCGGCAACCAGTTCGACGCTCGCGTGACGACGCGGTTCGACGAGTCCGACCCGCTCGGCGCGCTGATGAGCACCATCCACGAGTTCGGTCACGCCACCTACACCCTCGGCCTGCCGGACGAGGAGTACGGGACGCCCCTGGGGCAGTCCCGGGACCTCACCGTCCACGAGTCCCAGTCGCGGCTCTGGGAGAACCACGTCGGGCGCTCGAAGGCGTTCTGGGAGCGGTTCCTCCCCGAACTGACCGAGCGGTTCCCGGAGGCCGAGGACCTCACCGTCGACGACCTGTACGAGGCCGTCAACGAGGTGTACGAGGACAACCTCATCCGCGTCGAGGCGGACGAACTCACCTACCACATGCACATCGTGGTCCGGTTCGAGATCGAGAAACAGCTCATTCGCGGCGAGATAGACGTCGAGGACGTGCCGGAGCTCTGGAACGACAAGTACGAGGAGTACCTCGGCATCCGCCCCGACTCCGACGCCGAGGGCTGCCTGCAGGACATCCACTGGAGCCACGGCAGCTTCGGCTACTTCCCGACCTACTCGCTCGGCAGCGTCCTGGCGGCCCAGCTGTACGCCACCGCCGAGGAGGACATCGACGACCTCGACGAACGCGTCGCGGCGGGCGACTTCGAGCCGCTGCACGACTGGCTGACCGAGAACGTCCACCAGCACGGTGCCAGGTACACCACCGACGACCTCATCGAGCGCGCGACCGGCGAGTCGTTCACCGCCGACTACTTCCTCGACCACGTCGAGTCGAAGTTCTCCGAGCTGTACGACCTCGACGGGTAACCCGACGACCGCGACCAGGCACCCGTTTTTCCGTCGCCGGACCGACGCCGGAGAGCGGCGCGTCTCGGCCATCGCCGGAGCGGTCGGCGCCGCTGGCCGCTCCCCGAGGGGACGGTCGCGCTACTCGCCGACCCGACCGCTCGCCTCTCGAAACAGCCCGTCGAGTATCTCGGGCGTGGTGGGGTGGAACGCCCGGTCCGGCACGTCGCGGACGTCCATCTCGCCTTCGACGACGACCTGCATCGTCTTCGCCATCACGTCGGCGTGGTAGTGTAGCCCCTGGTAGCCGAGCACCGTGCCGTCGTCGGCGTCGACGACGAGTTTCGCCAGCCCCTCGGCGGCGTGTTTGGTCTTGAACACGCCGTCGTCGGTGGCGCGGCGGGTGACGGCGACGTAGTCGCGGTCCTCGGCCTCGACGGCCGACTCGGAGAGGCCGACGTGAGCGAAGGGGTAGACGCCGGTTCCGGAGAACATCACGTGGTGGCGGGTGTTCTCGTACGGTTCGAGGTCGTCGCCGCGGGCGTGCGCCAGGACGTTCGCGGCGGCCTGGAACCCCTGCTCTTTGGCGACGTGGAGGATGGGTTCGTGACCGTTCGCGTCGCCGACGACGAAGGTCCGGGGGTCGTCGCGGGCCTGCATCGTGTCCCGGACCCAGCCCGGACCGGGGTCGAGAGCGGTGGCGTCGAGACCGAGGCCGTCGAGGGCGGGCCGGCGACCCGTGAACAGGAACAGTTCGTCGGCCTCGACGGCGCGCTCCTCGCCGTCCTCCTCGACGTGGAGGCGGACGCCGTCGCCGGCGGGTTCGACGCGCCGCTCGTCCGTCTGGGTCAACACCTCGACGTCGAACCGCTCGCGGTAGATGTCGAGCAGTTCGTCGCCGAAGGCGTCGTCGGCCTCGTCCAGCGGACGCTGGTCGTGCTCGACGACGGTGAGGTCCATCCCCGCGGCCTCCGAGAGGTAGGGAACGAGTTCGACGCCGACGTACCCGAATCCCATGACGACGCCCGAGTCGGGGAACTCGGTCGCGTCGAGCACGTCGTCGCTGGTCGAGTAGTCCACGTCCTCCAGGCCGGGCAGGTCGGGAACGTTGAGGTCCGACCCCGTGGCGACGACGACGTAGTCGGCCGCTATCTCGCGGTCGCCGACCGCGACGACGTGGTCGTCGACGAACCGCGCGGTGTCGTGGTGGAAGGTGACGTTCTCGCGCTCGGCCATCTCGTGGACGGTGGCGCGGCGATGGCTGGCGAAGCTCTCGACGTGGTCGTCTTTGCGGTCGACGACCGACTGGAGGTCGACCTCCGGCGTCCCCTCGAGGCGAGGGTCGTCGCGAACCTGGAAGCGGTGGGCCGTGGCCGACAGCACTTCCTTCGACGGCATGCAGCCCCGGAGGATGCAGAGACCGCCGCCGGGGTCGCCGTCGTCGACGAGCGTCAACTCCACGTCCGGTTCGTCGACCAGTTCGCTCGCCACCGCGACTCCCGCGCTTCCGTACGCCCCAACGACGACGACGTGCGTGGTCATAGTCGCGCGTTTGGACGCCCCGCCCTTTAGCAGTTCGTCCGCCGGCCGGGGACTCCTGGCCGTACGACACCGGACGGGGCGACCGAGTTCGGAGGGTACGACTGCGTTATCGCGATATCGCGCCGCGGTCGGCGTCGACGACCGCCTCGACCTCCTCGCGGGTGACGACCGCGACGTCGCCCGGAATGGTCCGCTTCATCGCGGCGGTCGCCGCGCCGTACTCCAGCGCGGTCGGCACGTCGTCGCCCGCGAGGCGGCGCGCGACGAACGCTCCGACGAAGGCGTCGCCGGTGCCGATGGGGTCGACCGTCTCGGTCTCGACTGCCGGCTGTTCGAAGACTGCGCCGTCGTGGAACGCCAGCGCGCCGTCTTCGCCGCGCGTGACGACGACCGTCTCGAAGTCGTGGTCGTCGGCGAGGCCGCGAGCGATGCTCTCGGCGTCGCCCTCCCGCCCGAGCACCTCGTGAGCGTCGCGCTTGGCTGTCGTCAGCACGTCGACTGCCGGGAAGAGTTCGGTCAGGGTCGCCCGCGCCTCTTCGGGCGACCAGAGCTTCGAGCGGTAGTTGACGTCGAAGGAGGTGGTCGTTCCGGCGTCGCGTGCGGTCGAGAGAACGTCGGCGACGGTCGATTCGAGGGTCGAGGAGAGCGCGGGCGTGATGCCGCTCGTGTGGAACCAGTCGGCGTCGCGGACGGTCGAGAGCGGGAGGTCGTCGGGGCGGGTCGTCGTGACCGCGGCGTCCGAACGGTCGTAGATGACGTTGGTGCCGCGCGGGGTGGACCCGTGTTCGAGGTAGTAGGTTCCCTGGCGACCGTCGTCGCTCCACGCGACCGCCGCGTCGATGCCGTGCGACCGTAGCTCGGCGGCGACGCGCCTGCCGAGCGGGGAGTCGGGAAGTTTCGACGTCCAGGTGGCGTCCGCGCCGATGCGCTGGGCGGCGATGGCGACGTTGCTCTCCGCGCCCGCCGCCCGAAGTTCGAGCGTCGACGTCGTCTCGATTCGCTCGCGGTCCGGAGGCGAGAGTCGAAGCATCGTCTCGCCGAACGTGACCAGGTCGGCCATGTGCGCGAGGTAGAGAGCGACTCCTATAGTTCGACCGGTCGCGGTCCACGTACGAGAGAGCCTTCGGCGGTCGAGCGGTAGCGAACGACGTTCGTTCGTCAAATACCATACCTCTTCGGAGTCGGAAAATGACTCGCCCGGTAAACTTTTGCTTTGCCGACAGCAAAGGTGACCAGGTATCGACCGACGGATGAACGAGCCTCCGAAATCGGACCAGAACGAGCTGCCGTTCGACGACGCGTTCTCGACGGACATCTACGACGGGGTCCCGGACGTCATCTACGCCTTCGACCGGAACTGGCAATTTCGGCGCTGGAACGACCGACTGCTCGAACTGACCGGATACAGCAACGCCGAAATCGCCGAGATGAATCCTATCGAGTTCATTCCCGAGGACGAACGCGAACACGTGAGCGAACTCGTCATGGACGTTCTGGAACGCGGGACGTCCCGGAGCGTCGATACGACCCTGTTGGCGAAGGACGGCGAACCGCTCCCCTTCGAGTTCAACGGGTCGCCGGTGAGAGCGGAGTCGGGAGCCATCGTCGGCGTGGCGGGCAGCGGACGCGACATCTCCGAACGCAAGCGACGCGAACGCGAACTCAGCCAGTACGAGACGCTGTTCGAGACCGTCGGGGACGGCGTCTACATCATCGACGAGGACCTGCGGTTCGTCACGGTCAACGAAGCGTTCGCGTCGATGACGGGGTACGACCGAGAGACGCTGGAGGGAAGTCCCATCTCGCTCGTCAGTTCGGAGGCCGGTCTGGCGAAAGCCCAGCGACTGGCCGACGAGTTGCGCACCAGCGACCGCGAGGTGGCGAACCTCGATACCGACATCCTCTCGGCGTCCGGAGGGACCGTCCCGACGGAGACGTGCTTCTCCCTCCTGCCGGACGAGGACGCCGGCGGTATCGTCGGCGTCACGCGGGACGTGACCGAGCGCCGACGGCGCGAGCGCAAACTCCGTCGACAGCGCGACGAACTGGAGACGTTGAACCGCATCAACGTCGTTATCCGCGAACTCACCCGGTCGCTCGTCTCCACGGCGTCCCGTGAGGGCATCGAGACGACCGTCGTCTCGCAACTCGCGGATTCGGACCTCTACCAGTTCGCCTGGGTCGCCGAGCGCGACCGCACCGGCACCGGACTCTCAATCCGTTCTGAGGCGGGCGGAGACAACGGCGTGCGCTCGCTGGTCGGCGAAGTGGTCGGCGAGGAGGACCGACCGGCGACCGTCGCCCTCCGGACCGGGGAGACCCAGGTCGCGAACGACGCCCGAGTACGGCCGATTCCGCCCGGCTCGGAGACCGCCCTGGCGGAGTCGTCCGTCGAGTCCGGCATCGCCGTTCCGCTGTCGTACGGCGAGGCGACCTACGGCGTGCTCGTCGTCTACGCGACCCGGCCGAACGCGTTCAGCGAGCGCGAACAGGCGGGTTTCGAGGCACTCGGCGACATCGTGGCGTTCGCCATCAACGCCGTCGAGAGTCGGCGACTGCTGTTCGCCGAGTCGGTCGTCGAACTGGAGTTCGCGGTGACCGACGGCGGCGCGCTGTTCGTCCGCCTGTCGGACGAGTACGACTGCCGGTGTACGCTCGAAGACGTACTGCCCGCCGAGGAGGAGACGATGCTCTGTTTCGTCCGGGTCGCCGGCGAGCCTCCCGACGTCGTCCTCGACGCGGTCGAAGCGTCCGACGAGGTCGACAGTGCCAGACTCGTCAGCAGGGGCGACGACGAGTGCGTCCTCGAAGTTCGCGTCACCGGTCCGTCGCCCGTCGTGACGCTGGCCGACCACGGCGCGTCGGTCACGCACGCAGTCGCCGAGGGCGGCGAGGGCCGAATCGTCGCCGAACTCCCCCCCGACGCCGACCTTCGCGCGGTCGTCGAAGCGGTCGAGTCGGCGTTCCCCGGCGCGAAGATGGTCGGCAAGCGCGACGCCGAACGGCCCGCCGGGTCGGCCGCCGAGTTCCGTACGGAGCTCGACGACCGCCTGACCGACCGGCAACTGACCGCGACACGGGCGGCGTACCGCGCGGGCTACTTCGACTGGCCGCGCGCCAGCACGGCCGAGGAGGTCGCCGACGCGCTCGACATCTCCGCGGCGACGCTCCACCAGCACCTCCGAAAGTCACAGGAAAAGCTGCTCGACGTGTTCTTCGGCGAGTCCGACTAGTTCCAGGGCGCGAAGTCGGGGTCGACCTGTCGCTCCTCGCGGTCGAGGTTCTCTATCGCCTCGACGTCCTCGTCGTCGAGTTCGAGGTCGAGCGCGTCGAAGTTGTCCTCGATGTGGTCGTAGCTGCTCGCCTTCGGGATGGCGACGACGTCGTCTTTCTGTGCCAGCCACGCGAGGCTGACCTGCGCCTCGCTGACGCCGTGTTTGTCGGCTATCGCCGACAGTTCGTCGACCTCGAACACCTTCCCGCGTGCCAGCGGCGAGTAGGCGACGAGCGTAAGGTCGTGCTCGCGGGCGTACTCGACGAGTTCGTCCTGCTGGAGCAGGGGATGCATCTCGACCTGGTTGGCGAGCAGCGGCGCGTCGAGCGTCTCGCGCGCCGTATCGAGGTGGCGGGGCTCGAAGTTGCTCACGCCGACGTGGTCTATCGTGCCCTCGTCGTACAGTTCGTCGAACGCAGAGAGGGTGTCCTCGGGGTCGTACTCGTGCGCCGGCCAGTGGACGTACAGCAGGTCCAGGCTGTCGACGCCGAGTTTGTCGAGGCTCTCCTCCGTGCTGGCGAGCACGTCGTCGTGGGCCAGATTGCTCGTCCAGACCTTCGTCGCGAGGAAGACGTCTTCGCGGTCGACGCCCGCCTGGGCGATGCCCTCGCCGACGTGCCCTTCGTTGTCGTACGCCTGCGCCGTGTCGACGTGCCGGTAGCCGATTTCGAGCGCGTGCGCGACGCTCTCCACGCAGGCTTCGGGGTCGGTGTTCTCCCACGTTCCGAGTCCGAGTTTGGGTATTCCTACCCGGTCTGCATCTGAAGACATCGGTGTCCCCGTCTTGGGAGAGCGTCCGGAAAGCGATTACGGCGCCGGAACGTCTCGTTGTCGACGACCGCGACCCGCCTGGCGAGCGCGGTCGCTTTCCGTCGGCGGTTACCCGGCCTGCGACGCCGCTACTCGGGGTCGGGGTCGCAACCGCCAAATACAACGGAAATCTGACACCACCCTCCCATTCTGCTTTCGGAGGAGTAATCGACGTTACTCCGCTATCGCGCGGTCGGCGGGCGCTCGTCTCGTCCGAGTCGTCGCCGTCGGACGTAGTGAACCAGCGCCGAGAGCGCGAACGCAGCGACGATGAGCACTCCCCAGATCTCGTCGGGGATGGCCGTAAACGGCGGAATGCCGAGCCAGTCCGCGAAGACGAGAACCGCGCTCACGATGGCGAGCCCGAGGTAGTACCGAACCCACGGAAACTCGTCCTGGGGCCGCAGGTACCCCTCTAGCTGGGCCGCGTTCTCCGAGAGTTCGACGACGCCGCGACTCTGGTTGTAGTCGACGATGCCCGCGTCCGCGAGTTTCGGCAGATGTGTCTGATAGAGGGAGGTGTAGACCGACTTGCGCTCGTTGGCCGACAGCCCTTCGACGGTCGTGTCGTTCTCCCAGGCCGCCACCTGTTCGGCGAGTTCGCTGAGTTCGACCGGACGGTCCTTTTGCTTGAGATAATGCAGCGTGTATCGACGACGCCTGTTTTTCAACACGTCGAAGATGAGGTCCTCGGACAACTGTTGTGGAGTACCGTCAGTGGAACTCATGCTACCTGGGACGCCCAATCGGTTGTTGTGTCTGTGCCATAGCCACCCGATGTAACGACGACGTGAAGTTACTGCGGACAACACTTTGTTATCCAGTGCTTAGGCGGGAAAATCCGAAATGGAGGTTACATTGCCGGCGTTTAAGGCCGGAGTTCGGTCGGATAACGCGGCCATTCTCCGCGTTTCAGCCCCTCTTGCCGTCGTTCTCCTCAGAGGACGTCGATAAAATACATCTACGGAGTCCGACTACGCCGACCGCGGCGCGCCGACCGTCGTCCCGTGCTCGGCGAGCGTCGTAGGTCCGGGGTTCGGCCGAACAGTCCCCGTCCTCTCGGGAGTCGGCCGTCCGTTCCCGGGCGAGCGCCACCGGACGAGGGACACCGACGTTCTCGACGAACTCGACTCCGTCGCGCTTCCAGCGTCTCCCTATCGTCTTAGCGAAGCGCTGACCAGGTGCGCGGCCGTCGAAATCTGCGGTCGCGGAACGACCGGTCGAGAAACGCG
Organism: Halomicrococcus pelagicus; assembly: GCF_051917725.1. Lineage (GTDB taxonomy): Archaea > Halobacteriota > Halobacteria > Halobacteriales > Haladaptataceae > Halomicrococcus. The sequence goes on from NZ_JBQBLX010000009.1 coordinate 89,235, forward strand.
CGGCGCCCGTCCCGTCGAAGTCAGTACGGTCCCCGTATCGCGCGAGTACGCGGCGGACGCCCCCTCGTCGGCGCGACGGTGCCACCGGGAGACGGCGTATCGAAAACGAGGTCGGCCGCTCAGTCGTCCATCGCCGCGGGGGCGCGCCGGTCCGAGCGCGGCCCCTCGATGTCGACGCCCGGCAGTTTGTCCCGCAGGTACCGTCCCGTGTGGGAGTCGTCGTTCCGGGCGACCTCCTCGGGCGTCCCGGTGGCGACGACGTCGCCGCCGTTCTCGCCGCCCTCCGGGCCGAGGTCGATGACGTTGTCGGCGTTCTTCACGAGGTCGAGTTCGTGCTCGATGACGACGACGGTGTTGCCCTGGTCGGACAGGCGCTGGAGCACTTCGATGAGTTTGCGCTCGTCCTCCTTGTGCAGCCCCGTCGTCGGTTCGTCCAGCAGGTACAGCGTGTCGCCGCTGTCCTTCTTGCCGAGTTCCTCGGCGAGCTTGATGCGCTGGGCCTCGCCGCCCGAGAGGGTCGTCGAGGGCTGGCCGAGCTTCATGTAGTCGAGGCCGACGTCCTTCAGCAGTTTGAGGCGGCGACGAATCTGGGAGTTCGCCTCGAAGAAGTCGTACGCCTCCTCGACGCTCATGTCGAGCACGTCGGAGATGGTGGCGTCCTTGTAGGTGACGTCCAGCGTCTCGTCGTTGTACCGCTCGCCGCCGCACTCCTCGCAGGGGACGTACACGTCCGAGAGGAAGTTCATCTCGATCTTCACCGTGCCCTGTCCGCCGCACTCCTCGCAGCGGCCGCCCTTCACGTTGAACGAGAAGCGGCCCTTCTCGTAGCCGCGCTGCTTGGCGAGTTTCGTCTCCGCGAACAGCTCGCGGACGTAGTCGAAGACGCCGGTGTACGTCGCGGGGTTCGAGCGCGGCGTCCGACCGATGGGCGACTGGTCGATGAGCCGCACCTTCTCGACGTTCTCGATTCCATCGATGGCGTCGTGGTCCCCGGGGTCGACGCTCGTGTTGTCGTTCATCTCGCGGGCGAGTCCCTTGTAGAGGATGTCGTGCATCAGCGTGGACTTTCCGGACCCGGAGACGCCCGTGATGGCGGAGAACTGGCCGACGGGAATCTCGACGTCGACGTCCTTGAGGTTGTGCTGGCGCGCCCCCCGGACGACCAGCGCAGCGTCGCTGTCGCGGCGGTCGTCGGGGACCGGAATCTCCTTCCGGCCGGCGAGGTAGTCGCCGGTGATGCTCTCGTCGTGGGCCATTATCTCCTCGACGTCGCCCTGCGCGACCACTTCGCCGCCGCGCTTTCCGGGGCCGGGACCCATGTCGATGACGTTGTCGGCGCGGCGCATCGTCTCCTCGTCGTGTTCGACGACGATGAGTGTGTTGCCGAGGTCGCGCAGCCCTTCGAGGGTGTTCAGCAGGCGGTCGTTGTCCCGCTGGTGCAGTCCGATGGAGGGCTCGTCGAGCACGTAGAGCACGCCGACGAGGCCGGACCCGACCTGCGTCGCGAGCCGGATACGCTGGCTCTCGCCGCCGGAGAGCGTCGACGCCTCGCGGTCGAGGGTGAGGTACTCCAGGCCGACCTCCTCCATGAATCCGAGGCGAGCGCGGATCTCCTTGAGAATCTCCTCCGCTATCTTCGTGTCGCGCGGCGAGAGGTTCGCTTCGAGGTTCTCGAAGTGCTCCAGGGCGTCGCCGATGGACATCTGGTTGACCTCGGTGATGGAGGTCCCCTCCACGTACACCGACCGGCTCTGGTCGTTGAGACGCGTCCCTTCACAGACCGGGCACGTCGTCACCGCCATGTAGTCCTCGATATGGTCGCGGGTCGAGTCCGAGTCCGTCTCGACGTACCGGCGTTCGAGGTTCGGGATGACGCCCTCGAACCGCTCGTCCTTCTCGCGGACGCCGTTCTTCGTCGTCCACTCGAAGTGGACCGTCTCGTCCGTGCCGTAGAGGAACGCTCGCTGTACGTCCTCGTCCAGGTCCTCGAACGGCGTGTCGACGCTGACGCCGAAGTGGTCGGCGACGTTGTCTATCTGGCGCCGGTAGTACGTCCGCTGGTAGCGCCACGGCTCGAAGACGTGTTTCAGGGGTTTGCTCTCGTCGACGACGACGAGGTCCTCGTCGACCTCCTTCGTCTCGCCGATGCCCTCGCACTCCGGACACGCGCCGTGGGGGCTGTTGAACGAGAAGCTCCGGGTCTCTATCTCCCGGAAGTCGATGCCGCAGTGGGTGCAGGCCAGGTCCTCGGAGAACTCGACGACGAGGCGGTCGTCGTCGTCCCCCGCCAGGTCGCCGGTGGAGCGAGCCTCGGTACCCAGGTCGGCGTCCTCCGGCGGGTCCGACACGATCAGCTTCATCACGCCGTCGGCCTCCTCCAGTGCCGTCTCGACGCTGTCGGTGATGCGCGAACGCGCCTCCTCGCTGACCTTCACGCGGTCGACGATGACGTCGATGTCGTGGTCGTAGTTCTTGTCGAGGTCCGGGCGGTCCAACGTCAGGTCGAACTCCTCGTCGTCGACCTCGACGCGGGAGTACCCCTCGGAGACGAGGTCGTCGAACAGGTCCGCGAACGCCCCCTTCTGGTCGCGGACGACGGGGGCGGCTATCTTCGCCTTCGTCCCCTCCGGGAGTTCGAGCACCCGTCGGACCATGTTCTGGGCGCTCTGTTCGCCCACCTCCTGCCCGCACTCCGGACAGTGGGGCGTACCGACCCGGGCGTACAGCAGGCGGAGGTAGTCGTGCAGTTCCGTCACCGTGCCGACGGTCGAGCGGGGGTTGTTCGCCGCGTTCTTCTGGTCGATGGAGATAGCCGGCGACAGTCCCTCGACGTTCTCGACCTGCGGCTTGTCCATCTGCCCGAGGAAGTTGCGGGCGTAGGCCGACAGGCTCTCGATGTAGCGGCGCTGCCCCTCGGCGTACACCGTCTCGAACGCGAGCGAGGACTTCCCCGACCCCGACAGGCCGGTCACCACGTTGAACTCCTCTCGTGGAATCCGGACGTCGAGGTCCTTGAGGTTGTGTTCCTCGGCCCCCCGGACGTCGATGTACTCCTTGCTCATCTATGGGTAAGACAGCGACCGCATCGGCCTATGTTTGTCGGTTGCGCGAGAAAGCGGAGCGAAAGTGAAGCGACAGGAGGACGTTCGACGAGAAAACTCGGTCGGCAGTCGAACACTACTCAGAACAGTATCGAGAGTCCGAAGACGAAGTCGAGGACAGCGACTGCAACGACGGTCACCAGAGCGATGTAGGCAGTGCCTTTGACAATCCAGAAAGCGAATCGACCGGTAGCAGCAGCACGGTGGCTCATCCACCACCAGATTTTCCCGCTATTCGTTTTCTCGTGTTCATTGACATTCGAGCCCGAATCTGTCGCCAGTGACCCATCGGGGCGAACATCTGGACTCGATTCAGGCTCCAGATTACGGCTGTTTCCCGGCGTTCGTTGCGTTTCGATACTCTCCGTCTCCGTCATCGGTCGACTCGAAGACGAAGCGTCGACTGAATCGTCGAACGTACTCTCGAAATGGCGTGTGTCGACGTTCTGATGACGTAGCCCGGGGCAGTCGTGGTTTTCGGGAAGACGATGGTCCGGACAGAAACCCTGCTTGCAGTAGCGACAGGTGTTCTCCATCGAAGTGTAATCCTCACCACATTCCGCGCAAGTTGGCATCGATACACGATAGACATCCGACATATAAATTAATTATCATTTAGTTGGTCTTCGAGGTTGCCACCATGCTCCAAAGTCCGGCCTGTGAGATAGTATTCTTCGACCGCACGAGACGAGAACGACTGAAAGGCACATAGCCACCGGGACCGTAGGTGCGTCGATTGGTGAAACGATTCAGCGCGAACGACGACGCGAGCGAACGACCCGAGGCGGAACTGACGAGCGACGGCTCGATGTGGCGGCTCTACGCGGAGTACGGCCGGGAGTCGACGCCGCAGTTCGCGGTCGGGCTGGTGGCGACGGTACTGTCCCGACTGCTGGGACTGGTTCCGCCGGTCGTCCTCGGACTCGCCATCGACGCGGTGTTCCTCGACCGGCGCGCCTACCGGCTGGCGTTCCTGCCGGCCTCTCTGGTGCCGGAGACCCCGCTCGGACAGCTCCGGCTCTCGGTCGCCATCATCGCGGGGTCGTTCGTCGTCGGAGCGGCGTTCTCGTGGCTCCAGAACTGGGGGTGGAACGCCTTCGCCCAGCGCGTCCAGCACGCGCTCCGGATCGACACCTACGACGCAATGCAGTCGCTGGACATGGACTTCTTCGACGACCGCCAGACCGGCGAGCTGATGAGCGTCCTCAACAACGACGTGAACCAGCTCGAGACGTTCCTGAACGACGGCCTGAGTTCCGCGCTTCGCATCGGCGTGACCGTGCTCGGCATCGGCTGGGTCATGGTCACGCTGAACCCCCAGCTCGCGCTCGTCGCGCTCCTGCCGGTGCCGCTGCTCGCCGCGTTCACCTACCTGTTCGTCCGGACGATACAGCCGAAGTACGCCGCGATGCGGGCCAGCGTCGGCGCGCTCAACTCCCGGCTCGAGAACAACCTCGGCGGCATCGCGGCCATCAAGGCCGAGAGCGCCGAGGCGTTCGAGAGCGGCCGCGTCGCGGACGCGTCCCGGGCGTACTACGACGCCAACTGGGACGCCATCCGGACCCGCATCACGTTCTTCCCCGGTCTGAGCCTCATCACCGGCGTCGGCTTCGTCGTCACGTTCGCCGTCGGCGGCTACTGGCTGGTCGTCGGCCCGCCCTGGCCGCTCACGGGGACGCTCGACCCCGGCGAGTTCGTGACGTTCATCGTCCTCAGCCAGCAGTTCGTCTGGCCGATGGCGCAGTTCGGCCAGATAATCAACATGTACCAGCGGTCGGAAGCCTCCAGCGCTCGCGTGTTCGGCCTGCTGAACGAGCGCGGGACGCTCGAAGCCAGCGAGGACGCCCCGGACCTCCGGGTGAGCCGCGGGCGCGTCGAGTACGACGACGTGAGCTTCGGCTACCGCCACGCCGAGGACGACGGCGAGCCGGTCGTCTCGAACGTCGACCTGACCGTCGAGCGCGGCGAGACGCTGGCGCTCGTCGGCCCGACGGGAACCGGGAAGTCGACGGTGCTCAAGCTGTTGTTGCGGATGTACGACGTGGACGAGGGCGCGATACGCGTCGACGGCACGGACGTCAGGGACGTGAACCTCCGGAGTCTCAGGCGGGCCATCGGCTACGTCAGCCAGGAGCCGTTCCTCTTCTACGGCACCGTCAGGGAGAACGTCGCGTACGGCTCCTTCGACGCCAGCGACGAGGCGGTCGTGGAAGCGGCGAAGGCGGCGCAGGCCCACGAGTTCGTCCGGAACCTGCCCGACGGCTACGACACGATGGTCGGCGAGCGCGGCGTGAAGCTGTCGGGCGGCCAGCGCCAGCGCATCGTCATCGCTCGGACGATTCTCAAGGACCCGGACGTCCTCGTGCTGGACGAGGCGACGAGCCACGTCGACACCGAGACGGAGGCGCTCATCAGGCAGAGTCTCGCAGACCTCGCCGCCGACAAGACGACGTTCGTCATCGCCCACCGGCTCTCGACCGTCAGGGACGCGGACCGGATACTCGTGCTCGACGACGGCGAGGTCGTCGAGCGCGGCACCCACGCGGAACTGCTCGCCCGGGACGGCCTCTACGCGAACCTCTGGCGGGTGCAGGCGGGCGACATCGACGACCTTCCCCGGGAGTTCCTCGAACGGGCGATTCGGCGGCAAGCGCGGGTCGAGCGCGCCGACGCTCCCGCCGAGGGCGAGTGAGGACGAATCGCCCCAGATTTAAATAGGAAACCGTGAGAAACGAGCGACCATGAGCGACGAACTTCGAGGCGGCGAGACCATCCTGGGTCTCGAACTCGGCGACGACGAGTACACGGTCAAACAGAGTCTCTTCCGGAACAAGTACCGGGTGTACGACTCTAAGGGGAACCTCGTCCTGCAGACGAGACAGAAGCTCCTGAAGATGAAAGAGGAGTTCCCCTTCTCGGACGCCGACGGCGACACCGTCTTCCGGGTGAAGGCGAAGAACCTCCTCGACGTGGCCGGCGACTACGCCCTCGTCGACGAACGTACCGACGAGACGGTGCTCGTACTGACGAAGAACTTCACCTTCTTCCACCACAAGTGGACCCTCAAACGCCCGGACGGCGAGGTGCTGGCGACGGTCGAGTCCCGGAGCGCCGTCCTAGAGGCGTTGCGGTCGCTCGTCGACGTGCTCTCGTTTCTTCCGCACAAGTACGACATCCGGAGCAGCGACGGTCGGCAGGTCGGCGAGATAGCGGGGCGATTCTCGCTCCGGGACGTCTACGACATCCGCATCGACGACCCCGGGGCACTCCCCCGGACCGCGCTCGTCGCGGGTGCGGTCGCCATCGACGCGCTGGAGGGGAACTAGCTACTCCCGCAGTCGGTCCACGGCCGCCTCGCGCTCTCCGGGCGTGTTGACGTTCGTCGACCAGCCGTCGAGCGTCAGCGCCAGCATCGTATTGCCGGCGTCGACGAACCGCTGGATGGACTCCGCGAGTTCGCGCTCGCCGCGTTCGGAGTAACCGGTCGCCTCGCACGCCGCGAAGATGGCGGGGTGATAGACGGCGACCCCGCCCGCGACGAGGCTGCGCTCCGGCGGGTCGTCCGGTTCCTTCTCGATGCCCCGGAGTTCGTCGCCGTCCACCTCGCAGATTGCCTTCTCGCGGGCGACTTCGGGCGGGACGCGCTCGACGTGCTGGACGGCGTCGACGCCCGACTCCCGCGCTCGCTCGACGAGCGGTGCGAGGTCCGCCTCGAACACGCAGTCGCCGTCCGCGCAGACGAACCGGCCGTCGACGTGCGGGCGAGCCTGCAATAGCGCGTGGGCCATCCCCTCCCGTTCGTCCTGCCACGCGTAGGTGACGGGCACGCCGGAGAACGAATCGCCGTACTGCTCGACGATACGGTCGCCCTCGTAGCCCACGACGACCACGAACTCCTCGGGGTCGACAGTCAACAGCGCCTCGAAACAGCGCGTCAGCAGCGGCTTCCCCGCGACGTCGACGAGCGCCTTCGGTTTCTCGGCGGTCAACGGTCTGAGACGCGTTCCCTCCCCGGCGGCGAGGACGACGGCTTGCATGAGCGGGCGCACGACGCGTCCGCGGAAGGGGTTTCGGGTTACTCGCGCACGTTCTCGCCGACCGCGTCACCGAACTCGCCGTCCGCGGGGCCGACGCCGTCCGGGGTCAGCGAGGCGTCGTGGGCTTCGTACACCACGGACCCGCGGACCATCGTCAGTCGGGGGAAGACGCCGTTCCAGCCCTCGAACGGCGTCCACCCGCACTTCGAGTGGAGGTCCTCACCGCGGATTTCGCGGGTCGCGTCGGGGTCGACGAGCACGAGGTCTGCCATCCGACCCTCCTCGATTCGACCCTTCCGGGGCAGTCCGAATATCTCGGAGGGGTTGCGCGCCGTGAGGTCGGCGACGCGGTCGTAGCTCAGGTTGCCCTTCCGGGCCTGCTCTAACAGGAGCGGGAGCATCGTCTCCACTCCGGGAACGCCGCTGGGCGCGTCCCAGATGCCGGCGTCCTTCTCCTCGCGCGTGTGGGGGGCGTGGTCGGTGGCGACGACGTCGACCGTGCCGTTCGCCACCCGAGCGAACACGCCCTCGCGTCGCTCCTCGCCGCGCAGCGGGGGGTTCATCCGCCCGCGCGTGCCGAGTTCGGAGAGTTCGTCGCGCGAGAGGAACATGTGGTGGGGCGTCACCTCGCAGGTCGCGCCCGCGGCCGCCGCGGCGTCGACCGCCTCCGGCGTGCTCGTGTGGGCGACGTGGACGCGCGCGCCCGTATCGTCCGCGAGGTCGAGCGCGCGCTCGACCGCCGCTATCTCCGCGTCGGCGGTGCGGTAGGCGCTCCAGGCTTCGGCGTCGTCGCGCCCCTCCACACTCGCGGCTCCGCCGTTCGCGTTCGTGCCGCGTGGCAGCACGCTCTCGTCGAACAGGTCGGCGTCCTCCGCGTGGACCGTGACGACCACGTACTCGTCGCTCGCGCGTTCGAGCGCCTCGCGGAACAGGTCCTCGTCGATGCCCATCTCGCCCGTCGAGTCGGCGAGGAACACCTCGCCGAGCGCGAGCACGGGGCGGTCGAACAGTTCGTCCGGATTCCAGTCGGCCGTGACGCCGCCGTTGATGCCGTAGTCGACGAGCGAGGCGTCGGCGAGGTCGGCCTTCTCGTCGAAGGCCGGCCCGTCGACCGTCGGCGGGTCCGTGTTCGGCTGGTCGACGACGGTCGTCACGCCGCCCGCCGCGGCGCTCGTGCTGCCCGTCTCCCACGTCTCCTTGTGGGGAAAGCCCGGCTGGCGGAAGTGGACGTGGGCGTCGATGGCGCCCGGCAGGAGGAGGTTCCCCGCGGCGTCGACGACGTCGCCGGACTCGGTGAGCGAGGAGCCGACGGCGGCGATGCGGCCCGCGTCGGTGTCGATGCGAACGTCGCGCCGGCTGCCGTCTGCCAGCGTCGCGTCCCGGATGGTGAGCATATCGGCCGTTCTCGCGTCGAGCGCTATAAGGTTTCGAGTCCGGGGAGACGAGCGTCGGCCGGAACGGTCGAGAACCGACGGTGACGGCCGGCGAAGCGGTAGCCCGCCGGTAGTACTTTGTTCACCGACGCCGTTCGATTCACGATACTTGCTGGCACACCACTATGGCACTCCGACACCCACCCTGGCGTTCCCGGCTTCGACTCGCCGCCTCCGCGCTCGTCGTCGCGGGACTCGTCGCGGGTGCCGGCGTCTCCTACGCCGCGCTCGCGTCGCACCCGGACCCGACGCTCCCGGTCATGTCCACGGCCCTCCTCGGCGCGACGGTGGTCGCAACCGTCCTCGCCGGGTACGTCACGTACGTCGCGTACCCGGCCTTCTCACAGCGCGTCGGGGCCGCCTACGTCGGGGTGGTGGTGCTCGCTGCCCTCACCCTCCTCTGGAACGTGTACGTGGCGCTCGCCATCACGTAGTCGGTCGACTCGACCGCCAGAAAGACGTCGCACCGCGTCGGCCGTGCGGTCAGTCCTCCGCCGGTTCCGCCGCCCGACTCGCCTTCGAGGGGGCCGTCTCGGCGTCGTCCCGGCCCACGACCTCGACGGTCGCGCTGGCGTCGCCGACGAGCAGTTCCTCGACGACGGCAGCGACGCGCTCGGGGTCGGCGTCGCCCTCGGCGCGGGCGACGCTCCCCACGGAGTCGGGGTCGAAGGGCACGTCGAGCGCGGCGTAGATGGGGTCGAGCGCGCCGGCAATCTCGCCGTGGTCGTCGACGACGACGACGCCGGAGACGAGCGCCGCGCCGGACTGGACCCGCTGGGCGACGCCCGCTATCTTGCCGTTCCACTGGAGCGAGTAGTCGCCCGCGCAGAACGACCGCGGCGGTTCGCCGCGCTGGGCGGGCACGCCGACCCGCCAGAGCGCACGCTGGACCGCCCGAGTCGTCTCGACGTACCGCTCCTCCATCCCGGTCCGCATGTCCGAGAGCGGGACGGTCCGCGCGAACGCGACCGTCGTCCCGGTGTAGGCGACCGCGCGCCCGCCGACGCTGCGTTCGACCGGTTCGAACCCGCAGGCTCGCGCGACCGACTTGGCCACGTCGAAGTCGTCGGCGCGCGCGTCGCGCCGCCCGAACGCGACCTGCCGGTGGGGCGTCCAGACGCGGACCGCAGATTCGCCCGACTCCGCGGTGTCCGCGAGCATCTCCGCGGTCACTGTCCGGTCCTCGTCCCGGGTCGGCGCCCGGCCACGGAGCACGCGCATACCCCCCCATTGTGACCCGACGTATGTAAACGCTCCCCGTCCGAACCGCCGGTATGGTCACGCTGCCCGCAGACGCGCTCGCTCCCTTTCCGCGGTTCTCGCTGTACAACTCGCCGTACGTCTCCCACGACGAGGGCTGTGCCATCGACCTCTACCCCGGCGGCGAGGCGGCGGACGCGGACGGCGGAAGTCGCGCGAAAGCCGCGCCGTCGCCCGTCGCCGGCGAGGTCGTCGCCACGCGAACCGTCGACGCGCCGTCGAAACCCTACGCCGTCGAACGCGACCATCTCATCGTCGTCGACACGGGCGACCACCTCGCTCGCGTCCTCCACGTCGACCCCGGGGTCGCCCCCGGCGACGAGGTCCGGGTCGGCGACTCGCTGGGCGAACTGGTGCGTTCGGGCTTTTTCGCCCCCTGGGTCGGCAACCACGTCCACCTCGGGTTCCGCGACCGCGACGCCGACGCCCTGCGCGCCTCGGGGTCGCTGCCGGTCGACGTCGCGGTCGACGTCGACCCGGTCGCGTGGGACGGCACGGGCCGCGTCGTCTCGCGCGGCGAGACGTACGTCGTACTCGACGCCCCCGAACATCCCGCGCCGGGCGAGCGGTTCGCCGGCATCGCGGGCACCCCGGGTGGCGCGGACGCAGCGAACGACGGAGGTGCGGTGCTCGACGGCGGCCTCCCCCACTACGAGGGCGGTGGTCTGCTCCCCTCGGGCGACGGTCCCGTCTCGCTCGCGGGGCGGCGCGTCGGGACGGCGAACGGGCGAACCGTCGCGTGGGACGACGTCGAGGTGCGCGCCAACGGGACGGCCATCACCGGCGTCTCGCTGTTCGTCTCCCGCGAGGCGTTCGGCGCGAAACTGGTCTGTCCGGACCACGAGTTCGCCCCGGGCGAGCGCGTCGAGGTGACCGTTCACCGATAGCGTCCGCGCTCACCACTCCCGGAGCGCCCGCCGTCGGACCGACCGTCCGGAACGCGCCGTAGCCGGCTACTCGAAGGTCAGGTCGTCCAGCGAGGTGCTCTCGCCGAACAGCCAGGTGGCGTGGTCGGTGGCGTACTCGTGGTGTTCCTCCTCGATGTAGCCGATGGCCTCCTCGACGAGCACTGGCTTGAAATCGCGGAGGCCAGCGCTGCCGGCGGTGTGGAGCACGCAGACGTTCGCCAGCGTGCCACAGAAGAGCAGGTCGTCGATGCCGTGGGCGTCGAGGTACCCCTCGAGTTCGGTCTCGTGGAAGGCGTCGTAGGTGTACTTCTCGACGACGTGGTCGGCGTCCTCGACGGGAAGCTCCTCGACGATTTCGGTCTCCCACGTCCCCTCGACGACGTGTTCGCCCCAGCGCTCGAACTCGTCGTAGTAGTGGTTGCCCTCGAACTGTTCCGGCGGGTGGACGTCCTTGGTGAACAGGACCGACGCGCCCGCTTCGTCGGCTCGCGATATCAGCGACCGGGCCGGAGCGATGGCCTCCTCGCTGCCGGGCGCGTACAGGCTCCCGTCTGGATGGCAGAACCCGTTCTGCATGTCGACGACGACGACCGCCGTGGAGTCGGGGTCGAAGTTCATGTTCGATGGTAGGTATGGTCGGTACGAAACGTTTTCGCACTCCTGTACATGTCGACCGCCGAAATTTTCACGGCATTTTTTATACAGTAGTCCTTCGTGGCGTCTACAGGAATGCGAACTGTCACTGCCATCGCGGTCGCGGTCATGCTCGTGCTCGCCGGTTGTTCGCAGGCACCGGGCACGGACACGACGACCGGACCGAACGCGACGACCCAGGGAACGCAGGCGACGGCCGCGCCCGGCGACGGCGCGGCGGTCGTTCATCCGCCCGACCCCGATTCCGACGTTCTGGGATGGGAGAACGGAGTGTGGTACAACGAGACCATCAACGTCACCCGGTCGGACGGACTGAACGACTCCGAGATGGACGCGGTCGTCAATCGCGCGATGGCTCGCGTCGAGAAGATTCGGCAACTGGAGTTCGAGAAGAAGGTGCCCGTCAAGATCGTCTCGCGCTCGGAGTTCAAGAAGAACCAGCAGAGCCAGAAGACGCCGCCGAAGCGTCGGACGTTCGACAACGTCAAGTACGAAGCCCTGATGATGGTCGGCGAGTCGACCGACTCCATCGCCGTCCAGAACCGGAACACGGGGTCGTCGGTCGGCGGGTACTACAGCCCGAAGAAGGAGTCCATCGTCATCATCTCGAACAACGAGTCCGCGCCGAAGATGAACGAAATCACACTGGCCCAGGAGCTGTTCCACGCGCTCCAGGACCAGAAGTACAACCTCTCCAAATTCGACCAGCGGACCCGCGAGGACCACAACGCCGTCGACGGAATCGTCGAGGGCGACGGCAACTACGTCGACTACCTCTACGAACAGCGCTGCAAGAACGCCTGGAAGGGTACCTGTCTGCTCCCCCAGAACGAGGGTGACGGGGGCGGTGGCGGCGACCTCGCCAACATCGGACCGTACCTGCTGAAGTTCCAGCCGTACAGCGACGGTCCGCCGTTCGTGAAGTCCGTCCGCCAGAACGGAGGCTGGCAGGCCGTCAACGACCTGTACCAGGACCCGCCCGCCAGTACCGAGCAGGTCATCCACCCGAAGAAGTACGGCACGGACGCGCCCGCCGACGTCAGCATCCGGGACACCACGAGCAACGGTTGGCAGCGCCTCGAACCGAAGGGACGGCCGAACTACGCCAAGGTCGGCGAGGCCGGCATCATGTCGATGTTCACCTATCCGACCTACGAGAGCCAGGGGAAGACCCAGATAATCCCGTTCGACAAGTTCGTCAACAGGAAGAACGGCGAGCCCGCGAAGTTCGACCCGCTGAACTACAGGAGCGAACCGTCGGCGGGCTGGGACGGCGACCGCATCGCCGTCTACACGAACGGTCGGGCCGCGGCGAACGAGACTGGCTACGTGTTCAAGACGAAGTGGGACTCCAGGAAGGACGCCCGGCAGTTCGTCGACACGTACGAGCGTCTGCTCCAGTATCGCGACGCGAAGAGGGTCGACGGCCGCGCGAACACCTGGAAGATTCCCCCGAAGAACGGGTTCAACGACGCCTTCTACGTCCAGCAGAAGGGTGATACGGTCGTCATCGTCAACGCGCCGTCCGTCGGCGACCTCTCGGACGTGCACGCCGGCGCTGCGCCGAAGCAGTAAGCGGCCCTCTCTCCTCGAATCCGGACCTTTATCGCGTTGCCCGAGAGTAGCCCCGACCATGACCGACGAACCGGGGAACGGGCCGTTCGACGTGATTCCCGAGGACGCCATCCGAGACGGAAGCGCGACCGACGCCTACTTCCTGCGGACGGAGACCACGCTTGACGCGGCCGACAGGAACCCCCACGTCGTCGCGGAGGTGACCGCCGACCAGTTCCCGACCGGCGAGTTCGAGGTGCTGGCTGGGCTGAAAGACGCCGCCCACCTGCTCGAAGGGCTCCCCGTCGACGTGGACGCGATGCCCGAGGGACGGCTGTTCGACGGCGGTCCCGTCCTCACCGTCGAGGGGCGGTACCTCGAGTTCGCCCGGTACGAGACGTCGCTGCTGGGTTTCCTATCGCACGCCTCGGGGATGGCGACGAACGCGCTGGAGGCACGGGTCGCCGCGCCCGACTCGCAGGTGCTGAGTTTCGGCGCGCGCCACGTCCACCCCTCCATCGCGGCGGTGGTCGAGCGGTCGGCGCTGCTGGCGGGCCTCGACGGGTTCTCGCACGTCGCCGCCGGCGAACTGCTGGGACGGTCGGCCAGCGGGACGATGCCGCACGCGCTCGTCATCTGCTTCGGCGAACAGGAGGCCGCGTGGACGGCGTTCGACGACGCGGCCCCCGAGGACGTTCCGCGCGTCGCGCTCTGTGACACCTACTCCGACGAGAAGGACGAGGTGATACGGGCCGCCGAGACGCTCGGCGACGACCTCGACAGCGTCCGCATCGACACGACCGGGTCGCGCCGGGGGGACTTCCGACATATCCTCCGGGAGGTGCGCTGGGAACTCGACGCCCGGGGGTTCGAGGACGTGGACGTGTTCGCGAGCGGCGGCCTCGGTCCCGCGGAACTGCGCGAACTCCGGGACGTCGCGGACGGCTTCGGCGTCGGCAGTCACGTCAGCAACGCCGAGCCAGTCGACTTCTCGCTCGACATCGTGGAGGTCGACGGCGAGCCAGCGGCCAAGCGCGGCAAGCTCTCGGGCAAGAAACAGGCGTATCGCACGCGCGACGGCGGTCACCACGTCGGTCTGGCGCGCCACGACGGTCCGGCGGACGGCGAACCCATCCTGGAACCGCTGCTCCGCGACGGCGAACTCGTCCGGGAGTTCGACCTGGACGAGGCGTCGGAACGAGCGCTCGACGACGCGGCGGCAGTCGACTTTCGAGAGTAGCGGGCAGACGGGTCAGATTCGCTCGATGCTTCCCTCGGGTTCGCGCTCGCGGAACACCGGCCCGTCGACCAGGAGGACGGCGACGTCGTCGTCCTCCCAGGCACCGCGCGGGAGCCCCGCCTTCCGGCAGGTGCGGTCCAGATACTCGAACGCGCTCCAGTCGTTCTCGACGGGGAGCGTCGGGAACATCGACGCACGCTCGCCGCGCCCCTCGACGGCGACGCCGTGCGTGCCGAGTTCGATGTCGTTCGCGGGGTCGTCGGTCAGGACGGTGTCTTCCACGACGAACACGGATATCTCGAGGTTCGAGAGCTCCGCGGGTTCGACCTCCGACCCGCAGGAGTCGTCGCTGGCCGCCGAGATGGCCGAGTTGACGATGACGTGGCCCAGTTGTTCGCTCGTCTCGTGGGCACCGGCGCACCCGCGCAGGCTTCCGCGCCCCCGCGTGGACTCCAGGCGGACGAAGACGCCGGTCCGCGCGTAGAACGCCTCACGCATGCTTCCGGGCTGCTCGCGTTGTCCGTTTATCACGTAAGAATTGACCGCCTCCCGAGCGAGTTCGACTGCGCGAGTGCCATCCTCGTAAGTGAGGGTCACTGCCTGTGCCTCAGACATACGTAACACCTTATGGGCAGAAGCGTCTTCAACGCTTCCCTTCAATCTGGCCGGTTTTAAGATGGTGTTGTGAGATAGTACGGTGAAATTTCCGCCCGTTACGGTCAGCGATACGGCGTAGGCGGGAATACGGCGTTCGAGCGCCCGGGAGAGCGTCTCGCGGGCGAGCGAAATCGACGATGGAGACGAGGAAACGTCGACCGTCGGTCGTCTCCGCGGAGAGCTTTCGCGTGGTATGCTCCCCTTGACACGGGAAAGGTCGGCTTGAACGCCCGAAGCGTCGGGCGGCGGAACTCCCGGTCGAGGGATAACGAACGCCGTCGCGCCCGCGCGGAACGAACAACACTCGCCGCGCTCGCCGGTCGACGCACGTCGCCGTTTTCGGCCGATTTCGAACCGTATGGTACGGTGAACCGAACCATTTTTGCCCACTCACCGTTCATAGCCAGATAATCGTGACCGATTTGCTATCGATCTCGGATCTGAAGACGCAGTTCAACACCGAGCGAGGGACGGTCAAAGCCGTCGACGACTTCGACCTGACCATCCGGGAAGGCGAGACAGTCGGCCTCGTGGGGGAGTCTGGGTCGGGCAAGAGCGTCACTGCGCTGTCGGCGATGCAGCTCATCGACGAACCCGGAGAGATAGCGGCCGGAGACATCCAGTTCCAGGACGCGCCAACCGTCGCCCGGTTCGCGCGCAAGTATCCGTCGGGCGTCGCGACCGACGCCCGGAACGGCTTCGTCGTCGTCGAGAGCGCGACCGTCGACCGGAGGCGCGCCCCGGACGACGAACTCCTCGACGACCCGGACCTGTCGGAGTCCGAACGCGCCGCTCGGTTGGCCCGCGAGTATCCCGACGGAATCGCGGTCGACGGCGAGGAGGACGACGACGCGTTCCTCACCATCGAGGAAGGGTACCTCGACCTCATGAACGCGCCCGAGTCGGCGATGCGCGACATGCGCGGCGGCGAGATGGGGATGATTTTCCAGGACCCCATGACCTCGCTCAACCCCGCGCTGACCGTCGGCGAGCAGGTGGCCGAGAGCCTGCAACTCCACCAGCACGGCGGGAAGCGGAACGACAACTGGTGGAACGCGGTACGCGAGATACTGCCGAAGATCGGCGGCGACGAGTTCGACGAGGAGGTGTTCGAGGCGACCATCGACATGCTGGAGGAGGTCGGCATCCCCGAACCCGAGTCGCGGGTCGAGGAGTACCCCCACGAGTTCTCCGGCGGCATGCGCCAGCGCGTACTCATCGCCATCGCCCTGGCCTGCCGGCCGAAGCTCCTCATCGCGGACGAACCGACGACGGCGCTCGACGTGACCATCCAGGCCCAGATTCTCGACCTCATCAACGACCTGCAGGACGAACTCGGGATGTCCGTCCTGTTCATCACGCACGACCTCGGCGTCGTCGCCGAAACCTGCGACCGCGTCGCGGTGATGTACGCGGGCGACCTCGTGGAGGTCGGCCCCGTCGACGAAATCTTCCACAATCCGAGCCATCCGTACACGTACGCGCTCCTCGAATCCATCCCGCAGGAGGACAAAGAGCGCCTGACGCCCATCGAGGGGAACGTCCCCGACCTCATCGACATGCCGGAAGGCTGTCACTTCGCGCCGCGGTGTCCGTGGGCGAAGCCGGAGTGTCGGCAGGGCGAGATTCCGCACCTCCAGCACGGCCCCGACGACGTCGACCACCACGCGAAGTGCGTGCTGGAGGACTTCGACGAGAGCGAGTACGCCGAACAGTACGAGAGCGTCACGACGACCGACCACGAAACCGGCGACGAACTCGTCACCGCCGACGGGATGAAGAAACACTTCTCGCGCGCCGACGACTTGCTGGACAAGTGGCTCGGCGACGACCCCGGGAGCGTCAAGGCGGTCGACGGCGTCTCGTTCGACATCTACGAGGGCGAGACGCTCGGACTCGTCGGCGAGTCCGGCTGCGGGAAGTCGACCGCGGGCCGGACGCTTCTCCGGCTCGAAACGCCGACCGACGGTCGCGTCGTGTTCGCGGGGACCGACGTGACCGACCTCGACAGCGACGACCTCCGAGACCTCCGGAAGGAGATGCAGATGATCTTCCAGGACCCGCTGTCGAGTCTCGACCCGCGGATGACCGTCAGCCAGACGATAGCGGAGCCGCTGAAGATCCACGACCTGCCGGAGAAAGACCCCGACGACGACCGGTCGCGCAAGGAACAGCGCCGCGACCGCGTCACGGAACTGCTGGAGGCGGTCGGACTCGACCCGGACCAGCGCGACCGCTATCCACACGAACTGTCGGGCGGCCAGCGCCAGCGCGTCGGCATCGCGCGAGCGCTCGCGGTCGACCCGGACTTCATCGTCGCCGACGAGCCGGTGTCGGCGCTGGACGTCTCGGTCCAGGCCCAGATACTCAACCTGCTGGAGGACCTCCAGGAGGAGTTCGGCCTGACCTACCTGTTCATCGCCCACGACCTCTCGGTCGTCCGCCACATCTCCGACCGCGTCGCAGTGATGTATCTCGGCGAAATCGTCGAGGTGGCGGACACGGACGAACTGTTCGCCGACCCGAAGCATCCGTACACGCAGGCGTTGCTGTCGGCGATTCCCGAGCCGGACCCGCGCGTGGACACCGACGACCGCGTCATCCTCAAAGGTGACGTACCGTCGCCCATCAACCCGCCCTCCGGCTGTCACTTCCGGACGCGCTGTCCGAAGATCATCCCGCCCGACGGGATGGACGTGGAACAGGACGCCTACCGTGAAGTGATGGACTACCGCGAGCGCGTCGAAGACCGCGCCATCAACCTCGACGTTGTCCGCGAGGCGGCAGCCGACGGGGCTGATGCGCCCACGCGGGAAGCGACTGCCGTGGACGGCGGCCACAGCGCCGACGCGTTCCGCGCTGCCCTCTGGGAGGACCAGTTCGACGTGGAACCGACCGGGCGGCCGCGCGAAATCGTCGCGGAGTCGTTCGACCACCTCGCCGACGGCGACTGGGAGGCGGCCGCGTCGCTGCTGCGCCAGCACTTCGAGAGCGTCTGCGAGCGGAAAGACCCGGTACTGCAGGACGAAGCCCACCCCTCCGCGTGTCACCTCTACGACCAGCCCGAGTAGCGTTCCGATTCGCTCCGGCGTTGGTCTCTCTCCATCTCGCGCTATTTCTACCCGGTAGCAGGAATGAATGCCGATAAGTTATATATTTGAACTTATCTCCGAAGATTACTGTCCGGTCCGGCAGTATTATGCCCACTATCGTTGACGTTTCCGGAGGATGACACCGAATGACACAACGACGACGAGACGAAGCTTCCTGAAAGCGGCGGGCGGTGCGGCCGCCGCGGCGACCGTGGCGACCCCGGTCGCGGGGGGTGGGACCGACGCCGCTCGACAGGACGGCCAGCAGGGTGGTCTGCTGACGTACGCGCGCGGCAACGACTCGGGGACGCTCGACCCGCAGGCGACGACCAGCGGCGAGGACGCGAAGGTCACGAACCAGGTGTACGACACCCTCATCGAGTTCGAACCGGGCAAGGCGTCGCTCACTGAAGGGTTGGCGACCGAGTGGAACCTCGAGGAGACGACGACGACGCTCACGCTCCGCGAGGGCGTACAGTTCCACAACGGCGAACAGTTCACCGCCGACGACTTCATCGCCACGTTCCGGCGGTTCACCGACCCGGACTTCGAGTTCTTCCCGGGACAGGAGTACGTCTCCGGGTACAGTTCCTTCACGCTGGGCGACTGGGTGGAGTCGGTCGAGAAGGACGGCGACTTCGGCCTCACGATAGAGTTGAGCCAGCGGTACGCGCCGTTTCTCCGCAACCTGGCGATGTTCGCGTCGGCCGTGCTCTCGGAGCAGGCCATCCAGAATCTCGGTCAGGACCTGAGCGAACAGCCCGTCGGCACCGGGCCGTTCCAGTTCGAGAACTGGGACCAGGGCAACCAGCAGATTCGCCTCTCGGCCTACGACGACTACTGGGGCGAGGGCCCGCAGGTCGACGAGGTCGTCTTCACGGCCATCGGGCAGAACTCCACGCGCGCGCAGGCGCTCGATACGGGCGAGGCCGACATCATCGACGGTCTCGGTGCGCAGTCGTCCCAGGTCGTTCAGCAGTCGAACAACGCCGAACTGCGGGAGAAGGCGGGCATCAACATCGGCTACATGGCGTTCAACATGGCGAACTTCGAGCCGTTCCGCGACCGGCGGGTGCGCCGCGCCATCAGTCTCGCCATCAACACGGAAGCCATCGTGAACAACATCTTCCGTGGCATCGCCGAGCAGGCCAGCCAGCCGATTCCGTCGAACGTGCTCGGGTACAACGAGGAGATCGACCCCTACCCGTACAACCCGGAGCGCGCCCAGCAGCTGTTGCAGGAGGCCGGTTACGGCGACGGCTTCGAGTTCGAACTGGCGACGTTCCAGAACCCGCGGACGTACAACCCGAACCCACAGCAGGCCGCACAGGTCGTCAAGTCGAACCTGGCCGACGTCGGCCTCACGGTGACCATCAACCGGATGCCGTTCAATCCGTTCCTGGACTACACGGACCAGGGCAAGCACGACGCGACGTTCCTCGGGTGGATGACCGACAACGCCGACCCGGACAACTTCTACTTCGCGTTGCTGCATCCGGGCGTCTCGCAGGACGACGTGCCCGAGGGACAGGACTGGGTGAGCTGGGACACCGAAGGGTTCAACACACTCGATGTCGCCGCGTGGGCGAACACCGACTTCATGGACCTCACCGAGCGCGCACAGCGGACGTACGACTCCGAGGAGCGCGCCAACCTCTACCGGCAGGCCGGACAGCTCGCACGCGACGAAGCGCCGTGGGTGTTCATGGACCACGCGAAAGAGCTCCGGGGCGTCCACAACCGAGTCGACGGGTACGTGGTCGAGGTCATCCGCGGCCCGTTCCTCAGACTCGTCTCCCTCGGCGGCGGATAACTGTCGTTCACGCGCTACCGACTACCATTTTTCGTGCGAATCGGATAGTGAATCCCGCTCGAATCACAAGTCCATCGTTCTCTTCGTGGTTACGGTTACCAAGTGGCAGTCCGGTATGTTTATATATCCTATGTGAGCACACAGGCGTATGGCGTCACGTGACAACGTAACTGACAGGCGCAGTTTCCTCAAGGCCGCTGGCGGCGCGACCGCCGCAGCGACCCTTGCTGGCTGCCTCGGCGGCGAACAGGGCGACGGCGGTAACGGCGACGGCGGTGGCGGCGGATCCCTCACGTACTCTCGTGGGAAGGATTCGTCGACGCTCGACCCGCAGGCGACGACGAGCGGCGAAGACGCCAAGGTGATGAACCAGATCTTCGACCGCCTCATCCACTTCAAACCCGGAAAGACCAGCCTCAAGAAGGGGCTCGCCAAGGAGTACAAGCTCGAGGGCAAACAGGCGAAGCTGACCCTCCAGGAAGGCGTGAAGTTCCACAACGGCGAGGAGTTCACCGCCGACGACTTCATCGCCACCTACCGGCGGTTCCTCGACAGCGAGTACGAACACTACGTCGGCGAGAGCAACGCGTCCGTCTACGGACCGTACCTCCTCGGCAAGGTCAACGACGTGAAGAAGAACGGGAAGTACGAGCTGACCTTCGACATCGAGCAGAAGTACGCGCCGTTCCTCGCCAACCTGGCCGTGTTCGCGCTGGCCGTCCTCTCGAAGAAGCAGATCGAGAACGACGGCGGAAACGTCGGGAAGAAGCCGATCGGCACCGGCGCGTTCGAGTTCAAGAACTGGAACTCGGGCAACGGGACGATCCGGCTGAAGGCCAACGGCGACTACTGGGGTAAAGGCCCGCACGTCGACGAGGTCGTCTTCGAGGAGATTCAGCAGAACTCCACGCGCGCGCAGTCGCTCGGCAACAGCGAGACGCACATCGTCGACGGACTGGGCGTTCAGGCGGCGAAACAGGTCGAAAACTCCGGCAACGCGAAGCTGAAGAAGCAGGAAGGGATGAACGTCGGCTACATGGCGTTCAACATGGGTCGCGTGGAGGAGTTCCGCAAGAAGAAGGTGCGGAAGGCGATCAGTTACGCCATCAACACGAAGGCCATCGTCGAGAACATCTACGAAGGGATGGCCGTCCAGGCCAGCCAGCCGCTCCCGCCGGGCATAATGGGGTACAACGAAAGCCTCGACCCCTACCCCCACGACAAGCAGAAAGCCAAGACGCTACTCGAGGAGGCCGGCCACGGCGACGGCTTCGAGTTCGAACTGGCGACGATGACGAACCCGCGCCCGTACTTCCCCTCCCCGGTGCAGACCGCGAACACCGTCAAGTCCAACCTCAAGGAGATCGGCATCGACGTCAGCATCAACAAGCAGTCGTGGGACCCCTACCTCACCTACACCGGAAAGGGCAAGCACGACGCGTGCTTCCTCGGCTGGATGACCGACAACGCCGACCCGGACAACTTCTACTACGCGCTCCTGCACCCCCAGACCGACGCCCCGCAGGACCAGGACTGGCTGAGCTGGGACAAGCTGGAGAACACCAGCAACCGCGCGGCGTGGGCGAACGCGGAGTTCATGGACCTCGTCGAGAAGGGACAGAAGAACTACGACAAGGGCAAGCGCAAGGAGCTGTACAAGCAGGCCGGCAAGATAACCCACGACGAGGCACCGTGGGTGTTCGTCACGCACACCGAGACCATGCGTGGCGTCCACAACGACGTCAAGAACTTCACGCTCGCACCGATTAGCGGGCCGTTCCTCAACCAGGTCAAGCTGTAGAACGCGAACGTATCTTTTTTGTTCACCGCTCACATGCGCTTAGGTGATGATTAGCAAGCGGTTCATCCTCAAGCGGCTCCTGCTGCTCGTCCCGGTGCTTCTGGGGGTGGCGACGCTGGTGTTCGCCATCCTCCACCTCTCGCCCGGGAACCCGGCGCGGGTCATCGCCGGACAGCGGGCATCGGAGGAGTTCGTCAAGCAGGTCGAACGAGAACTCGGGTTGAACGACCCACTCTACGTCCAGTACGGCCGTTTCCTCGTCGAAGCGGTGCAACTGGACTTCGGCCAGTCGTACTCTATCCGGAAGGGGACGCCAGTCACCACGGTGTTGAAGAACAAGCTCCCCGTCACGCTGGAGATGGCGATCTACGGCCAGTTCTTCGGTATCCTGTTCGGGATTCCGCTCGGGATTCTCAGCGCGGTCAAACAGAACACGTTGACCGACCACGTGACCCGCGTCGGCGCGCTCACCGGTATCAGCGTTCCCATCTTCTGGAGCGGACCGCTGTTCATCCTGCTGTTCGCCCAGGTTCTGGGCGTCCTGCCGACCAGCGGACGCATCGCGACGGAGTACTCCGTCCAGCGAATCACGGGACTCGTCACGCTCGATTCGCTGCTCACGACCAACTTCGACGCGTTCTTCTCCGCAGCACGCCACCTCATGTTGCCCAGTCTCGTCATCGGCATCTACTCGATGGCGCTCATCTCCCGGATGATGCGCTCGTCGATGCTCGAGGTCGTCCGCCAGGACTACATGCGGACTGCCCGCGCGAAGGGGCAGGGCGAGAAGATTACGACGCTGAAACACGGCTTCAGGAACGCGATGATTCCCGTCATCACCGTCATCGGTATCCAGTTCGGCTCCCTGCTCGGCGGGGCGGTCCTGACCGAAACCGTCTTCGGCATCACGGGCATCGGTCGGCTGCTGGTCAACGCGATTCAGGTCGGCGACTACCCCGTGGTACAGGGAACCGTGTTGACGTTCGCGTTCCTGTTCACGCTGGTGAACCTCGGCGTCGACATCACTTACTCCTACCTCGACCCCCGGATAGAACAATGAGTGTCACTGTCCCATTCCAGTCGGCCACCGCCCGGAGGCTTCATCGATGAGTACTGAAATCGAACGCGACGAGGTGACGGAGAGGCGCGGACTGCTCGAGCGCCTCCGCGCGTCGCCGTTCCTCTCGGAACTCCTGTCGAATCGTCTCGCAATCATCGGTCTGGCCATCATCGGGCTGATGACGGTCACGGGGGTGTACGCCCGCCTGTTCCTCGACATAGGGGAGCTCGCAGCCTCGAACTTCGGCTCCGCCAGCTCGCTGAGCGGCCCCTGTGGCGCTCGGACGCTGCCGAACATCCTGGGGTCGGCGGGCTCCTGCGCGTACCCGTTCGGGACCGACGTGCAGGCCCGGAACATCTTCCTGCGGGTGCTGTACGGCGCGTGGCTGGCGCTGAAGTACGGCACCATCACGGTCGGCGCGTCCACCGTTCTCGGCGTCGGTCTCGGTATCATGGCGGCCTACTACAGCGACATCACGGACAACGTCATCATGCGCTCGATGGACGTGCTGCTGGCGTTCCCCGCGCTGCTGCTGGCGCTCGCGCTGGTCGCCATCTTCCCCCAGAGCTGGGGCCTCTGGCGGGCCGTCGTCGCGCTGACGCTCGTGTACACGCCGCGGTTCGCACGCGTCGTCCGTGGCGCGGCGCTGAAAGTGCTCGAAGACGAGTACATCGACGCGACGGTGGCGCTCGGCGCGACGGACCCGCGCGTACTCGTCCGTCACGTCCTGCCGAACTCGCTCGCCCCCATCACCGTCCAGAGTACGCTCAACTTCGGGCTCGCTATCATCGACCTCGCGGCGCTGTCGTTCCTCGGCTTCGGCGCGAGTTCCGGGACGCCGTCCTGGGGACTGATGCTGTCGAACGGCGTCAACAACGGCCTGCTGTCGGGCATATGGTGGTGGTCGTTCTTCCCGGGACTGTTCCTCGCCGTGACGGTGCTGGGATTCAACCTGCTCGGCGACGGCATGCGTGACGCGCTCGACCCGCGGATGCGAGAAGCCGTCGACTGATGGCGTTCGTCGACGAGTATCTCCGCCCGCGCGTCCGCTTCGTCGCCCGGTTCGGTCTTCTCGGGGTCGCGCTGAGCGTCGTCGGCGTCGTGCTCGCGCTCGCTGCCGGCGAGACGGCGTCGTTCGCCACCCGGAAGGTGTTCGCGCTCGGCGCGCTCGGGTTCGGGTTCGCGCTGCTCGGATGGTCCGGGTCGGTGTTCGCGGGCGAAGCTATCGAGCACATGCAGGACCACATGGACACGGCGACGAACTGGACGGAGGCGGACTCCCGGCGTGCGATGACGGTGGTCGGGAGCGTCGGTGCCGGCGGGATGGTCGGTGCGAGCCTGGTGGCGTACGTCCTGCGCGCGGCGCCCTGACCCGGACGCTTTCTCGGTCGTCGCGGCGAAGGACGCGGATGTGGCAGGTGCAGTCGGCGGACGAACACGTCGGAATGGTGCCGCCGGACTGGGAGTAGGCTACTGGTTCGTCGAGACGATCTCGACGACGGCGCGGTGGTCGAGCACCGAGTCGGCCCCGACCTGGCGCTGGCTGCGACAGTCGATGCCGTGCAGGAAGCCCTCGCCGATGTCGCCGTGGAGGTGGTATGCGAAGTCCTCGGCGGTCGACCCCTCGGGCAGGAGGAAGCAGTCGCGGAAGACGCCCTTCTCGCTCTTCGAACCGTTGGCGGAGCCGGGGAACACGGCGACGAGGTCGAGCACGTCGAACAGCGCGGTTTCGAGGGCCGTCTGGACCCCCGTCCCGCCGAACTCGTCGACGAACTCCCGAATCTGTTCCAGTCCCTGCTCCTGTTCGTCGCTCACGTCGTCCTCGATGGTGAACTCGCCGTCCCCGGGGTCGTAGTCGACGACGTCCCGCTCGGCGGCGGTCTTCAGCGCCTTCTCGGCGTGGGCGCTCGCCGGAACGATGGTCAGGTGGTCGTAGTCGGGGTCGTTCCGGATAGCCTCGTAGTTCGCCCGGGCTTCGGGCGTGTCCATCTTGTTCGCGGCGACGACCATCGGTTTCGTGCGCTTGCGTATCTCGCGGGCGAGGGCCGCCCGGTCGTCCTCGTCCCACGCGTCGGGGTCGAGGTCGAGGCCGAGCGAGAGTATCACCTGCTTTATCTCGTCTTCGTTCGTTCGGAACGCGGACATCTGTTCGGCGAGGTCCGCCTCGATGTCGTCCTCGCCGCCGTCGTAGCCCGTACGGTAACGCTCGATGCCCTTCTCCAGCACTTCGAGGTACCACATGTCGAGTTCGCGTTCGAGGAAGTCGATGTCGTCGCGGGGGTCGTGGTCCTCGGTCGGTTCGCCTTCGAGGTCGGTCCGGCCGGAGAAATCGACGACGTGGACGAGCACGTCCGCCTCGTTCAGGTCGGTGAGGAACTGGTTGCCGAGGCCGTTGCCCTCGTGAGCGCCGGGGATGAGGCCGGCCACGTCCACGAGCTTCGTCGGGACGTAGCGGGTCCCGTCCTCGCAGAAGCCGACGTTCGGCGTGCAGGTCTCTTCGAACTCGGGGGCGGCGCAGTCGACGCGGACGTACGCCTCGCCGACGGCGGGGTCGATGGTCGTGAACGGGTACGCGCCCTCCGGCACGTCGTTCATCGTCGCGGCGTTGAAGAACGTCGACTTGCCCACGGAGGGCTTGCCGACGAGGCCGATGCGGTAACTCATTACACCGCTTTCGGCGACCCGCCGGTGAAGTAGTTTCGGAAGCTGACAGGTCTGTCGCGTGCTAGCTGGTGGTCCGGGAACGGGCGGCACGCACGCGGGCGCTGCGCGGAACCGAACCACATTTCTCCGACCTCTCCGAACCGCCGGGCGTGTCCCTGGACGTATCCTCCGCGCTCGCGTGGCTGGCGGTCCCCGGTCGGCGCGCGAAGCTGCTCGCCGTGCTCGGCGTCGCGCTGCTGGCGGCCGCCGCGGTCGGCGCGCTCGCCGCCCCCGCGGAGCCGCGGCTCGCCGTCGACGACGACCGCCCGCAGAACAACACCCTCGTCGCGCTCCAGGGGTACGAGCACGAGGGGAAGGCGGTCGAGGTGACGCCCGGCGGCGAGGTGGTCTGGGAGTACGCGAAGGCCGACGACGTGTTCGACGTGGAAGCGCTCGGCGACGGTCGCGTCCAGGTCGCCGTCGCCGACGAGATTCCCGACGGGAGGTGTCCGGAGCGCTTCCGGAACGACGGCTACGAGAACTGCGTGCGCAACTCGCTGCGCATCGTCGACAAGGAGACGAAGGAGACGGTGTGGGAGTACGCGTGGTTCGACGCGAAGCTCCACGCGCACGAACTCCACGACGCCGACCGCTACACCGTCGACGGCGAGCCGCGCTGGGTGCTCGCCGACATGGGCAACGACCGCGTGTTCGCGGTGAACCGCTCGAAGGAGGTCCTCTGGCAGTGGAACGCGACCGACCGCTACGAACGGCCCGAGGAGATGGGGCCGGAGGGCGACTGGACGCACATGAACGACGTCGACCGCGTCGGCCCCGACACCTTCCGGGTCAGTCTGCGGAACTTCGACACGGTGGTCGACCTGCACGTAGAGCGGGGGACGAGCGGCGGGAACGGGTCGGTCCGCGTCGACCCCGTCGTCGGCCCCGACGACTTCCACGAGCGCGGCGACGTGCTCTACGAGCAGCACAACCCGGACACCCTCGATAATGGTACGCTGCTCGTCGCGGACAGCGAACACGACCGCGTCGTCGAACTGAACCGGGAGGGAGACGTCGTCTGGAAGTACGGCGGCAGCGCGACCTTCGACTGGCCGCGGGACGCCGACCGCCTCGCGAACGGTCACACGCTCGTCGCCGACTCCTACAACGACCGCGTCGTCGAGGTGGACGAGGACGGGGAGGTCGTCTGGTCGGTCGAGACCGGCGGACTCCCCTACGAGGCCGACCGCCTGCCGGGCGAGGGGAGCGACGGCCCCACGGCCCGCGAAGCCGGGATTCCGAACCGGACGAGCGACGCCGGCGTCGTCCGCGAGCGCGCCGCGTGGGCCGTCTCGATGGCGAAGTACGTCGGCCCGGACCGACTCGCGGAACAATTGTTCCTCCTCGCGGCAGGCCTGCTCGCGCTGGTCGGCGCGGGAGTCGAGCGCTGGCGGTCGCGCAAGCGGTAGCACGACCACTTCGACGTCGCCCGCCAGTTCCGTCGTCTCCGTCCGCAGGTCGCGTCCTCCGGGAGCCGGTCGGGGAGCGCGAGACGGCGCTGCTCGGCGACGCGTCGCTCATCACGTCGCGTCGGTCGATAGAGTCGGAGCCGCCTCGACGGACTCGCCCTCGCTCGCCAGGTACTCCGTCACCGGTAGTTCGAGCAGGGTCAGGAGCGTGTAGAGTTCGGTGGTGTTGTCCGCGCCCGCCAGATGGTTCCGGTAGCACTCATCGACGCCCGACCGCGACAGGAACGGAAGCCGGGCCACCAGGTCCTCGCGGTCGTCGAGTCGCTCGGCGGCCTCGTCGTCGGTCCGGAGGAGTTCACCGACGTCCGTCCACGGTCCCTCGGTGAGGTGGGGCTCCGACCGGCGGTCGGACCGGACGTGTCGCCGCCAGAACGCGACGGCGTTCTCGGCGAGGAGGTAGGCGTGGTGAGGGTAGTCGAGGGGCACGCGCGACTCGCCGTGGGGGAGTTCGGCCAGGTTCGGGGCGAGTCGTTCGAGCGCCCGGTTGACGACGTTGCGCCGGAGCCGATACCGTATCGGCATCCGGAGGTGGAGGTCGACGAGCCGGTCGTCGAGGAACGGCGACCGGTACGGCAGCAGTTGCATCGCGCTGTTCGTGAATATCTGTTCGGTGTCGTTCGACAGGGGATAGTACTCGCTACAGAGGACGAGTTCGCGGACCGAATCGTACTCGACGCCGTGGTGGTCGACGGACTCGCCGTCGTACCGGACGTTGTCGGCCAGTATCTCGCGCATCGAGACCGAATCGTCGACGTACGTCGGCAGGTCCCTGGCGTAGTGGTCGACGAACTCCTCGACGGTTTCGACCCGGTCCTCGACCGGGGGGTGGAGCGTGCCGAGCGAGCCGAGCGACACCGCCGGCGTCGGGATGCCGTGGCCCTTGAACAGCGTGTCGGCGTACATGCCGGAGAGGAGGGCGTCGACCTCGTCGGTCAGCGTCGCCGCGAACCCGGTCGTCCGGGCCTGGCTGAACCAGCCGTCGAAGTTCGACAGCGGCGCGTTGCGTTCCAGCGCCGACCACTGGTACTTCCGGCCGCGCTCGAGCAGTTCGAACTGCGCCCCGGCCTCGTCGGCGGCGGCGACCGCGGTTCGCGCCTCCCGGTTCAGCCAGTCGTTCATGTGGAACGCAGTGGCGTCCTCGCCGAGCGCGGCGAGCACGAGGCGGGAGTCGCTGCCACCGCTCAGCAGGACGCCGTAGTCCACGTCGTCGCGCGTCCACTCGTCGATGACCGTCCGGAACATCCGCGTGAACCGGTCGACGAAGTACGAGAACGGCCGGTCCAGCGGGTCGAATATCGGTTCCCAGTACCGTTCCTGCTCGACCGACATCGAGTCGAGGTCGACGGTGGTCACCGTCGCGGGCGGCAGCTTCTCGACGCCCTTCAGGGGCGTCGTCACGCCAAACGACCGCTTGTACGCCAGATACTCGTAGACGTACTGGGGGTGGAACTCCGTCTCGAAGGTCGGGTGGCGCGGCAGCGACTGGACGTTCGTGGAGAACAGGAACCGGTCGCCGTCCGGCCGCGCCCGGAAGACGGCCTTGGTGCCGAGGCGGTCGGTCGCGACGTGGACCGTCGCCTCGGACCGGTCGTAGACGATGCCGACGAAGCTCCCGTTGAGCCCCGCGAAGCAGTCGACGCCGTGGTCGCGGTAGCGACGCGCGCAGTACTCGACGCAGTCCATCCCGTCGGGGCGGGGAGCGTATCGGGTTCCGTCGTCGAACCCGTACACCTCGCCGACGAGCCAGAGGAGCGTGTCGTCGTCGACCTCGCGAACCGGAGTCGCCGCGAGCAGGGGGTGGGTGGAGGCGTGGACGGCGACGCGGTCGCCGTCGTGGGTCGACGACCGCTGTCCGCCCGCCCAGACCAGGTCCGCCGCCAGGGGACCGACGTCGGCATCCCGCCCGAGTACGCCGCAGATGCCGACCATTACGGCGACCGTATCGAGACGCCGGTGCTCACGACCGGACGCCCATCGTCGGGAGTGCTTTCCGGGGTCGATCGCTCTCGTATCGACGGTTCGGAGTTCTCGTGGCGTCTCATTGCGTTGCACTTCCGCCGGACGGCCGTTTGTTATGAGTCGTCTACTCCGGAGCGGGGCCAGCGTCAGGGGGAACCTGACGGCCGGTAGGCCGTCGATACTCGCCCGAAGCGGGGCCGGCGCCCGAGCGGCGACCCGAACCGCAACCACTACCACCTGCGGCGCGGAGTCTCCGGACATGCAACTGGGCGTCATCGGACTGGGCCGCATGGGACGTATCGTGGTGGATCGCACGCTCGAAGCCGGCCACGACGTGGTCGCGTTCGACCTGGACGAGGCGGCGGTCGCGGCGGCGGCGGACGCGGGCGCGACCCCCGCCGACTCCGTGACCGACCTCGCGGAGCGACTCGACGAGGAGAAGCGAATCTGGCTGATGGTTCCCGCGGGCGACCCGGTCGACGCCGCCCTCGACGACCTCGCATCGCACCTCGACGCCGACGACGTGGTCGTCGACGGCGGCAACTCCCACTTCGAGGACTCCGTGCGCCGGGCGGAGTCGACCGACGCCGCGTACCTCGACTGCGGCACCAGCGGCGGTCCCGCGGGCGCGGAACTCGGCTTCTCGCTGATGGTCGGGGGCCCCGAGTGGGCCTACGCGGAGCTCGAACCGGTCTTCGACGCCGTCGCCACCGGGCCGGCGGGCCACGACCGCATGGGTCCCGCCGGGTCGGGCCACTACGTGAAGATGGTCCACAACGGGGTCGAGTACGCGCTGATGCAGGCGTACGGCGAGGGGTTCGAACTCCTGCACCGCGGCCGGTACGACCTCGACCTCGAAGCGGTCGCCCGGACGTGGAACAACGGCGCGGTCATCCGCTCGTGGCTGCTGGAACTCTGCGAGGAGGCGTTCCGGGAGGAGGGCACCGACCTCGGCGACGTGGCCGACCACGTGGCCGGCGGCTCGACGGGCACCTGGACGGTCCAGGAGGCGCTCGAACAGGAGGTTCCGCTCCCGCTCATCTACCAGGCGCTCACGGAGCGGTTCGGCAGTCGCGCGGGCGAGGAGGGTCGGTTCTCCCGGCGACTCGCCAACCGCCTGCGCTACGGCTTCGGCCGGCACGAAGTCGCGCGTCGGGAGTAATCGACCGGAGACGGCGGGCCGACCGACCGTCCGGCGGGTGTCGCGCCTGCCGACCAGCCGCTAGAGGGGGAGCGAACTCGCCGCGAGTGAGCGAAGCCCGAACGAAGGCTCGGAAGACGCGGTGCGTCTTCCGGCGCTTTTGGTCGAGCTTTCTATCGAGGGGTTGGCGGTGCCGACCCCTCGCAATAAAAAGGTAGGTCCTTAGAGATGATCGCTGTTCGGCGAGCCCTCGCCGCGGCCGCCGCGACCGCCCTCGTTGCGGTCGATGCCCATGATGCTCTCGGCCTGGTCGGGAGCCCAGTCGCCGCCGTCGTCGGCGACGCGGACGACGACCTCGTCGACCTCGTCGAACTCCTTCGCGAGGTCGACCTTGATGTTCTGGGTCGTGCGCGGGCTGATGGAGCAGCCGCTGCACGCACCGCCGAGTTCGACGACCACCTCGCCGTCCTCGGGGTCGGCCTTCTGGACCGCGCTGGTGCCGCCGTGCATCTGGATGATGGGCATCTGGCCGGCGAGCCAGGTCTCGACCCGCGATTTCAGGGTGTCGTCGGTCGTGGTCTCGGTCATGATGGTTACTTGTTCGAAGTAGGGGCTGGAAGTACGGGAATGTTTGGGTTCCGGTCGACGGCGGGACGGGCAGCCGAAACGAACGCCCGGCACCGCGACCAGCCCGCGATTTCTTTACCACGGGGTACGAATCGAACCCATGAACTTCGGCGTCGTCAGCACGGCGAACATCGCCACGAAAGCGGTCATCCCGGCCATCCAGGACTCCGAGCACGAGGTCGTCGCCATCGCCTCGCGCGACGCGTCGCGGGCGACGACCACGGCCGAGGAACTGGACGTCGCGCGCGCCTACGGCTCCTACGGGGAACTGCTCACCGACGAGGCGGTCGAGGCCGTCTACAACCCGCTACCGAACGCGCTCCACGCCGAGTGGACGAAGAAGGCCGCCGACCACGGACACCACGTCCTCTGCGAGAAGCCGCTGGCCGTCGACGCCGACGAAGCCCGGGAGGTGAAAGCCCACTGCGAGGAACAGGGGGTGACGCTCGTGGAGGCGTTCATGTACCGATACCACCCGCGCACGCTCCGAGCGGCCTGCGTCGCCCGCGAGCACCTGGACGACGTGCGCTCGGTGACGGCGACGTTCCAGTTCCCGATGGACGACCCCGACGACGTCCGACTCGACCCCGACCTCGCCGGGGGCTGCCTGATGGACGTCGGCTGCTACGCCGTCGACGCCGCCCGGCTCTTCCTCGGCGAACCCGAGCGGGCCTACGCCACGACCGCGGACACGTTCGGCGCGGGCGTGGACACTGAACTCACCGCGATACTCGAATACGGCGACGGTGTCACCGCCGAGATATCGGCCGGGTTCACGACGAGCGACGTCCAGCGGTACCGCGTCGAGGCGACGAACGGCTGGCTGGAGGCCCCCGAGGCGTTCGTCCCGCGCGGCGACGACGGCACCGAACTGGCGTACGCCGTCGACGGCCGCCGCGTCACGGAGACGTTCGACCCGACCGACCAGTACCGCCTCGAGGTGGAACGGTTCGCGGACTACGTCGAGTCGGGCGAACCGCCGCGGACCGACGGCGCGGCGGCGGTCCGCAACATGGCCGTCATCGACGCGCTGTACGAGAGCGCCGACGCCGGCCGACCGGTCGCCGTCGACCGACGGGAGTGACCCCGGCGGCACGCGACCGCCGCGAGTTCCCGCCGGCGTCGACGTCGGTCGGTGTCCCGAGGCGAGGAGGTCCGCGAGCTACCGCGTGGCGAGGAGCACGACGAGACTCCACGCGAACGCGACGAGTCCGGCACCGAGCAACAGCGGCCGGTAACCGGTCGTCAGCGCCAGTCCGGCGAACAGGACGGGGCCGAGCGACCGCCCCAGGAACGTCGTGCTGTTGCGGATGCTCAGCGCGCCGGCCCGATAGCGGTCGGAGACCAGTCCGCTGATGGCCGCGTCGACGGAGGGCATGCTCAGCCCGAGTCCCGCGCCGACGAACGTCACCGCGACGCCGACGAACAGCGCCGTGGGTGCGAGCCACGTGCCGACGAGTCCGATACCGAAGGACGCGAAGCCGCCGGCGACGAGCAGACGGTTCGAGAGCGAGCGCGCGAGTCGTCCGTTCTGCGAGGAGACCACGATGGAGACGACTTCCGCCGCGGTCACGACGAGGCCGATACCGACCGGTGAGAGGTCGTACTGGGCCGTCAGGAGGAACGGGAGGGCGGTGAGCACCGACCCGAACAGCAACACCTCGGTCGCGAACGCGCTCCCGTAGTAGACGGCCGTCGAGCGCCCGGAGAGCGTCGTGAGTGCGTTCCGGATGTAGACGAGCCGCCGCGGTTCGCGGTCGGTGACCGGTTCCTCCAGCGTCAGGAACGCGAACGCCGCCACCGGGAGGCCGGCGAAGTACGCCAGGAAGGGCGCGTTCCACGCGACGGCGACGAGCGCACCGCCGACCAGCGGGTAGGCCGCCGCGCCGGCCGACAGCATCGCGTTGTTGACCCCCAGCACGGCGTTGCGCTGCACGCCGGAGAAGGCGTCGCCGATGAGCGTCACCGTGGCGATGAAGATGCCGGCCGCCGCCGTCCCCTGGACGAGTCGGATGACCAGCAGGAGGTCGAAGCTCCCGACGAACGCGAGCGCGCCCCCGCTGAGGCTGAATGTGAATAGCGAGACGACGAGCACGCGCCGCCGTCCCACGCGGTCCGCGAGCATCCCGATGAGCGGCGAGAGGACGATGCCGGTGAGGAAGTACACGGAGATGAGCAGACTCGCCGTCGCGTCCGTGATACCGAACTGGTCCCGGACGACCGGGAGCGCGGGACTGATGAGCGGCACGCCGAGCGGCGCGAGGAACGTGCTCGCGAGCACGACCTGGACCGTGGTGGAACGCCACGGGACTGTCGCCGACTGGGGGCTCGTGTCCTCGGGGACGGTCGTCATCCCCGATACGCGACGACGGCCGGCCAGTTATACGCACCTCTGACGTTCGACCGGCGACGCACCACATTCATCGACCGGTGCGCGAGAAGTGAACGCCGCGTTCGTCGACCGCTACGTTACCGACGGCGACCCTCCGCTTCGAGCAACAACGTCGCACCGCCGCCGAGAACGAGCGGGAGTCAGTAGGTCGCGCCGCGTTAGAGCACGCTTCCGCGCTCGATTAACTCGTCGATTCCGCGAGACGATGCGAGAACCGACCGACACCGAAGACCGGTGGTCGACACGGCGAGCGTCGACAGCGACCGCTCGTCGATGGCGCGATCGAGCACTCGTGAAATCCGGACGTCGCGTTCTGAACGATATTCCGAGGCGTCTCCGGTGACTGCCACCGTCACCGCTGATGGCGGTGAGACCTCTGGTCGTCTCGGGATCGTGAGAGAAACGTACAAGCCAAGGGCCGGATTTGAACCGGCGGTAGGCGGCTCTGCAGGCCGCTGCGTTCGGCCGGACTCTGCCACCTTGGCGCACCTTCGTCTACTGCCTTCGACCGCATAAATATAGCGGTCTCAGACAGTTCATCGTCCGTTATACATGCAAAAAGCCCACGACCAGCGCGTGCTGGCCGTGGGCTGTGGTATGAGTGGGAGGCGGCGAACCGGTGTTCCCAGAGGCTCGCGCACTCCAGTACTGGC
>NZ_JBQBLX010000010.1:0-90389 GCF_051917725.1 Halomicrococcus pelagicus
CGCCAGCGCGTGTACATCGCTCTCTACCAGTCTCACCTCCCGAAACTCGACGAGGAGGGCGTCATCGACTACAACCAGAGCCGGGGCATCGTCGAACGAGGGTCGCTCGCCGACCAGTTCGACCCCTACCTGGAGGCCCGTAGCGACGACGGTTCCGAAGCCGAGGACGACGACGACGACGAACGGTGGTTCCGCTACTACCGCTGGGCCACGGCGGCCAGCGCGGGAACGCTCGCCGCGACGTGGCTGGGCCTCCCGCTCGTCGGAAGCGTCACCAGTTCCGTTCTCGGCGCGCTCGTCGTCTGCACCTACGCCGCCATCGCAACCGTCCAGCTCGCACGCCAGTAACCGGCCACGGTACGCCCGAACATCTTCGCGTGATGCGCGTGTCAACTTTCATATTCGATAGTAGATATTTTCGTCTAACACAAAACTATATCACGGGGGTAGCAACAATCGAGATACGTACTCGAAAGAATGCAGTTCTACCCCGGGGGCCGCGATAGCCGGTCACTGTCCGTCGTGTTCGCGGTCCTCCTGGTACTCACCAGCGTGATACTGGTGCCGCCGGTGGCAGGCGACGACGAGAGGAGGACCGGCCGCATCGTCACCATCGATAGCACGGGCGACGCCGTCGTCACCTCTCTCGACGGAACGGAGTATCTCTGGCAGTCCGAACCGTACACCGTGAACGTCACGTACCAGGTCGACGCGCCCGAGAAGCAGTACTCGGTCTGCGTCTACCCGAACGAAACCGACAGCAGCGCGCTCGACTGCCGGAGCAGAGAGGTCGGCAACGGGTCGACGGTGACCGTCTCGCTCGACGCCGGGAACGCGAGCACCACCGGCGAGCGGACGCTGTACTTCGAACTCGGCCCGACCTTCGACAAGAACGCGCCGGCGCTCGACAACCGGACGCGGTCGCAGTACGTGATGACGAAGTCGGGCGACCTCGACGGGGACGGGTTGACGAACGAGTTCGAGGTGGAGAAGATGCGAACGGCCGACTGGCCGCCGAGGGCCTTCGACGACTCGGACATGGACAACGACGGCCTCGACGACCAGGCGGAAATCGAGAAACACGACACGGACCCGACGGACGCAGACAGTGACGACGACGGTCTTCGTGACGCAACCGAGATCCAGATCGACACGAAGCCGAACAATCCCGACACCGACGGCGACGGCATTCCCGACGGCAAGGAGTACTGGGAACTGGAGTCTGACCCGAAGGACGCGAACAGTCCCCAGACGATGGGCGAGGGAACTACCACGACCACGACCACGACGCCGGGGACGGCGTCGGGCGACCTCTCCGGCGCCCAGATAGCCCTGCTCGTCCTGTTCGGCGTCGGCGTCCTCGGGGCGACCGTGCTCCTCTGGCGGGCGAGCGACGCCCGCGACTCCGGGATGGCGACCGACCGCTCGGGTCCGAAGCCGACCGACTCGCCGAGCGAATCGACCGGCGACGCCGGCGTCGGAAGCGGTGGGCCGTCGACGCCACCGGAATCGTCCGTGGCGAACGCTGGACCCAGCGAACCGCTGACGGACGAGGGCCGGGTCGACGACCTGCTCCGCCGGAACGGGGGTCGGATGAAACAGTCGGACATGGTCGAGGAGACGGGGTGGTCGAAGTCGAAGGTGAGTCGAGTCCTCTCACGGATGGAAGAACGGGGCAATATCAACCGTCTCCGGGTCGGTCGCGGCAACATCGTCTACCTCGACGGGGCGAAACCCTCCGGCGTCGACCGGGGCGACGACGAGAATTATCGGTGAGTCGACGACAACGAATCGCGGGACACGCGTGGCGACTCGCCGGAAGAAAACAGTTTAGCGAATCGTTTCGTCCGTTTTCAAGCGGTTAACGGCTGGATAATAATAGTAGTACCCCGAGAAGCCCGGCACGCAATGTCGATGGACATAACCGGCTCACACGAAACCGAGGACAGCGCGATGGCCGACACCCAGTGTCGCAACTGCGACGCGTTCGTCACCCCACAGTTCGCTCGCGTGTTCGGCAACAACCGCAACGAAGTGTACGGGTGCTTCGAATGCATGACCGCCACCGAGGTCAAGAAAGGCCGCGCCAACCATCCCGAAGAAGCCGAGCGTGCCCGGGAAGAACTGCGTCGGTGAGCCGGTAACTTTCTCTCACCGTCACCCGACTCCGAGGGCCGATAGTCCCGGTGATGGCATCGCCGACCGCGTCAGGGCGCGTGCCGAGTCCTCGACGCGCCGACGCGGTCAGGTGCTCGCTACTTGTCTCGCGAGACGGTCTCGTTTGGCGCCGTCGTCGCGCCCTCCGACAGCGTTACTCCGGGATAGAGGCTGGTGTCGATGCCCGTCTTCGCGCCGTCGCCGACGATGGCGCCGAACTTCCGGCGGCCGGTCGAGACGCGCTCGCCCTTGACCGTGTGTTCGACGTCCTCGCCGTCGTGGCGGAGGTTGGCGACGTTCGTTCCGGCGCCGAAGTTCACGTCGCGTCCGAGGATGCTGTCGCCGACGTACGAGAGGTGACCGACCGTCGCGCCCGGCGAGAGGACGCTGTTTTTCACCTCGACGCTGTGGCCGACCTTCGCGCCCTCGTCGACGAGGGTCGCGCCACGGACGTAGGCGTTCGGACCGACGGTCGCGCCCGTCCGGACGAGGGCGGGTCCCTCGATGACGACGCCCGATTCGACGGTCGCTCCTTCCTCGACGACGACGTTCCCCTCGACGGTGGCGTCCTCGCTCACGTCGCCCTGGAGGTCCCGGTCCAGTTCCGCGAGCTTCCACTCGTTGGCCTCGAGCAGTTCCCAGGGGCGACCCACGTCGAGCCAGCGGTCTATCTCGACGGAGGTCACGTCGAACTCGTCGATGACGCGTTCGACGACGTCCGTAATCTCGTACTCGCCGCGCTCGCTCTCGGAGACGTCGAGCCACTCGCTGGCGCGCTCCGGGAAGACGTACGCCCCGGTGTTGGCGAGGTCGGTCGGCGGGTCGTCGGGCTTCTCGACGATGCCGGTCACCCGGTCACCGTCGGTCGAGAGGACGCCGTAGTTCCGCGGGTCCTCGACCTGGTAGGAGCCGATGCTCGGGGCGGCGTCGAACAGTCGGCTGACCGCGTCGGAGTCGTAGAGGTTGTCCCCGTTCAGGACGGCGAACGGACCGTCGATGTGCTCGCGGGCGGCCCGGACGGCGTCGGCGGTGCCGCGCTGGCGCTCCTGGACCGCGTACTCCACGGGGATGCCGGCGTACTCCCAGCCGAAATACTCCCGGACGGTGTCGGCCTCGTAGCCGACGACCAGGACGAGTTCGTCCGCGCCGGCCTCGACGGCGGCACGGACGGTGTGTGCGACCAGCGGCTCTTCGGCGACTGGCAACATGGGCTTGGGGCACGACTCGGACAGCGGCCGCATCCTGGTCCCCTGGCCCGCAGCGAGAACGATCGCTTGCATGTCTTTGCACTTCCGGCAGGGGGCGTATTATTATTCACGGGCTAACGGTCAGCGGTTGGAGGGACTAACGGGGTAAGCCGTGACCCCGTGGGAATCGATGCCAGCGAACACGGTGACAGCATCGAGTCCGGTGGTCAGAATCGGGGCGCGTCACCACTGGCGCGCAGCAGGTCCTGGAACGGGTTCGACCGTTCGCGGGCCGGCAGGTCCGACCAGATGCTCGGGTCGTCGTAGGTGCGTCCGAACTCCATGTACTCGCGGGCCAGCCACAGCGCGTGGTTCTTCGACCCCAGTCCCCGGAGGAGGGTTCGCGTGCGGCCGTCCTCGACCGCCAGGGCCTGCCACTGGCCGTCGACCCGGCGACAGTAGACGGATTCGTCGCCGTCGCTGTATTTGACAGCCGGATGGACGTTCTGCTGAAGCGTGAACTCTCCGACCTGGACTGGAATTCCGTCGTGGTGGCCGTTCGACTCCCGCGAGAGGCGTTTCGCAGCCCGGGACCGAGAATCCTGGCAGTCTTCGTTCATATAATATTCCATACAGCTGCAAGAGGATAGTAGTTCGCCTTCGTACGACCGTCCTTTATGGGCAAGCGAGCCCCGGCCGTCCCCACACCTATTCGAGAGACGATACGACAGAGGAGATTCGAGTGACGTGAGGGCTATCTTAGCTATCGCATAGAGAAGAGAACGGTACGAAACCGTATTCCGGCTTTAAGTGGTAGCCCCACCGACCATCGACCAACATGAACGCAACTGACGCGAGTACGTCCGACGCGAGGGGTCGCCAGCAGTCCGTCTCCGAGATGGTGGACTCCTTCGTCGACCTCTCCGTCGACGACGCCCTCCGGATAACGGTCGATGGGGTGACGATAGACGGTCACGTTCACCACGTCGACCGCACCGACAGTCGGTTCACGCTGCTGCTCGCGACGTTCGCCGACGACTTCCTCCGCGTCGAGACCCAGTGGGCCGATGGCTGGCTCGACCCGCAGGTCGACCGCCTCAAGCCGGTCGCCGAAGAGCGCCAGCCGCTCGGCGAACTCGACGCTATCAGGCCGGTCTGAACGCGGTCGGAGACGGAAGAGAAAGACGTCAGCGGGAGAACTATCCGGTGCAGGCGACGCGGTCGGGAGTCGCGAGCCGCGTCACTTCAACCATCAGGGCCGGGCCGTCGGCGCACTGGACCGTCCACGAGCGGTCGAACGCGACGCCGTCGCGGTCGCCGCGCCGGAGGAGGGCGGCCAGTTCCGTTTCGAACGCCGTCTCGTCGAGTTCGAGGGCGTGCCCGTCGGCCGACGCAGACCCGTCGTCCGCCAGTCGTGTAATCTCGACCATAATATCCGCCCGGTCGTCGGAACGTCGAAACGTCCACGAGCGATCGAACTCGACACCGTCTCGCCACGCAGCGGCGACCAGCGCTTCGAGAGAGGTTTCGAACGCCTGGGAACCGTTCCACGAAGGGACACTGTCAGTTTGGCTCATCTGTTCTCGATTCGACTGTATCGGCAGGTAGTAATAAATCCGGGACGCCGTCCTGAATCGTTTCGGACCGTTTCAAGCCGGTCGAGACGGGCCGTCGCCGCGTTTTCTCGGAATCGGGGGGACGAGAAGCGGTAGCATCCGACAATCCCGACCGACGGCGTCCGACCGTTCGCGCCGCCGGCCCTCGCCGCGGGTCGGCGTTCGAGCGCGACGACCTGCGGGACACCGCGAGCAGCTCGCCCTCGACGAACCGCTCGCCTTCCTGAACATCGCAGACGCCGAAGCGCGCGGTGGCCGGGGTCAGTTCGTGTTCGTCATCCCGCCGTCGACGACCAGCGACTCGCCGTTCACGTAGTCGGCCATGTCGCTCGCCAGGTAGAGCGCGGCGTCCGCGACGTCCTCCGGTTGCCCGAACCGCCGGGAAGGGATGGTCTGCATGTATCCCTCGCCGGCCTCGGTGCCGAGGATGGGGACGTCCTCCGTCGTCATCGCCGTGTCGATGAGGCCGGGGTGGATGGCGTTGACCCGGACGCCCTCCGGACCCAGTTCCGCCGCGAGGGAGTACGTGAGGAGTCTGACCGCGCCCTTCGACGCGCAGTAGGTGACGAACGAGGCCGACCCGGCGAGGCCGGCGACGCTCGACATGTTGATGACGACCCCGCCGTCGTCCTCGACCATCCGCTTCGCGGCCGCCTGCGCGCCGAAGAAGACGCCCTTGACGTTCACGTCCATCAACTGGTCGTAGTCGTCCTCGGTGACGTCGAGGAACTCCTGGCTGCGGAAGATGCCGGCGTTGTTCACCATCACGTCGACGCCGCCGAGGTCGTCGGCGGCCGAGACCGCCGCCGCCAGGTCGTCGGTGTCCGTCACGTCGCACTCGACGAACCGCGCCGTCCGGTCGGTCTCGTCCTCGATCCGGTCGTGCGTCGGGTCACCACCCTCACGAGGTTCCTCCTGGAGGTCGGCGACGACCACGTCGGCCCCCTCGTCCGCGTACGCCAGCGCTATCTCGCGTCCGATACCGCTCGCTGCGCCCGTCACGACCGCCACCTCGCCGTCGAGCAGGTCTCCTGCCATGGGTTTGCCACGCCGTCTTGGCACATAAAACGGCGCGGCGACTCGCCGGAGCGCTGACCGCCGAAGACGTTTTCGTCCGGGCCGGCGTGTTGCTGGCCCGACTTCGACCCGCACGCCCCCGGTATTTACGTCGCGGCGTTCGAAGCAGGGTCATGGTCGAGCCGATATCCGAGTCGTCGAACGCGACCGTCGTCCTCGCGGACGGCACCACGATAACGGGCGTCCGTGCCGCCGTCTACCCCGGTTGGGTCCGCGTCCGGACCGACGACGTGAACCAGTTCTACCCCCGGGAACAGG
Organism: Halomicrococcus pelagicus; assembly: GCF_051917725.1. Lineage (GTDB taxonomy): Archaea > Halobacteriota > Halobacteria > Halobacteriales > Haladaptataceae > Halomicrococcus. The sequence continues at coordinate 6,296 of NZ_JBQBLX010000010.1, forward strand.
TGCGAGAGGTCAAGACCGGACGATGACGTATCGGCGGGTCGATGGGTTGCAGAAAGCATTTATCCGACCCCCGCAGTCGAGTAATTACCTCGGGTAGGGGTACACGAGGTCCATTCTTTCGACGACGACTCGTCAGCGCACGCCACGAGCACGACCGCGTCAACCGACGAGTACCGGCGACGCGAGGTCGGGACTCAGCCGTACGTCTGCTGGAGGTACGCGGCGACCTGGTCGACGGTCGCCGGGTCGTACGTCCAGAAGCCGTCGTACGTGCTCGGTCCCCGCTGCTCGGCGAGGAGCGCGCACTTGATATCGTCCTCCCCGCCACCGTCGTACGCGAGGAACCAGACGTCGCCGATTTCGTCGTTCGATTCGACGTGCCAGGTGATGCCCGTGTCGTCGGGCGGCGTCCACTCCGGTCGCCCGTAGACGTGGACCGACAGTTGCGGCCGGTTCGCCAGCAGCCGGTAGACGGTGACCTGCGTGCGAAACGCCGTCAGCGACTGGAAGCCGACGTGAATCTGGCCCGTCCCGTATCGCCACGCTCGGTCCTCTATCTCCCGCGACGTCGCGAGCAACTGCCGCCGGTTCATCGACCGGAACAGGGTGTCGTCCAGCAGCGCGAGGAACGCCTGGAAGTCGGCCGTGTCGACGTCGGCGGTCCCGGACAGCGAGACTGGCGGCGTCAGGAAGGCCCGGAGCGTCGCGATGCCGACGACGGCCCGGAAGCCCTCGCGGTCACGGACGACGACGAAGCCGTCCCCACCGACGTCGGGTAGCAGTCGGTGCGTGACGGCGACGTTCCTGGTGGCGAACCGCTCGGCGAAGTCGTCGTCCGCCGTCGCCGCGTACACGACGAACTGCTTTTCGTCCGCCGCTACCTCGTCTATCTTCGCCTTGAGGAACGGACGGGAGGAACTCATACCTCTCCGCTTCGATAGTCGGTCGTAGAGCGGACGTCCCGACCGGTTTCTCGTTCGTACGCCCGTGACCACTGCACCAGTTCGAGCACGCGAACGCGAAGCGCGGAGAGTTCGACGACGGTGTACGCCTCGTCGCACTCCACGAGTCCGGCGTCGACCAGCATCGGCAGGTGAACGTGGTACAGGTCGCGTCGGACCCGTTCGCGCTCCTCCGGCCCTGCCATTCCCCGTCCGGCGGCGTAGAGCCATCCGGTGAGGACGTCCGCGAGTTCGCTCGTCTCGATGGACTCCCGGTCGAGTAGCACGTAGAGCGCGTACCGTCGCGGACGCTCGGAGAGCGCCCGAAACACCTGTTCGTCGATAGAAGTGTCCACTAACACGTCGGGGATTCCATCGGCACCGTTTCGGTCCATTCCCACTCTAGTCGTCAGTATCGACGCACCAGTCGGTAAGTGTTTTGTTACCAACCACCATCGTCGGAGTCGTACGCCGGCCCCAACCAGAAACGGAGCGCAGGGCGGTCCTCTCGGGACCGGTAACGTCGCCACTCGACGGTGGAAGACCCCCCGAGAACACCAGGGAGAACGACGGAGCGACGGCTGGTCGACGAGAACACCAGGGAGAACGAGCGTCGTCTCCGCTCGTATCTATCCCTTGTCGCGAGAATCACTTAAAGGCCGGTCGGCGGAGGGGAGGGTGCCGTGACGAGCGCCGAAACCGGTCTCTCGCCGGGGGGTCGCCGTCCAGTTCCCGGTCGGCCGCCACCGACGGCGACGGTCGGGAAGCGAGCGACCGTCCGCGAACACCGCCGAACCGTCGCGGCTTCGGTTTCGACGCGCCGACCTACCGCCGGTCCCGGAACCGCTCCGCGGCGTCGGCGACGCGACCGCCGAGCGTCAGTCCGACCGCCAGTCCGACCAGCGCCAGCGCGCTCCACAGCGCCAGCGCCGAGGAGAGATACTCCGCCGCTCCCGGCAGTCGCGGGCGGTCGCCGGGGGCGTCCCGGCCGTCGCCGGGCGGTCCGTCGACCTCTCCGGCTGCGACGCCGAGTTGCTCGACGCCGGGCCGCTCCGTCGTCGTGACGTACCGTTCGAGCCACGCGTCCAGCGACCGGCCGGCCACGTCGGCGACGATGCGCTCGAAGTCGGCGTAGCTCACCGGCCCCTTCTTGCGGTTCATCCGGTCGAACACGTCGCGCAGGTCGCGGTCGCCGTCGGTCGCCCGGCGAATCCGGCGATCCAGCGCCCAGAGGACGAGCGGTCCGCGGTAGTACGGCACCTCGTGGCTCGACCACGTCGGCGGCTTCGAGAGGGTCGCGTCCGCGAACGCCTTGCCTCGCAGCGTCCGCGCGACCGTCGCGCGCTCGACCCGTCCCTGTCGCATCGAGGCGTTGGCGGCGAAGTAGCCGGCGCTGGCCTCGCGGAACCACTGCATCCGCGTCTCCAGGGAGAACGACTGGCGCGTGTGGACGTACTCGTGTACCCAGAGGTTCGACGGGTCAGAGAGTTCGGCGTCCTCGTGGACCCAGAACTCGTCCGTCTTCGCGGCGGCGAAACCGCCACGCCGGATGGGGTCCGGCAGGACGAACGCCAGCACGTCGTCGGGCGACTCGCCCGGGAGCCGCCGGCTGGCTGCCGCGAGCGCGTCGAGCGCCTCGGGGGGTTTCGTCGCCGGCGTCGCGTTCGCCGCGACGACCACGCGGAACCGCTGGCCGTCCGCGCGTCGGGTGTACTCCTCGTACTGGCCGACGTAGAGGAACGACCCGCCGAGGACGCCCGCTTCGACGAACTCGACGCGCTTCGGGTACGACTCCCGCTGGAGCGGTCGGCGATGGCGCCACTCGCCGCCGTCCGCCGGCAGCCACGCCACCGCGAGCTTCGGCGTCGGGACGAGCGTCCACGCGTCGGTGGCGGCGTACTCGCTTCCTTCGAAGTCGCCGCTCCCCGCGGCGGCGTCGACGCTCGTCTCGACCGTCATCGACGGCGACGCCGTCTCGCCGTCCCAGCGGTAGCCCGAGTCGCCGTCCTCCGTCTCGTCCGCGACGAACCCCTCGGTGGACACCACGTTTCCAGTGTAGTCGAGCACCCAGAACGACCGCGCTTCCGCCGGCGCGTCGAACGAGAGGTGGAGACGGACCGTCTCGGGGTCGTCGCCGCGTTCGACCGTGACGTTCACGCTCGGCGGCGACTCGGCCGACTGCGACTGGAGCGACGCTGCCGAATCCGGTCGCGCGGCCGGAGCGGCGTCTGTTCGCGCCGTCGCCGCCGCTACGGGCGCGAACGCGGTCGCGACGACGAGTAGCGCGACCAGCAGCGAGACCGTCGGTCGGGAAACCCGTCCCCCGGGGCGCGTCATCGACTCGGGCGACGACTCCCGACGGTTTTGTTATACGACGCCTGCGGCGCCGTTGGGGCGGTCGTACGGCCGGTCTGTCGGCGAGCAGGGTAACGCCAGTTCCGCGTGACCGCGGACGGGTCGTCGCCCCACCTCGCCGCAGGTCGCGCTCGTTCGCCAGCGGGGGCGTCGGAAACCGCACATCGGGACGACCCCCACACTCAAGGCTCTCGGGAGAAAATACACCCGAACAATGCCGTCGAATAATCTCGCGTCGGTCGTCCTCCGGACCGGACGGAAGGCGCTCGCTACCCCGCCCGCGAGCACCGCCATCCGCCGTCTCGGCCTGCAGTCGACGCTCTCGCGGACGTACTGGTGGCTGAACTACCGTGCCGCCGGCGGCACCCACGAACGACGGGTCGGGGACGTCGAGGTCGCGTTCCGCGCCGACTCGCCCGACGAGTTCCGCCACTACCGGACGCTCGTCGACGAACGGCCGGTGCTCGCGGACCTGCTCGGTCGCCTCGAGCCCGACGACACGGTCTTCGACGTGGGCGCGTACGTCGGCACCTACACCTGCTTCGCGGCCGCGGCGCTCCCCGACGGCCAGGTCGTCGCCTTCGAACCGCGCGAGGCGAAAGCCGCTCGGGTCGAGGCGAACCTCGCGCACAACGGGGCGACCGCGGACGTGCGTCGCGAAGCACTGACGGACGAGAGCGGCGAGGGCGCGATGGCGACCGACGGCGTCGCCCAGCTTTCGACCGACGGCACCGAATCGGTGACGATGCGCCGGGGCGACGCGCTGGTCGAGGCCGGCGAGGTACCGCCGCCGGACGTCCTCAAGGTGGACGTCGAGGGTGCGGAGGTGGACGCCCTCCACGGACTCGCGGCGACGCTCGCGCGACCGGCGTGCCGGCTGGTCTACTGCGAGGTGCATCCGACGTTGCTCGACGCGGACGGCGCGAGCGAGGCCGACGTGCGCGAGGTGCTGAACGACTGCGGTTTCACGGTCGAGACGATACACGACCGGGGCGAGGAGTACTTCCTGCGCGCGGAGAAGTAGCGCTCAGACGCGAAGTGGAAGGGGACCGACGGGCGGCGACCGTCGGTGCGACCGGCGCGATTACTTGGGCGTCTTCTGCAACAGGCCCTGCTTGTCGAGGTCAGACGGCGTGACGACGTCGACGTCCTTCTTCTTGATGTACTTCAGGATCGTCTCGAAGTCCTTCATCGGGATGCCGTTTTTGCCGCCGACGCGGTGGAACAGCAGCGGCGTCAGCTGCTTGTATCGTGCTGCGGCGTCGATCCGTTTCTTGACCGTCCGCATGCTCGTCTGGCTCTTCTGATGAGCGTAGATGCGGGAGACGACCGTGTCCTTCGTGATCATCGGAAGCGCGTTCGGCGACGCGCCCCAGCTGAACGTCAGGTCGAACATGTCCTGAGCGAGTTTGAACGTCGTCGGCCCGACGACGTTCTTCGGGACGGCCATGTACTTGTGACCCTCGAACCCCGCGTCCCGCAGGTAGCTCTTCGACTGCTGCATCATCTGCTTCTGTTTCTGCTTTGAGTACCCCGTCATCGGCTTGGCCTGGGAGTTCGGGTGCGCGATCACGTCCCAGCCGCCCTTCTGGCTCATCTGGTGCAGCTGCTCGTAGGACATGAAGTCGCTGTTGCCGATGGCCTCCGTGATGACCGCGGCGACGCCGGGGAAGTCGTACTTCTTCTTCTTCATCAGCTGGTACGCTTTCTGGTACTGCGACGACAGTCCGTCGTCGAACGTCAGCATCACCTTGCCCTTCTTGGGCTGTTTGACGGTCCGCAGGTCGTCGACGAGGAACTTGATGCGGTTGGAGGATTTCGGGTCGCGCGGCCGACCGATGATGCGGATCTTGTAGACGCTCGAGAGGTCGAAGTTCTTCGGGTTCGACACGTCCGTCGTCCCGAGGTTCACCCGAACCCAGGTGTCCTTCGGACCGACGAGCACCCGCTTCATCTCCATCTGGCGCTTGCCGATGTCGACGAGTCGAACCGATATCTTCGAGAACTGGTGTGACTTGCACTTGAACGCGATCGAGAGGTCCTTGTCGCTGAAGTCGGCGAGGTTGTTGTTGTTGCCGAACTGGGCGGCAGCAGCCTCTATCTTCCCCTCGTTCGTCTTCTTCCCGCCCGTGACGAAGGCGGCCTGCGAGCCGGTGTAGGCGTTCTTGCTCTTCTTGAGCGTCCCCATCTGGTTGAGAGCGGACCAGCGGCTGAGGTCCTCGAAGTCCGCGAACGCCTGCGACCCGTTCGAGCTGGAGGAGGTCGTCTTGGTGCTCGAGGTTCCGTCACCGCCGCCATTGGTCGTGGTCGTCTGAGACGTGGTGCCGGAGGGCGTGTCGCTCGGGTTGTCGCCGCCGATTGCGGAACATCCCGCGAGACCGGTCGCACCGACGGTGGCGAGGAACATGCGTCGAGTCTGTCTACTCATCGTTACCTCACCAAAGCAGGCACGGGTATTTTCTTATATGGCGCTTAAGCGAACTGTGACGTGGATTATACGACTGTGAATATTGTTCACCAGACACCGTTCACAACGTTTCCAACGGCTCAGAACCCGAAATACAACTCGACTAGGCAGCAGATAATTAATATGTTCCATCGATACGACCGATTCGATGGCGTCAGGCAGACGAAACTGGAACAAGACGAATCGTCGTTCGTATCTCAAGTTGACGGGTGCGGCCGTCGCGGCTACTTCGGTCGTCGGCACCGCTGCCGCCGGCGACGACATCGCGGAACGATACGGAACGGTCATCGACGTAACTGAAGAAGGAGCAGACCCCGACGGGGACGAGTCGATCACGTCCGTCGTCGAGGAACTGGCCGGCGACGACACGCTACTGAAGTTCCCCCCAGGGCGGTACTACATGGACCAGCAGGTCCGCCACGTCGGCTTCGACAACTTCGGGATGGTCGGCGACGACGCGGAACTCGTCCCGGCGAACTTCCACGACTTCGACGACGAGGGCGACTGGAACTACCGGCTGTTCCGCCTCGGCATCGACTACGCGCCGGGCACCGACCTGCACGTCGAGGGGTTCACCGTCGACCAGACGCGCGAGGACACGGGCGTCCGGGTCGTCGACGCGGTCGTCGACGACGGGATGGTCGTCCGCGACGTCGAGGTGATCGGCTATCACGACAGCGGCGCGTGGGGGCCCGGCCGGTTCGTCGTCGCCGACTCCGACGGCTCCGGCCTCGTCGAGCGCTTCACGGCCCCCGGCGGTGCCGCGCTGACGAAGAACGCTCCGGGTGACCGACTCTGGACCGGTCCCTCGGGCATCGTCTGCAACGGCGCGAACGAGGGCACGATGACGTTCCGCGACTGCGTTCTCCGCGGGTTCCCGGACAACGGTCTCTACGCCGCCCACGGCACCGGGGCCATCCGTGTCGAAGGCGGTCGATTCCAGAACAACCTGGGCACGAACGTACGCCTCGGGGGCCACGACAGCCGCATCGAAGACGCGACGGTCGTCGTCGACGGTGAGGACCGCGGCCGGGCACAGCGTGGCGTCCGCCTCGAAGCCGGCAACCTCCTCGTGGTCGACAACGTCGACTTCCAGACGTACCGCCGCGAGAGCCCCGTCATCTGGATCACCGACGGTGCGGAGTACAACTACATCGTCAACTCGACCATCACGGTCCGGTCCGACGAGCCGACCGCCGCGGTTTCCGTCCGTTCCTCCGCGGGGAAGACCCGCATCAAGTGGACCGACATCGACCACGACGCGGGCGGCGGTCCCGCGGTGAAGATAAAGGAAGGAAAGGACAACGGGCCGGTGTTCCTCGAACACGTCACCGTCACCGGCGGGGCCCCCGAGAACGGAACCCGGGGCGCGATCTACAACGCCCGCGACAACTGCGAGTTCCGGGACGTGAACGTCGACCACAGCAGCGACGAGGGCCGCCACGCGCTGATAAACAGGGGCGCGAACTGCCTCGTCTACCAGGGGAACTACGTCTCCCCCGACGTTCCCATCGTCGACCACGGCGACGACACGTGGATCGAGGACGTCAGCGCTCGCTCGCGCAACGGTCGCGCGGGCCTGCATCTGACCGACGACGCCGAGGACATCTACGTCAAGGAGAGCGACATCGAGAACGGTATCCGCGACGACAGCGCCGACGGTTACAGCGGGTACGACAACAGCTTCTGAGATCCGGCGCTACCGGCGTGTAGAGGGCTCGGACGCTACTCCCGCACGGCGCGGACGTGGTAGGCGTCCGAGCGCTCGTTGAGGCGCTCGACCGAGAAGCCGTGGTCGCGGAGATACTGCTCTATCTCGTCGGTCGAGGTGCCGTAGTCGGCGCTCAGGTCGTGGTGGAGTTCCGCGTAGACGACGCGCACGTCGTCGAGTCGGTCGCCGAGCCCCCGGAGCACGCGCAGTTCCGCACCCTCGACGTCCACCTTGAGGACGTCCGGCGGCGGATAGGTGCCGTCGTCGATCAGCGACTCGCCGCGCCGGACGTCGATATCCAGGTCGCCGTTCGTGCTGAGGGCGTGTTTCCCCGCGCCGTAGTCGTCGCCCTCGACCGATAGCTGCCCCGAGCCGTCCTCGTCCGAGAGCGCGAACTCGGCGACCCGCCAGCGGCCGGCGGGCGCGTTCACCGAGAGGTTGTGGCGCAGGCGGACGGCGTTCGTCGGCATGGGCTCGAACGCGACGGCGACGCCGTCCCGGAGTCGCTTGCTGACGAAGCAGGTGTGGGTGCCGATGTTCGCACCGACGTCGTACACCACGTCCGAAGCGCGGACGTCGGCGAGCAGCGACTCGACGACGGAGCGCTCGCCGACGAGCGAGGTGACGCGCTGGTACTCGGTGCGCGTGTCGGCAGCGAACGTGATGGTGTGACCGCCGACCGTCACCGACACCGACCCGAGGTGGGCGGCGAGCTTCACGTACCAGTAGAGCGAGGAGATGTGTGACGCTATCCCGGCCTGCTTGCAGACCGTCCAGAGACGGCTCTGGGCTGCCCGGCGGGCCAGGTCAGGCATGAACGAACGTCGGGAGGCGACGCATAAATATATGGCACCGCTAATCGGCCGCCGGCGGCCGATGGGGCCCGGCTTAGCAGGTTCATAACAAAGTTCGCGAACACGGTAGCAGTCGACGACGGAATACTACGTCCGGTGAGTCGACGAGCGCTCGTCGGACGACCCTGAGACTCTATCGATGACGCTGAAGGAGCTTCTCGCGCGGTTGCGACGACTGAAGCGGCGGCTGACCCCCGGTGGCGACGTCTCCGAACGGGCAGTCAAGAGTGGCATCTGGGCGACGATGGCGAACGTCCTCGGGCGCGGGCTCCAGATGGTGAAACTCGTCATCCTGGGGAACATCCTCGGGCCGAAGCAGTTCGGCCTGGTCGCCTACGCCCTGTTGACGCTGGCGGCGATGCGGCGGTTCTCGAACCTCGGCATCAAGGAAGCGCTCATCCAGAAGGAAGAGGACGACATCGACGGGTACCTCGACACGGCGTGGACGCTGACCGCGCTCCGCGGGGCGATACTGGCCGGTATCGGTATCCTCGCCGCGCCGTACATCGCGCGCGACTTCTTCGGTGCCGGCGAGACGGCGACGCAGGTCATCCAGGCGATGTCGCTGGTGCCGCTGATAACCGGCGTCCAGAACCCCGGCATCGTCTACTTCCGGAAGGACCTCGACTACGACAAGCAGTTCGTCTACCTCGTCGGGAAGGCGGTCGTCGCCGTGTCGGTCGCCGTCGGACTGGCGTTCGCGTGGGAGAACGTCTGGGCGCTCGTGTTCGGCGACGTCGCGGGCGTACTCGCGGCGACGCTGCTGTCGTACGTCCTCCACGAACACCGGCCCTGGCCCGCGTTCGACGTGCCGAAGGTGCGGGAACTGGTCGGGTACGGCAAGTGGATTACGGCGTCGGGCATCGTCGTCTTCCTCATCACAGAGGGCGACGACGTGTTCGTCGGCTGGCTACTCGGCAGCGCGGCGCTCGGGCTCTACCAGTACGCCTACAAGATATCGAACGCGCCGGCGACGGAGGTGACGAAGGTCATCTCGAAGGTCATCTTCCCGACGTACTCGAAACTCCAGAACGACGCCTCGAACCTCCGGCGAGCGTTCTTCAAGACGGTCCAGCTGACGACGTTCGTCTCCATCCCGCTCGCTATCGGCATCGTCGCCGTCGCGGAGACGTTCGTCCGCGCGTTCCTCGGTCCGCAGTGGCTGCCCGCCGTCACCGTGATGCAGTTGCTCGCGCTGTGGGGGCTGTTGCGCTCCATCGGCGCGACGACCGGCCCGCTCTTCCAGGCGGTCGGCAAACCCGAACTCGCGACGAAGATCCAGGTGGGCAAACTCGCCATCATGGCGGCGACCATCTACCCGGCGACGTCGGCGTACGGCATCGTCGGCGCGAGCGCGGTCGTCGTCGGCAACGCCCTCGTGTTCTCCGCGCCCGTCTCGACGTACCTCGGCGTGCGCGTCGTCGACGGGAGCTACCGGCGGGTGCTCACCATCGTCGGCTACCCGCTGGTCGCCAGCGGAATCATGTACGCGGCGGTGGCGTTCGTCGGGGCGAACGCGCCGGTCGCGGGCATCCCGAAGTTCGTCGTCATGGTCGCCACGGGCGTGGCGACCTACGGCGCGACCATCCTGGCGATGGAGACGTGGGGCGGGTACGGTATCCGCGACGTGCTCAGCACGGTAACCGGCGCAGTTGGGGAGTGAGGCCGATTCGACGGCGGTCGTGCCCCGGAGAACCGTCGGGGTGGAATCCGTTGCAACGGTCCTAAACGAAATCCGTCTGATGTTATCCGCCGTATAGTTAACTCGTCTAGTGACGACACCGTTAGCAAAGCCACCCGTGACACGAGCAAACTGCGCAATCAGACGGCGCCGGTCGACGAGGAGTCGTCGCGAGCCGGGAGCCGACGGCGGACGGTCACCCGCCGCGAGCCGTACTGGCGCAGTCGACACTGACCACGGAACGAGGCCAGAACGATGAACAAGGAGATATTCGGCGTGTTCGGTGACCGGGAAACGTTCGCCCGGTTCCGGTCCGAGCGAGAGTTCGACGACGTTGTGGAGAGTGACATCGCGACAGTGGGAATCCGAGATACCGGACTCGGAATTCCGGGTCGGAGCGCGTCCTACTCCGGCGAGGAAGGGAGCTGTGTCATCTGGGGAGAGGCGTACCCCAACAAACGCGGCTGGTCGGAGCCAGCGCGCTGGCTACTGGAGCGCTACGCGGAGGACGGCGTCGACGCTATCCGCGCGCTCAACGGCTCGTACCTCGCGTTCGTCGAGCACGACGGCGAGGCGATCGTTCTCACCGACCCGATCCGGTCGTGGGAGTGTTTCTACACCGACGACCCCGGCGTCCGCGTGTTCGGGTCGGACGCCGCCGCGGTCGCTCGCACCGTCGAGGACACGACGATGCGACGGCGCTCGGTCGGCGAGTTCCTCCACATGGGCGTCGTCCTCGGGAACAAGACGCTGTTCCACGAACTGCAGCGGGCGCCGTTCGACGGCTACCTGACGGCCGACGAGGCGGGCGAACTCGACCGGTTCGTCTACGACGAGCAGGAGATGGACTACGCCGGCGAACTCGCCGACCGGATGCAGCGGGCCATCCGGCGGCGCTCGCGCCAGCCGGGCGACAAGGGCCTGCTGCTGTCGGCCGGCTACGACTCGCGCACGATACTCTCGCAGTTCGGGGAGATCGACCACACCTACACGGTCGGAATGCCGGACGCCCAGGAGGTCAAGGTCGCCCGCCGGCTGGCGAACCAGTACGGCGTCGACCACACGACGCTGGTGACCAACGACCGCTACATCGTACCCGGCGAGGAGAAGGTGCGAGCTACCAACGGCATCAAAGAGTCCATCCACGTCCACCACGCGGGCTACAACAACGACATCGAAGTCGACACGATGTACCACGCCCTGCTGTTCGACACGCTACTGAAGGGGTTCGCCCAGAAGCGCGTCGAGGTGGAGCTGTTCGGCAAGTCCGTTCCCCTGGGACGACTCGAACCGGACCCCGACGCCGTCACGGCCTCGCTGGACAACTTCGGCTTCAAGCCCGACAAGAGCCGGCAGATAGCCGAACAGTACACCGGGGACCCGGAGGCCGGCGAGGAGTTCGTCCGACAGGCCATCGCCGACGAGTTCGACCGCTGCTGGGACCGAACGGAGACGACCCAGAACGCGCTGTCCCTGTTCAGCATCAGCAACCAGCCGACCATCCCGTCCCGGACGCATCTCGCGGACCACTACCTCGAATCGTTCATCGCCGCCGACACCGAGCTGCTGGAGTGGCATCTCCAGACGCCACCGGAACACCGGACGACGGAGACGTTCATCGAGGCCATCCAGCAACTGGACGGCGACCTGTTCCGGCACCGACCGCCGGACCGTCCGTACACGTCCGACCTCCTGTCGGGGGCGGAGCGGCTCGCCCGGCGGAAACTGCCGTTCGTCAGCGAGTTCGAGCCCGCGTGGCCGGACCGCAACAAGGTGTACGACCAGTACAACCTGGACCAACGGCTGTTCCCCGAGCACGAGACCGTCCACGAACTGCCCTCGCGGCACAAACTGCGCATCAACGACATGGTCGGCTGGGTCGCCCAGTGCTCGGAGACGGCCGTCAACCCGACGGACGTGCTCTACATGCCCGCCGACGAGTATCCGAACGACGGCGTGGCCTCCGAACAGTAGTCGACGGCCGTTCCGGTCGCCGATTCTCGCCGCCAGCTTTTTCAGACGCGACGGTACCGGCCCCCGGCGGCTTAGGAGCCGTATAATAAAACCCGTCGAACGCGTCCACGTCGGCAATGAGTGCGAACAGCCGCTGGTGGTTCGTCGACCTGCTGGTGGTCCTCGTTCTGGCCGTGGTCGGGGGATACGTGGCGTACGCCGATTTCGGCGGCCGTCTGCGCGTCGCGCTGGTCATGCCGCTCGTCGTCTTCCTGCCGGGATACGCGCTGCTGTCGGCGCTGTACCCCTCGGGCAGCACCGGCAGCGGTCGGCGGACCTTCGGGACCGACGAGACGGACGCGACGTACGACCTCGGCGGCCCCGAGCGCCTCGCGCTGTCGGTGGCGCTGTCGGTGGCCATCGTCCCGATGGTCGCCGCGGCGACGAACTTCACGCCGTGGGGCATCCGGGTGCATCCGATCATCTACGGCGTCGTCGGCGTCACCGTCTTCTTCGCGACGGTTGCGTTCGTCCGTCGACTGCGCGTGCCACCCCAGGAGCGGTACCTGCCGAGCGTCCCCTCGATGCTGTTCGGTCCGATCGGACGCGGCGACGACGGCGGGCGGCGCGCGCTGCTGAACGTCGTCATCGTGGTGAGCTTCCTCCTGGTCGCCTCCACGGCGGCGTACGCTATGTTCAACCCGCCGCAGGGCCGGGAGTTCACGGAGTTCTACGTCGAGACGAACGACGTCAACAGCGACACCAACTCGACGTACCAGACGACCTACCCGCCCGGCGAGACCTCCACGTTGACGGTCAACGTCGGCAACCACGAGGAATCGCGAACGAGCTACACGGTGGTCGCGGTGCTCCAGCGCGTCGAGGACGGGACGGTGACCGAGCGACAGCGCCTCGGCGAGCAGTCGGTCACCGTGGACCAGGGGAAGACCAAACAGGTGGGTCTGGACGTGGAGCCGACGATGACGGGCGAGAACCTGCGTATCAAGCTGTTGCTCTACAAGGGCGACCCGAGCGGCACGCCCTACCGGACGACCCGACTCTGGGTGTCGGTCCAGGAGTCCCAGCGAGCGAGTCGAGCGGAAACTGACGCCGGAGACGGGTCGCAGGACGACGGGTCGGCAGGAGACACCACCGCGCCGCCGTCGGACACGACGACCGCCCAGACGACGCGACCGCCGACGGACACCACGAGCACGACGACCACCTCCGGGTTCACGACTTCGACGACGGCGACGACCGCACAGACCACGACCACCAGCGGAACCACGGGAACGACCACCGGAACGACCGGCGGAACCACTGGAGGGACGACGGGAACGACCGCCGGAACCACGGGAACGACGACCACCGACGGCCTCTTCGCCCGCGACCGGCCGGACGGTGGCGGCCGCTGATGTGGCCGTGGGAGCATCTCGCCTTCGGCTACCTCTGTTACTCGCTGACCGTCCACCTCGTCAGGCGGAGCGCGCCGGAGACGCGTGAAGTCCTCGCGCTCGCGGTCGCCAGCGTCCTCCCGGACCTGGTCGACAAGCCGCTGTCGTGGTCGCTCGGCCTCTTCCCGTCGGGGTACTCGATAGCCCACTCCGTCTTCGTCGCGCCGGTCGTCGTCGCGTTCGCGCTCGCGCTGGCGGGCTGGCGGGGCCGCCTGCGCTACGGCGCGGCGTTCGCGGTCGGCTACTGCTCGCACCTCGTCGGCGACGTGATTTACCCGGCCGTCCTCGGCGAAGGGCTGAAGCCGGAAGTGCTGCTGTGGCCCGTCGTCGAGATGCCGGCCTACGAGAACGACTACGGTCTCGTCGAGCGCTTCGTCGTCTACTTCTCCGAGTACCTGGAGATGCTGGCGGAACTGGAGCTCTCGCCGGTGCTCGCGTTCGAACTGGTGCTGGCGGCCTCGGTCTTCCTGCTGTGGGTGTACGACGGCATGCCGGGCGTCCCGACGCCGTACTGGCTCTCAGCGGGAGAGCAGCGGGACCGCCCGTGAACCGCCGGAGTGCTCGCGGACGGGAGGCGACCGCGAAGCGTCGAACCGCTCGCGAACCGGCGTCGTCACCGTCGCCGCGTTCTCGCGCGAGCGCCGCCGAGCGCCTCGAGGAGAGAAGGGAGAGTCGGTCGACTACTGGTACTGCTCGCAGACGCGCCGGACGCCCTCTTCGAACTCTATCTGGGGTTCCCAGCCCGTCGCCTCCGTCATCTTCGAGATGTCGGCGCAGGTGTCGTGGACGTAGTTCTCCAGCGGGATGGGCTCGTACTCCGGTTCGACGTCGGTCCCGAGCACGTCGTTGATTATCTCGACCATCTCGTTGAACGAGTAGGGGTCGCCGGTGCCGAGGTTGTACACGCCCGTGAGTTCGTGGTCTGCGGCGAGTTCGAGGCCGCGGACGATGTCGGAGACGTGGGTGAAATCGCGCGTCTGCGAGCCGTCACCCCAGAGGACGGGCGACTCGCCGTCGGCGATCTTGTCGGCGAACTGCGAGATGGTGTTCGCGTACTGTCCCTTGTGCTCCTCCGTGCCGCCGTAGCCCTGATAGACCGAGAAAAAGCGCATCCCCGCGAGCGTCAGCTCGTCGTAGAAGTCCGCGTAGTACTCCGCGTAGCGCTCGCGCCCGAGCATCGAGGCGTCGTAGCCCGTGGACGCTTCGAGGTCCATGTCCTCCGGGGACGGCTCGGTGCGACTGCCGTAGGCCGAGGACGTCGAGGCGTAGACGAAGGTGTCACAGCCGTCCGCCTTGGCCTGCTCGACGACGTTGACGAAGCCCTCGATGTTGACGCGGGCGCCCTGGCGGGGGTTCTCCTCCAGCATCTGGCGGCTGGAGAGGGCCGCCAGGTGGTAGACGACGTCGACGTCAGTGGGGAGGTCCTCGTCGAGCACGTCGGCCTCGACGTACTCCACGCTCTCGTCGAGATTCTCGGGGGTGCCGAGATACCCGTTGTCCAGCGCGAGGACCTCGTTGTCCTCGGCGAGGTGGTTGGCGAGGTTCGACCCGATGAAGCCGGCACCGCCGGTGACGAGCACGCGCTTGTCCTGCATACGTGGCCCTGCACCGGGGCGAAAGAAAAGGTGTTCGCTTCTATATCGTCCGATTTGCGCACATGACTACCTGTCCGTTCGAGTAGAGGACGCTCTGGCCCGGCCGGCAGATGCGGTCGCGCTGGACGGTCCGGCGAACCGGGACGCTGGCGTTCGTGCTCTCGTTGACCACCCGGAACTTCGGCGCACCCTCGGACTGGTAGGTGCGGTAGACGGTAATCGGGTGGTCGGTCGGGCCGCCGCTGACCGAGAGGTTGGCCGCGTCCGCCGGATACGCATGTGTCCTGGTGAACACCGTCTGATAGGGGTGGTCCGTGCGGAGCACCTGGCTGGGGAGGACGTTCGCCGAGTCCGGGGAGCCGGTCATGTCCGCGACGGAGTGGACGGCGGCCATCTCCGGTTCGGTGTAGGTGAGCCGCTCCTGCTCGCTGGGGAAGGCGGGGCTGTCGAGCGCGCCGTGACCGGACATCATCATCATCGGCGGGTAGATGAAGGCGACGAGCACCAGCACCGCGACGGCGACGCGGCGGTCCAGGTTGTGGACCATGTAGCCGACGCCGAGCGCCGAGAGCACCGTCATCGTCACGTAGAGGAACGCGAACCACCGCTGCGGGATGAAGTTGCGGATGCCCATCAGCGGGAGTCCGAGCGTGAACACCGTCATGACGACGGTCGCGACCAGCAGCGTGAACACCGAATGGCTGACCCGCCTGCGCCGGAGCACGTAGAGACACCCGACGACGGTGAGTCCGAACAGGATGATGAACCCGAGCGTGTTGACGTACTCGACGACCTGTTCGAAGAGCGTCGGCGGCGGGAGCGGGACGCCCTCCGCGCTCGGGTCGACCGTGTTCAGGAATCCGGCGCTCGACCGCAGCGTCTCCGCGAGATACAACAGGACGGTCTCGAGGAACGAGTCGCCGTTGTACGGCGTGAACGACCACATGAACGTGATGAGTCCGGCGTCGAACGCCAGCAGGCCGGCGAGGTTCACCGGCTCCATCTGGCGGTAGACGCCCGGTCTGTTCGCGGTCGCCTGGAAGAGGTCGAGCCTGAGCGCGAACTGCGCGACCAGTCCGGAGCCCAGGACGACGAGCATGATGAACGTCGAGACCTGGTGGGTGAGGATGATGGCGACCGAGAGGAAGACGAGCAGCGCGAAGTCGCGTGCGCCGTACTCCAGTTGCATGACGCGCAGGAGCGCGTAGAGGATGGCGACGAAGAAGAGGAGGCCGTGGCTCGTCGGGATGAGGTGGATGCCCCACTCGATGAAGTAGTCGCCGACGGAGTAGAGCATCGCCGCGAAGACGGCCCAGCGAACCGGGACCAGCAGCTTCGTCGTGGCGTAGACGAACAGGATGGACATCGGTACGGCGACGCCGACGGAGAGATAGAGGGCGTTGCGTAGCGACACGTCGTACAGCATCGCCGACGACGCGACCAGCAGGTGGTACAGCGGCGCGGCGATGTGCTTGTTGCCCTCCATCGCCGCCAGGGAGTGCTGACGCAGGACCCCGCCCGCCAGCTGGGTCATGTGCGTCCAGATGTCGATGCCGATGTACGACGGGGTGGTGTACACCGCCATGAACCGGACGACGAACGCCAGCGTCAGCACCTCGACGAGCAGCAGGGACGGAAGGAAGTGTTCCTCGTCGGTGAACAGTATCTGGAAGACGATGAGCGCCCCCGTGAACCCCGAGACGAGGTGGAAGGGGAGCGAGCGCTCGCCGGTGTAGAGGCCGATGGCGACGAGCATCGCCGAGAGGACGAACACGACGCTCGGCAGCAGTTGCGCCACCGGCCGCGAGACGGAGGGGAACGCGGCCGCCGAGTAGCGGTCGTCGTTGCGCACCGCCAGCAGGTACACGATGCAGCCCAGGCCGAGGACGACGGGGATAGTCTTGACGTATATCTGGTCGAGGACGAACCGTAACGGGAACATCAGCAGCGCCAGAGCGAGACCGACGATGGCGGCGTCGACGTCGAAGCGGCGCTGTCGAAGCCAGCCGGAGACGTTTCCGGCCATCGCTCATCGCCTCCGGTCGAAGCGGGGTTCCGTTTTCATAGTTAGATCTCCGTGTTCGTTTTCGCGGTCGCTACGCTGTCGCGGGGTCGGGCAGGGCGCTCGCGACCCTCGATGGCGCGCACGACCACGTCGGTCGTGTCCACCTTGTCGGCGAGCAACCGCTCGCGGCGGGCCGCCCAGTCGTCGTCGCCGTCCAGTATCTCGACCGACTTCGAGAGCGCCCGGGCGTGGCGGCGGTCGCCCTGGAAGTTGAAGAGGAGGTCGTAGCGCTCGTCGAGTTCGTCGGTGTAGCCCATCGACAGCGAGTTGACGTACACTGCGGGCGTTCCGAGGACGGCGCTCTCGGCGGCCATCGTCGCTCCCTCGCCGACGAACAGGTCGGCGTACGAAAGCAGGTCGTGCATCCGATGGGGGGCGACGGTCGCGCGGTACTCCTCCAGGTCCGGCGGGAGTTCGGCCTCCGACGTTATCAGCACCTCCGCACCGGCGTCTTCGAGGCGGGCGACGGCCTCACTCGCGTCGTCGAAGCCGGCGTGGCCCACGTCGTGTGACGCCCCCCAGTCGACGAGGCGGAGGACGACGAACCGGTCGTCGGGGGAGAGGCCGAGGTCGCGAACCACGTCGGGGTCCGGCGTGAACCGGTCCGGGTGGAGGTAGGCGAGTTCGTGGTAGCCGGCGTACTTCACCTGCTTCGGGCCGACGCCGCGCTGGTAGCAGTCGGGCGTGTAGACCGCGTCGGCGAACGGGAACGCGAGGTTCTGGATGAGGTCGGCGTGCTCGGTGTCGTAGAAGACGACGCTCCGGGCCCGGATGGCCGTCGCGACGTGGGCGGCCGCGACGCCGCCGATGGCCGTTATCACGTCGGGGCGCCGTTCGAGCGCTCGGCGGAGCAGTCGCGCCTCGTAGGTCGCCTGCGTCCTGGCGAGTTCCGACAGCCCGGACGCCGAACCGGCGAGCACCTCGTGGTCGATGTCGAACCGCTCCAGCAGTTCGACCGCCATCTCCTTCTCGCGGGCGAACACGTCGACGTCGTGGCCAGCGCGCTCCAGTTCGTCGATGGCGTGCCGGAAGAAGTGGACGTGGGCCGGATGCTGAATGGTGACGAACACCCTCACGGCTCGTCCCTCCCGTCGGCGTTCACGGCTCCTCCCTCCGGTCGAAGACGACGCCCGCGGCCAGGCCGACGACCGCGACGAGGAGCGAGAGGAGGACGCCGTGACCGTCCTCGTCGTCGCTCGCGCCCGTCGCTTTCGACCCGACGGCGCGGACGGCCTGGACGACGGTCGCCAGGACGCCGAGGAGACCGACGGCGTAGGCCACCCCGGTCGGCCGGGTGCGGTAGCGCGTCGCCAGCCGCCAGCAGAAGTTCCGCAGGAGCATCAGCGACACCTTCGGCACGTAGTCGACGTAGTCGATGTTGCTCTCCTCGTCGCCGTAGGCCGCCGGCATCGGCACGTCGACGACGCGCATACCGGCGACGTTGAGCTTCACGAGCAGGTCGTTGCAGTAGCCGTAGTACTCGTACATCGACACCACGTCGACGGCCTCCAGCGCCGCCAGCGAGATGGCGGTGTAGCCGTTCTGGGGGTCCGAGAGGTCCCAGTAGCCACTGGCGATGCGGGTCAGCCCGGTCAACAGCCAGTTGCCGACCAGCCGGAACCTCGGCATGTCGTCGCGAAACTCCCGGTTGGCGAGGCGGTCGCCTTTCGTGTAATCCGCGTCGCCGGCCGCGATGGGGTCGATGAACCGGGTCATCATCTCGGGGTCCATCTGCCCGTCCGCGTCGATGGTGACCGTCACGTCGACGCGGTCGTCGCGCGCGGCGAGATAGCCGGTCTTGATCGCGCCGCCAGCACCCCGGTTCTGCTCGTGGCGGATGGCGACGACGTGCGTCCCGTCGCCGTCGGTCCTGGCGGCGTCCGCCGCGTCGCGGTTCTCGTCCTGCTGACCGCCGGCGGCGGGCCGGGCGTTCCCGCGGGCGACCGCCGGGCCACCGCGCGCCGGCCGTTCGACGGCGGCGCGCTCGCGAATCTCGGCCCAGGTGCCGTCGGTCGAGGCGTCGTCGACGACGTACGCGCGGTCGACGAACGCGGGCAGGGAATCGAGCACGTCGCCGACGAACCCCTCCTCGTTGTACGCCGGAACGACGACGCCGATCGTCTGCCCCCCGTACATCATACCCTCCGGTACGCGAAGCCGGCCGTCTCGACGTCGTCGGGGTCGAACATGCTCGCCACGTCGACGAACGCGGGGTCGTCGTTCATCGCATCGGCCGCCGCGTCGAGGTCGACGTCCTCGAACTCGCTGTGGGGCGTCGCGAGGACGACGCCGTCGAAGTCCTCGAAGTTCACTTCGTCGTGGACGGTGACGCCGAACTGCTCGCGCATCGCATCGTCGTCGCCGTTCGGGTCGTAGCCGACGACGTCGACGTCGAACTCCCGTAGCCCCTCGATGATGCCGTCGACCTTCGAGGTGCGGATGTCGGCCACGTCCGCCTTGTATGTCAGGCCGAGCAGGAGGACGCGGCTGTCACGCAGCGTCTTCCCCGACTGGTTCAGCGCCTTTATCATCAGGTCTGCGACGTGTTCCGGCATCGCCTCGTTGACGTCCCGCGCGGTCTCGGTGAGTTGCGGAACGAAGCCGTCCTGTTTCGAGCGGTGGATGAAGAAGTACGGGTCGACGGGGATGCAGTGACCGCCGACGAGGCCGGGGTAGTAGTGGTGGAAGTTCCACTTCGTCCCCGACGCCTCCAGCACCGACCGGGTGTCCAGTTCCATATCCATGTTGTCGAACGCCATCGCCAGTTCGTTGACGAGGGCGATGTTCAGGTCGCGCTGGACGTTCTCGACGACCTTGCTCGCTTCCGCCACTTCGAGCGACTCCGCGCGGTGGACGCCGGCGTCGATGACCGTCTCGTAGAGTTCTGCAACGTCGTCGCGCACCTCGTCGTTCTGGCCACCGACGACCTTCACCACGTCGCGCAGGCCGTGCTCGGGGTCGCCCGGCGTCGCGCGTTCGGGCGAGTAGCCGACGTAGAACTCCTCGCCGCAGGTCATGCCGGACGCCGCCTCGATGGCCGGGACGAGTACCTCGCGGGTCGCGCCCGGGAACACCGTCGATTCGAGGATGACGGTCGTGCCGGCCGTCATCGACTCGCCGACCGTTCGGCCAGCCGCCTCGATGAAGTCGAGATTCGGCTGCCGGTTCTCGTCCACGGGCGTCGGGACGGTTATCATCACGTAGTCCGCGTGAGCCATCTCGCCGGGGTCGGTCGTGTACGTAATCTCGCTCTCGGCTATCGTGTCGTCGCCGAGGTCCCCCGTCGTATCAGTGCCCCCGCGGAGCGTCTCCACCTTTCCGTCGTCGACGTCGAAGCCGACGACGCTGTAGCCTTCCTGATCGAAGCCGACCGCCAGCGGGAGACCGACGTAGCCCAGCCCGACGACGCAGATGGTCGCGTCACGGCTGTCGTCTACGTCGTTCTCCTCGCTTCCGGTGTGTCCCGGCCGGCCGTCGATGTCGCCTATCGTCGAGTTCATAGATGCTGTCTCCGTCGTTGCGCTCTCCGCTCCGACCACGCCGTCTACCGGCAACACTGGCAAAAACGCCGGTGCGGTGAACGTTTCGGTCGGACGCGAGCCTCGCTTGAACGATGAAACGCGGTAGGCTTTATTATACAGTAGCTAAGGAGTCAACAGCCGGAAATCCACACGTTGGGGCCACTCGGCCACGTTGCTCGCTACCACGGTCGGACTGCGAGACCGAGAAACCGAAGTTCGTCGGCGCGACCGACGAGATGGCAATCGAACGACCGGTTGCACCGTCGCCAGAGCCGGGACGACCGCCACCGCCCGCGGACGGTGTCGCGTTCAGGGCCACAGTTGAAATGTGAATTGAGCGTATACTATGCGAGATAATCGCCAGACTACGGTGGGGTAAACTCGGTACAACGGTTGGGAAAATAGAAAAAACTCACTCAAACGGAAGGAAAACCCGATGCAACGGCCGGGAGCAGCGACCCCCTTTTTTAGCTATCTACGATACTGGCATATCATGAGCGCGACAGAGAACGAAGCGGCCGTCGACGTAGCGACCGAAGAAGCCGACGAACCGAACGAGCTGACCGCCGACCAGGCGTATCATCTCCTCCAGAACGAGCGACGACGGAACGTGTTGCGGTATCTCCGTGACGTCGACGAACCGGTGGAGATGCGCGACGTCGCCGAGCAGGTGGCGGCGTGGGAGAACGACACGACGGTGGCCGCGCTCTCCTCCGACGAGCGCCAGCGCGCGTACATCCCCCTCTACCAGTCCCACCTCCCGAAACTCGACGAGGAGGGCGTCATCGACTACGACCAGAGCCGGGGTATCGTCGAGCCGACGCCGCTGGTCGAGGTGCTGAACGAGTACCTCGAACCGTCGACCGCGACGGAAGTCGACGACGACGACGAAGACGAACACGCGGGCGCGTGGGGGCGGTACTACCTCGGCGCGTCCGGCGTCGGGACGACCGTCCTGGCCGGGTCCGTGCAGGGCATCGCCCCGTTCACGGCGCTGTCGTCGACGGGTGCCGGCGTCGTCGTCCTCCTCATGTTCTGGACGCTGACACTGGGTCAGGGGCTCACCGGCCGTCGGAACGATTGACTCGCGCATCGAAGAATCGAAATAAACGTCGCCGCCTGGTTCCTGCACGTTCTCGGTCCGATAACCGCCGGAAGGCTCCCCGGTGCGGCAGTTTTGCGTTTCTCTCGCCGGACGGAATCGGAGGACGAAACGCGCACGTGTTAAAAATAATACCGTTATAGAGTGGGGATACCGACCCCAAAGGAAAAATACTCGACGGCAAAATACCAAACACAGAACGAGTTACCCGTAGAAACAGGGACCAGTCTCAAACAGATATGACTACCAGATTAGTCGCCGCGCTCGTCGTGTGTCTTCTACTGCTGTCCGCCACAGTCACACCCGTCGCCGCAGCGCCACCCGGAAACCAGCTCGTCGTCAAGGAGATATCGTACACTGGTCCCGGCGTCGTGGACGGAGAGTACAACACCACTCATCTCTGGCAGTCCAAACCGCACAATCTGAGCGTGTCCCTGTACACGGGGTCGCGGTCGGGTCCGCACCGCGTGTGCGCCGACCTGCAGGGACCGGAGAACAACTCGACATCGCTCGGCTGCCAGAGCGTGACGCTGTCACCGAACGCGAGTCGACACGTGAACTTCACGTTCGCCAACGTCACCGGCAACGTCACCGGCGACCGAACGGTCGTCGTCACGGTCAACCAGTCCGGCGAGGAGAACGACGAAGTCGTCACTCGGTCGAAAAAACCGGTCACGATTCTCCGACAGACCGGCGACCCCGACGGTGACGGACTCGTCAACAAGGACGAAGTGAAACACGGTACGAACGTCAGCAAGCGCGACACGGACAACGACGGCCTCAGCGACTACGAAGAGGTCAAAGAGTACGAGACGGACCCGCTCGACCCCGACACCGACGGCGACGGTCTCCGCGACCACGAGGAGGTGAACAAAGGGACCAACCCGCGCGTGAAAGACACCGACGACGACGGTCTCGACGACGGCAGGGAGGCGGAAATCGGGACGAACGCGTCGAACCCCGACACTGACGGCGACGGACTGACGGACCTCGCGGAGGAGAACGGGTCGACTGACCCGGCGAAGAAAGACACCGACGACGACGGGCTCGACGACTACGAGGAGACCTCCAAGTACGACACCGACCCGACCGAGGAGGACACCGACGACGACGGTCTCAACGACTCCGAGGAGATCGAGGAGTACGAGACCGACCCGCTCGACCCCGACTCCGACGACGACGGTCTCGACGACGGTACGGAGGTAGAAATCGGAACGAACCCGACGAAAGCCGACACCGATGGCGACGGGTTGAGCGACGGGTTCGAACATCGGTTCGGGACGAACCCGACCAACTCGCTGGTAACGGGCGGACTGTACCTGGTGTTGCTGGGCGTGCTCGGGGTCGTGGCGGTGCTCGTCGGGCGTTCGAACCGCGACTGGATCGCAGGGTTCCGCGACGAGGGCGACGATCCGCCTGACATCTCCTCGCAGCCGACGGCCGATTCGTCCGAAATCGTGACGGACGCGGACCGCGTGCTCGAACTCCTTCGGGAGAACGGCGGTCGACTCCCCCAGGGCGAGATAATCGAGGAGACGGACTGGTCGAAATCGAAGGTGAGCCGCCTGCTCTCGAAGATGGAGGACGACGAGCAGATCAGCAAGATAAACATCGGGCGCAAAAACATCGTCATCCTCTACGGCAACGAACCGGACGACGAACCCGTGCCGGACACCTGAGAACGACCCGTCACGACGTCGTTCGTTGTTTCTCCCGCGTGCGGACGGCGTCGCCCGGAGAATCGGGCGACGTCTCGCCGACGACGCGGCGCGAAGGCAGGCACCAGTACCGCGGCCGCCGAGGATTCGTCCGCCGCCGACGGTCGTGGTCGACGTGACGGCCGAGAGACGACAGAAAAACATGCCGTCTGCCGACTTCACCGATTCCGACGCCGTACCGGTGGTCTACCGCAGTGAAGCGAAAAGTCGGAACGTTGTTGTCTACTGTTTACAGCGAGGCTAATTGCGGCCTTAATCGGTCTATAGTAATGGGGGTAGGGTGTTACAACGGGAACAAGGGCCAGTGCCGTGTCCGAGAGGGCGTCGGCACGGCAGGAGGTACACACCCATGAAACACCCAGACACCACAGACGGACATGTGACCGCTCGTTCCGGAACGGTCCTCGCTGGAGGCGTCCTCGTACCGCATCACGAGCAGTCCACGGTCCAGCAGGAGGCAGCGTAGAATGTGCGGAATTATCGCCCGAATCGGCGAGGGCGACGCTATCACGAAACTCGTTTCCGGACTCGAGAACCTCGAGTACCGGGGATACGACTCGGCCGGCGTCGCGGTCCAGAACGGCTCCGGCATCTCCGTGTACAAACGCTCCGGGCAGGTCTCGGAGCTGAAAGACAGCCTCGTCAGCAGCGTCCCGAAGGGGAACGTGGGCATCGGCCACACGCGCTGGAGCACCCACGGCCCGCCGACGGACGAGAACGCTCACCCGCACACGAGCCAGACCGACGAGGTCGCCGTCGTTCACAACGGCATCATCGAGAACTACACGGAACTGAGAGAGAAGCTCCGCGAGGAGGGCCACGAGTTCACGAGCGACACCGACACCGAGGTCATCCCCCACCTCTTCGAGCAGTACCTCGAGGACGCTCCCGACAACGTGACGGCGTTCCGGCAGACCGTTCGTGACCTCGAAGGGAGCTACGCGGTGGCCGCGCTCGTCGACGGCGAGGACGCGATTTACGCGGCCCGGCAGGGGTCGCCGCTCATCCTCGGCCTCGACAACGGCGAGTACTACCTCGCCAGCGACGTGCCGGCGTTCCTCGACCACACGGAGGACGTGGTCTACTTCGAGGACGGCGACATGGCGATTCTCGAACCGACCGGCGTCACCATGACCGACATGGAGGGCAACCGAATCAACCGGGACGTCGAACACATCGACTGGGACCCGGAGGACGCCGGCAAGGGCGGGTACGACCACTACATGCTCAAGGAGATCAACACCCAGCCCAACGCCCTCTCGAACACCATCGAGGGACGCGTGCAGGACGGCGAGGTCAACCTCGAGGACTTCCCGCCGGGCACGTTCGACGACGTGGACGACGTCCACTTCGTCGCCTGCGGGACGAGCTACCACGCCGCCCTGTACGGTCAGCAGCTCCTGTCCGACGCGGGCATCCGCGCACAGGCGTTCCGGGCGAGCGAGTACGTCGACGCGAGCCCCGGCCCCGTCTCGGAGAACACGCTCGTCATCGCGGTCACCCAGAGCGGCGAGACGGCCGACACCCTCGGCGCGCTCAGACAGGCGAAGGCGGAGGGCGCGCAGGTCATCACGGTGACGAACGTCGTCGGATCGACCGCGGCCCGCACCGCCGACGAGGCGCTGTTCATCCGCGCCGGACCCGAAATCGGCGTGGCCGCGACGAAGACGTTCTCCTCGCAGGCGGTGACGCTGTCCCTGCTGTCGGTCCGCCTCGCCGAGGACGTCGACGGCGCGTCGCCGCCGGACGACGTCGACGAGATGCTCGAGGCGGCCTACGACCTGCCGAAGCACGTAGAGCAGGTGCTGGAGACGACCAACGCCCGAGCTATCGCGGAGAAGTACACCGACAGCGAGTCCTTCTTCTTCATCGGTCGCGGGCTGAACAACGCCGTCGCGAAGGAGGGCGCGCTGAAGTTCAAGGAGATCACCTACGAGCACGCCGAAGGGTTCGCGTCGGGCGAACTCAAGCACGGTCCGCTCGCGCTGGTGACGCCGGACACGCCCGTGTTCGCGGTGTTCAGCGGCGACGGTGACGGGAAGACGATGAAGAACGCCGAGGAGGCACAGGCCCGCGGTGCGCCCATCGTCGCGGTGGCCAGCGCCGACCACGACGTGATCGACATCGCCGACTCCCACCTCCAGATTCCGGAGACCCACCCGGTGTGGGCCGGCCTCCTCGCCAACGTCCAGCTCCAGCTCGTGTCGTACTACGCGGCGCGACTGCTCGACCGCCCCATCGACAAGCCGCGAAACCTCGCCAAGAGCGTCACAGTCGAGTAGCGGTCACGGGTCTGGGTTCGCTTTTCGGAGCCGCCCTTCAGACGCGCGAGCGTGTAGCAACGCCAGCGCGGCGAACGCCGCGGCGGTTGCGAGAGCGAGCGGAACGACGAGTCCCCGCTCGACCGTCCACGCGAGCACCGTGACGGCGACGCTGGTAGTCGCGAGAGCAAGATACCGACCGCTCCAGTCGAGAGCCTCGTTCATCGTCGGGACGTCACACGAGCAGGTCATTATTATCCGGTCGCTAAGACCGCGGCGGTCGGTAACGACCCAAACGGCCGAAAATTATTACTTTACTAAGCTTTTAGAAATAAATCCGTCCCGTCGCCGTGGCATCGCCGTCGGGACGTCTGTCATCCACCCGTTCTGCCCCGTCGAGCCCCACCAGCGTCGAGCGACGTGGGGCCTCGCTCTCCTTCCGTCGACGTCCCGATTCGCGGAGCGACTGCTGGATTCGGCGGCGAAGTTCCGGGGTGACTTGAAAGGGCGGCACGAGAAGCCCCGGTTTACACGTAACTACGGAGCGACGGATTACGCGGGAGGAGAGTGGGATGAATGACTTCGAACCGATGGTCACGCGCACCAGCGACGGGAACGAGAGAACCGACTCCGAACCGCCGGCCGAGGCGTGGCGCGAAGAGTGGTCCCGGTCGACCGCAGTCGACGCGCCGGCGTCGCTGAATCGCGTGTTGTCGGTCCTGTCCCATCACGACCGGCGTCAGGCGCTGTACTACCTCCACGAGTGCGGCGACGACGCGTCGCTCTCGAGGCTCGTTCGGCACGTCGTCGCCCGGCAGACGAACGGCGATCTGGCGTCGGTTCCCGACGAGACCTTCGAGCGGACGCACCGGTCGTTCCGGGAGACCCACCTCCCGAAGCTCGCACTGGTCGGTCTCGTGGACTACGACGTCGAGGAAGACTGGGTCGCCCTCTCGGGGAACGCGGACGTCGTCCCGAACGCGTTCCTCGACCACCTGCTAGAGCTAACCGCGAGCGCGGAGCGGCCGGACGGGACGACCGCGGTCGACTGCGACGCGGGCCGGTGAGAGTGAACGGTCGCTACGTCCGGTAGTCCTCGACGAACGAGACGGCGGTGTCGAACACCTCGTCGGCCGTCTCGGGATCGCGGGCCTCCGCCGCGATGCGGACGAGCGGCTGGGTGCCGCTGGCGCGGATGAGGAACCAGCCCTCGTCGAGCGTGACGCGGACGCCGTCGACCGTGTTGGCGTCGTCGTAGCGCTCGGTCACCGCGTCGCCCAGTCGGGACATCAGTCCGGTCTTGTCGTCGGTCTCGACGTTCGTCCGGCGGATGGGGTACTCACCGACGTCGGCCGCCAGTTCCGACAGCGGCCCCTCGTTCGCGACGAGTTCCGCGAGCCGACACGCCGCGAGCGAGCCGTCCGGACAGAGCGTCTGGTCGGGCCATATCCACGCGCCGGACTGCTCGCCGCCGAAGACGACGTTCGATTCGGTCGCGCGCTCCGCGACGTACACGTCGCCGACCTGCGTGCGCTCGACGGTCGCGTCACGCTCGGCGAGCACGTCCTCGACGATGAGGCTGGTGTCGACCGGCGTGGCGACGGCGTCGCCCGGGCCGGCGCGCTGGCGGGCGAAGAGGGTCAGAAGGACGTCGCCCGAGCAGAACTCGCCGTTCTCGTCGACGGCCATCATGCGGTCGGCGTCGCCGTCGTGGGCGATGCCGATGTCCGCGTCGGTGGCCGCGACGTGTGCACACAGCGACTCGCAGTTCTCCGCGGTCGGTTCGCTGGGACGGGCGGGAAACCGACCGTCCGGCTGTGCGTTCAGCGTCTCCACGTCACAGCCGAGTTCGTACAGCGCGTCCGCGGTGACCTCACCGGCCCCGTTGCCCACGTCCACGACGACCGAGAGGTCGAGGTCGCCGGCGACAGTGTCGACGAGCGTCTCCACGTGGCGTTCGGCCGCACCGTCCCAGTGCGTCTCCGTCCCCGAAGCGTCCCACCCCGCGAGGTCGAAGTCCTCCGCCTCGACGGCGCGCGTTATCTCCTCGCGCTGGTCGGCGTCGAACGCCTGGCCCGACCGGTTCCAGAGCTTGATGCCGTTGTCCTCCGGCGGGTTGTGCGAGGCCGTCACGGCGACGCCGGCGTCGGCGTCCCGCCACGCGACGCTCCGGGCGACCGTCGGCGTCGCCGCGAGACCGAGTCGTACCACGTCCGCCCCACACTCCCGGACGCCGGCCGAGAGGGCGTCCGCGAGGAACTGCCCGCTTCCCCGGGGGTCGCGGCCGACGACGACGCGCTCGGCACCCGTCGAGGCGAGCGCACGACCGACTGAGAGGGCGAGGTCCGCCGTGACGAGTTCACCGACCGGTCCACGGACACCGCTGGTTCCGAACATGGTTCAGTCTCACTCCGGGAGCGGAGAAAAGGGTTCGCTTTCGGCGAAAACCGTACGAAAGAACGGTTAGGGGACCGGGCGGTCACCCGGAGTCGTCGAACGACAGCGACTCGACGCTCTCCTCGGAGATGCCGAGGTCAAGCAGGCGTCGACGCAATCGCTGCCGGTCGTCCGTCGAGAGCACGAATGGGCCGTCCGTACCGGAGTCCATCGTCCGAACGCTGGCGCGGTCGGCGAGCGCTGCATACTCGTCTGCGATGAGTTCGGCCTCCAGTTTCGGCACGGACCGGGGGACCTGGGGCGTCCTCGTCTTTCCTGACATCGTTCGCAGGACCTCACGGACGGCCCATAAGTGTATCTCACGCAGAAGGACCTGTTTTTCTTCGGTTTCCGAGCGCGGTTGCTGTATCCGGTCGCTCCCGCTATTTCGCCCGGTCAATCGTCGAAACGCGGAGGAGTGGTGCGTCGTCGAAACGAGAGAGCGGCGTGTCGTCGCGGACGTCCCGACACGGCTGGCGGAGCGTACGGGGTAAAGTTTCATAACGGCGAGATGCGTTCGATGAGACACGTCGACGGGTCGACCACTCGCGAGAGACGACGATGGTACGAGAACCGACCGAAAGCGAGGACGAACGGGCCGTCTCGCCAGCCGTCGGTGTCGTCCTGCTGCTCGCGGTCGCCGTCGTCATCGCGGTCACCATCGGCGCCTACGTGACGGGGTACGGGGGGACGCTGCGCGGGAAGGCGGACCAGGTCGACGTCAGGTTCGACGAGAAGGGGATGGACGACGTCGACGTGCAGTTGACCGACACCGGGCCGGTCGAGAACGCGAGCAACGTGAGCGTCACCAGCGAGCGCTGTCGAGTCGGCGGTACCGTCGGCGGTACCGAGCGTTTCAGCAACGTCGGTGACGTCGTCAGCGTCACCAGCTGTCCGAACGGGGCCACGATAACCGTCAGGGTGGCCATCGAGGGCGAACAGTACGTCGTCAGCGAGCAGGACGGAACCTAGCGTCGTCTCCGGCGTGGCGTGGAGTCGGGGACGTCCTTCGAGGCAGGGTCACCGCCTCGCTGTCCGGAGGACCGACGGCGAGCCTCACGGACGCAGCCGCGGCGTTCGTTCCGGGTCGTCGCCCGGGGCGACCGGACGGCCACGACTGTTTTGATACTGCACGTCGACTCTGGTGCGACCCATGAGTCAGTACGAAACGGACGTGCTCGTCAGCGCCGACTGGGTCGAAGACCACCTGGACGCGTTCCAGAGCGACGACCCCGACTACCGCATCGTGGAGGTGAACAGCCCCGAATCGCCGGACGAGGACTTCCCGTCGCGCTACGAACAGGGCCACGTCCCGGGCGCGATCGGGATGCAGTGGGACGAGGACCTCTCGGACGAGACCGAGCGCGACATCCTGAAGAAGGAGGGATTCGAGCGCGTGGTCGGCGACGCCGGAATCGACGAGGAGTCGACCGTCGTCTTCTACGGCGACGGCTGGATCGCGAACTGGTTCGCGCTGTTCGCCTACTGGGAGTTCAAGTACTACGGCCACGAGGACGCCCGCGTCCTCGACGGCGGGAAGGACTACTGGGTGAACGAGGACTACCCCCTGACCGAGGACGTGCCGGAGTTCCCGACCCAGGAGTACGATGCCCGCGGGCCGTTCGAGAGCATCCGGGCGTACCGCGACGACGTCGAGATGGCGATGGAGAGCGGGCTTCCGCTCGTCGACGTTCGCTCGCCCGAGGAGTTCACGGGCGAGAAGATAGCCCCCGCGGAGCTACAGGAGACCGCCCAGCGCGGCGGTCACGTCCCGGGCGCGAGCAACGTTCCGGTCGCGGACGTTCTGAACGACGACGGGACGTTCAAGTCCGCCGACGAACTCCGGGAACTCTACTCCGACCACGGGGTCGACGGCGAGGAGTCGGTCATCACCTACTGCCGGGTCGGCGAACGCTCGTCCATCGAGTGGTTCGTACTCCACGACCTGCTCGGGTTCGACGACGTGCGAAACTACGACGGCTCGTGGACCGAGTGGGGGAATCTCGTCCGCGCGCCTATCGAGACCGGTAGCGGGGAGTGACGCCGAGCGTGTTGTCGGGCCGCCGGGTCGGAGAGCTACTGCTCGATCTGGGGGCCGTCCTCGGGCATCTGGACGTCCTTCAGCGGTTCCGTGACGCGGAACACCATCGCGCCCTCGTTCTCGTACACCAGCTTGTACCGGGTCGAGTCGACGAGGCTGTCGCGCATCCACGGCTGCTGGTAGGTGTCGACGCCCCGGACCGTGTAGTGGCCCTTCGGCACGTAGACGTAGTCGGGGTTGACGTCGTTCTCGATCATCCCCTCGGAGAGGCAGGCCATGCCGGGACAGCGCGAGAGGCTCTTGTACAGTTGCAGGTGGTGGCGGTACGGCTGGTGGCCCTCCCACTCGACGCCCCACGGCCCGACGAGGATGGCCCGGTCGGTCAGCAGCGGGAACCACTCCGCGGCGTCGCCGAGGACGACGAAGTCGGCGTTCGACTTCGTGTTGTCCTCGATCCAGTGCATCGCGGCCTCGTCGTCCTCGTCGATGAAGGCGGGCTGGCTGTTACTTCCCTGGTGGGAGTGTAACATTCCGGCGGCGAACGCGCCGCCGACCGCGGTCGAGAGGATCGCGAGCACGAGCACGACGACCATCGGAGCCGACCCCCTGTATCGGGACGACCACCCGCGAACGCGGGGAACGACGACCTCGAAGACGAACACGGACGCCATCATCGCCCCGGCGGGGAACTGGAAGCGGGTCTTCCCGAGCATGAACGCCGCGGACACTAGCCACAGCGGGAGGAAGACGCGCCGCTTCGCGAGCAGGTAGGCTCCGCCGGCGAACGAGCCGAGGAAGAACATCAGCGGGAGGTCGAGGTCGAGGGGGTAGACGAGCTGCCCGAACAGCCGCTTGAACCCGCCGCCGATGCCGGTGTGGGTTCCGGACGCGGCGGTGAACACGCCGATGCCGTGCGTGGCGATGATCTGGGTCCACCACGGAGAGGCCAGCAGGAGTCCGCCCACGGCGACGGCCGCGCCGTTCATCAGCCCCGACACCGACCGGGAGAAGCAGGCGTACATGACGAGATACGTCGTCCCGAAGAAGACGGTGTAGACCGGATGCGTGAGGATCGTCAGACCGAACAGCACCGTCGACGGGATGAGCCACGTCCGGTTGCCGGTCTGGAACAGCTTCAGGCCGGTGTACGCGCCGGTAATCGTGAACAGGAACGCCGGCGCGCGGACGACGCCGCCGGCCGAGAGGTGCCACTGGAGCGCCGGGGGCGTCACCGCCAGTAGCATCGTGGCGAAGCCGGCCCGGGGCGTCGTCTGGAGTACCTCGCGCGCCAGGTAGTAGAACGGTAGCAGGTACAGCACGACGACGAACCCGGGCAGGAGGCGACTGAGCGTGATGGGGTCGACGCCCGTCAGGTCCATCAACACCGCCGAGACGTAGTACATCAGCGGCGGGTAGCCGAACGGTACGCCGTCGGCAGTGTATTCCGGTATCCTCGTCGGCAACGCGTACCCGTGTGCGCTGATTTCCTGGGCGATCTGGAGGTACAGGCCGGCACCGTAGGCCGGATACGGATGCGTCGTCAGATAGATCGCGTACACCAGCAGTCCGGTCGCGATCGCGGTCGCGAGCCAGACGCGCTCGTCGTCGGCGAGATCGAGCAGCCTCGAGACGACGTTCCGGCGTTCGTGCTCGTTGACTCTATGTGACATCTGGTGTCACCTCGGCGTCGATACTCCGCTCGTCGATGCGTACCGGGCGTCGGTACGTCCACTCGTAGTTCCTGTCATCGGTTGGTCAGTGTCCGTCATCGGTTGCGTCTGCGTGCTGGCATCGGTCGTCCGTGTCGGCCGGGTCGCGTGGCATCGACCGCGGCCGACGTGTCCATCCCGAGTACGTCGACGTTCCAGACGAGGGTCGAGTCGCGTGCGACGGCGTTCCGTCGGACGCGTGTGGCAGGGACCTATCATCGTTTCCGTTCGACGTGAATCGTCCACGGGACCGACAGAGACCGTTCCGACCAGCGCCACTCGGTGATGGCCCAGGCGAGCGAGCCCAGGACGGCCACCGCGAGCGCGGCCAGTTCCGTCGGCCCCATCCAGGCCGGGAGGACGTACATGAGCGCGTTCATGTATCGTCCCGGGACGATATCCTTTATACCTACCCAGATACTTCCAGCAATACCTTTTTTCTGGTTGTCGCCGACCTGGCGACCGCCGTCGGAGTCGCCCGTCTGCTTCGACCCGAGTCCGAGCGACTTCGCACTCTGGCCGCCCGTACTCTCGTCGCCCGTCCCGAGGCGTTCGGCCTCGTAGGGGAACGCGATGTCGACCGACCAGACGACCTCGCCCTGGTCGTTCAGTTCGAAGACGCGATCGCCGTTCGAGTCGGTGACGAGCGTGTTGCCGTTCGGCAGGCGGTCGGCGTCGCGAGGCCACTGCGTCTGGGAGTCCTGCCACGTCCACGACCGGTTCCAGGAGCCGTTCTCGCGCTGGTACTCGACGACTCGATTGTTCTCGGAGTCGCCGACGAGGACGGCCGGACCGCCGTTCTCGGCGGGGATGTAGTCCGGATTGTGCTGCTCGTAGAGGACGTCGTGGTTGTCGTCCGAACCGAGCGTCCAGTTCTTCACGAGGCCAGTCTGTCGGTCGAGGAAGACGACCTGGTCGTGGTTGCGGACGCTGACCATGATGCGGCCGTCCTGGACCACCTCGACGTCGTTGATGTGCGTCCAGTCCTCGGGGTACGGACCGCCGCTCGTCCGGGGGTCGAACGCCTGCTGGGCCTCCCACGACCACTCGACGACCCCGGTCGTCGTGTTGACGACGAACGCCCGGTCCTGGGCGATGTCGGCGACCACGTACTGGGTGTCGTTGAGGCGGTCACCGTCGTGCCACCGCGTCGAGTGTTTGCCCGGCGTGATGCGACTGAAGATCGGCGTCACTTCGCCAGTCGAGAGGTTCACCCGCTCGATACCGTTGCGAGTACACACCTCCTGTCCGCACTCGGATTTGCTGATATGGTCGGCGTAGAAGTACTCGACCGTGGCGCGAGTGCCGTTCACGTGGTCGGCGTCCCAGTAGCGCGTGTGGCTGTCGTTGTAGTAGAGGACCGTTCCGTTCGGATTGAACGCGACGAGTTCCGCACGCGACCGCGGGCCGTCGCCCGCTTTCCCCATCCACGTGTTCGAGTCCGTCGCGACGACCGTGATGCCGTCGCGAGGCTCGGCCACCTGCTTTCCGCCGCCCTCGGAGATGTTCGCCTGGCGGAGCCGCTGGTCGGTCTGTCCCACCGAGGAACTGGCCGCTCCGTTCGCCAGTCCAAGAAGCGAGAGGACGATAAGTGAGACGAAGGCGATGCGACAGAGCTTCTTGGAGGGCATCCTCTATCTCAATATAGACCTACCCACTTTTTATTATCTCGTCTCTAACCCGCTCTGAGCCGTGTGAACGGTTCTGAACGACGGTCTGAACTGTTCCTGCCGTGGTGAAACCCCCGTGCTTGGCGCAAATCGTCGAAAATCAGCGAGATGGCGTTCGAAGTCCCGACGACCGTCGTGGCGTTCGTCGAGTACCAACGTCCGCCGTCTGGTCCGTCCTGCTGTCGCCTTCCATGGTGTATGATAACGATTAGCGTTTAGACACACACACCATGTTTCCAGTGAAATGGGGAAATGGAGGGGGTGGGTGGAGGGGAAACGGGGGTCAGGAAAACAAGAGAGGGAGAAAACGAGAGGGGAAATGAGAAGGGAAGTCGAGGGCGAGAAAAATCGAGGAAGAGAACGTCGAGACAGCAGAGAAGTCGATATAGTGGGGAAGTCGAGGACAAGGAAAGTCGAGGCAGTGGAGAAGCCGAGACAGTGGAGACGTCCAGGCAGGAGGAATCGAAGGGGAAAAGGCGGTCGAGGCGTCGAACCAGGTCCGAGCCGTCAGATTAGGCTCGGGCCATCGAATCGGACAGGCTTTTCACTGGAAACACGGTGTGTCGCCGTCCACGGGTCGAAAGCTCCGTTCCTGACCATCTACCCCTGAGAGGTCGAGCGCCGTCTCACGTCGTGTTCTCCCGGAGAAATCACCGTTGTGTTCTCCAGCGAACCCACCGTCGTGTCTTTTCTCTAGAACTGGTCGTCTCGGAGTGGATCGTGCCACCGTCGAGGGTTTCACTGGAAAGACGGTGTCCGATAGCTCCTGAATTCCGCCCACGGAACAGAACGCGCAGATATTCACCGGAAACGAGGTGTGTCCTCACTGGAAACGAGGTGTACCGATGTGGACGCGATTCTCCTCTCCCGCGTTTTCCTCTCCGCCCTGGTCCTGTGGAGACGGAGACACCACGTTTCCAGTGAAAACCGACAGAGAGGCAGCACCCGAAGAACCGGCAACCTTCATTTCGGGTGGAACATCCCGCGGCTTAGCCGCGGGATTTCTTTTAATTCCGGTCTATTCAATG
Source organism: Halomicrococcus pelagicus (assembly GCF_051917725.1). Classification (GTDB taxonomy): domain Archaea; phylum Halobacteriota; class Halobacteria; order Halobacteriales; family Haladaptataceae; genus Halomicrococcus. The sequence continues at coordinate 40,858 of NZ_JBQBLX010000010.1, forward strand.
GACTATAGACGTTTATACTACTTAAAATAAACGGATAGGAGCTGGGCTGGACAGCCAATACTCCCCATTTCCACCCCCACCCACCCACCTCCTACTCCCTCTTTCACTGGAAACACGGTGTGTGTCTCACGACTCTCTCAACTCACCCAGTACCTAACTCTCGACTCCGTCGACTCTTTCGAGACTTCTGTCGCTCGGCACTTTCGACCGACTCGCCACTTTCGACCGGCTCGCCACTTTGGGCTCTCTTCGTCTCCTCTTCTATCCTGGCCCGCTTTTCGACTGGTTCCAGCGCCTCGTCGCCGTCATCCGTATCTCCCGTTTCCATCGCCTCTCCCCGCAACAGTAAAGGGATTTCACTGGAAACGTGGTGTCTATGAGCGACGCCGACTCGGACGAACTGTTCTCCCGCGAGGACCTCATCTTCGCCAAGAAGGAGCTCCTCGAAATCAATCATCTCCCCGACCACGGACGAATCGTGGGACGCGACGACGAGATTTCGGCGCTCGCGAACGCACTCAACCCGGCGCTGTTCAACCAATCCCCGAGCAACGTCCTCCTGTACGGCAAGACCGGCACCGGTAAATCGCTCTGCGCGAAGCACGTCTCCCGTCGGCTCGTCGACGAAGCAGACGAGGAGGGCGTCTCGGTCGGCGTCGCCTACGTCGACTGCGCCCAGGACAGCACCGAGACCCAGGCGGTCCAGACCATCGCCAGCGGGACGAACACCGCCGACACCGACATCTCGATTCCGGACAAGGGAATCTCGACCTCGACGTACTACAAACGACTCTGGCGCATTCTCGACGGGGAGTACGACGTAGTCATCGTCATCCTGGACGAGATCGACAAACTGGAGAACGACGACATTCTCATGCAACTTTCGCGCGCGGGCGAGGCCGGAAAGCTCGAACGCTGCAAGCTCGGCGTCATCGGCATCAGCAACAAGATCAAGTACAAGGACCGGATGGACGAACGGGTGAAATCGAGCCTCTGCGAGCGCGAGTTCGTCTTTCCGCCGTACGACGCCAACCAGTTGCGTTCGATAATGGAGGCGCGTAGCGACGCCTTCCGCGAGGGCGTGCTCGAACCAGGAACCATCCCGCTCGCCGCCGCCCAGGCCGCCCAGGAGCACGGCGACGCCCGGAAGGCCATCGACATCCTCCGGTACGCGGGTGAACTCGCGCAGACTGAGAACGCCGCGACCGTCCGCGAGGAGTACGTGAAGAAGGCCCGCGAGCGCGCGGAGAACGACCGCTTCCGCGAACTCATCCGCGGCGCGACGCCCCACTCGAAGTACGCGCTCCAGGCGCTCGCCATCCTCTCGCTGGACAACGACGAGGACGCCTTCCGGACGACTCGCGTCTACGAGGTGTACGAACAGGTCTGTCGCCAGATGGACAGCGACCCCCTTTCCACGCGACGCGTCCGGGACCTGCTCCGCGAGCAGGCGTTTCTCGACGTTATCGAGCAGACGCGCCAGAGCGGTGGGAGTGCAGAGGGAAGCTACACCGAGCACCGCCTGCTCGAAGATCCCCAGGTCGTCAAGAACGTCCTCGTCTCCGAGACGTAGCCTCACTCGTCGAGCCACGTCTCACGGCACGCGTCACAGCAGAATACCCGGATACAGAGATCGGCTTCACCCTCGTCGGCGACGACGGGGTGCCAACTGCTCGTATCGATTTCGCAACCACAGGCCGAGCAGACGTCTTCCGTAGTCTGTCCCACAGATGGCACCTCGGTACTATAACGAATTTCGGCCAACGAATCGAGACGACTGAAGCCGCGAGAAGCGAATGAGAGCGTACCGGTCGGGTCCTCGGCGTTCGACTGCGCCTTCTCGCTCGGTTCCAGCCGACGGTGGCCGGTTACTGCCTCGTCGTTGGGGAAGCGTCTCGTCGAGACGGTCACGACTCACGCGGTCATCTCCTCCCCGCGGCACGCCCCGCAGGAGCCTCTCCGACGAAGCGAAGGTCCACGCTCGGCCCCGACCAGGGGCTCGTAGAGTACCGCTTCGCCCCGATTCGAGAGCACGAACGGCTCGACGAACCGGACGACGACTGCCAGCGCGACGCTGGAGGTGCTCGTCGACGGCACGATACGGGCCGACGAGACGTACATCTAACATCTCAAGATAGTTCGGAGTCGCAGTCTTTCTCGACCCCGAGTGTCGCACCGATGAGCTGTTCGGTGTCCCGACGCAGTCGCTGCGAGATCGCCGACGTCGAGATGTCGAGTTCACGGGCGAGTTCGTTCTGGGAGATTCGGCGGGGAATCTCGTAGTAGCCGTACTTGTACGCTATTCGGAGGAGCTGTTTCTGCTTCTCGGTGAGGCCGACCACGTCCGTCCCCTCCCAGTCGTTCGCGTTCCCGAGCTGGTTGACGCGGAAGGTCACGTCGCTGTCGAGACAGTAATCGCGGAACGACACCAGCGCCTCCCGGTTCGAGAGCTGCATCTGGACGACCCACCCCCCGTCGGAGCTTTGGACGTCGATGATACGTGCGTCGAGTTCCGGACAGCGTGGCGCGAGCAGTTCGACGTCGGTGACTGGCCGAACGCGGTAGACGCGGCGGTTCTCGTGGCTCTCGACCAGCGTCGGTTCCGCGACGGTGTGGTCGTGCTGGAGGGCGCGCTCGAACGCGTCGAACGACTCGCCAGCGACGGAGATGAACAGATGACACGGCGTGGTCGCCGTCAGGTTCTCGGTCGTGACGGTCACGTCGGACGTGGCTTCCAACGTGGGAACGAGCAGGAGTTCGGGACCGGAGAGATGGACTTCGGCGACGATGTCGTAGAGGTCGGTCGCGATGCTGGTACTGGCACTGCCGGCTCCGTCGGACGCTGTCGGCGATGGCTCTTCTAGAGGGCCGTCGGCAGACGATTTGTTTGTGGCATTGTTGGATTCTCCGCTCATTACATTGATTATACTCGGCGGCTCGTGCATTATGGTTGTAGCTAGATGTGTAACCCCCTCAGCGACCGGGCGCTATACATATAAACCGGGCCACGAGTTGACGTACGACGTCTCGGGTGGGACTGCACGCGGCTTTACCGTCGGCGCGCTGGTCGCGCAGTCGGCGAGACCGCTTCCCTTTCGTCGTCTTTCGATATAGCGTCGCGATATTTATCGGATTCTCACTGCCATCGCGATCCTATCGTGGCTGTCACGGACTTTGGATTTCCCCGCCGCGAGAAGATGCGAACTCGCTGACGGCCTTGCCACCGGGGGTTCCCCACTTCCGATTATCGCCGTAAGCAGAAGTGGAGGTCTGCATCCTCTATCCGCGAAAATCGCAAGCAAGCGTCGGGATATCTCGGGAATAAACTGAAAGACGCTATACGAAATACCTCGACGTCGATACGGCGGGTTAGGCCCGGGGTTGGGCGTCGTTCCGTCGTGACGAAGCAGAATGGTCGGCGTCTCCGTCGACCCGGCAAATCGAGTCAGTCCGCGCTCGCGGGAACTGCGGTGGCGTCCTCGGCGTCCATCTCCGACGCTAAGCCGTCGGCCAGCGCGATGACGGCCTCCTTGTGATCGGTCTTGGAGTGGTGGATAGAAGTCGGGTGGGTGTCCAGCGATTCGTACGACGAGAGATCGAGCGTCGCGTCGATTCGGTTCTCGTGTCGGTCGCGTACTTCCGACAGCAGGCCGTGAAGATGGATGAGTTCCTGTTTTTTCATCCCAACGACAGCTACTAACTCGACAGTTATAGTATTACTTTGAGGAACATTCTCTTGCATGCCCGCGCGACCGGCCGAAGCCGCTCTCGGTCGTCGACGTTCGGAACGACGGTGGCCCGACCGCGGTCCGCGACGACGCCGACGGGCCGGGCGCGAGCGGACCGACACAGGCGGTTCCGTCATCGTCCCTGCCGACGGAACGCACTCGCCGGGAGTCACGCGAGCGACGCGAGCGTGACGTCGGTGAGGGAACGAACGACTGCCGGGAGCGAAGCGACCAGCAGGAAGTGAGTGGACTCGCCGGGAAGAGGGTTCTTCTCGGCGGTCGTTTTATCGTCACGGGCGTCGAACGGAGCACATGCTCGCTCCGAGACGACAGTTCTGGCTCGGTATCGCGCTGCTCGTAGCGGGTGCCGTAATCCTCTTCGGCAGCATCGCGCCCGGTCTCACCTCCTCGCCGTTCTTCCTCGCGCTCGGCGTGCTCGTGCTCGCTGCCGGTACGCTACTGGTCGCAGTCGCGCGGCGGGGACGTCCCGTCTAACGGCCACCCGACTTACCTGAGTTCCCTCCCTCGTGCATACGATGGTCGAACTTCACGACGAAGTCATCGCGAAGGCGAACGACCGGGGCGAGATGATGTCTGCGGCCGACTTCCTCCGGTTCATCGAGGAGTACCATCACGAGGGCGGGCCGGGCGTCCCGCGGGAACTCGTCGAGGCATACGCCGAGCGACTGGCAGACCAGGAGCGGGCGTCGTTCGACGCGGACGCGCTCGTGGGTAGCGTCGACGAACGCCTGACGGACGACGAGACTTGGACGAAAGACGCCCTCTACGCGGTCGGTGCCGACCGCATCAGCACCTGCCCGCTCCGATGGCACGAAGAACTGCAGGGGACGACCGACCTCTCTGAGTTCGTCGCGGTGATGCAGAAGGGGGTCGACATGCCGGATCGAGCTCCCGGCGTGCGTCGCGAACAGGTGCTCGACGCGGCCACCGTCATCGCCGGGATTGACCGCGAGACCGCGAGGGAGCGACTGCAGGCACAGCGACGCGACGGCAACGTCGCCTCCAAGGCCGGTCAGAGCCGAAACGCCAACGTGTACGTTCCCGACGAAGAGGGCTGGGAATCGGCCGAGACGAAAGAGGACGTCGCGGAGCAAAACGAAGGAGCGGGCGCAGCCGGGTCGGACGGGAGAGAGGGAGCGGACGTCGAAACGGACGACGAGAGGGACGCCGAGACGGCGGCCGACGAGGCCGTGTCGGAGGCCGCCGCGAGCGGGAACGAAGCAGGGTCGAACGCCGAAGCCTCGACGGGGAGGGACGAGACGTCCGACATCGAGGACGAACCGGCGACGATGCCGGACGAGGAGGAGGAACCGGCGACGACTCCACGAGTCGATGACGACGATGGAGAGCCGTCGTCGGATTCGACGGGCGACGACGAACGCGACGCGTGACGCCTTCGGGATGATCTGGCCGAGGTGCGTCGCCTCGTCCGACTGGTGAAGGTAGCCCCCGCGAGCACTGACGGTTTTACCATCCGAACTGGTTTTGACGGGTCGTCCGTCTCGCAGCTGTGTTGGTCTCGACGGGCTCGTTCGCTCGTCGCCTCCCACCGTCGCCGGGAATGGTCAGTTCGCACGTCAAAACCGGTTCGTCTCGGTTTTCGGCTCTTCCGGTTCGCCTCGTTTTCCCTCCTGTCCGACCCGCCGGTTCTTCCTTTCCGGTCCTGTCCGTCTCACCGCTCCTCCTTCGGTCCACAGTCTTGCGTTCTGTACGCTCGGCCAGCGACCGTCGCTCGGACGGCAAAACCATCTTGGACGACAAAACCAGTTCGTATCGCAAAACTAGCTCGGGGTCGCCTCGTTCGTCGCGCTCCACCGTCCGAACTGGTTCGTCGCTGCCCACCGTCGCCCGACGTATCGACAATCAAGTTTGTCTCTCCGAACTCGTTTTGCCGTCCGAACTCTCCCTCTCAAAACTGGTTTGTACGTCAAAACTCTACTATCGGGGTTCGGAAATAGCTGTATAACGGCCTGAAACGTCTGTACAGCCGATTTCGTGCGAACGTCTGACGCAGTTTTATATGGTTTTGACGGTTTTGCCGATTCGTATGACCGAAGCGGCCAGGATAGCGATCTCGAACCAGAAGGGCGGGGTCGGCAAGACGACGGTGGCCATCAACGTCGGCGGGGCGCTGAACCGTCGCGGGCACGACGTGCTGTTCGTCGACCTCGACCCGCAGGGCAACGCCACCGAAGGGCTGGGCCTCGAAGACGAGTACGAGGCCGAGCCGCCGACGCTGTTCGACGCGCTGACCGACCACGAGGCGCGCGAGGACGTCGACGCCATGGTCGTCGCACACGAGGAGATGGACGTCCTCCCGAGCAACATCGACATGACCAGCGTCGAACCGGAACTGACGATGGCGATGCGTGGCCGCGAACGGCTCGGGCAGGTGCTCGACGCCCTCGACGCGGAGTACGACGTGATTCTCATCGACTGCCCCCCGTATCTCGGCAATCTCACGGACAACGCGCTGATCGCCGCCGAGAACGTGCTCATCCCTGCGCTCGCCGAGTCGACCAGCAAACGGGCGCTCGAAATCCTGTTCGACCAGATAGAGGTGCTGGAAGCCGAGTTCGACACGGGGGTTCGGGACCTCGGGGTCGTCGCCAACCGCGTCGAGACGACCAACGAAGCCGACCGGATGCTGTCGTGGTTCGAGGACGCGTTCACCGACGTGCCGGTCTGGGAGGTTCGCAAGCGCGTCGCGCTCCAGCGCGCCTTCTCCGCCGGCCGTTCGATATTCGAATTCGACGCGGACTGCGACATGGCTCCCGTCTTCGACGACGTGGCCGCGGAACTGGAACGCCAGTTCGACCTCGAGGAGGTGGCGGTATGAGCGACGAGGGGAGCCGCGCCGACCGACTCCGCCGCCGTCGCGAGCAGCAGCGCGACCAGCAGGCCGACCGCTCTCGGGGGACGGACACCGGCAACTCGTCCGAACCGTCCGAACGAGACGAGACGGACGAGCCGGACGAGACGAGTCCCGAAGACGAGCGGACGAGCGTGAAAGACGACCGCGTGGGGACGTACATGTATCTTCCCGAGGATCAGCGAGCCGAACTCGACTTCGCGTACAAGGAGTTGAGTCTCGTCTACGAACGGGCGTTCGGCGAGGAACTGGAGAAGAACCGTCACTTCTACCCGATGCTCGTCGAGGCCGGGCTAGAACGGCTCGACGGACTGGACGGCGACGACCTCCGGGACCGACTGAAGCAACTCGAGGAGTGAGTATCGGCGGCTCGGCCTATCGGTGTTCGTCGAACAGCGTCTGGAGGTCGTCGGTGCGCTCCTGTCCGCTCAGGAACTTCGAGAACTGCCACTCGAAGAGATCGAGCAGGACGGCCAACCCGTGGTCGGTGATGGCGTACTCGTTCGTGCGCTTGTCGAGTTCGCTCTTCTCGACGAGATCGCGCTCGATGAGCGCATCGAGGTTCGGGTACAGTCGACCGTGGTTGACTTCTTCCCCGTAGTAGTCTTCGAGTTCCCGCTTGATGGCGAGTCCGTACCGGGACTCCTCGGCGAGCACGATGAGAACGTTCTGTTGGAATGCAGTCAGATCCCGCATTGCTTCCGCTTCGTTCACCGTTTGTGCCTCTGACATGGTCGTATCGTGTTATATGCGCTAACAATAGGTATAAATCTTCCTACTTGGAGGAATATTTATGGGTGATATTACGGGTATTATATTTGAGCTACCTAATGGTTACTGAAATCTGAGTATGACCGAAGAACGATTGTGATTTATCCAGGACAATGGCGATGCTGTCGACTGTGGCATCGGGTACATGAAGTCCGTCGTCAGTCGGACGGTCGAGCGGCGTCGACCCGTTACTGGAAGTCTCGAAGTTCGTCGAGCGTCATCTCCAGGTCGTCGAGTTCCAGTTCGACGCGCAGGTCGCAATCGCGACACGAGACGTCGCTAACGACTCCGTCTTCGTCGTCCTTGCGGATGCTGACGCAGAACCGACGATTGCTGCAGTCGTCGGACGGGCACTCCTGCTCCTCCGAGTCGAGCATCGTCTGGAGGCCGTCCTCGACGAGTTCGATGACGTCGAACATGATTTCAGATTGCAATACGATGTGTTAAATATACTTCTAAGTATCAAATTTGATATTGGGGGCCGACGTTCGGCGAGCGGACAGTGGAGTCCGTTCGGCCCGATACCGACAGTCATCACAGTCTTCGGTGACTGTCGGTCTCGAAGAGGGGTGGAGAGCGACTGCCTGCGGTGGGGACGTCGGGCGACACAACAGGCGTCGATGACGGAAGACGGAGCGGAACGTCCGGGTCCGATGGACCCGCCTTGGAGTGCCAGTGTCCCCTCCCCGACTGCCACGACCGGGGAAGGGAATGCCAGACGTACACATGGTTTACAGCTCGACACACGTCCGACGACGTATCCAACCAACCTCGCAGATAGAGAGAAGCGACCGGAAAGAGTAAGCGTTCGGCTGGACGCCTGAAGCGTTTTTAACGACGGCGTCAGTGGATGCCGAGAGCTTCGATCTGTTCCTGGTAGCGGTTGCGGATGGTGACCTCGGTGACCTGGGCGACGTCGGCGACCTCGCGCTGGGTCTTCTTCTCGTTGCAGAGCAGCGACGCGGCGTAGATGGCAGCCGCGGCGTACCCCGTCGGCGACTTGCCCGACAGCAGACCCTGTTCCGCCGTCGTGTCGATGATGTCGTTCGCCTTCGTCTTCACTTCCTCGCTGACTCCGAGGTCGGAGCAGAACCGCGGAACGTACTGCTTGGGGTCGACCGGCTTCATCTCCAGATTGAGTTCCTGGGAGATGTAACGGTAGGTGCGACCGATCTCCTTCTGGTCGACGCGCGAGACCTCGGCGACTTCCTCGAGACTCCGGGGAATCCCCTCCTGGCGGCAGGCGGCGTACAGCGTGCTCGTGGCGACGCCCTCGATGGAGCGGCCGCGGATGAGGTCTTCGTTGAGCGCCCGTCGGTAGATGACGGAGGCGACTTCGCGTACGGACCGGGGAACGCCCAGCGCGGAGGCCATCCGGTCGATCTCGCTGAGCGCGAACTGGAGGTTGCGCTCGCCAGCGTCCTTGGTCCGGATGCGCTCCTGCCACTTGCGCAGTCGATGCATCTGGCTCCGCTTCTCCGAGGAGAGCGACCGCCCGTAGGCGTCCTGATTCTTCCAGTCGATGGTGGTCGTCAGCCCCTTGTCGTGCATCGTCTGGGTCGTCGGCGCGCCGACCCGGGATTTGCTCTGGCGCTCGCTGTGGTTGAACGCCCGCCATTCCGGCCCCCGGTCGACGTGGTCCTCCTCGACCACGAGACCGCAGTCGTCACAGACGAGCTCGGACTGGTCGGCGCTGTTGACGAGGTTCTCCGAACCACACTCCGGACACCCCTGAACGTCTTCCTCCTCCGTTTCGCTCTCCTCGGTATGGCGCTCTCGCTGGCGAGTGGACCGTTCCATGCAGGTTCCCTACACGCGAGCGACATTTAAACCCCCGGATGCTATCGGCTGTGACCCGTCGCTTTCCGGACACGACACTGGCAGTTTCGCGACACCCGGCAGACCGACTTCAGGCGTCCGGTCGAGGCCATTCTTCGGTCAGTCTGAATCTCCATCGCTCTAACCGCTCACCCCGTGAAAAAAGCCATGACAGCGCAACCACAATGAGAACCCTCGACAGTGCGGTGTCTTCACAGGAATGAGTGACCTTTCCGGAACGATGCAAACGCGCGAACGCGGTATCGCCGCCGACAGCGACAACTGGATCGTCCCGGCCTCGGACGACCCGGACGTAGAGGTTGCCGATGGCTAGGAGCCGGACGGCCGCCGCACACGAGGCGAGCGCCGACGATACCGAACTCCTCGTCGTCTCGAACCGCCAGCCGTACAGCCACGAGTACGGCGAGGCGCAAGGGACCGGCGAGCGAATCATCGAAGTCGACCGCCCCGCGGGCGGCCTGACGGCCGGCCTCGACCCGGTCATGCAGCGGACCGACGGGACGTGGATAGCGTGGGGTGACGGTGACGCGGACCCCGACGTGGTCGACGACGACGACTGCGTCACCGTCCCTCCCGGCGACGACGGATACACGCTCCGCCGCGTCTGGCTCTCCCGGGAGGACGTCGACGACTACTACTACGGCTACAGCAACCAGGTGCTCTGGCCGCTCTGTCACGGCGACCCCGGCCGGATGAACGTCGAAGAGCGGTTCTGGCAGCGCTACCAGGCCGTCAACCGGACGTTCGCCGACGCCGTCGCCGAACAGGCCGACGACGACGTGCTGGTCTGGTTCCAGGACTACCACTTCGGGCTGGCGCCGCGCGCGGTCCGGGACGACCGTCCCGACGCCAGACTCGCCCAGTTCTGGCACATCCCGTGGCCGGCGTGGGACACGTTCCGCGCGTGCCCGCACGGCGCGGCGCTGCTCGACGGCCTGCTCGCCAACGACATGCTCGGATTCCACGTCGAGCGCTACTGCCGGAACTTCCTCCGCAGTGTCGACCAGTGTCTCGACGACGCGACGGTCGACTGGAGTGCGAACCGGATTCGCTACCGCGGCGACGCGACCGTCGTCAAGTCGTTCCCGATGGGCGTCGACTTCGAGCGAATCGAGCGCTGCAGTACTGCCGACGCCGCCGATGCGTTCTGGAACGAGTTCTGCGAGAAGCACGGTCTCGGCGACGTCCGGGTCGCGCTCGGCGTCGACCGCCTCGACTACACGAAGGGTATCCCCCAGCGCATCGCGGCGCTCGAACGGCTCTGGGAGACGCGCCCGGCGTGGCGAGGCGAACTCACCTTCGTCCAGAAGGGCATCGGGAGCCGCGAGCAGATAGACGAGTACCAGCAGCTCCAGAACCGGGTCGACGACGCGATAGGGCGCGTGAACGACCGGTTCGGGACCGACGACTGGCAGCCGATCGTCAGCGTGGAGGAGATGCTGCCCGCCGAACAGCTGTACGGACTCTACCGGAACAGCGATATCGCGCTGGTCAGCCCGGTCCGCGACGGAATGAACCTCGTAGCGGAGGAGTACGTCGCCGCACAGGTCGACGACGACGGCGTCCTGCTGCTGTCGGAGCTCGCCGGCGCACACGACGTGCTGGGCGAGCACGCCCTGTCGATAAACCCCTACGACGCCGCGGGGTTCGCCGACGCCATCGAGCGTGCGCTGACGATGGACGACGGCGAGCGCGAACGCCGGATGTCGCGACTGCGCCACGACGTGGCGAGCGACGACCTCTACTGGTGGATGAACGCGTTCCTCGACGCGGCACGGGCGCACCGAATCGCCGACGAGCAGATGGCCCGCTCGACCGACTGACGGTTCTCGCCAGAGTCGCGGCGCTCGTCGGTCGAGAACAGGGCGGTGGAGGAGGGAGGGGCGGCCGTTACGCTGGCTTCGCCAGTCGCGATATCTCGACCATCACGTCGTCGCGGTCCGGGTCGGGGTTCCGCAGCGTCCACGCGCGGTCGAAGTCTATCCCGGCTTCCTGGCCTTTCAGGAGCAGCTCGTCGAGCGCGGTCTCGAACTCCTTCGTCGAGGGCATCTCCGGCAGGGACGGCGGCCGAACCGGGTCCTGGTCGGTGAGGTTCGGCCGCGAGGCGAGCCGCGATATCTCGACCATCACGTCGTCGCGGTCCGAGTCGTCGTAGCGGAACGTCCACGAGCGGTCGAATTCGAGGTCGCTTTCGTCGGCAGTCGCGACGAGTGCGCTCAGCGTATCTTCGAACTTTTCGGGGGACGCCGCCCACGCGGGGATTTGGGTGGCTTGACTCATCTGTTCACTTCATCTGTAGGTGCATCTATCACTTAAACTCAGAGCGCTGTTCCACGGCGTTCCGCCCAGTATCACCGTTTACAACTGTCTGCAACGGTTCGAGAGATTCCAGACGACCGGCCGATCGCCACCGGCGTCGGCCGTGGCGGCCCGTCCGCAACTGCCGACGCGGTAGCTTTCCGACGTCGGCCAGGAGTCCGCGACGGTCCCCTCTCGACGCCGGACGCCGTCCGGCGATGCGGACGCGCCGACGTCGACGGGGCGCTGTGGCGTGTCGCGAGGGCGACGTCCGGAACGACTGCGCCCGCGACGCCGTCCCGGTCCCGACGCGTACGTGTCGGAATGCGGGGCGGTTCGGAGAGGCGATTGCCGGCGACAGACGGGGATCGGTTCGACAAGCGACGAGACGGAACGAGAGGTGACGATAAAAGTTTAGGGTACCTCTGAAGACGTCGTAAAACGTCTCGCAGTTCCGGTAAAAGGTCCGGAGGACGGTTAAACGAAGCGAAAGATCGCTAACTCTCCTCTCGTTATATACAGGTATGGATAGTGACGTGAGGTATGGCAAGTGTGCCCTCCGCAATCGAGAACGACCGATCGACCTCCGACGGTGTCGACGCCCGGTCGCTGACGATGGCGGTGCGACGCGTCGTCGCCCCGCCCGTGCAGTTCGTCGGCTTCTGGGCAGCGATATCGCTCCCGTTCCTCTACCTGCCACTGCTCTCCGGTGGCCTCGACGGAGCGGAACTCACCGTGTTCGTCGGCCTCCTGGCGCTCAACGTCGTCGCACTCTTCGTGGGCCACGGCCATCGCCGCGAGGAGTAGCTCGTCGCAAATCGTCACGGTGGACGCACCCGTCGGTCGAGCACGTCGCTGGTCCCCCGAACATCCGTCGACCGACTACCTGAGGTCGTCCAGGCAGTTCTCGCAGACGTCGACGTCGGCCCGGAGGTACGTGTCGTTTTCCGCCAGTTCTATTTCGATGCGCGTCACCGGAACGTAGTCACGGCAGTACGCACAACGCTCGATAGCATCGAGTTCGTTCGTCGTGTTACGGTTTCTCGGCATATGTCCCCGCGCTTTCGAGTCTGGTGGCCATCGAAAACACGTTGAGAAGTAGGCGTACAAAAACTAGGCATTCGAATGTCCACTTTTTAAGTTCGCGCTAGCCGGGGCGCCCGTGACGGGGAGGAGAAGATCAGTTGGCCAGCTCGGCGGCTTCCCTGTCGTCCAGGTACTCCGCCTCCCACTCGCGGCGTGCCTCGATCTCGCGCTGGCCGCGCCGGGTCAGCGTGTAGTAGTTCGTCCGGCGGTCCACCTGGCCCTTCTCGACGAGGCCCTTGTCCACCAGCGTATCCAGATTGGGGTAGAGGCGACCGTGGTGGATGTCCTTCTCGTAGTAACCTTCCAACTCCTCCTTGATGGCGAGTCCGTGTGGTTCGTCCAGACCATTGATCACGTACAGCAGGTCGCGCTGGAAGCCAGTCAGGTCGTACATGTTCGAATCGATGTTATGTCTATACGGTATTAGTTAAGCGCATGATAATGACCGCTTCACCGAGTGAAAAGCCGATTAGACCGATACTTGTCATCCTGATACGTCGTCGTTGTTGACAGCTGTCCGGAACTGATCGCCCAGTGATCACCGTCGCGGTTCGCCGGCCGGCGTACTCGATCGGATTTCGCTGATGGCCGCAGATAATATAAACGTACAGGCGCGACAGCGTTAGTAATGAAGAAACAAGAGCTCATTCACCTTCACGGCCTGCTCGCCGAGATTCACGAGGAGTACGAGATACGCCGTGGAGAACCACTCGACCTGTCGTCGTACGAGTCCATCGGCGTCAAACCGACGTCGATTCACCGGTCGAAGACGGCACACAAGGAAGCGATGTTCGCGCTCGCGGACGAACTCACGGACGCGATGGACGACGAGCAGCGAGTCGCGGCACACGCCGACTGAGACGACGCTCGGCTTCGACGACCGTGCCTCACTCGTCGCGCTCGGCGAACGTCTGTGCGAGCGTCACGAGCGTGAATGCGGCGACGACGAGACCGCCGACGGCGATTGCAGGGAGCGACCCGACGACGGGGAGGCCGGCCGCGACGCCGCCGAGGAGGAGCGTCCCGAACGCCGAGATACCGAGATAGTACAGCGCCCAGGGGCGGTCGTTCTCGTCCTCCGGTTCGTCGTCGGTGTCGGCGTCGACGTCCTTGGAGACGTCGAGGTACTTGTCGAACCGATTCGCCAGCTCCGTCCGTTCGACCGTGCCCCGATTCTGGTCGTAGTTGACGACCCCTTCCTCGTCGAGCTTCGGGAGGTGAGACTGGTAGAGGGGGATGTAGACGCGCTGGCGCTCGTCGGAGGAGAGCGCGGTCACCGTCGTGTCGTTCTCCCACGCCGCCACCTGCTCGGCGACGTCGCGCATCTCCACCGGCCCTTCCTTGTCTTTCAGGTACTGGAGCACGTATCGACGCCGGGGCGTCTGGAGGAGATGGAAGACGTCGTCCTGGGAGAGGTCGGGCTCGGACGACGTCTCGGGGACCTGTTCGGTGGCGCTATCGGGGCGGGTCTCTGTAGCGCTCATGACGATACGTGTATCGTCGACGGAGGTAATAAACGGGTAACGCTCTCCCGCACTGTTGCGAACTGTTGTCGCAACTGTAGGCAACGATTAGCTTCTATCTAACGTCTGGACAAGACTTAATTGTACTGTTCTATCACATGTTGAGAGCGGCCGTAGTCGACGATTGCTCGTTCGACAGTACCTCCTCGCTCGATGGGCGAGAGGGTCGCTTCCAGCGGTACTCTCTGCCTGAATCCGAAAACGTGACGCTCGACGGAACTGTAATGGAAGATATCTTATAGGATGGCGAATACGCCAATCGAGTGCCGATACGATCGGCGTTCGTTCTCCCGGTCGCGTGCGCCTCCTGGGTGGAGTCGAGTTTGCGATTTCGGGCCGGTCGACGCTCGCGGCGGCGGTCGATCCGGCGACTGGTATCGGAAGTTAACTCCTCTATAGTAATCACGGTAGAGGACGTAGCAGGGAGTGCCCAGTGTGGTGGCTGGGATCTGATGGAGGCAGCGAGGGCGTAGCGCTCATGACTTGCCCCCTCGTGTCTTCCGTTACGTTCTTCGGCGGCTCGCGCCGCCGTCTCTCGCAACCGACAGCATCAGCTTTCGAATAACCCCGAACATCTCTAAAGATATTCTACTTATATCGCATTCCTCACATTGAATTTTGGGATGAATTTCCTAGTCCTAAGGTTTAATGCAAAGTACTCTCATACTCCGTACCGTACCCGAATCTCTCCCATGGTCCGTGGCGCATCCAACTCCGACGGCTCTCTCGACGACGCTCACGACTCTACGGGCACGGCGTCGTTCTCCGACTCGACCCCGTCGGATCCGCCGAAGACGCTTCTCGCTGAAATCTTCGTCGAGCACGACGATCTGCTTCTGGCGGACACCATCAAGACGGTTCCGGGGGTCACCGCCCAGGTCGAGGACGCTGGGACGGCGAGCGACACGACGTTCTTCGTCTCCGTGGTCGGCGGCGAGTTCGGTGCGTTCGAGCGAGCGCTCGACGAGGACCCCACCGTCGCCGAGGCGACGACGTTCACGGTCGCGGCGGACAAGCGCGTGTACCGAATCCGGGCCGCGTCGGGAGTGACGCGGTGCCTCCCGAAGGCGACCGAACTCGGCATCCGTATTCTCGACGTGAAGAGCAGCGACGGCGGCTGGGTGGCACGCGTCCAGATGCTCTCGCGAGAACCGCTCATCGAGTTCCGGGAAGCCTGCCTCGAGAAGGACATCACGTTCCGGGTTCGGCAACTGTACGACGCCGACCCCACCGACGAGTCGGCCGACGTCCACCTCACCGGCCGCCAGCGCAACACCCTCCTGACGGCCTACGAGTACGGCTACTACGACGTTCCACGTGGCATCTCACAGGGTGAACTCGCGGAGAAACTCGACATCTCCACCTCCGCCATCTCCCAGCAACTCCGCCGCGCGACGGGTCAGTTGATCGCCAGTACGTTCGCCGTCGACCGGGATTAGGCCTCGAACGGGGACTTCGACGCTTCGGGTTCGGAGCCGTTCAGGAACACGAGATTGCCGCGCCCGACCTGGATTCGGGTTATCTCGTCGGCCTCCTCCATCTTCGACAGCTTCCGACTGACCGTCGACTTCGACCACGACGTCTCGGCGGTGATGTCGGCCTGTTTCATTCGGCCGCCGTACTGGATGAGCAGCGAGCGAATCCGTTCCTCGTCGGTGAGCATCTCCTCGTCGGCGAGGTTCTCCGGCACCGTCGTCTCCGTCGTGGTGCGCTCGCGGCTCTCGCCGTCCGTCTCCGGCGTGGTCGACTCGTCGCTTCCCGTCTCGGTCCGTTCGGTCGTCGACTCCGTGCTCGCGTCTCCGTCACTGCTGAACAGGTCCGAAACCATCGTCGCGAGCGACGACAGCGGACCGCTGCTGGCGGTCGTCTGGTCGGTCGCTTCGTCGTCGGTCGCTTCGTCGTCGGTCGCCTCGTCGCCGGTCGAGGCGTCCGGGTCGTAGGTCGGCATCGTCGTCCACTCGGTCCCGTCGTCGCTGACTTCGACGACGGTGTCGAACAGCGTCTTCAGCGTATTGATGGTCTCCGGGTCGTGGACGTCGGGGTCGATCTGGTAGTATCCGACGGCCCCGGCGGCCTGGACGCGATGGGTGAGAATGTGTAGATAGCGGAAGGCGGTGTCGAAGTCGATGTACTCGAGCAGGACGGTCAGCGTCTGGACGGCGACGACCGGCTGCCTGTCGTCGTTCGTCCACTTCTCCAGATGCTCGCTCAAGGGGACGATTATCTCCATCGGGTCGGTCGGGTCCACGACGGCGGTCGTGACGTTCTTCGGCGTCGTCTCGTCGTACGACTCCGACTCCGCCATTCCGCTGGCGTGGATGAACTCGGTCTCGTGGGGAAGCGTTCCGATGTTCTCCCGCCAGTCGTCGATCCACTGGTTCGGCGGCTGCATATAGGTGACCGCAGCGAGATTCGTCTCTTCGGGTGACGCCGAAGCTATCAGCTCCATGCACGCCTGATTACCGGTCGGAGTGAGGGGTGCGAGCACGAGAACGTTCGACGCGTCCTGTATCTCCTGTTCCAGGTCTCGAATATTCATCTATCGTATGTGGAGAGATTGTTTGTTAGCAGGCCGATGACGAGATATTTACCTAGACAGTATCTTCAGTCGAACATCAATCTACTGCTTCTCTTACCTCTCTACCGATAGCGTGAGAGAAGCCTCCATCTAGGTGCCGACGACCGGCTTTCCCACCCACACGCTCGGGACGTGTTGCGGTCACCCGTTCCGGTCGATAGTTGTGCAGGTCCATCGTGGCGGTTGCCCGAGCAGTCGCGTCCTCGGTGCATGACGAACGACCGACTCCGAAGCTCCGTGACGTATTGTGGGGGGAGGGGCAGGTCGTTCTTTCTATCATTGTCGAAATTTTACGCGGAGTCCCTTTCGTTGTAGTGAACACAGTACGGCACTGTAAATACGGTGTGTTACCATTAACACTCTTTATCAAAACCCTCCTCTGAAAAGCGATTTCCCCTTCATCTGCAAGCTCACTCCTCGTGAGAGAGCGTGTTTCGGATGAGATTCGCGTGTCCGCGTCGGAGTCGCGTCGAGAGCGCGTTTCGGGAGATGTCGAGGTTGTCGGCGATGCCTTCGAGACCCGTCGTGCGGGGTACCTCGAAGTATCCGCTGTCGAGGGCCGTCAGCAGGGCTTCGCGCTGTTTGGGCGTAATCTCGTACTTGCCGAGCGCTTCGGGGTGACGGGAGTCGTAGAGGCGCGTTAGCTCGAACGCGATGTCGCGTTCCGAACAGTAGTCGTGGAACTCCGTCAGCGTTTGCTCGTCCGGAAACAGCATGCGCACGTCCCACTCGGAATCGTCGCTGGAGGCCTCCAGTATCGTCGCCTCCACGAGCGAGACGGCGTGCGTAATTTCGTCGCTGTCCTGTTTCCAGTGGCCGCGGTAGAATCGCTCTTCGTCGTGTTCTTCGAGCGTGACGATGTCCTGGATGGTGTCGTCGCGCTCGAGCGCATCCTCGAACGTCGAGAAGTCGTCGCCGGCCGCCCAGAAGTACGGTGTAATCCGTTCCTCGTCCGCGGCGACGCGCTCTATCTCGACGTGGACTTCCGGAACCGCACGTAACGTTTCGCTCAGGACGAAGTTGTGCGCAGGGACGGTGACATCGGCCAGGACACTCATGTCGCTCTTGCCTCGGACTGTCACTACAGCCTGTTATGCATTTCGTGACCGACCGTCGGCGAGTCCGAGACGGCTTCCCCTAACCGAAAAACCTTTACATAAATACCCTCCATTCCCACAATAGTTATAGACGGAGCATCCCCTTTCATGAGCTGTATCGAAACAGATGGATATCGACCGGAGGACGCTCCCGTCTTCGGTGCGCGAACTGGAAGGTAACACGCATCATGTCTAGCAAACCTACTGTCCTGATAGTCGACGACGAGCGCGCTATTACGGATCTTCACGCCCGCTGGTTGGAGGACTCGTACGAGGTCCGGAAAGCGTACAGCGGTTCCGAGGCGCTCGAGTCGGTCGACGAGTCGGTCGATATCGTTCTACTCGACCGACGGATGCCCGACCTCTCCGGCCAAGAGGTTCTGGAGAAGATTCGCGAGCGAGACATCGACTGTCGCGTCGCTATGGTGACTGCCGTCGAACCCGACTTCGACATCCTCGAACTCGGATTCGACACCTACATCAACAAGCCGGTCTCCGACCCGGAGCAGCTCCACGACATCGTCGAGTCGCTCGAGACGCGGTCGACGTACGACGAGCAGGTTCAGCGGCTCCTCTCGCTCGCGTCGAAGAAAGCGACCATCGAGAGCAAGAAAGACTCGACCGAACTCGGCGACAACGAGGAGTACGACGACCTGAAATCGGAGCTGTCGTCGCTCCGTGAGCGGCTCGCGGACACCGCCACCGACCTCGACGACGACGACCTCCGCGCGGAGTTCCACGGTCGCAACACCGCCGGCTCGAAGCTGGTAAACGGCACCGACGCGACGAACGGCGATGGCTGATTCCGTCTCTCCATCATATCTATGACCGATCTTCGAGAAGTCCGCGCCGGAGCATGATGGCGACTCGCGGCCACTCGACGGTCGGAGGTGGCGGAGCGACCGAACTGGTCGGCGGGAGTTTCGCATGAGCGGGCCGTCGTCGACGACGCTTCTGCACGACCCGTCCGAGAGCGTGATTCTTCTGCTCCTCGACGACGACCAGAACCGGAAACTGCTCGGCGAGTGGCTCGCCGCGGAATACGACGTCGTTCGTCCGGACGGCGACGCCGTCGAGGACCACTTCGACCTCTGTATCGTCGACGAGACGTCGTTTCTCCAGCACGAGGACGACCTGGAGACCCGGACGGACGTCGCCTCCCCGACGTTCCTTCCCTACCTTCTGGTGTCCTCGGACGGGTCGCCGGCGTGTACGCCAGACGCCTGGACAGTGGTCGACGAGGTCGTCACGACGCCCATCGAGAAGGGGGTGTTGCGGGCGCGCATCGAGGGGTTGCTGGAGCGGCGGCGGCTCTCGGTCGAACTCGAACGGAAGCGCGAACGGAGCGTCGAGCGGTTCCAGACGCTGTTCCAGACCGCTCCGGACCCCGTCTTCGTCCTCGACGCCGAGGGGGCCATCCAGGCGGTCAACGACGCGTTCTGCGACCTCACGGGGGTCTCGCGGATCGAAGTGAACGGACGGCCGATAGAGGAGGTGCCGGCGTTCCCCAGCGACACCGTCGAGTCGCTGACTGCCGACGTGCGAGCCGACGGGGCCGCCCCCGACCGGTCGCCGTACAGCGTGGCGTTTACGGCGGCGGACGGCGAGACCCGCCACGCGGAGATAAACACGGCGACGATGCCGAGCGACGACGGTTCCGAGGTCGTCGGTATCTTCCGGGACGTGACCGCTCACCGGCGCCGCAGGCAGGAACTCGAACGCCAGAACGAGCGCCTCGACGAGTTCGCCGGTATGCTCGCCCACGAACTCCGGAACCCGCTGGGTATCGCGCAGGGCTATCTCCGCGTGGCGCGCAAGGACGGCACGCCCACGGCCTACGACGAGGTCGACGACGCTCTCGGCCGCATGGAACAGATGATAGACGAGATGCTGGACCTCGCTCGCCGCCCCGAGACCACCGGCGACGAGGAGTGGACGGTGTTCCGCGAGGTGGTCGAGGACACGTGGAAGCGGACCGTCCCGCCCGACGCGACGCTCGTCCTGGAGGACACCGACGAGGAGATCTCGACCGACCCCGACCGGCTGAGCCAGGTGTTCCGCAACCTCTTCCGGAACGCCGTCGAGCACGCCGGCGACGACGTGACCGTCCGCGTCGAGCGCACGTCGGACGGAATCGCGGTCGAGGACGACGGCCCGGGCATCCCCGAGGACGAGCGCGGGGACGTCTTCGAGAGCGGGTACACGACCAACGACGGCACCGGTCTCGGACTGACCATCGTCGAACAGATCGCCCAAGCGCACGGCTGGGCGGTCGACATCGACGCTGCCGACGACGGCGGTGCCCGGTTCGAAATCAGCGGCATGGAGTTCGAGTGAGGCCGCCGGCGACGCCGGTGCCGTTCCCCTCGCTGGCAGTACCGCTATCCTCGCGCCGGCGTCACCACTCGGACGCTCGCCGTCGCGACACCACGTCGTCCACCCGGTGGTCGAACTCGGGGTCGGCGGCCGCGCCGCCTTTCAGCGCCGCCCAGGAGGTACACTCCGGGCAGGCGTAGACGGCGTCGCCGTCGCCCAGGATGCGGGCGAACTCCGGGTCGACGTGGTCGTTGTCGCAGCCGGCGTTCCGGCAGGCGAGGAGTCTGCTCGTCTCGTCGCCACCGGGGTTCCACGCGGGCCGCGTTCGATGCGTCTGTTCGTCGGTGCCGTCCGTCTCGAATCGCGTTGCTCTAGCCATTGACTGTCACCTTCTCTCTCGCGAGTCGCTCACCCGTCTTCCCGTCGAGCAGTTCCCAGAACTCCGCGTCGGCGTCCGGGAGGCGACTACACTGGTGACACCAGAAGTGCCCGTTCGTCGTCTCCCAGCTCGCGTGCCCGTTCGGGCACGTGTATCGCCACTTCGCTCTGGTCCCGTCGATGCGGTGGACGCTCATGCGAGACCGTACGACGACTCCCCTCTAAATATCGAGTCTTATCCGGAGTGAAAGTAAAGGGGCGGAGTTCGCTTCACTCCGCCGGAGTCCGGCGGTTTCTCCCGACGAGGAGCGGACCGACGGGTGAAAGTGGACGTTACTCCCGGACGGCGTAGCCCAGGTCGCCGATGGCGGTCGCGAGGTCTGCGCGGGTGCCGGGGTCGGCGGTCACCTCGACGACGCCCTGCTCGTGGTCGGCGTCGACCGTCAGCGCCCCGCGGACGCCCTTCAGTTCGCTCTCGATGATCCGTTCACAGCCGGCACACTGCATCCCGTCGACGCGGAACTCGTACTGTCCCATGCGACCGTTCGTACGACCGTGAGCGACTTGATACCGGCCGACCGTCCGGGGAAACGATTCGTCGTCGCCACGTCTACGGCACGCCGACGAAGCGGTGTCGGCGGTAGAGGTAGACCAGCGACATCGTCGCGACGCTGCCCAGCCACGAGAGGACGGACAGCGCCAGGTTGATTCGCGGGCCGAAGAGGTCCCGGCCGACGACGAAGCCGAGGACGGGCGTCAGCGCTCCGCCGAGGAGGTACGGCCACGGGTTGGGATTCCAGTCGGTCGCCGCGCGGACGTAGCCCGCGTCCCGGTACAGCGCGGGGAACGTCGGGAGGCTCGCCAGCACCAGCAGGACGAGGCCGCCGACCCCGCCGACCGCGATGAGACCTATCTTGTTCGTCGCCGCGACGAGCGCGAGAAGCGCCACCGCGCCGAGTACCAGTGCCACGAGGTACGCTGCGAGCACGTACCAGTACAGTTCGCGTATCTTCGTCATCGTTCGATGATAGTTCCGTCGTCGCCGACCGCTACGTCGGGTCGGCGTTCCGTCGTCGCGTCCTCGGCCGCGCCGGCGTTCGTCGCGGCCGTCTCTTCGTCGAACCGCCGACCGACCGCCACGTCCCGGAGGTCGGCCTCGGCCGGCGTCGACGACGCCAGCCAGCCCACCCCGGACACGCGTTCCGCGACGACGCCGTCTTCGCCGGCCGCGAGCAGCGTCGTCCCGTCGCGGTCGATGCCGTACAGCGCGCTCTCGCCGACCGAGAGCGGCGTCCAGTTCTCACAGCGGCGGTCGTAGCGGTACAGTCGGCCGTCGTCGCCCGCGACGAAGGTCCGTTCCCCGCCGGCGGCGACGTCGAAGAAGTCGACCTGCGCGTCGCGGACGCCGAGCGTCCACCAGTCGTCCTCGAACTCGGCGGTGACCTCGCCGCTGGTGTCGACCGCCCACGCGCGTCCGCCGCCGAAGTCGAGCGCGGAGACGGTCGCGCCACAGCCCGGTTCGACGACCGCGTCCCACTGGGGACAGCCGCGGTCGTCGGTCGCGACTGCCATGACCTCGCCGGAGCCGTTGGCGACCCGGAGCCGTTCGTCGCCCCGGTCGCCGGCGACGGCGATGGCCTCCCAGGTGCTGGTCTTCTCCGTCGGCGCGGAGTAGTCGAACTTCCGGCCGGTCGCCGCGTCGTACGCGCCGAGTGCGCCCGAGGAGCCGGCGAACCAGGCGCGCTCGCCGTCGTCGGTCGCGTCGACGCAGGTGAGCGTGTTCGCTCGGGTCGCGGGGCCGGCGGCGACGACGACGCGCCACTCCCCGCCGTGACGGGCGAGGACGCGACCGTCTTCGCCGACGGCGACCGGTCCCCGGACGGTGGCGACGACGGCGTGCAGCGAGCAGTCGGTCGGCGCGTCGGTCACGTACCACTCGGCCGTCCGCCGCTCGCGTCCCCTCATGGCGTCGCGGTCGCGACCGCCGCACTCACGTCCGTCTCTCCAGCGCCGCGACGAGGTCCTCGACGGCGGCCTTCGGGACGGTGACCTGCATCCGGCGCGTGTCGCCCCAGACGTTCCCTATCTCGACCGCGTCGCTGTCCGGGTCGCCCGCGAAGTGGGCGACCCAGACGCCGCACTGGTCGCCGTCGGGCTCTACGACCAGCGCGCCGTCGTCGCGGTTTCCGGCGTTCTCGTCCGTCATCTCGACCACGAGCGAAGCGCTCGCTCGACTCGGTCGATGGCGTCCTCGACGGCGTTCGTCGCGTCCTCGACGAGCGACCGGACGTCGACCGCCGGACCGGCCGTCCCGTCGCCCGCCGTCGAACCGTCGCCTTCTCCGTCAGCGTCGTCCTCTCCGCCGGCGTCACCCTCGTCGGCCGCTCGGTCGCGGGTCCGTCCGCCCTTCGTCGCGTCCGTCTCCGACTGGTTCTCGCGGCCGTTCGGCGTCCGGCCGACGTCGGGTGGCGGCGCGAGCGGCGGGTCGGCGCTCGGTGGGTTCGGCGACCCGAGTTCGAGGTTGTCGTACACGTAGCCGCCCCGGTCGGCGGCGTTGCTGCCGCCGACGACGCCGCTGACGGTGCCGTACTCGTCTGGCTTCCCGTAGACGCCGACGGCGGCGCGGTCGTCGCTGTTGTTCGTCACGTGCAGGTTCTCCAGGGCGAGCCGTTCGAGGCGGTCGTCGCAGTGAATCTCGACGGCGTCGCTGCGGTTGCCGTCGTAGCGCACCCGGCAGTTCGAGACGGCGATCTCCTGGGTCGGTACGTTGGCGACGACGGGCGAGTCGGTGCTCTCGTGGCGGTGGGTGAACGCGAAGTCGCAGTCGGCGACGGTGACCCGGCCGGGGTAGGCGTCCCGGTCGTCGCCCTCGACGACGACGCCGCACGAGCGCATGCCGCCCGACCAGCCCTGCTTGGGCGGCTTGCCGTCCTTGACGAACGTGCAGTTACGAATCTCGCTGCCGCCGCCGACCCGGAGGCCGACGTTCGTGTTCCGGAAGAAGCAGTTCCGGATGGCGACCGTTCCCTGCACGTCGTTGCCGTAGAACGTGTTCTCGCCCCACTGCTCGACCCAGACGCGGTTCAACACGAGGTGGCCGCGGTGCCGGTTCTTCACGAGGAACGCCCGCCGGTTGCTGCGCTCGCCGGGCGGGCCGGAGCCCTCGTGGAGGTAGACGTCCTCGACGGTGCCGGTCGCGCCCTCGCTCTCGACGACGGGGCGCATGAACGACACGCCGTGGACGTCCATGTCCGTGCCGTTCGTGCCGCAGTGGCCGCGGACGACGACGTTCGAGACCCGCCAGTCGTCGCCCTGTACGTCGATGCGCGGCGGGTAGCTGACCTCGCGGAAGTCGAGTTCGAACCCGTCGAAGACGAACCCGTCGCCGGTCGCATCGAGCAGGTTCGTACAGTTCGCGCGGTCGGTCGGGACGAGCGTCGCGTTCGTCCCGACGAGGTGCAGGTCGTCGTGGTCGGTCGCTATCTTCTCGACGCGGTAGGTTCCCGGCGGGAACTCGACGGTCGCGCCGTCTTCCATCGCGTCGGCCAGTGCGTCGTCTATCGGTTCGGAGCCGGAGCTGTCGGCTCCACGCTCGGTGATGTCGATTGGCATGATGGGTGGAAGTGTCAGGGTCCGAACGTCATCCGGTGTTCCTTGTAGAGCACGCCCGCGAACAGCGCGAAGGGGACGAGTCCCAGCACGGTGAACGCCAGCGCGAGCTGTAGCAGCGGGTTGAGCGCGTACTCCGTCGAGAGAT
Organism: Halomicrococcus pelagicus; assembly: GCF_051917725.1. Classification (GTDB taxonomy): domain Archaea; phylum Halobacteriota; class Halobacteria; order Halobacteriales; family Haladaptataceae; genus Halomicrococcus. Next base: position 65,122 of record NZ_JBQBLX010000010.1, read on the forward strand.
ACACCAGCACGGCGATTCCGGCGGAGATGAATAGTACGATGCTCAGTATCGCCATGCCGAAACTCCACTTTCGGTGGCTCCACGGCAGGTCGTCGGAGTTCCGCAGCATCTTGATGAGCACGGCGATGGGCGGTATCGCCAGCGCGAGCAACTGGAGGACGGCGAGCGCGACCGACTTCATGGTCGCTCTCCCGGCGTCCGCTCGGGCGTCGGCCGCCCCGTCGCTCGGGGTCGCGTACGGCCCCGGGTCTCGTGGGCGCGCGCGACCCGCGACAGCGCGACCGCGCAGGCGGCGTCGCGCCACGAGCAGTCCGCCGCCTCGCGTCGCTCGCGGACAGCGTCCCACGCGGCCAGCACGTGCCCGTCCAGTTGCTCCAGCACCGTCTCGCGCGTCCACGGCCGCCGGGTGCGGTTCTGCACCCACTCGAAGTACGAGACGACGACGCCGCCGGCGTTGGCCAGCACGTCTGGAACGACCGGGACGCCGCGCTCTTCGAGGACGCGGTCGGCGGCCGCGGTCGTCGGCCCGTTCGCCCCCTCGACGATCAGCGACGCCTGCACGTCCTCGGCGTTGTCCGCGGTGAGCACGTCGCCGACCGCAGCGGGGACGAGCACGTCGACGTCGAGCTCCAGCAGTGCGGCGTTCGAGATGCGGTCGCCTCCGTCGGCGGCGTCACAGTCCGTGACCGCGTTCGGCGTCTCGGCGTGCGCGGGGACGGCGTGGACGTCGAGGCCGTCCGGGTCGTGGACGCCGCCGCCGGCGTCGGAGACGGCGACCACGTCCGCGCCCCGGTCGTCGAGCAGGCGGGCGGCGGTCGCGCCGACGCTGCCGAACCCCTGGACCGCGACGGTCGCGTCCGCGAGGTCGATTCCGTGGTACTCGCAGGCCTCGTCGGCGACCGCGACGACGCTGCGACCCGGCGCGCTCTCGCGGCCGACGCTCCCGCCGACGACGGGCGGTTTCCCCGTCACGACGCCGGGGCGGTGGTCGCCGCGGACACGTTCGTACTCGTCGGCGAGCCACGCCATCGTCTCCGCGTCGGTGCCCAGGTCGGGCGCGGGGACGTCGCGGTCCCGGCCGAAGTCACGGACGAACTCCCGGGCGTACGCCCGGGTGAGCCGTTCTCGCTCGGCGTCGCTCAGCTCCTCGGGTGCGACCCGGACGCCGCCTTTCGCGCCGCCGAAGGGGACGTCGACGAGCGCGGTCTTCCACGTCATCCACGTCGCCAGCGCGGTACACTCCGCCTCGGTCACGTCCGGATGGTAGCGCAGGCCGCCCTTGTACGGGCCGCGCGCGTCGTCGTGCTGGACGCGGACGGCCGTCAGCGTCTCGACGCCGCCGTCGTCGCGTTCGACCGGGACGGCGGCCCGGTGGACGCGCTCCGGTTCGAACAGTCGCGACAGCGTCGCCTCGTCGACGTCGACGCGCTCGGCGGCCCGCCGGAGCTGGTCGCGCGCCGTCTCGAGGGCGCTCATGACAGGAGGTCCTCGCCACGGTCGATGGCGTCCTCGTCGATGGCGAGCAGACACTCCTCCTCCCACTCGCGGTGGGCGCGCAGTTCGGACGCCGCCTGCTCGGTCAGCCGGTAGGCGTTCGTCCGTCCGTCCAGCGGTAGCTTCCGGACGAACCCCATGTCGGCGAGCTCGTCCAGGTTCTGGTAGAGCCGGCCGTGGTTGATCGACTCGCCGTACTGTTCTTCGAGTTCCTGCTTGACGACCTGGCCGTAGGGGTTGCTCCCCGACAGCCGGGCGACGGTCAGCAGGAGGTCGCGTTTGAATCCCGTCATGCCGACGAGCGGACGGGGCTGTGCCGTCGTGTCGCAGTCGGTTTCGCTGGCAGTCATGGTCTCTCTGGCGGCTGGTGCCGCCACGCCGCGCTCGGGGCTCGAACCCGTCGCCGGCCTGGCTACCGGACGCGGTCCGCTCGGCGGTCGGCGGGGTCGACTACGGGACGCGGTCGGTGACGCCGGCCAGCGCCGCGACCGTCGGCTCGTGGCGCAACAGCAGCGTTCCGAGGACGCTCGTCGCCAGCACGTAGCCGACCGCGAACTCCGGAACGCCCTCGACGGGCGTCGGTGACGCGCGGGCCAGCGCGGCCAGCACCAGCGAGAACTCGCCGCGGGCGACCAGCCCCAGTCCGACGCGGAGCGAGCGCCGGTCGTCCAGCCCGTAGATGCGCCCGGAGACGACGCCGCTGACGAGCTTGCTGGCGGTCGTCGCGACGAGCGCGGCGGCGAGCAGTCCGGCGACCTCGACCAGCGCGGACACGGGCGTCGCGAGCCCGACGGCGAGGAAGAACGTCGCGGCGAACAGGTCCCTGACCGGGACGAGCGCGCGCTCGACGCGCTCGGCCTCGTCGGTCGCGCCGAGCGCTCCGCCGACGAAGAACGCCGCGATGCCCTTGCTGACGCCCAGCGTCGCGGCGGTGCCGGCGACCAGCACCGCCACGGCGAGCACGCGCAGGAGGAACAGTTCGTCCGAGCGGGCGGCGACGAGGCGTTCGAGCGCGCCGGTCGCGTACCAGCCGACGGCGGCGACGCCCGCCACCAGCCCGAAGCCGGCGGCGAGGCTCGCGAGCGCGTTCGACGCGGAACCGCCGCCGAGCACCAGCGTCGAGAGGACGGTCAGGTAGACCGCGACGACGACGTCCTCGAAGACGAGCGACCCGAGGATGGGTTCGCTCTCGCGGTTGGCTATCCAGCCCTGCTCCAGCAGCGCCTTCGTCACGATGGCGCTGGAGGAGATGTAGACGACGCCGACGAGAAACAGCGTCTCCAGGAGCGAGAAGCCGAACAGCCAGCCGAGCGCGACGCCGACCGCGGCGTTGCAGCCGAGGTCGACGACGCCAGCGCCGACGACGCGGTCCCAGTCGCCCAGCAGGCGGTCGGCGTCGACGTGCAACCCGAGGAAGAAGAGCAGGAGGACGACCCCGAGGTCGGCGAAGACCGCGACGAACTCCGACTCGGCGACGAGCGCGAGCGGGACGCCGGCGACGCGGGTCGGCGCGTGCGGCCCGACGACGATGCCCGCGACGATGTACGCCGGGACGACCGACTGGCCGAGTCGGACCGCGACGCCCCCGGCGACCGCCACCGCGCCGAGGACGACGCCGAGTTCGAGGAACGGCGTCATCGCTCCGCGATGTCTTCGAGCGCGTTCTGCTCCGCCCGGGTCCCGACGGCGACGAGCACGTCGCCCGCCTCGACCGCGAAGTCGGGGTTCGGCGTCGTGTGCGTCTCCCGGCCGCGCTGGACGGCGAGAACGGTCGCGCCCGTATCGCTCCAGACGCCGGCGTCGCCGAGGGTCGCGCCCGCGAGCGGGGAGTCCTCGCTCACGTCGACCCACTCGATGATGGCGTCGCCGAGCGGGAGCGCGACCTCGTCGAGTTCGACGGGCTGGAAGTACGCCCCCTCCAGTATCGCGCCGAGGCGGCGCGCCGTCGCGCCGTCGAGGTCGAACAGCTTCTCGGCGTCGGCGTCGCCTTCGCGACGGTACAGTTCGCGCTCGCCGTCGTGGCGCACCAGGACGACGAGGCGGTCGGTGCCGCGGTCGAGTTCGTACTTCCGGCCGACGCCGGGAACGCGGGTCTCGTACACGGTCGTGGGTCGAATCGGTGTCGGGTCGGTGGGGTCGCGGGTCAGGCCAGCAGGTCGAGGAGGTACGTCGTCCAGAGCCAGTCCAGCGGGGTCCACAGGCCGAGCGCGTGCGACAGCAGGTCGTCGAGCGCGACGAGGCCGGCGGCGGCGACGAACGCCCGCCAGCGCCGACCGTACCGCGTGGTCACCAGTGCGCCGACGAGCGTGCCGGCGACGCCCAGCAGGCAGACCGCTGCGCCGGTCGCGGGGTAGTATCGCCAGAGGTGAACCCAGCCGAACAGCGCCACCAGCGCGCTGGCGGTGACCAGCAGGGGTTCCTCGTGCGGGCGGTCGTCCCACCGCTTCGCGCAGGCGAACAACAGCAGGTACAGTCCGTACAGGAAGTGGTGGGGCGCGAACAGCGCGCCGTCGGGGACGGGTTCAGCGGGGAAGGGCATGCGTTCGTCGGGTCGCGTCGTTCGCACGGCGGTGCGTCGCGGTCGGTCTCACTCCTCGAATCGGTCGGCGAACCACTCCCACTCGCGGGAGTCGAACGGTAGCTCTCGCAGGTCCCAGGGGTCCGGGCTCTCCACGCGCTCGCCCCGGTGCGCCGACGTCACGACGTTGTAGAGCCACACGAGCTGGCCGACCCCGAGGACGTAGGCGAACACGGTCGCGACCTGCTGGAGTGGGGCGAATCGGGCGGGGTAGGTCGCCATCCGGCGCGGGAGGCCGGCCGCCCCGAACACGAGGAGGGGGACGAAGGTGCCGAGCGCGCCGACCGCCGAGAGCCAGAAGTGCAGGCGGGCGAGCCGGCGGTCGTACCATCGCCCGGCGAGCAGCGGGAACCAGTAGTAGCCCGCCGCGAACAGCGCGAACACCGACGTCCCGACGAGCATGAGGTGGAAGTGGCCGACGACGTAGTAGGTGCCGTGGAGGAGGCGGTCCACCGGCACCGCCGCGAGGAAGACCCCCGTCACGCCGCCGACGATAAAGTTCGCCACCGCGCCGAGACAGAACAGCATCGGCGCGACGAGCCGTATCCGGCCGTTCCACAGCGTCGCTATCCAGTTGAACGTCTTCACCGCGCTCGGCACGGCGATGGCGATGGAGACGGCCATGAAACTCGCCTGGAGCCGGGGGTCCATCCCCGTCGCGAACATGTGGTGGGCCCAGACGCCGAAGCTCAGGACGCCGATGGCCAGCGTCGAGTAGACGACGAACTGAAATCCGAACAGCCGGCGGCCCGCGAACCGCGGCAGCACGTAGCTCACGACGCCCATCGGTGGCAACACGAGGATGTACACCTCGGGGTGGCCGAAGAACCAGAACAGGTGCTGCCACAGCAGGGGGCCACCGCCCGGCGTCGTGAAGAAGGTCGTACCCAGGTTGCGGTCGAGCAGCAGCATCACGGCGGCGCTGCCGAGCACGGGGAACGCGAAGACGACGAGACCGCCCGTCACGAGCATCGTCCACGAGAAGACGTCGAGGTTCCGCCACGCGACCTCCCGCGAGGCGAGCACGGTGACGACGACGTTGATCGCGCCCGTGATGGTGCCGAGGCCGGAGAGGTGCAGACCGAGCAGGACGAGGTCGACGTCCGGGTTCGCCGTCTCGACGGACATCGGCGGGTAGAGCGTCCACCCGGTCGCGAGCGGGCCGAAGGCGTCGACGCCGAGCAGGTCGGTGACGATGCCGGCCCGCAACAGCAGGGCGGCGGGCGGCAACACCCAGAACGCGACGGCGTTCGCCCGGGGAAACGCCATGTCGTCCGCGCCGACGAGGATGGGCAGGAGGTAGTTCGCCAGGCCGAAGACGACCGGGCCGGCGAACAGGAACAGCATCGTCAACCCGTGGGTGGTGAAGAGGGCGTCGTAGGTGCCGGTCGGCCAGACGCCGGGCCGCGGCGAGAGGGCGTCCGTCCGGAGCATCATCGCGTCGAGCGCGCCGAGGAGCCCCGACGCGCTCCCGAACGCGAGATACAGCAGGCCGACGTCCCGGTGGTCGACGGTCGTCAGCCACCGACGGAGTCCGGGCGGTTTCCCGGCCATTCACGTTCGAACCCTCCTGGCGAACCGCAGGTACTCCCAGCAGCCGAGCAGGCCGACGCAGCTCGCGAGGCCGAACGCCAGTTCGGGGGCGACGCCGTACAGCAGTCCGCCGAGGAGCGGCGCGGGAGCCACGGCGACGCGCCGACCGACCCGGTAGGCGTCGAAGCTCGCGGGACCGGTCCGCGCCGCGAGCAGCGCCGCCCGCGCCGGCCGCGCGGCGAGGTACCAGCCGAGCGCGCCGAACAGCGCGGCGAGCGCGCCGAGCGCGGCGGGCACGGTGACGAAGAGCAACGGGAAGAGCGCGGCGGCGAGCAGTCCGGACCCCGCGACCGCCCGCGCCGCCGACCCGGCGTCGGCGTCGCCGCGCCGGACGAGTCGCGCGGCCGGCAGCGCTCCGAGGAGCGCGACCAGCGTCTCGACGCCGAGCAGGAGGGCGAACGTCGCCTCGGGCTGCAGTCGGACGCCGAGCACCGTCGCCGTGACCCGGCGCGAGTGGACGGTGACGACCACGAGGAAGACGGCGACCATCCCGACCGCGAACCGGACGAGCGCGTCGCCGACGAGCAGCGAGCGCGCGGCGGGCGGTACGTTCCGGAGTCGTTCGCGCGCCCGGGCGAGCGACGGCCGCGGTCGCACCTGCCGGACGTCCGGCCGGTCGCGCGACTCGTCCGGCGCGTCGAAGACGCCGACCGTCACCGCGGCCGTGAGGACGGCGGCCGCGGCGAGCGCGACCAGGACCTGGTACGCCGCGAGGAAGTCCGGCGCACCGACGAACAGGCCGGCGGCGACGCCGACCGCGCCGAGCAGGCCGACCCGCCGGGCGGTCACCGAACGGGCGCGTCCGCCGACGTCCGTCGCGGTCGCGCGCCGGGGAAGCGGCGCGAGCAGTCCCAGCGCGCCGGCGGGCCGCCAGAGGCACAGCGCGAGCAGACCGACGAGCACCCAGGTCCACGGTTCGAGCGCGAGGACGACCAGCGAGACGCCGCCGAGGTACGGCGCGGCCAGCCAGAGCGCGAGACCGCCGGCCGCGAACAGCGCGGCGGCGACCCGCTCGTGGCGGCCGACGACCGTCCGGAGCCGTCGGCGCGCGGCAGGAACCGCGAGGGTGGCCGCGACCGCGACGCTACCGTAGAGGCCGACCAGCCACGCCCGCGCGCCGAGGATTCGGAGGTACTCGGCGACGTAGCGCCCGGCGACGCCCACGAGCAGGTGCGCGCCGAGCGCCGCGAGCGCGGGGCGGCGGACGAGGGACGAAGCGGTTCTGTCGGTCATCGTTCGGTGTTAGCAAGTAGCACAACAGAGCGCGACGGCGGAGCCGTCGAGTGCCGACCGGAAGCGCCTACCGCAGTTCCCGGACCGCCTCGCGGAGTTCGTCGCCGGCGTCGCGAAGCGCGGCCCCGAATCCGCGCAGCGACTCGCCGACGTGGCCGAGCGCGCGGACGAGGTGGCCGCCGGCCCGCCGGAGCGCACCGCCGGCGCGCCAGACGCCGCCGGCGAGCGACGCGACGCCGCCGCCGACGGTGCGTCCCGCGGTGGCGACGTGGCCCAGCGCCAGTCGGACGTCGTAGTACGCGCTGCCCACGACGCCGGGGAACGCGACCAAGGCGTCACCGATGCGGTCGGGGCCGTAGGTGACGTACACCTGGCCGAGGAACAGGGGGGTGAGGAGGAGGTTCAGCGCGAGGGTGTACCCCTCGGGCGCGGTGCCGCCGACCTGGCCCTGCGGCGGGACGAGGCCGAGTCCCGCGAACAGGTAGTGGACGGTGACGCCTGCGACGACGCTCGCGACGAACATCGCGACGAACAGCACGGCCGCGACGCGGTCGCCGTAGTAGCGCCGGTAGGCGTTCACTATCGGCGGGATGATGAGGTCGGCGAAGACGAACGACAGCACGCTCCCGAACGCGATGCCGTTCTGCCACAGCACGAGCGCGAACGGGATGTTGCCCACCGAGCAGACGAACGTGGCGACGCCGACGAGGACGGCGATGACGCTGCTCGACAGCACCCAGGTGAACCCGGAGCCGCCCGTGCTGAACAGGGTCGTCCACCACGCCTGGGGGACCAGCGCCGCGACGAGACCGGCGACGAGGAAGCCGACGCCGATGTCCTCCCAGAGCATGTCCCACTCCTTGACGGTGCTCGTGGCCGCGCGAGTCCACGCGCGCCGCGAGGTGAGCCCTCCGCCCCCGCGGGCGACGCCGGTCGATTCTGTCGGTTTTTCCGGTTTGGACGTTTCGGACGATTCGGATGGTTTTGACGCGTCGGACGACTCCCGTCGGTTGCGGTACACCATCTCGCAGCCGCCACAGCAGAAGTACAGCGTCTCGCCGTCGGCGTCGAGGGTGGTCGTCTCCTCGTCGTCCGGCGGGGCGTCCATGCCGCAGGCGGCGCAGGTCGCGCCGTCGAGCGCGCGGGCGTGCTCACGTGCACGTTCGAACCAGCCGTCGGGCACCCGGCGGTAGATCGACGCGAGGACGACGACGGCGACGACGCCGCCGACGAAGTCCGCCGCGACGAACTGCCAGCCGAGCAGTATCCACATCACCAGGCCGAGTTCGACGACGAGGTCGGTCGCGGCGAACTGGAACGCTGCGAGGCTGGCGACCGGCGACGCGCCCTTCTTGAACAGCGTCTTCGCCGTCGCGATGGCCGAGAAGGAGCAACTGGAGGAGGCGATTCCGAACAGCGTGCCGAGGCCGACCTCTCGCCAGCCGTCGTCGCCGAGGTACCGGGTCATCTGACGTTCCGTGACGAACTCCTCGACCGCCCCCGTGAGCGTGAACCCGAGGACGAGCGCCCACCACGTCTCCCACGCCATGTCGAGCGCGAGCGCGAGACCACGCAGTAGCGAACCGAGTATCGTCATCGTGAATCGACGGAGAAGGGGTTGTTCGCGGCCGGGAGTTCATCCGCACTCGTCCGGGAGCGCGTCGTCCGGGCCGGGCACTCGTTCGACTGTACGACCTTCACGCACAAAAATTCTTGCATTAATTTCAAAATTTTAGTCTAGTTCTAGAAGTTTTCAAATGTGACGCTCGAGTATCGTTCCGTCGTCGCCGACCGCGACCGCGGGGTCGTCGGTACCGCTGAGGACGACGCCGCGCAGGGGGTTCTCCGCCGTCGTCGTCTCGCGCGTCCAGCCGTCCGTCGTCAGTCGAAACGTCGCGCCGGCGTCGCTGACCGCGAGCCCGCGGTTGCTGTCGCGGACGACCGCGAGCAGCGCGTCCTCGCCGGCGTCCGTCCGCGTCCAGGTGAACCCGTTGTAGTCGAAGACGGCTCCGTCGTCGCCGACCACGGCTATCTCGTCGGTGTGCAGCGGCGCGACGTCGTTGAGGTTCACGCCGCCGCGCTGGACCCCGATGCGCCGCCACGACTCGCCGGCGTCGATGGTCTGGAAGACGTTGCTCGACGTGTCGGCGACGAAGCCGAGTCCGCGTCCGGTGAACTCGACGCTGGTCGCGCTGGAACCGCTCCCCGGCTCGACCGGTTCGGTCCACTCCATCTTCCCGTTCGCGTGGCTCCCGCGGACCAGTTCGCCGGAGCCGTTGACGAGGTACACCCACTCGGCGTCCGCGAGGCCGACGACGGCGACGTCCTCCCAGGAACTCGTCTTCTCCATCGGCGCGGAGTGGTCGACGAGCTTCCGGTCGTCGACGTCGTAGACGCCGACGACGCCGCTGTCGCCCGCGAACCAGACGTGGCGGCCGTTGTCGGAGGCGGCCGCACCGACGAGCGCGTTCGCGGCCCCCGTCGGCCCCGTCGCGACCGCGACCTGCCAGTCGCCGTCCCGCCGCGCGATGACGCGCCCGTCCTCGCCGACGGCGTGCGGCCCGGCCTGGCTCGCGGTGACGTCGTACAGCGTGCCCTCCACGGGCGACGCGACGGCGATCCACTCCGCCTGCTCGCCGTCGTCGTCGACGCAGCCGGCGATCGCGACGCCGGCGGCGCTCGCGGCGGCCGTCCGGAGGAACTCGCGTCGCTCCGTCATCGTCGGCCGCTCGCGGGCGGCGCGAGCCACCTGTGGGCGGCCAGCGCCGCGGGTGCGGTCGTGACGGACGGTGTCGTCGTCGATACGTCTGGGGTCGAGTTGGAGTCGGCGTTCGGCATGATGGGATGGAGTCAGTCGAATCGGTCGCGGGCGTGGGGCGGGCGCTCGCCGGGCGGCGTGAACGCACCCGGTGCGGACGTGCGCTTGAGGACGGTCGCGACGCGGACGACGTAGGCGAACAGGATGGCGAACGGACTGAACGCTATCGCCAGCGTCACCGTCACGAGCACGAGCAGGACGAACTCGTCGACGATCGGCGGGTAGCCGGTCGCGTAAATCATGATGACCAGCGTCGAGACGAGGAACGCGGCGACGCCGCTGTAGGCGATGAGCCGCGAGAGGTGGGCCAGTTCCTGCTGGAGGTACATCGATTTGAAGTACTGGCGCGTCACGTCCACGGAGACGAAGAGTTCGCGGAGGTCGTCCAGCAGGTCCTCGGCGTCCGGCGGGAGTTCGTCGCGCGTCTGGATGCGGCGCGCGCGATTGCAGTCGGCCGAGTAGTTGTGGTTCAACACCGGCAACAGCACGGTCCAGAGTCGCAGCCCCCCGTCGTCGACCCGGTCGCAGACGGCGGCGGCGCGTTCGTCGACCGACGCCGCGTACTCGGTCACCTCCTCGCGGACCGCCCCGCTCGGACAGTCCGCGCAGGCGGCCTCCAGCGCCGTCGCGCGTTCGCCGACCGCGCGGAAGAGCACCCACAGGAACCCCGCGGGGTCCGTGGTGCTCACGTCGACGGGCGCCATCGCCTCGACGTCGTCGCGGAACCGGTTGACGTCGGCGACCTGTTCGCGCAGGCGCTCCGGCGTCCCGATCACGCGCGAGACGGTCAACTGGTTTATCGTCACGACGAGCGGGACGAACGAGAACAGCCCGGCGATGATGGTCGAGAACATCGTCGTCACGAACTCGCTCTCGCGGACGCCGATGACGTCCGTCAACCCGAGCACCAGCGACGCGACGAACACGCCGCCGACGAGACCGGCGACTATCGTCCCGCGGTCGGCCTCCAGCAGGAACCAGTGCCGCGCGCGGTGGCGGTTCTCTCGACTGCGGAGGACCGTGACGGCGATGGTGACGCCGACGAACAGCGCCCGCAGGACGACCGCGACGAGGCGTCCCGCGACCTGCAGGAGGTCGAGCGCGCCGAAGCCGTCGTCGGCCTGCTCGCTCGCGGCTGAGTCGTCCGTCATACGTGGATCGAGAGGCCGCTGGCGGGGAGTTCGGTGAGAAACAGTACCAGTGCGCCGATGACGGTGATGGCGACGAGCGTGCGCCGCAGCATGACGCTGCGGGTCTTCTGGAGGTCGGACCAGTTTCGCGGGTGGTAGCCGAAGTACCAGAGCGTGATGGTCGCGCCGAGGTTGATGGCGAGCACGTTGAGCAGGACGACCGCCAGCGACCCGGCGACGACCACCGGTCGCAGCCACGCGACGCCGACGCCCGTGATGCCGAGCGGCGGCATCACCGCCGCGGCTATCATCACGCCGACGAGCGACGTCACCCCGCTGGTCGAGAGGGAGACCGCGCCCGCGACGCCGGCACAGAGCGCGACGGCGACGAGCAGCATCGTCGGCGAGGTGTGGCTGCTCACTTCCAGGACCTCGGTGACGTCGAAGCCGTCCCCGCCGGCACCGGTGTATCTCACCAGTAGCGCGAACCCGACCGCCGACGCGACGGCGATGGCGGTGCCGGTCAGCTGGTAGCGAACGCTCGTCACGAACAGGTCCCGGTCGTCGATGACGGTCGAGACGCTCGTCGCCATCGACGGGCCGAGCAGGGGCGCGATGACCATCGATCCGACCATCACCGACCGCGACTCCAGCAGCACGCCCGCGGTGGCGACGATGGCGCTGATGGCCGTCAGGATGGTGTACACGACCGCGTTCGGGATGAGGTCGGCCGCTTTCGAGTGGAGCTCGCTGCGCGAGACGCGCTGGTAGCTGGCTACCCTGGCTCCGGCGGCCTCCTCGCCCCCGTCGTCGAACCGCGCCGAGACTATCGTCTCCGGGTTGTCGACGACGGTGTATATCTCGCTCGCGATGTCGCGCTCGGTGAGGCCGGTCTGGACGGACTCGACCCGATGGGCGGACACCGGGAAGGAGATGCGGGCGGTCGCGTCCGCGTCCCGGGTGTCGTCCGAGACGGTGTACTCCAGTCCCTCCTCTTCGAGGAACGCGACCGTCTCGGTGCGGGCCTTCTCCGACATCGCCATCACCTCCACGAGCCTCATGTCCTCGCGTGCCATCGCTCCCCTCGTCGCCCGCCCGTCCTCTTCACGAAGTGCCGTCTGCAGTACGGTCGTGAACCGTCGGTGGCTTCCGTCACAGCAGCGTGAGTTCGTCAGTCGTCGGTACGTCCCGGGCGTCCGTACCGAACGCCGCCTCGTAGAGGTCCACGACCGTCTGGCGAATCTCGTCGAGGCGGTCGCCGTCGTCGTTCGTACAGTCCGTGCCGCAGGTGGCGACGACGTCGTCGCACGCTACCTCCTCGAACTTGAGTCGGCCGCCACAACGCGGACAGCGCAACTCGACGTGCGCGTTCATCCAGTGGACGTCGAACCCGCGCCGGTCGAGGCGTTCGCCCAGGGCGAGCCAGACGTACATGTCCCACGCCATGTCGCCGCTCGCCGCGCGCTTGAGCCGGCTCAGTGCGATGGCCGCCTTCGGATACAGCGACGAATCGGCGTCTCGATGACGCTGGTGACAGCGTCTGAAGTAGTTGAAGATCGCTACCTTCGACGATCGGAGCGCACCGTTGGTGAGTTCCCCGTTCGGTTGCGTCTTGGCGGCGTGGTCGTCACCGACGCCGTGCCGGAGCGCGCGCCCCGTCTCGTCGTAGTGAACCTCGTCTGAGAGCTGTGCGCCGCTCTTTGGACAGAATGCGTGGCGTCCCTTCATAGTTGAACGAGAAGCAGCGGGCTGTTCAGCCGGGAGTCATCCGTGCTCGCGGGAGAGCACGTCGTCCGGGCTGGCGTATGACATATATTGCATTTGTATATTTAAGAAAGCTTCGAGAGTATGAAAATAATATTATTTTCCAGCGACTAAACTGCAGTAAAGGACGCAAGACGTATCGACGTTCGTCGCAACGAGACACTGACACTAACCGCTACTCCGGACTGCGAGTACCCGGGAGCTACAGTCGGTCGCGGAGATACTCGACCGCTTCGTCGCGGGGGACCTGCTCCTCTTCGCCGGACTCCATCTCCTGCACCGTGACGACGCCCTCCTCCAGGTCGCGCTCGCCGACGACGAGCACGTAACTCGCGTTGATTCGGTCGGCGTATCCGAACTGCTCGCCGACGCTGCGACTCGTGAGGTCCGTCTCGACCTCGAACCCCTCGCGACGGAGGTCCATCGCGTACTCCAGGCCGATCTCGCGAACCGAGTCGGAGACGGCGAGCACGTACGCGTCCGTCGAGAGCGCCTCCGTCGGCCAGTTACCCGTCTCTTCGAGCAGCAGCGTCGTCGTCGAGTAACCGAAGCCGAAGCCGACCGCAGGCACCTCCTGGTCGCCGAACTCGCCGATGAGTCCGTCGTAGCGTCCGCCGCCGAACAGCGAGCGCAGGTCCCTGTTCGTGGCGAACGCCTCGAAGACGAGGCCCGTGTAGTAGTCCATCCCGCGGACGATGGAGAGGTCGAGCGTGCAGGCGTCGGCGACGCCGTAGCCCGCCAGCGCGTCGTGGAGGTCGTGCATGCGCTCGACGGCCGTCTCGGCTCGCTCGTCGTCCGGCGCTTTCGCCGAGAGTTCGACGAGCGACTCCTCGATGGGACCGCTGATAGCGGTTATCTCGTCTATCTCCTCCGCGGTCGCGCGGTCGAGGCCCTCGGCCTGGAGCTGGCCGAGGAACTCCTCGCGGCTTATCTTCTCTTTCTTGTCGACGATGCGCATCACTTCCTCGCGAGTCTCGTCGGGCGCGTCGTCGTCCTCGCCGACGTGCAGCGACTCCAGCAGGGCGTCGAGCAACTGGCGGTCGTTCAGTTTGAACTCGACGTGGTCGTCGACGCCGAGCTTCTCGAAGACGGTCGCGGCGCAGGCGATGATTTCGGCGTCGGCTTCGACGCTCTCGACGCCGAAGATGTCGACGTCGGTCTGGAAGAACTCGCGGTCGCGGCCCTTCTGGACCGCCTCGTAGCGCCACCGTTTGCTGGTGTCGAACCACTTGATAGGCGTCCCGAGGTCCTTGCGCTTCTGGACGAGTCGAGCGCGCGTCGGCGTCTGCTCGGGGAGCAGCGTGACCTCGCGGCCGCCCTTGTCCTCGAAACTGTACGTCTGCTCGACGATCTCTTCGCCGGATTTCACCCGGAAGAGGTCGGTCGGCTCCACGCTCGGTGCGTCTATCTCCCGGAAGCCGAACTCCCGGGCCGTCTCCTCGACGGTGTCGATGACCTCGCGCCAGGCGGCCCACTCCTCCGGGTACCGGTCGTAAAAACCCTTGAGACTGTCGAAGTCGTCCATGTTCCCGGATTCGAAGGCGAACGATTTACTTCTGGCTATCTCGTCGGAGTCGCGTTCGCCGCCGTCGCCCGGACCGGTCTGAGACGCCGATGGGAGAGACACGTCACGCGCGGGCGCGCTCGCTCTCCGACGCGCGCTCGCCGAACGCGAAGAAACCGCCGTCGGTCGTGGTCGTCGTGGCCGTCTCGGTCGATTCGTTCGCGGTCGTGGCGTTCGTCGTCGTCGTCTCTGTCGTCGTAGCGGCGACCGTATCGGTGGTCGTCGCAGTAGTCGGCGTACTGGTCGTCGACGTGGTCGTGGTGGGCGTCGACGTTCCGGTCGTCGGCGTGTTCGTCGTCGCAGTGGTCGACGTGCTCGTGGTGGTGTCTACCGTCGTGGTCGGAGTCGCAGTCGTCGCTTCGGTCGTGGTCGAAGCAGAGAAAAGAGAGAAACCGTCGGTCTGTGTCGTGGTCGTCGTCGGGGGTGGAATCGTCGTGTCGGTGAACGCGTTCGTGGTCGTTCCGGCGGTCGTGCCGCCGGTGGTCGTCGACGTATTCGTGGTCGTGGTGGTCGTCGTCGTAGTCGTCGTGGTAGTGGCCGTCGTGCTCGTCGTGGTTGTGGTCGTGGGCGGGGTCGTCGTGGTGGTGGTCGTCGTCGTCGGCGGTGAGGTCGTGGTGGTCGTGGTCGTTGGGGGAGACGTCGTGGTAGTCGTGGTGGTCGGCGGACTCGTGGTGGTGTCGGGCGGCGTGGTCGACGTGTCGGGTGGCGTCGAGCTATCCGGTGGTTCCGTCGTCTCTTCGGGGGGTGTCGTCTCTTCGGCCGACGTGGTCGAGGTCGTTTCGCCGGGCGACGACGTGGGCTGATCCGTCGTCGGGCCGGGGTCGGTCGTCGGCTGTTCGGGGCCTCCGTCGCCGTCGAATCCGCCGAGCCCGATGCCGGGGTCGAGGAACGCGAAGCCAACGCCGGCGACGAACAGCAGAATGCCGGCGACGACCAGCAGTTTCTGTATCGAGTCGGTTCCGGGTTCTATTGACATGTTTTTGACGTATCGTCGGAGCGTTTCGGCGTGCGAGCCGACCGGTGCTGGGAAGTTAGAGAGCGTTCGGAGCACTTCACAGACGCCGAGTGCCCCGGTCGCGAACGCGAAGAAGAGGTAGACACCGAGGCCAAGCGGCGGGACCACGACGAGCGAGAGCGGGACGCTGACGCCGGCGACGACGACGTGCAGGTCGACCAGCCGCGCGAGGGCGAAGATGGGCACCGCTGCCAGCGCCGTCGTCGCGGCGACGCGGCCCAGGCGAGCGTCCGAGAGGGGGTCGAAGCCGACCCGCCGCGCGCTCCAGAGATGCAACAGGAACATCGAGCCGTAGCCGACGCTCGTCGCGACCGCCGCGCCGTGCATCCCGTAGCGGGGGATGAGCAGGGCGTTCAGTCCGAAGTTGATGCCCGCCGCCGTGCCGGTAGCGATGATCGGGGACTTCAGGTCGCCTTTCCCCTGGCTGATGGCGAGGATGGGACGGGCGACGGCGAACCCGAGCGCGCCCGGTAGCAGGAGGATGAGCGGCGTCACCGCCGGCAGGAACTCGGCACCGAGATACACCGGGACGGCGACCTCCGCCAGCGCGGCCAGCCCGAGCGCCATCACGCCCGTCAGCAGGAACGTGTACCGCGTCGTGCGAGCGGTGAGCTTCGATATCTTCTCCGTGCGGTCGTTCGACCACAGCTCCGACGTGGAGTGGACGAACACCGTCTGGAGCGCCAGCGGGACGAACCAGAGGAACTCCGCCAGCTCCAGCGCGCCGCGGTAGTAGCCGACCTGTTTGCTGGCGTCCTCCAGCGAGAGCTGGAGCATCAGGATGTCTATCTTGTACAGCGACATCAGGAAGAGGATGAGGACGATGGACAGCGAGTTGAACGTCAGCATCTGGCGGCGCGGGAACCGCGAGGGCGTCGACTCGAAGATGCGACCGAGCGACCCCTGCCGGCTGACGAGCACGAGGCCGACGACGGCCACGGCGGTGCCCGCGGCTATCTTCCCCGCGAGCGCACCGGCGACGCCGAAGTCGAAGTAGACGAGGGGGATAGCGACGCCGACGAACGCCACCTTCTGGACGACCTTCAGCGGCTCGGAGTAGCGTTCGAGACCGAACCCCATCAGCGTCTTGCGGGCGTACTCCCGGAACTGGTCGGTCACCACGAGCACAGCGAGGACGTAGAAGTACACCTCGAACTCGTCGCCGAGCGTCGCGGCGACGAGACCGCTCCACGCAGCTAGCGCCAGCAGGGCCGACCCCGCGACCGCCAGCACCAGCGCCAACCGGAAGTAGAAGCCGACGACGTGGGACTCCCAGTCGGCTATCGCGCGGTCCTCCGCGATGAACTTCCGGACGCCGTCGCTCACGCCGGAGCTCACGAGAATCATGAACAGAGAGAACACCGAGAGGACGGTGGTGTAGATGCCGATACCCGTCGGTCCCAGTAGTCGGTAGAGGATGGGCGTCGTCAGGACGCCGATGACCAGTGTGAGGACCTTCGTGCTGGCGACCGAGAGGACCCCACTCAGAATGCTACGCTGCACTGGATCACCACCGGCGACCTGCGGGACTCTCGTTGGGGCGACACTCGCTCCCCAGTTATCTCTACGTAGGCTTTATTATACACCGACTAGACTGGGACGAGTTCGCAGGCGAGAACGCCGCACGCGCGAATAAATGCCGAGAATCAGGCGGACCAGTCGTTGGCCCAGAGTTTGAGGTCCTCGGAGCCGCGGTTCTCGATGCCGCCGGCGATGGTGCTCTTCTTGATGTACACGCCGTGACCAGTGTCGTAGAGGAGGACGGCCTCGTTCGGCGGAGCGGCGTCGGCGTAGACGTTCTCGACCCAGGTGTCGTCACCGTGGTTGATGAGCGCCCGCTCGTTCCCCAGATACTTGCCGCCGACGAGCGTGCAGTCGTTTCCGTGTACCTCGATGGCCCGGCGACGACTGGAGCCCCGCTGGTCGACGTTCAGGTCGCGGAAGACGCTGCCGTCGCGGTCGGTCCGGATGGCCGCCCGCGCACTCTCGTGGCCGCCGTCGCCGACGAACGTGCAGTTCTCGACGTGTACGTCGTCCGCGCCGGACTGCGCCCAGAGCGAGAAGCCGCCCGGCGCTTCGTGCTCGAACGTGGTGTGTTTGATGCGAGCGAAGTCGGTGTTGTCGCTGATGAGGAGACCGTGAACGACGTCGCCCCCGCTGGTCCGGATTCGCGAGTTCTCAAGCAGGAACGCGCCGACGCCGAACGTCTTGATGGCCTCGCCGTTCGGATCGGTGACGCGGATGTCACAGTTCTGGACTCGGACGTAGTTGCTGTTCTCGACGCGGATGGCGTGCTGGTTACCCCAGCCGCGGGCGTCGTCGACGATGGCGGTCGCGTTCCGGACGATGCTGTCCTCGCCGCCGATGCGGATGCCAGCGGTCTGGCTGTTCTTGTACGTGCCGCCGTCGACGATGACCTGACCGGAGCCGTCGGCAGCGTAGAGTCCGTTGTCCGGGAAGTCGCCGAGTTCACAGTCCTCGAAGGTCATCGTGCCCTTGTTGGTGTTACAGAGGATACCGGTGGGGCCGCGCCAGAGTTCGTCGGCCGGCGCGTTGGACGTCCAGTTGCCTCCGCGGGGTGCGCGGAAGTTCCGTACGCGACCGCTGCCGTCGGGGTCCGTCATGACGAACCGTCCCGGTCCCCACGCACCGCTGTCGTGACGGCCGTGAATCTTGACGTTGTCGACGAACATGTCGTCGCTGATGGCCGCTTCGAGCACGCGAACGCCGGTGTCGTCGGCGGTCATGTCGACGTGGATGTTCTTGAACAGGAGTTCGCGACCGGGGTTGTAGGAGATGCCGAGGCGGAACAGTTTGTGGTTCCAGTCGTCGCCGTCGTCGAAGTCGTGGTAGTTGTCGGGAACGAGCGTAACGTTCCACTGGCCGATGATGCCGAAGTTGTCGAACCCGGTGAATCGGAACTGGCGGTTCATCCGGTAGCGTCCCGGCGGGAACACCAGTATCGTGTCGTCACCGGCGTACTCCTCCAGCTGCGGGTTGATGGGCTCGTTGCCGTTCGGGTCCGCGCCCGCGTCCTCGACCATGTTCACGACCGTACTGTAGTCGTCGAGATACGGGCTGGACCAGCCGGCGCTCGCGCGCCCCGTCATTCCCCGAGAGGCGGCGGCGCACAGCCCGGCGGCGCTGACGCCTTTCAAGAACGTTCGCCGCTTCGAGTTCGACTGCCCATCGTCACCTTCTCCGAGTGTGTCGATTGTCCGTTTCATTCTGGATCGTAGCGTGTTCTGATAGCCATCACATGACTGACGCGTATCGGTGTGTATCGAGGAATCCGCACTTCCTCGTACGTGACGGCCAACAGAGATATCTATCATGACAACCCTGCCAAAGTCTGTGCATTAACCTGTCCACCCTTTAAGTTTAGACGGGGTGAAAGCACGCGCTACGGCGCGGCGAGAAAGGTAAAAAATCGCTCAGTGTCAGAAAACGTCTGCTTTGCTCCAGCAGTACGGAACCCGCGGAGGGCTCCGGTCTCGACGGGTCAGTACGATTCGAGCGCTTCGGCGTAGAGGTGGGCGACGTCCACGCAGACTCGCTCCCAGGTGAACTGCGCGGCGTGGGCCTCGATGGCGTCGCGGTCCCAGTCCTCGCCGAGCGCCCGGACGATGGCGTCCGCGAGGTCGGCGTGGTCTTCCGGACTGTCCACGAGGAAGCCGTACTCCTCGGAGGTGACGACTTCTTCGCTACCGCCGTTGTACGTCGAGACGACCGGCGACCCGCAGGCCATCGCCTCCAGCTGGACGAGGCCGAAGCTCTCGCTGTAGCTCGGCAGAACGAACGCGTCGCAGGCGCTCAGCCAGTGTTTGAGGTCGTCGGTGTCGACGTACCCGAGCAGGTGAACGTTGTCTTCGAGCCCCAGCTCCTCGATCTGCTCCTCCAGCTGGCCGCGCATGCCGCCGTGGCCGCCGATAGCGCAGGTCACGTCCCCTGCTCGCTCGACGACGTCCGGGAGCACGTCGATGAGGTGGTGGAACCCCTTGCGTTCCTTCAGGTGACCGAGCGCGAACAGCAGGTTCTCGTCGGGGTCGACGCCGAGTTCCGCCCTGGCTTCGCGCTTCGGGACGCGCCGGATGCGGTCCGTGCTGAACCCGTTGGGAACGTAGTAGACGTCGTCGTTGAACTGCTGGAGCGCGGCGTTGTCGCGGCGGTTGACCCGGATGATGGCGTCGGCGTCTCGCCAGGTGCGGTCTATCTTGTCGTTGCTCGACTCTAGCTGGTCGACGAACAGCTCGCGGTTCTCGTGGACAGTGAGCAGGAACGGGACGTCGAGTTCGTGCTTGAGGACGCTGCCGACGTAGCCCGCGGTCCAGGTCATGTGACAGTGTATCAGGTCGAACTCGACGGGGAGGTCGTCGAGGACCTTCTTCGCCCGTCGGGCGTGCTGGTCGCCGAGGAACCGCCGATGGAGGTCGAGCGGGAGATAGAGCAGCGGCGTGCTGACGACGGTGACGTTGTCGGGTTTGTTCTCGCGGTTTATCTTCGCACTCCGGCTGAACGGCTTGGCGTAGTCGATGGGGAGATACTCGGAGACGTCGGCGAACCGGTTGTAGCGGACGAGGACGTACACCTCCTCGAAGTAGTCGGCGAGTACGTCCACCTGGCCCTTGACGAAGTGGTTGTAGCTGTGGGAGACGACGAGCAAGTTCCGGTCCGAGAGCGCGTCCAGGTCGTGGTCCCGTGGCACGTTCCCGAAGTCCAGGGGATCGTCGGCCCGGGTTCGCGTGTCGCTCGACATACTGGACCGTTGGCAACCGCCGGTGTTTATTATCGGGTGTATAACGCCGCGGCCGCGAACCCAGGCCGACCGCGTGCTCGCCGGTCATCGCGCCGGTCGGCTGGGGTCTTCCCCGGCGCCCAGGGTCCGCCGGAGGTCGGGAAGCGACCGCCTGACGGCGGCAGTGTGGAGCTTACTGGCGCTTTACGCGGCTTATAATTAATCCGTAGAGTACCAACGATAGTCGCGTGTTAGGGGGTGAACTCGCCGCCGACGCGACGGCGAACACGGCATGAACACGGACGGACTCCTCACGGTCGGCATCGCCCTGTGTTGCGTCTTCGCGCTCGGAACTGCCGCATCGACGCTCGGGTCGTCGGTGTCGACCGACCCGGACGAGGTCGTCGACGCCGACGAACAGCCGCTGCCCATCGAGCCGGACACGGCGGGCGATCTGAAGCGGCAGGCCCAGTCGAAGCAGTCCCAGGCGGCGAGCGCCGGGTCGGACGACCGGGACAGCAGCGCCAGCGCCGACCAGCAGGACAGCGCGAGCGCCAGCGCGAACGCGAACCGGCAGCGACGGTCGAGCGTCTCCTCGCTCCTCGACGACCTGATAGCGCTCCTGCGGTGGCTGCTGGAACAGCTGCGGCTGGCGCTGGCGCTGGTCGCGTTCGCCGCCGGCGTGGTCGTCGGCGTCCGAATTCGCGGCCGACTGCTCGCGTCGACCGCCGACGCGGACGGTGCGACGTCCGACCGGCCGACTGCCCCCGATCCGTCGAACGAGGTCGAGCGAGCGTGGTGGGCGATGGTCGACGCCGTCGGCGTCGAGGACGCCCGGACCAAGACCCCCCGCGAATGCGCCGACGCGGCCGTCGCGGCGGGCGCCGACGACGACGCCGTCGCGGCGCTGACCCGGACGTTCGAGGCGGTACGGTACGGCGGCGCGCCGGTGACCGACGACCGGGCGAACAGGGCCCGACGGAGCGCCGAGGAGGTGGCCGGATGAACCGCCGGCGCGTCCTGTTCGGACTGGCCGGTGCGGTCGCGCTCGGCATCGCCGTCGGCGGCGTCGCCGTCGCGATTCCGCTCCGGACGGTCGTCGACGCCGTCGCCAACGACTACGTCCTCGTGGCCGCCATCGCCGTCGTCGGCCTGGTGGTCGCGACGGCCGCGCTGGTCACCGGACGCGCGAGCAACGTCGAACAGGCGGCGATGCCGACGCCGGAGGAACCGACCAGCGTCCCGCCGCCGGGCCGGGAGTTCGACGCGGCGCTCGACTCCTGGCGGTTCCGACTCCCGCTGGTCGGCCGCAGGCGTCGCGCGGCCGTCCGCGAGCGACTCGAGGCGACCGCCGTCGCGACAGTCAGCCGCGAGCGGAACTGCTCGCGCGAGGTCGCCCGCAAACTCGTCGCGACCGGCGAGTGGACCGACGACCCCCTGGTCGCGGCGTATCTCGGTACCGTGGCGAACGAGGCGGGTGTGGTGAGCCGGGCGGTCGGTCGCGCGGCGGCGCTGCTGGCGGGCGAGACGTGGCACGAGCGCTGCGCTCGCCGGACGGCCGAAGCCATCGCGGAGCGGGGGGAGTGGACGTGACGACCGAGACGAACCGCTGGCGCGGCGTCGTCGGCCTCGCGCTCGCGGCGAGCGCGACTGCGCTCGTCGCCGACCGTCCCGGACTCCTGCTCGTGGCCGTTCTCGGGGTCGCGTTCGCGGCCTATCCCCGTCTCGCGAGGACGCCGGACCCCGACGTTCGCGTCGAGCGGCGGCTGAGCGACGCGAACCCGCGACCTGGCGACGAGGTGACGGTGACCGTCACCGTGACGAACGAGGGCGGGGTCCTGCCGGACGTCCGCGTCGTCGACGGCGTTCCCGCGCTACTGGCAGTCACCGGTGGCTCTCCGCGGACGGGGACGGTCCTGTGGCCCGGTCGCTCGGTCAGTTTCACGTACCGCGTGACCGCCAAGCACGGTCGACACTCCTTCGAGCCGACGACGGTCGTCGCCCGGGACCTGAGCGGCGCGCACGAGGTCGAGACGAGCGTCGCGGTCGACACCGAGATAGACTGCACCACGGCCGACGCCGACGGTCCGCTGCGCGACCAGACGCTCGACGACGTGGGGAGCGTCGTCGCCGACCGGGGTGCCAGCGGCGTCGAGTTCTCCCGGACGCGCGAGTACCGCCCCGGCGACGCGATGAGCCGCATCGACTGGAACCGCTACGCCCGCACCGGCGAGCTGACGACCGTCGAGTACCGCTCCGACGAGGCCGCGACGGTCGTCCTGCTCGTCGACGCTCGCCCGAGCGCCTACCGCGCCGCCGGGGACGGACCACACGCGGTCGCCCACGGCGTCTCGGCGGCCGAACAGCTGCTCGGTTCGCTGCATCGGAACCGCAACCTGGTCGGTCTCGCCGCCGTCGGCCGCGAGTCCTGCTGGCTGGCCCCGGGCGCGGGCCGTGACCACCGCGTCGAAGCCCGGCACCTGCTCGCCACCCATCCCGCGTTCACCTCGACGCCGCCGGACGACGTCGACGAGCGGCGCGACCGCGAGCGCGTCGACCTGGATGCCCAGATCGAACAGCTCCGCGGACGCCTCCCCGACGGTGCGCAGGTCCTGCTGCTCTCGCCGCTGCTCGACGACGACGTCGTCGATGCGGCCCGCCACCTCGACGCCCACGGTCACCGCGTGAGCGCCGTCAGCGTGGACGTGACGGGCGACGACAGCGTCGGCCAGCGCCTCGCCGCCGTCGAGCGCCGGAACCGCGTGTCGCGGCTCCGGTCGGCCGGCCTCCCGGTCGTAGAGTGGCAGACGGACACGCCGCTGGTCGCGGCGCTGCTCGACCGACCCCAGGAGGTGGAGTCGGCGTGAGCACCCCAGGAAGCCGCGTCACCGCGGCCCGGCGGCCGACGCGGCTGGCGAGCGCGCTCGCGGTCGGAGCGGCGCTCGTCGGGGCGTGGCGACTCGGCGCGTCCCCGCTCGCACTCGGCGTCGCCGCCGTCGGAATCGCCGCGTTCGCCGCCGGTACCGGTCTCGTTCGCGGGGGGCGACGCCTGCCCGGCGCGTTCGTCTCGGTCGCCGGCATCGGGGCGTGCGCGGCCGCCGTCGCGCTCGCCGCCGCCGCCGTCGACCAGCTAAGCGGCCACCTCCGCCTGCTCCCGGCCGTCCTCGGCGTCCTCGTCCTCGGAGTCGCGCTGGCGCCCGTCGGGGGAACTGGCTCCCGCGAACTGGTCCGGGCCGGGACCGGACTGGTCTACCTCTCGACGCTCGTCTCCGCCGTGTTCCAGACCGTCGCGCTCGGGGGACTACTGCTCGCCGGCGCGGCGGCCATCGTCGCGTGGGACGCCGGCGAACACGCCGTCTCCGTGGGCGACCATCTGGGGCGACGGGCCGGAACGACCGAGGTCGAGGTCGTCCACGTCGCCGGTTCGGTCGGCGTCGCGGTTCTCGCAATCGCGGCGGCCCGAGTCGCGGGCGGCGTCGGTCTCTCGGGGCTGTCGCTCGCGTCGCTGGCGCTCGTGCTCGTCGCCGTCCTCCTGTTGCTCGTCGCGCTGCACGAGTGACGGCACCGTCGCGGGTTCGGAACTCGGCGGAGTCGACGCGACGCCCGGTAGCACCGTCGAGTCGCGCGACGGCGTCGGTCGGCGACCGTCGGCGAACGCCGTCTCGAGTGCCGGACTCGGGGATTCAGGTCTTCCGTCGCTTAGGAAGTCGATAATAAAGGACCGAGGGGACGGACGTGTACGCAAAAATGGCCCCGACTGTGAGCGTCATCGTACCGACGTACAACCGGGCAGACGCGCTGCCGCGGACTATCGAGAGCGTCCTCGGCCAGACCCTGGAAGATTTGGAACTCATCGTGGTCGACGACGCCTCGCAGGACGACACGCCTGCGGTGGTGGCGTCCTACGACGACGACCGCGTCCAGTTCGTCCAGCACGACGAGAACCAGGGGGCGAGCGCCGCGCGCAACACCGGCATCGAGCGCGCCGAGGGGGAGTACGTGGCGTTTCTCGACTCCGACGACATCTGGCTCCCGACGAAACTCGAAAAGCAAGTGCTGACGCTGGAGATGCGGTCGGACGACTGGGTCGCCGCCTACTGCAAGGCCGAGACGGTCCACCCGGACGGCCAGCACCCCGTGGTGAAGTGGGTGACCGAACTGATCTCCCGGCGTAACGAGACCGAGGGCGCGGAGGGCGGCGAGGAACTCATCGGCCCCGTCCTCAGCGACGACCTCCACACCAGCGCCGGGTCGACCCTGCTGGTCGAGCGCGAGGTCGCCGAACGAATCGGTGGGTTCGACGAGTCGTTCGACCGCTTCCAGGACCCCGAGTTCCTCATCCGCGTCCTCAGGGAGGGGAAACTCGCCTGCGTCGACGAACCGCTGCTGTTGCGCTACGAGACGGGCGAACCGTCGGCCGACGCGGTCCGCGAGGCCGACGAGCACTTCCGCCGGACGTTCGCCGACACGGTCGAGCACCTGGAACGCCAGGGCGTCGACGTGACGGGCGCGCACCACTACATCCTGGCGCGACGCTACATCGACGAGGGCCAGTTCCGGACGGGCCTGCGCTACCTGCGGTCGGCGCGACCGCCCACGCCCCGGCAGTATCCCGGACTGCTGATGAACGTCTACTCCGGCGTCCGCAAACGACTCGGGTGACACGTGGGGTACGAACACTACTACCTCGGACTCTCGATGGCGGCGACGCTGCTGTTCGGGTGTACGCTGCTGAACGTCGGACCGCTAGCCGCGCTGTCACCGGCCACCTCGACCGGCGTGGTCATCGTCGCGTTCACCGCACTCACCATCGTCCACTCCCTGTTCGACAGTTCTTGACACAGTACGACGAACGAAATCTCCATTATAATTTCTCCCGTCATATAGCCGACGTTTACGTCCGTTCATACCGTACAATCGCCCGACGTAAACGGATTGCAACGGCTCGAAACAACCCGCGAGAATCTCCCCGGTTTAAGATGTCCGCATGTCTGGCCACTGGTGAGAAGTCATGAGCGTCACCACCGAAACTCTCTCCGAAGACGCCCCCGAGCTGCCTTCCGAAGAAACGCCGACCGAACTACCGAAGGACAAGATATTCCACATCCTCCAGACCCAGCGCCGGCGCGACGCGCTCCGCTATCTCAAGGCCAACGAGGGACCCGTAGAGATGCGGGCGCTGGCCGAGCAGGTGGCGGCGTGGGAGAACGACACGACGGTGGCTGCCCTCTCCTCCGACGAGCGCCAGCGCGTGTACATCGCTCTCTACCAGTCTCACCTCCCGAAACTCGACGAGGAGGGCGTCATCGACTACAACCAGAGCCGGGGCATCGTCGAACGAGGG
>NZ_JBQBLX010000011.1:0-2788 GCF_051917725.1 Halomicrococcus pelagicus
GTGCTGGCCGTGGGCTGTGGTATGAGTGGGAGGCGGCGAACCGGTGTTCCCAGAGGCTCGCGCACTCCAGTACTGGCCGGAACGCAGGCGGGCTTAACTTCCGTGTTCGGGATGGGTACGGGTGTCGCCCCGCCGCTGTGGCCGCCTTAACGCCGACCCGCGGAATCGAACCGCGGTCAAACACCAGTCGTCGGTGGTTCGACCAACCGTATGTCCGTGCAATCCAGTTAACGCCTGGACCCGTTCAAACGGGCCAATCAGTGCGAATCCACATTCAGTATGAGTGTGTGGCTCGACCAGTTAGTGCTCGCGGGCTGAACGCCTCGTTGCCTCGGCGCGCACACCCCGAGTCTATCGAACTCGTCTTCTACGAGTGGTCTCGGCGGTACCTCTTTTCCAGGTGGGTTTCGAGCTTAGATGCATTCAGCTCTTACCCCGTGTCACGTGGCTGCCCGGCACGCGCCCTCTCGGACGACCGGTACACCAGTGGTGACCATTCGGAGTTCCTCTCGTACTATACGAATGTTCCCGTCAGGTACCATAGCACCCCCAATAGATAGCAGCCGACCTGTCTCACGACGGTCTAAACCCAGCTCACGACCTCCTTTAATAGGCGAACAACCTCACCCTTGCCCGCTTCTGCACGGGCAGGATGGAGGGAACCGACATCGAGGTAGCAAGCCACCGGGTCGATATGTGCTCTTGCCGGTGACGACTCTGTTATCCCTAAGGTAGCTTTTCTGTCAGCAACCGCCCGCATCAAGCAGGCTGGTTGGTTCGCTAGACCACGCTTTCGCGTCAGCGTCCCTCGTTGTGGAGGACACTGTCAGACTTCCTTTTGCTCTTGCGCTCTTTGCCGCGTCTCCGACGCGGCTGAGGAAATCTTGGGGCACGCTCGATATCTTTTCGAGCGTGTACCGCCCCAGTCAAACTGCCTGGCTACCGGTGTCTTCCTCCCGGAGTGAGGGTCACAGTCACTAACGGGTAGTATTTCAATGGTGGCTGGGCGACGCGCTGGCGCGCGCACCTCTGTAACGCCTCCTACCTATGCTGCACATTAGCGACCGTGTCCCAGCGACAGCCTGCAGTAAAGCTCTATAGGGTCTTCGCTTCCCCTTGGGGGTCTCCAGACTCCGCACTGGAACGTACAGTTCACCGGGCCCAACGTTGGGACAGTGACGCTCTCGTTGATCCATTCATGCAAGCCGCTACTGAAGCGGCAAGGTACTACGCTACCTTAAGAGGGTCATAGTTACCCCCGCCGTTAACAGGTCCTTCGCCCCGTTGTACCGGGTTTTCAGATACCTGCACTGGGCAGGATTCAGTGACCGTACGAGTCCTTGCGGATTTGCGGTCACCTATGTTGTTACTAGACAGTCGGAGCGTCCGAGTCACTGCGACCTGCCCCTATCCGGGGCAGGCATCCCTTATCGCGAACTTACGGGACTAACTTGCCGAATTCCCTAACGTCGGTTGCTCCCGACAGACCTTGGCTTTCGCCGCCAGAGTACCTGTGTCGGATCTCGGTACGATCACCGTGCTCGTTTTTTCACGGGCTCTAGGTTGAGTCGACTTGCGCTGTTCCGCCGTTCGTCCGCTTCCTGCCATTACGGCTTCCACGGATTTTGACGGTTCGACCGGGCGAAAGCCCGGCTCGACCTGCCCCAAAGCGTCAACTTTCACTGCACGGTGGCACTGGAATATTAACCAGTTTCCCTGTCGTCTCATTCGATCTACGGTGAGACTTAGGATCGGCTAACCCTCGGCTGATCAGCATTGCCGAGGAACCCTTACTCTTCAGGCCGTCGGGGGTCTAACCCGACTCACGCTGCTACTATGGCCAGGATTTTCGTCCCTACTCGGTCCATTCGAATTCTCATCCGAACTTCCACCCGAGCAGAGTGCCAGTCTACTGGATCACGCTGTGACGCGTGCCGCCAGGTCTCGGTGGTGGACTTGAGCCCCGATCATTTTCGGCGCCCCGAACCTCGGCCGGTAAGCTGTTACGCTTTTCTTGGAGGGTAGCTGCTTCTAAGCTCACCTCCCGGCTGTCTAGGGCTCGGGACCACCTTCGATCGCACTTAGTCCACACTTGGGGACCTTAACCCAGCTCTGGGTTGTCTCCCTCCTGGTGCACAGGCTTACCCCGCACACCGGATTCCCTGCGTCAATGGCGTCCGTAGGTTTGGAGTTCGACAGGGAGGCCGACTCCTCTCGGAGGCGGATCTCCCAATCGGTCGCTCTACCCCACGGACTACCTCGACAGAGGTCATGCTTCGACATGTTTCGACTGGAACCAGCTGTTGCCGGATTCGATGGGCCTTTCACCCCTACACGTAGGTCACGGGAGGGTATTGTAGGACACCATCCCTAGCAGGCCTCCACGTGGCTTTCGCCACGCTTCACCTTGCCCACGCGTAGATCATCCGGTTTCGGGTCGTATCAGTTCGACTCCCCGCCCTTGAAGACGGTGGCCCTCGCGCAAAGCGCTGCGGCCGTATTGGTTTCCCTATGCCTTCCCCGATGCACGGGTTAGACTCGCCGAACAGATACACTCCCTGGCTCGTTTTTCAAAACGTACGACGGGACACCGGCTCCCCTCGAGTCCTACTGCGGGTTCGCACCCGGGTCGTTTATCGAGGGGCCTTTTGAGCCCCGTCGCTCCATCGCCAACTGATTTCAGGCCCTATTGCACCTCCCTTTGTGGGGTGCTTTTCAGCGTTCGCTCACGCTACTTGTTCGCTATCGGTCTCGAGACGTGTTTAGTCTTAGCGGTCGATGTCCGCTA
>NZ_JBQBLX010000012.1:0-962 GCF_051917725.1 Halomicrococcus pelagicus
CTTTTCAGCGTTCGCTCACGCTACTTGTTCGCTATCGGTCTCGAGACGTGTTTAGTCTTAGCGGTCGATGTCCGCTATATTCACGAGGGATATCCGACCCTCATTACTCTGGATCTGGCGCACACCATACTTGTTCACGTTACGGGGTTGTCACCCTGTATCACGCTCCTTTCCAGGAGACTTCACGAGAACGTTCCGGTGATGAGAGCCAGTCCTAACACCACATTGCCCGAAGGCTTCGGTTTGGACTGGATCGTTTTCACTCGCCGTTACTCACGACATCCCGTTTGGTTTCTATTCCTGCCGGTACTGAGATGTTTCAATTCCCGGCGTTCCCCATTGCGCGAAGCAATTGCGGTGGGGATTCCCATTCGGAAATCCTGAGTTCTTCGCCTCCGTGCGGCTCCCTCAGGCTTATCGCAGCTTGGCACGTCCGTCGTCGGCGCTCGAGCCGAGCCATCCACCAGCTGGCACAGTAGCCACGCTATTGGATTCGTCGTTGGACTGGAACCCGAGTGAACGGGTCCAGTGGACGTCTGGATTGCACGTACATACGGTCGTCATCGCCACGTCCCTGTGGTAAAGGGGAGCGTGCGTCGAACCCTTCCCATCCACGCTCTCACGGGATGGTGCATCGGTCGTCGCGGACCTGAACGTTTCGCTCCCGTCTACTTAAGGGGAACGATTCGTTCCGGCCCGAGATTATGGACCCACTGGGATTCGAACCCAGGGCATCCTCCTTGCAAAGGAGGCACTCTACCACTGAGCTATGGGCCCACCTCGCCGTCAGGCGAGAAATACGTTAGCCTTGGCAGTTCAAAGGTGCCCGACCAGCAGCGTGGTCGAGGTCGTCGAGGAACCCTCGTTGCCACGTGAAGTGGCAGATGGGCCAGGCGCAACGGCCTGGTCCCGTGTGTTAGGAGGTGATCCAGCCGCAGATTCCCCTACGGCTACCTTGTTAC
>NZ_JBQBLX010000013.1:0-823 GCF_051917725.1 Halomicrococcus pelagicus
TGGGCCAGGCGCAACGGCCTGGTCCCGTGTGTTAGGAGGTGATCCAGCCGCAGATTCCCCTACGGCTACCTTGTTACGACTTAAGCCCCCTTGCGAAGCCCAGATTCGACCACCGCTTGGTGGCCTCATCCGGACCTCACTCGGGTGCTTTGACGGGCGGTGTGTGCAAGGAGCAGGGACGTATTCACCGCCGTCTTCTGAACGGCGATTACTACCGAATCCAGCTTCATGAGGACGAGTTTCAGTCCTCAATCCGAACTACGACCGAGTTTAGGAGATTAGCGCCCTCTCTCGAGGTTGCATCCCATTGTCTCGATCATTGTAGCCCGCGTGTAGCCCAGCTCATTCGGGGCATACTGACCTACCGTTGCCCGTTCCTTCCTCCAGTTTGGCACTGGCAGTCTCCGTAATGTACCCAACCACCACGAGGGTGTTGCTGGCAATTACGGACGCGGGTCTCGCTCGTTGCCTGACTTAACAGGATGCCTCACGGTACGAGCTGACGGCGGCCATGCACCTCCTCTCAGTAGCTCAGGTAAAGTCATCAACCTGACCGTCACTGCTACTGTCGGAGCTGGTGAGATGTCCGGCGTTGAGTCCAATTAAACCGCAGGCTCCTCCGGTTGTAGTGCTCCCCCGCCAATTCCTTTAAGTTTCATCCTTGCGGACGTACTTCCCAGGCGGCTCGCTTACGCCTTCGCTGCAGCGAAGCACACGCTCGTAGCGTGTGCCACACTTAGCGAGCATCGTTTACAGCTAGGACTACCCGGGTATCTAATCCGGTTCGTGACCCTAGCTTTCGTCCCTCACCGTCGGGTCCGTC
>NZ_JBQBLX010000014.1:0-808 GCF_051917725.1 Halomicrococcus pelagicus
ATGCTCTTCCTGATGTACACCTCCGGCACGACCGGCCAGCCCAAGGGCGTCAAACACACCACCGGTGGGTATCTCTCCTACGTCGCCTGGACCTCCCAGACCGTCCTCGACATCGAGGCCGACGACACGTACTGGTGTTCGGCGGACATCGGCTGGATTACGGGCCACTCCTACATCGTCTACGGACCGCTCGCGCTCGGCACCACCAGCGTGATGTACGAGGGGACGCCGGACTACCCCGAGAAGGACCGCCTCTGGCAGATCGTCGAGGAGTACGGCGTCGACATCTTCTACACGGCGCCGACGGCCATCCGGGCGTTCATGAAGTGGGGGAGTCAGCACCCCGACCAGCACGACCTCTCCTCGCTCCGACTGTTGGGCACGGTCGGGGAACCGATCAACCCGCGCGCGTGGAAGTGGTACTACAAGCACATCGGCGACGAGAACTGCCCCATCGTCGACACCTGGTGGCAGACCGAAACCGGTGGCATGATGGTCACCACCCTCCCCGGCGTCGGGACGATGAAGCCCGGTTCGGCCGGCCCGGCCCTGCCGGGCATCGACGCGAAGGTCGTCGACACGACGGGCGAGGAGGTAGAGCCGGGTCGCGCCGGCTACCTCACCGTCGACAAGCCCTGGCCGGGCATGCTCCGCACCCTCTACGAGAACGACGACCGCTACGTCGAGGAGTACTGGGCGGAGTACTCCGACACCGAGAGCGACGACCCCGACGACTGGGTGTACTTCCCCGAGGACGGCGCGAAAATCGACGACGACGGCTACATCACCGTCCTCGGGCGGGTCGACG
>NZ_JBQBLX010000015.1:0-728 GCF_051917725.1 Halomicrococcus pelagicus
GACCTCGTCGTCGAGTACGGCGGCAGCGTCTCCGGCGAGCACGGCGACGGCCGGGCGCGGACCCAGTGGAACCGGAAACTGTACGGGGAGCACGTCTGGGGAGTGTTCCGGGACCTCAAGACGGCGTTCGACCCCGACTGGCTCCTGAACCCCGGCCAGGTCTGCGGCGACGTCGACATGACAGAAAATCTCCGATTCTCGCCCGGTTACGAGTTCGAATCCGGATTCGAGCCAGCACTGGAGTGGGAGAACGAGAACGGGTTCCAGGGGATGGTCGAGCTCTGTCACGGCTGCGGCGGCTGTCGCGGCGGCCAGGAGACCACCGGCGGCGTGATGTGCCCGACCTACCGGGCCGCCGACGAGGAGGTCACCTCCACGCGCGGTCGGGCGAACCTCCTCCGGCAGGCGATGTCGGGCGACCTGCCGGAGGGCGAGCAGTTCGACGTGGAGTTCATGGCGGAGGTGATGGACCTCTGCATCGGCTGCAAGGGTTGCGCCCGCGACTGCCCGAGCGAGGTCGACATGGCCAAACTCAAGGCCGAGGTCGAACACGAACACCACCAGCGCCACGGCGCGAGCCTCCGCGACCGCCTCTTCGCGAACGTCGACCGGCTTTCGGCGCTCGGGAGTACCCTCGCGCCCGTCTCGAACTGGGCGTCGAAGGTGCCGGGGGCCCGCGCCGTCATGGAGAAAGCAGTCGGCGTCGCCCGCGAGCGCTCGCTGCCCAC
>NZ_JBQBLX010000016.1:0-560 GCF_051917725.1 Halomicrococcus pelagicus
CCGAACTTGCCGGTGATGTAGTCCTCGACGCGCTGGCTGTTGGGGTTCTCGAAGATGTCGTCGGTGTCGCCGTACTCGACGAGTTCGCCGCCGGTGAGGAAGACGGCGGTCTGGTCGCTGATGCGAGCGGCCTGCTGCATGTTGTGAGTGACGACGACGACCGTGTAGTCGTCGGCGAGTTCTTCGATGAGTTCTTCGATTTTGGCGGTGGCGATGGGGTCGAGCGCGCTCGCGGGCTCGTCCATCAGGATGACCTCGGGGTCGACCGCCAGACACCGCGCGATGCAGAGCCGCTGTTGCTGGCCGCCCGACAGCCCCAGCGCGTTGTCGTCCAAACGGTCTTCGACCTCGTCCCAGAGCGCCGCCTGCTTCAGCGAGCGCTCGACGAGCGCGTCGGCTTCGTCGCCGTTGGCGTTACCGAGCAGGCGCGCGAGCAGGCCGGTGTCGACGTCGCCGTGCTTGCGCGGCCCGTACGTGATGTTGTCCCGGATGGATTTGGGGAACGGATTGGGCGACTGGAACACCATCCCCACGCGCTTGCGGAGTTCGACGAGGTTGAC
>NZ_JBQBLX010000017.1:0-527 GCF_051917725.1 Halomicrococcus pelagicus
ACCATTCCGGTTGATCCTGCCGGAGGCCATTGCTATCGGAGTTCGATTTAGCCATGCTAGTCGCACGAGTTCACACTCGTGGCGGATAGCTCAGTAACACGTGGCCAAACTACCCTATGGATCGGGATAACCTCGGGAAACTGAGGCTAATCCCGAATACGGCTCTCACGCTGGAATGCGGAGAGCTCGAAACGCTCAGGCGCCATAGGATGTGGCTGCGGCCGATTAGGTAGACGGTGGGGTAACGGCCCACCGTGCCGATAATCGGTACGGGTTGTGAGAGCAAGAGCCCGGAGATGGATTCTGAGACAAGAATCCAGGCCCTACGGGGCGCAGCAGGCGCGAAAACTTTACACTGCACGACAGTGCGATAAGGGAACTCCGAGTGCGAGGGCATATCGTCCTCGCTTTTCTGAACCGTAAGGTGGTTCAGGAACAAGGGCTGGGCAAGACCGGTGCCAGCCGCCGCGGTAATACCGGCAGCCCGAGTGATGGCCGCTATTATTGGGCCTAAAGCGTCCGTAGCC